>CAWCQH010000001.1:0-535668 GCA_963797585.1 uncultured Acidobacteriota bacterium
ACTAATCAGGCGCACGAGAAGATCGAACCATCCACCCCAGCCACTGCCCCAATCGGGAGATTGGCGTTCCCGGGATGCTTTACACCTTGGGGGCGGTGATTCCCAGCGCCGGGATGTAGAACTGGCTGACGTACTCCTTAACCATGCGGCGCGTGCTGAACTGCGGGGCGACGGTCTTGATCGCGGCTTTCATTACCTGCAGGTAGCCGTGGGGAATTTCATCTTCGGACCGGTCGTAGTAGGACGGAACGATCTTTTGTTCGAGTAAATCGTAAATGGCCGCGGCATCTTCCTTGTTGCGGTCGGCTTCGATCGCGCCATTTCCGAAGGCCCAGCCGTTTTCTCCGTTGTATCCCTCCAGCCACCAGCCATCGAGGACGGAAAGGTTGGGAACGCCGTTCATGCTGGCTTTCATTCCGCTCGTGCCGCTGGCCTCCAGGGGAGGGATGGGATTGTTGAGCCACACGTCGACGCCCCGTACCATGCGCTGCGCGAGGTGCTGGTCGTAATCCTCGACGAAGGCGACGCGGGCGCCGAAATCGGAATCCTGCGCGAGCCGAAACACCCGTTGGATAATCCGCGCACCCTCCACATCCGACGGATGCGCCTTCCCGGCAAAGATAATCTGCACCGGGTGTAATGGATTCGTGAGCAGGCGCTTGAGGCGGTCGAGATCGTAGAGGATGAGGTCCGGTCGCTTGTAGCCGGTGAAGCGGCGCGCGAAACCGATGGTGAACACTTCCGGCTCGAGCAGAGCGCCGAAGGCAATCACGCTTTCGGCCCGCACGCGCTTATTCTGCCAGCGCTCGCGCGCGCGTTCGTTGATCTCGTCGATTAGTAAACCCTTCAAGCGCCGCCGCAGCCGCCACAGATTCGAGTCCGGTATCTTCCGCACCAGTTCCCAGATTCCCGGGCGGTCCTGGTCGCGCCCCCAATCCGGGCCCGAGGTATTTGTCGAGAAGAGGCTGTAGCCAGATGGGGTCCATCCAGGTGAGCAGGTGAACTCCGTTGGTGATGGCGGCGATGGGAACGTCCTGTTCTTTCTTATCCGGCCAGATGCTGGCCCACATCTGCCTCGCGACTTCGGCATGTTTTTTGCTGACGGCGTTGCAGTATTTCGTCATGCGCAGGGCGAACGCGGTCATGTTGAAACCGGAACTTGGGTCGGGCGGATATACGCCGAGCTGCAAGAGGGTATCGCGGTCGGTGCCGAATCTGTCGTAGGCGTGGCTGATGTATTTTTCGAACAGCGGATAGGGAAATACGTCGGTGCCGGCGGTCAGCGGGGTATGGGTGGTGAACATGGAGCTTTCGCGCACCTTGTTGAACGCGTCGCGGAAGGGCATGCCCTTCTGGACGAACATGCGCACCCGTTCGAGCAGCGCGAGCCCGGGATGGCCCTCGTTGATGTGAATTCCGGCCGGCTGTATTCCCAGCGCCTCCAGCACGCACATGCCGCCGATGCCCAGCACGATTTCCTGGCGCAGCCGCTGCTCGGATTCGGTGATGTAGAGCCGGTTGCCGATGGCGCGGTCCCATGGCTGGTTGGTCTCCACGTCGGTGTCGAGCAGATACACGGGAACGCGGCCGATGTCGGCTCGCCAGACCAGTACGTGGACCGGCGGGTCGAAGAGCGGCACCTGCACCGTGAGCGGCTTGTTGTTCGCGTCGAGCACCGGTCGCACCGGATCGAAGCTGCGGTCGAGGACGTTTTCCTGATCCTCCTGCCAGCCATCGTCGCGGAGTTTCTGCGAGACATAGCCGCGGGAATAAATCAGCCCCACCGCCACGACCGGCACGGCGAGATCGCTGCATTCCTTGATGTAATCGCCGGCGAGCACGCCGAGGCCGCCCGCGTACAAGGGCAGGGAATTGTGAAACGCGTACTCCGCCGAAAAATAGGCGATGGGTGCGGTGGGGCGCCCGAACTCGGCGGTATACCAGCCCGAGGGCGAAGCGACCTCGGCTTCGAAATAGGCCATCACCGCGTCGTAGCGCTCGAGGAATTCCGGATTTCTGGCGGCCTTCTCCAGCGTTTCCTGGGAAACCATGGTCAGCATGCGCAGGGGATTGCTCGCGCTGTTGAGCCATGCCTGCAGATCGAGGGCCCGGAACATCTCGCGCGCCGCGCGATTCCAGCTCCACCACAGGTTGTAGACCAGCCGCTCTAATCCGCGAATCCGCTGGGGAAGGTTGGGGAACCGGGGGCTGCCGGCGTTATTCCGATCCATGAGGTCCATGAAATTCCTTCGCTATCGAATGCTGAGTCGAAATATTGGATGATTTCGATTGTTTCAAGAATAGCATCGGCGAGTCGAGCGTTTTTCCGCAAGGCTTTCCCGGGGGGAAATGTGCCAGCTTTCCCAAGAATCGAAGCACCTTGACGATTTCGTATTCTTTTATCCGGAGCGAGTTGCGGCGCGCCCAGGCGTCACGGTGGGAACGGGGCTGCCTGCTTTTACTTTCGCCGGACCGCCCGATTCGATGGTACAACGAGCTGTGATTCTTCGAGGCTGCTTCCGGATCCTTCTCCTCTATGACGTTGCAGAGGCGTTCGACCTCGACAAACTCCGCGAGCTGCTTGGCCCGCGCGGCGGAACGGTGAAGCGCGTGTTTCCGCGCGGCACGCCGGAGTATGTTCGCTTCGAGCATGCTCCGATCGTCGAGCCGGCTCAGGCTATCGATCTTGGGCACGGGCGAACGGATTCTCTGCTCGATCAAATATTACGCGTTCGCTGTGGTGGTGGTGCAGCTCGATGACTCCTTTCGAATGCGACTGGGAGTCGCTTCTGCGGCAGGCTTCGCGCTGGATGGACACAGTGAACGTGGAGCCATACGCCCGGGAGTTGGTGAGGCAGCACCTCGAGCGGCTGGCGCCTTCGGTGATACGCCCGGTGAAGGATTGGCTGCAGGAGGATTACCTCGTAATTAACCTGGAGCAGGTGCAGCGGCCCGAGGGGCCGTTGAGCGGCACCGAGTTGCTCTCGGCGCACGGGCAAAAAATCGCTCAACTTGTCCGCGGAGAACTTACGCCGCTTGCCCCCGGAGTCACCGAGGAAATCCTGCAATCAAGTATTTCCTATTACGCCTCCGATCTGGTCGTGGCTGGAGCCTCCGCCGCGCTGGTCTACGACCGTGGCGAGGACGCCGCGGCCACCAACCAGGTGCTCGAATACGCCAAAATGCAGCTGCTGGAATTCCGCTACTACGATGGACTGATGAGCCAGTTGCTCTCCGACGTGTATACCGCTCTGGAACGCAGAAGAAATGTGCTGTTGTCGCGGTGGAGCGTTCCGCGGGACGCCAAGCGGTTCAACACGATTCGGCTGGATGTGATGGACCTTACCGAACGCATCGACAACGCCATCAAGTTCGTGAGCGACATTTATTATGCGCGGCTTTACCGGCTGGCGGCGACGCGCATGGGCGTCCCGGACTACCGCAGCCTCGTGGATGAAAAGCTGCGCACGGTGGGGGAGCTCTACGACGTGATGGTGGATCAGTTCAACGAGGCGCGCTCGTTTATCGTGGAGTTTGCCATCGCGATTCTAGCGCTGCTGGATGTGATTCTTCTGCTGAGGATCAAATAGCGGAATTGTTTTGCGGCTCTCCATGTCGCGAAGACCCACCCTTGGAAAAGCGCAAGGGTGGGGCACCCGCAACGGCAACGGCCCAAGTCGCGCAAGTCGCTACGCGCTTTTGCTCCGGGCTTTCAGCGACTTCTTCGCTGCTGGCGAGGCTTTCCTGGCCGCTGCTTTCTCGACGGGATCACCGGTAGCGGCTTTCTCCACGTCGCCGCTTTCGTCGCGCGCGATCTCGGCGAGAAGGCGGCCGGATATGGCTGATCGAGGCTCGTCGGCGGCAATGTCCGCAGTCGAAGCATACTGGTCGCGATGCTTGATGAGGAGCCACGAAGGTTTGCCCGAACTGCCGCCGAATCCGCGCGTGCGGACGAGCACCCAGGAGCCATGCAGTTTCTTTGCATGCAGCGTGAACTTCAGGTCGCCCTTCTTGAGCGCGGCATCTACGTCGGGTTGCTCGGGTTCCCAGGTGCCCTGATCCCACACCATCACGGTGCCGCCGCCATACTCCCCTTCGGGAATCACGCCTTCAAACGTGGCGTACTCGATCGGGTGGTCCTCCACCTGCATCGCCAGGCGCTTCACCGACGGATCGGGCGATGGTCCCTTGGGAACGGCCCAGGAAAGAAGGACGCCGTTCCATTCCAGGCGGAAGTCGTAATGAAGCTGCGTGGCGCGGTGCTTCTGCACCACGAAGATCAATTTTGACGGCTTCTTCTGCGGCGCGCGCTCGCCGCCGGAAGGCTCGGTGGTGACGTCGAAACGCCGCTTCTCTTGATATTTTTTTAGGGTCATCGTGGGTTACGCCCTCGCGCTGAGGTTAGCGGTTTGGGATTTGTGCCTTCACTTCGGCGCGCAAGATATCCCGGACAGCATTCATTTCATCTTCACTCGAATAGGCGTGTCGAGGCCAGAAAAATCCGCGCAGTCCGTCTTTGCGCCGGCGCGGCACGATGTGGATGTGAAAATGCGGCACGCTCTGGCTGACCGTGTTGTTCGCGGCGACGAAGGTTCCCTCCGCCTGCATGGCGCTTTTGACCACGGCGGCGAGATCCTGGGCGTTGGAGAATAGGGTGCCGATGAGGTGTTTGGGAACGTCGGCGATGGTCTCGTAATGCGCTTTCGGGATGAGGAGGCAATGGCCGGGGAATAAAGGGCGGGCATCGAGGAAAGCCAGCGAAGTGCCGTCTTCGAACACCACCTTTGCTTCCTTCTCGCGGCTGGCAATCTGGCAGAAGACGCAGTCTTTTTCTGGCGGAGGCGAGGCGGTTTCGGGCGGCGTCACAGTATCAGCTTACTTTGTATCGGGCGGGAAGGAAGAGAAAACTCTCCGGGCGCCCGAAAAAGAAGAAGCGGATCCCTCACCCATCCGCGCTGCGCGCGTATGGGCTCAGGATGACACCTAAAAGCGAAGGCAAAAGCAAAAGCAGGGGCAGAGGCGAGAAGCGGAGGCGAGAAGAACGGAGGCAGGCGACTCCCGAATCGAGCACTCCTGAGGCTGAAACGTAACGGCTTCCGGGCGCATCCGACTCATGTACACTTGAAAGCGAAGGAACGCGCGCTCGGCTGGTACCTTTGCGTAACCGAGAGCCAACGGCATCGCCTTTAGAGTGCAAAAACGCCGCTTAAGTTACCGATGAGCTTATCTTCGCCATTCATCCACCGCCCCGTCGCAACGTCCCTTTTGACGGTGGCCATTGCGCTTGCTGGGGCCGTGGCCTTCTTCTTTCTGCCGATCGCGCCGCTTCCGCAGATTGATTTTCCGACTATTACGGTGGGGGCGTCGTTGCCCGGGGCTAGCCCGGAGATCATGGCTTCGTCGATCGCGACGCCTCTCGAACGCCAGTTCGGCCGGATCGCAGGCGTGACGGAGATGACGTCGGCCAGCTATCTGGGAACGACGAGCGTCACGCTGCAGTTTGACCTGAACCGCAACATCGATGGCGCGGCAAGAGATGTCCAGGCCGCCATCAACGCAGCGCGCAGCTTTCTTCCGTCCAACCTGCCGAGCAATCCGATCTACCGCAAGGTGAATACGTCGGACGCGCCGGTGATGATCGTGGGATTGACCTCCAGCTCGCTCGACCGCGGGCAGCTCTACGACGCCGCGTCGACGATCATGCAGCAGAGCCTTTCACAGGTGTCAGGGCGTGGGGCAGGTATTCGTGGGAGGAGGCGCGCTGCCGGCGGTGCGCGTCGACGTCAACCCGACCCAATTGAACAGCTACGGACTCGGCTTGCCGGATGTGCGCAACCTGCTGAACGCCCAGAATGCGAACATCCCCAAGGGGCAGATCTCCGACGATACGACCACCGCGAATATTCTGGCGAACGACCAGCTGCTCAAGGCGAAGGATTACTTGTCGTTGATCGTGGGATACCACAAAGGCGCGGCGATCAAGCTGTCGGATGTGGCGCAGGTGACTGACTCGGTTGAAAACCTGCGCGTCTCCGGGTATGTCAACGGCAAGAACGCCATCCCGGTGATCATCTTCCGGCAGCCCGGCGCGAATATTATCGATACGGTTGACCGCGTGCGGGCAGCGCTGCCGTCGCTGAAAGCGGCGATTCCGCCGGGGATCGATCTGCAGATACTGCTGGACCGGACGGTCACCATTCGTACCTCGGTGCGGGATGTGGAACGCGCGTTGTGCGTCTCGGTGTGTCTGGTAATTCTGGTGGTGTTTTTCTTCCTGCGCAGCCCGCGCGCCACCATGATTCCGGCGGTGGTGGTGCCGGTGTCGCTGATTGGAACCTTCGGGGCGATGTATCTGTTCGGGTACAGCCTGGATAACCTGTCGCTGATGGCGCTGACGATTTCCACCGGATTCGTGGTGGACGATGCGATTGTGGTGATCGAAAACATCACGCGGTACATGGAGAAGGGCATGCGTCCGCTGGAGGCGGCGCTGCGCGGCGCGAGCGAAATCGGATTCACGGTGCTCTCGATCAGCTTGTCGCTCGTGGCTGTCTTTATTCCCATTCTGCTGATGGGCGGGATTATCGGGCGGCTGTTCCGGGAATTTGCGGTGACGCTTTCGGTTTCGATCCTGGTGTCGCTGGCCGTTTCCCTTACGACCACGCCGATGATGTGCTCGAGATTGCTTAAACAGGAAGACCCGGGCGGGCACGGAGGCCTCTATCGCGCCAGCGAAGGCATTGTGAACTGGCTGCTGCACAGCTATGAAAGGGCCCTGCGGGCGGTTCTGCGGCACCCGGCATTTACCCTGGCGATTCTATTCGTCACGATTGCGGTGAACATCTATCTGCTCGTGATCGTGCCCAAGGGATTTTTCCCGGAGCAGGACAATGGAACGGTGGTCGGCGGCATTCAGGGTCCCCAGGACGCTTCGTTCCAGATGATGCAGGGGCTGACGAAGCGTTACTCGGACATTCTGAATTCCGATCCAGCGATCAGCAACGTGACGGCCTTTACCGGTGGGCAGGGCCCGATCAACGCGGGAAACATCTTCCTGGCCCTCAAGGGCCGCAGATTTCGCGACGTGAGCGCCAGCGAGTTGATCGCCCGCCTGCGTCCGAAGCTCAACTCGGTGCAGGGCGCGCGCGTGTTTTTGCAAGCCGGCCAGGACCTGCATATCGGCGGACGCGGCAGCAATGCGGAGTTTCAGTACACGATCCAGAGCGAAAACCTCGATGACCTGGTGAAGTGGGGGCCCATTCTGCTCGCGCGGATGAGGCGGCTCCACGGCTTTACCGAGGTGAACAGCGACCAGCAGAACAACGGGCTCCGCGTATCGGTCGTCTATGACAGGCCCACCGCCGCCCGGTTGGGGATCACGCCGCAGGCCCTCGATTCGACGCTCTACGATGCGTTCGGGCAGGCCCAGGTCAGCACGATGTATACGTCGCTGAACCAGTATCATGTGGTAATGGAGGTGGCGCCGCAATTCTGGCAGGATCCCTCCGCGCTGAAAGATATCTATATTCATTCGTCCAACGGCGGCGTTGTGCCGCTGAGCGCGATCGCCAAGTATGAGCCTACGATCGCTCCGCTGGCCGTAAACCACCAGGGCCAGTTCCCGTCGGTGACGATCTCTTTCAATCTGGCGCCGGGAGTGGCGCTGAGCGACGCTTCCCGCCAGATCGATGAGCTGGAACAAAGCATGGGCATGCCCGGTTCCATTCACGGCTTGTACTCCGGCACGCTGGAGGCTTTTCACACGTCGCTCGCGAGCGAACCTGCTTTGATCGTCACCGCGGTGCTGGCCGTCTACATCGTTCTGGGCGCACTCTACGAGAGCTTCATCCATCCCATCACCATTCTTTCGACGCTGCCTTCGGCAGGCGTGGGCGCGGTTCTGGCGCTGATGCTCTTCCACATCGACCTGAGCGTCATCGCCGTCATCGGAATGATCTTGTTGATTGGAATCGTGAAGAAAAACGCGATTCTGATGATCGATTTCGCGCTTTCGGTGGAACGCAGCGAAGGCAAGAGCCCCGCCGAGGCGATTTATCAGGCGTGCATCCTGCGCTTCCGTCCCATCCTGATGACTACCATGGCCGCGCTGCTCGGAGCGCTGCCGCTGGCTTTCGGCACCGGCAGCGGTTCAGAGCTTCGCCGGCCGCTGGGGATCACCATCGCCGGAGGGTTGGTGTTCAGCCAGATGCTCACTCTGTTCACCACGCCGGTGGTGTACCTCTATATGGACCGGCTGAGCCTCTGGTGGCATCGCGTCCACGGAGGCCAGATGAGGCCGGCGGCGCAACCCTCCGACTAAATTCACATAAACCGTCATTCTGATCGCAGCAAAGAATCCCTCCTGATTTTGCGCAACCGGTCAGAGGAGCATGAGGTCGCCTGCGATTGCAGCACTCGGGACGCCTGGGTATTTTTGATATGCTGGGGACTGCGGTCGTGAAAGGAACTCCGTGGACATCGTGAAGGGCAACATGGGCTGGATCGAAGTGATCGTCGGCCCGATGTTCTCTGGCAAAAGCGAAGAGCTCATCCGGCGGCTGCGCCGCGCCGAGATCGGCAGGCAGCGCGTCCAGATCTTCAAGCCGGTGATCGACCAGCGCTACGCGAAGAACGGGATCGTCTCCCATTCGGGCCTGGAGATTCCGTCGGAACTGGTGCAGAGCGGAACCGAGATCCTCGAGAAGGTGGCGCCGCGCACCGAAGTTGTAGGCATAGACGAAGCCCAGTTTTTGGGCGAAAGCATCGTGGAAGCGTGTTCGCGGCTCGCCGATGCGGGAAAGCGCGTGATCGTCACGGGGCTCGACACCGATTTTATGGGGCGCCCCTTCGAGCCGATGCCGCGCCTGCTCGCCGTGGCCGAGGAGATCACCAAGCTTCTGGCCATCTGCATGCGCTGCGGGAATCCCGCCGTGCACACGCAGCGGCTGGTGGCCTCTGAGGAACTCATCGTGGTGGGTGCGGGCGGAATGTATGAGGCGCGCTGCCGCCGGTGCTTCGAGCCGCAGCTCGCGCAGCAGAAGCTGGAAGAAAATGCCCGGCAAACCGATTCAATCCATTCGGTGAAGGCCAGGGGATCGTCGAGTTAGTCTGACAGGTTCGCGTTACCGGCAGATCAGGTGGCCGCGCATATGCCCCGCAAGAAAAAATCCGTGTTTCGAGCAGGGAAAGAAGCCCGGCGCAGGGCGCGGCTCGGCATTGGAATGCCTCCGCCGGAGCGCGTCATCGCCGACAAGAAGCTCAAGCCTCCCAAGCACAAGAAAAAACTGACGGAATTGATCGAGGATTGATTCGGTTTGAGGGAAGAAGGTTCGCCCGGAACCTAGTTGCGGGAGCCTCAACCGGGCTTGTATTCGGGGACTGCTTCGCCCGATTTAAAGAGGGGAACGGCGGGTTTGCCGGTGGCGCGCGCCGCCGCCGCGGCGATTTGTTCCAGATCGGGTTTCGAAAATCCCACGCTGGTCACTTGAATTGTGCCGTCCTGCCCGATCAGGAACATCGTCGGCACGTTCGTAAGGCCGAACTGGTTGGATGCGGGGTAACCCTTTTCGTCCAGCAGGGCGGGGAATTTCACTCCGTATTTTTCGGCGAAGCTGCGGGTGTCTTCGGCGTCGTTCTGAGAGATCGCCCAGAACGTGAAATTGTCTCCGCCAAACATTTCGTACATTCGTTCGAGAAAGGGAAATGTGAATTGGCAGGTGGGGCAGCTTACTTTGAAGAACGCGGCGAGCACGGGGCCTTTCGCGAGCGCATCCGCGAGAGACACTTTTTCCCCCTCAACCGTCGACAGTGAAATCGAGGGCGCTGTTTTTCCTGAAGACAACGCGCTCACCCGGTGGCACCCCCCGAAAAATGTACGAGCAAAATTCTTGAAGCTCACGTTTTAAAATTACCGCATCCGCATTGCGTCTGTCGAAGCGTTTCCGCAGGCAAGGTGCAAGAATCAGGGCCTGGGATGGCCATAGCAGGGGCCTAGTACTCTCTGAACTGACCCCGCCAATCGGGAGATTGGCGTTCCCAGGGGTTCAATGAATGTTGCGCGTCTTGCGCCCCACGTAGTCCATCAGCAGGTATTGCCCCAGGGTATAGGGCGTGGTGAAGTAGGCCTTGCCGCGGCAAAGCTCGGTGATCTTCTGCACGAAGTGGACCAGGCTGTAATCGCTCGCCAGCATAAACGTATTGATCAGGATGCCGGCGCGCTTGCACTTCGCCACTTCTTCCATCGTTTGCGTGACCACCAGCGGGTCGAGCCCAAACGCGTTCTTGTAAATCCTGCCGTCTTCGAGCGTGAGAGCCGACGGCTTGCCGTCGGTGATCATCACGATCTGCCGCATGTCTTTCTTCTGGCGCGATAAGATCCGTTGCGCCAGCCGCAATCCCTCGCGCGTGTTCGTGTAGTACGGGCCCACCTGCACGCGGGCCAGCTTGCCGATTGGAATTTCCTCCGCGCTGTCGTGGAATAGGACGCAGTGCAGCGAATCGCCCGGATACTGCGTGCGAATCAGATGGGAGAGCGCGAGCGCCACGCGCTTGGCGGGCGTGAAGCGGTCCTCGCCATAGAGAATCATGCTATGGCTGCAATCGAGCATCAGCACCGTGGCGCAGGAGCTTTGATACTCGCACTGGTGCACCATCAGGTCGGGATAATCGAGCTCGATCGGCAAGCCGGGACCGTTGCGCTGCACGGCGTTGAAGAGCGTCGCGCTGATGTCCATATTCAGCGTGTCGCCAAACTCATACGGACGCGAACTTCCCCCTGATTCCACGCCGGTAGCGAGGTCGCGCGTGTCATGCCTTCCGAAACTGCTTTTTCCGAGCGACGCCAGCAGGTCTTTGAGCGTTTTGAAGCCCAGAAAATCGAGAGCCTTGTCGGTGATTTCAAACCGCGCCTCTACTTTCGGCCCTTCCATTCCCGCCTGTCCTCCGGGCGTTTCCGAAGGAGGAGGAGTGACCCGCGCGGACTGCTGCTGCGTGATGTAGCCTTCTTCCTCCATGCGCTGGATGATCTGGTCGATGAGGTCCTTGAGTTCCTTGTTTTGCGAGAGGTCCGGGTTCTGCAGCATCTGCTCCATCAACTCGGGCGGCACCAGGTCGCCCTCTTCCAGGGCGCGCAGGATGGCCTCGCGCAGCTGTTCCATATGCTGCTCGCGCGAGCGCTCCATATCTATTTCGTAGATGCCGTATTGATTGTCGAAGCCGCTTTGCAGGAAGAAGTCCGACATGCGGCTCATGAGTTCCTGCAGGTCGATGTCGTCGGCCGCGTCGGGAGAGTACCGGGAATATTTTGTGTATTTCATGGCACCGCCTTCCAGTTCAGTTGAACTGGCGCCTGGGCAATCGTCCGGATGGCTCGCGCGGATCGCGGGGTTCCGGATTCTTGCGCGCGTCGGCAAAATAACCGCGCTCTTCACTGCGATTGATGCGCTTCTGCGACCACAGCCCCTCGAGGATGAACTCGGCCGCGCTGGTCTGCAGGGCGGCATCGTCCTTCGAACGCACGCCGAGGGTTTCCAGATGCTCGAATAGTCCCTGGATTTTCTTCAGCTGCGCCAGCACCTCGGCGCTCGAAGCATTGGCGGCGACCTTCAATTCGCCGCCGATCTCGAACCACTGGACGACCGCCTGAAAATTCACATTCGCGAAGTACTTTCCGAACGTCTTGCCCACCGCGGCGCGGATGAGTTCACGCGCGATGTTCTCGGCCCCGCGCATTTCGCCTTCGTATTCGAGCTCGAATTTTCCGGTCATCGAAGGAATGGCCGCGTAGACATCGGCCACTCGCGCGACCACCGCTGAATCGCGGCTGCGCACGGCGCGCTGTTCCGCGCTGCTCAGCACGTTCTCCAGGGTGCTGATCGGCAGGCGCTGGCTGACGCCGGAGCGCCGGTCCACGCGCTTGTCCTCGCGCGCCTGGAACGCGACTTCCTCGACGATCTCGCGAATGTAGACCGGGACTTCGATGCGGCGCTTGGCGTCGCGGTCGGTCCAGGATTCCTGCGCGGTGATCGACATGCCCTCGGCCACCGTGGCCGGGTAATGCGTGCGGATTTCCGAGCCGATGCGGTCCTTGAGCGGGGTGATGATTTTTCCGCGGGCGGTGTAGTCTTCCGGGTTCGCCGTGAACACCAGCAGACACATCGAGCGCCATGCGCACCGGGTAGCCCTTAATCTGGATGTCGCCTTCCTGCATGATGTTGAACAGCCCCACCTGAATTTTTCCGGCCAGGTCCGGCAACTCATTGATCGCGAAAATCCCGCGGTTGGCGCGCGGCAGCAGGCCGTAGTGGATGGTCAGCTCGTCGGAAAGATTGCGGCCCGAGCGAGCGGCCTTGATCGGGTCCACGTCGCCAATCATGTCCGCGATGGTTACATCGGGCGTTGCGAGCTTTTCCACGTAGCGGTGATCGCGCGCCAGCCACGCGATGGGCGTGGCGTCGCCTTCGGCGGCGATGCGCTCGCGGCAGGGGCGGCACAGCGGATTGTAGGGATTGTCATGAATCTCGCAGCCCTCGACCACCGGGACCACCGGGTCCATAAACGAGACGAGCCCGCGGATAATCCGCGACTTCGCCTGGCCGCGCAGCCCGAGCAGAATAAAGTGATGCCGCGAAAGGATGGCGTTGACGATCTGCGGGAACCACCGTGTCGTCGTAGCCATGTACGCCGGGGAACAGCTCTTCGCCCCTTTCCATCTTCAGCAGCAGGTTCTCGCGGAGTTCCTGCCGGACGCTGCGGCGCGCCATGCACTGCTCTGACCATTGGCTTCGGCGAAGTTCGCCGAGATTCCTGGGCTGTGGGCTCATTCGAATCACCAATCCTTATAAATGCGGCCGACTGAATTCGAGTCTGCCACTCCATTATAGTGGAACGTGAGGCGCAGACATAATTGGATGGTTGCGTGCCGCGTTTTGCTGCCCCAAGCCGCAAGATCGCCGCTTCCGGCTTAATTCAGGCCGTGCCCGTTGCCTGCGGCGCGCTGCCGCTTGCGTTCGCGGTCGCTCAGTTGGGGCAGAAGCCTGGTGAGCCACTCCAGCAGGAATTGCGCGGCGTTCCTCTTCCTGGCGCATCTCCAGCAGTGTTTGGCGCTCGGCGAGTTCCAGCGGAAGCCGGGCAGCCTGCCGGTAAGCCAGCGTGGCGGGATCGCCGGGATCCGCTTCCCAGGGCCGGCCGAACAGCAGCACGTGGCATTGCTCGAAGAGATGGACCAGCTGGGTCTCTTTCGGCGCGTTCGGGACGAAGGGATCGTCGGCGAGATACTCGACCATGCCCTCGTAATATTCCTTTTCCTCGAGAACCTGCGCGAGCCGGAAGACCGAGCGGCCCTCCGTGAGGATATCCAGGCGCCCGTCGGGATACTCTTTGACGACTCGCTGGATGGCGGCGGTGCAGCCGGTTTTCGAGACGGAATTGTCGTGCGCGAGCACCATGCCGAATTCCAGCTTTTCGGCGAGGCAGAGGCGGATCATCGTTTTGTAGCGCGGCTCGAAGATATGGAGCGGCAGCGGCATGGCAGGGAGCAGAACCACGTCGAGCGGGAACAGCGGAATGCGATCGGGCTTAGCCATAGTTGGCAACGCCGCGAAACAGTTCACGTAACGGCGACTGACGCAAAGGGGACTAGCGCCAAAGCGCCCTAGCGTAAAGACGAGAGCGCCGCTTGCATCTCGTCGCGCGAGTGCGAATCGCCGGCCTTTTGCGCGACCACGATACCGTCTGAAAGCAGTTTACGCGCCTCGTCAAGCCGCCCGAGCCGCGAGAGAAGCTGCCCGAACTGGAAATAGCCCGCGACATACTGCGGGTTGGTTTCGAGAAGCGTCTGGAAATGGGCCGTGGCCGCCTGATCGTCGCCCAGCTTGGCGCATTCGAGCGCGAGCCCGTAGCGGGCAAAGGCGTCCGCTGGTTTCTGGGCCACGAATTGTTCCAGGACTTCGCGGCGAGACTTCTGAGTTTGGGTCATGGGATGAATGCGCGTATTATAGCGGGCTCAGCGGCGCGCGCCAAGCAGCACGTCGAACGTACGAAGAGAGCGGACCACGCACATGTCCAAGCCAGGCGATGAACAGCACGTGAAAGGTGCAGGGGCGGGGGGCGCGGGAAGCCTGCCGGGCAAGCCAGTGAGCGCTTCGCGCTCCGAGCTTACCGAGTTCGTGCTGCCCAACGACGCGAACGTACTGGGCAAAATGCTCGGCGGCCGCGTGATGCATCTGATCGATATCGCCGGAGCGCTGGCGGCGGGTCGGCACTCCAACAGCTACGTGGTGACCGCGTCGGTGGATTATCTCGACTTCCGCTTTCCGATTGCTGTGGGCGAATTCATCGTGCTGAAGGCTGCCGTGAATCGCGTGTTTCACACCTCCATGGAAGTGGGCGTGAAGGTGTTTTCGGAGAACATTCTGACGGGCGAGCGGAAACACACCAGCAGCGCGTATTTAACCTACGTGGCGCTGGACTTGAATCGCCACCCGCATCCCGCGCCTCCGTTGATTCTTGAAACCGAGGAGGACCATCGCCATTTTCGCGAAGCGGGCGAACGGCGCGAATTCCGCCTCTCCACCCGGCACAAGAACAATCCTGCAAAGTAGAACTGCTGGCGCTGACCTTCTTTTGGCCTTTCGCTGTCATCCTGAGGAGCGCAGCGACGAAGGATCCCTCTTCAGCTCTGGCGCAGCTTCCGCAAAAAATTCTGCACGGCCTCAGCGGTCTTGAATGCGTGCTCCACGCATTTCCCCAGCGAAGGGCCTTCGAGATAGTTGCCCGAGAAGAATAGCCCCGGATTTTGCTTTTCCCCGTCGCGAATGGCCTCCACGATGTGCCCGTGCCCCAGATTGTATTGGGGCAGAGCCTTGGGATGCTTCCACACCGCGGAAGCTACCGGCGGCCCGGTGATTCCGAGGATTTTCGCGTTCTCATCGTGCACGATGGCGGCGATTTCGTCGTCCGGCTTTACCGAGGATGTCCGGCTCGGTAGCGCCGCCGACGAAGCTGGTAATCGCGAACGATCCCTGGGGCGCGCGTCCGGGGAAGAGCGAAGAATTCCACACGGTGCCGAGCGTGCGGCGCTTCTCGCTGCGCGGCACCAGAAAGCCAAAGCCATCGAGCGCCAGCCCCATTTGATGCGAATCGTATCCGGAGGCGACGACGGCGACACCCGCATACGCGATTCCCGAGAGCGTGTGGCCAAGCCAGGGAGAAAAGGAGCCGAGCAGGTGCGACGGCCTTATACGCGGGCGTGGCCAACACAACGCCAGCCGCCGTCAGGCTTTCGCTCTTGGCCGTTGCGCTGAAACTGGATTTCGTACGCGGCGTCGCTCGAAGGTTCGTTTTTACGAATCGTGTCCACGTGCGCGCGAACGAGCACAACCTCTTTCAGTTTTTCCGCGATCGCGCGCGAAAGCGTAGCCACGCCGCCGCGAAATGTGCAAAGCGGCGGGTGCCTCGGCTTGCCTTCGGCGGGGCGCGATTTCATCGCGCCGCGCAATACGCTGCCGTATTCCCGCTCCCACTCTTCGAGCGAAGGAAATGCGGCTTTCAGGCTCAGCTTTTCAGGGTCGCCCGCATAGACTCCGGAAACGAACGGCGCCACAAGATATTCGAGAATCTCGTGGCCGAATTTCCGGCGCACGAAATTGGCGACCGATTCCTCTTCGTCAGGCGGCTTCGTCTTGCGCAGCGGTTCGGAGACCACCTTCCAGCGCGAACCCGCGGCGAGCAGGGAACTGGTCAGAAGCGCCTGGGGAGACATCGGAACTTTCTGCAGCTTGCCGTGCCGCAGAACGAAGCGCGGCGCCTTCGGATCGGCCGTGCAGAGCTCGCCTTCGATTCCGAGTTCGCGGATCAGCCCGAGAAGCGCGTCGGTGCCCTGAAAGCTCTGCGGGACCCGACTCGAAGAGAAAGCCATTTTTCTGAACGGTGCCGATCAAGCCGCCGGGCTGCTCTTCGGCTTCGAACAGCGTCACCGGAATGCCGAGCTGGCGCAGCCGGTAGGCGCAGGCAAGTCCGGAAATTCCTCCGCCGATCACGGCGACGTTGTCGGTTGCGGGCATTTTCGCGGGTTCGCTTAGAGAGTTTTTGAGAACAGCGGCCGCTGGTCCATCTGCTGCTCGTGCAGATAGCGGTCGAACACCATGGCCACGTTGCGAATGAAGATGCGGCCCAGAGGGGTGACGCGAATTTCGCCCGGGGCAAGCTCCACCAGCCCTTCGGCGCGCGGCTCTTCGAGCCGGTCGAGTTCGGCGGCGAAATACTCGTCGAAGGAAATCGAAAACTCGCGTTCCACTTCGCGCTTGGGGATCACGGTGTGGCAGAGCAGGCGTCCGATCACGGCGCGCCGGATCACATCGTCGGACGAGAGGCGGTAGCCGCGCATGGTGGCGATGCCGCGAGAAACGACGGTGTCCTGATACGCGGGAACCTCTTTGCGGTTCTGCGCGTAGGCTTCGCCGATGGAGCTGATCGCGCTGACGCCCATTCCGTAGAGGTCGGCGCCGGCTTTGGTGGTGTAGCCCTGAAAATTGCGGTGCAGCGTGCGGTTCTGCTGCGCCGTGGCCAGCTCGTCGCCGGGCCGCGCGAAATGGTCCATGCCGATGTAGAGATAGCCCGCGTCGAGAAACCGTTCCAGCCCCGCGCGGAAAATGCGGAACTTTTCTTTTCCCTCGGGGAGATGCGCCTGGAACGATCCCTGCTGTTTTTTCAGCCACGGCACGTGCGCGTAGCTGAACATCGCCACGCGATCGGGCACGAGCGTGAGCACCTGGTCGATGGTGTGCTGAAAACTCTCCGCGGTCTGGTAGGGCAGGCCGTAGATCAGGTCCACGTTGAGGCTCTCGAATCCAAGTTCGCGGCCTATGGCGATCAGATCGCGCGTCATTTCATACGGCTGCACGCGATGGATGGTCTCCTGCACCTTGGGCTGAAAATCCTGGATGCCCATGCTGAGCCGGTTGAATCCCAGGCGGCGCAGCGTTTCCAGATGCGCGCGATTGGTGACGCGCGGATCGACCTCGATGCCAATTTCAGCGTCCGGCGCGAACGTGAAGCGCTCGCGCGTGTGGAGGAAAAGATCTTCCATCTGTGCCGGGGAAAGATACGACGGAGTGCCGCCGCCCCAGTGGAATTGGCTCACGCTGCGTTTTTTGGAAACCCTGCCCGCCACATGCTCGATTTCCTTCTTCAGCGCGGCGAGATAGGGAATGGCAACGCTTTTATCCTTCTGTATCGACACGTTGCACGCGCAGAACAGGCACAGGCTTTCGCAGAAGGGAAGATGCATGTAGAGAGAAAGCGGAGTGCGGCGCTCCTCGGCGCGTTCGTAATAATTTTCGAGGTCGTCGGGGCCAAAATCGTCCTTCCAGACGGGCGCGGTGGGATAGCTGGTATAGCGCGGGCCGGGACGATTGTACTTCTCGAGGATTTCGTCGGAAATCTGGCCGATCTCGAGCTTTTCCGGTTTTTCTTTCGTATCAGGCATTCAACTGTTCACTGTAAATCCGCTGCGCCCGGCTCGGGCTGTTCCGCGACGGGAGCTTCGTGCCCGGCTTCGACAAAAGCCCGGGCGTTGGCGACGGGGGTTCCTGGCAAGATACCATGCCCGAGGTTCAGGATGTGTCCCAGGCCGCCTGTTTTTGCCACGGCTTCTGCCGCCGCGCGCCTTACATCCGCTTCCGAGCCGAGCAGGATGGTCGGATCGACGTTGCCCTGCAGCGCCACCTGGCGGCCGATCTTGCGCCGGGCGTCGCCGAGATCCATCTTCCAGTCTACGCTTACAACGTCCGCGCCGGACTTTGCGAGGCTCTCGAGATGCTGCGTGGAGCCCTTGGCAAAAAGAATCTTCGTCAGGGAAGCGGCAGCCGGTGTGCCGCGCAGAGCTTCGAAGATCTGCTGCGTGGCGGGCAACTCGAAGGCGTGGTACTCGCTGGGGCTGAGTTCGCCGGCCCAGGTGTCGAAGAGCTGAATCACGGACGCGCCCGCCGCGACCTGCATTTTCAAATATTCCGCGGTGGCCCGCGCGATTCGATCGAGCAGCGGGCGCACCACCTGCGGCTGCTCGTGCAGCATCTGCTTGGCGCGGGAGATATCGCCGCGCGTGCGGCCTTCGATCATGTAGCAGGCCAGCGTCCAGGGGGCGGCGGCGAAGCCGATCACCGGAACGTCCGGGCCGGCCTCCTTGCAGATGGCGCGGATGGCGTCGCCCACGAATTTCGTTTCGCGGCTGGGATCGAAATCGCGGAGCTGCGCGACCGCGGCAGCGTCCCGCACGGGATTGGAAAGCACCGGCCCGGAGTCGGGCACGTCGAGCGGCATGCCCATCGCTTCGGCGACGATGAGGATGTCCGAGAAAACGATGATCGCGTCCACTCCCAGGATGCGATAGGGCTGCAGCGAAACCTCGGCGGCGACTTCCGGAGTTTTGCAGATTTGAAGAAACGTATGCTTGGCGCGTACCGCCTGGTATTCGGGAAGATAGCGCCCGGCCTGGCGCATGATCCAAACGGGCACGTGGTCCACCGGTTCAAAGCGCACCGCCCGGAGAAACCGCTCCTTGCGGGTAAGCGCTGGGACTTTGAGGCTCAGAGGCATCTCAGAGCCCTTCCCCGGAGACGTAAACGATTGCAAGGCAAGGGCTTTGCGTCGCGGTAAGCCCATCTGCCCGCACCCTCCAAATTTGTCTAAAGGTCATCGGATCATCCTAGTATACCGCTTATGCCGCGCCGGGGGATGTTTCGCTCGGTCAGAGCTGGCATCGCGTGGAAGCCTGAGTGCGCCCGCCAGACTGTTGCCTGTATTAGGACGTACTCGAACGGCCGGGGGATACCGAAAGTTAATGCAGCACTCCTGCTGCGATGCCAGTTTTGGGCCGATGGGATTGACGAGGACCGATCTTGGGGGATGATGCAAGGGATCGAAAGAACGAACAGGTGCCAACAGCCAACCGTTGTATGCTGCCCGTGAATGTCCTCGTCCACGTCCCCGCCAATGCCAGCGCTGGAGCGATCTTTCCCTTCGCCGAACCCGGTCGACGAGCTTCTACCGTGGCGCTCGCTCTTTCTCTACGGCTGGCAGCACGTGCTCGTTATGTACGCGGGCACCGTGACGGTGCCGCTGGTTTTCGGCGCGGCGCTCAATCTTCCCGCGCGGCAGCTGATTGCTCTGATCAACGCCGATCTCTTCACCTGCGGGCTGGCCACGCTGCTGCAGTCGGTGGGCGTCTGGCGGTTTGGCGCGCGACTGCCGCTGGTGCAGGGCTGCTCCTTCATCTGCCTGCCCGCGATGATTCTCATCGGGAAGCAATCGGGCCCCCCGACGGTGTATGGGGCGGTGATCGGCTGCGGGCTTCTGACGATCCTGATCGCACCGATCTTCAGCCGCCTACTGCGCTTTTTGCCGCCCGCGGTGATCGGGTCGGTGATCGTGTGCATCGGGCTGTCGCTGATGCCCACGGCGGCATCGTGGCTGGCCGGAGGCAATCCGCAGGCCGCCGATTTTGGCAGCATCGTGAATCTTGCCCTGGGGATCGGGACGATCCTGATCACGCTCCTGCTCTATGGCTGCGGGCGCGGTCTGGTATCGAATCTGAGCGCGCTTCTCGGAATGGTGCTGGGCACCGGGGCGGCGATTTTAGCCGGCCGGGCTCACTTCAGGGAGGTGGCTGGCGCGAGCTGGATTGCCGTTCCGAGGCCGCTGTTGTTCGGCACGCCCAGGTTTTCGCTGATTCCGATCCTGGTGATGGAAATGGCCATGCTCGCGGTGATGATGGAAACCACCGGCAATTGCCTGGCGATCGGGCGCATGGTCGATAAGCCCATGACGCCGCGCACGCTGGCCGACGCGTTTCGCGCCGACGGTCTCTCGACCATGCTGGGCGGGGTGCTGAACAGTTTCCCGTATAATGCGTACTCGCAAAACACCGGGCTGATCGCGCTTTCGAATGTGAAAAGCCGCTACGTTCTTTCCGCGGCGGGGATGATTATGGTCCTGATGGGTCTTTTTCCGAAACTCGGCGCGAGCATCGCCGGAGTGCCGAAGCCGGTGCTCGGAGGCGTGGGGCTGGTGATTTTCGGAATGACCATCGTCGCAGGAATTCAGGAAATCAGCCGCACGGAATTTGAGGGCACGCGCAACGGATTTCTGGTGGCCGTGTCGATTGGAATGGGAGTGCTGCCGACGATGCTTCCGGGTCTCTTCGACCGCGTGCCCGCGGTTCTGCGGCTGGTGCTGGGAAGCAGCGCCGTGCTGTGCGGGCTTACGGCGGTGCTGCTGAATATTTTCTTCAACCATTTGACGAAGCCGCTGACGCCAGCCGCCGTGGAAAATTCCCCACCCTCGCTGGCGTCCTCGACAATGCCAGAGCCATCCTCCTTGAACGAGCTCGCCCCATGACCACCGCCAGCGGACCCGTCGAAGTGGGACCGACCGAAACAGACCTGCTGCATTTGCGGCGCGCGATCGCATTGGCCGCGCAGGCGCGCGCCGCCGGGCAGCATCCTTTCGGCGCCCTCGTGGTGGACGAGGGCGGGGAAGTGCTCGTGGAGGCGGAGAATCACTGCCGGCCTCCCGAGGGCGATCCCACGCAGCACGCCGAAACAGTTGCCGTGAGACGCGCCGCGCGGATGGCCTCCCCGGAGGGGCTGGCAAGGGCGACTCTCTACACTAGCGCCGAGCCTTGCGCCATGTGCGCCGGGGCGATCTATTGGGCGAATATCGGGCGGGTGGTGTACGCACTTTCCGAGAGCAAGCTGCTCGAGATCACCGGCGCGAACGCGGAGAATCCCACGCTTTCGCTGCCGTGCCGCGAGGTTTTCGCCCGGGGACAGCGCCGCATCGAAGTGCTCGGCCCGCTTCTGGAAGAGGAGTCCGCGAAGCCGCACGAAGGATTCTGGCGCTGATGCGGAGCGTCGCAGCGAGGGAATCGAGTTGCCGCCTGTGATTATTTGGCACGGGATTAGGGTTTACCGAACTTAAAAGCAAGGTATATTGGAAAAGTCCGGTTCGATCCTCATGGGCTATCTCTGCATCCACGGTCACTTCTATCAGCCTCCCAGAGAGAACCCGTGGCTGGAGGCCATCGAGCTGCAGGACTCCGCTTACCCCTACCACGACTGGAACGAGCGCATCACCGCCGAATGCTATGCCACCAACGCGGCGGCGCGCATTCTCGATAACGCGGGACGCATCCTCAAAATCCTGAGCAACTATCCCAAGATGAGCTTCGATTTCGGGCCCACGCTGCTCTCGTGGCTGGAACTCCGCGCCCCCAAAGTCTACAAAGCGATCCAGCACGCAGACAGAGTGAGCCAGCGCAATTTTTCCGGGCACGGTTCGGCCATCGCGCAGGCGTACAACCACATGATCATGCCGCTGGCGAACCGGCGCGACAAAATCACGCAGGTCGTCTGGGGCATCCGCGACTTCAAGCACCGCTTCGGGCGGTTTCCGGAAGGCTTGTGGCTCCCGGAAACGGCCGTGGACATCGAGACGCTGGAGATTCTGGCCGAGCGCGATATCAAATTCACGATTCTGGCCCCGCGCCAGGCGCGCCGCGAGTCGAAAATCGGCGGGCGCGTCTGGAAGGACGTGAGCGGCGAGCAGATCGATCCTTCGATGGCCTACAGCTGCCGGCTTCCTTCGGGACGAAGCATCAATTTATTTTTCTACGACGGGCCCATTTCGCGCGCCATCGCTTTCGAGAACCTGCTGGCGAGCGGGGAACAGTTCGTCGACCGGCTGATGTGCGGATTCGCCGAAGATGTCCGCTCGTGGCCGGAACTGGTCCACGTGGCGATCGACGGCGAAACCTTTGGACACCATCACAAGATGGGCGAGATGACGCTCGCGTTTGCTCTGGACCGGCTGGAAACCGCCGATCTGGCCAAGGTCACCAATTATGCAGAATACCTGGGGCTCCATCCGCCGATCCACCGGGTGGAGATATTCGAGAACACGTCGTGGAGCTGTATCCACGGCATCGAACGCTGGCGCGGCAACTGCGGGTGCAATTCCGGCGGGCACCCTGGCTGGACGCAGGCTTGGCGGGGACCGCTCCGAGAGGCGCTCGACTGGCTTCGCGATACGCTCGCGCCGCAGTTCGAAGAACTGGCGCGGCCCCTGCTGCAAGACCCCTGGGCCGCGCGCGATGAGTACATTTCCGTGGTTCTCGACCGCTCCCCGCAGAACGTCGACCGTTTCTTTCGCGAGCACGCCGCGCGGGAACTGGACGCCACGGAGCGCGTCACCGCGCTGAAGCTGCTCGAGCTGCAACGGAATGCCATGCTGATGTACACGAGTTGCGGCTGGTTCTTCGACGAACTTTCCGGGATCGAGACGGTGCAGTGCATTCAATATGCCGGGCGCGTCGTGGATCTCGCGCAGCAGCTCTTCCGCAAGGACGTGGAACCGGCTTTTCTCGAGAGGCTGTCGCTGGCGAAAAGCAATCTTCCGGAATACGGCGACGGCGCGCAGATCTATGACAAGTGCGTGCGGCCCGCGGTGATTGACCTGCCCAAGGTGGCCGCTCATTACGCCATTGCGTCGGTTTTCGAGCCCTCCAAGGAATTGAATCGCATCTACTGCTACGACGTCCAACGCGAGGACTACACCGTTCACGAAAAGGGCAGGAAGAAGCTGGCCATCGGGAGGCTGCGCGTCTCCTCGGCAATCACGTCGGAGTCCGCGCTGCTGAGCGTGGCGGCGCTGCATCTGGGAAACCAGCAGGCAAAAGTGGGAGTGCGGGAATGCTTCGAAAAATAACGAGGAGGACCAGGCGTACCTGGCCTCGGTGAAAGAGCTCGCGGAAAGTTTCCGCGATACGAGTGCGCCCGAGATGGCCATGCGCTTTGACGTGGTCTTCGGGAAGGGCACCCATTCGCTGCGCTCGCTCTTCAAGGATGAACAGCGCAAAATACTGGAGCTGGTGCTGGCGCCGCTCACGGAAGAATCGGAAGCAGCGCACATCCAGCTTTATGAGCGGAGCGCCGATCTGATGCGCTTCCTGGCGGATTTGCACATTCCGATTCCCAAGCCTTCGCGCGCCTCCGCTGAATTCGCCCTGAACCACCATCTGCGAAGGGAATTTTTGAGCGAGGAGCCCTCTCTGGAAAGAGTGGCGCCGCTGATCGAAGAAGCCCGGGCCGCGAAAATCGATCTGGACGTGGCGACGCTCGAGTATGCCCTGCGCCGCCGCCTCGAACAGATGGCGGAGACTCTTTCGGACCTGCGCTCCGATCCGGGGCCGTTGTCGCGTTTCCAGGCCGCGGTGGAACTTGCGCGTGCGTTGCCGTTTCCGGTAAACCTGTGGCAGGTGCAGAACGTGTTTTACGACCAGCTCCGGTCGCTCACGCGCTCGCGGCGGATGAGCGCCGGGGAGCCGCCGCAGGACGCGTCGCGCTGGGCGGGCGAGCTCGCGCGCGTGGGGGAGACTCTGCTCTTTACGCCGGAAGCCTTGAACCTGGTGTTCCATTCGACCGCAGCCGATTGACCCAGCCCTGATTTCCGAGTTTCATAAGGAGCGGCGCCAGTCGCCGTGACGGGAGTTCCACTGTGAGCACAACACCGCGTCCCGCGGGAATCGGGAACGCATTGAAGTCGTGGACGTTCACCATCCAGGACTATTCGCTGCTCGCCTTCCATTCCGTCCGCGACATTCTGGGAGACAGGTATTACTTTTCGAACGTGATCCAGCAGATGGACGTGATTGGCGTAGGCTCGCTGCGGATCGTCGTGGTGGCGCTGCTTTGCGTCGGCGGCGCGGTGGTCTTGAACTCGGCGGCGCAGTTCACTCGCTTTGGCGAAACGGCTCTCACCGGGGACGCCGTCTCGCTGGCGCTGCTCCGCGAGTTGGGCCCCGTGTTCACCGCTCTGCTGATCTCCGGGCGGAACGCCACCGCCATGGCCTCCGAGCTGGGCTCGATGGTGGTCACCGAGCAGGTGGACGCCATGCGCGGATTCGGAATCGACCCCATTCGCAGGCTAATGACGCCGCGCGTGGTGGCCACCGTGGTCGTGCTGCCGTTACTCGTGGCGGTAGGGGATCTCTCGGGACTGCTCGGCGGATATCTGGTGGCCAGCATCACGCTGCACCTCACCGCGGCGCAATTCTGGAACCGCGCCATTCAGTGCCCTGGTATTTGGCGACATCTGTATCGGCTTCACCAAGGCAGTTGTCTTCGGATTCATTATCGCGACGGTGGGCTGCTACCAGGGGTTTCGCGTCAAGGGCGGCACCGAAGGCGTCGGGCGCGCCACGATTGCCGCGTTCGTCGAGTCGTCGGTGATCGTGCTCGTCGTAGATCTTTTCCTCACCAAGCTCCTGCTGTACGCGTTCAATTTGGGATAAGGATTGCCTAAGCAGGGAAATCCAAAACCGGGCGTGGCGCGTACTCTGAGCAGGTGACTGCCATGAAAAGAACATTCCGTACCTCGCTGGTGGTTGCGATGATTTCGGCCGCGGTAGCTTCCGGGGTTTCCGCGCAGAAACCTGTGGCTACGGCCGAAAAGCTCGCCTGGCAGCCGTGGTCGGATCAGGTGTTCAGCGACGCGAAGCGCACGCACCGTTTCGTGCTGCTGGACCTGGAAGCTGTGTGGTGCCACTGGTGCCATGTGATGGACGCCAACACCTACAGCGATCCGAAAGTGATCAAGCTACTGCAATCGCGCTATATCGTTGTGAAAGTGGACCAGGATTCGCGCCCCGATCTTTCCAATCGCTACGAGGATTACGGCTGGCCCGCAACGGTGGTGTTCGACGGAAACGGCCAGGAGATCGTGAAGCGGCAGGGATATCTTGCGCCGGACGAAATGGCGTCCGTGCTGCAGGCGATCATCGACGATCCTTCGCCCGGGCCATCGGTGCAGGCGCCGCCAACGCTGAAAATTCCCGCGAACGCGGTGCTGGGCGCGCCGGTGCGAAAGCGGCTTGAAGAAAACTACGCCTCCGGCTACGACGAAAAGCACGGAAGCTGGGGATTCGACCAAAAGTATCTGGATTGGGATTCGGTGGAGTATTCGATGATGCTCGCGCGAAGGGGCGATTCGAAGGCGGAACACCGCGCGCGCCAGACGCTCGACGAGCAGCGGCATCTGATCGATCCTGCGTGGGGCGGCGTCTACCAGTATTCCACCGACGGAGACTGGAACTCGCCGCACTTCGAAAAGATCATGCAGATGCAGGCGGAAAATCTGCGGATTTATTCGCTGGCGTACGCGCAATGGAAAGACCCGGCGTATCTCCACGCGGCGCGGGAAATTCAACGCTACCTCAAAACGTTCCTCACCTCGCCCGACGGCGCGTTTTACACCAGCCAGGACGCCGACCTCGTCGACGGGCATCACAGCGCCGATTATTTCGCGCTGGACGATGCGCATCGCCGCGCTCTCGGCGTTCCCCGAGTGGATACGCACATCTACGCGCGGGAAAATGGCTGGGCGATCGAAGCGCTGGTGGCGTTGTATGCCGCCACGAGAGACGAAACCGCGCTACACGACGCCGAACGCTCCGCGAATTGGATTCTGCTGCACCGGCCGCTGCCCGGCGGGGGATTCCGCCACGGAGGAACCGGCGCGCAGGTTCCAAGCGCCGCGACCGGCCCTTACTTGGGCGACACGATTGCCATGGAACGCGCGTTTCTGGCACTCTACGGCGCCACCGCAGACCGCCAATGGCTAGCGAGGGCGATGGCCGCAATGGGCTTCATCGATGGAAATTTCAAGGATGCAAGCGGCGCAGGCTACGACAGTTCGAAGTCGCCCACCGATCGCGCCTATGCAACCCATCCCGAACGCGACGAAAACGTTTCCGTGGCGATCGTCGCCAATGCGTTGTTCCACATCACGGGCAATTCGGCGGACAAGCAGATTGCGGAGCGCGCCATGCGCTACGTGGCGGCCGAGCCGATCGTGAACCGGTTGCCGGCAGCGAGCCCGCTTCTGGCGGACTGGGAACTTTCGAGCGATCCGCTTCATCTGACGATCGTCGGCTCCCGCACCGATCCGAAATCGCGCGAGCTGTTCCGGCAGGCCCTGCAATATCCTTCGAGTTACAAGCGCCTCGAATGGTGGGACCCGGCGGAAGGTCCAAAAGGTCGCCTTCCGAATCCAGATGTACAGTATCCTGCGCTGAAATCCCCCGCCGCATTCGTATGCACGAATCGAACGTGCTCGCCTCCGATTTTCGATCCCGCGAATCTGCATGCGCGGATCGACAAACTCCTCGCCGCAGCCGCCGAGCCGCAGACCGCGCGAAATTAAAGACCGCTGCTCAATTCCAGGCTAATTCCAGTCTTTCGATTTCCGGGCGATTCGCGCTAGTCTTAAGGACCATGTTTCGAAAAACTGTGGAAATCGAGACTTCTATCCTCATGGGAAACCCGCGCCGTCAGGCCAACGCCTCCGCATGCTGATTGACCTGCATTCCCACACCCACGAGTCGGACGGTTCGGATTCGCCCTCGGAGCTGATTGATATCGCCCGCCGCGCTCAGGTGGGAATTCTCGCGATCACCGACCACGACACGTTCGCGGGCTACGATCGCGCGCTTCCGGCGGCCAAGGATGCCGGTGTCGAACTGATCTGCGGCATAGAAATTTCCGCAAAACTGCAAGGCCATTCCTCCCACCTGCTGGGCTATTTCACCAGAACGGATGAGCTAGGCGGTTTCCGGGAGTGGATCAAGCAATTGCAGGCCTCGCGGCGTGAACGCAATGTCCGCCTGGCCGCCCGGCTTCGCGAACTCGGTATGAATATCACCATCGAAGAAGCCGAAGCCCGAGGCCGGGCGCTCACGGGGCGCCCGCACTTCGCCCAGATACTTGTCGAGAAAGGCTACGCGCCGACCATGCAACGAGCTTTCGACGACTATCTGGACGAATCCGCTCCGGGATACGTCTATCGAAACGAACCGGAGTTCTTCGATGCGGTTCAGAAGATCCGCCAGGCCGGGGGCGTTGCCTCACTCGCTCACCCGATACGCCTGAAGTGCGATGTGCAAACTGTGTTGCCTGAGATGGTCGAGTCGGGACTCAACGCCATCGAGGCCTACCACAGCGATCATTCGCCCGAGGACACGCAGCTCTACCTTTCGCTCGCTAAGCGTTACGGGCTTTTGCGGACGGGCGGTTCCGATTTCCACGGCGCGACAAAGCCGGACGTGCAACTAGGCAAGGGGCGCGGAGGCAATCTTCATATCCCGCGCGAAGTTGTGGAAGAACTGAAGGCCGCTTCTTCCTCGCTTTAACCCGATCGGACCCGAACGCGAGCTATTTCACCTTCACGTTGTAGAACCAGAAGGGCGCGCCGATTTCGCTGAACCAGTGCGGCACACCGTTGGGAATGACGATCACATCCCCTTCGCTGACGTGCCGCGATTCGCCGCCTTCGATACTGCGTCCCCAGATCTCGTCCTTCGAGAAAGGCCGTCCGTCGGGATAAGTGGCGGGAGTGATGATGTCGACGAGCTTCCCGCCGGTGATAACCGTCGCCGACCCCTTCACCACATAGACGACGTCGGTATAGGTCAGGTGCACTTCTGCGCGCGTCGGCTTTTCGCGATGGCTCGTCTTGATCTTGAAGTTCTGGGTGCCGTAATCGCTGTCGTAGAGCGATTCGTCCTTCCCTTTATGGTGCTCGAAGTTCGCGTCCACTTCCTGTTTTGAGAAGTACACGACGGGCGGCAGCGACGCGCTCGGCGGAGCCGGGTTTGCGGCAGGCTTCGCCTCTCCGGTTCCTGCCGGTGCAGGAATGGCAATTGCCAGCGCCAGCATCCCAGCGATCGCCATGAATCCCGATTTCAATGTGACCCTGATCACGGGCGCCTCCCGATAATGGCTTGCCGAAGTGTTGACCCGCGCATCGTACGCTTGTTCCACTTCGGTAGGCAACGCCTTGCCGGTTACCGCGATGAGGGCCTGGGTGAGAGGTTGCGCCTCCGGGGCTCCCTGTGAAAATTTCAGTAAAGACTATTGGATTGCCCGCGCGGTTGTGGTAATTGTTTCAGCTATGTGAACCCCAACTCAACCAGGAGGGAACCGAATGCCGACCACGGAAGATATACGGCAGTCCCTATTGGCACGAAACGCCGAATTCCGGCGCCTCGCAGAAGAGCATTTCCGCTGTGCTGTCCAGTTAGAGCAAATTCACGACGATCCCTACGTCAACGCCGATGATCTCCTTCAGGAATCCGTGCTGAAGAAGCTGAAGCTGCGTTTGAAAGACCAGATGGAAATGATGGTGGCGCGGTATCACCAGGGTTCGCTGCAGCACTAGCTCCCAAGCGCCGGGCAGTCCTCTCCGTTCTGTCGTACAATACCGGTGTCTTTTTATCCAGAGTCACCGGGACGGCCGCACCGCATTCGCGTGGTTCCCGAATTTCACCTCACCGAGAAAAATGACGAATGGTTAAAGATGCCTACGGGTTTGCGGCTCCGCCGCTCGTGCTGGCTGTGCTGTGCCTGGGCTTCGGATGGTATTGGGCAGCGGGGGTTCTGATTTTCCTGGGTTTGTTCGTGTTTTATTTTTTCCGCGACCCCCACCGCAACATTCCCACCGAGCCGGGTATCGTGGTGTCTCCCGCCGACGGCCACGTGATCGAGATCGTGGATGAGGAGTTCGAATCCATGATAGGCCACCGCATCACGATTTTTCTCGCCGTGTGGGACGTACACGTGCAGCGCGCGCCGGTGGCCGGAAAAATCGCTAAGGTCGTCTACAAGCCCGGCCGCTTCTACGCGGCGATGCGTAAGGCGGCCTCCGAGAAGAACGAGCAGAACGTGATCTATATGGATACGCCACGTGGGAGATTGGTTTTCAAACAAATTGCCGGGGCCATCGCGCGCCGCGTGATATGCTGGAAACGCAAGGGCGAAGAAGTGGCCCAGGGAGAGCATGTAGGAATGATCCGCTTCGGCTCCCGAGTGGATGTGTGGCTGCCCATGGAAGCGCAGGTAGTCGCGCAGCGCGGACAAAAAGTGAAAGGCGGCGAAAGCGTCCTGGCGAAATGGAATTCAACGAGTTAGACCCGATCGGGCACGAAGACGAGTCTCCCCGCCTGCTTCGCAATCACCGGCACCGGCGGGGCATCTATATCCTCCCCGGAATTTTCACCGTCGCCAACCTGCTGTGCGGCTATTACGCCGTGCTCGCCACGCTGGAAGGCGCTCCGTCCGATCTCGACAACGCGGCGCGCGCTATCGGCGTCGCCATCCTGTTCGACTCGCTCGACGGCCGTGTGGCCCGCGCGATGGGCACCAACAGCGAGTTCGGCAAGCAGTTCGATTCGCTCGCCGACGTGGTGAGCTTCGGAATCGCTCCGGCTTTTCTCGCGTATGTGTGGGGAGTGCGCTCCATGGCGGCCACCGAAGCGCCGCAGATGCTGCACCTCACGCAACTCGGTTGGCTGATCGGCTTTTTCTTTGTGGTCTGCTGCGCCTGGCGGCTCGCGCGTTTCAATATCCAGGGGATGGCGCCGGGCGGAAGCCGCTTCTTCGTCGGCATGCCCACGCCGGCGGCTGCGGGCATGATCGCGGCGGTGATTCACTTCGTCGTCTACCCGATTCAGGATGTGAAGGTCTCGCTGCTGTGGCTTCTGATGGTGCTCGCGCTGGGCATTCTCATGTCGAGCAGCCTGCGCTACTACAGCTTCAAAGATATTCAATGGACGAGGCGGCAGCCTTCTCTCGCTGTCGTCCTCTTCGCGCTTCTGATCGGCGCAGCCGTGTATCTGTCGAGGCCCACCTTGCTCGTGGTCGCAAGCGTTTACAGCGTTCATGGCGTGGTGCTTCAGGTGGTGCGCACGGTGCGCCACCGGCTGGCGTCTCACCCGGCCTAGAACATGCCCGCCGGGCTCGCTCGTGCCAATCTGAATCGCGTCGCGATCGTCGGCGCCTCATCCCTTCGCGGTAAAGAGCTCAAGCTGGTCCTCGAAGACCGCAATTTCCCCGCGAGCGAAATAATTCTGCTGGATGAAAGCGTCATGGCCGGCACGCTGACCGAAGCGGGCGGCGAACCTACGTTTATCCGTGAGCTGGCGGAAGACAGCTTCGACGGCGTCCGCTTCGCTTTCTTTGCCGGCACCCCCTTCGACGCGGAGCGGAACTGGCCGGCAGCGCAGCGAGCCGGAGCGACCGTGATCGATCTTACCGGCGGTGTTGCGGCGTCCGGCCGCGCGACGATGTGGATTCCGTCGCTGAACGCGGTGCTTGCGCGGCGGCCTGGATCGGGCGCCAACGGCTCCGCGCTGGCCGTTCCGTATTATTCTCCTCCCACGCCCGTGATCGTGGCGTGTACGCTCTCGGCCGCGCTCGGTAAATTTGAGCCGGGGCGAATCGCCGCGGTATTATTTCCGCCGGTTTCCGAGCGCGACCAGCCGGGCATCGAAGAGCTCGAAAGCCAGACGACAAATCTGCTATCGTTTCGCCCGTTCTCGAAGATCATTTTCGACGAGCAGGTGGCTTTCAATTTGTTGTCCGCGTATGGCGGGGAGAGCAAGCCCAGCATGGAAACGGTGCGGCAGGGAATTGTGCGCGACGTGAACGCCTATCTGTCAGGACGCGCGCCCGTGCCGGCCCTCCAGCTCGTGCAGGCGCCGGTGTTTTACGGCTACGCCTTTACGGCGTTCGCGGAATTCAAATCGGTGCTGCCCCCGGAGCAGCTCGCGTCTGCGTTCGCCGATCTCGGCGTTAAAGTGGACGCGGCCGGAGAAGCCGGCCCCACCAATATCAGCATCGCCGGGGAAAGCGAAATCCATTTGGGGCCGATGGCGCCTGATCCAAGCATCCCGGAAGGGCAGTGGTTCTGGGGCGTCGCGGATAATCTGCGCCTCGCGGCCACCAACGCCGTGCGCATCGCGGAGGAATTGGTCGCGGAGTCGCTCCTTGCCTAACAGGCGCTCTTTGTAAACGCAGATTGCCTGATGGCGTGCCAGGCAACGGCGTAGCGCGTGAGGGGGCTTTGAACAAAGGAGCCCGTGCAAAAAATGAGCGCCGTCATTCTGAGCGCGGTTTGTGCGCCAAGAATCCCTCCCGCCTTTCCGTACTGCTGGCGCTGGTGCTGCTAGCCGCGGGCTGCGGTTACCACGTCGCCGGGCGCGCCTCGAATCTGCCGCCGGACTGGAAGACCATCGCCGTCCCGGCATTCAAGAACGATACGACGCAATACCGGATCGAGCAGCGCTTCACCGCAGCCGTCACGCGCGAGTTTTTGTCGCGAACGAAATACCGCGTCGTGCAGGACACCCAATCCGCCGATGCCGTGCTGCAAGGGGAAGTGCTCTCCATCGAAACGAGCCCCGTGCTGTTTAACGCGACCACCGGCGAAGTGACCACGATGCTCGTGACCGTGCACGCGAAGGTGCAGCTCACCGACAACAAGACCCAGAAAGCCGTCTACCAGAACGACGACATGCTCTTCCGCGACGAATACCAGATCTCGCCCGACGTGAAGAGCTTCTTCCAGGAAGAAGACCCTGCCCTCGAACGCATGTCGCACGATTTCGCGTCCCACCTGGTGGCAAATGTCGTGGAGGGGTTCTGATGGCGCAGACGTCGCCTGAAAAGCTGATCGAGCGCCTCGCGACCGGCAAGCCCGTGCCGGCCATCGTGCTGCAGGGCACCGATGTCTACCTCCGCGACATGTGCCGCAACCGAATCATCGCCGCCTACGTGCCGGAAGAGCTCCACGGCTGGGCTCTGGCCCGCCTTTCTGCCCGGGAAGCAGGCTGGGACGAAATTCTGCAGCGCGCGCAGACGCTCCCCATGCTCGCGCAACTCCAGGTGATCATAGTGGATGGTGCGGAATCGGTGGAAAAGCTGGGAGACAAATCGCGCGACGAAATCCTCGACGCGCTCGCGAAATATCTGGCGTCCCCCGCGCCCTTCACCGTGCTGCTTCTGGAAGCGGCGTCTCTCGACAAGCGCCAGAAATTCTTCAAGCTGCTCAGCGAAAAGGCCCTCATCGTCGAGCTGACCATCGGCGGCGAATCCGCCGCTCTGCTGGCCGCGCAGATGGCCAAAGACCTCGGCGTGGAAATCGACCGGGACGCCGCCGCGTTTCTCGCCGAGATTCTCAACAGCGAGCCCGCCCGCATCCGCATCGAAATCGAAAAGCTCGCCTCCTATGTAAAAGGAGCGGGGCGCATCCGCCTGGCCGACGTGGAAGCGCTCGTAGTGGCAGCCCGAAAAAATACGGTGTGGCAGCTGGCGGACATGCTGGCCGACCGCAAGCGCGACGCGGCGCTCGCGTTCCTGGACAATCTGCTGCGCGAGGGCGAAGAGCCCATCGGCATCATCGGCGCGCTCGCGTGGCTCTATCGCAAGCTAATCGAAGCGCGCAGCCTGCCCGCGCACACCAACGGCTTCCAGGCGGCGCGCCAGTTGGGCATGCGCCCCGAAGCCGCGGAAGCGGCCGTCCGCCAGGCGCATCGCATCCCCAAGAAAGACCTGCTCGCGGGGCTAATAGCCCTCGCGGAAGCCGACAGCCAGCTCAAATCCTCGAATCCCAACCCCCGCGCCCTGATGGAATTCCTGATCGCCCGTCTCACGATGCGAACCGCGGCGTAACCGCCTCGTAGTAGCCCTGCTCAATGTGTTCTCCCGGCTGCATTGCTCTACCGGGACAAAAACAAAAAAGGCGTCCTGGAAACCAGGACGCCTTTTGAAACCGTTCGAGAAAATCCGATCTGAACCCGAAACTAAGCCTTTTTCTCCTTCAGCGCATTCAAGGCCAGCGTGAGCCGGGACTTATAGCGATTCGCCGTGTTCTCCGAAAGCGTGCGCTTGCGGATAGCCTTGTCCAGCTCCGAGAAAGTGGGAGAAGCCAGCTTCTCCGCGGCGGCGACGTCAGCCGCAGTCAGCGCAGTGCGCATCCGGCGGATCGCGCTGCGGACGCGCGTGCGGTTCATGCGGTTGATCGCGGCCCGGCGCTCCGTCTGGCGGATATTCTTGAGAACCGATTTCGTCTTCTTCTTGTGCTTGACAGCTGTACCCTGTGCCATTCCTGCTCCTGTGCGTTAATTTCGCAGCATCAACAATATCCGAGCCCGCCCCGCTGTCAATTTGAAGCCCGCCGAACGTGACAATCTCACGCCCCATTTGCCCGCCGCGACGATTCGGTTTGCCGTCCCCACCATCCAAATCTACAATTAGACGCCGCGCATCCAACTGATCGGAGGATTTTCCTATGCGAGCTGAAATCGTTCCAGGCGCCATCTTCCCGGACTATGAGCTTTCCGACCACATCGCGAAACGCCGTAAGCTCTCCGATCTGCAAGGGCAGCATCCCATGGTTCTCGTCCTCAGCCGTGGCGGCTTCTGCCCGAAGGACCGCCGCCAGGCCGAAGGGCTGGTTCAGCTCCACCGCGAACTTGAGGTTGCCTACTGCCGCCTCGTTACCATCAGTACCGACAACATCACTGCGACGAATGAATATCGCACCGGAGTCGGCGCCCACTGGCCTTTCCTCTCCGACGCAGGGCGCATTGTGCAGAAAGATCTCGACATCGCCGAATACACCGATCCGGTGAACAATCCGATGATCCCCCATGTGATTGTGCTCGAGCCGGGTCTGGTGATTTACAAGATTTACAACGGCTATTGGTTCTTCGGCCGGCCCACCCTCGAAGATCTCCGCCAGGACCTGCGCGCCGTCAGCAAGAAATGCCGCCCGGACTGGGACATCACCACCCCCGAACTCAAAGCCGCGTGGCAGCAAGGCCGCAAGGACCTCTTCTATCCGTACGGCAAAACCTACCTCCAAACTTTAGGCGAACAGGATTAGTCGCCGCGATTAGGCATCGGCATCGCCAGTCTTGGCGGTCCTTTTGTCCAGTCGTTGGAGTCTCGCTGCCCTTTACAATTCGATTCTGATAGAGTCGGGAACTTATGACGGACGCTTTCCGAGGATTGAAGCTGTCCCGGCGCGAGGCGCTGGTGCTGATGGCCGGAGCGGGCGGTGCATTAGCCTCGTCATTGCTATGGCCCGAGATGTCCTGGGGCGATGATGTCGATCCGCGCGTGGCGCAGATCGTGTCGTCGAGTATCGCGGTGGACATGCACAACCACACGCCGGTCGGCTCCTCAGGGGAGGGCCACAGCGATCCCGCCGACGTGTCCGCAACGGGTTTTGCCAGCGAACTCAAGCGCGCCGGCCTGACGGTAGCCTGCCACACCTACGCCGTCGACAACCTGCTGAATACTTCGACGCCCGGCGAGTATTACAAGCTCCATCTGGAACAACTCGCCCAGGAAGACCGTCTGCTGGCGCAGGAAAAAATGCACCGCGCCTTCAACCGGAAGGATATCGAGGCCGCGCACGCCGCCGGGCAGGCCATCGTAGTGCAGACGTGCGAGGGCGCCCTGTTTATCGAGGGGCATCTCGACCGCGTCGAAGAAGCCTACCGCCGCGGCCTCCGCCTGATGCAACTCGTGCATCACGCCAACGACGTGGTCTCGCCGCTGGGCGACATCCAAACGCGTCCGCCCAACGAATTCGGCGGACTCACTCCGTTCGGCGCGCAGGTGGTGAAAGAGTGCAACCGCCTGCACCTGTTGATGGACCTGGCGCACGCAGGCTTCCCCATGGTGAAAGGCGTCCTGAATATAACCACGCAGCCGATTCTTTTCACCCACACCGCCATCGACTCCCCGCTGGGCCGCGCCGGCAAGCAGGAATCCCTGATACGCAGACTGGTCACGCGCGACCAGGCTCGCGCCATAGCGGACGCGGGCGGCGTGGTGGGCGTCTGGCTGAATTGGGATTCGGTAAGCGACTTCGCAAAGGGCGTCAGGGAAATGACGGACGCGGTGGGCATCGATCACGTCGGAGTCGGCACCGACACCTACACGGGCCTCCGCTCACCCGCCGCCGGAAACCGCCGCCTCACAAACCATATCTGGCCGGATCAGCAAAGCGGCTTCGCGTATGCGATCACAGACGCAATGCTTCGCGAAGGTTTCACGCCCGCGGAGATCGCCAAAATCCTCGGCGGAAACTTCTGCCGCGTCTTTGGCAACGTGATGGGAAACCGCGCCTGATCTAAAAGTCGCCGGATCACAGGCGTGCGCGCAGCGCGTTCCAGAGCCGTGCACGAGGCTCTGGAACGCGACAGGGTGCTTGCGGGATGTTACCTATGGCCGTGATCGTCGTTGTGATCCCGGTTGTCATGATCCCGGTAATCCCGGTCCCGATCGTGGTCCCAGCGATGATCGTGTTCGATTCGTCCGTGGTCTCCATCCCAGTAACCCGCGAAGAATTCATGGCCGTCGTGGCGCGGTTCAACCCAGCGGGCGCCTTCATAGGGCGGGCGCGTCCAATAGCCGTCATGCCATCTGTAATGCCCTCCGTCGGCAAACCAATAGCCGCCAATCCAGGAATACCCTGGGCCTGGCTGCGCAGGTTGAACCCGGATCACGCGCGGGCGCGGAGGAGGGCCGATTCTGACTCCTACCGAAACCTGTGCGCCAAGAGCCGAAACACTCGCCAGCAACATCGCGGCAAGCAGTGCTGTCCTGATGAGAATCTTCATTGTCCCCTCACTTTTGCGGCATCGACTGTAGAGACTTCTAGTGTGGGAAGATTATTAGCAAAAGGTGTTCGCAAGACTGTCCGGTTAGGGACACTTTCAGGGCATCCGGGTGAGCCTCCCTCAGCCCAATAAGGCACTTCTTCGCTTAAGCCGAGCGACTACACGTCTGCTCTCGAAGCGGAGATTCTGATATTCTTTCCGGCGATCACGGCGATTCAGCGGAGGAGTTTGAATGGCACCGAAACGTAGTGGGGCCGAGACGAAGGTAACCATCCGGCGGGCGCGGCCGAAGGACGCTCAAGCCTGCGGGAAGATTTGTTACGCGGCGTTCTCCGCGATCAACGCGGCGCACGGCTTTCCGTGCGATTTCCCGTCAGCCGAGGTGACGACGGGGGTCCTCGCGATGATGTTTTCCACGCCCGGATTTTACGGCGTGGTGGCGGAAAGCGGTGGCCGGATCGTAGGCAGCAACTGTCTGGACGAGCGCGCGATCATCGCAGGCATCGGGCCCATTACGGTGGACCCCGCGGCACAAAATCTGGGCGTCGGTCGGAAGCTGATGGACGCGGTAATGGATCGCGCGAAAGAACGCCGCGCAGCGGGAATGCGCCTGGTACAGGCGGCGTTTCACAACCGCTCGCTCTCGCTCTATGCCAACCTGGGCTTTGACGTCCGCGAGCCGCTATCCTGCATGCAGGGGCGTCCACAGAAACGCAGCGTTTCCGGCTGCAAGGTGCGCGCGGCGCAGTCAACCGACTTGGACGTCTGCAACGCCTTGGCGCGGCGAGTACATGGATTCGATCGCGGCGCCGATCTGGCGCAAGCCATCGAGCAGGGCACGGCCAGGGTAGTCGAGCGCGGCGGCCGCGTTACGGGATACGCCTCGCACCTCGCCTTTTTCGGCCACGCGACGGCCGAGACCAATCTCGACTTGCAGGCGCTGATCGCGTCGGCGGAATCCTTCGGCGGTCCCGGTATTCTGGTGCCGTCCCGCAACAGCGCGCTCTTCCGCTGGTGCCTGGGAAACGGGCTGCGAGTCACCCAGCCGATGACGCTGATGAGCGCCAGCCTCTACAACGAGCCGGCCGGCGCGTGGCTGCCTTCTGTCATGTTTTGAACAGCGCGACGCCATGCGCCGCATTCCCGCGAGCGCCGATTTTTCTCAGGAGACGTTTTTCTTGCGGTACTCGATGGCCTTAAGCTCCGCCCCCACCGCATCCATCACATCCACCACCGGTTCCACCTTGAACTCGAACGCCGCAAAGACGCTCGTGAAGTAGTGAATATCGAGAGGCTTGTCCGTCTCGAGGACGATGTAGCCGCCGTAATCGCCCACGCGGACCACAAACTGCAGTATCGAAAAGCTCGCAGGCATCTTCCATTTGTCCGAGAAGATCTCCAGGATGCGCTCATGCGCGGCTTCGTATTCTCTCGACGATGCTGCCGGGCGCTCGCGCCAGGAAATGACGTATTTCATGTGGCCTCCTTAGGCCTTTCTTGCCGGGCGTCAAGCCGCGTGGGCCGCACTGCCCGGATGACAATCGCGCCAACAGTCGCATCGGGATGCGTCGCCGAATGTTGGGAGCACGCGAATTTTAAGGGAACAATCCCGGCGACGCAAGCGCTAGGGTTACATTCCCAAATGCGTTGATAGGGGGAACGGCGCCGGCGCGATGTACCGGCTCTTGCGAAAAAATCATGCGGCCGAGTGGACTCGAACCACCACGGGCTTTCACCCACCAGCTCCTAAGGCTGGCGCGTCTGCCAATTCCGCCACGACCGCTCGGTTGCCACTGTAGCATTCAATGCGCGCCGAAAAAAGCGGCTCACCACGCGCTGCTTCGGTTGACGAGAGGAATGCAATTCCCTATACTCACGTCCGGTAGCAGCGTTTGGCTGGCAATTTCCTGCCCTCTCAATTCCCGGATTCCGAACAGGTGAAAGGCGGATTCGAACCGGCGATGCCAGGCTGTGCGCTGCGAAGGCCAACCTATGACTGAAGCTACTTGCAAACGGGAAGTCGAGCTGGAGATTCCAGCGGAAAATGTGCAGAAGGCCACCGAGAAGGTGGCGCGAGACATCGCGCGCGTCGCGCGCGTCCCGGGATTCCGTCCCGGCAAGGCTCCTATTACTTTGATCCGCCGGAGGTTCGCCGAGGATATTCAGGGCGAAGTGGTGCAATCGCTGGTGCCGGAATATCTCGAGAAGGCGCTCGACGAAAAGAAAATGACTCCGGTCACGCGGCCGGAAGTGGATCAGGTCCAGTTCAAGGAAGGCGAGCCGCTGAAGTTCCGCGCCGTCTTCGAGGTGCTGCCGGAATTCGAGTTGGGCGATTACAAGAATCTGCAGGTTTCGATTGACGAGATCAAGATTGGCGACGAGCAGGTGGAAAAGACGCTGGAGGAAATGCGCGAGCGCGGCGCCTCCTACGTGCCCGTCGAAGGACGCCCCGCAAAGGATGGAGATTACGTTCTTCTCAAGCTGATTGGAACTCCGGCCAGGGGAGGCGATCCCATTCAGGCGGACAATATTCTCTGCCACCTCGGCGGCGAGGAAACGCTGGAAAGCTTTACCGAAAATCTTCGCGGCGCGAACCCCGGCGAAACGAAGCAGTTTGAATCGCGCTACCCGGACGATTATCCCGACCAGAAACTCGCGGGCAAGACCTACAACTATTCGGTGGACGTGCAGGGCATCAAGGAAAAGAAGCTTCCCGATCTCAACGACGAGTTTGCCAAGGATGCCGCGGGCGAGCAAGGCGGCGTAACGACGCTAGAGGAACTTCGCAAGAAGATTCGCGAGAATCTGGATGCGGCGCGCGAGCAGGAGCAGACGTCGCAGGCCCGCGAGAAGATTCTCGAACAGCTGGTGAAACAGCACGATTTTCCCGTCCCGGAGGCCTTGATCGAGGGACAGATGGACGTGCGTCTGGAGCGCGTGGTGCGCTCGCTCGCGGCCCAGGGTGTCGATCCCCGCGCGGTGAATGTGGACTGGGTCTCCCTGCGGCGGAAGCAGCGGGACAACGCGATCAACGACGTGAAAGCGGAATTGCTGCTCGACCGCATCGCCACCGCCGAGAATATCGAGGCGACCGATGAAGATGTCGACAAGGAGTTCGCCTTGCTCGCCGAACGTAGTGGCGAATCGGTTACAGCGCTGCGCGCTCGCTTGACAAAGCAGGGAGCGCTCGATAGGATGAAATCGAAGTTGCGCAGCGATAAAGTAATCGAGTGGCTCTACCGCACCTCCCGGATCGAGACGACAGCAAAAAATGAAGTTTAGTCGGCGGATCGGGTTCCTCAGCGCGCGAAAATATTCCGAATGAGACAAACAGACGACGCTACACCGCGTGCAACGACGCTGGTTCCCATGGTGGTCGAGCAGACCAACCGCGGCGAACGAGCCTATGACATTTATTCCCGGCTGCTGAAGGATCACATCATTTTCCTCGGCACGCCGATCGACGATCACGTGGCCAACCTGGTGACGGCCCAACTGCTCTTCCTCGAGTCGGAAGACCCCGAAAAAGACATTTCGATTTACATCAACTCGCCGGGCGGATCCATTTCGGCGGGAATGGCCATTTACGACACGATGCAGTTCGTGCGCCCTGATGTGGTCACGTACTGTATCGGCCAGTCCGCATCGATCGCCGCCGTGCTGCTGGCGGCGGGCACGCCGAAGAAGCGTTACGCGCTGCCTAACTCCCGGGTACTGATCCATCAGCCATGGATGTCGGGACTTTCCGGGCAGGCGACCGATATCGATATCCACGCAAAAGAGATCATCCGCACCCGCGCCGCTCTCAACAAGTTGCTGTCCGACCATACCGGACAGTCGGTGGAAAAAATCGAGCGCGACGTGGAGCGTGATTTCATCATGACGGCGGATCAAGCCAAGGCGTACGGGTTGGTGGATGAGATCATCACCAAACACCGCTAGGGTTCGTAAAGGTTAGCGTTGGCGGCAATGATTTTTTACCCCCGGGCCTGCTTCCGTTTTACAATAGGATATGGTTCCGCAGCGGGTGTAGTTTTCAGTGAGAACAGGGGCCCTCAGTGAAAAGGTTCACTCCAGAAGAGCCTTTGCGTTGCTCGTTCTGCCATAAGACGCAGGAACAGGTGGAGAAGCTCATCAGCTCTCCATCGGAATACCCGCGTTCTTATATCTGCAACGAGTGCGTAGGGGTGTGCCAGCAGATTCTGGAAGATGAGAAAAAAGAGCAGTCGAGCCCAGCCAATCGGCGCTTGCCGCGTCCCCCTGAGATCAAGGCTTTTCTCGATGGCTACGTCATCGGCCAGGATAAAACCAAGAAAAAGCTCGCCGTCGCGGTCTACAACCATTACAAGCGCATTTTCCTAAACCGGCAGCCGGGCGACGTGGAACTCACGAAGTCGAACATCCTGCTGATTGGCCCCACCGGCACAGGCAAGACGCTGCTGGCGCAGACCCTTTCGCGAATGCTCGAAGTGCCGTTCGCCATCGTGGATGCGACTACCCTTACCGAGGCGGGTTATGTAGGCGAGGACGTCGAAAACATTATCCTGAAGCTTCTGCAGGCCGCGGACGGAGACGTCCAAAAGGCCCAGCAGGGCATCATCTATATCGACGAGATCGACAAGATTTCCAAGAAGGACGAAAATCCCTCGATCACCCGCGACGTTTCGGGTGAGGGAGTGCAGCAGGCCCTGCTGAAGATTCTCGAAGGCACCGTTGCCAACGTTCCGCCCCAGGGCGGGCGCAAGCACCCGCACCAGGAATTCACGCCGGTGGACACCACCAACATCTTGTTTATCTGCGGCGGCGCTTTCGTGGGGCTGGAGAAGACCATCGAGCGGCGTGTCGGGCAGAAATCGCTCGGGTTTCATGCCGATTCTCAACCGTCCACCGCGACGCGGCGCAATATCGAGGTGCTCGAGCAGGCCCAGCCGACCGATCTCATTCGCTACGGGCTGATCCCGGAATTTGTGGGCCGGCTGCCGGTGCTGGGTGTGTTGAGCGATCTCGACAAGAGCGCGCTGGTTCGCATTCTGACGGAACCCAAGAACGCGCTGGTGCGTCAATATCAAAGACTCTTCGAATTTGAGAACGTTCGCCTCCGCTTCACGGACGACGCGCTTGAGACCGTCGCCGACCTCGCCCTGCAGCGCAAAGTGGGTGCCCGCGGACTGCGCATGATTCTCGAAGATCTCATGCTTGAAATGATGTATCACCTGCCAGCGCAGCGGAAACTCCGGGACTTTGTGGTCACCGCGGACATGGTAAAGGGTCACGAAATCAATTGGAGCCTGCTCGAAAAGGCCGGCTAGGAAAACCTTGGCGCCCAAAGACTCCATCTTTACGCGGGAAAAACTCGAAATGAAGCGCGTCCCGATGATGCCGGTGCGGGACATGGTCATCTTCCCGGAGATGATGCATCCCTTCATCGTGGGCCGCGAAGCGTCCGTGCGCGCCCTGGAAGAAGCGCTCGCGGGCGACAAGAAGATTTTTCTCGTCACGCAGCACGATGCTTCCATCGACGATCCCAAGCCCGAGGAAATCTATCAGGTCGGCACGCTCGCCAATATCGTGCAGAGCGTCAAGCTGCCTGACGGCAATATCAAGGTGCTGGTGGAAGGCACCGAGCGCGCCAAGATCGTCCAGATCACGAGCGACGAAGGCTTCTTTCGCGCCTCCGTGAAGCTTGTTCCGGTGAAGACGGAACCTTCCCCGCAGGTGGAGCAGGCTTCGAGCCGCGTCACCAATCTGTTCGAGCAGTACGTCAAGCTTTCGCAAACCCTGAATTACGACACGATGATCGCAGCCGTGCGCGTCGAAGACCCTGGAAAGCTGTCCGACGCGATCGCCGCCAATCTTCAGATCCCTGTCGAAGAGAAGCAGGAACTGCTGGAAATCTTCGAGCCGCTGGAGAGATTGAACCGCATCGCCGATATTCTCGAAGTCGAAATCGAGAAGCTCAACGTCGATCGCTCCATCAACACCCGCGTGAAGCGGCAGATGGAACGCGCTCAGAAAGAGTATTACCTCAACGAGAAGCTCAAGGCCATCCAGAAAGAACTGGGGCGCGGCGAAGCGAACGAAATCGAACAGCTCAAGAAGAAGATCGAAGCCTCGGGCATGCCCGAAGGCCCGATGGAAAAGGCCCTGCAGGAGCTCAAGCGGCTGGAAATGATGCCGCCGATGTCGGCCGAGTCCACCGTGTCGCGGAATTACCTGGACTGGCTGCTGGCGGTGCCCTGGAAGAAGCGCTCGAAAGAGCTGCGCGACATCACCCGCGCCGAGCAGATTCTCTCCGAAGATCATTACGGCCTCGAAAAGATCAAAGAGCGCATTCTCGAGTATCTGGCTGTGCGCCAGCTCGTCAAGAATCCGAAAGGTTCGATTCTCTGTTTCCTCGGGCCTCCGGGAGTCGGCAAGACCTCGCTGGCGACATCGATTGGCCGCGCCACGGGACGCAAGTTCGTGCGCGTGTCGCTGGGCGGCGTGCGCGACGAAGCGGAAATCCGCGGCCATCGCCGCACCTATATCGGCGCGCTTCCGGGCCAGATCATCCAGATGATGCGCAAGGCCGGCACCATCAATCCGGTTTTCGTGCTCGACGAAGTGGACAAGATGTCGATGGACTTCCGCGGCGATCCTTCCGCGGCCTTGATGGAAGTGCTCGATCCGGAACTCAATCATTCGTTTACCGATCATTACCTCGACGTCGAATACGATCTTTCGAAGGTGATGTTCATCTGCACCGCGAACGTGCTGCACACGATTCCGCAGCCCTTGCAGGACCGCATGGAAGTGCTGCGCATCCCCGGCTACACGGAACAGGAAAAGCACCAGATCGCGACGCGCTACCTGGTTCCGCGGCAGATTGAAGCCACCGGCCTGGCCGCGGAGAATTTGAAGTTTACCGACGAAGGGCTCACGCACATCATCCGCCATTACACTCATGAAGCGGGTGTACGCAGCCTGGACCGCGAGATCGCCAACGTTTGCCGCAAGGTGACCCGCAAGGTCGTTGCGGAAGGGAAGGGCTTCACCGCCGAGCTGAACGTGGCGAATGTGAACGATTACCTCGGGATCATCAAGTACCGCGACTTCTTTGCCGAAAAGAAAAACGAGATCGGGCTGACCACCGGCCTCGCGTGGACCGAAATGGGCGGGCAGGTTCTCTCGACCGAAGCGACCCTGATGCAGGGAAAAGGCCGGCTGACCCTCACCGGTAAGCTGGGCGACGTGATGCAGGAATCGGCGCAGGCGGGCATGAGCTACGTGCGCTCGCGCAGCCACCTGTTCGGCCTTCCCAAGGATTTCTACCGGCATATCGACATTCACATTCACGTCCCGGAAGGCGCCATCCCCAAGGACGGGCCTTCAGCGGGCATCACGCTCTGCACGTCGATCGTGAGCGCGCTTACCCGCATTCCGGTGCGCTGCGACCTCGCCATGACCGGTGAGATCACGCTGCGCGGCAAGGTGCTGCCGATCGGCGGGGTGAAGGAAAAGCTCCTGGCGGCTCACCGTCTCGGGCTGCACACCGTGATTCTGCCCAAAGACAACGAAAAAGATCTGGCGGACATCCCGCCGGAAATCAAGGCCCAGATGTCCATCCATTTTGTGGAGTCGATGGACGAAGTCCTGCAACTCGCGCTCGAGCATCCGCTTCCCATCCCAGGTCATCCGCCGGTACCCGAAGTGGAGCCGAAGTTTGGCGCGGACGTCGCACAGGACAACGAGTTAACCAACTAAAACCTTCGGTCCCTTCCATATCCTGCTTGGCAGGTCCGGCCCGGCGACCGAAGCTGGCAACGTTTTCTGTAGGCTAGTCCGTTTCAACTTGCTGCGTCATCGCATGACATATGCGTGCTTCAGTAAATGCTTGCCTTTTAGCCGGGGGAGAGTAAGACCCGCTCGCTAGAAACGGATTCGCCCCATTCGAACTCTGGGACAGAGCAGCTGTTCGCAGCGTGCCCCTGCCTGGGAATAATCACATTTGAAAAATCGCGCCTGGGAATCAGGCTTGAGAAGGAAAGAAATCGATGAGCGTTAGTCTTGCAGAACTGAAAGACAAGAACATTACCGACCTGGCGAAGATCGCCAAGGAATTGAACATCCCAGGGTCCTCCGGGATGCGCAAGCAGGAGTTGATCTTCCAGATCCTCCGCGCGCAGACCGAGAAGAACGGCCTGATTTTTTCCGAGGGCGTGCTGGAATGCCTTCCGGACGGTTTCGGATTCCTGCGGGCACCGGAGTACAACTATCTTCCGGGGCCGGACGATATCTACGTATCGCCCTCGCAAATCCGTAAGTTCGATCTCCGCACCGGTGACACGGTCTCCGGGCAGGTTCGGCCGCCCAAGGACGGCGAGCGCTACTTCGCGCTGATCAAGGTCGAAGCCGTCAACTTCGAAGACCCCGAAGTCACCCGCAACAAAATTTTCTTCGACAACCTGACGCCGCTCTATCCTCAGGAACGCATCCGCCTGGAGACCACCAAAGAAAATCTTACGGGCCGCGTGCTGGATATGTTGTGTCCAGTCGGCAAAGGCCAGCGGGGATTGATCGTCGCTCCGCCGCGCACCGGCAAGACCATGATGCTGCAATCGATCGCCAATTCCGTCACGGCGAATCACCCGGAAGTTTCCCTGATCGTGCTGCTCATCGACGAGCGCCCGGAAGAAGTTACGGACATGCAGCGCACGGTGAAGGGCGAAGTCATCAGCTCGACCTTCGATGAGCCGCCGCAACGGCACATCCAGGTGGCCGAGATGGTTCTCGAGAAGGCCAAGCGGCTGGTGGAGCACAAGCGCGATGTGGTGATCCTGCTCGATTCGCTCACGCGCCTCGGCCGCGCCTATAACGCCGTCACGCCGCCCTCGGGCAAAGTGCTCTCCGGCGGTATCGACGCAAACGCGTTGCAGCGTCCGCGCCGGTTCTTCGCCGCCGCGCGGAACATCGAAGAGGGGGGCTCGCTCACCATCATGGCTACGGCCCTGATCGACACCGGAAGCCGCATGGACGACGTGATTTTCGAAGAGTTCAAGGGTACCGGCAACATGGAAATCAACCTCGACCGGCGCCTGGTCGACAAGCGCGTCTTCCCCACCATCGATATCAACCGCTCCGGAACGCGGAAGGACGAGCTCCTGCTGCCGCCCGACGAGCTCAACCGCATCTGGGTGCTACGAAAAGTTCTGAGTCCGCTCTCGACGGTGGAAGCCATGGAACTGCTGCTCGGGCGCCTGTCGAAGACGAAGACGAACGGTGAATTCCTGGCTTCGATGTCGAGCCCGGCCTAGGCGCGGCTTCTGTCCAATAAGTGATCTCCCCCTCCCGTAGAAGGACCCTGCCCTCAGGGAAGGAGAAACCGAGCCTTGGAAAAATACCTGGCGCGCCAGCCCATTTTCACTTCTAAACGAATCGTCTACGGCTACGAGTTGCTTTTCCGTTCGAGCCTGGAAAATTTCTTCTCCAACACCCAGCTGGATTTCGCCGCGGCTTCCACGGCCGACAATTTCTTCCTCTTTGGCGCGGAGCATCTGACGCAAGGACGGCTGGCCTTCATCAACTGCACCCGCGATTTTCTCGTGCGCGACTACGGCACGCTTTTGCCGAAAGACCGCGTAGTGCTCGAAATTCTCGAGACGATCCAGCCCGACGACGAGGTCGTCGCGGCATGCCGCCGCCTCAAGAACGAGGGCTACCGGATCGCGCTCGACGATTTTCAGGATTCGCCTGACTGGCGCTCCCTGACCTCTTTGGCGGATGTCATTAAGGTGGATGTGCTCGCAACCCCACCGGAAGAACAGCGGCGGCTGGCCAAGAAATTTCTTTCCACGGGTACGCGGATGCTGGCTGAAAAGGTGGAAACCTACGAAGTCTTCGGGCAGACCATGGACATGGGCTACACCTATTTCCAGGGCTATTTTTTCAGCCGGCCGCAAATTCTTTCCCGTCACGACATCCCCGCGCACAAGCTGAATTACCTGCGGGTGCTGCAGGCGGCCAACCGGAAAGATATCGATCAGAACGAAGTGGCGCAACGCATCAAGGAAGAAGCCTCGCTGAGCTATCGTCTTCTGCGCTATTTGAACTCGCCGGCGTTCTTCCTGCGCGGCGAGGTGCGATCGATTCCCCACGCGCTCACGATGCTTGGCGAGCGCGGCATCCGCAAGTGGATTTCCCTGGTGGCGATCGCCTGCATGGGAGACGACAAGCCGCAGGAGCTGATCGTGCTCCCGCTGATCCGCGCAAGATTCTGCGAGCTCCTCGCTTCTCTGGCGCGGGTGAAGGAATCGGCCAATGACCTGTTTCTGGTCGGATTGCTTTCTTCCATCGACGCCATCCTCGATATGACCATGGAGGATGTGCTGAAGGAAATCGCCATCCACAAGGAAATACGGGACGCCCTGCTCGGAGTAAAAGGCTCGCTGCGGCAGATTTTTGATGTGGCCATGCTGTATGAAACGGGATCGTGGGACCGCCTCGACCGGGAAACCGTTCGCCTGGGGATCGAGGAGGAAGCGATTCCGGGAATGTTCATTCAGGCCGTGGATTGGGCCAAGGGAATCCTGAGCGGGCAGCAGCCGGACGAGACGCCGGCCTTGTGAGCTGCTAGCTAGCCGGCGGCGGGCTCGGTTTGGCGGTTGGCGAGCATCACGATGAGCCGCGCCACTTCCTCGGGATCCATTGCGGTGCTGTCCACTACGATGGCGTCGCGCGCTTGCACCAGCGGCGAGGTTTTGCGCTCGCGGTCGCGTTTGTCGCGTTCGTGAATCTCCTGGAGCGTGCGGGCGAGGTCGATGGCATCGCCCTTCTGCTGGTGCTCGCGCCAGCGGCGCTCGGCGCGGATCTCCGGCGACGCGGTGAGAAAAATCTTCAGCTCCGCGTCCGGGAAAACCACGGTGCCGATGTCGCGGCCCTCCATCACCACGCCGCCTTTATGTCCCGCCCGGCGCTGCTCGGTTACCAGCACATGCCGCACACCCGGCACGGTCGCCACTTTCGACGCGTCCTGCGAAACCTCGGCGTTGCGGATCGCCGTGCTGACGTCCTCGCCATCGAGCAGCACTTGTTGCGTGCCGTCCTGCGCGCGCAGATCGATCTTGGTGTCGCCCGCCAGGGTCACCAGATCGTCGCTCGCATCGAGCGAGAGCCCGCGGCGGCTCGCTTTCAGCGCGATCGCACGGTACATCGCGCCGGTGTCCACGTAGATGTAGCCAAGCAGCTGAGCCACACGCCGCGCGACCGTGCTCTTTCCCGAGCCCACCGGGCCGTCAATCGCGATAATCAGCTTTCGCAAAGGGTTCCCCGTCCGATTTTCTAGATCCGTTTGAAGGCGCGCTCGATTTCACGGACGGAATAGCGCAGGACGACGGGGCGTCCATGCGGGCAGCTCATGGGGTATTCCGTTTTGGCAAGCTCGCCCAGCAGCCACTCCATCTTCGTGCCGTCGAGAGGGGTGTTCACCTTGATGGCAGCATGGCAGGCGGTGGACGCGGCGATCTTCGATTGCAGCGAGTCGATCGAAATCGCCTGGTTCTCTCGCGCGATCCCGTCGAGGATTTCGCACAGCAGCTTTTCGGCGTCGGCGCTGGCGATTCCCGCCGGCGCGGCCTGGATCGCGACGCTGCGCGCGCCCATCAACTCCGCCTCAAATCCGTTGGCGCGCAGTTCCTCGCCGATCTGCTCGAAGGTCGCCAGCTGGCGTGGATTGAGTTCGACGATCAGCGGCATCAGCATCCGCTGCCCGCCCACTTCGCCCGCGCGGCGCGCGCGCAGATGCTGCTCGAAAAGCACGCGCTCGTGTGCCACGTGCTGGTCGATGATCCACAGGCCCTCGCCATTTACCGCGACGATGAAGCTGCTGCTCACCTGCCCGAGCGGCTTCAGATCGAGAATCTCGCCGGGCCCGGGAAGGGAACCCGCGGATTCGGCCGCAGCCGAAACCGGCGCGCACGCCCCGGCAGCATCCGCGAACCACGAAGCAGACGGCGCGCCTGCTCCGGGGATTGACACCGGAAAGTTCATTTCCGTGCCCGGTTCAAAAGCGAGCCGCTGAGGGATCGGCTGATCGGGTGCGCCGGACAATTCAAATCCCTCGCCAGTGTGCGCAGCAGCTCCCGCAGCGGTTGCCGATCCAAAGGACGTGGGAATCACCGCGCGAGGCGGACCCGGCAACGCACCCGGCGTCGAAAAAGATTCGGGACCAAGCGGACCGGCGGCGGAAGCCGCACCGCCGTTAGCGGGCGGCGGCACGCCGATGGACACAGCCGCGGCGCGCGCGGCGGCAGGAAAGCCGGGAATCGGCCGCGCCAGCGACAGCGCATGACGCAGGGCGTCGCGCGTAAAGTCGTGAACAAACTGCGGATGCCGGAAGCGCACCTCGATCTTCGCCGGATGCACATTCACGTCGACTTCCTGATAAGGAAGCTCCAGAAACAGCAGCACCACCGGAAACACGCCCGGCGGCACGATATTGCGGTAGGCCTCGCCGATGGCATGGAGCAGCAGACGGTCGCGCACCAGCCGCCGGTTCACAAAAATGTAGATACCGTTGCGGTTCGGCCGTTGCACCTCGGGGCGCGAAGTGAAGCCGGTCACGCGGATGGTGGCCGACGGCTCGTCCGCTTCGATCTGCGGCTCGGTGATGGCCGAGCGCATCGGCGCCTCGTTGGGCGGTATCTCCGTAAGTTCGTCAAGCGCCTGGCGTCCGAACACCTGGTACACGCGCTCCGACAATTTTTCCACGGGCGCGCAATTGAGGATTTCCTGCGTGGGCGTCTTGAGCAGAAATTGCCGGTCGGGATGCGCGAGCGCGTAATGCGTTACGAGCGACGCGATGTGCCCCAGTTCGGTCGTCTCGGATTTCAGAAACTTGCGCCGCGCCGGCACGCAGTAAAAAATATCCGCAACGCTGATCGAAGTTCCCGGCGGAACACCGGCTGGCTTTACCCCGACCAGCTTCCCGCCCGCGAATTCGACGCGGGTCCCTTGCTCCTCGTCCGCCGTGCGCGTTTCCAGCAGCAGCCGCGAAATCGAGGCAATCGAGGGCAGCGCCTCGCCGCGAAACCCAAGCGTTCCGATCGACAGCAGATCGTCCGCCGTGCGAAGTTTGGATGTGGCGTGGCGTTCGAAGGCCAGCAGGGCGTCGTCGTGGTTCATGCCGCTGCCGTCGTCGATCACGCGGATCATCTGCTTGCCGCCCGACTCCACTTCCACGCGAATCGACCGCGCCCCCGCGTCGAGCGCGTTCTCCAGCAGCTCCTTCACCACCGAAGCCGGGCGTTCCACCACCTCGCCCGCCGCAATGCGGTTCGCAACGTTCTCCGCGAGTATGCGTATCCGGCTCATGAAGGCCCCTCAGCCTCGCGAAACGCCGCCAGTACGGATGTTCGGGTCTCAGGGGGGTGCCGCTCCGTTAGTGCTCGTATTCGGCTCATGGAAGTCTTTTAGGGGGTCGGAGCTTCAGCTCTGACATACCGGCCACCGCAAACTGAGGGGCTTCAGCCCTTGAGGAAAGGATTTTCAGGCGCTCGGGCGGGCTATCCATCTTGAATGTTCCTGCAGCGGACCCGTAAGGCCAGTCTTCCGCCTTTTGCACGAGACCGGCGTGAACGGCATTGTCGTGGATATATCCGGTTTTCAGGCGGTAGTCTGCCAGATCCCGGACGCTTTCTTCATGAAATCCCGGCTGCCAGATGTGCATTGTGTGTTCGCGCGCAAGATGGATTTCATGGGAGCTTCCACCTTTGATCAACTGTATCGCTCGCTCAATCGAGGTGTCATCAGCAGGAGTTATCAGCAAATGCAGATGATTCGGCATGATGACAAATTCGTGGAGGAGATAGGCGCCGGAGTCGCGGTATCGCAGGATGCATTGCGAGAGTATTTCGGCGTTTCCCGGCACTTGAAATAAGGCACGGTTCCCCCAGGTCTTGGTCGTGACGAAGTACGTGAAGCCTGGCACCGTCCGATGTTTCAAGCGTCCCAAACCGTTTCCTCAGGGGCTAAAGCCCCTCTGCTCCCTCTGCGTTAATGTCGGAGCTGAAGCTCCGACCCCCTAAAGTGCATTTGCCCGCGGCAATGCGGTTTGCAACGTTCTCCGCAAGAATGCGTATCTTCGACATAATCGGCCGCTATCCTGCCCGCTTTCTGCGGCGGAAGCAATTTAACATCCCGAAGTATCCAGCCAAAAGAACGAGAAGAAAGAAAAAGATAGCGAACAGAGGGAAAAGCCAGTCTGGCATGACGCCGAGCATCGATATTAAACCAACGAGCAGAAATAGTCCGAAAGCAACAGTTTGGAAAAACAAGACTCGGTCCTTAGGGCTTCGTTTGAGGGCCCGCAACAGGATAAACAAGCTTACGGATAGAATCGCGATGCCTCGGATGTACTTCGAGTCACCGAGATCCAGGCGCATCATTTCCCTGATTCCTTGATTGCGATGCCGAGATCGTCGAGCTGCGAGGTGTCTACCTCGGACGGCGAATCCGCCATCAGGTCCTGCGCGGCGGTGGTTTTCGGGAACGCGATCACTTCGCGAATGGATTTTTCGCCGGCGAGCAGGCCGACGGTGCGATCCAACCCCAGCGCTATTCCTCCGTGGGGAGGCGTGCCGTAGGTGAGCGCGTCCAGGAAGAATCCGAACCGCTGCCGTGCCTGCTCGTCGCTCAGGCCGAGAGCCTTGAACATGCGCGACTGGACATCCTGGCGGTGGATCCGGATGCTGCCCGAACCAAGCTCGACGCCGTTCAGCACCAGGTCGTAGCCCTTCGAGCGGCACTCCCACGGCGCTGTTTCCAGCTTGTCGAGGTCTTCCTCGACGATTCCCGTAAACGGATGCTGCGCGCTTACCCAGCGCTTCTCGTTTTCGCTCCATTCAAAAAGCGCGAAGCCCGTGATCCACAAAAACTCCCATTTGTTGCGGTCGATCAGATTCAGCTTGTCGCCGAGGTAGAGGCGGATCTGTCCGGCAACGCCGAGGGAAGTGTCGTTGTGCTGAATCTGCTCTCTGGCCGCGGCGGCGACAATCAAATCGCCGGGCTTTGCGCCCACCTTCGCCGCCAACGCTTTCAGCGCGTCCGCACCAAGATTTTTCTCGAGCGGCGAAGTGATCCCTTCCGCCGTCACCTTCACCGTGTAGACGCCGCGCGCGCCCGCCGCTTTGGCCGCTTCGGCCAGTTCGTCGAGTTGCTTGCGCGACCACGCCGCCGCGCCCGGCGCAACCAGAGCCTGCACGTTGCCTTCGAGGCGCAGCGTCTCGCGCACTGGCTCAAAGAACGAAGTCACATCCTGCAATTCCATGCCGAAGCGCAGATCGGGTTTGTCCGAGCCGTAGCGCCGGAGCGCGTCCTTATAATCCAGGTGGCGGAACGGGCCTTTCGCCTGAACGCCGACCACCGCGCAGGCGCGTTCCATAACGCGCTCGATGGCCTCAAAAATATCCTGCTGGCGCGGGAAAGACATTTCCAGGTCGAGCTGCGTGAACTCCGGCTGGCGGTCGGCGCGAAGGTCCTCATCGCGAAAGCAGCGCACGATCTGGAAATAGCGGTCCATGCCGGAGATCATCAATATCTGCTTGAAGAGTTGCGGCGATTGCGGCAGCGCGTAGAACTGCCCGTGATGGACGCGGCTCGGCACCAGGTAATCGCGCGCGCCCTCGGGCGTCGAGCGCGTAAGCATCGGCGTCTCGATCTCGAAGAAGCCCATTTCGTCGAGCGCCTTGCGGATTTCGAAAATTACGCGGTGGCGCAACTCGATGTTTGCGTGCGGGCGCGGACGCCGCAGGTCGAGGTAACGGTAGCGCAGCCGCGTCTCTTCGCTAGCGGTCACTTCGTCTTCGATTTGGAAAGGCGGCGTTTTCGAGTTGTTCAGGATGTGCAGGCGCGCGGCCAGCACTTCAACCTCGCCCGTGGCAATTTCCGGATTCGATTTTCCGCGCCGCAGCACGCGGCCCTCGACCGCCACCACGAATTCCGAGCGCAGCTCCTCAGCCTTCGCGTGCGCCTCGGGAAACTGCTCCTTGTTGAAGACCACCTGCAGGATTCCCGCGCGGTCGCGCAGATCGATGAAGATCAGCTGCCCAAGGTCGCGCCGGCGATGCACCCAGCCCATCAGCACCACTTCTTTGTCGGCATCGGCCGCGCGCAACGAGCCGCAGTATTGTGTCCGCTTCAAATTTCCCAAAGTGTCAAGCAAGTGTCTCGCCCTTTCGTTCCGATTCGAGTTGGATCAGCAATTCGCTTTCCGTCAATTTTCTCTGCTCCGAGTCGGCAAGGCGCTTCAGCGTAAAGGTGCCGGAGGCAACTTCATCCTCGCCAATGATCAGCGCGTACCGCGCTCCCAGTTTATCCGCGAGGCCGAGCGATTTCTTGAATTTCATCTCCTCGGCCGGCAGTTCCACGGCAAAGCCTGCGTCGCGCAGCTTGCGCGTGATGCTTAAAGCTGCCGGATAGCAGCTTGCGCCCATCCGGGCGACAAACACGTCCAGCCCCGGCAGTTTCGGCAGGTTACCCCCTTCCTGAATCGAAAGGATGGCGCGGTCGGTGCCGATGGCGAAGCCGATTCCTTTCGTCGGGGGGCCGCCGAGGAGCTCTACGAGGCCGTCGTATCGCCCGCCGCCGCAGACGGCATTCTGCGAACCTAGCCCTTCGGCGGTTACTTCGAAGGTGGTGCGCGTGTAATAGTCCAGGCCGCGGACCAGCCGCCAGTTTTCCTGGTACACAATGCCGCGCAGGTTCAGCTCGTCTTTCAATTTCGCAAAGTGTTCGCGGCACGCATCGCAAAGGTGGTCGGAAATGCGCGGAAGAGTAGCGATGATCTCCTGCTCCTCCGGCAGCTTCGAGTCCAGCACACGCAGCGGATTCGTTTCAATGCGCCGCTGGCTGTCGGCTCCGAGCCGGTCCTTCACCTTGCGCAACTCCTCGCGCAGCAGCTCGACATATTTCGGCCGGCATTCCTTGCAGCCGATCGAATTGACGTAAAGCGCCGTGCGCGTCAGCCCCACGCGGTTGAACAACACGAGCAGCATCTCGATCACTTCCGCATCGATGCCGGGTGCATCGGACGGTCCAAGCACCTCCGCGCCGATCTGGTAGAACTGCCGGTAGCGCCCTTTTTGCGGCCGCTCCCGCCGGAACATCGGTCCCACGTAGTACAGCTTCTGGTTCCCGGGCAGCCCGTGCATTCCGTGCTCGATGTATGCCCGCACCACCGAGGCCGTCGCCTCGGGCCGTAAAGTTTCTGTTTCCGACTCAGCAATATTGAAGCCCTTAACTAACTCTTGTACCTTTGCGAAAATCTCATCCCAGGTTTCGCTGGGCTCCCAATTGTTCTCTTCAATAAGGTTCGAAATTTCCTGCAATACAGCCTCAAATTGCCCAAGCCGATGTAAATTTGCTTTATTTGTGGCAATTTGCCCTTCCGCAAGACCCTTCTGAAGGTTGTACACGAGAACCGCAAGATGCTGGCCCAAGGACCGGCTCCGTGAGGGATGCTTTACGTCACCGAGCGAAGCCATCGCTCCAAGAATTCCCTCGATTTTTCCTGTGAAAACGTACATTTCCTTGCCGACTATGTCCGTATCTGTTCCGACGGAGCGCGCAAACAACTCGCTGCGCTCAATCAATGGAGTGCGGATTTCGCGGAAATTGAAGGATTCGAAGACTTCACGTGAGGTGCTCTCGAACCAGTTCCACAGGATGGAATCCGGGGGGAGAATGTCGCGGGTTCCCCGAATCGCCCGAAATTGTTTTTGCTCGCTCATTTGCCAGATTCGGCCTTGTAAATCTTTAGCAAGTCGACGTAGCCTTGCACGCCTTCCTTCATCTTTTCCACATCTTCGGGCGTGACCTGCCTTCGGACTTTGCCCGGCTGGCCCATGACGAGGCTCCCGGGCGGCACTTCCATGCGCTCGGGGATGAGCGCGCCGGCGGCAACGATGCAGCCATCGCCGATCTTCGCGCCATTGAGCAGGATGCTGCCCATGCCGATAAGGCAGCGCGAACCGACCGTGCAGCCGTGCAGGATCACGCGGTGGCCGACGGTAACGTCGTCGCCGACGTGTACTTCATACTCATCACTTTGCACGTGGACGACCGTGCCGTCCTGAATGCTGCAGCGCGAGCCTATGCGAATCGAATCCACGTCGCCGCGGATCACCGCGCACGGCCAGATGCTGGTGTGCTCGCCGATCACGACGTCGCCGATCACGACCGCCTGCGGGTCCACGTAGGCGGTTGCCGCGATTTGCGGCACAAATCCGCGATAGTTCCGAATCAAAGCTGTTCTCCTTGCATATTGGAGGGGCCGTTCAGTTTACCGAAAAAACGATGATTCAGCGAACTCGCCTTGCGGAACGTAGCCGGTAAATTGCTCTTGCAGCACAGCCACTCCTGGCGATCGCTCTGCCGATCCTCACAGGATCTGTACAACAGGGGCGCCACCGGCTGCGTTCACTGCTTCCAGGCGTGCGACGACGTTGCGAGCCATCGCGTAGATGCTTTTGCCTCCCGGGGCATCCTCGCCGAGGGAAGCGACGGGCTTGCCCGTATCGCCACCGATGCGTATCTGCGGGTCGATCTCGATCTCGCCAAGAAAGGAAAGCCCGAAGCTCTTTGCCATTTTCTCGCCCTCGCCGTGGCCAAACACATCGATGCGGCCGGCGCAGTGCGGGCACGAAAAGTAGCTCATGTTTTCGACCACGCCGAGGATCTCGACGTTCACCTGCCGGAACATTTCGATGGCGCGGCGCACGTCGGCCAGCGCCACGATCGAAGGCGTGGTCACGACGACGGCGCCGGTAACCGAAACGGTCTGGATGAGCGAAAGCTGCACGTCGCCGGTGCCCGGCGGCAAATCGACCACGAGATAATCGAGCTGCCCCCAGCGGACGCTGCGCAGGAACTGCTGCATCACGCTGTGGAGCATCGGGCCCCGCCACACCAGCGGCTTGTCGCCGGGATTGAGCAGGCCCATCGAGATCATTTTCACGCCGTAAGCCTGCACGGGGATGATGGTGCGCTCGTCCAGCGCGCGGGGTTGCTCGTTGGTACCGAGCATCACCGGGACATTCGGGCCGTAAACGTCCGCATCGAGCAGGCCCACCGATGCGCCCATGTTCTTGAGCGCGATGGCGAGATTCACCGCGACGGTCGTCTTCCCGACGCCCCCCTTGCCGCTCGCTACGGCAATCAGATTCTTTACTCCCTCGATGGGCGACGCTTTGGCGGGGGCTTGCCCCGGCCCCGGCATTCCTGGCGGCATGAAATCGAAGTCCTTTCGGGCGTGTGTCTTGCGACGATACCCGCGCAAATGCAACTGCTTCATGATAGACCGCCGGCCAACCACGGGCAAGGCGAAGGGGCGACCTGCCGAGTTACAATATTGCGAAGAGGCCGGAGCGTGGTTGCCAGCAATGATCCGGCAGCGTCTGCATGCAGGAGTGGCTGTGATCGCGAATGCGTTATCCATCAAGGATCACTTGCCGAATTTGGAGTGGACACATCTCGGATTTGTCGGTCAAATTAGATATGGCAGCGCGTGGGAATATTTGGGAACTGGGGGATAGGCGATGAAAGAAGCGGTTTATTTACTGGTATTCGTTCTTCTTTCTCCGTTCGTGGCGACTGCTCAAGAGGCTCCGCCTGCGTCTTCTCGCATCGGTGGCCGAGAACGTTGTCGCGCCGGAAATCCCCGATAGATTCGACTCCGTCAAGCTGGTTCCATCTGAGAACTTTACCGGGCTCTACTGCCGCAGGCGCTTCCGCTTCCAATAGCGCTTCGGTGCCGCAGACCGACAAGGTCTCTGAGTGTATTCCCCGCGTACGCCTTTCAGGCCTATGGCGGTTACACGTTTGTGCGTTTTTACGCCTTTCCGGGCTTAGCGGCCAACCGAAACGGCGTGGATCGTTTCGATGTCGTATTTTTTCCGAAAGGGATTATTCGGAGTGGAAGGAGCCGTCACCGGCACCTTTGGCTCGATCGAGGGGGAGACGTCTGATTTTGCCTTCGTCGGAGGAGGGCCGCGCGTCCGTTGGTCCGCTTGGCGAGGGGTTCAAGTCTGGGCGCACGGCCTTGTGGGGGATGCACATTTCGGTCCCCGCATTGCCAATTTTAGTACAGGATGGTCTTAGCTACGAAGTCGGGGGCGGCGTCGATATTCCGTCCCACTGGCGGCGCTTTATGTACCGAGGCGAAGTAGACATGATCGGAAGCCGCTTGTACAGCACCACGCAGTACAGTCCCAAGGTATCGGCCGGAATCGTTTTCGAATTCTAGAGGTACCTCTGCCGAAAGCACACCTGCCTCGGCCTCAGGCTCGTCTCCGTCATTCGATGGCGACGTGGCCCGGGCGGCGACGCACCCGCTGAAGAGTGAACGCAATCGGAATACAAGCAAAACACACGAGAGCCAGGTAGCGGAAGTCGTCCACGTACGCCCACAGCTGCGCCTGTTGCGACATCGTCAGCTCGATCAGCTTGCGCGCGCGATTCACGGCTGTGACCGGGTCGGCATGCGCCTCCATCAGCCGCGTGGTGGATTGCAGCGCGCGTTGCAGCGCGGGCGATCCGGCCGAAACCGAGTGAACAATTTCCGACTGGTGCACCTGCGCGCGCCGCACCAGCAGCGTGTTCACCACGGAAATTCCGATGCTGCCGCCCACGTTGCGCAGCAGATTGTAGAGGCCCGCCGCATTTCCCACCTGCTCTTTTTCCAGTTTCCCCATGGCCACGGTTACGAGCGGCACGAACACGAACCCGATGAAGAACCCGCTCAGGATGATCGCCCAGAACATCGAAAACTCGCCTATCTGGGTATCCGCATTTCCCAGCCAGAGGGTGCAGGCGCCGACACCGGCGAACCCCGTGGCGATCAGCCAGCGATTGTCGAGCCGCTCGGTTAAGAGGCCTACCAGAGGCATCGCGAAGATCGCCCCGATTCCTCGCGGGCTCACGGCCCAGCCCGCCGCGAGGGCGGTGTATCCGAGGAGCGTCTGAAAAAACAGCGGCAGGAGCGTGACAATTCCATAGATCACCACGCCGAACAGCGCAATCAACAGGCAGCCAACGGCAAAGTTGCGGTTCTTGAATATCTTCAGGTCGACCAGCGGCTTCTCGCGCGTAAGCTCCCACGCAATGAAGGCAATGAATGCCGTGATCAGGATAACGACCGCCCAGCGAATCCAGGTGGCGCCGAACCAATCGTCCTCCTGGCCCTTGTCGAGGATGATCTGCAGCGCGCCCAGCCAGACGGTGAGCAATCCGAGCCCGATCCCGTCGAGGCGGCCTGGCTTCGCATTGCGAATGTAAGGAGGATCGTGGACAAAACGCGATATGAGAATTACCGCGAGGATGCCTATGGGAACGTTGATGTAGAAAGCCCAGCGCCACGTGTAGGTCTCGGTGATCCACCCGCCCAGGGTCGGCCCCAGCACAGGCGCCACCACGACACCCAGTCCGAACGCGGCCATGGCGATCCCGCGCTTCTCGGGTGGGAACGTCTCCAGAAGGATCGCCTGGGACATCGGTTGCAATGCGCCGCCCCCGGCTCCCTGAATCGCCCGCGCGATGAGGATCATGGCCAGGCTCGCCGCGGAGCCGCACAGGAACGAGGAAATCGTGAAGATTACGATGCAGGTGATTAGAAAACGCTTGCGGCCGAATCGGAGCGAAAACCATCCGCTGGCGGGAAGCACCACCGCGTTCGATACCAGATAGCTGGTGAGGACCCAGGTGGCTTCGTCATTGGTGGCGGAAAGGCTGCCGGCAATGTAAGGAAGCGATACGGCGGCGATGGAGGTATCCAGAACCTCCATGAAGGTCGCGAGCATTACCGCGATCGCGATCACCCAGATCATGGCGCCGGTCGGCGCGGCGTCGACGGCTTCCGCCTGGTTCTGGTTTGTTAGAGTGCCAGCGGCGGTGCTCATCTATCGTACCCGTGTCGGACATGCAGACAGCTTATCCGGCCTCGGGCCGTCCGGCTCGATCCGCGCCGCTCTTCATCTTCGTACCATGTTTCGCTGGGATTTGCGTCGGAGAAATATCGCGGGGTCGCCATACGCTCTAGAATGTAGATTCAGCATCCTACCCGATAGACTCACGTAATTTTCAGTGCTAGGGTCAATTCTCGGGCTGGCATCGCCCCACGCTGTTGCTTGCTGCGGAAAAGCAGGAGCCCATCGAATGGATAACACACCGAGGCCGAATCCAAAAAGCAAAAAAGAGCGTCGCACAGAGGACAACGATCCTCCAGAGAAGCTCGATATTGTCCAAGAGGCTTCCGAGGAGTCGTTTCCCGCAAGCGACGCTCCAGGCTGGACCTCCGGCCCCGAACCCGCGCGACCTCCGAAGTAGATTTGCCCGCAACTCTGGATTGTTCCACGTCATCAAATGCCCGAAGGCAGGAGGAGTTCCCGGGAGCTTTCTCATGGACCTGTTCGACGAATTGAAGATTCGCGATGTGACCCTGTGGAATCGCATCGTGGTTTCTCCGATGTGCCAGTATTCGTCCCCCGATGGATTCGCCACCGACTGGCACTTGGTGCATTTGGGAAGCCGCGCCGTGGGCGGCGCCGGACTCGTGCTCACGGAGGCATCGGCGGTGACGCCGGAAGGCCGGATCAGCGCATGGGACCTCGGCATCTGGAAGGACGAACACATTGACATGCTGGCGCGCATAGCACACTTCATTCGCGCGCAAGGCGCGGTTCCCGGCATGCAGCTTGCCCATGCGGGCCGCAAAGGAAGCACGCAGAGGCCGTGGGAGGGCTCCGGCGGGGTTGCGGAATCGGAAGGCGGTTGGATTCCCGTGGCGCCCAGCGCTCTCCCTTACAATTCGAAATACCCGCAGCCGAGAGCCCTTGACGAGGCCGGCATCCGCGAAATCGTGGACGCGTTTGCCGAAGCCGCGCGCCGGGCCTTGCAGGCGGGGTTCGAGGTGATTGAACTGCACGCCGCGCACGGCTACCTGATCCATGAGTTTCTCTCGCCGCTTTCCAATCAGCGCACGGACTCCTATGGAGGCTCGCTCGACAACCGGATCCGATTTCTGGCAGAGGTGGTTACGGCGGTGCGAAAGGTCTGGCCCGCGAAGCTTCCGCTGTTTGTTCGCATTTCGGCTACAGATTGGGTGGATGGAGGCTGGGACGTAGACCAGTCGATTTATGCAGCTAAGAAAATCGCGCCGCTCGGGGTGGATTTGATCGACTGTTCGTCGGGCGGCCTCGATCCGCGTCAGCAAATCCCGGTGAAGGCTGGTTACCAGGTGCCTTTCGCGCAGCAAATCCGCGACAAGGCCGGTATCCTCACCGGCGCGGTTGGCATGATTGAAGTGCCGGATATGGCGAGCGAAATCCTGCGGACGGAAAAAGCGGACGTCGTGATTTTCGCGCGGGAATTTTTGCGCCGCCCGTACTGGCCGCTCGACGAGGCGCGCAACCTGGGAATCCCGGCCTCCTGGCCGGTGCAATATCTGCGGGCGGCTCCCGATGGCAGTCCCGCGCGTGAAGCATTGGAGCCGGTTATATCTTCTCCGCAAAGCACGCGAGCGCGGAACGTCAAGGCGGGAGTTTCCTGAGCTCTCACCGTCGCAAGAGGCGTCCCAGCAATGCCTGAGCTTCTCCGACGTGAAGCAATAATGCGGCCGCGAGATAAATCGTTCCGTACGGAATGAGAACGACAATTCCTACCAGAACCGGCGCATGCGCGCGGAAAAAATGATGGATCAGCGAACCGATCCCGGCGGCTGAGGCCGCCGCGAGCCAAAGCTTCGCCAGGTAAGCGGCCGGGATTCCCGTGCGCCCTATCCGGCGATTCAATGTGTAGCGCAGCAGCGTAAACTCCACCCACGACGCGATTCCCGCGGAGACGGTGAGTCCGACGACGCCCCATCGCGCGTCAATTCCAAGCAGGCGGGGCAGCGGAATCGCGCCCAGATAGCCGAGAATGGTCGTGAGCACTACGCGGACGATGGCGAAGCGCAGCGGCGTCTTTGTATCGCGCAGGGCATAATATGCGGAAGAATAGAGGCGTCCGAGCGTCGAGGAAAGCAGGCCGACCGTAGCCCCCGCGAGAATCGCCCAGACGTACAGAGCATCGCTGTGGGTGAAGCGCCCGGTCTGATAGATGGCCCCGACGATGACGTCTCCTAGGACCAGAAAAGCTACCACCGAGGGCAGCACGAAAAATGCGATCTGGCGCAGGCCGGGATCGAGGCGCGCGCGCAGGGCCTCCGCGACTTCCCGGTCGTCGCCGAGGGCGCCGGACATGTGAGGAAGCTCCGCGGCGGAAACCGACATGCCGAAGAGACTCACGGGCAGGGTGAAAAGGATCTGGGCGTAAGAGAATGCGGAGAGCGCGCCGGTGCCGAGCCAGCTTGCCAGCCACGCGTCCACGTATCCGCTGATCTGAACGACGCCGCGGCCCATGAAGACGGGGCCGAAGTTGCGGACGACGGTCTTGACGTTGCCCGTCTCGATAGTTGAGGGAAAGCTTCAGGCCGCCGAGGAGCCGCAGTACGACAGGAAGCTGCACGGCAACCTGAAGGGCGCTGCCCACGACCGATCCCCAGGCCACGATGGCAGCGAGAGGGTATTGCGCATAGCGGCCCCCGAATCCCCAGAGGGTCGCGATCATCGCGGCGTTCCAGAGCACCGGGGCGGCGTAGGAGAGAAAAAAGCGCCGGTGGCTGTTGAGGATGCCGAGGCACCAGGCGGAAAAGACCAGCAGCCCCGCGCCGGGGAAGAGAATTCGCACCAGCTGAATCGTCAGCTGGCGTTTCTCGCCGTGGAATCCCGGCGCGATCGCGTCGATCAGATACGGCGTCGCCAAGAGGCCGATGAGCACGAGAATCGAAGTCGTCAGCGCCAGTAGAGCCGCAACGGCGCCGGCGGTTCGCCGGGCCTCTTCGTCGTCCTCGCGAGCGAGCAGGCCAGCGTAGACGGGAATGAACGAAGCCGAAAGCACGCCCTCGCCAAACATGTTCTGAAGGAAATTGGGGATGCGGAAGGCGGCGTTGAAGGCGTCGGCGGCGTCGGAATTGCCGAAGTAGTGCGCGAAAATGCGCTGCCGGACCAGTCCGGCGATACGGCTCAGAAATATTCCCGCGGCTACGAGAAATGCATGGCGCTTGGACGCGCCGTGTTGCGCTTTCCTCCCGGAACTTTCCTCGAGCACAGTGGCGCTTTCATTCCGCATAGGCAGGGAATCAATTCATTACAAGAGGTACTCGCGGGGATGTCAACCGGGATTCTGGCGGCTGTGCGTTGGTGAATAGCGGAAGTGAGAGGCGGGCGTGCCCGGTGCCGGTATGAGGATGCGCGAGCTCTTGCGAAGTCTATTCGCGAAGAGTCGCGTGCAGGCTCAGCTGGCTGTCCTTCAGGACTTCCAAATCACGCTCCCAGGTTTGCCTGCTTTGGACGCGCACTTCCACATGATGCGACCCTGCCGCGAGCCGTATCGTCGAAGGAGTCTGGCCCACGAATTTGCCGTCGATGTAAATATCGGCGTCAGGCGGTTCCGAAGTGATCGCCACGCTCCCGCCCTCGGAATTGCCTTTCGGCTCGGTTGGGCGAAGCGCTTCCGTGGCGACGGCAGGTGGACGCATTGGGCCAGCGTTTCCATGTGTTTCGGCGGACGAGGCATTACCGAAGGAAATAGCCTCCAGCTTGATTTCAAAGTGATCGGCTTTCAGCAGGAAGTAGTTTCCGCGGTGGCGGCCTGTCACGGCGACCCACTCGAAGGGGCCATTGGTTAAAGTGATCTGCTGCGCCAGATATCCCTCCTTGGAGATGCGTACGGTGAAGGGGTGTTCGAGGCGCGCGCTGAAGGCCGTGTGGGGTTTGTGAAAGTAGCTGCCGGGATAATCGACGTGGTACGGCGTTGTGCCGGCGACGGCGCCATTGATTTCGACTGTTGCGCTTGGCGGAGATGTCGTGATGGTAAGGGATTCGGCGCGCGTCGCCACAGCCGGCAGAGAAGACGCCAGCAGGAGAAATGCCAATAAACAGGGTTGCCTCGACGGCCGCATCGGAGCCCTCCGAGGAATTAGACGGGAACAATGGCACCGGCAGCCGGAAATGTCAATTGCAGCGAGCGTGGACTCCATGATCCGGCAAAAAGACCGAGAGGCGCGAGCCACTTGACTATCCATCATTCCTCATCCGTGCCAGGTTCGTTGACGCGCCTCAGGGCGGCAGATATAGTTGGCAAGGAAAGCGTAACAACCTCAACAACCGCGCCCAATGGATTCGCGACTCCTGCATGAACTGAAAAAGTTGCTCGGCTCTGATGGCGTTCTCCACGAGCCTGAGGACCTGCTTTTGTACGAATACGACGGCTCCGTGGAAGTGGCGAAGCCGACCTGCGTCGTATTTCCGCGCACTACCGAAGACGTCGTTGAGATTGTGAAGCTGGCGAATCGCTACGAAACTCCTCTTGTGGGGCGCGGCGCCGGGACGGGACTTTCCGGAGGGGCGCTGGCGCGGCAGGGCGGAATCGTGGTGGTGTTTTCGCGCATGAACCGCGTGCTCGAAGTAGATGTGGAGAACCAGCGAGCGACGGTTCAGCCGGGCGTGGTGAATCTGGATTTGAGCGTTGCAGTGGCGCACACCGGGCTGCATTTCGCGCCCGATCCGTCCAGCCAAAAGGCTTGCACCATCGGCGGAAACGTATCGGAGAATTCGGGCGGTCCGCACACGCTGGCCTACGGCGTCACGACGAACCATGTGCTGGGCATGACCGTCGTGCTCCCCACGGGCGAACTCGTTCGGCTCGGAAGTGCGGCGGTCGATTCGCCGGGGTATGACTTGACCGGCCTTTTTGTGGGCTCCGAGGGAACGCTGGCGCTCGTTACCGAGATTACGGTGAAGCTCACCCGCCTGCCGGAAGCGGTGAAGACGCTGCTTGCGGTGTTTGACACCGTGGACGACGCCACGGAAACGGTGGCTGAAATTACGCGGCGGGGAATCACTCCCGCTGCCTGCGAGATGTTCGATAGCTGGACGATTCGCGCCGTTGAGGATTACGTGCATGCCGGCTACCCGGTGGGCGCCGCGGCCGTGCTGCTGATCGACGTGGATGGACTGCGCGAAGCGGTGGAATCCGAGGCGGAGGAGGTGGCGGACATCTGCCGCCTGCACCATGCGCCCGAGGTGCGTGTCGCTCGCGACGCAGCCGAGCGCGACCTTCTGTGGAAAGGCCGCAAGAACGCGTTCGGAGCGGTGGGCCGGATTTCGCCGACGTACTACGCCATGGACGGCGTGATTCCCCGCACGAAGCTGGCCGCCACGCTGCGACGGCTTGCCGAGATCGGCGCGAAATACGGCTTTGAGATCGGCAACATTTTTCATGCGGGCGATGGCAATCTGCATCCGCTGATTCCTTTCAATGGCCGCGACCGCGATGAATTCCGCCGGGCGATCGCGGCGGGCACCGAAATCATTCGCTGCTGCATCGAGATGGGCGGGGCGATTACCGGAGAGCACGGCGTCGGGATGGAAAAGGATCATCTGATGCCGTATCTCTTCAGCGCAGCCGACCTCGAGCTGATGCGCGGCGTCCGCGACGCATTCAATCCATCCGGCTTGCTCAATCCAGGGAAAATCTTCCCGACCGCCAAGGCTTGCGGCGAGATCTATGCGCGTCCCACGGCTGAAACGAGCGCCACTCCCGCATGAGCATCGCCAGTATGACCGCGCCCTCGCGTCTGGCGAGCATTAGCGGACCTTCTCACGTCGTCAGCGAGTCGCCCGAGCTCGGCGCATATGAAATATGCGGAAAAAAGCCGGCTGCGGTGGTGCGCCCCGGGTCGAGCGAGGAAGTCGCTGAGATAGTGAAATTCGCGGCCGCGGAAAAACTGGCGGTGGTGCCAACCGGCGCGCGTACGAAGCTCTCGATGGGCCTGGCTCCGCGCCAGTATGACGTTGCACTCGATATGACGCGGCTGGATCGCGTGGTCGCCTACGATCCGGCCGATCTGACGCTGAGCGTTGAGCCCGGCATCCCCTTGCAGAAGCTGGCGGCAGTGCTGGCCGAGCACAAGCAATGGCTCCCGCTGGCGGTCCCGTATATGGAGCGCGCCACGGTCGGCGGCACGATCGCGTCCGGCGTGGATACTCCGTTGCGGCAGATGTATGGGACAGCGCGCGATTACGTTCTCGGAATGGAATTCGTGACCGGGCAGGGCGTCACAGCGAAGAGCGGCGGCCGCGTGGTGAAAAATGTGACCGGCTACGACATACACAAACTGATGATCGGCGCGCTTGGCACGCTGGGCGTGATGACCAAGATCAACTTCCGCACGTTCCCGCTGCCCGTTGACACGCGCGGATTCGTGGCCAGCTTTGCAAGCGCCGGGCGGGCGCTGGAACTGAGACATGCGATTGCGCATTCGCCGCTCCGGCCGCAGGCGGTTGAAATTCTAAGCCCCGGCGCCGCCAGAATTCTTTACAGCGGTGCAGCGGCGAGGATTGCTCCAGGGGCATTTGGCAGCGAGGTGTTTTCCGAAGCGGGCTGGACGCTGGCTGCCGATTTCTCGGGCAACGAAAAGGTCCTGGATCGTTGCGAGCGCGATCTGCGCCAGATGGGCGAAAAATGCGGCTGCGAGAGTTTCGTCGTGCTGGCGCCGGATCAGATGCTTGCCGCAGCCTCGCGCAAACGCGAATTTATACCGATTGCGCTGGCGTCCTCGCCGGCAGCCACGATTGTGAAAATGAGCGTGCTGCCCACCCGCATGAACGAAGTACTGGCGGGCGCCGCGAGAGCCGCCGAAACAAATTCTCTGTCATGGGCCGCCATCGCGCGAGGGGTGGGCGTCATTTACCTCGCGCTCCTTCCGAAGGACCGCAGTGACGAAGCGCGCCTTCGAGTGATCCAGGCTGCCGATCAGATTCTTTTCGAATGCGCCGGGCTCGGAGGCAACGCGACGATTCCGTGGAGTCCGGCGGAATGGAAAAGCTCGCTGAAGGTGTGGGGGCTCGAACGAGGCGACATCGATCTGATGCGCAAATTGAAAACGCTGTTCGATCCTGTCCGGAATTCTCAGCCCGGGCCGCTTCGTGGGAGGCTTGTAGGCGATGGGTCGGCCTCCGATGGCGCCTGCTTCGCACGAAGACGCACCTGTCGATGTCGCGGCGGGGCCGAGCGGATTTTCGGGACCCGACAAGCCCGAATATTCCGTCTATTCGCATTGCGTCCATTGCGGGCTTTGCCTCAATCATTGCCCCACGTACCGCCTGTGGGGAAGGGAAGCCGATTCACCGCGCGGGCGTATCCGGCAGATCGAGCTGGTGGACCAGGGAAAGCTGGAGCTGGGCGATTCGTTCGTCGAGCACATCGACCGGTGCCTCGATTGCCGCGCCTGCGAAACGGCGTGCCCGTCGGGCGTTGAGTATGGGCGCCTGGTCGAAACGGCGCGCGCGCAAATCGAGCAGCACTACAAGCGCCCGCTCGCGTCACGGCTGGCGCGCGATTTTGTTTACCGGCGCTCCTTCCGTATACTTCGCGGATCGCAACAGCGGCGCGATTCCTGAAATTCTATCAGCGCTCGGGATTGGCGGCGCTGGCTCGCGCGACGGGCGTCCTGCGGCTGCTGGGATTGCAGGATCGCGAACGGCTGCTGCCGCGCATCGATTCGGATTTTTTCTTCACGGAACTGGGCAAGACGTTTCCTGCACAGGGTACGCGGCGCGCGCGCGTCGCACTGTTTGCCGGGTGCGTCGCGCAGGTGACGTTCAGCGAGCTCAATCGCGCGACGATCCGCGTGTTGCAGGCGAATGGCTGCGAGGTCGTGGTGCCGGAGGGGCAAGTCTGCTGCGGGGCGCTGCCCAATCACGCGGGAGTTCGCGATGTGGCGCGGGACCTGGCGCGTAAGAACTTCGGCGCCTTTCCGGTGGACGAATTCGACGCGATCATCACGAACGCGGCGGGGTGCGGCTCAACACTCAAGGAATACACGCATCTTTTTGCGCCGGAAGATCCCGCGTATGCGCAAGCCGCGAAGTTCACAAAAAAGATGCGCGACGTTACCGAGTTTCTCGCGGAACTCGGGCTCACTGCGCCGCTGCGGCCCGTGCCGCTGCGGGTCACCTATCAGGATTCGTGTCATCTGGCCCACGGGCAGAAAATCCGTGAAGCCCCGCGCAAGCTGATTCGCGCCGTTCCCGGGGTGGAATTGGTGGAAATGCCGCTGGCCGATCAATGCTGCGGTTCGGCGGGCGTTTACAACGTGACGGAGACCGAGGCGTCCCTCGAATTGCTCTCCAGGAAGATGGACTGCGTTAAGCAGACCCAGGCGCGGGCCATCGTCACCGCGAATCCCGGCTGCATCCTGCAACTCCGCGCCGGCGTCAGCATCCATGCAACGGATCAGGAAGTTCTCCACGTCGTTGAGCTTCTCGACCGCTCTATCTCTGGCACGTAGCTTTATTTCTCGCCGACGAGGTAGCGGCAGCCGTTCGCGCCCATCCGTGCGGAATGGACGGCACCCGCCGGAACGTCGCAGCGCTCGCCTATGCGGTACGTCTGCGATTGGCCATTCATCGTGAGCGCCATCTCGCCGTCCAGAATGATGTGCGCGGTCAGTCCTGCGTGGGTGTGGTCGGTATAGAAGGCGTTCGGGCCATCCTGCCAGACGAACGTGTGGGAAAAGCCTTCGGCTTCGAGCTGCTTGCGATAATCCTTCTCGCTGAACCTTGAGTTCGTATCAGCGTTCATGACAGGCCGAATTATAGCAGCGGAACATGCGAACAGGATTTTCTGCCGAGTGAAAGAGGGGGGCTCGCGGGCGGAGCGTGGTGGGGGTGTCCGCCCGCGAGTACTGCGTACTACGGGATCAATATCAATTTTGCGGCGGAGGAGGAGGGCCTTGGCCCTTGCCGTGGAATCCCATTTTCCCGCCCGCTTTCACGGTGTAATCCGATGGAACCTGGAACAGCGATGCGTCCGGCTCGGTTCGAACAACATTGGTAAGCTGAAACACGTTGTCGCCGGTCCGCGGATCGCTGCGCTTGATTAACACGTTCATCTGCAGGTCCGGCGAATACCAGCGCTCCACGGTGATCACAATCGGCTTTTCGTTGCCGATGGCTCCCGCCGGAATCGTCCGAGTGGTGAGCGTGCCTTGCGCGGAGATACCATTCACCATCTGAGTGCCGAGTGATGTAGTCGCCGCTTCGTTCTGGCCGAATCCGGGAGGCGGTCCGCCGCCTTCCTTGCCAAACCGGCCCGGGCGCAACGGAAGCTTGCGCGCTATTTTCTGGTCCGGCTGCAGAATGTAATTGGCCGATGCCACGGGATCCTTGATCAGGACCACATGCGGAGGAGTTTTGCCCGAAGTCGCCCAATCTCCAATGGCCGGGAGCGTCATGTCCCGGCGGGTGCGGCCGTTGCTGTCGCGAGCAAGCGTTCCGTTCGTCGTCCGCTGGATATGGTTGCCGTCGGGGAATACCTGCGTCGTTACCTGCGAGAAGCCTGCCGTGAACGGAGCGCCGGTCACGGTCTTCCCGCCTCCGAGGCCTGCTTCAAAACCGACAAATCCCATGGCATCATCCGGCGAAAAACGCCCCGGGCCCGGTCCAATCTGGATCATGCCTCGCGGCTCGGGAGGCGGCGGAGGAACGGATGATTCCGATTGAGCCCATGCCGTGGCGCCGGTTGCGAGCGCCAACAGCATTACCGCCGAGCATCCGGCGAATCCAAGCTTGCCTCTCACTGTCATTTCCATGTCCCTCTCTGATTGATTCAACGTCTGATTAACTCAACTACTGATCCAAACCCGCCTGCGCAACCAGCCGGATGGCCTGAGGCGCACCATCCTCGCTAAGCACGATGTCCGCCGGAACCTGCTCGGTGGCGCCCACATCGGCCACCGGAAGTCCCAGAGAAGCGAGCGCCGAACGCGACAGAACTACCCGCACCACGGCGCCATTTTCAAGCGTTGCGGGATCGGCGGCGTAGGGCAGCGAGACGAAAGCCGTTTCATCCGGGGAGTCCGGCAGCCGGTTGTCGGCCACTTCGACGGGGGACACGAGAGCCGCAGCTCTATTCGCACTGGTTTCTGGCGCGGATTTGCCATGGAATACGGAACCGTGACGCAGGGACACGCCGAGAGCCAGGAGAATCGCCGCAGCGATGCCCAGCGCCGCAAGCCGCCCCTGCATCCTGCGCCGGGAGGCCGCGGCATTGTGCAGCCTGAATTCCTTGAGCAAATGCGCTTCGATGCGCGGCGGAGCCTCCAGATGAGCCTCGCGCAAAGCGATGGTCTGGAGCGAAAAATCGAGCGACTCGGCGTCGGTCATCAACTGCGCGCAACGGCTGCACGATTCCGCATGGACCAGGGCCACCTCCCGGAGCTCCAGGCCGCGGGTACCGGGCCGGTCGAGATCGTGCAGAACCTCTTCAAACTGCGAGCAGTCCATCGAGGTTACCTCTTCGTTTTCATTCATTCGCCCACCGCCGATGCGCGTCGCGCAGGTTGCGCGTCGCGAAGCTTTTCAAGCAATATGGCCCTGGCCCGGTGCAGCCGGGAACGAACCGTCCCGACCGGGCATCCGAGCGCCGCCGCCGTCTCCTCGTAACTCATCTCCTCGAGCTCGCAAAGCACCACAACCTCGCGGTAATTCTCAGGCAGCGTGTTGATGGCCTTTCTCACGCGGCTCACGGCTTCCATCGAGGAAAATTCGTCCCGGCTCGTGGGCACCGCATAATGGCCGTTCCTATTTCCGTTGCCGTTGCGGCTATTGGTGTGGTGACCGTTTCCGGACGCTAAAGGCCCGAAGTCGTCCGCATCCCCGACCAGAGGGACGAGCCGGCGGTCCTGCTCCCAGCGTTTGCGCAGATGGTTGCGCGCCACACCGAAGAGGAAGCCTGCCACCGAGCCGCGCGCCGGATCGTATCGGCTGACATCGCGAATCAGCGTCATGAAGACCTCTTGGGTCACGTCCTCCGCAACTGCCGCATTTCCACTCATATGCAGGGCAAAACGGTAGATAGAAGGGTGCCGGCGCTTATAGAGGAGACCAAAGGCTTCTTCGTCTCCGGCCAGCAAACGCCGTACTAGACCGTCATCTGTGAGTTCAGTGGTGCCGGTCATCTCACCCTTTGGACGGCCAACCCTGCTTCCCGTTACATATTCCGGGGGCCAAACGGGATAGTTCCACTGATTTTGAGGGGCAGGGCCGCTAGAAGAGGTCTCCACGGGCCACCACGGTTTCCGGTCGAGCTGCATAGAAATGGAACGCGACCAAAAAGGCCGCCCCCGCGAGGTAGCTCAACGCGAAGGCGGGTGCGGCGGAAAGGCTAATCACCGTTTCGATCCCGCGCTCCGTGATTCGAAACGCATGGATCAGCCCCACGCTGGAGAGCCCGGCTGCCGCGAGCAGCCAGGCTGCGGCCGGGAGGAACCGGCGGTCCAGCATCAGCGCGATTGCCGCGGTCCAGATCATCGAGACAAGCAGGGCGCCTTGGCTGAGCGCGATCAGGCCATAAATGGGCAGCTGCTCGCCGAACAGAGGCGCACCCTGGAGGAAATTCGAGCCGCCAGTGCGCAGCGCTAGATCGATCAGCCCCACCGCCCAGGAGGCGAGCAGCGGGACTAATCCGAAGGCCACTGCGATCGCATGGGATTTGGGCACTTCCGTGAACGCCTGCGCGACCATTACCAGTCCAAACCACACGACGATCATGGCCACTACTTCCATCGGCACCACGCGCAGGAAGGGGACCACCATCCCGGAGAGACACAGGAGCATGGTCGCCGTGCCGCTGAGGATCGAATAGCCCGCTCGCGCCCCCAGCGATTTGTGCGCCATGTGCCCGAAGTAGAGCGAGGTCGGGAATGGGCTGCCGAACAAGGCTGCCGCCACTGTCGCCAGGCCGTTGACGAGCAGGGACGGCATCGTGGGGTAATCGTCTCCGGCCACCTGAACGCTCTCGAGCACCTGCAGGGAAACGATGGTGTCGAGCGTGCTCATAGGCAGGATGATCGAAAGAAACTTCCATCCCTCAGACTGCCGCAGGAAATGTGAACAGGTTCACCGGATGCGGCAGATAAATCCCCGGCGATATAGACGCTTGGAGTAGCGGCAGGTGATAGAGGTGCGCCCACTTCAATAGCGCCGTGAGAATTGCCCCGGTGACGATGCAAACCAGGCCACCCGGAATGCGAAAGGGAAGCCGTATGCGCGCGGAGAAAACCGCGAGCACGATGATCGCGGGAAGCAGCGCGAGTTCCGGCGTCTGGAAAATCCTCAGGACGAAGCCCAGGCAGAGAAAGGCCATGGCGATGCCCGCCAGTGGACAAAGCAGCGCCGCCCGCGGCGTGTGGCGCCGCAGCCAGTCCGTGCAGAACGCGCCCGCTGTTTGCACGATGCCGCTCAGGAAAGACGCGAACACTCCGGCCTGCCACGCGAGCGTCGCGTTGTGCGTCCGTTCGTACACCGGAAGCATGATCAGGAAAATATAGGCGAAAATGGTGGGGGCATTTACGCCGAAGGGAATCGCGGTGACGTCATCGCGCCCGGTGCACAAGGCCAGCTTGTGGGCTTGCCAGGCATAGAAAATATTCCCCGCGAAGATAGAAAGCGCGACGCCCGGCAAAATGCGCGTGGTAACCATGCTGGCGGGGAAGCCGCAAAGAGGAGCCAAACCGGCGATCAGCAACAGATCGGGGAGTCCGCTGAAGAACAGCGCGAAACATCCATCCCAGTCTCCCGGCACGAACCACGGCGGGGAAGTTTTCGGGACGGCGAGCTTCTCGGCCATTATGTGTGCTCAGGCCGTCCCGTACCGCAGCCCAATCTTCTTCAGCCACTGCCGGTAAGCGATGGCGGCGCGGTCGGAGGTCAAATGCAGCTCCGCCTGCAAATCGAGAGGCAGAAGTTCCGGCCGTTGCGACTCGACCACCGGCACGTCCTGTGCTGTGACGACGTCCTGAAAACGCCGAAGCTCTTCGGCGGGAACGTCATGTCCGTAGTTCAGGGCCATGATCAGCCAGATGCGGCTCTCGCATTCCGCCGCGGGCGTGATCGTCGAAAACATCGCAAAGCGATCTTCGCCGTTGACCTTCATGAACGACGCGGTCAAAGGCCGCTGCACGTGGAACGTGTAATGCACCTCCGCCGAGCGCCCCGTGCCGTCCGGATCGGGCTGCCAGACGGGAATGTCCCTGGCGACTAGGCAATCCGGATACACGTCGACTTCGTAGTCGCCGATTTCCGCGCGCGCCGCGTCGCCCAGAAACCCCGCATGAACGAAGGGGAAGTGTCCCACGTCCAGAAAATTTTCGACGACGCGCGGGCCGTTCGCCCGGTAGAGATAAGGGCCGGCGGGTATCTTTCTGAAAGACGAATCGTCCCACTCGGGGAACGCGGGAACGTCCTTCTCCGGCTTGCCTAGCGACGTCCACACGAGCCCGTATTTTTCCTGCACGGGATATGCCGTGGCGCGCGCGCGGAGCGGCGGAGGCCGGTCCGGATGCGCGGGAATGCGAGCGCAGCGGCCCGAGGAATCGTACTGCCAGCCATGGTAAGGGCAGGCCAGGCAATCGCCGGCGATCCGGCCACCCGAAAGCTTCGCGCCTCGGTGGACGCAAAGGTCCTGCCAGGCGTGAACTCCGTCTGCATTGCGCCACAGAACAACATCGTGATCGAGCAAGCGAGCGGCAAGGGGGGCGGCGCCGGTGACCTGAGTGCTCCAGGCCACGGCATGCCAATCGTGCAGCAGAATAGGATCGTCGATCATCGGCAATCGCGCAGGATATGCGGCAAGAATCACGTTCAGCTCGCGGCCGCTAACCGCCCGAATGTACCACGGAAGCTGGAGCGGATAGTCCCGGCGACCGATGCATTATTCCGCTCAGCCGGATTCATATTGTGAATCTTCTCCAGAGAAAGAGGACCCCAAAGCAGAAGCACCCTCGCCGGCATAATCCGCGAGGGTGCTTCTGCGCATTGCTGCGGTTGAAACGTTACTTATGGCATCGGCGGAGCGTCGGCCGTATAGCCATTCGGATAGAAGTGCACGCCGGTGACGATCCTTACGGCGCGGCTCCCAAACCAGATCGTGTTGTCGTCGGCGACGCGGAACTTGTTGATGCTCTGTCCCGGCTGCGGCATCGGGACGTAGCTGAACTTCCGCGTCTTCTGATCGAACTTGACGACCATATTGTGAGCCGCGTCGCCCATCCAGACGTTATCGTCCTTATCGGGCCACGCGTCGTAGGGCTGAGCGCCGTTATAGGGGATTTTGTATTCGCTGAGCTCGCCTGTTTCAGGATCGAGCCTGGCAAGCAATCCGCTGGTGTACTCCGAGGCCCAGATGATGCCTTTGGAGTCCACGCCGATGCGGCGAATCTGTCCCCACGAGTGCGGCACGGGATATTCCTTCACCGCTTCGGTCTCCGCGTCCCACTTGTTGATGGTGCCCTTTTGCCAGCCGGCCGCCCACATGTTGCCCTTCTGGTCGATGACCATGCCGTAGAGACCGTTATCCGGCGTCGGCGTGGGATACATGTGGATCACGCCTGTGCTCACGTTCAACTTGCCGAACAGCGCGCCGTAGATCAGGTCGAAGCCGACATTGCCGTCCTTATCGACGACTGCTTCATGCAGGGCCCCGGCCTGTTCCGGCAGAGAGTAACGGATCTGCTTTCCCGTGGCGGGATCCAACTCGCCCAGCCTGCCGGTCTTTAGCTCCGCCCAGAACACATGGCCGCGTTTATCCACGCCAATTCCGTCCGGGTGAACGTAAATGTCGCCCTTGATCGGATAGTTCTTCCAGCGGTCGGCGCTGCGCTGCTTGGGGTCAAGCCGGAGCATCGAGCTGGAAGTGCGGGAGCTGAACCAGATGTTGCCATCCACGGGCGAAATGAACGAAGAGCCCATGTGATGCGTCCGGCCTTCCTTCGGGTAGGCAAGCTGCTCGATCACGCCGTTGATCATCGGCGCGCCTAACTTGTCGCCGCCCGCCGAAATCGGGAGGTCCTTGGGAATGTCGTAGGAAACGTAAATCGCTTTGGAAGCTGCCTCTTCGTCAAGCTGCACCGGATCGACGCGAAGCCTCTTTTCGGTGGTTCCCGGACCGAAGTTCTTGGCCAGGTAGTCGGCCATCATGTCCTTCTGCTGCTTGGTGAATTGCGTGCGGCCGAGCGCCAGAACGAAGGCGTTGTATCCGGGACCGGTTTCGGTCATCCGCTCGATACCCTTGAGGAAGCCAGCCTTGTCGTAGTGATACGCGCCGAAATTGCTGAACAGCTCCGCGTGGCAGCCGATGCAGTTGGCCTTCAGCAGATCGAGAGCGGGGCCAGGCGGATACATGTCCTCCATGCTGGCGACGTATTCGATCTTCCAATCTTTTTTCGGGCCGCTGCCTTCTTCGCCGCTGCCGGGTTGGGGAATATCCTTGTGCTTGATGGCGAAGTCAGCGGTTTTGCTGTCGCCAGGACCGAGTTGCAGGGTCGTTCGCGGCGAGTCATACCCTGCCATGTCCACGAACATTTCATAATTGCCAGGGAGCGCCTGCGGCACCATGTAATGGCCTTTGTTCGTGAATACCGTGTACCAGATCTGGAGGTCTACGTTGTGCGCCTGGACGCGGAAACCGATCACTTTGCCCTGATCGGCCGTCACCGTGCCGGTGATCGTTCCGCGCTTGACGTCGTCCGCACTGGATAACGGCGAATAGCACAAGAGCGCGGCTGCGAGCGCCAAGCCCAGCGTGAGAAGCTTCGAAATCGTTTTACTTTTCTTGCCATACATACGTTGGTTTCCTCTCAATACATTCTGATCCGCAAGTCTCATCAGGATTTTCTTTCCCGGCCGCAAGCCGAAACCAAAAACAGCAATCTATATCACAGTTACATTTCGCTCAGAAGCGTTTTCCGGAGCAAATAGGTAGACGGGCGGGACGCGTTTGGCGTTTCCAGGAAGCACAAGCAATCCACTAAGGCAGCTTGTTCCCGCACTGTCACACGCTTCCAGCAGTTCATGACGGGCGTGCTCGTCCGCCTCGCTCCGCTAGCCTCGATGCTCAATAGCCTCGTGGTCCGCGCGCGACAGGCCGTGACTGGCATTGAAGCTAGGGTGAACTGGAACCACATCCACATTTATCCATACAGTTATCCTCTGTATCTAAACTTATCCGTTGACAATATATTGCTCAGTGAGCTATACCGCGTCATCGCTTTCAGCCAAACATGAAAAATCCATCTTTACCTTGAAAGTGCAATGCACAGAACTATGGCTGCACAGGGATTTGTGATGCCAAAAATCGCCGGGGGAGAAAAAGCCATATGACAGGGAAAGTGTTGCGGACGTTCCGCAGGTATGCATTTGCCATCAGCTGTTGTGCTCTTGCTTCTCTCTCACTGGCCTTAGCTCCCGGACTTCTGGGGCAGACAGCTACCACCGGGGCGCTGGCGGGGACTCTAAAGGATTCTTCGGGTGCCGTGCTGCCGAATGCAACGGTCACGGCTACGAGTGTAGGCACGGCTCAGGCGCGCACGACGAAGGCGGGTGCCGACGGCACTTACAAGTTTGCTTTGCTGCCTCCAGGCGATTACCAGGTGAAGTTTGAAGCCCCCGGGTTTAGCACGGCGGAGGTGCCAGCGGTCACTGTCACTGTGACCGAGACGGCTGTTCTGGATCAAACTCTTCAGGTTGGCGCGCAGGCCCAGCAGGTTGAGGTCCGCGCCGAGGCGGAGACGGTACAGACCGCCAGCGCGACTCAGGGCACGGTGCTCGCCGGCCAAACCATCACGAATCTGCCCTTGACCGTGCGCAACTATACCAGCCTGCTGGGTCTTTCGGCAGGCGCCGTTAGCTCCGTGGCCAATGCCGGCGCGCTGGGCAGAGGGACGCAGGAGATTGCCGTGAATGGCTCTCTCGTCTCCCAGAACGGTTTCAACATGGACGGAGCCTCGGTAGTAAATCCCAGCGGAAGCGGGACCACGGCCGATTCGGGCGGCGCCACGGGAATGGGGATTGTGAATCCGGATGCCATCCAGGAGTTCAAGATCCAGACCTCTCTGTTCGATGCCGGGTACGGACGCAATCCGGGCGCCAGCGTGAACGTGGTCACCAAGTCGGGCACCAACGCATTTCACGGGAGCGCGTTTGAGTTCTTCCGCAATACCGTGCTCAATGCCAACGACTTCTTCCGCAAGATGAATGCCCCCGTCAATGGCGTCTCAACTAACGGGCGGGGGGCGCTCGATCAGAACCAGTATGGCGGGAGCGTCGGCGGGCCGGTGAAGAGAAATAAGCTGTTCTTCTTCGCCGGCTATCAGGAAACCTGGCAGAAGAACGGGGTAAGCATCCTGGGGTCCGCCAATCCTACGTTGGTGGGGATCCCCCAGGGGGACCGCTCTAATACAGCCGCTTTCCAGCAGTCTCTAGGGACTGCATTTTGCCCGGGAGGCAGCGCCACAATCGGGGGTGGTTCCAGTGTGAATGGCCCTTCAGTACCTTCAGGAACCCCTGCGGGATACACAAAAGTTGCGTGTAACGGCTCGAACATCAATCCCGTAGCCATCGCACTGCTCCAGTTGAAGAACCCCGATGGCAGCTATTTCGTTCCCAGTTCGACCACGGGAGTGAATCAGAACGTGTCCTTCAGCAGTCCCGCCTTCTACAAGGAGCACCAGGCCGTCGGCAATCTCGATTACTTGATCAACAGTAAGAACACGGCATCGCTCCGGTGGTTCTATGACCGGATCCCCGAGAACGTGGCTTTCGGTTGCGCCGTCTCAGGAACGATTGGTACAACCGTGCTCCCATGCCTGCCCGATACTCCTGGGAACATACAATACAAGAATCAGTATCCGACCTTGAAGCTGACGACGATCCTTTCCAATAATTGGGTGAACGAAGCCCGTGCTTCGTTCCAGCAAGCCTACGGAGATTTAACCAACACGAATCCCTTCTCAAATAACCAGATAGGAATGGCGTCGATATATCCCGGATATCTTTTCACCCCCGGGTACGAGCCTCTCGCCTTCATGAACATTGGCGGACTGTTTCAATTTGGCGGCACCACTTCCCTATCCAATCATAAGCACACCAGTTCGTGGGAAGTGGCCGATCAGCTTTCCTGGTCGCATGGGAGGCACACCATTCGCTTCGGCGGCGAATTCGAGCGCGACCGGGTGAACTGGAACCTGGGAGCCGTGGAGCTGGGGAATCTGACGTTCTCAAGCTTTCAGGACTTCCTGCTCGGTTTGCCGGGCTGCGCCCCCACCGTTAGCACGTCAGCTTGCACGGCCTCTGCGGCGAGCAGCACGAGTGCTCCCCTGCCAGGACAAACCAACGGTACTTTCGTTAGCAATATTTCCAGCTCGGGGACTTCGACTGCGGCCACATATCCGGGCGGCCTGATTCACCATTTCCGGAACCCCGACGCCGATGCTTTTGTGCAGGATGACTTCAAGGTGTCCAGCAATCTGACAGTGAATCTTGGGCTGCGGTGGGAGTATGACAGTACGGCGTACGACAACCAGGGCCAAGCCGTCAACCTTTGGCCTAGTCTGATCAACACAGTAGCGTTGCCCGGGGCCACAGCCGCCACCGGCACCCTGGCCGGTTTCGTGCTGCCCTCGAATTATAATCCTGCCATTAACTCAGCTCCGCCTGTCTCCGGTCTCTATCAGAACAACCAGCAGGTTACAACGGCCCACCACACTCCTCTTGATAACTTCGCTCCCCGCATTGGCGTCGCGTGGAGGCCATTCTCAAGCGACCGGTTTGTGGTGCGCAGCGGAGCGGGGTATTTTTACGACCGCGTCGGTGGGCTCTCGTACATCGCCTCGATAGCACAATCTCTTCCCTATACCGTCACTCTGGGGCGATCGGGCACGGCAAACTATTTCTCGACCTTCCAACAGCCTTATCCCAATACGGCTCCGTCGTGGACTCCTCGCTTTGTGTCCATCAACCCCACGACACAGACGGGGTCGAGTTCCAATCTGGCTGCGCTGTTTTTAAACCCAAATTCGACTACCCCGAGGGTTTACGAGTGGAATCTGGATACCCAGTATGAATTTGCGCCGCGCTGGGTACTGGAAGTGGCTTATGTTGGGTCGCGTGGTCTCCATCTCGGCGGTACGAATCTCCAATACAATGAGGCCCAGCTCGTGAGCCCCAGCAATCCATATTACGGCCTTGTGCAAAATACGACGGCCAACGCCTCAGTCCGCGTGCCTTACCTGGGCTTTTCGCCGAATGGCTTGACGGGCGCGAACCAGCTTGGCGACAGCCATTTCAACAGCTTGCAGACCACAGTGCGTAAGCTATTTTCGAACGGTTTGCAGCTGCAGGCGGCATACACCTACAGCCGTGCGGTCGATACACAGGAATACTTCAACCTTGGCGACCCCGACGTTTTCGGGAGATATGGATTGGGCACCGCTTATCGTCCGCAGCGGTTGGCCATTAATTATGGTTATGACCTGCCCTTCGGCAAGCACGATGGGATCCTCGGGAAGATTGCAAACGGCTGGAACATTTCCGGGGTAACCATTGTGCAGGACGGCACGCCTCTCACGGTCACCGATAGCCGGGGAGCGACCATCTATGGGTTTGGCGTTTCGGGAGCTCCGGTAACCTCCACGGCCCAATTCGCCACGGGAATGGGAAATGGCGACGTCGCTACTCCGGGGGGCGACAAGGTGCGGTTGGGAGGCGCACTCGGTGGCCCGGGTTGGTTCAACAAGTCCGCGTTCGGTACAATACCCATAATTGGCGCCACGACGGGTGTTTCCGGAACTGGCGGAACGGGCTACGGGAATGCCGGACGGGCCGAAGTCCTTGGCCCGGGTCAGTTTAACTTCGATGCGGTTTTGCAGAAGACGACCCAGGTCGGCGGCATCCACGAGAACGGGACTCTCGTGTTCCGTTCCGAATTCTTCAACGTCTTCAACCACGCTCAGTTCAATAATCCCGGCACTGTGGACGTATCCAAGTCCACTTTCGGGCAGATTACCGCCGCGTCGGTGAATCCGCGGCTTGTTCAGTTCGCTCTGAAGTACGTGTTCTAAAAAATTGGCGGGAGGGGATAGGTGCGGGCTTGTCAGTGGGAGATTTGGAGGGGGGCGGACTTGGCGTGGGGGAGGGTTACGCCCAAGATGCCCGCGATGGTCGGGGCAACCTGGCGCATGTCGATTACGCCGAGGTCGCGGCCCGCGGCGATATCTTTTCCCATGATAAAGAAGGAGGCGCACATTTCGGGGCGGTCGGGCAGGTAGCCGTGCGTGCCGGTACTGGGAGCGGGCTGGTCGATAGGACCCGCAAGGGCAGATCCAACGTCGGCGCCGGGCTGCATCTCGACCAGAAACGACGCGTTGGGGAAGCCGCCCATTTTAACGAGATCCGGCTGCTCGATTACGCGGGCGATGGAATAGGCGGGATCATTCTTCATCTTCATCAGCAAACCTTTTACGCGTCCTTTCAGGGCTTGATCGCCGGGATCGCGCAGCATCACCCCGGCTGAACCGCCGGCGGGCCAGAAAGCCGCGTCCCACGAAGAAATCGTAGGCGGGGCGGTGCCGGGCTTCAGCGTAACCAACCCTTCTTTGATAAACGGCAGCATGAGATTGACGTGATGGTCGACGGGAATGAAGCCGTGGTCGGACACGATTGCGATCGTGGTGCCGGGATCGTTCGCGAGCGCGGTCTGAATCAGCTCGCCCAGCATCCGATCCGCTGCCTCCACCGCTTCGTTGCTTTCCTTGCTGAACGGCCCGGTGCCGTGCTCGATGTGATCGAGCGAGGCGAGATGAATGGTCATGAATCCCGGCTTTTCGCGGGCAAGAATCTCCCCGGAAAATCGCGCGCGAACGAGGTCTCCCGGAACGCCCTGGTCGCTCGATTCGTTGTAGCTACCGAGCTTTTTCTCGAGTCCCTCAAGCAGGCCGAGCGGGCGGGAAATGGCTTCTATCAGCTTATGGTCGTTCTCAGTTCGCGTGCGCCAATATTCGGGGATCAGATACTTCACCGAATCCGCGCCCACGCTGACCGGCCAGCTTACGCTGGCCGTCGAGATGCCTGCTTTAGCAGCCACGTCCCATAGCGTGGGTACCTTGATGTCCTGCGCGTACCAGTTCCACGTTTCCACGGTGACCAGGGGCTCGAACGCCACGTTCGCGTCGATGCCGTGTTCGCTGGGCCATACGCCCGTTATCAGCGTCGTGTGGCTGGGATAGGTTACGGTGGGAACGACGCCGACCACGCCCTCGGCGTAGGTACCTTCGGTGAGAAATCGCCGCAGCGTCGGGATTTTCAGCCCGTGCGCGTCTGCCTTCAGCACGTACTCCGGACTCAGGCCGTCGACCGAGATCATCAGCACGGAGCCAGCCCAGGACGGACCTGCGGCTAACAGACATGCCAGCAATGCCGCCGCAAGCACCCGAGGCTTCATGTTTCGGATTCTACGTCTCCGGGCAGCCCGTACCGTGCCTCTTGCGAGCGATCGCTTCACTAGAACAGCAGCTTCAGCGCAAACTGAATCTGCCGTGCGGGATAGGTGGTGCGAATCGTTCCGAAGGCCGAGTCGGTCGTCCTTACGTTCGGAACTCCAAAATTTGTCTGGTTCAGGAAATTGAAGAACTCCGACCGGAACTGCATGCGGACGTCTTCATGAATCTGAAAGGTTTTGTCGAGGGCAAGGTCCCACTGCTCGAAGCTGGGGGTATTGAACGCGTTGCGTCCCAGATTCCCGAAGGGCGCGCTGGCCGACGGCGTCGTGAACGTGTAACCGGCGAAGTAGTTGTTGATCATTCCCAGGGTGCTCTGGGCGACGGGACCACCGGTTACATTGGGCCGCTCGAATGCCTGACCGCGATAATCGTTGGAAAGGCCGGTGACGTCATTGGCGGTGGACGGGACGTAGAAGACGTTGAGGGGCGTACCGGTGTGGGCCGTGTTGATGGTATTAAATTCCCATCCGCCGATAACGGCATCTTCCCAGCCGTTCACACTTGAGGCGTACTTGCGGCCCCTGCCAAAGGGAAGTTGGTACACAACGCTGGTAACGTTGCTGTACCTGACGTTGAAGCTCGTGGGTCCGTATTCCGCTTTCAGGTTGTGAATGTTTTGCGGATTGGCCGCAAAGCCGCCCGCGTAATATTCGAGCGCTTGCTCGGAGTCACCCAGGGCGTTGCCCGTGGTGAAGGAGTTCAGGAAATACAGTCCGTTACCGAAGCGATGCTCGAGGCGCACCGAAAGTCCATTATAGTTGTTGTTACCCACAGGATCGACCCAGGTGATGGGTCCGAAAGAAGGGATTGGCCGGCGAGCCTGAACGCCGAGCGTGCCGCCTGGCAAATTCGGGCTCGCCTGGTTGTAATCTCCGAGGATGGGCAGATTCAGGCTGTGGTTACCGTTGTAAGCGACCTCGATCAGGGTGTTCATCGGCAGTTCGCGCTGCACCGACAAGAACCAGTTTTGCACGTAGGGCCACGGGCTGTGCGCCGGAATATAGACAACGTTGGAGTTGGCGGGATTGAAAGCTGCGGGACTGGCGATGTTCGTCGTAAAGCTGTTCACAGTAGTCAGGAAGCCCGCCGGAACCGGGCCACCCGCTGGAATCGACTGGTTGATGACTCCGAAAAGAGCGTTCGGCGCGTTGATTCCTTCCTGGGAACTGCCCGGGCGATTAAAGAATGTGTAGCTGATTCCATATCCGCTGCGAACCACCGTTTTGGTATCGATGCTATAGGCCAACCCCAGCCTGGGGCCGAAGTCCTTGTAATTGGGATTCACCAGGCTGCGGTTGTACAGGCTGCCGCCGGTTGCTGGGGTCATTGTGTTGTTGGCAGGATTGAAATTTGACCAGTTGTTGTCCCGCGTATAGAGGGGCGTAGCAAAGTCCCAACGCAACCCAGCGTTCACAGTGAGCTTGGATGTCACGTGATAGTCGTCCTGCACGTAGAGTGAGTGGACGTGCTGGCGAAGGTTCACCACGAGATTGCTGCCGAGGTTGATGATGCTCGGCGTGCCAAAGATAAAGTCCGCCAAGTTGTAGCTCGTAGCGTCGCTGGGGACGGTGCAGCCGGCCGCCAGCTGTAACTGAGCGCAAGTAGGCTTGCTGAAACCGCTCGTAAACTGATCCTCCCCGTAGATCGGATTCACATCGAGCACCTCGGTGCGTATGACCAGGAACTCGTATCCCATCTTGATGGAGTGGCGCCCGCGGATCAGTGAATAATTCACCTTGGGATCGAACGACGTTGGATTCTGGAATTGCGGATTGCTCGTCTGCCGCCCAAGCTGGGCGAATCCGCTGATGTTCTGCGAATTAATGCCGCCCTGGAGGCTCGGTGTAGTGGGCAAACCAGAAAAAGGGAACTGCGAAATCGAGGTTGCAAGCCCCAGGTTGGGAGGTGTCTTTCCCCCCTTAATGCGCGAGAAGCCGAAGCGCGCTTCGAGCAGGGAATTTGACGAGAGTGTCCACGTGTAGCCCGCCGACGCATTCTGATCGAAGACGTGAAGGTTGCCGGTCCCGTTTCCACCCGATGGTCCCGGAATATCGGGCTGGAAGAACTGGTGGTCGATCCTCTGGCTGAATCGCAGAAACGCGGCCATGTGATTGTTGATCTGGCCGTCGAGCTTGACGTCATATTTATCGGTGTAGTCACGAACCTGCAGAGCCTGCAGGTAGTCGTTGGAGCGTACCGACGAAGTCACGGCCGGCAGCGCATTCAGCACCGCGGCTGCAAACGGATTCAGGGTGGCAATCGGAATTTGCGTGCCGGCTTTATAGACCGCGCCGGTCAGCGGGTTTACCACAGTCACCGGCAAGATACCGGCGCGGTCGTTCATCGTTGGAATGGAGTCGAAGTTGTTGTAATGGAGCAGTTGCCTGTAACCCTCATAGTCAGTGAAGAAAAATATCTTGTTTTTGATGAGCGGGCCCCCGAAAGTGCCCCCGAATTGATTGCGGTGGAGCGGAGGCTTGGCCGCGGGAGCGAAGAGGTAACCCGTTGCGTTCAGATCGGTGTTGCGGAGAAACTCGTAGGCGTCTCCGTGGAACTGGTTGGTGCCGGATTTCATCGAGGCATTCACCACCGCGCCGCCTACGCGTCCGTATTCCGCGCTGTAGTTGCTGGTGATGACCTTGAATTCCGAGAGCGCGTCGGGAGAGGGCTGCACCAGTTGTGCCGAGTATCCCTGGTTGCTCGTGCCGTAGGCGTTGTTGTCCAGGCCATCGAGCAGGAAATTGTTGTAGGTGCTGCGCATGCCGTTCACGTTGAAGGCGCCTTCGCGCGGCGTGCCGGTCGGCGAGAAGGAGATTGCCATGGGAGAGCGGATGGCATTGGCGGCCAGCAGAGCCAAGTCTGCGTAGTTACGGCCGTTGAGCGGAAGTTCCGCCACCGTCTGAGTGCCGATCACCTGACCGAGTTCGCTCGAGTCGGTCTGGATCAGGGCGGCCGCTGCCGAGACAACGACGGACTCGGTGATGACGCCCACCTGCATTTTGGCGTCGACGCGCTGGCGCGCGCCCACGTCCACGCGGACGTCGGTTGTAAACTTCGAGAAGCCGGATTGCTCGACGGTCAGGTTATACCGGTCTACCTTCACGTTCAGGAAATCATAGTTTCCGTTTTCATCGGTCGTCGCCTGCATCTGAATGCCTGTTCCCTGATTCGTCAGGGTGACCGTCGCCTTGGAGACCGCTCCGCCGGAAGGATCCGTAACGGTTCCAAGAACTTCCGATGTTTCAAATTGACCGAACAGAAGGGATGCAAAGAAAAAGAAACTGCAGATGGACACCACCAGTTGTTTTTTCATGCGGCAATTTCGCACGGGAAGTGTTTCGCGTGTGTGAAGGCCCTGTAACGATTTGGTGAGACCGCCGATGGCGAAGAGCGAAACGAGGAATCACAGCGACGCGAACATGCAACTGGGAGAGTCTACGAGGGTGGTAGTGCAAGGAGTGGGGATTGTATGACCAATTCAGGCTACTTGGCGGCTGAGAAGCCCATGCGCAGGCGATTGCCGCTGGCTTTTGGCTCGTATTCGACGGCATCCGCGAATTGGCGAACGAGGCGAATGCCCTGGCCGCCCACGCGAGTCTCCTCATCGGGACTCAGCGCGCCCAGTTCCGGCGCATCCAGCGGATTGAATGGCCGGGCCTCGTCGTCGACGACAAATTCAAAATAGCTGTCGCGCGGCATCGTGAAACTCACGAGCACGGGGCAATTCTGCGCTCCCGCATATCCGTGGCGGATCACATTCGAGACCACTTCCTCCAAACACAGTTCGATGGCGAATTGGACGTTGCCCGGAATCGCGTGTCGCGTGGCCAGACTTTCGATCCAGGGAGAAAGCTGCGTCATGTCGGAAAGGCGGCTCCGCAGAGCCAGCTGATCCTGCATCTGGCCGGTGCCGTTTCCAGTCATAGAGAGGGCTGGTCCATGAGGCATTCCGCGCGCTAGCTGAGTTGCAGGGCATCCAATGCGCTTTGCAGCTCGTGATGTACGGGAATCAGCGTGTCGGTTCCACTGGTCTTCAGAACTTTTTCGACCATCTCATTGGGAGCGAACAAAACGATTTTGCCGCCGCGGCCCTTGATAGCCCTCGCCGGAGCCACGAGCGCCCGCAATCCCATCGATCCGAGAAACGAAACGTTTCGCATGTCCACGAGGACAGCCTTCCGGCTGCCTGCAATGATGTTCATTTTCAAATCGATGGCGGCGGCTCCCTCGATGTCAAGCTTGCCATCGAGAATCACCCGCATGACTCCTCCCGCCAACTCTTCTGTCGACATAGCCATGTCTTTTTATCTCCCCATTTGCTGGTACTTATTATGTTTGGCAGAACGTATTTCACCGTTGGAACACCAGGCAGTTTGCCCGATGACCATACCGGGCGGAGGTTACAGGAATGTTACAGGCTCTCGCCCCAGGTGGAGTCAGCAAATTCGCCGCCTGACTTCGGGCTATGCGCCTGCCTGCACTCTCAGAATGCGAGTTCGATGATCGAGACATCGTCTTCGAACTGATCGCTGCCACGCGCCGCGCGGATGGCTGCAATCGTGTGCTGCAGCGGCGTTTCGGAACTCCGCTTGGAATCGACGAGGATTTCAAGAAACTCTTCATAGGTGAGAATGGTGTCGTCGGGCCTGGTGATTTCGTAGATGCCATCGCTGAAAATGTAGAGACGGCTGAACTCGGGTAAATCCTGCGAGCCTTCTCCGAAGTTCATCTCCGGGAAAGCGCCGATAATGGCGCCGCGTTGCGACAATTCCATGGGTTTGGCGGTCTCCCGGGTAGCTCCCGCCATCAGGATCGCGGGCGGATGGCCGCCGTTCGCGTAGGTGAGCCGCCGCTTTTGTTTGTCGTAGACGCCATACCACATCGTGAAATACATGTCGTTGTGCCGATCCATCTGAAAGACCTTGTTGAGGGCCGTCAGCACCTGAGTCGGCGAGCGAAAGTCGGTGGCGGGCAATGTCTGGTTGCGCAGGACGTTGATCGCCGAGATGGATAGCAGTGCGGCCTGCACGCCGTGCCCGCAGACATCGAGCAGATACATCGCTAGGTGATCGGGATCGATCCAGTGATATCCGAAGGCATCTCCTCCCAGCGCAACCGACGGGATGAACAGCCAATCGGTGGTGATCTCGCCGCTCAACCGTTCGGGGAACAGTGAAATCACATATTTCGCCGCCTGCGCCAGATCTTCCGCGAGCCGCTCCTCGCTCTGTTTTAAGCGCGGCGTAGGCCTCGTTGCGCTCGATGAGCGCGATGTAACCCCGCGAGTGATGGCGGATGCGGGCGGTGAGCTCGATCGGATCCGGCAGTTTGACGAGGTAGTCGTTCGCTCCGAGCATGAAAGCTTCCGCCTTCACCTTGGGCTCCTCCTTGGTGGAGAGAACGATGGTTGGAATTTCTCTGGTCGCGGGATTCGCCCGATAAAAACGCAGCATCGTCAGGCCATCGATCTCGGGCATGACGAGGTCCTGAAGAATGACCGTAGGACGAAATTCCGCGGCGGCTTCCATCGCTTTCGTAGGATCGGCGCAGTAAGCGAAATCGACATCCGTTTCCGCTGCAAGCATTCGGCGGACGGCTTCGCCAATCATGGGCTGGTCGTCCACGAGAAGCACGCGGACGCGGCGCGGCTGCTCCGCAGCAACACGTTTTGTGGCGGTAGCCTGCGTCTGATCGTTCATGGAGAACTCCTTTTGCGGGCCTTTTGTCGCGGCCGCGAAAGACTTGCGGCGCGATTGATCGCTTCGGCGATCCTTTCCAGAGGAAGAATCTCGACGGCTGCATCGATTTTGGCCGCGGCTTTCGGCATGCCATACACGATGCTGGTGGCTTGATCCTGGGCAATGGTGTGCCAACCGGCGCGCCGCATCGCCAGCAGCCCTTTTGCTCCGTCCGCCCCCATGCCAGTCAGGAGGACGCCGACGGCGGTAGCCGGCCACCAGGCCACGACCGTGTGGAAGAAAACGTCGACCGAAGGGCGATAGGAATACTCCGCCGGCTCCTTTGAATAAGCAAAGCCCAGTTCAGGCGTCAGCAAGAGATGGTCATTGGTGGATGCAATTTTAACGATGCCGGCTTCCGGGCGGTCGCCACTCGAGATCGGCCGCACGTCCCGTGAGGATTCGCGCCCCAGCCACGTCGCAAGCCCCGGCGCAAATACTTTGTCCACGTGTTGCACGATGGTGATCGCAGCGGGAAGCGAGGGCGGCAGGCTGGAGAGCACCTGCAAAAGCGCGGCGGGTCCGCCGGTGGAAGCGCCAATGACAATCAGCGGAAAGCCGGGCTGAGTAGTACCACCGGCCGCTACCGCCATTCGCAGCACAGGGGGATGCGCGGGCGGTTTGCCGATAAACTTACGGAGCATGGCGATCTTCGCGAGCAACGGCGATGGAGGAGCAGGGTCCCCTGCTTTATCGAGGACGGGCGTGTTGACGGCGTCAAGCGCGCCCCAGCCCATCGCTTCGAACACCTTCGAGGAATGCCCCCCGACGGTGGCCGTGACGATGAGAATCGCGCAGGGCGAGTCGCGCATGATGATGCGCGAAGCCTCGGCGCCGTCCATTCGCGGCATCATCAGATCCATCAGAATGAGATCCGGTACATCCGCCGCGCATTGACGGACCGCCTGTTCGCCGTCCGTGGCGATCCAGGCGATCTGGTATTCCGGCATGCTGGTGACCACGCGGCGCAAAGCCTCGACGGCCATCGGAACGTCGTTGACGATGGCGATTCTCATTCGCCGGGGAGCCCGATCAACTCCGCGACAGCGGAGAGAAGCGTTTCATCGTGGAAGCTGCTTTTCGTGAGGTAGCGGTCAGCGCCCGCGTCGAGTCCGCGCATGCGGTCTTCTTCGCGGTCTTTGTAGGACACGATGATGACCGGCAAGGTGCTGAGTTTCGGGTCTGCCTTGATCTTCGAGACCAACTCGATGCCGGTCATGCGAGGCATGTCCACGTCGGTGATGGTGAGGTTGTAGGAACCGGCACGCAGCGCGTTCCAGCCGTCGATTCCGTCGACGGCGACCTCGACGACGTATCCGCGGTTCTGCAGAAGGGAACGCTGCACTTCCCGCACGGTGACGGAGTCGTCCACCACAAGGATGCGCTTATGTTTCAGCTGAGCGATCTCGCCGCGACCGAGCCCGCGGAGGCGCCCTCCGTGCAGCAGTGTCTCGACCGAGCGCGCCAAATCATCGACGTCTACAATCAGCACAGGCGAGCCGTCGTCCATCAGCGCCGCCGCGCTGATGGAGGGGACTTTTCCCAGCCGGGCATCGAGAGGCCGCACCACCATTTCGTATTCCCCGACGAACCGGTCGACAGCCAGCCCATAGCGCGTGGCACGATCGCCCAGAAGCACCACGGAAATCTGTTCGCCCCAGTTCGGCTTGCCTGGAATGTCGAGGACTTCGAGAGCGGACACCACGCCGATCCGCTCGCCGTCGAGCGAAAAATACTGCTGGCCCTCGAGAGTGGAGAGGTCCGACCGGTTCACCTTAACGACGCTGGCAATGCGCGTAAGGGGAAACGCGAAAGGCTCACCGCTGATCTCGGCAACGAACGTCCGCAGCACCGAAAGGGTGAGGGGCAGCTCGAGCTGAATCGAAAGTCCCTGACCGGGGCGCGTTGAAATCGACGCCAGGCCGCCGACCGACTTGGCCATTTCCTGTACGGCATCGAGCCCAACGCCGCGGCCCGAGATGTCTGTGACAGCTGCGGCCGTGGAGAAACCAGGCAGGAACAGAAATTCCAGGAGTTCGGCCTCGGAAAAACTAGCCGCCATTTCGGGGGCTGCGAGCCCCTTGGCTATTACGGTAGCGCGCAGGACCTCGATATCGACTCCCCGGCCATCGTCCGACACCGTCAGTACGAAGAGTCCGGCGCGGTGGCGGGCCTCGAGCCGGATCGTGCCGGACGGCGGCTTTCCCGCCGCGATCCGCACCTCGGGGCGCTCGATACCGTGGTCCAGGCTGTTGCGGATTGCATGGTTCAGAGGGGCTTCGAGCCGGTCCAGGATTTCCCGGTCGACCTCGGTGTTCGTGCCCAGGATCTCCAGCTGCGCTTGCTTGCCCAACTGCCGCGCAAGGTCGCGAACCAAACGCGGAAACCCTTCGACCCCGTCCCCAAACGGCCGCATCCGGCTCGCCACAACCTCGCGATAGAGACGATCCGAGAGCCCCGCCGAACGAATTCCGAAACCATCCAGCTGCGCATGGCGTTCCGCGGTCCACCGCCGCGTTTCCTGCAGCTTTCGCCGCGCCTCCGCGAGCATCACGCCTGCTTCCGAAGAGCTTGGGACCGAAGACTGCAATGATTCGAGCAGCCGGTTGATCTCGCTGTACCGGTGCTTCAAGCCAAGCAGCGATTCGGAGAACGGCTCGAACCAGCGGCTCTGCACCAGCGATTCCCCCGCCAGGCCCATCAGGCGGTTGAGAATCTGAGCGGTTACTTTGATGGAACGGTCCGTGCCCCCGGAACCGCGGACGGCACGGGGAGGAGGCGGGGCGGGCGCCACCGGCGTCGCGGCTTGTGCCGGAGCGGCCGGCGCCGAAACGGGGGCATCAGCGCTCAGAGTCTCTGCCTGAGTTGGCGCAGCATTTGCCGGCGCAGCGGCAGGCGGCGGGGCTGGGGGAGGGGCAGGAGCTACAAATTTACCGGCGCGCACATCGGCCAACTGACTCAGGATCCGCTCGACCGAGGCACCCTGCTCCTCCACCCACGCCGGAACGGCCGATTCCTCGAGCGTGCCGAGCCGCGCCAGCACGTCGCCGGCATGGAGCAATACGTCGATGGCTGCAGGTTCCAGCGTGAGGACGCCTTCCTGGGCCGCGACCAGGCAATCCTCCATCGAATGCGCGAGCTGCACGGCCACGTCTAGACGCACGATCCGCGCGGCTCCCTTGATCGAATGCGCGGCGCGCATCGTGGCGGCAAGATGCTCTTTCGCGGAACCGCCGCCTTCCAGCGCGAGCAATCCGGCGGTAAAGACGCGCATCTGCGATTCGACCTCGCCGCGGAAGAGGTCCCACATAGAGAATGCGCCGAGATTGCTCACGCGATCTTCTCCGTCACCGCGCCAAACAGGAGGCTTTCGTCGATGATCGCAACCGTTTTTCCGTCGGAGTGGAAAAGCCCCTGCGTGTATACGACGGCCACATTGGTGAGTGTCACGGGCAGCGGCTCGATGTCCTTGACCGTGACGTCGTGCATGCCGTCAACCTGATCGACGGGGAACACCCAATCTTCGCCCTCCCAACGCGCTACGAGAAATCGCGCTGTCCGGGAACGGTGCGCGGCCAGTTCTTCTCCGAACAAAGTGTGAAGAGACACGCATGGATGGAGCTCACCCCGCACATTCACCAGACCGAGCAGAATTTTACGGGGCCGGTGCGGCACGCTTCGGACCACGCTTGGTTCGGTGATCTCGCGAAGACTGCTCGCGGAAAACGCCAGCCACGCCTGGCCCACGCGAAACACCAGATAAGGCGCAGTTGCCGTTTCGGTGGCGACCTTCTCCTCCGCCAGGATCGATGTCCACGATTCGACGTAGTCCGCCGGAGCCGGCCGGTCGAGCAGGCTTCGACCGCTGGCGGCGTACACCTCGCAGTTGCGGCAATGGGCGACGCGGGGAAGTTCGGCGCACGAGCCATTGCCCCAAACCCCAATCTGGGCCCAGCAGCTGTTGTTTGCGACAGGCACGTTTAGGGCGGATTCGCTCATGTGTTACTCGGTTGTCAAATCCTCGGGAACGCGCCGCGCGCGTTCGCGAAGCAGCGCGGCGCCCGATCCGTCTCCACGCGCTTCCTGCTTCAACGCAAGGTGCAACAGGGCGTCGCGATGAGCCGGGTTCAGGTAGAGCACTTTGCGAAAGGATCGCGCGGCCAGATCGTCGTGACCCAAAGCATCGTGAAGTATGCCCAACAAGAAATGTCCCTCTGCCGAGCTGGGGACACGCTGCAAGTGTTCGCGGCATAGCCTGAGCGCGTCGTGCAACTGGCCGGCATCCCCCATCTGGCGGGCGATGACCAACAAGGATAGATCGGCTTGCTGCGCGCCGCCGGGAGCGTTGGGAAGCGCCGGGGGAGAAACCGCCGCACTAGTGTGCGAACGCGGCGTAACACTCGGTGGCGCGCTGCGGTGTTTCGCCGCCGGCGCCTTCGGCGCGGCTTTTGTCGCGTGCTTGACGAAGGCGAACGCCCCCGCGGGTCCCGTCTGCTTAAATCCGTGTTCCCGGGCGAAAGCCGTCTCGGCATGACCCACCACGAGAACGCCATGCTCGGCGACCAGTTGCCGCAAAGCACTCATGGCTCGGAGTCGCGCCTCCGGATGAAGATAGATTAACAGGTTGCGGCAGAAGACCGCGTCGTATGGCGCAGCATCCTCAAGAAAATTGTTCAGAAAGCCGGGCGTAATAAGATTCCCGCGCCGGAATCTCACCTGCGTTATCACGGACCTACTCAGACGCCAGCCATCTTCGCCGCCGGCCTCATCGAAATAGGGCGCACGATACCACGGATCGTGATTGCGGAACGATCGCTTGCTGAAGACCCCGGCTTGCGCGGATTGTAGGGCGCGAGAACTCACGTCCACCGCGTCCACGCTGAACGACTCGGGCGGAGCACCGGCGTGCAGCAGCGCCATCACCAGCGAATAAGGTTCCTCGCCCGTCGAGCAAGGGCAACTCAGAATACGCAGGATTTGCCCAGAGGGTTTCTGCGCGCGAGCGCGAGCCAGATCGGCCGCCAACTCAAACGGTGCGATGTCTCTGAAAAACCACGTCTCGGGAATTACCACCTGATCGACGAACGCATCCCATGCATCGGAGTTACCGGCAAGCATCCGGGCATATGCGGCAGGGTCGGAGGAGCCGGATTCCTTCATCGACCGCCTCACAACGGTCTCGACCGCCTTTTGGCCAATGCTATGGATATCGAATCCCAACCGATCAGCGAGGAGATTTTCGACCTCAGTGAGATTCACGCCGGATTCTCCGCGAACAGGCGCTCCCGCACTGCGTCAGGCAGCAGGTTTTCCACTTTCACATACTGAATCACGCTGTCGCCGCTAACGCTCAGCCCTCCAAGATAGGGCGCTTCCGGCACTGCCACGCCTGATGACTCGGGCTCGGTCCCGGCGTCGTCGAGGCTGTCGGTCGCCCGTTCCGCGAGAAGTCCCAGGACGCGACCTATCCCTGTCGGCCCCGGATGCTGAACGAGTATGATGCGAGTGCTCAACAACACTTTCACGGGCGTTCCGCAAATGAGTTGGCTCAGATCGATGACAGGAACCATCGCGTCACGGTAGCGGAACACGCCGGCAACATATGCGGGGACATGAGGCAGCGGGTGGAGGCGCACATAGGGCAATACTTTGATTACCTGCGCAATGTCGAGGCCGTATCGCCGGCCGCCCACTTCGAAAAGCAGCGCTACCATTGGACCTCTTATCCCACCGCGGCCAGTTCTCCGATGAGATCCTGCGGCACGGAAGACGACGAGGTCGGGGTATTCACATTGAACCTGGAGACTTCCCGGTGTAGCACGCGCGCGGCCTGGTCGAGCAACTCGATCGCGCGGACAGCATCCCGCTGCGTTTCCGCCGTGTTGCGCGTGGCCTCGCTCAGCTGGATCATCGCCTCGGTGATCTGGCGCGCGCCCACCGACTGCGACTCCATGCCCTCATTCACCGATTCGAAGCGCGGCCCCAGCCCCTGCACCTGTTCGATGATGCGCGCAATCTGCCCGCTGATGTCGTTGACCTCGCGCACGGCGCTCTGCACTTCCTGGGCGAACTTCTCCATCCCCATCACGCCCGACGAAACCGAGGATTGCATTTCCTTCACCATCTGCTCGATGTCGAGCGTCGCGATGGCCGTTTGATCGGCAAGCCGCCGGATTTCCCGGGCCACCACGGCAAAGCCCTGGCCGAATTCTCCGGCCTTCGCGGCCTCGATGGCGGCGTTGAGCGACAAAAGGTTGGTCTGGTCGGCTACCTTATTGATGGTCGTCACCACGCTCGTGATGTTGGTGACCTTCGCATTGATGTCCGCAAGCTTTTCAGCGATGGCCGTCGATGCCGTAGCCATCTTCTCCATCGTCGTGCCCATTCTCTGGAGGCCTGTTTGCCCGCTTCCCGCCGATGTGGCCGCTTGCTGGGAAAGAACCGACACGTCCGCCATGGTGCCGACAAGCGTTTGGGTGGTGGCGGCAATTTCCTTCGCGGACGAAACAACCTCGTTGGTGGACGCCACCTGTTGCGTGAGCGTCGCTTCGAGTTCCTTCGAAGAAGCGGTGAGCTGCGTGGCGGAAGACGTCACCTGGATTCCGGATTCCTGCACGCGCTTGATCAGCAGCAGCAGCTTTTCCATGAGCGCATTCACTTCGGCGGCAATCATTCCCACCTCGTCGTCGCTCGTGGCCAGCCGCTTCGTCAAATCCCCCTCGCCCTCGGCAATTTCATGGAGCTGCCGACGCACATTGCCCAGCGAATGCGTAACGGTGCGCAAAACAGTCCAGCCGATGAAAATAGAAGCGGCGAGGCCTATGATGAGAATGGCTAGCTGGATGGTTCGCCCTCGTCCATAGCTCGCCGTCAAATCCTGGAAATCGTTCCGCGCCTCGCTCTGCAGGGTCTGGTAGAGCAGGTTGAGCTGATCGCTCAACGGATCGGACACCGCATACCAATTGCTGGCGATGAACTTTCGGATGCCCGCCTTGTCGCCGCGCTGGAGCATCGCGGTCAGAGTGGCTACTTCCGCGTCCGCGCCCTTCATCAGCGTTTCGGTCTCCCCCGCCATCTGTTTGTCGGCGTCCCCTCGCTGAAGACTCACAAAACGGGGCCACGTTTTTTCGATCTGGCTGGTGGCCGCCTTTATCGCATCCAGCGCATCTTGAGCGCTCAACACGCCGTCCGAATATTTGTTGGCGGCGCCAATGATCTGCACCGTGTAGGCCAGTTCCACGTTCTTGAGGTAGCCGATCGAGAGCACGCGATCCGTGAAAATCCGGTCGAACGCGCGCTCGCCACTCGAAGACTGGATCAGACCGACCACACCCACGGCGAGCCCCACGAGGCTCATCAGCCCGATCAGAAAAACCAAGCGGGCCTTGATGGTGAGCTTATTCAGCATTTCGTTCTCTCCGATTACTGACATGGCCTATAAATACGCGGAACAGCACTGCTCCCCCAAGACCGACGCGCTGCGAAGGCTAGTTGTCCAGGTTGAAATTGACGGGAATCGTCAGGATCACCTGAACTGGCTGCCCGTTGACCAGAGTCGGCTTGTATTCCCATGCACGCACCGCTTTGGTGGCCGCGTCGTCGAGTTCCTTAATGGAACGAAGAACCTTGACGTCCTTCACTTTTCCGTTAGTGCCGATCGTCGCTTCGAGAATCACCACACCCTGAATATGGGCTTGAGCGGCAAATGAAGGATAAACTGGCGCCACATTCTTGGTCTTCAGGGGCGGCTTGATGTCCCCGCCGACGTGAACCGTTTGCGGCGAAGAATCGCCCTGCGGAGCGGCCTGAACGGGCAACGAACCAGCCGCGAGGATTGCGAAAAGGACTAGGGATGGCCACCTCATCGTCGATAAGAACCTCTCGCCGGTAAGATTTCAGCTGGTCGATTCGATCCGAGATTATAGGGAATTGGGCCCTCCATTCGCAAATTATGTACGACCCATGCAAAATTCAAGCCCTGATGCATGGTCGCACTGCCAGGTAGAATAAGGTATGCAGTTCAGGCGGATCGCCGCTCCGCATGGCAGGAGGGGCTCAAACGTTGGCACCACGTCAGCGAATCGGCTGCCCTTGAACAAGACCACTCAGTCTAGAGTCCAAATGTGAATGCTATGTTAACGAGGCCTCTGGGCGACAAGAAGGACAGTCGACGAAACGCAGCCGGTGTTTGATGTAGCGTGCGCAGAACGGCCGTGGGCAAAGCCAGGCGAGAAAACTCGGCGCCGGCCGCCAGCTCGGTTCCGTGAGACGGCCGGTCACAGGGCGAATTCTACACGTAGCTCTACCGGCCGGGCGGTGTGTAGGTAAAGCTTGCTTCCGCCGCTTTATCGAGTTCCTCGGCTGCCAGCAGGACGGTCGTCGTCAGTGTGGCGGCGCCACTCGCGTTAACCGCCAAGCAGATCGCTGCCACGCTGGAAGTATCGGGAATGTCCGCAATCATGTAAGCGTCGTGTTGGCCGAATGCGAAGTAGAACGCTTCGAGTCGTCCTCCCGCGGCTTTCAGTATGTCCTCGGTCCGCTTGCGACGCTTGGAGCCACCGTCTTTCAACAACCCTCTGGCGCCCTCAGCCGTGTAAGAGACTTGCCACAGATATTTAGCCATACGAATCCTCCTCCAGTGCGTGTGAGATGGGGTCCGGCTGCGCCACAGAACGGTGAATCGGAATCACAGGATTCCGCGCTCATCCCGGACACTCCGTCGGACCGGACCGCCGGTTGTGACTTTCAGCTCGCGTATCCTACGCTTCTCCGGCCCGCCGGCACAATGAATTTGGCTATGAATTGGGTCATGCCGGACTATCGGGAGGCTGAAGCTATCTTTCCGCAAACTTTGGGGTGTCGGGGATACAAATAGAAGGATGACTCGTGAGCAGGGGCAGGAGAATCGGTGGGAAGTCTGGAAATTGGTGGAGCCGATGGGATTCGAACCCACGGCCTCCTCGATGCCATCGAGGCGCGCTCCCAACTGCGCCACGGCCCCACCGCTAGCAATTATTGATTCTCGTTTTTATACCATCTGCGGCACGCGCGGTCAAACGAAGCCGCTCCGAGTCGCGTAGTCATAACGCTTGAGCGCCGTGGATAGCTGCCGGAAATGTCGCATGAATGAGCTGGCCGACTCGCGGAGGGCGTTGCCGGTTCCAGGTGTCCAGTGTAAATTACTGGACGGCTGGATCACAAAAGCACCGAAGCATGGAGGGGAAAATAGAAATGGGAGCGATGCGGTTCATCACACTTTTTGCGGTTCTGGCGGCACTGGGCAGTGGGTTTTCGTTTGGAAGGCAGTCGCAGCAGGCAGCGCCAGCTCCGCCGCCACCTGGGCTGTCGCTGAGCGCGCCGGCGTTTGACGATGGGTCCGTCATTCCGGGCAAATTCACGCAGTCGGTTGCCAATCCGATTTCGCCGGAGCTGAAATGGACCAACGTGCCGGCGAATACGGTGAGCTTTACTTTGACGGTGCGCGATCCGGATGGGGCGCCCGAGAAAAAGGTCGCCGATGTCCTGCACTGGATGGTGTTCAACATTCCCGGAACGGCTCGCGGGCTGCCCGAGGGGTTGCCGTCCACTCCTCAATTGCCGGATGGAACCATCCAGGCGAAGAACACTCGCGGAGCGGTGGGATACCGGGGACCCGGCGCAGGGGCGGCGGGGCCGTATCATCACTACACGTTTGAGCTCTACGCCCTCGATACGAAGCTCGATCTGGGGCCGGATGCCACGCGCGCCGATGTGCTGAAAGCGATGGACGGTCATATTCTGGGCAAGGCGGCGCTGGTGGGACGCTTCCATCGATAAGCCCGCTAGTTACTCGGCAGGCGTCTTGTGTTCTCATCTGCAAAAATCCAACGAGGGATATCCAAGATGAAGACGGTTCGAATGCTTTTGATCTGTGCAATGGCGATTGCGGCGGTGGGCGTCGCGGCGCGTGCGAGCGGGCGGCAGGCGGGGCAGGGAGCAGCTGGCGGGCCGCCATCGAAGCCGGGATTTACTCTGGCGACCACGGCGTTCGACGACGGGGGCGTGATTCCCGCGAAATACACGCACGCGGTGCAGAATCCCGTGTCGCCCGCGCTGGAATGGAGCAATGTTCCGGAGGGCACGGTCAGCTTTGCGCTGATCGTCCATGACCTCGACGTGTCCGTCCAGAAAACTACCGAGGATGCCACGCACTGGTTGGCCTTCAACATTCCCGGCACGTTGCGCGGACTTCCCGAAGGCGTGCCTTCGAGCGCTCAGCTTCCCGACGGCACGGTGCAGCTGAAAATCATTCGCGGATGGGTCGGCTTCTTCGGTCCCGGGGCGCCTCCAGGGCCCTACCACCACTATACGTTTGAGATTTACGCGCTCGACACCAAGCTCGACCTGGGGCCGGATGCGACGCGCGCCGACCTGCTCAAAGCGATCGACGGGCACATTCTTGCGAAGGCCGTGATGGTAGGCCGCTTCCACCGGTAGGCCTGAACCCAGGAGGTTTCCATGTTGAGCCGGCGCGAGTTTCTTTCAGCCGCGGCGATAGGCGCGGCGACGTTGGCCCGCAGTCCGAGGGCATACGCAGCGGTGAGATACGACATCATCATTCGCGGAGGGCGCGTGATCGACCCCTCCCTCCGGCTCGATGCGGTGCGCGATGTTGCGATCTCGGCAGGCCGCATCGCGGCCGTCGACGCCGCCATTGCGGACGAAACGGCCGACGAGGCGGCCGAGACCATCGACGCGCGGGGCAAGCTGGTGGTCCCCGGCCTGCTCGATATCCACACCCACACCGCGCGCTCCGCCGACGGTCCCGGCCTGGTGCTGCGGGACGGCGTCACCGGCTGGATCGACGCGGGAACGCAGGGAGCCGACCACATCCAGGACACCATCGCCATAGCGCGATCGTCTCCGCAGCCGGCCCGCGTCCTGATCAATATCGGGCGCGCCGGCCTGCTGACCGAAGGCGACACGATGGACCTTAAGCGCGCGGACGTGGGCGCGGCGCGCGCGGCGATCGCGAAGAACCGCGACTACATCGTCGGAGTGAAGGCCAGGCTGTCGCGCGACGTCGCCGGCCCCAACGATTACGAGGTGCTTCGGCGCGCGCAGGAAGTGGCTTCTGGGTTCGGACTGCCGCTGATGATCCACATGGGGCAGACGATCTCGCCGCTGCCCAAGCTCATCGCTCTGCTGAAGCGCGGCGACATTGTCACCCACCTGTTCGCGCCGCCGCCCAACAGCATCGTCGACGACAGCGGCCACATCCTGCCCGAAGTGCTGGCGGCGCGGCGCCGTGGCGTCTGGTTCGATGTCGGCAACGGGCAGACCGGACACATGCGGTGGGACAACGTTGCGGCCATCATGAAAACCGGTTTCTGGCCCGATACGTTCTCCACCGACTGGAACACGAACGCCCATGAAACCGGGGTGATCGATCTTCCCAACTGCATGTCGAAGCTGTTTGGCTACGGCATGACGGTTGACGAGGCCATCGCGCGCGCCACCGTCAACCCCGCGCGCATTTTCCCGGTGTTCAACGACCGCGGCACGCTCAACGTGGGCGCGCCCGCCGACGTGGCGCTGCTCGAGTTGCGCGAGGGAAATTTCGAATTCCTCGACAACTTCAAGAACAAAATCACCGGCAGCCAGCGGCTTTTCCCCAGTGGAACTGTGCTCGGCGGCAAGCAGGTCCCGCGCGCGTAGGGGTTGCGCGAGGTGGAGCGCAGGAAGCGCCGCCCGTGCGCCGGTTTCTGTGCGAGATATTGTTGCTTCGTTCGTCTGCGGAAGCCTACAGGAACCGCCTATCGAACTCATGTTTAGGGATAATTTCCGCCGTAGGGAAAGGAAGCGAACCCGCTACTCGTCGAATCGCGGTGGCAAACGCGCCGTCGTCGGTTACGAAGGTATCGAGGTATGGAATTGCGACAACATGCTGGCTATCTCGAAAGGCACGATCATTCAATATTCGCCCCGTCCGCCAACCGTCCAAACTGAAGGCGGCTTCTACCGCATAACTAGGAAAGTCGTTGTTATTACATGACCCTAGAAAATTGTCTTTTGTCATCCGGTCGATAACGATCCCGCTTGGCGTTTGTTTAGGCAAGAGTCCACCGATATAGGTTCGGTCCATGCGTCGGATCATTTCATCGGTTACGCGCCCTGCCCGATACGCTTCGCCGTTTTGACGCTGCTTTTCAAGATTATTCCGTATGTTGGCATTTATTGGGTGGTCGTCACCAAGGGCCTGCATGTGTTCAACAAACGCTCGCGAATCACCGTAAGTATTCGCGATCGCTAGCGGCGTCCGGGTCAGGTCAGCTATCGCCTCGCCAAGGCTACCGATCATCGACTGTTGAGGGCTCTCAATGTCGAGGAAACACCAGAACGCGCATTCAACCTCTCTCCGTTGAACTCCACGTCGGTCAAAGAACCATCGGGGCGCCAAGGAATCCGCAAAAGCAGCGACCGACAAGCCTCGGCCTCTGTCATTGTCTCGGGCCATCTCTAACCAATGCCAAGTGGAAAGCACGAAGTTAACTCGTCCTTCGACAGCCAATTCACGGAGGCGGGTTCGGTATTCGTCGGCGCTATCGTGGCTGGAAACGACAAAGTTGTGATCGCAATAAACGAGGGGCACGAAAGGGAAGCTAACACAATCGCGTTCTTCGAGCGCCCGCAAAGGCAAAAAAGGCTCTTTACTGGCTAGCGGTCCGTCCAGCCGGTCTCCTAAGATTTCCGTCTTCACCGATCGAGATTCAATCTTGGCAGGCGTTGTTTCTTTTTTGTGCCTGCTATACTTTCGGCGGAGGCGAAAGGGGTCCGGTGACCTTCGTGGCCTTCAAAGCCATTGATCCTGTCCTTTGCGGCCAGGGTGGTGGGTTCGACTCCCACACGCTTCCGCCAAGTTCTAGCTAGATTCATTTCCTTAGATGCAAATCGCAGTAGCGTTCTATTTTCCAAAGATGCTCTTCCTGGAAACAACGAATGATGAATAACACTGAGCGCGCCGACATGATCCGCGGCTACAAAGTGGTAGGCGTCGTAATCCTTCTAATTTTCATAGTTAGCGCATGGCAGTCCACGGGCTATAAATTCCTCTACCCGGTTCTGATTTTTCTGTGCATTGCCGTAGTCGTGTGGGCACTCTCGATGTATCGCAATCATCGAACCTTAATTACCTCATCGGCGGATGTTCCAGCAGCAAGGACGTTATCGGTTACCGTTCCAGCTGGCAGGCCGCCGCTGCCCCTCATCGAGAGAAGAAAAGACATAGTGGAAGCGTATAGGAATCAGCTCCGCCTGTCTGGGGCTTTTGAGGTCGAGAACCTTGTGAGAGATTGCATTGGATACTTTGCGGCGCAAGAAGGCCGAACCGATCTAGTACCAGGCAGAGAATACCTATATAGATGGCGGCAGCGGTCGGATATTCCTGAGGAGTATAGGAAATTAGCAGAGGACTTGGAAACTGATTTTCGGAAAAGAGCTAATGACCTGGAAAAGGACAAGGAACTGCAGACCGTTCTAAGAGCAGAAAAGATGCTTGCCGACAACTGGGACTTAGTGGAGAAATTTCTCCACATTACGGAGCGAAAAGTTTCAGTGCTGGATGATTATGGTGACGAACAGTGGAGTTTCTTGCCCGACGAGGTTCTCAAGTGTTTGAAGAAAATCGACGAGAGGGAACATCTGGTAGTCCACTGGGAATCGATCAAAAAGTCTAAAGGAACAAATTGGGAAAGAGCGATCTGGTCAATCTCGGTGAGTTTGCCCGCGGAGTACAAATGGATGGTCGAGAAGTTACAGCAATTATTTCAAGAACATCACGAGCGAAATAAGTGGAACATTGTTGAGGGAGCTGATCTCCAGAATCTGAGTGGGATCGAGTTCGAGACTCATATCGGGAAACGTCTGCGTATCGCTGGATATGAAGTGCAAGGAACGCCCACGACGGGTGACCAAGGCGCAGACCTCATTGCGCAGAAAGATAGCAGGAAAATTATCATTCAGGCCAAAAGGTACCTAGGAACGGTTGGAGTCAAGGCGGTGCAGGAGGTCATCGCCGCTGTCTCTTTTTATGGCGGCGATGAAGGATGGGTGGTAACAAATTCCTGCTTTACTCCATCGGCCGTTGCCCTCGCACAGAAGGCTAACATCAAGCTGATCGACGGCACAGCTCTCAGAGATAAATCGATTATTTAGCGGTTTTTGTATGTGTCGGTTTTCAGCGGAGAGTACCCTGCCATTTCAGTGCCGATTTGAAGTGAGGTGTTGGATGCAAAGCCTCCGGCCGGCCGAGAAACATTCTCATGCGCGGCCTTTGCCGCTTTCTTGGCAAAGTCGTACGTGGCTCGGAGGTTTCCTCCGAAGAATCGGACGTTTCCCTTGATGTCGCGCGCCAGCAGCAGCCGCCCGTCCTTATCGGTGAAGGCACAGTGGACGGTTATGGCCGTCGCGCCTGAGACGGTGGTTACCTGGCGAGCCATTTCGCTGCCTTTCTTGAAGCCGCGAACCGTGCTGCGCAGAATCACCAGATCCGGAGCGGCGGCGGAATCCCGCTCGCCGTCACGATAGACGCGCTGGAAGCCGCCCTTCTTCCGCATCTGCTCGACCAGATTCTCATACAGCGAAATCTGGAACTCCGCGGGCAGCGGGATCTCGCCGGATTGGATCATCATGATCTCGACGGCGGATCCATCCATCTTTTTCGAGGGACACTGTCGCTTCGGGTTGCGCGTCCGGTTCAGGGGCGGAGGGAAGCGCAGCATTCGCGGCCAAGCTCCCTTGCAGCGGGACGCTTGTGGGCGCCCCTGCAGCGACGAGTTTCGCCTTTATCCCTTCCGCCGTTCCCACCGGCAGCGTAAAAATTACGCCGTGAAGCCCTTCGTCCGAATCGCGATATTGAATCGTCAGCGTGTCCAGCTTGGAGCGAAACAGGCTCAGGAAACGGCCCGACCCGTAAGGGCCAAACATGCTCAGCGTGCCGAGGGTTCCGCGGACTACCCGCTGGCTGTCGTCTCCGGTGACCACGTCGCGCATGGAAGTCTGGGGACAGGTCAAAGGATTTCCCGGAATAAGCGAAGCGGAGAGCCCCGTTCTCAACCGTCAGGGTTCCTTTGGTGTTGTTACTGACGCGGGCCAGGCCCGTGAGCTGCACGGCTTTGACCGGTGGCTGTGTCTGCGCCTGTGGCGCTTGCGCCCTGCCGGTTGCAACGAACGCGGCCATGATCAAAACGGCGATAGCGAATGGAGCGGCCTTCCTGTGCGATGCCAATTGGGCCTCCTCGTGACGTTCGGGTATTTCCGGGGCCGCTAGATAGTATCAGCTTACAATCCCCGAATAAATCCACGTGCGACCCGCTGCGATCTACGTCAGTTGGCCGGGCGGTGTCATCGTTCATCGTTCTGATTCTGGCAGTATTGGGCACGCACAATAGCAAGCTGGATACTACATTCGTCGGTGTCCTGGTCTCGAAAGCAGCTTGCCTCCACACGAACGCCTGGAGCTGAACCTTGTCAACTGGTCAGTGCATCTATCTCTGGATAAAGCAGCCATGCGATGGCACTCTAGTTCGCCGATGGATGCTTACGCCCCCGTGCAAGGTATGGGGCGCCGCGCGACGCACAACCCCTGTCTGGCAGGCCAGGCGCACGTTCCCAGTCTTCCGATTCAAAAATTGACCGAGCAATACACCAATACACAAGGAGAGAGACTATGCCGACGATTACGACCAAAGATGGAGCGAAGATCTTCTACAAGGACTGGGGCACGGGACAGCCAATCGTATTCAGCCACGGCTGGCCGCTCAGCGCCGACGACTGGGACGGGCAGATGCTGTTCTTCGGACAGCGCGGGTATCGAGTGATTGCGCATGACCGGCGGGGGCATGGCCGGTCCACACAGACGTGGGACGGCAACGACATGAACACCTACGCCGACGACCTGTCGGCGCTATTCGAGGCGCTCGATTTGAAGGATGTGATTATGGTGGGGCACTCCACGGGCGGCGGTGAGGTGGCCCGCTACCTTGGCCGCCACGGAGCCAAGCGCGTCTCCAAGGCTGCGCTGATCAGTGCCGTGCCGCCGCTGATGCTGAAGACGGACAAGAATCCGACCGGCCAGCCCCTATCCGCCTTCGATGGGCTCCGCGAGGCTCTTGCCGCCAACCGGCCGCAGTTCTACCGGGACATCACGCTTCCGTTTTACGGGTACAACCGTCCGGGTGCGAAGATTTCCGAAGGTATCCGCGAACACTGGTGGCTGCAGGGCATGATGGGTGGGATGAAGGCGCACTACGATTGCATCAAGGCGTTCTCGGAGACCGACTTCACCGAGGATCTGAAAAAGATCGACATCCCCGTGCTGGTGATGCATGGAGACGACGATCAGATCGTGCCGATCGTTGCGGCCGGCCCGCTCTCCGCGAAGATCCTGAAGAAATCCACGCTGAAGGTGTATCCGGGATTTCCGCATGGCATGCCCGCAACCAACGCAGACCAGATCAATGCCGACCTGCTCGCCTTCTTCAAGGGCGCGGCCAGCACAGCAGCCGTGTGAGCCGATAACTGGCGAATCGCTGATCGTCTCTGCGCGGGAACTTTAGGCTTGGGGCACGGCTTTGGCGCGTGCCCCAAGGGCGGAGACCGCCGGGAGAAAAGGGGCGATTGCGTTTCCTCAGAAGGAAACTTCCCAGTTCACATCGTTGGCGTTCGCCGATGTGAAACTTACGATGAGAAGGTTTCCTTCGGCTTTCATTTCGGCGTCGAGCCCGCCGGCGAGTTCCACGCGCTTTGCTTCAAAGCCGTTCGGAACATAGACGCGCAGTTCGTACGGATCGCCGGGGACTGCGCGCGATGTGCCTCTCAGGGCGCGGCGCGAGCCGTCGTATGCGAGATTCTTGATGTCGAAGGCGATCTGGCGCACGTGGCGGCTGGTTGAGATCAGCGCGGGATGGTCCGGTTTTTCGACGATACTGTACACGTCGCAGTCATACGGCTTCACCGGGCGCGTGGTGAAGACGCCGCGAAACGTTCCCAGGTAAGTCTTCGACCAGAATTCATAGACCACATACTCCTTGTCCGGATCGAGACGCAGATCTCTGGCGGCGTCGAGCGTGGTCGAAAATGGCGCATCGTCTCCGCCATCCTGCCGCAGGATCAGCGAATTCCCTAAGCTGAGAATCTTCAGCTGCCGCGTGTAGTTGAAAACCGCCACCACGTTCCACTTTCCGAAGGGCCGTTCGACTGGCAGGTTCCACACCTGGGCTGGCTGGCGGACGAACAAGTCCACCGGATAGGAGACGTCCATCGTTGGCGGGCTGATGCGCTTCAGCAGCTCGATGCGGTCTTCCGGATACGGCGCGTCGAAGGCTTCCGAGACGAGAATGGTGTTGTTGGCGATGGCGCGGAAGTTCGCGACGACCTTGGCCTGGCGTTCGTCGAAGTGCTTCCCGTCCGGCTCGACGTACTTGTAGACATGAAAGCCGTCGCCGTCGTTCCAGAAGACGCGCCCATTGTAGAAAAAGCGATTGGCCGAGCCGAGCACGCTCTCGCTGAACAGGCACGGCTGGGTGGCCGGCAGCAGGGAAGAGGGCAGCGCCTCGTAGCCGCGGTCCGCGTCTTCGGAAATGCGGCAGATGTCCACGATGCCGTAGGAGTGATCCACGGCGTTCATGTTGGAGCGGATGGTTCGGCGCGGCGCCGTCTTATCGATCGCGTCGCGCCAGATGAGCCCGCAGGCGCGGTAGGTTTCGAGCGAACTCATGTAGGGATCGAACTGGCCGGGCCACTTGTCCCAGTAATCGGCGAAGTCCATCTCGGCTGCGCCGGTATGATGCGGGTCGTCTGCCGCCCATTGCTCTGCGCGCTCGCGTTCCAGTCTGACAGTGAGAGGATTGGAGAAGTCGATCACTCTTTCGCCGTTGTATTTTGGTGTGCGCACCGGAAGATAGCATTCCGGCGCATAGTTTACGCGGCTGGGTCTGGCCCGAACGGCTCCGCCACAGCCATACAATCCGAAACTTGCCTGGCGCGGGCCGCTGTTGGAGACGCCGCCCAGGCAGAACGCTCCCAGGCCGTGCTCGTCGAAGAATTTCTTTGCGGTGTCCTTGCTGCCTCCGGACATCCAGCCGTGAAAACGGCTGTAGGTGTTGGCGACCAGGTCCTCGTCGTCCGGATCGATCGGCCGCCGCTGTTTCAGGCGCACATCGTGCCCGATGGAGATCAGATCCGCCTGGTGCTCCATGGCGCGCAGCGCGTCGTTGCTAAAGTTGATGAGGATCTGCTCCCCTGCGAAACTTGCGCCCGCCGGCATCGTGACTTTGTAGCTGCAATAGCCGCGGACTTTCATCCGGTCGTTGGCGGTCCCTTGCCAGCCCTGCCAGACTTCGAATCGCGACGCACCCTTCAGCGCGGTCGCGTGGCCCATCAGCAGGCAATTGCCCGTGTCGGCGTCCCGGATGACTTGGTTCACCTCGTACATTTTGGGCGTGGCCATTTCCTGCACCGCGAGAAGTTCGTAATAGTCGCGATTGCGCGAATGAGTTCCCAGGCTGATCCATTTGTCCGTGGTCCCACCGAGACGCGCGTCGCTGCACACGAAATAGTCCATGTCCTGGAGATCGACGGGTTTTCCCGTTTTGTTCGTGCGGCCCAGGCTCACCAGAATATCGGTCCCCGTCTTGGCGACCGAAATCCGATACTCGAAATCGAGTTCGCCGGGCTTCCTACCGCGGAGCGCCACCGTGACGAACGATCCGAATTTGTTGTGGTCGTCCTTGTTGACGGAACTCACGACCGTCCAACCGGACGGATCGTCATTGGGAAGGAAATGCGCGTTGTTCAAAGCCATCATGCTTGCCTTCACGCGCGCGGACCAGCGGCACGTGGCGGGATCGACCGTGACGTTCAACTGATCGGTGTCAATCTGGATGGGCTCTGCGGTTGGGGCAGGCGCAGCGGCGACGCTGAGCACCGGGGACATGGACGCGACCGCCGCCCCTTGCGCAGCATGAACCAGCATCTTCCGCCGCGTGAGCGAGGACGAAGGTCCTTCCGTCTTCTTTGACATTGGCTCCTCCCGTTTAGAAATGCCGCGTCGCCAGGAACCCACCGCGACAGGCACCCAATTTCCTTGCTGAGCGGGCATCGTACCCTGCTTCGCGCAGTCGATACAACGGATTGCAGGCTGACCATCGTGTCGAAGGCGGCGAAGGAAGAAGGCTCTCGAAATGGGCAAATGTTCTGTTTGAGACCGCGGCGTCCATTCAAGCTGCTTATTATAAGGGACTTAGCGTCGCGTTATCCCAGGGCAGCTTTTGAGTACTAAACCAGCCGTACTCTTCAGGCGTCAACTTCGGAGCCATGCGAAGCTATCCTTCGCGTCATTGTTGCCCCGGTGACGGGCCGCTTAAGCTTCATTCATGGCGAATTGTCAAAGCAATATCTCAGGAAAGCAGATGGGCACTCTGGCGGTCCTGATTGCAGTCACTTTCCTGACGGGCTCGCAAGTGCGGGCGCAGGCACAGCCGGAACAGACGAAATTTACAGTTCCGTACACCAAGGCCGCTCTGGCTTCCCTCGCCGCTATCCAAACCGATGACTTCGTTTCCCAGGACAAGAATCAGGATAAGAACAGCGACGGGGATCAGGCGAGCGCCACGCTGCGAACGATCGACGCCGCCGATATAGAAGCGTCCACGGATCAGGAAGTCTCCGTGACCAGGACGCTGCGGCAGATCTACCGGCTGAAGCTCCAGGACAACGATCTTCTCCACGCCTACCAAAAGCTTATTGAGATCGAAAGCGCCGACGATGGCTCCGACCAGGTGGCCGTTAAGAGAAAAAAGGACGAAGCCATCGCCGAATTGTCAGACAGCCAGGCGACCCTAATGCGGCGCGAGAACGCCTGCTTCGCTCAGCTGCAAAAATCCCTGCGCCAGCGTTTGCCGCAAGACCTTCCTGCATGCTCCGGATGGCTTGGGCGAGCGAAAATCTCCGGAGAAATTCCCGCCGAGTCGGCCGCCAGCGACGAAGGGAAGCCCGAAAGGCAATAGATTGCCATTGCCGCGCGTCCCGTTCTTCTGAACTCCCTCGACAAATACCAACTTTCCCTCGAAGTCCCCGCACTGAAGAGCACGCGCCCCCTGCCGGATGACTCATCGCACGGATATAGCTGGAATCGCGTGGCCGGCCCCGATCATCTATTGAGACGCAGTAAAATTGGAGCTAGCACTCAATTCAGTCTTGGACATGAAAACGGGGGATTCGCTAATGAAAATCGCAATCGTAACGGGCGGCAGCCGCGGCCTGGGAAAAAGCATGTCGCTGCATCTGGCGGCGAAGGGGCGCGACGTCATTCTCACGTACCGGAGCAAGAAAGCAGAAGCGGAGGCTGTTTGCGCGGAGATCGCAAAAAGCGGACGGAAAGCCGTGGCCTTGCCGCTGAACGTGGTCGATCACAAGACATTCGGTGCGTTTGCCGAAAGCGTGCGCGGCATTCTCGATGCGAACTGGCAGCGGCGCGATTTCGATTTTCTGATCAACAACGCGGGAATGGGTGTTTATGCGCCCTTCATGGAAACTACCGAGGCGCAGTTCGATGAGCTGATGAACGCTCATCTCAAGGCTCCCTTTTTCCTTACGCAGAAGCTCCTGCCGCTGATGAAGGATGGCGGCCGCATCGTCAATATTTCCAGCGGCCTCGCGCGCTTCTCGTTTCCCGGTTATTCCGCCTATGCCGCGATGAAAGGTGGAGTCGAAGTGCTCTCGCGGTTCATGGCCAAGGAACTCGGCGACCGCAGGATCACCGTGAACGTTCTCGCTCCCGGGGCCATCGAAACCGATTTTGGCGGGGGCGCCGTGCGCGATAATGCGGCAATCAATAAGAGCATTGCCGCACAAACGGCCCTGGGCCGCGTGGGCCTGCCGGATGACATCGGAGGCGCCGTCGCCGCCTTGCTTTCCGACGACAATCAATGGATCAACGGGCAGAGAATCGAAGTGTCCGGCGGAATTTTCCTTTAAGGAGGCAGAAATTCCGGGTGTAGGATACGTGCGATGTTAAAAGCCACCGCACGCTTCATTGCACTTTTCTTGCTCGCCGCGACCTGCGGTTTTGCCCAGGATGGCGTCACCATTCGCGTGAATGCCGCCGAAACCGTGGGCCCCTACAAGCCCATCACCGGCTTTTTCGGCTACGACGAGCCCAATTTCACCTATTCGAATTACGGCCGCAAGCTGATCGGCGAACTTGCCAGCACCGGCAACTCGCCCGTGTATATCCGCACGCACTTCATGCTGGCAACGGGAGACGGAACTCCGAGCCTGAAGTGGGGATCTACCAACGCCTATACCGAAGACCCCTCCGGCAAGCCGGTCTACGATTGGACCATCACGGACCGGATCATGGATACCTATCTGCAGGCTGGCGCAAAGCCCTTCGTCGAGATCGGATTCATGCCGAAGGCTCTCTCCTCGCATCCGGAGCCCTACACTCCCGTGTGGAAGCCGGGAGGCAGCGGCGCCGAGTACGCTATCGGTTGGGCGTATCCGCCGAAGGATTATGCGAAGTGGGGCGAGCTGGTGCACCAGTGGGTGAAGCATGCGGTGGAGAAGTACGGCCGCTCCGAAGTGGAGACGTGGTATTGGGAAGTGTGGAATGAGCCCGATATCAGCTATTGGCACGGCACGCCGGAAGAGTATGACCGCTTGTACGACTTTGCCGCCGACGGGCTGAAGCGCGCCCTTCCCACGGCACGAATCGGAGGGCCTGCAACCACCGGGCCGACGGTCGATCACGGCTCGGCGTTTCTTCGGCAGTTTCTCGAGCACTGCGCCAAGGGCACGAATGCCGTTACCGGCGCCGTGGGCGCGCCTCTCGATTTCGTCACGTTCCACGCGAAGGGCCGCACGGCCGTCGTCGACGGCCACGTGCAGATGCGCATCTCGAAGAATGCCGGCGACGCCGCGCAGGGCTTCGCGATGGTGAGTTCCTATCCGAAATTTCGCAATCTGCCCATCGTGATCAGCGAGTCCGACCCGGACGGCTGCGCCGCCTGCTCCGCCACCTTCTATCCGGCAAACGATTATCGCAACGACCCGCTCTACGCATCCTACGAAGCGGCCATGATGAAAAACATGTTCGAGCTGGCGGATCGCGAGAAAGCGAATATCGCCGGAATGGTCACGTGGGCGTTCGAATTCGAAAATGCGCCGTACTTCGAGGGCTACCGCACGCTGGCTACCAACGGCATCGACAAGCCCGTCGTCAACGTGTTTCGCATGGCGGGCCTGATGCGTGGCAATCGCGTCGCGGCAGAAAGCAGCGGCCGGGTTCCGTTACCGACGATTGAGACCGAAGGCGTTCGCGGCAAGCCCGATATCGACGCCCTGGCGGTTCGCTCCGACCGCGAGCTTTCAATCCTCGTGTGGAATTATCACGACGATAAGACGCCCGGTCCCGATGCGGAGGTGAAACTCCAGATCGCCGGAATTCCCGCTGCGGCGAAGCGCGTTCTGCTGCATCACTATCGCATCGACGATACGCACAGCAATTCGTATTCGGCCTGGAAGAAAATGGGATCGCCCCAGCAGCCCACGCCGGAGCAATACGCGGCGCTCCAAGCCGCCGGGCAGCTGCAGGAACTCGAATCACCGAGCTGGATCGATGCCGGCCAGCCGATGGCGGTCGATATCCGCCTTCCGAAGGAGGCCGTGTCTCTGCTTCAGTTGAGTTGGTAGGTCGCCTTACGGATGGAGGCAGTAGCCGGGGACGGCATTGGCGGGAAGCAGAGGTTTCTGCCCCACGAGCAATTGCTGGTCAATGGCGTCAAGCTCCACGCCCGTCGCGGAATACATCGCCATCAGCTCCGTCAGGTCGACGGTGCCGCGGCGGCCGAAGAGCTGGAGAACCCGGGCGAACGTCTCGGAGGAAACTTTTCTCTGGCCAAAAAGTTCGCGCCCGTACTCGATCACCACGGTTTCCTTCTCGCCCAGTCCGACCACTGGCTTGTCATACTTGATCATGTCGATGATCGCAGGTTCAACAGAACGCGGATCTCCCTGTTTTCTCCCAAAACTTTCCCATTGCGTCCATTCGTACTGGTTGGCCATCTCTCTGGCCGTCACCAGCACGGCGATCTCGACCAGGCGGTCGGGCAAGCCGGTTCCAAACTTCAGATAGTAGTGCGTGGCGCTCATGGATTCGGCGAGCTTCGGGCTGTAGAAACGCAGCGGGGGAGTAAAGCCGGGGCCCTTCGAGAGCTTGTCATAGACCTGCTTGCCGTAATCGTCCATATCCTCGCGCTTCGGCAGGGGCAGGCGGTTCCGCGAGTCCGCGTAGACATCTTTCGGCAGCGGAGCGTCTCCTGAGGCAAGCGTCTGGTTCTGCGTCGCAGGGCACTTAGCGCTGTAAGGGCGCGGAGGAAGCAGCGGCTTTTGCCCCGGCTGCAAATGCATATCGAACGCGTTCAACTCCGCCGCCGTTTGGGTGTAGAGCGCCATAAGTTCGGTCAGATCCACCACGCCGCGAGGACCGAACAAGCGCAGCGCATGCGCGAAAGTTTCCGGGGAAACCTTCCTCTGGTCGAAGAGTTCGCGTCCGAAATTGATGACGAGGGCTTCCTTCTCGCCAAGCCCCGTCACCGGCTTGTCGTACTTGACGATGTCCACGATCGCCGGCTCGATATAGCGCGGATCGCCCGGGTTGTGCCCGTGTACTTCCCAGTTGGTCCATTCGAACTGGCAGTCGGTCTCGCGCGACGCCACCAGAACGGCAACTTCGGTCAGCCGCACGCCCAGCGCGGTTTCATATTTCACGTAGTGATGCGCCGCATCGAGCGGCTGGGCAAGTTTGGGGCTGTAGAGGCGCAGCGGAGGGCGATTGATCGAGGCCATCTGCAGCCCGTTAGCCCATTCGTCGAAGGCCTTCTTGCCCTCGTCGTCCATCTCTTCGCGCTTGGGCAACGGCAGGCGGTTTCTGGATTCGGGATAAACGTCCTTGGGAAGCGTATCCGCCGATGAGCCCGCAGCGTTCGGTGAATTCTGCGCATGAATCCGCGCGCCGAGCAGTACGCCCGCCAGGCCAACCAACGCCACAAATCCGGCTCTTTTCGACACCGCCATCGATGCGTTCTCCCTTTTAGCGATTCAGGCAGTTCGCCGCGGCTGTTTGAGGCGGGAGCAGCGGCTTTTGCCCCGGCCGCAATTGCATGTCGAAAGCATTCAGCTCGACGCCGGTGGCGACGTAGAGAGCCATCAACTCCGACAAATCCACGGTGCCGCGGGGACCGAAGAGATGCAGGATTCGGGCGAAAGTTTCGGACGATACCTTCTTCTGGCCGATCAGTTCGCGCCCGTAGGTGATCACGGCGGCATCTTTCTCGTCGAGTCCCGTCACCGGCTTTTCGTATTTGATGATGTCGATGATGTTGTCGTCGATATGGCTCGATCCCGGCCGGCGCCCATGCGATTCCCACTGCGTGTATTCGAATTGGTTTTCCATCTCGCGCGCGGTTGTCAGCACAGCAATCTCGGTCAGGTGGTCTCCCAGTCCGGAGTCGTACTTCAGGTAGCGATGCGCTTCCGCCATCGGCTTGGCGAGCTTCGGGCTGTAGATACGGATTGGGGCGGGATTTCCTCCGAGCGTGGCAAGCTCGTCGTAGACGGATTTGCCGTAATCGTCCAGATCGTCGCGCTTCAGCAGAGGCAGACGGTTCCCGGAATCGGGATAGACGTCCTTGGGTAGCGGTCGAGCGGTCGCGGTGGTGTTTCCGCTGCTCGCCGGATTCTGCGCGCGCATTCTTCCTCCCAGTAACAGTCCCAGAAGGCCTGCGAGAAAAATCAGTGAGATGGTCTTCCATGCCGACATATTCCGTCTCCTTTGTGAAGCCTGCCGATGCGAATCTGCGATCCAGCCGACCGATAACTTATAGCTCACAGGCCCGTCGCGCAAGGGCTTTCGGCGGCGCCGCGGTGCAGATTTGCTGAAGCTCAATTTCAGGAATGGTGCCCGTATTCCCCAAGTGCAAAAATGCCGTGGTGCGTTCCGGAATGTGTGGAGGGAGTTGTGAAATGCTGTTTCTTAGTCGAGCGGCTCAACTTTCAGAATCGCGCCGCCGTGGTTGCTGCCGGTCCAAAACGTAACGGGAGTCGTCGAGTTATCGACGAACACGTTGCGAATATTCGTACTCTTCGGCAAGAGATACTCAACGGTTTCGCCAGTTTTGGGATTGATTCGCGAGACGCGGTCGTTTGTCATGCCGCCGGTCCACAACTCGCCATTCTTGTCGCAAGTGGCATCGTAGGGGCCGCTCCACGGAGTCGGCAACTCCCATTCGGTGAATTTCTCAGTTTTCGGGTCGAACACACCGACGCGATTCCCCGTGTATTCGCCGAACCACAGGCGGTCCTGCGAATCTGCCTGGATGCGGCGCGGGCGCGAATGCCGCGTGGGCGTCGCGTAGAATTTCACCTCGCCGGTTTTGGCGTCGATCCGACCGATGTGGCTGTCGCCGATTTCCGCGAAGTAGAGATTATTGTGCGAGTCGGTGGTCAGCCCATAAATTCCGTAAGGCCCCGGCCCGGGCAATTGCTTGAGCGGCAGGAATTTCTCGTATTTTCCGGTGTTCACATCCACGCGGTAAATCTCATCCTGCTTTCCCGACGTCCAGACCTTCCCGTCCACCGCCACGTGTTGCGCCAGCATGTTCACCTGGAACCCTTCGTCGTTGATTTCCGGCGGCCCGCTGTAGATCTTGAACTTCTCCGTCTTGGGGTTGAAGCGCGCGATGGCCCCCTGAAACATCATCCCCAGCCAGAACTGCCCGTCGGTATCTTCTTTGAGTTCGAGCATTCCTTCCGGATAGCCGGGCTTGGGCGAAGGCACGGGCCATTCGGTGACCTTGCCCGTCTTGGGATCGAGTTTGCCGAAAAACTGCTCGCCAAAATCCGAAAACCACACGGCGCCATGTTCATCGAGCATCACGTCGTGCGGCATGATGGTCGGCCGCGGCAGGCGGTATTCGGTGATGATGACGCGCGTCGACCGGCCCGTAGGCCGGGGCAGCGTCTTGAGCGCATATCCCCAAGCCGGTCCGGAGCTCAGGTTCACAGATGCCAGGTAACCGGCCAGCACACGGTAGTTTTCCGGATTCCCGGCAACCGCGTCCGCGTTCACGCGCCTTTGCGGCCGGATCGGCTGGCTGCCCGAGGCGTAGCCCATCATGCGATAGATCACCTGTGTGAATTCATCCGCGGTGTGCGTGGAAGTAATCGGACGCTGAAGCGTGTGGCAATTCACACAATTCATCAGGGAGGTTTTCTGCTGGTCCGTGCCGGACATGCTCATGAGCCATTCCGCGCTGGTAAGCTGCAGCGCGAGATTCTTGGTCTTGCGAAGTTTCAGGTCGATCGTAGCAATCTTATGCGCGGCAACGGTCGCCTCCGCGGGCCTATCGAGGTCGTATCCAACCGCGCGGATCGCCAGGGTGTAATGGCCCGGCTCCACGCGATCGGCCGGGAACCCGAAATGCCCCTGCTTGTCGCTGTCCACGCTCACCGTGATCGTGGAGCCATCCTTCTTGGCGCTTACCACTACGCCTTCCATCGCGCCCTCTTCTGCAGACGTGACCCTTCCAACGAGGCTTCCCGATGGTTCCTGCGCGCGGATCGGCGTAGGCGCCATAAAGAAAACGGAAAAGACGCTCGCGAGTAAGAGAAGTAGCGCGGTACGCGTGGCAATCTTAGATCGCATCGGTGATATCGTGACTCCTCGGCGCGGAGCTTAATTTCGTCATGACTAAAAGTCAAACGTAAGTATGTGCTTTCTGCTTGTCAGTTGAAACGATGCGGCGACGGCAGGTTGTATTGTAAAAGATGCTGTTATATGATCCGCGCTGGCCGGAGGGCTACCGCACAATTTCAAGTAGAAATGGGCGTTCATCGGCTATTTGCTCGTCATCAAGCGCTCCGGATCGAAATTTTTGCAGGAGGTTTTCAGTGAAACGGAATCTGAAACTTTTGAACTCTCTGATGGGCCTGATGGCCTTCAGTTGCGCAGCCTTCGGGCAGAACCAGGTGCCTCCGCGCCCTTCGGCGTACGCCACGGCGCCCGATATCCCGTTTACCTCGGTGCCCAACTTCATCAAGCTCCCCGCGGGCCTTTACATGGGGGAGGGAATCGGCGTCGCTTCGAACTCAAAGGGACACTTCTTCGTGTTCACGCGCAGCGGCCGCACGCGTCTATTCGAATTCGACCGCACCGGTGAATTCGTCCGGGAGCTCGGCGACGGGCTGTACGCTTTCGAGATGGCGCACGGAGTGCGCGTCGATTCGCAGGACAACATCTGGGTCGTGGACGAAGGCTCCAACATGATCGTGGAGTTCAACCCGCAGGGCCGCGTGATCATGGTTCTGGGAAGGAAGCCGGAAGCGGGAGGAGGACGAATCCCCGCGACGCCTGCCAACGGCGCGCCGCCACCGCCGGCTCAGCCTTACATCCTGAACCGCCCGACCGATCTTGCCTGGGATCCCGCCGGTAATATTTTCATCGCGGATGGTTACGGGAATTCGCGGATCGTGAAGTACGACAAGAACGGCGTATTCGTCAAGGCGGTGGGCACGAAGGGGAAAGAGCCTCTGCAATTTGACACCCCGCACACCATCGCGGCCGATGCGCAGGGCAATATCTACGTTGGAGATCGCGGCAACCGGCGCATCCAGGTTCTCGACAACGATTTGAACCTGAAGAAAATCATCGATAACGTCGGCGCTCCCTGGGCCATTTGCGTCACCCCCGGGCCGCACCAGTATCTCTATGCCTCCAACTCCAATCCCGATACCAGCGATTCACGATATTTTCCGGTTTCGGGCGAAATCTACAAGATGGAGCTGGATGGCACCGTCCTTGGCAAGTTCGGAACGCCCGGCAAGCTGCTGGGCGAATTCAGCACCACGCATTGGATCGACTGCCGCCACGAAAACGAACTGCTGATCGGGGAAATCACCAGCTGGCGCGTACAGAAGATCATTCTGCATCCTGGCTCGGCTTCGGCCCGGGCCTCGAAGTAGGCTTCCACTGAAACGAATTGAGAAAAAGGATTTCGGGAGATCGCGCATGAATTTTCGCTTAAAGGTTTCGATGCTGATGCTGATGCTGGCGCTGCTGGGCGCAGGCGCGGTCTACGCCCAGTCGGAGCTTTCCTACGACACCAACTCCGGCTTCCTGAAGTGGCCGGAGCACATCTACATGGGCGAGCCGGCCGGCGTGGCGCACAATTCCAAGGGCCACATCTTCGTGTTCACACGGACCGGCTCGGTAAACCTGAGCACGGGCACCTCGCGTACTTTCGCCCGCGGCGGCACGCGCCTGTTCGAGTTTGATCAGAACGGGAACTACGTCCGCGAGATGGGCCAGGAGATCTACGGATTTGTGTGGGCAGAAAATGTCCGCGTCGATCCCCAGGACAATATCTGGGCCGTCGATTCAGGCTCGAACATGATCATCAAATTCGATCCGCAGGGCCGTATCGTGATGACCTTCGGCAGAAAGCCCGAATCGGTCACGGTTCCCACCATGCCCCCGGAATCGAGGCCTGCGCCCGCTGCGAACGCTTTCGGCGGACGCGGCCCCGGAGCCGGCGTGCTGGGAGACAACTTCGGCGCACCGGCGGATGTTGCCTGGGACGCTGCTGGCAATATCTTCGTAGCCGATGGTCACGGGTCCGCAGGCAACGCTCGCATCGCAAAGTTCGATAAGGATGGTCGCTTCGTCAAGACCTGGGGTTCCTATGGAAGCGGCGAAGGCCAGTTCAATACTCCCCACGCCATCGCGGTGGATGCCAAAGGCAACGTCTACGTGGCCGATCGCGGCAACAAGCGCATCCAGGTGTTCGACAACGACGGCAATTTCAAGACGCAATATACCGGCATCGGTTCTCCCATGGCGATGTGCATCACGCCGGGGCCGCATCAGTATCTTTATGCGTCAAACTCCAATGATGCAAATAACTTTGACAACGGCGAAATCTACAAATTGGAACTCGATGGCACCGTGGTAGGAAAATTCGGCTCCGCCGGCAAGGGACCAAAGCAGTTCGGCACGGTTCACGCCATGGATTGCCAGAGCGAGAACGAACTCTACGTGGGCGAGGTTCTCAACTGGCGCGTCCAGCGCGTTACGCTCCATCCCGGTGGAGGAAAGAGTTCCCGCTAGAATCCGCTTCACGGGGCTTCTCGTGCTAAGTTAGCTCCTCGTAGTATTTACAGGATGGGTACAAACGCCAGCTCCAGGCTATTGACCCACGGAACACCCAGTTCTATCGTCCGGATCGATAGACAAGAAGATCACAATGCCACCGGGAAGAGGGCCGGAAAAGAAAGTCTATCCGGCCCTTTTTCATTTTACCTTTCGCTCTCATCGCCTTCACCCGTCTGTTCCCTGCGATTGCGCGCTCGTTCCGGCCGGTGTAGATTATGCTCGGCCTGCAGCGGGAGGAGCGACATCGGGTTAATTGCGGGGTATGATCGAACGTTCCATGAGCGTGGCCGAAAAGCGTAATCCGCGCAGCCGAAAGGGGAAAACCGAATGCAACAACTCAACGAGAACACGGTCGTCGAAGCTGTCCTGGCGCAGATGGCGTCCACGCCAAACCCGCGATTCAAGGAAATTATGAATGCGGCCGTCAGGCACCTTCATGCGTTTGCGCGCGAAGTGAATTTGACGCCGGAGGAATGGCTCGAAGGCATCCGCTTTTTCACCGAAGTGGGGCAGAAATGCACTCCGTACCGCCAGGAATTTATCCTGCTTTCGGACACGCTTGGCTTGAGTTCCCTCGTGGGACTGATGAGCGACGCGCGCACACCGGGCGGGCACACCGACGCAAGCCTGCTGGGCCCCTTCTATCGAATGAATTCGCCGCAATTCAAGCTCGGTGATTCGATCGTCAAGGAAATCAGGGGTACGGAGATCGTAATGTATGGCCGCGTCACGGATTCGAACGGAAAGGGAATTCCTGGAGCGTCCGTCCAGGTGTGGCAGACTGATGAGAAGGGCGACTACGATTTGCAGCGCCCGAACGCGGCCACCGATATGGACCTCCGCGGCACTCTGCACGCCGACGCCGAAGGCCGCTACTATTTCCGCACCGAGGTTCCCGCCGGCTATTCGATTCCCATGGACGGCCCGGTCGGCGAGATGATCCGCGCGCAGAAACGCCACGGTTTTCGCCCGTCGCACATTCACTTCCTGATTGGCGCCCCGGGCTATCGAGAGGTCGTAACCGCTCTCTATATTCACAATGATCCGCACATCGATTCCGACACCGTCTTCGGCGTGACCGATTCCCTGATCGTGAGGGTCAACGAATCCGATCCGGCGTCTCCTCTGCCTCATTTGCCCAGCATCAAATATGATTTCCAGCTGGCTGCGTCCGGAAAGGGCGAAGGTTCGGGCCGCGTTGGCGCCGATCCCTCGCAGATAACGAAGAAGCCAACCGAAACGGCACCCTCGCTAACCTGAAAAAGGCCCCTATGACGGACACTGTTGCATTGCTGAATCACTTCGGCGGCGAATGGAAAGCGTCGACGAGCGGCGAATCGCTCGGCGTTATGAACCCAGCCACGTCGGAGTTGCTCGCGCGCGTGCCGCTCGGCGCGGCCGGCGACGTCGACGCGGCGGTTCGGGCCGCGGCTACGGCTTATCCGGAATGGCGCCGCACGCCGCCGCAGGATCGGATTCAATATCTCTTCAAGCTGAAGCAGTTGCTCGAAGATAACGTCGAAGAAATCGCGCGAATCTGCACCACGGAAAACGGCAAGACCTTGACAGAATCCCGCGCCGAATTGCGCCGCGCCATCGAGAACGTCGAAGTCGCCTGCGGCATCCCTACCCTCATGCAGGGTTACAACCTGGAAGACGTCGCCAGCGGGATCGACGAGATGATGATTCGCCAGCCGCTGGGAGTCACCGCGGCCATCGCGCCCTTCAACTTCCCGGTAATGATTCCTTTCTGGTTTCTGCCGTACGCGATCGCCTGCGGAAACACGTTCATCCTGAAGCCTTCAGAGCGAGTGCCGCTCACCTCGCAGAAGGTCTTCGAGTTGATGGAAAAGCTGAAGCTTCCGCCGGGCGTGGTGAACATGGTCCACGGCGGCAAACCTGTCGTCGACGCGCTGCTCGCGCATCCCGACGTGCGGGCGATCAGTTTCGTAGGGTCCACGCCAGTGGCGAAATACGTCTACGCGCAGGGCGCCGTGTACGGGAAGCGCGTCCAGTGCCAGGGAGGCGCGAAAAATCACGTCCTGGTTCTCGACGACGCGGATCTGGAAACATCCACGCGCATCATCAGCGACAGCGCCTTCGGCTGCGCGGGTCAGCGCTGCCTCGCGGTCTCGGTTGCCGTGGTAGTCGGCGATGCCCAGAAGAAATTCAAGGAGTCCATCGTCAACGCAGCGAGCGCCATTCAAGTGGGCAACGGACTCGATGATTCCGTCCAAATGGGGCCCGTGATCACGCCGGAGAGCAAGGCCCGCATCGAAAGCCTGATCGCCAAAGGCGCCAGTGAAGGGGCGCAGCCGCTCCTCGACGGCCGTTCCGGTAATGGAACGGGAAACGGCAAAGGGAATTTCCTCAAGCCGACGATTCTCGACAACGTGCCGGCTTCGAGCTCGCTTTCCACCACCGAAATCTTCGGCCCGGTGCTGAGTCTGGTGCCCGCAAAGACGCTCGAAGAGGGAATTGAGATTCTTTCGCGCAGCCCTTACGGCAATATGGCTTCGATTTTCACCAGCAGCGGCGCCTCCGCGCGGAAGTTTCGCTACGAAGTTCCCGCCGGGAACGTGGGGATCAACATCGGCGTGGCCGCGCCCATGGCCTATTTCCCGTTCAGCGGCTGGCGCGACAGCTTCCTGGGCGTGCTTCACGGCCAAGGGCGGGACGCGATCGAGTTTTACACCGACAAGAAAATCGTGGTCGAGCGCTGGCCAAAGGCGTGGTCCCGCAAGTTCTAACCGTTTTTTTTGATTTCTCGGTAACACAAATGAGGGAGACCCGCAGGTCTCCCTCTCACCCCCACCCCAGGATTCCAGTCCAGGCGCGTACGCGGCAAAACCAGCCCATCCCAGAACAAGAGCGCATTGCTGAGTGCAGGAGCAAATGCGCTGCCAATCGCCCGCTGCGACGCTCGAATGATCCGTTGCTGTCGCCGCGAGACTTACGTCAGTCTGACGATCGCTGCGCCGCGCTGTCACATGTCGATATACGGTTTTCTGAAACTCCGCTCTGCGGTTCTACGATCTTCGGAATCTCGCACCAGAGAAACGTGCAACGCAACACGTCTCGCTCTCGAGGTTGAAAAGCCCCGGCGCGGTCCGTATGCTAGTGCCTCTAATGAAGATCGCGCTAGCCCAGTTCAATCCCACGGTCGGTGATTTCGAAGGCAATTCGGCGCGAGTCCTGGAACTGGCTCGCCAGGCGCAGGCGGGCGGCGCGGAAATCGCGGTGTTCTCCGAGCTTTGCCTCTGCGGCTATCCACCGCAGGATCTCATCGAGCGGCCCGCCTTCGTTCACCGCAACCACGAAGCGCTCGCGCGCCTGGCCCAGATGGTCCCAGTCCCCTCCGTTGTCGGATACGTCGGTAAGGCGCAGGACGATACCGGCAAGCCCGTTGCAAACTCCGCGGCCGTGGTCGGGCACGGGAAAATACTGTTCGAGCAGCGAAAGATGCTCCTGCCCACCTACGATGTCTTCGACGAGTCCCGCTATTTCCAACCCGCGACTTCCCAGCACGCCTTTTTTCTCGGCGCCGAAACCCTGGGCATCACCATCTGCGAGGACATCTGGAACGACAAGAATTTCTGGGCGCAGCGTCTCTATGAACGCGACCCGGTAAGCGAGCTGATCGGGAAGGGAAGCTCGGTCGTTCTGAATATTTCGTCCTCCCCGTACACGATCGACAAGCGCGGGGTTCGCCACGATATGCTGAAGGCCATGGCCAAGCGCCACGAGGTTCCGGTCGTGTACGTCAATCAGGTGGGCGGCAACGATAGCCTGATCTTTGACGGCTCGAGCGTCGCCTTCCTCCCCGACGGCCGGGTTGCCGCGCTCGCCAAATCCTTTGAAGAAGATCTCGTGTTTTTCGACACGGCCACCGGGGCGGGAGACATCCGCCCGCAGATCGATGACGAGCTCGAAGCCGCCTATCGCGCACTCGTGCTTGGCACTCGCGATTACGTTCGCAAATGCGGCTTCCGCAAAGTGGTCATCGGACTGAGCGGAGGCATCGATTCCGCTCTTGTAGCGGCCATCGCCACAGACGCCCTCGGCGCCGCCAACGTGATTGGCGTCAGTATGCCCGGCCCTTATTCCTCGGAGGGAAGCATCCTGGATGCGCGAAAACTCGCTGCAAATTTGGGCATCGAGCTTGTGACTCTGCCGATCAGCGAGACGTTCAACAGTTACCGGGCGACATTGAAAAATACTTTTGCGAGTCTTGAGGCCGGGGTCGCCGAAGAGAACATTCAGGCGCGCATCCGTGGCAACCTCCTGATGGCGCTCTCGAATAAATTCGGTTCTCTGGTGCTGAGCACGGGCAATAAGTCCGAAATGGCCGTAGGCTACTGCACGCTGTATGGCGACATGGCGGGCGGCCTTGCCGTGATTTCCGACGTTCCGAAAACGATGGTCTACGAGCTTGCGCGGGTCGCCAATCGCGCCAGGCAGCGCATTCCGGAAGCGAGCCTGACGAAGCCTCCTTCTGCCGAGCTCCGCCCGAATCAAACGGACCAGGACAGCCTACCGCCCTACGACGTCCTCGATCGGATTCTCAAGGCCTATGTCGAGGACCTTCGCAGTCCGGAAGAGATCGCCCAGCACTACGGCTTCTCGCTGGACCTGGTGCGCGGGGTTGCGCTCCAAGTGGATCGCAACGAGTACAAGCGCAAGCAGGCGCCTCCGGGCCTGAAGGTCACGTCGAAAGCTTTCAGCGTCGGACGCCGTTTCCCTCTGGCGCAGAGATTTGCTGTTTAGGCGCAGTCAGGTTCAAAGGCTTTTGATGTAGGCAGCATCATAACCACACTTAATTCCGCTACAAGAGAGAAACCAAGGGAGACCGGCTCAAATGTTCGCAAGAAAACTGATTCTCAATACGGTCGCAATACTGCTCAGCGCGCTGCCAACCCTCGCGCAAGGTTCCAAGGCTACACCGGCGGCCGGCTCGCCGACCGCCGACCAGGCGCAGATTCTCAAGACGACCGAAGCCTTCGTGCGCAACCTGTTTGCCTGGGGCACGGATTTCAAAGTAAAGCTCGGCCCGCTGACCCAATCGACCGCTGCCGGCTACTATCTGGTTCCCATCGAGGTCACTCTGAACGACCGCACAGACAACGGCGAAGTCTACGTCAGCAAAGACGGCAAAACACTTTTCCGAGGCGACATATTCGATATGGCCGCCGATCCCTACACCGCCGCTCGCGCCAAGATGCACATCGAAGGGAACCCGGTAAAGGGCCCCGCGGATGCGCGTGTAACACTCGTCGAGTTTGGCGACTTCGAGTGCCCGAATTGCCGCCAGTTGGAACCGGTTCTCAAGGATTTCTTCGACCAGTACAAATCCAAGCTGCGCTTGGTATTCAAGGATTTTCCGCTGGAGCAGGTCCATCCCTGGGCAAAGACGGCCGCGATTGGCGGGCGCTGCGCCTTCCTGCAGTCACCCGAAGCATTCTGGAAAATGCACGACGCTATCTACACGAACCAGGACTCCATTACTCCCGAAAATGTGTGGGACAAGCTGAATGAGTTTGCCGTGCAATTCGGGCTGAACGGCGATGCCTTCAAGGCTTGTCTCGCGTCACCGGGGGCCGCAAAGGCCGTCGAGGCGAATCAGCAGGATGGTGCGGCCCTCAACGTCAGCGGGACTCCCACCGTATTCGTCAACGGGCGCCCGGTAGCGGGCGGGGATCCCAACGCGCTGCGCCAGCTCATCGACTTCGAGCTTGCTGTCCCCGCGAAGTAACAGTCGCCTCAGCCGGACTGGGCAGCTGCTTTCAAGCGAGACACCCACTTCTCGATTTCCTGGCTTTCGCCGCCCGGCGCGAGGAAGGCATCCCAGTCAATATCGGGAAATCCCATCCGCGTCGCGTGCGCCCGCAATTGTTCCTGCAACAGGGAAGCCCTGGCGCTCCGGCTTCTCCGAAGCGCATCGAAAATCACCCGGTGATCCTCCACCCGCCATCGATAAGAAGCTAATTCCCGGAGGATACGTTCGCGCAGGGCTTGCGTGGTCGACGATTGGCAAAGCGCCTGTAGAACAGCACGCTCCGTTTCATGCGACTCTTCGCCGGAGTAACTGCGAGGCATTCATGAATTGTAGAAGAAAAGAGAAGAGCCACGGCAGAAAACGCTCTGGCGAATCCGTGTTGATAGGCAGTTGGGCGGATACGACAATTACGCCGCGTTTGTTACCACCGGGCGGATAAAGTCGAGCCGGTCGATACTCGCCGCTACCCCGTAAGTGGGCGCCAGATCGCCGTCGATTTGTGAGACTCGCAGCACTTTTGCGCTCGCGCGCACCAGCACGGATTTGCCTCGTTCTCGCTCGGTGGGAAGGGCGAAAGTAAGCTCCATGCCGACCCCTTTGTCGATGGGGATCGTGGAGTGGAAGTACAGCCCCGAACGAGAAATATCCCGTAGCTGCGCCGTATGGAATTCCGTGGGGCGCTGCCGCGAGAGGCACACCTGCAAGGGCAAATAGACCTCGTACCGCCGTGCTTTCCTACGCTCTCCCATAAGCCCCCCAGTCGCGCGGTCACCGCTGCACGGTCAAGGCCACCACTACAGAGGTAACTTCGGCTGATTCCATGTGGTTTATGTAGGAGGTAGGGCGCCCGGAATGGAAAAGATCGAGAAAAATTTCCCGATGCAGGAATTTCATGCAGAGTTCTAGGATTTCAGCGGCTTTCCGGGTGTTACGCCCTTGCCTGTCCGCACTTCCGATTGGGGCGGATGGCTGATTTCTGCCTCGATCGCCCGCACATATTCCGGGGAGATTTCCATGAATTCGACCCCGATTCCCACACCCGCGAGGCAGTACCGCACCTCGGCTCGCGTAGTCACTTCGACGCCGGAATGGGCCAGCTTGAAACACACAGTCAGCACTGCGCCCACGGGGAAATTCTTCGTTGTATTGATGAACATCCCGCGGGTGCTGATGTCCGGTGGCCGTGTAGCAACCTCCTCGCTATGACCTTCGTAGCTAACCGAGAGGTCGCGCAGGTTGGAAAATCGGTTCACCAGCCGCGATTGGTTGGGCGGTGTCTCGGAACTCATTCTCTGACAACTCCTTGCCCCGCAAGGGAACGTTTTCGGGGTTTTGCCGCAACGGGGTTGGGCGCCTTTGCGCCGCAAAACGGACAAAACAGGAAGGAGGAGGAAATGTCTGTGCCGCATGTCTGGCAGCATGACGAAGCAATCGGTTCGACCGGAATCACGCGCAGGACTTCTTCAATCGTCGTCACACCCTCTCGCACGCGTTCGAGCGCGTATTCCTGCATCAGCTTCATGCCATTCTGCCGGGCCAGCTCGCGGATCTCCTCGTTGCGCCCTCCGGAACGGATTGCGGAGCGAATGGGATCGTTGAATGCCAGCAATTCGAAGATGCCGATGCGTCCTTTATAGCCGGTGAGGTCGCACAGTTCACATCCCACCGGAACGCTTTCCATCTCGGGCGGTTTTGCCACGCCGGCGCCCTTGAGCCGCGAGACGAATTCGGGGCTCGCGCCAACCACCTTATGGCATGCGCATAAACGCCGGATGAGCCGTTGGGCAACCACTCCCGTAATAGAGGACGCGACTTGTAATGCGGGCAAGCCCATATCGATCAAGCGCGTGATTGCCGAAACGCTGTCGTTGGTGTGCAGCGTGGAGAGCACGAGCTGCCCGGTCTGCGCGGCCTTTATCGCGATCTCCGCCGTTTCCGGGTCCCGAATCTCGCCGATCATAATGACGTTAGGGGCCTGACGCAGTGCAGAGCGCGCGCACGCGGCATACGTATGCCCGGCCTTGCTATTCACCTCGACTCGGTTCAACCCCTGCAATTCGTATTCGATTGGATCTTCCACGGTAACGATATCGAGGGAAGGCCTCCGCACGAAGTTCAGCGCGGAGTAAATCGTCGTACTCTTGCCCGAGCACGTAGGACCGGTGACCAGGATCATCCCCTGGGGCAGGCCCAGCATCTGCTGGAACGCCTCCGCGATCTCCTCGGGGAAGCCGAGCGTGGCGAAGTCCTGTCGCGGCGCTTCGGCGTCCAACAGCCGCAGGACGATCTTCTCCCCATATTGCGTGGGGAGTGTGGTAACGCGAATGTCCAGCCGGCGTTCGGCGATCTTCACAAGAAACCGTCCCGCCTTGGGAGCGCGGCGTTCGGCGATGTCCATATCGCACAGAATTTTGATGCGCGATACCACCGAGCTTTGCAGCGATTGTGGAATGCGCTGATAATCGCGCAGCAAGCCGTCCACCCGGAGACGCACCACCGAGTCGGCGGCTTGCGGTTCGATATGAATGTCGGCTGCCTGCTTGTTGGCCGCCGCCGTGATGATAGAAGCCGCCAGCCTTACGGCTGGTGTCGACTTCTGCAGAAGTTCCGCCTGCATCCCGTGAACCGCTTCCACATTCCGCCGCAGCGAGCTAGATGAGATGAACTCCACGCGCGGGTCGCCTGCTTGTGTCGCCTCGTCCACGGATCCTGTTTCAGCGGGTACCTTGAGATACCACTTCTCGATGGCCTTTTCGATCTCGTCGCGGAACGCCAGCCGCGCCACGATTTCCATCCCGGTTGAGAAGCGCAGTTCGTCGATGATCCGCAGGTTCTGGGGTTCGGCCATCACCATCACGAGCCTGGTGGTGCCTTGCGCCTCGATGGGGAGAGCGCAGCATCTTTTTGCAAGCCCCTGCGGTACCAGCTTCAGCACTCCAGGATCAATGCGGACTTTTTCGCAATCGAGGTAAGGAACGCGCGTGACTTCGGTGAGAGCGGAGGCTAAATCGGGCTTCGATACGAAGCCGCGCTCCAGCATGAGTTCGCCCAGATGGACGAGCTTGCCTTCCTGATCCTCAATTGCTTTGGTGAGGTCGGCGGAAGAGATTTGTCCGCGGTCGCGCAGAACTTCGCCGAGCTTTTTTCGCTTCATGGTCGGGAATCCAGCCTTCAAAAACGAATCGGGTCAACTAGCGCGGTCTCGCAAAAACACAAGAGAGCTTCAAAACGGCATCGGATTTCCGAAAATCGCGGTTGCTTCCGGTTCAGTCAACATTCCTTTTTTGATCATCAATCTCACGAGCCGTACGAGGGCTTCCCGATCGGAACCGTGAGGCAACATGGGTTTTGGCTTCGCAGAGGGTGCCGTCGCCACGGGTTGTTCCTCCCGCTGGCTCACTTCTTCGCCCAGCCAAATCGCCAGGGTTTTACGCTGTTCTGGCTTCATGTCGTCGAACGCGATACCCATTCCAAGCCCGGATTGCGAATACACCACGATTCCGGTGGCCTCGAATCGGTGACTGCCCTCGCGGATCGTCACGCGGACATTGGAGCCTGCGTCGAAAGGAACCAGGGTATCCACGAAACACCCGCCGGGCCCCAGGTCCGTGGTGCGAGTAGAAAACAGCGCGCCGGTGCCCAGTTCCACCACGTCTGCCGCCGCGATAAACGGGTGCCGGCCGGATCCGCGCCGTTCCGCCTGGCTGGCCGATGTCGCGCCCTTTAACTTTTCGTCATGGTCGTACATTTTTTGCCACCTGCCTTCGGCAAGTATTTTCCCGCACAGTATGCAATCGGCGGGCAGGCCCACTTGTTGACTCTATTGTCTCTACCTGAGGGAACTCCCCACAAGCGCAATCCCTGTGAGATTGTTCAAAGTTGAACGGAGGGCTCTGACAGAAGAGACTGATTCGTTTGAGGTTGCGGCCGTGCCAGGCTCTTCCCTCACCGATTCTGAGTATCCTCCCTTATAGACGAACCCTCTGGCCTCACCTAGACTGTCGCAACGAGGAGGGCGAATGTCAGCGATCGAATATGGAAGTTATGATTGGTGCGTTTTGCTCAATTGCGAGCGCAACGGCGAGCACGGGCGATAGACCGAGGAGTCCATCTATCTCCATGCGGACGAAATATCCATCGATGCCGGTACCCTTACGTTCAAAAGTACCATCAGGCGCCCGGCCGGCACTGACCCCAAAAATCGCACCGGCTCAAATCGTGACGGCGGGGAGGGAAAATCAAAAGACAATTCCGAGAACAAGGAAATGATCTATATCGCTTTTGCGCCCGGATCGTGGAAGATGGTCTATGCCGCCAAGCTGCAGGACGGCTCCCCGGCGTCTGTTGAGCATTGGAACAAAGGGCAGGCGGCGTCGGCGCAGCTCGTCGCCCCTCCGGCCAATGCGGGAGCCACGGGTTATGTTCCTAAACGATGCGGGGCAATCGCCTCAGCCCTTTGTCGCGTCTAATATACGGAGGCTTTCGGGATGAGGAGATCATCCGACATGGCTATGACGCGCGCTGACGATCCAACAGTGTTCTCCAGGGCTGTTCGGGGTGCTTTGCGCCTTGGATTCCGCCGGGCCTATCCCCGCGTGCAGGTGGACGCCGAAAAGTTTCTGCATCACGCCCGGCGGGCCTACAATCTGCCCATCGAATCCTGGCGCGATATGCACAGGCTCGATGAACAAACCATTATCCCCGCCGCCGAAAAAATTATCTGGTCCTCCGCGAGAATGGCGGCGCTCGAAGGAATGGGCTTGGGCATAGGCGGCATGGCAACCCTGCTGCCCGACATGGGTATACTGGCCGCGATCACCATTCGCATGCTGCAAAAGCTCAGCTTGGTTCACGGTTTCGAGTATTCAACCTCGGAAGAAATGGCGGCCCTCTGGCTGGCAGCCGCTACCGCCGCGGGATTGGATTTCACGCGCGAGTTCGTGGAGAAACGCGCCATCGAGCATCTCGTGCCGAGACTCGTAGACGCCATGGCTGTGAAGGTGGGAGCGGAAGTGGCAGAGAAGTGGGCCGGGCGCGTGATTCCCCTGGTGGGCGCGGGCGCCGCTGCAGCTCTCAACTACTACTTCGTTAAATCATGGGGAAAACGGGCCCAGCTTCATTTTCTGGAAAAGCACCGAGCCGTGCGGGGGCACCTGTTTGCGGAACGTGTGTTGCTGAGTGCCCCCACACACTAGAACCCGCCTTTGCAGGACTTTTGGTTTTGTATGTTGTTCGTATGGGTAAACAACCTCTTGATTTCGTTATCCTGAACGAATCAAATCTTTAGCCTAATCCTTTCATAATCAATGCATTCCATCGAGGCGGCGGGAGCTGGACTCCGTCCCAGATTCGGTGCTTTCTCTACCGAGCAGGACCTGTTCCAAAATGGGAGCGCGTGCAATACCCAGATAATTGACATAAGTCATAAGTAGAACTAAGGACGGTCGGCTCCCGGCCGATTCATTTAAGTGAACGTGCGCACCCCGCGTGGTGGAGGGTGCCGCCCGATAAAAAAGAGGCGCCCATACATGCGGCTTTTCGATCGCGTGGACTCAAGCAGCATTGATAAGCGGGAATTCCAGCTGGCCATGTTTTCGCTTTCCATTATCGCGGTTCTGGTGGCGGGCGTCGCAATCCTGATGTATCCAACGATTGAAAGCCATCCTGTCATGTTCAGCGCCAGGACCCTGAAGATATCCTTTTTAGGCTTTTGTGCCCTGTCGTTGCTCTTGCTGGGGTATCTGATCGACCGCCAAATCGTCGTGCAGCGCCTCCGCCGGGAGATCCGCCAAGCCGAAGTTCGCTACACCGCGCTTCACCGTCAGGTAGGCCAGGACCTGATCGACACCCTCGCCGGAATGAATCCTTTCCAGGACCGGCTTTCGATGGAATTTCGCAGGGCCGTCAATCTCCGTGACACTCTTTCCGTCATGGTCATTCGGCTGATTCCGAATCCCAGCGTGGTGAAGTCGGGAGAAATCCTGGCCGCGATGGGAGATGCCGTAAAGGCCATCACCCGGAAGCTGAGACGGGAGGATTCTCTGTATCACTTCGCGGAAGGTGTTTTTGGAGTGATGTTGCCCGGTGTAAGCGTGCAGAATGCCCGCATCGCGGCCGCCCGCTTAACCGACAGCTTGAACGACGTTTCCGGCGCCGTAGATCGGTTTACGCACGAAGTGAAAATCTTCAATTATCCGCAGCATGCCGCGACGGCTTCCGAGTTGGAGAGCGCCGTTCGTTCGCTGCTTCCGGCTGAAATGGTCTCCGAACCCTCCATCTCCGAAATGTACGAAACGCAGTCTCGAAGGTCCCGTTAGGGTTCTTGCGGAAAGGATTTGCATTCCAGGCAGGGCGCATCCCTGGCCGGTGCGTGCTTGGATTAAATTTGCTTTTCGAGCGCGAGGCGGTCCCATCCTCCAAGACTGGCGCCAGCCTCGTAGGTGGTTTCGAGGAATTGCATCAAGGTAGCCTTTGGGTCGGCCGCATTGCGAACGTCTTCGTAGGGAAGAATGAACTCGCCGAGTTGCGTGTTGTAATAGGCTGCGGAGGGTTGCACCTTTGCTTCGCGAAATCCCCCAGGCTCGGGAGCCGCGTATGCGTAAAAGGCCCCATCTGCGACAACCCCGCCCCCCGGCCACCAACCCGCGCTGATCTCTTCGTGGGAATAGGCATCCTTCGTCACCGGATCGGCGCCGGGGCGCTCGGGTGCCGGCCTGCCGGAGAACCGCGTTACCGCCAGATCGAAGCTTCCCCAGAAAAAATGAACCGGGCTCACCTTTCCAATGAACCGCGCCCGGAATTCCTTGAAAATCGTATCCAGGGTCACAAGCAACCTCCAGAAGCGATGCGCGAATTCCGGATCGTAGCGCGAATGTGTCACGTCCTGATCGAAGCGAATCGGGTCGGGCACTTCCACCGGCATGGGCCAGACTTTTGCGTCGATCCCCAGGGCTCGCAGAGAATCGATAAACTCCCGGTAGAATCCGGCGACCGTGCGCGTGTAGAGCCGAAGCGTCTTCGATTGATTGGTGCTCGTCACGATATCGGCCTTGTGATCGATGAAATCGAAATGGATCTCGAAGATGCCCCGGTCGTAAGGAATGGGAGAAGTCGTCAAGCCGCGCGCGCTCACGTAGAGCGGCACCTCCCACCAATGATTGATGTGCGGGCTCAGTTCCAGGCGGACCTTGCCCGCGATCTGAAGCCACATGTGCAGCGTGTCGCACGTATCCTTCCATTCCGCCAGGGGCAGAGCGGGCCAGGATTCGCTTCTCGGAATTGTCAGGTTGCTTGCCATCGCGCCTCGGTCGGAGAATTAGAATCGCAACTCAACTTGTTACAGGGCCGTGCGCTACTTTGCCACTAGGAAGGGGAATCAATCTCTGTCTCATCGACGTAGCACCACTTCCAGTCTTCTCCCGGCTCGAACGACTGCATAATCGGGTGGTGCGTTGCGCGGTAGTGCTTGGTGGCGTGCTTGTTCTTCGAACTGTCGCAGCAGCCCACGTGGCCGCACGTCAGGCACAGCCGCAGGTGGACCCAGGTATCGCCCATTTTCAGGCATTCTTCGCAGCCCGTTGTCTTCGGTTTTACGTTGCGGATTTGACTGACGTGCGTGCAGGTGTTCGCCATTTTCGAATTCCCCCCGGCCTATGCTAAAACAAATCGTGCCCAGTGCCTATCCGCAATTCTCTCCGGCTGATGCCTGACTCCGCGCACCTCCCATCTCTTCCTGCCCGGAAGGCCGCGCGGCGGCTTCGCCGGAGGGAACTGCCCGTCGACACCATCAAACTCTCTCGCTACCTGGTTGGCAAAACGCTGGTCCACGACCTCCCGGAAGGCCGCGTGAGCGGGAGGATCGTCGAGACCGAAGCATATCCCGTAGGGGACGCCGCGGCTCATTCCTTTCGAGGCCGGACGCCCCGGAACGGTTCCCTCTTTCTCGCTCGCGGACACGCGTACGTTTACTTTGCCTACGGTTCCAGCTGGATGATGAATATCTCCAGTGAAGCTGCCGGCGTGGGTGCCGGAGTTTTGATCCGCGCTCTCGATCCGGTCGAAGGCATCGATATCATGGAGCGCAATCGCGCTGTATCGCGCCTCACGGACCTTACCCGCGGACCCGGACGGCTGGCCCAGGCGATGCACATCAACAAGGCGCAGGACGGTCTTAATTTGTGCTCCCCGGATAGCCCGCTCTGGCTGGGAAGCGCGGTTCAACCCACGGGGCCGATTGGCATTACGACGAGAATTGGCCTGTCCCGCGAGGCCCACCGCCTGTTTCGGTTCTTCGAACGCGGCAATCCGTTAGTGAGCGGCCCGAGGTCTTTGTTGGCGTGAGGAGCTTTGGTTGCCGTGGCGCGGCACCTTCCGTATCATGGACCGCTTTTAGTTCTTCCACGAACACCTGAAGGGAGTCTCTGCGGGGAAGCCGATTAGGGACCGAAACAGGAGAAAACGGTGAGTGAAATGTTGACGGTAATTGCTCATGCCCGAGCCAAGCCGGGCAAAGAAGCCCAGGCCCGCGAAATCCTGCAGGCGCTCGTTGCTCCAACGCGTCTGGAGGAGGGATGCATTGACTACGATTTGCACCAATCAACGGAAGACCCCTCGTCCTTCGTTTTCTATGAAAACTGGACGAGCCCCGCGGCTCTTGAAGCTCACGCCCGATCTCCGCATATCACTCATTTTCGAGGCGTTTGCGCCGAAAGCCTCATCGAGCCCCCGGTACTCTCGAAGTGGAAACTCCTGCCCTGAAAGCGCGCCTGCTATCAAGTGATCCCTTGAGTTACTAACCTGTAACTAACTGGTCGCAATAATTGCCATTCCGGCACATCGGCCCAACGCGCTATTGCGCTGGACGCCGAATCCCGAAACAATTGCAGCTAAGACGGTGCATTTCTTACATCTAGGCTGATGCCCCAGGACCTGCAAACTCGCTATGTTACGGGCCGCCGTTTCGGCAAAGAGCGGCGTACCAGCCCGCGCTATCCGTTTACGGCCACGTGCGACGCCACGGAGCCTAAATCGGGCGCCAAGATCGTCGGCCGCACCTCGGATCTCGGCCAGGGTGGATGCTACATCGACACCATCGGCCCCTTTCCCAAAGGCACGAGCCTAGTCGTGCGTATCAACAGGGAGAGCCAGACTCTCAAGATGTCCGCGAAGGTAGCCTTCGCTCAGCCCGGCATGGGAATGGGACTCGCCTTCACGGAGTCCGAACCCGATCAGCAGTCGCTCCTCGATCACTGGATCGCCGAGTTAAGCGGGGAACCAATCGCCAAGACTGGTGCCGCTACCTCCTCGATCGCTGCAGCCTTCGAAAACCGGGAAAGTGCCAAGGTGGGAGAAAGCCAGCCGCTCTACGTTGTCAACGAACTCATTCTGCTTTTGCTCCAAAAGGGAGTGCTCACCGAATCGGAAGGGAAGTCTCTCCTGCAAAAGCTTATGAGGTAAGATTTCCCCGCAAGCTTTCAGGACTCAAACTGCTTCTGAAACGCATTGAATTCCCGCTTGATGTCCGCGATTTCGCTCTGAAGCTGAGATACTTTCTGTTCGAGACTCGTTATTCGGTCCGGGATTCCGCCGTCTTTAGCTGGTATCTCTTCACTTACGTTGCTTTGCGCAACTTCCACATCTCCTGAAAGCAGGTGCGCGTAGCGGGCCTCCTTGGTTCCGGGCTGGCGCGGAAGTATTTTAACCAGCGGCGGTTCGCGCTTCATCAGCCGCTGCAACGTGGATTCGACTTCGCTCAGGTCGTCAAACGAATGCATGCGTTCGGACCGGGATCGCAGTTCGCCGAGCGTCTGCGGGCCTCGCAGCAGCAGGACGCAAAGGACGCCCGTCTCGCGCCGGTCGAAATTGTAAGCTTCCTGAAGGCGATGCTCGTATTTTGTGACGCGCCCATCAAAGCTGTCCGCAGGGCCGGCAAGAGCATGCTTCTCCAGCCCGCGGATGGCCTGGCGAACGCTCTCCTCGTCCAGATTCATCACCGGATCGCGATTCGATTTCTGATTGCAGGCGCTAACGAGAGCGTTCAGGGAAAGTGGATAATAGTCCGGCGTCGTCACGTCCTTTTCGACGAGCGCTCCCAGAACGCGTGCTTCGATATCGTTGAGGATCAGGTCCACGGCTTCAAATCATACTGTACCGCGAGGCGCTAGCGGACAGCGAAACGGGGATCCGTTGCCACCGCGCCCCGAAGCGAATCTGGCGGAAGAAGGCGCACGCACCCATTGGTCAAATTATTGACCGTTCACCGGCGAAGAAATATACTCCCCCATTGCAATGGCGCTTTCCCGCGCCAGTCATCGCGAAGGGGGATTCATGAGGAACGTGCGTGGATTCGTGCTGCTGGGCTTGGCGGCAATAGCTGCCGGCGCTATTTTTGCCGCCACGATGACCACCCCTCCGCCCTGGGCCTTCCCGGTGAATCCGCCCGCCGCCCCTGCGAAGAACACCGACACGAGCCCGAAGCATGTGCCGGGCAGTAGTGTCGCACTCACCGTCGATCAAACGCGCGATGGCTACAACGTCCCCGACTGGCACCCGGACGGGCATCCCCCTATGCCCGAGATCGTGGCCCATGGACGCAAGCCGGAGGTTCGCGCTTGCGGTTATTGCCATCTCCCGAACGGTTTCGGCCGTCCGGAGAACGCCACCATCGCCGGACTTCCCGCCGACTACATCGCGCAGCAAATCGCTGATTTCAGAAGCGGCGCGCGCATCAGCTCCGAGCCAAAAATGGGGCCCCCGGTGGCCATGGTAGCCATCGCGAAAGCCGTGCCCGATCCCGACGTAAGCGTGGCCGCCGCCTATTTTTCGAGCCTGCATCTGAAATCGTGGATTCGCGTCGTCGAGACCGACACCGTCCCCAAGACGCACGTCTCCGGCAGCATGCTCGTTCCCGACGCGACAGGAGGCACCGAACCCATCGGTGAACGCATCATTGAAACGCCGGAGAACCTCGACCGCACCGAACTCCGCGACGCCGCCTCCGGTTTCATCGCCTATGCGCCTGTCGGCAGCGTCGACAAAGGCGCGGCCCTGGTAACCACAGGAGCCGCTGGAAAGACCACCGCCTGCGGTGTTTGCCACGGCCAGGATTTGCGCGGACTTGGCCCGGTGCCCCCGATTGCCGGACGCTCCCCAAGTTACGTCGTCCGCCAGTTGGTCGATTTCCAGAACGGAACGCGCAACGGCCGCTGGAGCCCGCTGATGAAGCCGGTAGTAGCCAAGCTAACGGTAAGCGATATGGTGTCCATCGCCGCCTACACCGCCTCCCGCATGCCCTGAATCGAATTGAAATTTTGATCGTGCCGTGGTCTCGCGGGGCTCATCGCCCCCGGTCGAGCCTCGCTATCGCTGTAGTCAGTCATTCCGAGAATGTGTGATTTTCTTGCTTCTTTTGCGGGTGCCCGACCCTTCGGCGTTAAGTGTCGGTCTTCTGCTTTTCTTGCCGTTCTTTTCTCGCCGCTGCTTTTGCTTTCGCTGTCATCCTGAGACCATACGCGCGAAGCGCGGATGGGTGAGGGACCTGCTTCTTCTTTCGAGGTCGGGCATTCCCGCCTGTCAACCCTTCGGCGCGCCAGAGCGTCGGCCCCCGGGAACGCCAATCTCCCGATTGGCGGTTTTGTCTTAGACCCTTTTTCCGCGCCGCAAGTCCACTCACGCCGGCCCCGTCCCCCCGGGCCGCATCGACGCCTGTCCCGCCTCGATCTGCTCCTGCACGTGGCGCCGAAACTCCGTCGGATGGGCGATCAGCGTAAACGGTTCCGGCGTCCCGCCCGTGCCGCGGACGATCACCGTCCCGTACCCCAGCATCCTCCCCAGGAACGGCTCGGTAATCACGATGCTTTCCACGCGCGAGAGTAGCAGCTCGATCGTGCGTCGGGACATGATCCCGGTCTTGATCAGGATGCGCCGGTTCGTCACCGCCATCTCGGTCGCATTGCGCTTCAGCACAGCCACCAGCACCGTCATCGCGCCCAAAACAATGAGCGCCAGTCCCGCCCCGGCCCAGAGCTTCGCATCCTCGGTCGCGTTCTGCCGCTGCGTCGTCGACGCGTAAAGGCAATAAAATCCTCCCAGCGCCACCGCGACGCCGACCAGCAGCGGAAACAGCACCGCAACCGAGTGCAGCCGCGTCCGGTAGAGAATCTTCTCTCCGGAGATCAGATTTTTCTCGATATAGTCCATGGAACCTCGCCTCCCCGGTGGCCGGAAGCCTAGCCCGCCCGCGAGGCAAGGATTCTATCCCAAAGGTAGATCGGTCCATAAAGCCACGGTACGAGCTTGTCCACCATGCGCAAGGGCAGTTTGCTAAAAGATGAAGGGTCGCACCACGCTGCGGGAAATGCAGAATAGTAATCGAAAAAGAGAAGGGTAATGGCATGCCGTTGCGGTTAGCTGCAGCCCAGTAGTCGGGAGCCGAACAGACTTCGTTCTGCTCGGCTCCGGGCTTCCAAGAAATTCTGCAGCGCATCGCGCTGCGCCTTGGAACTTAGGAGGAACCAATAAGGGGGCTAGTGCTAGGTGAATCTAATCCCCGGCAGCCGCGGCGTAGGCCAGCCGGCCTTCGGTAAGCGAATCGGCCAGCACGCGCCTCACGGAAGCAAGCGTCGATGAAGACACGGCCTTTTCCCGCGATACGCTAAGCTCGGCGATCTTGCGCGGAAGGTCTTTGCGGCGGTCGAGCGCGAGGCCGATCTCTTTCAGCAGGTCGCCCGCGAGATTCGGGTCGTCCGTGCGTTCCACTCCCCAGAAGCGCAGCTTTTCTTCGTTCTTCTGCAGGAGTTGCAGCGACTCTTCCAGCTTCTTCATCGCCGCGTTGAACGAGGACGCCAGGAAATAGACCGGCAAGGTCCACCCATCGCGGCTGAACACCGCCCGGACCCTCACGTCGTACTTCCCGCTCTGATTCTTCTCGATGGCGCACAGATAGCGATTAGCGGAAGCATTGCTCTTCGCGGGCATAGTACTCTTGGGCCTCTCGTTTCCTGTAATGATCCCGAACGCCGCTGTGTGCGACGCCCGGTGCCGCTCTCTGCCTGCCAGAGAACGAACCTGCGTGCTGCTCGAATGATTTCTTTTTGCCGGCATTGAATCCTCCTGAAGCAATCGACGTGTTGCCAGTTTCCGGCTGGTGAGGGGAGACCCCGCCTTCGAATCGTCCCCGCTGGCGACGGGGCAGGCTCTACGGACGCCTTTTATTTTACCGAAGTGCGAGATAAGGGGGCAAGTGGCACTTGCGAAAATGTAAATCCTTTATAATCAATTATATATGGGATATGTGACGGTTTATGGCAGGTTTGCGTGGCGGCACAAACCGCGCGCGGCTAAGTAGCGGCTAAGTAGACGAGGTGAGGCGTTTCACCGCTTCTTCGTTGATGCTCAGCTTTCCTTCCGACTTCAAACGGTCCACCAGCGCCGTGTGGAACGCAGCGAATGCCGCCTCCTGCTTGGACTGCACCAGTTGGTGCTGGATATCTTTCGACTGCTTCGCAAAGTCCTCGGGATTGGGCGCGTCATGCTCGGCGATCTTATAAATGAGCCAATTGGTTCCCATCTGGGTCGCCTTGCTCGCCTGGCCGACGGACATTTTGAAGGCCTCTCCCAATTGCTGGCCGGTGCCCACATCGGGAACCGAGCCGTTTCGGGCGAACGCGTCCGATGTTTTCACGTCGATACCGAGCGATTTCGCGGCTTTCTCGAAGTCCTGCCCGCCCGCGACGAGCTTAGCCAGATCGTCGGCCTTTGACTTGGCTGCGTCCAGCGATTTCTCCGCCTGGTAGTCGGCAACCGCGCGGTCATGCACCTCGGCGAGCGCCGCCTGGTGGGCCGGCGCGATATCCTTCAAGGTTAGAATCGCGTAGCCCGAATCCAGCCGCAGCGGCTGGCTCAACTCGCCCTGATGGAGCTCGAAGAGGGTCTCGTGCAGATCGGGCGAATTTCCCAGCTTCCCCAGGGGCTCGGTGGTGGAAGCGGGTGCGGTTTCTCCCACCTCGAGATTGAATTTCTTGGCCAGATCTTCGAGCGACTGCCGGTCAGACTGGCGCACCGCGCTGGCCATCTGGTTGGAAATGTCGGTGGCCTCGGCGTTTACTTTGTCGTCCAGAACCATGGGCAGGATCGAGTCGCGCACTTCCTCAAAGCTCTTGGTATGGGCCGTTTCGCGGTCGAGCACCTTGATGATGTGGAAGCCGTACTCGGTCTTCACCAAGTCCGATACCGCTCCCTTGGGCTCGCTGAAGGCCACCTGCTGAAACGCCGGAACCGTCTGGCCTTCGACGATCCAGCCCAGGTCGCCACCCTTGGGCTTGGACGCGTCGTCCTCGGAATATTTCTTGGCGAGATCTTCGAAATTGCCGCCTTTCTTGGCCTGCTTCAGAACGTCCTCGGCCTTCTGGCGGATTTCGGCGACTTCGGCGTCGGTCTTCCCGACGGTCTTGAAGAGAATGTGCTCCACGTGGGCGCGATTCTGCACCTTGTAGGCGTCGATGTTCTGGTTGTAGTAATTGCGGAGCAGGTCGTCGCCCACCTGCGTGCTGGCCCGGAGTTTTGCCAGGTCGAGCAGGGCGTAGCGGGCCGAGCGCTTCTCGGGAATCTGGTATTTCCCGGCATTTTTCGCGAAATAGGCGGCCAGCTCGGAATCCGATGGGTGGATCGTTGACGCGAGATCGGTGGGCTTTACCAGGGCGTATTGAATCTTCACCTTTTCGTTCCGCCGCTGGAACTCCTTCAGCACATCGTCGGTGCCCACCGAAATGCCCGCGGTGATGATCGAGCGGAATTTCTGCGTCAGCATTTCGTCATGCAGGGCTTTCTCAAACTGGTCCACCGACATTCCCGTCCCGGCCTGCACGGCGTTTGCGTAAGCGTCCTTTTGCCACACGCCGCCGGCCCAGGCGTTGGGCAGAATCTCCTTGATGCGCGCGGACTCTTCTTCCGGCGTGACGCTGATGCCCAAGCGGGTGGCTTCGACGGTGAGCGCGTCCTGGAAGACCATCTGGTCGAGCAGTTGCTTTGCGTACAGGCCCTTCAGCATCGCCGGCACCGATTGATTCTGGGTCATCTGGTTCAGCTGGCGCTCCACGTCGACGAGGCTGATGTCCTGCCCCGCCACCGACGCAATCGTGTCCGGGTTGGACGTACCTACCGCGCCGCCCACCAGCCCCGGAACCAGCGTCACCACCATGCTGACGCAGATCACCACCAGAATTACCGTCATAGTGATCTTGATCCAGCGATTCCGATCAAGATCGCGCTGCTGAATGCTCTTCAACATGTCTGTAGTTAACCTTCCCGCCTAAACAATTGCACGATTATAGAAGAGTTTCGTCGCAGGGCCAAACCCGTTTGTGCGAACGCCGCCCGTTTGTTCCATATCTTGATCCATCGGCTGAATTTGCCGGGGGCCAGTTGACCGAAAGAGCTTGAGGATGCGGAGGGGCGCCGCGTCAAGAACTGGTACTACTTCTTCTTCCCGCACCAGTTTTCCGGAGGGCAAAGGATGGCCATCCTCTTCCCGCGGGTCGAAATCACTATGGTTTCCTTCCCGTATTGAACTCGCGCCAGGAAATCTCCCATCTTCGCGCGGAACGCACTCGGCGTAATTCGCTTGCCCGGAATCCTCGAGACCGCTTCATCTGTGGTTTGCATTTGCTTTCCTTTTCGTTTACAGGCCGACAAAGGATATGTTATGGCTATTGCGTAATAAATGTCAAGTACGCTTAATTAGTCAAGACGTACCATTTGTACAAAATGAGGTTAGTGTTAAGCTAAGAGCCCGCGGAGTTGGATCAACACGGCTGTCTGATTGATTTCTCCCACTGGCTTTGAGACGATTCAGTGGATGGGTGTTCGGGGGTGAATTATGGTAAAGGCGAATTTTAACCCGCTTGCTCCGAGGAACAGATTGTGGCCGGTAGATCCGAGGATTGCGGCTGCCGGTGCTGCTGCTCTTGCCGTTGGCATTGGAGCAGCTGGAAATTTGGTCTCCCAGTGGGTTTGGAGGCGGTACGTTCAACCCAAAAGGAAGCAAAGGCGAAACGTCACCGCTCAATCCGGTGACGGCACCTACTGCCTCTTTGAGATCAAATCGGTCGAAGAGCGAATTGTCAAGACAAGGAAAGTCCGCCTGGTCTTGAGAAGCAAACTGTAGGGTAGGCAAGAGAATCATTTCTGACTTCACTTACAGCCGCTGTGTTCGCATGCTGGGCTCTGTCATTTGGTCTTGTGATTTTCGGGGTGCCCCCGAGCTAAGGGTCGGGTGTGAGGGAAAAATAACACCCAGATATCAGGGAACCTCCTAATATCCATGAAGATCGAGGACATTGAAGACGCGACCGACGCGGAACTACGCCGTTTCGCAGTTGAGTGTTTTGAGCAGGCAAGCTCGGTAGATCAGCTGGTTAGCACAATCCTCTTGCGAAAAGCGAGATTCTTCCTCGATGAGATAGAAAGGCGAAAGAATGACAAGATAGGTCGCCGAGATTTTCGGATGGAGCTCGTCGTCATCGCCTTGATCTCCGCGGAACTGCTAACAACCGTGGGTTTGGCTTGGTGGGGTGGAAAACAACAGCGGTTAGATATAGGTCAGCAGTTAGAGGCGTTTGGCAAAATGCAGGACGTCCTTTCTCATCTCCAAGATTCTTCGAAAGCAACTGCTGACCGAATCGCGACGCTGAAGACGACCACGGAAACGATGAATGCGGCAGTGCAAAAACAGGTTGAGTTTTATTACGACGTTCAACTCAACATTATTTATGATCGTCCAAGTAAGCGGCTAGCCATCATCAATCAAGGCAAGTCAGCGGTGACAATTTGGGACGCAAGATTAGGAACGATTGTTACTCCGTTACCTCAGACGCCCGAGCTGATTGCTCCGAACGGGGGTGTCGTATACGCAGTGCTGAATGGTATCTATAATGATGCGGTAAAGAGGGTTCCGAAGGATTCGACACTGGCGAGCCCATATTCCGCATATATTGAAAACGAACAAAAGCAAAAGTTCACGATTCATTGCACTCTGACGGCGCTGTGGGAATCGGACGCTCTTATCTTTCACGTGCTTACTAAATCGATTTCACCAGGATGGGACATAGAGAAAGCCGCCAAGAAGAATCACTAACGTTAGGTCTGGGTTGTTCGCTCGCGGTGCTGGCGGTTTTTTACGAATGCGCGAAGGACGTTGTTCATAAGCGTCTGGTAGCCTTTTCCTCGCGATTTGAACCATTCCAAGATATCGTGGTCGATGCGGATATTGATATGGTCCTTGGGTGCCGGAATGCCCGTGACGGCCTGGGTCCAGTCGGGTTCCTCATGGACGTCGTCGGCATCGGCCCGTATGGATGCCTCCAGCTTCTTGGCGGTTACCGAATTGGCTCTTCGCCAATCCGTTCGGTTCTCACCTCGCGCGATCTTCGCTTTGATCTGTTTCGCCGTATAGCGCACGGTACCGCTTTTCTTCCTCATCTCTCGCTCTCCTTGCTGTAACGATCCGTATGGTTCCGTCGCGCCACATCCAGACGACGGCTAAGAATTTTCTTTCGATCGAACCGATGCTCAGAAATCGCGCTTCGGCGTCCCGGGGCGTCGGAACAGTAAGAAGGGGACGGCCATCGAACAGGCCGGAGGCGATGAGAAGGAAATCTATTCCCCGCTCGGCCAGCACCCATTCGCGCTTCGCCTCGTCCCAGCTGAATTCAAACATTTATTGTATTCACGAGTGTACCCACAGTCAAGAAATCTGAAAACGCCTTACTGTAACAGGGATTTGTGGCGTTGGCCCGGCGGAAGAAAGAGTCACATCCCCGCCCAATCGGGAGATTGGCGTTCCCGGGGGATCTAATTGCGCTGCGGGGATTCGGCTAGCATTTTTTTGATTTCACCCGCTTGCGCGAAATTGGGATTGATCGCCAGGGCGCTTTCAAACTGCTTCTTCGCAAGCGGATAGTTGGCCTGCTTCTCGTAGGCCATTCCGAGGTGGTAATAGTAACTGGGATTCTTGGGGTCGCCTTTGACGGCCTGCTGAAGCAGGTCGATTGCGGCGCTGTAGACGCCCTGGTTGTAATAGGCCCAGCCCAGGGTGTCGGCCGAATTGGGCACGTCGGGCAATCCCTTGCGCGCCGTTTGCGCCAGGGTCAGAGCCACATTCGGGTTTCCGCCGTGGTTGAGCATCAGGTACGCGAGGTTGTTGGCCGCGACGGCATAATCGGGCTGAACCTGTAGCGCTTTCTGGTAGGAATCCTCAGCCTGCTGCCAATTGCCCTGGCTCTCCTGTACCCCGCCGAGAGCCACGTAGAGGCGTGTATCCTTCGGGTTGGCGTCGATCGCGTGTTTGTAGCTGTCGATCGCCTGCTGCGTTTCGCCGTGCGACATCTCGATCTGTCCGAGGAGCAGAGCGGCTCCGGCGTTCTTGTTGTCGAGGTCAACCGCCTTCTTCAAGGCCGCCTCGGCCTTGGCGGCATCCTGATTGCGGAGTTCGATTTGTCCCAGCAGAAAATAATCGGCGCTGCTGTTGGGGGCCAGGGCAATCTGTTCCTGCACCTCCTGCAACGCTTTCTGCAGATCCTTGTGTTGCAGGTCGATATTCACCAGGCCCGTGAGCGCCGCGGGGTTCGACGGGCCGTCGGCGAGCGCCTGCGCGTAGAGCTTTCGCGCGTCGTCCATCCGGTTCTGCCTCATTCGCAAGTCCGCCATCATCAGATATCCCCCTGGATTGTTGGGCGCCAAATCGATGGCTTTCTTGATGTCCGCTTCCGCTCCCGCCGCGTTTCCTGCTGCGTAGAGCGCGCGCGCCTGATAGAGATATCCCTCGGGCGAATTAGGCTCGATTTTGATGAGCGACTGGCTCGCGTCGGACAGTAACGACATGTTCCTGTTTTGCTGGGCTAAAACAGCCAGGGCTCTTTGCGGTTCCACGGTACCGGGTTGCAAGCGTCCTGCGGCTCGCCATTCGGTCTCCGCCTGCCCTAAATTCGCAAGTCCGGCATAGGCGATGCCCAGCTGATAATGCGCCATGGCGGAGTCCGGGGCATCCTTTACGGCGGCGGCCAGAAGGTTGACGGCGTCCTGGAATTTGTTTTGCCGGTTCAGGAGTTGCCCGCGCAAAACCTGGGCATCGGTGTTTTTGGAAGACACCTTCAGCGTGGCGTCATTCACCTTGCCCGCTTCGTCCATTTTCCCCTGCAGAATCAGCACCTGTGTGTAAGCGTTGGCAACCACCAGATCCTTGGGGTGCTTCTTATAGAGGTCGGCGTATTCAGTGACCGCCTTATCCATTTCTGCGTGCGTTTCGTAGAAATTGGCCAGCAGACGATAGGCATCGGGATCGTCTTTTAGATCCGTCCTCGCCTGACTCAGAGTTTGCTCGGCTTTGTCCTTCTGGCCCTGGCTGGCGTAGAAGTTTGCCAGGTTCGCGCGAAGACTGGCGTTTTGGGGCTCGTGCGCGACGGCATCCTGAAACAGTTTCTCGGCCTCCGGGAATTTTTTCTGGCTTGCGTAGAGCGCCCCTAGGGCAAGATCGGCCTGAGTTGACTTGGGGTCTAAAGACAACGCCTTCTGATAATTCCGCTCGGCAGCTGCGACGTCCTTGTTTCTTTCCTGAAGCAGCGCCAGATTCACGTACGCGCTGGGCCGCGAGGAATCCATCGCGACGGCTTGTTGAGCTTCGCCGATCGCCTTTGGCAGATCGGTGGATGCGTCGGCGTCGGAGAGAAGAATCTGCGCTTGCGAATTCTTCGGATCGCTTTTGAGAACCGTCTCGGCCTGGGCGCGGGCGTCGGCATACCTGCCTCCGCCGGCCAGCAGGGTTGCGAGATCCAAATGGGCCTTCACGTTGCCGGGATCAATGTCCACCGTGCGCAACAGCTCCTGGTAGGCATAGCTCCATTGCCTCAGATTGAGCAGGCACTGGGCCAGTTGAAAGTGCGCCTGGGCATAACGCGGGTCGATCTTGATCGCGTTGGCGTATTCAATGGCGGCTTCGCGATATTTCCCCTTCTGAAAATAGGCGTCGCCCTTGGCCACGTCCTTTTTCTTCAGTACCTGGGGATCGCGGCTGCAGCCCGCCAGCATCGCCAGCGCCACGAAGTAAAATCCGATAGAGCGAATTCTCACCGATCTCACCTCAGTATTCCGTCCGGACGTTTTCGCCCGCAAACGGTCTTGCAGATCCTATCCAATCCTTGCCCTGGAAGGGTCCAGTATAAGTCGCCCGTCATCGGGCAAGCAGATTTTTCGATAGCCGCGCTACGACTTTGCTACGTGTTGACCATCGCTCATAGGGGCCGTGTCCAGGACGGCAATCGGGGCCGGCGACGATGCTTCGTCTTGTACTTACAATACGCGTAATAATACTTATTTGACGATCGGCACTGATTCGTAATGGAACCCGGAATATTGAGCCGCCGCCGAAATATTTCCAGGGGGACAAAAGGAAAGGGTTTTGCCCTTTCGTGGAAGCCTGAGGGGACAAATTATGTCTATCGGGCGAGCTCCAAAGTACCCTCGATTTTTCGTATGGTGATGAAAATAAATCGCTTGCTTCGTGTGAACACGCGGAATGGGTAAAAGTTGCCCCTGGCATCTGCCTTGCACATACCACCGTCGATATGGTGTTCCCGGGCCCCAGACTGTCCAGGCGAGGCAAATAATGGGTTCCGAAAGCAATCAATTGATTACAAAAATGGCCCCCGATGAAGCGGACTTGACCTCTCTCAAGCGCGACTTCGTGGGGGGGATTTGTCCGGCGCTGCTCACTTTGGAGAGCGTTATTGCGGAGATCGCGCCGACCGGGATTCCGGTGCTGCTGGTTGGCGAGAGCGGAACGGGAAAGGAGATGTTTGCGCGTCTGATTCACGCGCTGTCTCCGCATTCGGCCGAGCCGCTGGTGAAGCTTTCCTGCGCGGCGGTAAACGAGGAAATGCTTTCGTCGGAATTGGGGCTTCATGCACACCGCTATCAGAACCGCGCCCGCATTGCGGCCGGTACCGTGCTGTTGGATGAGATCAGCGAACTGGATGCATCTTCCCAGCGGATCCTTCTCTATGGGTTGCCGGACGGGGATACGCGGCCGCGAGCGGGAGTCCTTACGGCGCGGATTGTGTCCACCACCAGCAGGAAACTCGACGAAGAGATGCAGGCCGGGCGGTTTCGCAACGAGCTATACTATCGTATCAACGGAGTGTGCCTTCGTTTGCCTCCCTTAAGGGAGCGGAAAGAAGACATACCGATGCTAAGCGAGTTCTTCATGACCAAGCACGCCGCCGAGTTGGGGCGTCCGCGTCTTTCGCTCAGCCAACGAACGCTGGGGCTGCTCATGGACCACTCGTGGCCGGGAAACATTCGCGAGCTGGAGAACATCATCAAGAATATCGTCGCCCTCGGCGACGAACAGCTCGCCGTTTCGGGACTTGGGCCGGCACCGGTCCGCGCGTCCCGGACTTCGCGGGCAGATGTTCATATCCGCCCGCTCAAGGTGGCGGCGCGCGCGGCCTCCCGCGAGGCGGAGAGGGACTTGATTCTCAAGGCTCTGGAGCGGACGCATTGGAACAGGAAGCGGGCCGCGCAGGAGCTGCAGATCAGTTACAAATCGCTGCTTTATAAGCTGAAACAGATCAAATCGTCGGAAGCCGAAGCGATTTAGACAGGCAGGTGGAGAACAAGATGCGAAGAATCGAATTCTGGAGCGTTCTTGCGCTACTGGCAGCAAGTTCGGCGACCGCAGCGGGGCAGCAGGCCGGCAAGGCGCCCCCTTCGGGCGGCGCAAATGCAGGTTCTACGAACGCAGCGACGGCGAATCCGAATTACGTGATTGGCCCGCAGGACGTGCTGGATATCAGCGTTTGGAAGGAAGAACAGCTGACGAAGACGGTTCCGGTTCGTCCAGATGGCAAGATCTCCATGCCGCTGCTGAATGACGTGCAGGCTGCCGGGCTGACGCCCACGCAGCTGGCTGGACAGATCACCGAGAGCCTCAAGAAATTCGTCACCGATCCCCAGGTGACGATCATCGTGCGCGAAATCAACAGCCAGCGCGTTTATATGCTTGGGGAAGTGGCGCGCGCGGGCGCCTATCCGTTGCTGCCGAACATGACGGTTCTGCAGGCATTATCGAGCGCCGGAGGGTTCACGCAGTTCGCGAACGTCAAGAAGATTTACGTGCTGCGCGTGGAGAACGGGAAACAGCAGAAATTCCCATTCAACTATAAGCACGCGCTGGAATCGCCGGACGAGAATATTATGCTCAAGGCCGGCGACACGATCGTGGTGCCGTAGGGGATTATGGTGCATAGAACCCGCTATATTCTCGCGACCCTTTTTTTTGTAGCCCTGCCGGGCGTGCGTGCGCAACAGCAACCGGCACAACAGCCGTCCCAACCGCAGCCTGCGCAGACGCAGGATCAATCCGCGGCGCCAATCCCGGCTTATCACTCGCCGCTGGCGTCGCAGGCGGACAACGGCGAGAACCCAGCTTCCACCGATTCGGGAGATGTGGTGCCGAATGACCGCGCGCTCTCTGGAGCGCAGAATCTCTCTCTGGGATCCCCCGAGACTTCGCGCAGCTACTGGCAGCCGCACGTGGATGTAATCGCGACGGCCAATACGAACGCGTTTGGCGGCAGTTCGGGCTGGACCACGTATTCGTCACTCCTCGGGGGAGTGGACATCCACAAGATTGAGGGACGCTCCGATACGACCCTTGGAGTGGTGGGTGGCGCAACTCTTTCGAACGATGGCGGGACCGGCAATTACGCCATTTCGGAAGTGACCTTTGCCGAGAAGCTGACGGTACGGCGATTTAAGTTTTCGTTTTTGGACAACATGGATTACCTCCCCCAGGCGGGACTTGGCTACGGGGGTGGATTTGGGTTGGGACTCCCAGGGGGAGGCTCGCTCGGACTGCAACCTGGCTTGACTCCGACCGAGGGCATTCTTACCACGCAGGCGGGGCGCATCGATAATTCGTTCCTAGCCGAATCGGACGTGAGCCTGACGCCACGGTCGTCGCTGACATTGCTGGGCGGTTACTCTCTTGTGAATTACCTGGGCGATTCGCTCAACCTGCTGAATTTTCACACGATTACGGGACAGGCTGGGTATAACCGGAAGCTAAGTGCCAAGGACAATGTGGCGGTCTTCTATCGCTTCACCGCGATCCGCTACAACAACGTAAGCCAGTCCATAAATGACAACGTTGTGAACGTGTCTTACGGGAGGACTGTTACCGGCCGTCTGGCGTTCCAGCTGGCCGCTGGACCGGACTATACAACCTTCTCGATTCCGGTTTTGACGGGCAGTACGGGAACGGCGACCTCGAGTTCGCAGTTGAACTGGTCGGCGAGCGGTTCTTTAACCTATCAGCTGAGACGAGCGTCAATCGGAGCGGGTTATTTTCACGGGGTGGGGGCTGGATCGGGAGTGCTGGCCGGTTCTGTGACCGACACATTGACGGCAAGCCTCTCCAGACAGCTCACGCGGACTATTTCGGGGGGCATCAGCGGAGGGTACGCTCGCAACCGGGCGCTGGCAATCCCCGGCTATGGGATCTTCAACGAGTCTTATGACTACACGTTCGCGGGCGCAAATCTGAGCCGCCCGTTTGGACGCAGGCTGAATATGTATTTGTCGTATCAGGCGCAATACCAGTATGCAAATGTCTCCTTTTGCGCGGGCGTGACCTGCGGCACGAGCGTGGTGGCACATATTATTTCCGTGGGCCTGCACTGGCAGGGACGGCCCATGTTGTTTTAGGTAAGAACCGAACCGGATTGAGGCGGAGAAGAAGATGACTCAGCGTGAACTGACCCCAAGCGACTATCTGGCGATGCTGCGGCGGCATTGGGTGTTGATCCTGATACTGGCGGTGATCGGCCCTCCGATCGGGTACGGAATCTCGAGGACTTTGCCGAACCGTTACAAGTCGACGACCCTCGTGCTGGTGGAGCAGCCTTCGGTGCCCACCGATTTCGTGAAGCCCGTGGACACGACCGACATCAACGAGCGCCTGGCCAGCATGCAGCAGGAGATTTTGAGCCGCACGCGGCTCGAACCGCTGATTCATCAATACGGCCTGTTCCAGTCCGACATCAATAAAGTGTCGATAGACGATCTTGTGGCGCGATTGCAGAAAGCCATCGAAGTAACGCCGGTGCTGCCGATGGCCGAGACGCGGGCAAGCAATCTGCCGGGGTTCTTCGTGAACGTGACGCTCGACGACGGCCGAACCGCGCAGGAGATCTGCACCACCGTCACCTCCATGTTCATCGCGGAAAACCTCCGCCGGCGGCAGACGCAGTCGGAAGACACCACTCAATTTCTTTCGCAGCAGCTCACGGAAGCAAAGGCCAATCTCGACGCGCAGGACGCCAAACTCGCCGCGTTCAAAAGCCATTACATGGGAGCCCTGCCGGACGAAGAGCAAACCAATTTGAATCTTCTCAATGGGCTGACCTCGCAGCTGGATGCCGCCAGCCAGGCGCTGGCGCGCGCGCAGCAGGATAAGACGTTCGTGCAAACGATGCTGTCGCAGCAAGAGGCGTCGTGGGAGGCGTCCAAGACCGGCCAAAGTCCCGAAACGATGGACCAGCAGCTCTCGGCCCTGCAGACCCAGTTGGCCAGCCTCAAGGCGCGTTACACCGACGATTACCCGGACGTGATCAAGGCCAAGGCCGATATCGACGCTTTGCAGAAGAAAATTGCGGAGAACGATACGCAGAAGGCCGCCGCCGATCCCGATAAGGCGCAGAAGCCTTCGGTGGAGCCGGCGCAGATCACCCAGTTACGGGCGCAGATCCACACGTACGACCAGGTGATCGCGGAGAAGACCAAGGACCAGGAACAGATCAAGCAGCAAATCAAGATGTACGAGGCGCGAGTGCAATCGAGTCCCGCGGTCGAGCAACAATATAAGGAATTGACCCGGGGCTATCAGACCGCGCTGGAGTCCTACAACGAACTCCAGAAAAAGCACGACGCTTCCGCCATGTCGGAAGCCCTCGAGCACAAGCAGGAAGGGCAGCAATTCAGCGTTCTCGATCCGGCAAACCTCCCGGAACAACCCTCTTTTCCGAATCGACCGCTTTTCGCCCTGGGCGGGCTGGGGGGAGGCCTGGCGCTTGGCGTAGCTCTTACGCTTTTCATGGAACTGCAAAATAGTTCGATGAGGAGCGAGCGCGATGTGGAGTTCGCGCTCCACCTGCCGGTGCTCGCGATTGTTCCCGCGATCGAACCGGTTTCGAGCAAGAAGTCGAAACACCCGGCGACGCAACTGCCGCCGGTGGATTCCACCGTGACCCACGGGGCGAGGGCCTGAAAACCACATGTACCAGAAATTCTTCGGGCTGCGGGAAAGCCCCTTCAACGTCAACCCCGATCCGCGCTATTTGTACCTGACGCGGCAGATCCAGGAGTCCCTGGCGGGATTGACCTATGGTATCCAGAACCGCAAAGGGTTCATTCTGCTCACGGGTGAGGTGGGAACCGGCAAGACAACCCTGCTGAACCGGCTGCTCGACTGGCTGCACGGGCAGCGCGTAGCGACCGCCTACATTTTCAATTCACGCCTCGACGTCAACCAGCTGTTCGATTTTATCATGGCGGAATTTGAAATTCCCTGCGAGTCCCGCGAAAAGAGCCAGGTTCTGATGCGGCTCAATCAATGGCTGCTGGAACGCTATCGCGCCGGCGAGACGGCGGTTCTAATCGTGGATGAGGCGCAGAACCTTACCGCGGAGGTACTCGAGGAAATCCGGCTGCTGACGAATCTGGAGACCTCCACCGAGAAACTGCTGCAGATCGTCCTCACCGGACAGCCCGAGCTCGAAGAGAAGCTGAAGCTTCCGCAATTGCGCCAGCTTCGCCAGCGGATCACGCTGCGTTGCCGCACGGCGGCCCTTTCGCTGGAAGAGACTTTCGGGTATATCGCCGAGCGGCTGCGAATCGCCGGCGCCAACGGGGAACCGATCTTCTCCAAGGAATCCATCCAGACCGTTCACCGCTATTCCCACGGAATACCGCGCGTGGTCAATTTGCTTTGCGAACACGCGCTGATCAACGCTTATGTGGACAGCGTGCGGCCCGTGCCGTCCCAGCTGGTGGAGGAAGTGGCGCGCGAATTTCAGCTCGACGAAGTCGCCCCGATCGTTGGCGGAGGCCTCACGGGCGCCCAGCAATCCGCAAGGACGCAGGCTCTGCTCGAAAACCTCGATGAACTCGTCAGCCGGCTGCGCCAAACCACTTCTGTTCCATTTCCCGAGAGGAAATCATGAGCCGTATCCACGAAGCACTCAAGAAGGCCGAGCAGGACCGGGCCATGGCCCCCGCCGCGGCCGATGCGGTGACCGCGCCCCCGCCGCCGTCGATCGAGGCTCCGATGCCCGCGTGGGTAATTGATAAGGGCGAAAAGGGCAAAGCGAGCGGTGTGCTCGAAGCGCCCGTGCAGACCGGCATCCTGGCCCAGCCTTCCGCGGATTATCTTCGTTACGAAGAGTTGATCAGCCGGTGCGCGCATCCGGTATGGACGCCGGATCCCAACATGAACGTTTTCGGCAGCGAAAGCGGCACTCCGCACGCGGCGGAACAGTTCCGCACGCTGCGTTCGCGCCTCTATCAGGTGCGCAACACGCAGAACCTGCGCACGATTCTGATGACCAGCTCGGTTCCGGGTGAAGGGAAAACCTTCGTGACCACAAACCTGGCGCAGTCATTCGTGCGGCAGCCGGACCGCCGCGCGCTGATCATCGACGGCGATCTGCGCTGCGCGCGTCTGCACGTACCCCTGGGAGCTCCCAACTCGCCCGGGCTGAGCGACTACCTGCGCGGCAACGTGGACGAATTTGGCGTGATACAGCACGGACGCGAAGGGAACCTTTGCTTTATTGCCGGCGGAAGCGAAGTGAGTGACCCGAGCGAATTGCTCTCCAACGGCCGCTTGAAAAAGCTGCTGGATCGCGTAACGCCGATTTTCGATTGGGTGATTATCGACTCGCCCCCGTGCCTGCCCGTGGCGGATTCCACAATCCTGGCGAATTACTGCGACGGAATTCTGCTGGTGGTGCGCGCCGGTTCCACTGCGACCACTGTCGCCCAGCGCGCCTGCCAGGAACTGCAGGGAAGAAACGTGATCGGAGTGGTGCTGAACGCCGTCGAACAATCGCACATGTACGGCTCGTATTACTACCAAGGGTATGGTTACGGCTACGTGAAGGGCGACGGGGACACGGGCAAACGAGAGTCCAAGAACTAGGAGAGCAGCTCTTTCTCACGAGGGGCAGGGTGAGTGCTGGTATATTCCTGCGGACTTACTGTGTTTTCTTCTTGCGTGTGACCTTCAGAACGACCTCGATGTCCCGGCTGGAGTTGAAGCTGGAGACGGTGCGCGTGGCCGAGGTCAGATCGTCATGTTCCGCGTGTAGTTCGTAATCCACGTTGGGATCGAGGCCGCTGAAGCGGTAATTGCCGGTTTCATCCGCGATGTAGGTCTTCACGGATTGCGTCTTCATGTTCACGAGATAAACGATGGCGGAGGGAATCGGATTTTCGCTGCCGTCCAATGCGACGCCGTGAACGGTGCGGAGTTGCAGTTCTCCCTTGTTGTCCTGCGCCGGGGCAGCGGTAGCCGCCAGCAGAAGGGCCACGGCCGTCAACAGGCATAAAAGCAAACTCGATCGAGTCTTCACGATTTCCTTTCAGGATACGGCCGATCCGCCCCGGCTTTAGAATCCGCGGACCGGCTTGGGCAACCGGTTACTCGGCTTCCCCTTATTCGGCTTCCTCCGGTTCTTCTTCTTCCTCGGAATCGGCCTCTTTGTCGGAATCTTCTTCTTCCTCATCCTCGTCTTCGTCTTCATCTTCGGAGATGACGATGAGGTGAACGGGATGAATCTGCGTTACTTCAAGTTCCACGTCGCATTCACCGCAGCTTAGGATCTCGCCCTCTTCCACTTCGTCTTCGTCCAAATCGATTTCGGCATCGCATTCCGGGCATCTGGTCACGGTGTTTCTCTCCTTCCTGGCACGAACATTTACCGGAAAGCGTATTATATAACGCCTGCGTCAAACTTTTCTTCGGGGGATAGCGTAAAAGTGACAAGCCGCCGTGAATATCCTGACAGGCCCGTCGTCGGCGTGGGCGGGGTGGTGGTTTCCGGAGGGCGCGCGCTGCTGGTGCGGCGCGGGAGCCCGCCGCTGGAGGGCGAATGGTCGATCCCCGGCGGAATGCTGGAGCTTGGCGAGACGCTGATCGAAGGAGTGGAGCGGGAGCTTGCCGAGGAAACCGGGATGGAGGTGCGGGTGGCCGGGCTTATTGAGGTGTTTGAAAGAATTTCGCTCGATGCGGAGGGGCGTGCCCAATACCACTTCGTGGTGCTGGACTATCTGTGCGAGGCGATCAAAGGCGCCGGGCGCGCCGGGAGCGATGCTCGGGAGATTGCCTGGGCCACCGATGCGGAACTCGCGCAGTATTCGCTCACGCCCGCCGCCACGCGCGTGATCAGGAAAGCGTTCGAGATGAACCAGAAGCGGGAGAACGCTCCGGACGGCGCAGAGTGAGGAGTTGTTGCCGGGGCGGTTCGCGCGCGCGTTCGCGTTGCGCTAGCTCGCCGCGGCTTCGGGAAGCCTGCCGAAGCGGCGCTCGCGTCCTCGAAAATCATCGAGGGCCGCGGCGAGGTCGGAGGGTTCGAATTCCGGCCACATGCGCGGGGTGAAGAACAATTCGGCGTAGGCGGATTCCCAGAGCATGAAATCGCTGAGCCGTCTGTCGCCGCCGGTGCGAATGAGTAGATCGACGTCGGGGGCGGGCTCATCGGCATGGGTGACCTGCCCGAGGCGCTTGGCGAATTCGCGCTCGGAGACCTCAAGGCTGGAAAGCATCCAGCACGCCGCGCGCAGGATGGCCTCGCGGGAGGAATAGTCGATGGCGATGCGCAGGTCGAGGGCTCGGCCGGCGAGGGTGGCGCGCTCGATCAGTTCAATGGAGCTGACGAGCGAGGATGGGATGCGGTCGCGGCGTCCGATTACGTGCACGCGAATTCCGGCGGAGGTAAATTCCGATGCTTCCGTGCGGAAGAAGTTCTCGAGCAGGCGGAGCAGAGAGTCGACTTCGCTTGAGGGCCGCTCCCAGTTGTTCGAGGAAAACGCGTAGAGAGTGAGGGTCCCAATGCCCATGGACGGGGCCGCTTTCACGATGCGGCGGACAGCTTCGACTCCGGCGCGGTGACCTTCGGAGCGCGCCAAGCCGCGGCAAGCGGCCCAGCGGCCGTTTCCGTCGAGCAAAATGGCTACGTGAAGTTTGGGGTTCGGAACCACTCGCAAGACACTTTTTTGCATGGCGTTGTTCGAAGCTCCCACTCGTAAATGTTTCGTCAGCCCTCGCGTGTGGCGTGGATCAGGGCTTCCATGTGGTCGAGATACTTTTCCAGCGCGCGGCGCCCGGAGGCCGACAGGCGATATTCGGTCTTGGGCAGCCGCCCGGCGAATGATTTGGTGCAGGCTACGTAGCCGGCGTCTTCGAGCTTGCGCGCATGGACGCTGAGGTTGCCGTCGGTGATCCGCAAAAGCTCCTTGAGTTCGTTGAAGGTGAGGGAGGCGTTCACGGCGAGGGCGCTGATGATCGCAAGGCGCGTGCGCTCGTGAATCAGGCGATCGAGGTTGGAGGCTGCTACTTCGCGCGGCTTCAGCGTGGGTTCGCGCTTCGCTTTGTCGTCCCGCGAGGAGCGGAACGCTCCGGATTTAGCCGCCATATTTCCTCGCGATCACCGCGCCGAAAAGAATGTGAAGACCTCCAAAGCCGGAGGCCAGGAAGGCGTTTCCCCAGTTGGGCGGGCAGAAAAGAGCCACGGCGCCCAGTACCATGAAGCAAAGCCCCATTAAGGGCACGATGCGAATAGAAAAAGCGCCGCCGGTGACGACTCCGGTGCCGTAGAGCAGGAGCCAGACGCCTGCGATCATTCCGGCGGAACCCAGGCGCACGAGCAGCAGCGTCAGCAGCGCGCCGGCAAAGAGCGGAGGCGCGAAGCTATATACAAACTGGCGGCCCGGCCCGGAGAGCAGGGAAGTGCCGGCCTCGCGAGCCTTGGAAACCATCGTCCAGCCGGCAATCGAAATGGCGATGGCGGCTTCGACAATCCAGGTGATCAGCCATCCGAGCGAAGAATCCTGCTGGGAGGCAATGACGGCCGCGCCAATGGCGGTGATGCCCATGGCGATGACGCCCCATCCTGGCAGCGCAGTGAACGATCCGGCACGCTCCATCGTCTCGCGGATAAAGCGCAGGTTATCGCGGGCGTGGTCGTCCAGGGCGACTGGTGAGGGGCGGCGAACTGGTCGCTCTTGAGGCACGAGAAAAGGGTAGCATGGTGCCCATAATCTTCAAGTACTTTGTATCGCAAAGTTTCCATCCTCGCAGCACGTCTTCGCTCCATGTCTTGGCAGCCTCTTAAAGCCATCTCCTGCCACGATGCCGCGTGGTCGGGCGCGAGCATAAACAGCTTGTTATGAGCTATCTCCCGGGACTATGCTTTGGGCGCTGGAAAACTATCCCACCGTGAAAATACTGAGGAGATGATCGATGCGTCGAATGAGTCTGGCAATCTGTTGTGTTGTGCTGATGCCGTTTGCGGTTCTTGCGCAGACTGCGTCGAGTCCTGTTTCCGATGCGGTGCGCACTGTGGTGGCGCGCCAGACCAAGAACCTCCTGGCTGCCGCAGAAGCGATGCCGGCCGATAAATACGGTTACCGCCCCACGCCGGAGCAGATGACCTTTGGACACTTGATGCTCCACGTGGTGGGCGAGGATACGTTGCTGTGCTCGAAAATCAGCGGAATGCCGGTTCCCACCGGGGACAAGGTGGCGGATACCGATCCGAAGGACAAGATTGTTGCCGCCTTGCAGGCTTCGATTGACTTCTGCACGCAAGCACTCGCGAAAGCGGACGATTCGAACCTGGGCGAACAACTTCCCTTGTTCGGAGGGCACATGGCCACCCGCGCGCAGGCGATGGTGAGTCTCGCGGCGGACCTTGAGGATCACTACAGCCTGGCCGCCACAGAGCTTCGGATGAGCGGTATCACGCCTCCTTCGGCCGTCAAGAAGTAGGAGAGACATTCTGGCGGGGGGCTGATTCAGCCCTGTGGACCAATCCGGGCTGGCGCAAACGGATCGATTTATCGCGAGTCACTCCGTTTGCGCCGAGCGCCGGCCCGCTCATGCCACTTCAGCCCGAGGCATTCGGCCATCTGTCGCTCGGCATCCTTCTCCAGCAATTCCTTCAATCTCTGCAGCGTCTGTCCCTGGGAATCGCCCCAAAAGCCCTCCTGCAAGTTCTGCGCAAACGCTTCAAACCGCCGTGTGATATTCTTCACTCGCATCGGGGGTGTAGGCTCCTTTATCCGTAGATTTTGTTGCCCATCACAACAAAACCTCCACCCTCTTCCTTTTTACACACTCGAAGTTACGTCTCCAAAGTCCCGAATGAATTTGCAAAAGCGGGCGGGATGCAGCATCATGTCTTACTTTGTGCCATCCCGCGCGCGGCATTAAATAGCACGCGAACAATCCAAGCAGCAAGATCAGGGGGAACTGAATGCGCAGGCCCGTCAGTATTGCTCCGCCAAAAGGGAAACTCGGAGTGCTCACGCCAGGCATGGGGGCGGTGGCAACCACGGTGATGGCAGGCGTGGAACTCGTGCGGCAGGGGCACTCGGTGCCGGTGGGCTCGCTCACGCAGATGGGAACGATCCGGCTGGGGCGGAGGACCGAAGCGCGTGTGCCGAAAATCAGCGAGTTCGTGAAGCTCGCGGGCCTGAAGGACATCGTATTCGGCGGGTGGGATATCTATCCCGATAGCGCCTATATGGCCGCTGCCAAGGCCGGCGTGCTGGACGCGAAGGACCTCGCCAAGGCGCAGAAATTCCTCAAGAGCATCAAGCCCATGAAGGCCGCGTTCGACCAGAATTATGTGAAGAACCTGAGCGGCACCAACGTCAAGAAGGGCAAAAACAAATTCGACCTGGCCGAGCAGATTCGCGACGACATCCGCAGCTTCAAGAAGAAAAACAAGCTCGACCGGCTGGTGATGGTGTGGTGCGGGTCCACCGAAGTGTTCATGAAAGCGCAGGACGTCCACAAGGATTTACAGAGCTTCGAGAAGGCCATGAAGGCGAATCATGCGGCGATTGCGCCGTCGATGCTCTACGCGTATGCGGCGATCGCCGAAGAGGTTCCGTACGCGAACGGCGCGCCGAACCTGAGCGTGGATGTCCCGGCGCTGGAGGAATTCGCGAAGGCCAAGAGCGTGCCGATCGTCGGCAAGGATTTCAAGACCGGGCAGACGCTGATGAAGACGGTGCTGGCGCCCGCGTTCAAGGCGCGCATGCTGGGACTGGACGGCTGGTTCTCGACCAACATTCTGGGCAACCGCGACGGCGAAGTGCTCGACGATCCAGGGTCGTTCAAGACGAAGGAAGAATCGAAGCTTGGCGCGCTCGAATATATTCTGCAGCCGAAGGTGTATCCGGAGCTGTACGGCAATTTCTGCCACAAGGTGCGCATCAACTACTATCCGCCGCGCGGCGACAACAAAGAGGGCTGGGACAACATCGACATCTTCGGGTGGCTCGGCTATCCGATGCAGATCAAGGTGGATTTCCTGTGCCGCGATTCGATTCTGGCGGCGCCCATCGTGCTGGACCTGGTGCTCTTCCTCGACCTGGCGAAGCGCGCCGGGATGCGCGGCATTCAGGAATGGCTGAGCTTCTATTTCAAATCGCCGATGTGCGCGCCGGAGCTTTATCCGGAGCACGATTTGTTCATCCAGCTGATGAAGCTTAAGAACACGCTGCGCTGGATGATGGGCGAGGAGTTGATCACCCACCTTGGCGCGGAGTATTACGACTAAGGCAGCAGCCGTATTAGAATCGGGGCATGTTTCCGGCGACGCTGTTTACTAAGCTACTGGGGGTCGAGTACCCGATTCTGCTGGCGCCGATGGCGGGCGCTTCGACTGCTGAGCTGACTGCTTCTGTTTCCCGTGCGGGAGGGCTTGGCGCGTTTGCTGCCGCGGTGCTTTCCCCTGAAGCGATCCATTCCGGGATTGCTCGCGTTCGCGAGCTTACCGGCAAGCCATTCAGCGCAAATCTATTCATCCTGGGGACCCCCAATCCCGAGCCGCGGCAAGTGGCGCGCGCTTTGGAGCTGCTTGCACCCATCCGCGAAGAGCTGGGACTTCCGCCCGGCGAGCCTCTCGAAAAATACAGCGAAGACAATCGGGCGCAGTTTGAGGCAGTGCTGGAGGAGCGTCCGGCGTTGGCCAGTTTCACGTTTGGGATCCTGACGAAGGCGCAGGTGGAGGAGTTTCACTCGCGCGGGATTCTGGTTATGGGGACCGCGACCACTGTGGCCGAGGCGAAAGCGTGGGAGGACGTGGGCGCAGACCTGATCTGCGCGCAAGGGTCGGATGCGGGCGCGCATCGCGGGACATTTTTAGGCGATTTTGAGGAGTCGCTGGTGGGCACGATGTCACTCGTGCCGCAGATGGCGGACGCGGTTCGTGTGCCGGTGATCGCTGCGGGCGGAATCATGGATGGCCGCGGGATTGCCGCTTCGCTGATGCTGGGAGCGGCGGGCGCGCAGATGGGGACCGCTTTTCTAAGCTGTCCGGAATCGGGGATTCCAGAGGCTTGGCGAAATGCGCTGATGAACGCTCGCGACGATCAGACGCGCGTGAGCCGGATTTATTCCGGGAGATACGCGCGCGGGATCGTGAATGAGTTCATGCGCAAGTTGACGCCGGTGGCCGGCGAGATTCCGCCTTACCCCATCCAGAATGCGCTGACCGGGCCGATCCGGCGCGCGGCGGGACTGGCTAATCGGCCGGAGTATTTGTCGCTGTGGGCGGGGCAAGCGGCCAGCATGAGCCGGGGGCTGCCTGCAGAGGAGCTTTTCGCCGCGCTGGTGTGGGAAACTTGGGCGGCGCTTCGGCTGGCATCGGAGTCAAGCACATCTGCCTCGACTTCTACCGCTTCATCTGCTTCCGACTAATTCGCTACGTTGTCACCGTCAAGGCAAGGGTTGGCGGGGACGTCCGCATTGCGCTCGATTGCGCGTGGATGGCGTGGAACGGATCGTGCCGCCCCTCCGGGGCTTCACGCTACTTTAATACGGGTCTCCCACCGCTGTCGCGGTGGGTTACGCTGTTCCGCCCCTGGCGGGGCTGGATAAAGAGAGAGAGAAGAACCACCCTACGCAAGGAAGGGTGGGGCACCCGCTAAAACAACGGCTACTACGCAAGGCAAGAGGGATTCTTCGCTCCGCTCAAGAATGACGGCCAAAATCAACGACAACGGCTAAACTGCACAAATCAACTGCGAAGCCAAAGGCAAAAGCAAAGGCAAAGGTAAAAGTGACGGCAAAGGCAAAAGCAACGGCAAAGGCAAAAGCAAAGGCAAAGGTGCCATTCGGGAGAATGGCGCTCCCGGGGCAAGGCCAAACGACGCGCTTATTGGCCGTTGGTGCCGCCGTTGGCGGATTCTTCGCCTTCTTTGTAGAGGTAGCGGATGCAGTGCTTGTAGATCAGGAGGTTGGGGCTGCCGTAGCGGGTTAGCTTGATGCAGTCGCGATCGTACCATTCGACGGTGCCGCGCAGGACTTCGCCGTCGGTTAGGACCACGGCTACGGGCGTGCGCGATTGCATCTGCTTCACATAGTAGAAGCTCTCGGCGTGAGTCTGTTCCGGCGGCGCAGGCTTCTTGCGGGGCCCCTGCTGCGGGGCTGCCTGGGGCTGGCGCGGGCTGAATTGCTCCTTCACTTCGGGAAGAGCCGGCCGAAACAGCTTCCTGTTTACCATAACCGCTCCTTCAAAATATGGAGTCTTTCTGAGATGAAGCTACTTCGTATGACTGTAGAGATAGCTATTCGGTTGCAGAATCTTTGAGAAATCCGGAAAAAGCCGGAGCGCTTAGCGAATTGCCAGTGAAGCTAAAAGCGCGTCGAGACCAAGTTGGCGGCCAACGTTGCGTCGCAGACGACTTTCCAGGCTATCCAGGCCCTGAGTAGCGCGTGCCACCCAGTCCCAATGCACCTTCTGGCTGAGGATCTGCACCTCTCGATGCAAATCGGGGTTCCGAGGAAGGGTGCTGTTTGAACCTTGCGATGATTCCAGCAGGTCCGTGAAGAGACTATAAAACAACTCTAAAATATTTTCAAAGGATTCCTTCTCCTGCTTGGCGAGTTGCGCCGTGGCGGCGAACATTTCTCCATATTTTTCGCCGGTGACGGCTTGCTCGATGAGATGCAGGACGCTTCGGCGAAGGCGCGCGGACTCTTCGAGGTCAATCGAGAGCGCCATTCCGGGGCTCCCGCAGGAGAGTTGCGCGGCCAGTTTTCGCTGGGCCGGACTGGCGTCGGTGCGCTGCTTGAGGAAAGCCTCCATCTGGGCGAGTGGAACCGGCGCGAAATGGAATTGCAGGCAGCGCGAGCGGATGGTTTGCAGCAGCGAATCGGGAGTGGGCGCGAGCAGGATGAGCGTGGCCGATTCGGGCGGCTCTTCGAGGATTTTGAGGAACAGGTCGGCGTCGTTCCAGCGCATGGTGTCGGCGCCGTCGAGGATAAAAACGCGGCGGCGGCCCTGCGGCTGGAAGTAGGCGGCGCGCTGGACCGCGCGCAACTGGCCTACGCGGATCATCGGGCGCGCTACCGGAGTGCGCAAGCGGACCGGATCAGGAACTAGCAGCCAGACGTCCGGGTGCGTCTCGATGATGAGCGGCATGCGCTCGACGGCGGCGGCGTCCGCGCTTTCACCGCGCTCGGCGAGTCCGGCGTCGATCAGCGGCTGGGGATCGGCAAAAGGGGCCATGCGCAGGCAGGAGGGGCACTCGCCGCAGAAATCGTCCTTGAGACGCTCGCAATTGGCGGCCTGGGCGAACATACGGGCCAGAGTGTACTTGCCGATGCCGCGCGGGCCGGTGAAAAGCAGCGCGCTGGGAACGCGGTCGCGGCGGAGCATTCCGCGCAGGGCGCTGACGACGCGTTCGTTGCCTAGAAAGGTGTCGAATCCCATGGCGCTAGATTCGCCCCTGAAGCGCGGGGAACGCGCGGGCTTCGACGGTGGCCAGGATTTCCTGGTGAATCGATTCCGGGGAGCGCAGGGCGCGGGTCGAGGCGTCCCAGCATTCGATTCTTGCCCAATTGGGTTGGCGCGAGAGCTCGTCGTAGACATGCGCGGCGGCTTCGAGATGGGCGATGTCGGCTTCCTGGATGTCGCGGCGGAGGGTGGTGTATTCGCGAGCGCCCTTCTTGCCTACCAGCCGGTGCGCTTCGGCAACTGGGAGACGCAGATAGATGGCGAGGTCTTCTTGGGGCAGCGCGTAGATTTCGTACTCGAGACGCTTCAGCCAACTTAGGAACGCCGCGCGCTTCGCTGACGGCACTCGGGAGCCTTGGTGGGCTAAATTCGAGCCTATGTAGCGGTCGGCTAGCACGGCATTCCCTGCGGCTACCGCGGATTCGATTACTGGCTTCGATTCTAGGCGGTCGCCGGCGTACAGAAGGGCTGAAAAATGGGGATCGACCGCTTCGAGCGGGCCGAAGTCGCCGTTCAGGAATTGCGCGACCAGCTTGCCGAAGAAACCTTCGTAGTTCGGGAAGGCGATCTGCGTGGAGGCGATTCCCTGCGATTGGAAGGCTTTAGCCAGCATGTCCAGCTGGGTGCGCTTTCCGGAACCGTCGATTCCCTCGAGTACGATGAATTTCCCGCGAGCAGGCATCGAAGTAGGGGCCAGTCTAGCACACACATTCGCGCGAAGTGGCTATGTGGCGAGCCCTCAGGGGCGGGAGACTCCCGCTACCCAGGGGATGCCGACGAGGCCGCCGGCGACTTTCACTTCGACGAGATCGCCGTCGGTGAAGCGGTCGAAATCGCCGCGGTCGACGGGGATGCGCTCGACGCGATGGCCTTCACGCCAGGAGTCGACGACCAGACGGCGGCTCGGGGCAGGGCCGCGCATGGCGAATTTACCGACGACGCGAGCTACCTCGACCCGAGGGGGAGATGTGTCGAGCGCGCCGTTGCCCAGCAGCAGCGCGGCGAGAAGCCAGGGGAGAGGAATGAGTCCGTAATAGATGCGCTTCAGGGCTTCGACCTCGAGGTGGCGCAGGGCGCGGCGTTCCAGCCACATGGCCAAGCCGAGCGTGAGGAAGAAAAGGACTCCGATGAAGATGAGGATGCTGTCGAGCTCCAGCGCTGGATAGCGTTCGCTTGCCACGACGAATGCAAGCGCTCCTAGAAGGAACAGGGCGGTACGGTTGAGGAGTTTCTTGCGGAGAGAGAATTCGGCCGCGGAGGAGTTGAGGCCGCAGAAGCCGCAAACATCGGTGTCGCGGTCGGCTCCGCAATTCAGGCAGCGCGTCATTTTTTCGTCCGCTGGTTCGTGGGCGCGTTCGCCGGTTCGTTGGCCGGCATGTTGACTGACAGTTGGCCCAGAAGCTCACGATGCTACGCAGCGGCATGGGGTGTGTCAATTTCCGCGAACGACTATTCTGGCAGGTACCAAGCGGCGCCTGCCCGAACTTTCCCGGCAACAATCAGCTTTTGCTTTTTTCGCAGTTACCTTTTATGCTTGTCGATTCGAAACAGGGAATCCCAGGACGGAATGGCCGATCGTCAAAATCTCCGCGGCGTCTACAAGTTTGCAGTGGCGACTTCCTGCTGCACCATCCTCTTATTGATGGCGGGGGCACTGGTTACCAGCAATAACGCCGCGGACTCCGTCCCCGATTGGCCCCTCGCCTACGGAAGAATCATCCCTCCGCTAGTCGGCGGCGTCCGCTTCGAGTACGCGCATCGCGTCCTGGCCGGCCTCGTCTCTGTCTTAACGCTGATCCTGGCCATCTGGGTAACGCGTACCGACCGCCGGCCCCTTGCCCGCAAGCTCAGCTGGACGGCTCTCGCGCTGGTGCTCGCGCAAGCGGTCCTCGGCGGAATCAGGGTGCTCGTAGGTCATCCCGCGCTTTCCGCGACCGCCCACGCAACCCTGGCGCAAATCTACTTCCTCACCGTCGTAGGACTTTCCGTTTATCTCAGCCCGTGGTGGCAGAGCGACCTCCCGCAATTGGACGACACGTCGTCTCCCTCGGCCCGCTCTCTCACTCTTTGGACCACCCTCGCAATTCTGGCGCAGCTGGTGCTCGGCGCGGCCTTCCGGCACGGCGCGTTCGGCATCAATCCTCATCTGATGGGCGCGGGAATCCTGATCGTGCTAGTGGTCTGGACGGGCCGCACGGTGAAGAAGCGTTTCAAAGAGGTGCGCGAACTGCGCCTGGGCGTGGTTTTCCTGCACGCCTGTTTTGGGACGCAACTGTTGCTCGGCGGCGCAGCCTATTGGGCGGTGATGAACGCGGGCGATAATTTTCAGCCGTCCCTGCTCTACGTCGTTCTGACGGTCGCTCACGTGCTCGGTGGAGCGCTGACGCTGGCCGCGTCAACGGTTTTAACCCTTTCCTGCATTCGTTTGATTCGTCCGTCGTCTTTCGTTGCAACCGATTCATCCGGCGCACGCCTTGCGGGGCGCCCAACCGCGGGCTGAGCTCGCCCGGACAAGCAGGGGATGAAGAGCGCTCATGAACGAACTTCGTGCGGAAGCGATCACAGCCCAAAGTAAGTCCTGGGCCTATGTGGCCCTTACCAAGCCCGACGTCACTTTTCTCGTGGTGATCACCACCGTCGCGGGTTTCTATCTCGGCTCGAGCGGCCCCATGGACTGGGTGCTTCTGCTGCACACTCTTTGCGGCACCATGCTCGTGGCGGGCGGCACCGCCGCGCTGAACCAATATGTCGAGCGCGACATGGACGCTGTCATGCGCCGCACGGCCGCCCGGCCGCTGCCCTCGGGCCAGTTGCAGCCGCGCGAAGTGCTAATTTTTGGCTTTGGAGCTATCGTGGTCGGCGGCGCCTGGCTGGCGGTTGCCGTAAGCAGCCTTGCATCGATGGTGGCGCTGGCCACCTGCGTCCTCTATCTTTGCCTGTACACGCCGCTCAAGACCCGCACCACCTGGGCCACGGCCGTCGGAGCGGTGCCCGGCGCATTGCCTCCGGTGATCGGCTGGGTAGCCGCGCACGGCTCGCTTTCCCTCGGCGGATGGGTTTTATTCGCCATCCTGTTCTTCTGGCAATTCCCGCATTTCATGGCCATCGCCTGGATTTATCGCGAAGACTACGCCCGCGCCGGAATCAAAATGCTCCCGGTAGTCGATCCAAAAGGCGACGCGACCTTCCGCCAGATCGTCTGCACCTCCGCGATCCTGGTCTGGGTAAGCGCCCTGCCATCGCTTCTCGGAATGGCCAGCATCCGCTATTTCTTCGGCGCGCTAGTGCTAGGCATGCTCTTGCTGCAAGTAGGCCTCTGGGCCAATCGCTCCCGCACCAACGTCCGCGCCAAGTGGCTGATGCACGCCACGGTAGCCCACATCCCCCTACTGCTAACGTGGATGATCGTCGACAAGCTGGTCCGGTGAGCGCCCCGCGCGCGTCCGAAGGTTCCCCATGCAGTTATTCTGAGCGCCGTCTTGGCGCGAAGAATCCCTCTTCCGGCTTCGGGGCTCATCGGGAAGCATCCATCGCTCGAAAGGTGAGCCCGCCGTTGCAGTCCAGCTTTTCTCTATGACGATTCCCCTGTCGTCTCTACCGTCCGTCAACGCATCCCTCAATGGAGCCTCGGCTGTCTTCCTCTTTGCCGGCTACCTGTTCATCCGCAGCGGAAAGATCCAGGCGCACCGCGCCTGCATGGTCACCGCGTTCACATGCTCCACAGTTTTTCTGGCGTGCTACGTATACTTCCACCTGCACGCGGGAATCATCCGCTTCGGCGGACAGGGCTGGATCCGCCCCGTGTATTTCACGCTGCTAACATCGCACACGATTCTAGCGGTGGTAATCGTGCCGCTCGTGCTGATCACCCTCTCCCGCGCCCTGCGTGAACGCTTCGACCGCCACCGCGCCATCGCCCGCTGGACGCTGCCCCTATGGCTCTACGTCTCCGTCACAGGCGTGATCATCTATTGGCTGCTCTATATCGCCTACAAGCCAATCGGCGCCCCCGCTTAGCCAGAGCGATTTTTCTTTTCGGGTTGAAAAGCTGGGGCAACGAACCCGCCGCGTCTCGCTGGGAGTGGGTCAATTCGACGATCCGCTGGCGACGGTGAATTCTTGAATTGCGTTGCGCGGTTTGCAGCGGAGGGGGCGAAGAGGGACACTTCGTCGCTGCGCTCCTCAGTGTGGCTGCGGAGATCGTTTTGTGGGCGACTTTTCCGCTTTGGCGGAAGCGGCGGAAACCCGTGCCGGGCGGGAATAAAGCAAAAGCAGATCCTTCACTTCGTTAGGAATGACACCACGGTGAGAAGATGGTGGGAGCAGACCATGGCAAGGAAGGGGTGTGGTCTTCTGCGGGAGCAGGCGATTCGCGGCGAAGGGGCCGCGAGAGGAAACGGCGAGATTACTGCCTGGCGGCTACTTTTTGTCGTTCTTGTCGGTGGCGTGGACTTTTAAGACTTCGATCTGGGTTTCTATCATTGTTTTTTGGTTGGCGGTTACGTCATCGCTTTTTAGCAGGTCTTCGAGGGGCGGGATGGCGTCGGGGTCGCCGCGCTCGCCTACGGCGAAGAGTCCCCAGAAGCTTACGTCGAAGTAGGGCTCATGGAGGTAGGCGACGAGGGCTTTGGTGATGTCCTTGTTTTTTTTGTCGAGGCGGCCTACGGCCATCATGGCTACCTGGCGGGTGCGCTGGTCTTTACCTGGCGACGACCAGTCGAGAAGGAGGGGGACGGCGCGGTCGTCGCCCAGATGGCCCAGGCCGGTGATTGCGGCGTTGCGGATTACGTTGTCGGGGGAGTCGGTGTTGGCGGCGGCTACTAAGGTGTCGTAGGCGACGGGGGATTTTATGTCGGCTAGCGAACTTAGCGCGGCGGCGCGCACGCGGTAGGCTTTGTCGGTTGCGGCTATGGCCGTTAGCTTCGAGGGTAGGGTGGCGTCTTCCTTGAAATTTCCTAGCTGCTGGACGGCGGCTTCGCGGACCCAGGGCTTGTCGTTGTTCAGATCATCGTTGAGCGCGTGGAAGACGGATTGTTCTGATTCGGCGCCGCCGATTTTTCCTAGCGAGCGTAGAGATTCGATGCGGACGCCCCAGAAGGGATCGTGCTGCGCGGCGTCGCCGAGGGCCAGGACTACGGCGGAATTGTCCTTTACGTTGCCCAGGGCTACGGCGGCGTCGGCGCGGTCGGCTACGCTTTCGGCTTTGGCTAGCTGATAGATCAGCTCGACGGGCGACTTTTTGAAGTCGAGCTGCTTGAGGATTTTGTCGCCCTTGTCGAATAGGACCATGCGCGGGGCGGTGTCCGCCGGGAAGGTGAAGGTCTGGGTGGCCTGGCTTACTTCTATGGGGAACGTCTTGCGCTGGGTGGCGGTGGTGATTTCGACGTCGATGGGCACGTCGAACAGGCCTACGAGGCCTTCTACTTTCTGCGTCTGGCTCACGTCGAGCTTTACCTGGTGGGCGGCTTCATCGTAGGAATAGCTGATTTGGAATTGCGGGGCGCCGGCGCGATAAATCCACTGATGCATGAATTTGTCGGTGTTGATGGAGGTGGCTTGCTCGATGGATTTTTCGAGGTCGGCGGTGACTACGTTCTGGCCGCGGTTGGTTTGCAGGTAGTAATGCAGGCCGCTGAAAAAATCGGCGTCGCCTAACTGCTCGCGGAGCATTTTGAGCACCCAGCCGGCTTTGGTGTAGATGTTGCCGGCGTACTCGTCGGAATCCTTGAAATTGTGATCGACGACGGGGACGGGGTAGAGGCGCTTCTCGCGGAACCACTGATTCTGCTCGCGCCAGAATTCGTAGGTGGCGTCGTCGACGCCGTTGTGGTGCTCGGTCCAGAAATGCTCGAAGTAGGTGGCGAAGCCTTCGTTGAGCCAGAGGTCGGCCCAGTCCTTGCAGGTGACGAGATCGCCGAACCACTGATGGGCCAGCTCGTGGGACTCGACGAAATCGGCGCCGCGGCGATTTTCGGATTCGAGGGCGGGATTGACTAGCTCGCGCACGGTGAGGGTGGTGGCGCTGGTGTTTTCCATGCCGCCCTCGACGAAATCGTCGACGAAGGTTTGCGCGTATTGCGCCCAGGGGTAGGGGACGTCGAGCTTGGAGGAGAACAGATCGAGCATTTCTTTGGTGCCGGAGAAAGAGGCGTCGATTTTGTCTTCCTGGCCGCGCGGGACTACGTAGCGGAGGGGGAGGCCGCGCCACTGGTCATTTTTTTCGACGAAGTCGCCGGCGATGGCGGAGATTAAGTAGCTCGAGAGCGGCTCGGACTGCTTCCAGTCCCAGGTTTTGGTGCCGTCGGGCTCGTCCTTCACGCTGACGAGCTTGCCGTTGGAGATGGTGAGCCAGCTGGCGGGGACGGTGAGGATCATCTCGGAGGTCATGCGGTCGTTGGGATAATCGTAGATCGGGATGTAGTTGCGGGTGTCCTCGGCTTCGCCTTGCGTCCAGATTTCCTGGGGCTGGCGGGGATAGTTGGCGTCGGGGAGGATGAAATAGAGGCCCTTCTTGGGGCGGCCTTCGTAACGGATGAAAATTTCGTGGCGCTCGCCGCGCGGGGCGGGGTGGTCGAGCGAGACCAGGAGCTGGTCGGCGGTGGTGGAGAATTTTGCGGGCTTGCCGTCGACGGTGACGGCTTGGATGGTTAGGCCTACGGAATCGAGCTTGATCTGGGCGACGTCGTCGCGAGAGGCGGCGATGCTCTCGTCGGCTTCGCCGCGGATGCTGCGCTGGGTGAGGTCAAACCAGAGATGGGTGCGGATGTTCTGTAAGTCGTAGTCTTTGCTGCGCGCGTAGGGCTCGTCGGCGCGGGCGGCGGCGCTGAGGAGGAGCAGCGCTATGAGGGAGACGAGGCCGACAGCAGACACCGCAGTAGCTCGCGCACATCGTCGATTCATCACTTCCCCCAAGTTCGACAGACCGCCGACGGCGGTTCGCCATTATAGTCTGCCAGAAATTAGGGCAGCTGTGGGTTAGATGGAGAAAGGGGGCGGAAGGCTAGCGGACTGGCCAGGGGTGACCCGGCGCGGGCGGCCGGCTGGAACTTGGAGCAACGGTTCACTTGTCCGGTAACGGCGTTTATCAGGATCTGCGACATCTAGGGTCGGAACTGCCCCATCCGTTCATCTGCGCACTTCAGAGATTCGCCCTACGTCACGGCAAATTGTTTGTAGTCCGTTTCATCATCGAAAACAGACGTGTATCGCAGACCAGAGACTTCGGGCAGAAGGTTGCGGTGGCATTTCCAATTCAAGATGTGCAAGGAGGAAAAATCTTTATCTTCCCGGTTGATATTCTTTTGGGCGTTCCATCCCGGACGATGAGCAAGGATAAGCAATTTCTCTGAAAGGTCAATTTGCCTCGCCCATTCCTGGTCCCTTGGTGTCCCATCCCAGCCAGAACAACGTCCTACGTAGATGCTCAAACGACCGAAATCTCGGTCGTACATCCAGTCAACTTCCTGCTTCAATCGCACTTTAAATGTCTGGTCAGTCGCCTTGCCGATGTAGAGCAAGCAATCGGCTCCGTGAACCGGGTGGTATCCGTAGATTTGATAGATACCGTAGTCACTGGGTGAATCTAATTTATCTTTATCCGCCCAAGCGAGGGGGCCGTCCCATTCGAGATGGACGTATTCAATCGGAGACGGGATTTTAGGTTTCATTGTTTAGCCCTTCATTCTTCGGTTGCCCGGCGGCAGTGACCAAGCAATCGTTGTGAGTTTTGCGGAGATGACGGCAGCGCGAAATCGTTCTTTGTTCCGTTGCCTGCTCTTCGATCCACGTTTTCATTCCATCGACTGATTTTCGTCGAGGAGGAGCACTTGGTGCCGGGCATCGTATTGGATGCATTGTACCGAACCCGAGCCTCGACAAGCATAAATCCTGAGAAGTCGGATAACCGGAGAAGTAAAGCATTACTTGAAATAGACGGTAAGGGCACTAGTCAGGGTGTTGATGACAGAAGCACAGCTGTGGAGTAAAACCGTATCATGGGCAGACAGGTAGCTGTCGTGCTTTACGGGGTGGCGATGGCAGCCGTCGTAGTCGGTGTAGATTTCGTGTTCTTCAGAAACCGACTCTGGGAACGGCTGATAATGAATATTGGCATTGTCTTGGTGTTCGGAGCTTTCTACTGGAGATTCCTCAGGTGTCCATGAACAAGGCGCGATAGCGCCCCTTCCCTGCGATTGAGATTGATTGCGAATCTCTACCGCTGCGAACGGCGACGGTTGATGAAGTTCGGGAGGTGCTGCAATGAAACTTCGGATGTCATCGGCATTGATCGGCATGGGATTTATTGTTTGGATCACCCCGGCCCAGGAAAATATTCCCCGTGGCACGATAATCCCGGTCAGCTTGAATTCATCTCTTTCGTCGCAAAAAAGCAAAACCGGGCAACGGATTTCCGCGTGGGTTTCGCAAGACGTCCCACTCCCCCAGGGAATGAAAATCAAGGAGGCTGCACGGATTACGGGGCACGTGGTCGATGTAATAACGGCGACGCAAGGCGCGGAGGCGCATATTTCCCTCGTATTTGACCGCGCGGTCGCCTCGGGAAAAACTCTGCCGGTCACCACGAACCTGAGGGCAATAGCTTCCGCAGTAGAAGTGGAAAGTGCGCAGATTCCCACCATGGGAATGGGCTGTGGCGACACATGGGACAGCCGAACGACAGTGCAAATAGGGGGCGACGTGGTTTATTGGGGCGGAGGCCCTGTGGATAGCAGCAGCGGCCCGGTGGGCAAGCCCGTCACCGGCTCCACCGCCGGGGTGCTCGTAAGGCCGACCGCAAAGCCTGGAAGCCCGTGTGAGGGCGACATAGACGAAGACCAAGGGCCTCAGGCGTTGTGGGTATTCTCCTCAGACGCATGCGGGGTTTACGGGCTCGACGACACGATGATCGCTCATGCTCGGGCGGAATGCTTCTCCGGGTAATTGGGACCCAAGAATAGGGCCAAACGGATTGCGGGTTCATGCGTGCCAATTGGGTAGATCGCATGTTTCAAGTCCCGATTAGTCGGAAAACCGGAGAGATACCGGTCTAGTATTCCAGGTTTCCGTTACCGCGTTACGCAGGGCTTACAGGGCTGGGTCGCCCCACGACTTGAACGAGGATTTACTGAACTGCTTTTCGCTTTATGGGCGCTGCTTAGTAGCCGGCGTGGTACATGAAAGCTACGACGCCGGCTGCGAGCAGGCAATAGATGCCGAACCAATACCAGCGTCCACGCTCGAGCCAGCGACTTAGCCATTCCAGCGCCATGAGCCCGGCTAGAAATGCGCAGAAAGTCCCCAGGAGGATTGGCCCTATTGCGGATGCGACACTCGCGCTGCCACTTAGCTCGTGGGCTTTCATCAGCCGCAGCAATTCTCTTCCGTCGGCTACGGGAGTGAGGATCACCGCGAGCGCAAAGCTGAATTCTTCGGCGAGCACGCGAGCGGCGCCTACGAACATTCCCGCCGAAATCGTGGCACCCGAGCGCGACAACCCTCGAAATGGCAGACAGAGGCCCTGCACGGCGCCGATGATAACCGCCTGTTTGACATCCAGGACAGGACCTGCGGGGGTGGTCATTACCGACGCGCGATGCCTTTCGTACATTCCCGCTACGAAAATCAAAACCCCGGCTACTGCCAGAGCCGGAGCGATCCATTCGAGGTGGCTGAATAATTGCTCGACTTCCGCCTTGGGAGTTCCACGAAGCACTACCTTCTCAATGAACAGGATCAGCGCTTCACCGATGACGCCCGTGAATACCGTGGCGACAATCAGCAGGAACGCAGAATTCTTAAAGGTCTCTAAATCAATAAAAAATGCCCGGCGCCACTCCCTCCAGAAGTACAGGATTATGGCGAACATCGTGCCGGTGTGGAGCATTACGAGGAGGAACGTTGACTCGGGGGCCGAGGGGTCAATCCCCATGAGCTTTTCCGCCACGACAACGTGCGCGGAACTCGACACCGGCAGCAATTCCGCAAAACCTTGAATAAAACCGAGAATGATTATGTGCCAGATTGACATTTTTAAACTTTAGCATTTCTTCCGCCCCGATTCGGCGGGGGAAAACTGGTGTGGTGCCGCGCTAGTAAATCTGGCAGTCGGGTCTTTAGCAGGTTCAACGAAAAGCTAAAGAGTGGACCAATTGTTGTTTGTCGGCGTCGTGGGGAAACTCCCAGCGAGCACTCGACGTTCTCACGGAGAAGAAAGGAAGAAGCAGATCCTTCACTTCGTTCAGGATGACACCGCGAGGGGAAGGGCCGGTGCGCCAGCCATGAACCCTCCCGGCGATAAAACATTTATGCACAAACCTCCATGACGCCACGGTGAGGGAGGAGCCTGATTCTTGCGAGGACGGAGGCTCGCGGGAGAGGCGCGACGAACGGTGGGCGCCGGACGCCTGGGCTTTTGGTCGGCGCATGAAGGACCCACCCTTGCAGGAGCGGCAAGGGTGGGGCACCCGCAAAGGCGAAGACCGATGCATGGGCGTAGGCGTTGCGGCGGCGCCGAAGAGATTCGCGAAAAGGCTTGTTACCGGGGCGGGAAGGGCTATTATGATGCGCGAATGAAATAGCCAGAGAGCCGAAGCGGGCCAAATGCGGAGGCTGGATCACTCGGCGGCAGATGGAAATTGCTTTCGGCTGGCTTCTCTGCTCGGTGCGGGATTTGTGATTGGGCGACCTGGTGAAAGTGCTATTCGAGATACGCGGTGCATAGGGGGATGGATGCTATGCGAACAATTTGGATGAAGCTGGCCATCGTTCTGACGGTGGCGTTTTTTGGTTTGCTGGCGATTGCGGCAATCTTTGAGACTGAGGCACGGGCTCGGGCTGGTGCGGCGGTTGCGCAGGCCAATGCTAGTGGCTTGGCCGTGGGTGCCGACAATATTGGCGGCGTGGTTACCAGTTCGAAGGGGCCGGAAGCAGGCGTTTGGGTGATTGCGGAAACGACCGACTTTCCGGTGAAGTTTCGCAAGATTGTGGTTACCGACGATCAGGGGCGCTATCTACTGCCGGAACTGCGCAACGCGAATTACAGGGTTTGGGTGCGCGGGTATGGGTTGGTGGATTCGGAGCCGGTGAATGCTAAGCCTGGTAAGGCGCTGGCGCTTACCGCCGTGGTCGCTCCGGACGCGCGGGCTGCGGCGCAGTATTATCCCGCGAACTACTGGTATTCCTTGCTGAAGATTCCGCCCAAGAGCGCGTTTCCTATGAAGGTCCCGCCGGCGCCGCCTCAGGATGAGGACGAACGCTTCATCGATTGCCGGGGGAACGACTTGCAGTGCCTGGCCGTATCCAATGCGGGGAAGCGTCCCAGCCCGCCGCACATTGGGTGGATCAATCTTCCGGACCTGCGTAATGGCCACGAGATCGCGAACCAGGCGCAGTTTGTATTCAGCATCAAGCGCGGGTGCGAGGACTGCCATCAGATGGGGAACAAGATCACGCGCGAGGTCAACAAGAATCTCGGCAGCTTCGATTCACCTGTGCTGGGGTGGGAACGCATGCTGAAGTCCGGGCAGGTGGGCGGAGAGATGCTGGCGGATGTCGATCATCATTTTGGGCATGACGCGGGGCTGGCGATGTTCGCGGATTGGAGCAGCAGGATTGAGGCAGGCGAGGTGCCGCCTGCTCCGCCGCGGCCGCAGGGTCTCGAACGCAACGTGGTGCTTTCGATATGGGACTTTGCGTCGGACCGGGCGTTTGTCCACGACGTGGCCGCCGGCAATTCCTACTATCCGACAGCGAACGCCTATGGGCGGATCTATGGGACGGACAATGCGTCGGGGGTGGTGGAGTGGATCGATCCTGTGGAGTACACCAAGGGCACGATGCTGCCGCCTGGCTCGGACGGCGCCTCCAAAGCAGGACCCGGGCCTGCGCTGTATAACGAAATGTCGTCGCCGTTCTGGGGCGATGAGATCGTGTGGAAGGCGGCCATCGGCGGCGCGGGCGGGCCGGCCATCGACTCGCAAGGCCGCTTCTGGTACTCGAGCAGGCCTACCACGCCGCCTACCTGGTGCGGCAAGGGCTCCGACAATGTTTTCGCGAAGAACTTCCCGGTGCGGGGAAGCGGGCTGGTGGTCTACGATCCCAAGACGCACCAGCAGATTGTGGCCGGAAATTGCGGCACGGCGGGCAGCCACCGGGCGTGGTCCAACGACAAGGACGAAACGCTCTACACAACCATGCAGCCGGACGAGCCGTTTCGCGATACGGGCGGGTTCGCGTGGTTCAAGACGCGCGTCTGGGAGCAAACGCACGATGCCGAGAAGGCCAACGGCTGGTGCCCCGGCGTGATCGATTACAACGGCGACGGAAAGATTGGCGCGTATACGACGCCCGACCAGCCGGCCGATCCGAAGCTGGATCGCATGCTGAGCGGAGTGATTCCCTACGGGGCGGGTTCGAACCCCGTTGACGGAAGTTTCTGGGTGGTGGGCGGCGTGATCGGCGGGCCGAAGACGGCCATCCCTGGGAAAATTGTTCGCTACAGCATGGGGGCGAATCCGCCGGCTACCTGCACGGCCGAGGTTTACGAGCCACCGTTTAATAATCCCAAGGCCCCTGGCGTGGAGGGGTACGGAACGCAGGGCGTGGAAGTCGATAGCAAGGGGCTTGTGTGGGTGTCGCTGGGAGAGAGCGCTCATCTCGCGAGCTTTGACCGCAGCAAGTGCAAGGTGCTGCGGGGACCGACGGCGACGGGGCAACACTGCCCGGAGGGTTGGACGTTGTATCCGGTGCCGGGTCCCACGTTCAAGGGAACCGGCGTACGGTCGGACTACTATTATCTGAGCTGGGTGGACCGCGAGAATACGCTTGGGCTGGGGAAAGATGTGCCGGTGATTGACGGCACGGGCTCCGATTCGTTGATCGCGTTTCTCCCGGACAAGAAGAAATTTGTTTATATGCGCGTGCCGTATCCGATGGATTTCTACACGCGGTCGATGTCAGGGCGCATCGACGATCCCAAGGCCGGTTGGAAGGGACGCGGGATTTGGGCGGGGGACAACGAGAGAGTTGTTTGGCATATCGAAGGGAAGGGGAAGGGCACGACGAGCGAGGTGGTGCATTTCCAGATGCGGCCTGACCCGCTGGCGAAGTAGGCCATCCTTCGTCGCTGCGCTCCTCAGGATGACGGGCGAAGAACAGAGAGGGAAAGAAGAAGCAGGTCCCTCACCCATCCGCGCTTCGCGCGTATGGGCTCAGGATGACAGCGAAAAGCTACAGCGAAAGACAAAGGCAAACGTAAACGCGACGGCAACTGCCAACCGCAACGACAACGGCTACGGCTACGGCAGAAGACCGACCCTTAGAATCGAAGGGTCGGGCACCCGCAAAATCGCCCCTTAGCGGCTGACGCCGAACTCATTTCGGGGCATCGGCGGCACGGATGAATTCGTGCGGTTACGAAAAGCCGGCGTTGCTGCGCGGGTTCTGAAAAAGCCGACCCCAAAAGGCGTGGCGGTTTGTGGCGATCCTGCTGCAATTCGCACACGAAGAGAGATTCATCGCGCGAACGACGCGCGATGGAAAACCGTTCATCCTCGCTTCGCTCGTTCGGAATGACAACGAAAGGCAAAGATCAGCGGGACCACTTCTGTACGCGCCAGTTCTTGATTTCTGCTACGTAAATATCGGCGCCGTCTGGTGAGACGGCTATGGCGTGGGGAAAATCTACTTCTCCGGGGGCTTTGCCGTAGTGGCTCAGCTCGCCGAGGACCTTGCCGTCGGTGCTTAGCTTGGTGATGCGGTCCCAGGCGCCGTCGCACATGTAGATGGCGTTTTCCTGGGCCACGTAAACGACATCCCAGGGCTGGCCTACGTCGGTCCATTTGGCAAGGAATTTGCCGTCGCGGTCGAAGACCTGCACGCGCGAGTTGCCGCGGTCGGCCACATAGATGTGTCCCTGCGTGTCCATGGTGACGCCGTGCGGGAGCCGGAACTGGCCGTCGCCATTGCCTGGCGTGCCGAACTGGCGGACGTAGTGGCCATCGTTGGTGAACTCGACGATGCGCGAGTTGCCATAGCCGTCGGAGATGAGCATGTTGCCGTTGGCCAGCGGCCAGAAGTTGGTGGGGCGATTGAAACCGCTCTTGCTGTCGTTGGCGTTGGGCGAGCCCTGGCGGCTGCCTAGGGTCATCAACAGGCGGCCTTCGGGGCTGAATTTGAAGTTGATGCTGCCATCGACATCGCCCAGCCAGATGTTGCCGTTTACATCCACTTTCAGGCCGTGGGCGCCTTTGCCAATGTCGGTAGTCAAGCGAACGGTATCGCGATTCCAGGCCTGGAGCATCTTGCCGCTCTTATCGAACTCCATGACGGGCCATGCGCCGCGATTAGCTACCCAGACATTGCCGTGTTTATCGATGTCGACGCCGGTGGTTTCGCCGAAGTTGTAGCCCTTTGGCAGAGTCGGCCAGTTGGCGACCAGCTTGTGGGGGAGCTGGGGACCGTGCTGAAACTTTTTGAGTCCCTCGGCGATTTGATCCGGGTCGGTGCCATTGCGGAGTACCCGCGCGGGGGCTTCGGTGCTTTCAGCGGCTTCCGACTGCCCCGATGCCGCGGGCGCCGCGCTCTGGATCGCGAGGCCAGCGAACGCCGCGGAACATACGAACAGTATCGCCAAAAGCCGGTAACGAATCGCCTGGTTCATGTGATCTCCGTCACGACAGGGAAGCTGCAAAGCGGAGCGAATGTTAGGTGCGAAACGAGGACAAAGTCAACAGAAAGTGCGCTCCGCCAGTTTCTTGACGGCATAACCTTTTCGGCGGGTGACTTGTTGTTCACGCGCGACGGCGCATCTCTAAGCAACCCCGCTGGGACTTACTCGGCGATATTCAATGCTCCTTCGACCCACAGCCGCCTCACCGTGCAGTACTAGCCCGTGCAGTACTGCGCCGCAGCACCGAATCGTAACGGAGTCTGCATAAGCCATTCACGCCGATGTAACTTTGGGCTGATAGCGTCTGCCGATTTCAATTAAACCGAACTTATTTACAACGAGAGGCCCACCGCTATGTTCGAAGGTCGCATCAGAAAGATCGCTTTCGCAGTTGCATCGCTATTGCTGATGTCCATTCCTGCGATTGCGCAGAACCAGCCCGTTTTTAGCCCCGGGAACCTGGTCGTCGTCGTTGAAGGGTGCGGCGTCCACGGAGGCACATGCACGGGCGTGTCAAACGGCACCGGTCCGGCAGGGGGTTACGGGGATAATCAGGCAGCGCCTCTGACGCTGTTTCAGTACACGCCAAACGCCACGGCGAGCGCCACGTTCGTGGGTTCTTTCGTGCTGCCACAAACCAGTTCGGGCGCGAACGTTCAAGTCTCCGGCGAGCTGGGGTCTGGCTCCGAGGGCACGATACAGCTATCGAATGTCGGCCAATACCTGACGCTCATGGGATACGGCATCGACGCTCTCAGCTTCAATGCCAACCCAACCAATTATGGAACGCTGCTTAACCCGAAGGGCGCACCCAACTACGGTGCGCTGGGCCAAACCGGGAGTTTGACCTTGAGCAACCAGACGCTCGCCTCCCCGTACCCCAACGGCTATACCCCGGTACCGCGCGTGCTGGCATTGATTGACGCCAACGGCAACGTGAATACCTCGACTGCGTTCTACAACATCTTTGACTTCAATAATCCACGCAGCGCTTATACTTTGAATGGATCGACCGTATACGTCTCCGGCCAGGGGAGCGGCACCGATGGGACGGGCGGGGTATTCTATTCCCCGGTGGGCGGCGTCAACAACACCCCGACAGCCATCACCGGTCTGGACTCTTGCCTCCTCAGTGGATGCACCACGCCCACGATCGCTCAAGACACTCGAACCGTGCAGATTTACAACGGCACGCTTTATATCTCCGTCGACAGCACGGAAGGCAAGAGCAATAACCGCTCCTTCATCGGCACCCTCGGAAATCCGCCGGCAACCACCATGTATGTGCCAACAACGCCTCCGACCGGCGACCTGAATGGCCCGACCGAACTCACCGGCTTTGGCAACACCGGTGGCACCGGCAAGATAAGCATAACGTCAGGCCCCACCAGCCAAGGCAACAACCTGAACGCTGGATTGCCGATCAACCTGAGCCCGGTGAATTATTTCTTCGCCAGCTCCACCGTTCTATACGTGGCAGATAGCGGGGCCCCGAAAAACAACTCCAATGGCAACAACAATTGCAACAGCATGGCCAACATTGGAGACGGCGGGCTGCAAAAGTGGGTAAACACCGCAGGAACCTGGGCGCTGAAATACACGCTTTACCAGGGATTAAATCTGGTAAACAACTGCAACACAACCGGCACCAGCGGTCTATTTGGTGTGACGGGCGTGATTTCCGGGAGCTCGGTCTATCTCTACGTGACCAATTCCACGCTTTCCGATCTCGACACCACTTATCTTTACGGAATCACCGATACTCTGACCAATACCACGCCCCCCGGGACTTCGCTGGCTTTTACACTGCTTGATACCGCTCCCACCGATTCCAACTTCAAGGGTATATCGTGGGCGCCAACGATTCCAGCCGGCGATGTCGAGATCACTACTGTGCCCTCCGGCCTTGCCGTAACGACCTCGGGCACCGGCTGCTCACCGGCCACTTTTACCACGCCGCTGACGCAGGCTTGGACGCCGATGAGCAGTTGCGAATTGAGCGTGACCACGCCGCAATCCGGTGGGACGGGCGTTCAGTATGCTTTCAGCGAATGGGAGGATTCCACCACCGGCACGAATCATTTTGTGACTGCGCCAACTTCCACGGCGACTTACACTGCGACGTTCAACACGCAATACCAGTTGACAACAGCCGCATCGCCCAGCGGCGGCGGCTCGGTGACGCCCGCTTCGGGCTCGTTCTACAACTCGGGGACAGTTGTGAACCTGCAAGCAGTTGCCAACACCAACTACGCCTTCACCGGCTGGAGCGGCAACGTCGCCAACTCTACCGCCGCATCGACCACGGTGACGATGAGCGGTCCCGAAAGCGTGACCGCGAACTTCATGGTATACGCCTGTCCCTGCACGGCCTTCAGCGGGGGCGCGGTCCCCACAGTAAAGGATAAAGGCCCGGATCAAGCCGTGGAACTGGGTGTGAAATTTATTCCGAGTGTGAGTGGCACGGTCTCCGGAATCCGCTTCTACAAGAGCGCTAACAACACGGGAACCCACATCGGCAATCTGTGGGACAGCAGCGGAAATAACCTGGCCTCGGCGACCTTCACAAGCGAAACGGCTTCGGGCTGGCAGCAGGTGACTTTTACTACGCCGGTGGCGGTGGCGGCGAATTCCACCTACGTGGTTTCCTACTTTGCACCTAACGGGCACTTCAGCGCCGATCAGAATTTCTTTGTAACAGCTGTCAACAACCCGCCGCTACAATTCCCGGCAGGGCCTGGCAATGGGGTCTATAAGTACGGCGCCGCGAGCACCTTCCCTACCAATTCCTACAACTCCACAAACTACTGGGTCGACGTGGTGTTTACGCCGGGCGCGGCGCCGGCCTCGCCTTCGTGCACCACCGCCACACCCTGCATGATCTGGAACAACGCGACAATGCCGACGCTGGCCGATAGCGGTCCAGGCGGTGCCGTGGAGTTGGGTGTGAAGTTCACCTCCAGCGTGGGTGGCATGATCACGGGAATCCGCTTCTACAAGAGCGCGAACAACGTGGGAACCCATACGGGTACATTGTGGGATGGCCTGGGAAATCAGCTGGCCACAGGGACTTTCACAGGCGAAACGGCTTCGGGCTGGCAGCAGATGACTTTTAATTCTCCGGTGAACATCAGCGCGAATACAGTTTACGTGGCCTCGTATTATGCACCCGACGGGCACTTCAGTGCGGACCAGAATTTCTTTACGACGGCCGTCAACAGCCCGCCTCTGCAATTTCTGGCCGGTCCGGGCAACGGGGTGTACGTGTACGGTCCGGGAGGCATCTTCCCGGGCAATTCCTACAACTCGACAAACTACTGGGTCGACGTCCTGTTTGCGGCAGGAACCGCGGCGATGCCTCCGACATGCAGCACGTCTCCATGCACGATCTGGAGCAGCGCTACAACACCGACGGCAACCGATAACGGCCCGGATTCATCCGTGGAGCTGGGGGTGCGGTTCACCTCCAGTGAGGCTGGTTGGATCACCGGGATCCGGTTCTACAAGAGCGCGAAGAACACAGGACCCCATACGGGGACTCTGTGGAGCGGCGCGGGGGCACAGTTGGCCACCGGGACTTTCACGGGCGAAACGGCTTCGGGCTGGGAGCAAATGAACTTCTCCAATCCTGTGGCAATCGAAGCGAATACCACCTACGTGGCCTCGTATCTCGCGCCCAATGGGCACTACAGCGCCGATCAGAATTTCTTTGCGGCAGCCGGAGTCAACAACCCGCCCTTGCAGGCCCTGGCTGGGAACAATGGGGTCTATGTATACGGTCCGGGTGGGATCTTCCCGAGCAACTCCTACAACTCGACAAACTACTGGGTAGACGTGGTGTTTCAGGTGCCATCGTTGGTGAGCGTAACTCCCAGCAGCGGGCAGCAGGGTCAAACGATCGCGAGTGTGGCTCTGGTTGGCAATCTTACCCACTGGGTGCAAGGGACTACGACAGCGACTTTCGGCAGTCCGGGCATTGCGGTCAATTCCCTGACAGTCACCGACGCGACGCACGCGACCGCGTCGATCAGCATTTCACCGGCGGCAGCAACCGGATCGAGCAATGTCACTGTGACGACCGGCGGCGAAGTCGTCACGCTCAGTAACGGATTCACGGTTGGCGCGGCATCCTGCTCGGTAAACGCCGGGACCGGGGGCGTTCCGTTATGTCAGCTATAGCAACGTGCCCGGCTTTGTGGGCGGATGTGCCATAGCAATTAATCCGGCACCACATTAAAGATCGCGTCGACGCTGGAAGCGGCGGGCCAATTTAGGATTTTTTCGCTCGGGAGTTGAAGTACCAATCCAGTCAGTTCCTGGGTCCTCAGACCCACTCAACGACCAGGAACTTTCCGCATCTCCAAGAAGGCGGCTCCCGTCCGGCGCGCCTTCCTTTTTTGCAAGCGTGTGGCCGGAATCTCGTTCACAATCGTAAAGCGATGGGGCCAGAGTGACTGCTGTCATGCCGAATCGCTCCATCCACATTCACGATCCGGTCCTTGGCTGAAAAAGTTCAAGGAGAGTGGCAACGAAAGATGGATGGGGTGTACTTCGAAATTATGCAGTCAAAGTGCATCCGCGACGGGGCGGAAGCGCCGCCGGGATTGCCTTGGCCTTATGGAGGAATGAATCATGAAAGCGATTGTTGTCCACCAATATGGCGGGCCTGAAGTGCTGAAATTGGAGGAGTACCCTGATCCGGTGGCGGGGGCGGGGGAAGTGCTGGTGCGGGTGGCTGCCAGCAGCGTGAATCCGATCGATTACAAGCGGCGCGGTGGGTTAACGAAAGACTTCTATCCCATGACTTTTCCGGGACTGATCGGAGTGGACATGGCGGGGACCGTGGTGAAGATTGGGCCGGGAGTGGAGGGCTTTTCTGTGGGCGACGAGGTGTTCGCTATGTCGGACAATACTTACGCCGAGCTTTGCGTGGTGAAAGCTGCGAGTCTGGCGAAAGTTCCCAAGGGGCTCGATTTGATCGAAGCGGCGGCGCTGCCGCTGGTGACGACTACCGGCAACCAGCTGCTTTTAGCTACGGGAATCAAAGCGGGCCAGACGGTTATAGTCGTGGGCGCTGCTGGAGGTGTGGGGCGTTCGGCGGTGTTCACTGCGAAGGAACGCGGGGCGACTGTGATCGCGGGGATTTTAAAGAGGCAGATGGATCAGGCGAAGAGTATCGGCGCGGATCAGGTGATGGCAACCGACGACGACACCGCGATTGCGAATCTTCCGCCGCTCGATGCGGTGGCGGATGCGGTCGGCGGAAGAACCGCCGAGAAGCTGATCGCCAGGGTGAAGCCGGGAGGAGTGTATTCGTCGGTTGTAGATGTGCCGCAGAACGCGGCGAAGTACCCGTCTTTGAAGGTGGTGCACGTATTCTCGAAATTCGACAGGAAGACGCTGGAGTCCATGGCCGAAGCGGTGCGGGACGGCAAACTGATAATCCCGATCAGCCAGAAACTGCCACTCAGTGAAGCGGCTGAGGCTCAAGCTCTGGCCGAAAAGGGCGCCAGCGGCAAGATTCTGCTGGTCGTCTGAATCGCTATGTAGAGTGCGGCAATTCGCATGTCACGCGGAACACGGATCAAATTTCAGGATGGGAGTTCTGGATCAGGGTTCTCGATCAGAGACCCGTCAGTAACTTGCCGGCGAGCCAATAATCGACGCTGAACTTTCCTGGACCGGAGCAGATCAGCCAGATAAAGAAGAGCGCATACAGGACTTCGGGAAGGTAGAGGAAATCGTCGAGCCAGTTCAGCGGCGAAAGTCCTTTTGGCATGGCGGAAAGTTTGGTGGTCAGGATGGCGACGAGCATATCGACCAATAAAGCTATGCAGGCCGGGATCGAAAGAAGGCCCACGGCCAGCAAGGCTCCGCCAGCGAACTCAACACTCGAAACGAAATAAGCTGTCTGGCGGGGAAACGGGACTTTGGCCTCAACGAGCGTTTCGTACATCGTTTGCCTGCTGCCGGCGACAAACAATTTGTTTGCACCGGAGATGGCGAAGAACAGCCCGAGCGAAACGCGTACCAGCAGGATGGCGTATGGTTCCAAATCACCGCTGCCCTGCAACGCAAACTGGACCAAGCGTTTCCAATCCATCTTTTGTCCCTCCATCAGAGGATTTGCTGTAACGGCTGCAAACCGGGAATGGCCGTGTCGTTAGCGCGTCTCGATATTATGTATCCATCCGTTCGACCCATTGAGCGCGCGATGGGGGAGCCGGGAATGGATCCGCAAAGTACTGTGTTTCCCGCGCCACCTTGCCGCCGCTGAACTCCATGATGCTCACGGTGTAGGACGGCTTGCCGTCGTATGTCAGGATGAATTCGGTGACCCAAAGATCACCGCCGCCAATAATTCGCCCGATTGTAAACCGCTTTTTGCTCGGCTGGCTGGCGCGCTGGCCCTGTATGTTGCGCCGGCCGCGGGTTCGCTCGCCGGACTGCGGGTATTCCAGCACCGCGTCCTCGTGATAGATGAGGTGCTCCGTTTCAAAATCGCTGGCATCGGACGCCGCCCAATGCCGATCCAGCGCCGCACGGATCTCCTGATTGCGCACTTGAGAATGCTGCTCCGTGTTCTGTGGATCGTTCATCTTGATCCTTCCATTTGACGAGAAGCTAAATGCGTAGCGGAATCGGAGCGTAGGACCCGCCAAGCCGCGCCGTTTCTTCGATCACCCAGAGTCTACACCGCGTCAATGTGCCTAACTCCGGATAATTCGGATGACCCGACATGTGGTGGGCCGGGTACGCCACACGTCCGGTAGCCGCGCTGGTTCGCTGTGAGCGGGACGCGCAAACAAGATTTACACGGCTGGGAATCGCGTCGTACAATTCACCAGCCGACGCGCGCGCTGCGGCCCGCATTTGTTAAGCGCTAAGGAGAGATCTCTGTGGCCACTCAGAGTACAGGCTTCAGTGCCCGTATTGAGAAAGACTCGGGCACGACGAACCAGCTCAAGACGTTCCTGGGCCGGTACTTCTATTTCTGCATGTCGCTGGCGATGGCCGGGCTGGTGGTGTGGGGATTCAGCCACACGGTGGAGGCGAGTCTTTTCCATGCTAGCCCGCCACGACCGCTCATCCTGTGGATTCACGGCGCGGCCTTTTCCACGTGGGTGATCTTTTTCATCGTGCAGTCGGCTTTGGTGCGCGTGCGGAAGGTCAGCGTACACCGATTTCTGGGTTGGTTTGGGGCCGGGATCGCGACGGCGATGGTTGCGCTGGGCTTCACGGTGGCGGTGGTGATGACGCGCTTCGATGCTTTTGTGCTCCATCAGAAGGGCGTGGAGGCGTTCCTGTCGATTCCGTTCACCGACATGATTGTCTTCGGCGTGTGCGTCGCACTGGCTATTTATTGGAGGAAGCGGCCGGAATACCATCGGCGCCTTGTCTTCATCGCGACTTGCGAGCTGATGGACGCTGCTATCGGCCGGTTCGATTTCTGGTTCAACCACAGCCTGTTTTATGTGGGACTGGACTTGCTGATTGCACTGGGAATGATGCGGGATTGGGTGGTGGATGGGCGGGTTCAGAAGGTGTATCTGTATGCGCTGCCTCCCATGATCCTCGTGCAGAGTCTGGCGATTTATGCTTGGCGAGTGGATCCGGCGTGGTGGAAGGGGATCACGCAGGCGATCATGGGATTGTGACAGCGGGGGTTTTGACGACGGCGGGCAACCACTGAACTCGAAATGTTCCGATGGCCGCTGAGTGAATCGGGCGTTCGCGAACGGCACGCATCCGAAGGAATCCGCTCGATCAGGTGTCGATATTCGATTCCACTTCGACGTGTAGCCAATTCACTGTAAGTGCGGTACTAGGGCCAGTATCTGTCCGGTTTCCGCGTTAATCAGGAGCCGACAATGGGAACGTATTTACTGACACTTCCCAGGCGATAAAAACGATTAGAAACGACGACTTCTTAGTTGAGACAATATCGTATGTCTCTTGCCCGACTGTGGCTTGGATTCCGCAAAATTGTCGCGGTTTGTGTGGGGGTTGTATGGCTTAGCTTTAGCGGTTTGTTTCTCTACTATAACTATACTCGCCCCACCACAAGACAACTCCCGGAAAGGCACTACCCAATCTTTATCTTCTATCAGGGGCGGATTGCGTGGTTGAACTTCCAAGAGCGTCATCGTTTGAACGTTCTCGAAGGTGTAGCGGAAGGTTTGTTGGTGGCCGGCTTAGCTTGCTGGTTGGTAGAATTTAAACGAAGCCGGAAACGCGGAATATAGCAGCGCACAGTTCGCCGGATAACCACCCCTTTTAAAGTTGCACTTCACTTTTCCGAGTACCGCGTTTATCAGGATTATCTACAAGCACTGGTCACGGTTATTGTGTCGGTTGGACGACAAGCGTAATATTCCCGGCTGTATTGCCATCTCTTTACAAGTTGATGAATCATGAAAATTGTCTATCGCGTGACCGAAGAAGACTTCATGGAAGCTCATAATCTTTTCGTCAAGAATGAGAAATGGAGTCGCCGCTTGTCGCGTCGGATCATGCCATGGATGGGTGCTTCGATAACATTGTCGAGCATTGTGATTTTCGCTTTTGGTAAAGATCGCTTCGAGGCTGTACCGTTTGCGTTGATCGGAGTGTATTTTCTTTATTGTGGATTTGCACTGCGACCGTTTTTCAAAAAGCTATACAGGCGTGACCCGAGGTACTCGCATGAGATCACGGCGGAAATCACTGAGGATGGAGTACACGTGGTGACGTCAGCCGCAGACACTCGGCTGAAATGGGATTCGATAGTTCGATTTCTTGAATCTGACACAATCTTCATGTTGTTCTACTCCGAATGGAGCTTTAGTGTTGTGCCTAAGAATGCGTTTGCACCTGGCGAAGTCGAGATTTTCCGCGACCTGTTACAGCGCAAGATTCCACAATCTCGAAGGGGATCATTGGGTGTGACGTATCGTTTCTCTGGTGACTCGAAAAAATCAAACTAACGCCTGGTAAGTCGGATAACCGGACATGTGGTGGGCCATTGCTCCCTACGGACGGTCATTCAACATTTCTTCTGCTCTCTTGGGCGGACGATGACCAAGGACGTGCAGTCTACTTGTAAGGGGAGCCTTCTCTGGTCACGCAAGGTACAGGATTCATTGCCCGTATTGAAAAAGAAGCAGGTCCCTCACCCATCCGCGCTTCGCGCGTATGGCCTCAGGATGACAATAAAAGGCAACGGCTTGAAATGACTAAGGGCAAAGGCTTACAACAGCGAAAAGCCAAGGCTCCAGCTGTGTGACCAGGTGACTACTTGGCCAGGGGATCGGGCCTCATCTGGACTTTTACTAGTTTGTCGCGGGTGCCTTTGCCGCCTTCTATGTGCCAGGCGGTGTAGGGGTTGTAACTGGTCCAGAAGCCGCGGCCCTTCCAGCCGGCCTTGGGGTCGTCTATGCGGCCTTGCATTCCGCGGGTGAAGAAGCCCATGGGATAGGGTACACGGATCATTACGAACTGGCCGGTTTTCGGGACTAGCGCTTGCAGAGCGCCGGAGTTTACGGCCCCCGTTACCGGAACGTTTTTGCCGAGGCCCAGAGTGCCGTAGCGGTCCACGGCTATCAGATAGTTCAGATCGGAATTGATTTTCGTTCCGCCCTGAAATGTCGGACCTTGATTTCTATAGAGCGTCCAGCCCTCGGGACAGTGCGGGCCTGTGGCGGTCGGGCCGTTCAACACCTTGCACTTGCGGCGATCGAACGACGTGACGTAGTCGGTGGTGCGCCAGTTCTGCCAGGCAACACCCTCGGTGTCTACTGCAACGCCGCCTGCGCTCAGGACGGGAGGGTCCTGTCCCGTGGGAGGGAAATAAATTTCCGCGCGGCTTGTTTCGGGGGGATTGGAGCCCAGGTCGATGCGCACCAACTGCCTGTCCTCGAGCCCAATTCCTGAACACCAGATGCTGCCGTCTACCGGGCTTACTGAAATCGAATAGCAGCTGAAGAATACGCGGTGATCCTTGGTGGGATCGACCGGTTCGTTCGGCTCTGTCCACGGCTTGGTGATTTTTCCGTCGCCATTGGTGTCCACCACTCCCGGAACCCAGCCCTGCGATTGCTCGCTGTTGTGAGTTTTGTCCCAGATGGCGGTGTCGACCCAGCCTACCGCGCCGGCGGCGCCGAAGAAGAGCTTGCCGTCTGCGCCGAAATCGTTGTGGTCGGTGCTGAAGCAGGTGTCGACCTCGGAAACATCCCCTTTCTCCGGGTCATACACCGCTACCTGCTTGGTGGACCGTTCGATATGGAAGTATTGGGAAAATTTGTTGCCGGAGTCGGCTTTGCAGAAGTCCGGCGGCTTGGCTCCGCGAATCCTGCTGGCGGTCCATACGCGGCGATACTGGTCGATTGCCGCGGCGCGCGGCTGGGAACTCGAGAGCCAGATGTTTTCGTCGCCCCAGTAGGGGGAAGTCATGTTCATCGAGCCGGTGGGTTCGGCCTGCGAAGGGATGGTTACCTCGCTCGTGGTGTTCTTTACCGGATCGAGCGAGACCAGCGAGTTGCCGCTGGATTGGACGCCGTAGACGGGGCCGTTCGCGTTCACGCTGGGATTGCGGAGGTCGCTGGCCGCTTCATCGTGCAGGTAATTCGATTCCGTGCCCCAGTCCCACAAGGTGAGCACAATGTTGCGCTCGACGCCGGCGGGACGCGGCGGGGCTACCGTGGGATATTCGCCCGCGGCGATGCGGTCACTCCACTCGGCGAACATGGTGCGCTGCTCCCCGAGTCCCATGTAGGAGGCGCTCATGCCCGCGCCGGCCGGGCCCGATTTCGTGCGGCGATCCCAGGCTTCCAGGCTGTTGTGAAACGGGCCGAGAGCCTTGGTGATTTCGGGAATCTCGCGCGTGGCGGGATCTCCGATTTGATGGCACGTCAGGCAGTATTTCACCTTTCCGATAAAATCGTCCGGCGAGAGCTTGCCGCTGGGTATTTTCGCGAGGCTGTACCAATAATTGGCGGGATAGAACTGCGCTGCGGCTCGCGCGTCCGGCGCGACCACGGCTTTCAGGTCCAAATGCTGGCCGGGCTTGGCCGGTACGCGGGGGGAATCGACGAGTCCGTATCCGCGGACAAAGACCTGGTAGGTGGCCATGGGCAACTCGGGAAGCACGTAGCGGCCGCGATCGTCGGTGACAACGATCTTGACGTATTTGGTGGGCAAATCGGTGGTCTCGGCGACTACCCAGACTCCGGCTTCGGCGCCCTTCGAGCTGGTGACGGCGCCGCTGATGTAGTCGCCGGTGCCCGTGGCGGCGCTGCCGCGCTTTTCCGTCGCAAGGAGCCAGGCAAAGCCAAACAGCAGAACCGCGGCTAGCATCCCGAGGGGACGGAGTGTCTTCCTCCTGGCGATTCCCTCGATCATTTTCTGGTTCTGGCTCATTGACCTACCTCCGGCAGCGCCGTATACGGCGGGAACTTTCGAATTGATTGTTCGCCCGCACATCCTACCCTTGTCCCGATTTCGATACAACGAATTCGTCAGCGACGCCGTTGAGCTGGCAGCCGCTATTGGCGCTATACTTGCGCAGGGTGTTTGGGTTGGGGCTCTATCCTGAGCGAAAGCGAGATGCTATGCGGCCACTATTTCGGTTTTTGCTTTTGGCGGCGCTGACGATTTCTGCGGGCTCGTTGTGTTATGGAGCGACGATTACGGGAACGGTGCGGGGCACCGATGGCGCGCCGTTTCAGGGGGCGTTTGTCGAAGCGCGCAACCTGAAAATGAAGATGACGGTGATCGTGCTCTCCGACAGCCAAGGGCGCTATCGGCTTGAAAAGCTGCCCGCCGGCGAATATCGAGTGCAGATCGATGCCACCGGGTACCGGGCGGAGCCTCGTGCGGGAGTGAGTCTCAGCGCGGACCAAAAGACGTCGCTCGACTTCGCTTTGCAGGCCGGCATGGTGCGCTGGAACGAGATTCATCTTTACCAGGCGAAACAATTCTGGCCCGCGGCAAAAGGGAAGGATCTGCTCTTTAAAAATTGCATGATCTGCCACGAATTTCAGAGCCGCATGGCTTCGGTGACGCGGGACGCGGATGGCTGGAGAGACCGGGTGGAGTTCATGCGGACGGCGATGCATTCCGCGCTGGCGTATATCACGGACGAGAATGCCGACGATCTCGCATCGTATCTCACCGAGCTGTTCGGGCCGGAATCCGTGCTGCCGAAATCTCCCGCGGATCTGCCGCAGTACAAGGACACGGTGCGATCGTTCAGCAGCGACGCCATGAATATCGTATACGTGGAGTACGACATGCCGGGCCCGAGCCGCATGCCCTTCAGCGCCGCGCCGGACAAGGACGGTTATTTGTGGATCCCCAATTCGGGCCGGGCGAACAAGATCACCCGGTTGGACCCTAACACCGGAGAGATGGCCGATTTCACCGCTCCTAACATTGGCACGGCCGCAATTCACTCGGCGATTCCTGCGCCGGACGGCTCGGTCTGGCTGGCCGAACAGGGTTCGAACAAAGTAGGAAGATGGGATCCGAATACGCAGCAGATCACCGAATACCAGGACTCGTATCCTCCCGGGAAGGAAGGAATTTCGTCGGCGGGGCAGAAGCACACGATTCGGCTGGACGCGAGCGGGAACGTCTGGTCGAGCGGGATTCCGTTGACCAAGTTCGACCCGGAAACTTTGAAATTCACGCGGTTCGCGGACGTGGCGGCCACCTACGACGTGAAACCGGACAAGAATGGAGACGTCTGGTTCACCGATCCTTTCACGAATACGTTCGGCAAAGTTAACGGAAAAACGATGAAGGTTACGCGGTGGAATTCGCCGACCGCGGATTCTTATCCCCGGCGGCTCGAAATGACCGCTGACGGCGTGATTTATGTGGGCGAGTTCAACGCGGGCAAGATGATTCGGTTTGACCCGGCTACGCAGGCGCTCAAGGAAATCCCTTTGCCGGGGCCCGATCCGAGCCCGTATGCGATGGGGGTGGATACCGATGGATATATCTGGTACGACTCCCACCACATGGATAACCTTGGGCGCATCGATCCGAAAACGGGGAAAGTGATCGAGTATCCCTTCCCGCATTTTGAGAACTGCGCGCGGGAATTTTTCCGCGATTCGGAGGGGCGGATGTGGTACGGCACGGCGCCGAATAATAAGGTGGGTTACTTCTACCTGGCGAGCAAGGCACCCAGCACCGAGTCGGCCAGCAAGTAAAAAAGAGAATCCACAGCATTGCGGGAACGCGTCTGATGGGCAGAAAGAGCGGATCGAAGCTGGCCGCGTCTATCCCGGGGGAATTCAGTTCTTTTTTTCTATTTTCTTGTTCGGTGCAACTCTCCGGATTTTCTCCTGGATAACATGCAAAGCGGTCCTGGTCTGCATGTGGCCGTCCGTTTCCATCTCGAGCGCCTTTACGGTGACCACAAGGTCGCGTTCCTTCTCTTCGGCCGCGGCCTGCAAGAGTTGTTGCGCTGTAAGCAGCTCCTGCTCGGCCGATTTGCGCTCGGCGACCATGGCGGCGACGACCAAAGTCATTGTGCCGACCACAGCAATAAAGGGGTCAAGAAGAAGGAGCGATTTCGTCAGGCTGGCGTCGGCAAAGGTCCCGTATCCCTGGACGGTACCCCAAGTCGCACATCCGAATAGGATCAGTGTGGCGCCGGTGGCTTCAATGGGACGAAACCGAAAGGCGGCCCAGATCAAAAACGGGAAACACAGCCACGCCGTTACAAGTTTTTGCATATTCAGCGAAAGCGAAAGAGGGCCGAACACAACCAGGCAAACAAAAATCAATCCGAGAAGTAAGGCAGCCAGTTCGCCCAGTTCGAGCGGGTTCCACTCCTTGGGGGAAGACCGTAGCAGCAATACCAGAAACGGTGTGACTAATAGAATGCCGATCCCATGCGCAATCCACCACGTGAGCCATACGAGCCCCAAATTCGAAGGAGGGTGCCCAACGAGATAAAATTCACCGACCCCGATGGTAGGGCTGATTAACGGAGTGCAGATGCATCCGAGGAACACAAACAGGAATACGTCCTTCGCGGTATCGAAAGCCTTCACTCCGTGGGCAAACTTCTTAACCAGATAAGCGCCGGCGAGCCCTTCCAGCGTGACTCCCACCGGTATCAGGAGAGACGGCACCGATGTGGCCACATGGCTGAGAAAGGCCCCAACGAATATCGCCGGCCACACGCGATAGCCGTAAAGAAGAGCCGCAGCAAGCGCGAGGCCCGATGGAAGCCAGATAGGGCTCAAAAACGGATGGGCGAATGCCAGCCTCAGTCCCAGCTTTTCGACCACGAAGTAAATCAGAGTCAGATAGGCGAGCAAGGCCAGATTTTTAGGGGAGAACGAAGCTGCGAGTGTCTTAAACATCAATAAGTTCCCCGATAGCCTCGGGCTCATCATACGGCTTTTCGCCGCCTTGATTCAACCTGGAGGCAGAGGAGAAAGGCTCGCGGGGAAGGCGCCGCGAGCGGGAGGCGCTGCGCGCCGCCGGTTCTGTCGGAGATGAAGAATCTGTGTGGTAACTGGCTACGTCGTCCCTCAGCGGTCTGTGAAGCCGCATCGCTCTCGGGGCATTTACGGCACGGAAGAATCGTGCCCTGACGAAAAGCCGACGTTGCCACACAGACTCTATAGATTCAGTAGCTTTTTTGCATTGCCGGAAAAAATCTGCTGCTTTTCTCTTTCGGAAAGCTGGGCGTTGCGCACGATTTGCAGGTTCAGGGCGGCTTCTCCGTCGGTTCCTAGCAGGAGGCGTTCCGCGCCGAAACTTCGGACGAAGGATTCGATGGAACGCTCGCCACCATAGACGCACGATCCGGTGTCGCAGAGGATGTTGCTTCGCCGGCGCAATATTTGCGCGCCGTGGTCGCGGTCTTCCGAAGACGTGAAGGTATCCATGGCCACGAACGTCATATCGGGGAATTCTTCCGCCACGGCTTCCAATCGCCACAAGGATTCGGCTTCCTTTTGGCGGCCATGGATAAAAGGAATCAGCTGCAGTTCCCGGGCCTGCCGCAACAGGGGGGCGCATAAAAGGGTGGTTTACCGGAAACCCGCAGGCGCCATGGTGCCAGATGACTCCTCGAAACTTCAGGTCCTTTGCCATGCGTTCGAGTTCGCGGAGAGAAGCTTCTCCGTCGGATAGCTGCACCGTTCCAAGCGCGGCGGGCAAGCGGTCCGAATGCTTCGCGACGCAGGCGGCAACCAGGTCATTCACCTTGCGGGTGCTCGCAATGCCTTCGGGTCTCCCGTATATGAAACCTGCGGACAACGCGGCCTGGTCGATGCCGTTGCGATCCATGTAGGCCACACGCCGGGCGTAGTCTTTGGCAATCGCATCTTCGGCAGAACCGAAATCGGAGAAATTTTGCTCCGGGGGATCGAAATGCTGGTGAATGTCAAACAATTCGCGTTGCTCCTCGATGAATTTCGCGCGGGATGATTTACTCCGCTCTTCCGGTTCGGATCATCTTCCATCCTTCTTTCAGGCGCTTGTCTACGTCAGTTTTGGTGTTGGCGGTGATGCCACAGGGGACGTTGTGGCGCTTGCACGCCGCGAGGATCGTCTGAAAAGCTTCTTCTACGTCCGACGAATTTTGCGCCACGCCGAGGTATTGGTGCAAATCTCCTCCCGCGCCGACGAAGATCGCGCCTACGCCTGGCACGGACGCAATTTCGTCGACGTTCTTCAGGCCTTCGGCGGTTTCGATCATGGGGATTGCGAGCAGATCGCCCTGCGGATTCAGGGGCCACAGGTCGGCGCGGCGCTCGTACTCAGCCTGGGAGATGCCCCACGCGAATACCGCATTCCCGGGAGAGAACCCGCGCAGGCCGGGCGGCTGCGGGTACTCCGACTTCTTTGACTGCGGGTAGCGCATGAACTGAACGAGACGGGTCATTTGCTCCTTGTTGTCCACGCCGTTGAAGATGATGCCCATCAGGCCCATGTCGAGGGCTTGTTTGACGATCCAGTCGTTGCTGTCGAGGTCGCGGCCATAGGGCGGGAAACGCGCGAACAGAGCGACCTTCACCTGGGCGTTGCCCTTCTTGAGGACCGCGGCTTTGTCGACCATTGCCGCTATGCAATATGCGAGGCCGTCGAGATTGAGCGGCCCGTGCTCCATGTCGACGTAGGCATAGTCGAAATCCACTCGGGCGAGCGAATGGCAATTCTGCAGAGACATGTCGTCGGTTTGAATGCCTATGATCGGCTGGCCCTGCGCGAGCTTCTCGACGGCTGGATTCAGGTGCAGCGGCGCCTGCTGGGCCAGCGCGACGCGGGTCGGCACAGCCAGGGCTGCCATCACTGCGATGGCCATGATCGCTAGCGAGATTGCACGGCGATGCAAAAACCGCGAGATGATGTGTTGCAGCTGCGGCAAGTTCATGGATAGAGTCTCCTTGGCGTAAACGAGAGTTTCACGGCGATGTAACTACATCGCGTATCTCAACCAGGCGGCGGCAGCCTTACGCCGAGGACGTCGCGGAGATAGTTGATGTTGTGCGCGATGTAATCGTCGATGGCGACATCGATGTTTCCGCCGATGGCGTCGAAGCCGTCGTCGCCCTTCCTGGGGCCGTCGAGGTCGAAAACCACCCAGCCTTTGAAGTGGCGGTCGCGCAGGAGCTTGAACACGGCCGGGAAATCTACGCCGCCTCCGCCCAGGTTGTGATAGACGCTGGCCACCTTGTTGTGTTCCTCCTCGCTCGGCGTGGAGGTATTACCGCGATATTTCGCGTAAGTGTCCTTCAGATGGACCTCGACGATCCGCGGGAAATAATCGCCGATGATTTGCACCGGATCGCTGCCGCCCAGGACGAGGTGGCCGGTGTCCGGCGTCATCCAGACATAGCGCGGATCGGTTAGGTCCATGACGCGGCGCATTTCCTTTTCGCGTTCCATGGGCCCCCAAATATGAGGATGCGGCGCCAGGCGGACTCCCATGGCGAGGGTTTGGCGGCCGATCTCGTTGAGGGTGTCGGCGAGTCGCTTGAGCTGCTCGTCGCTCGGGCCGCCGGGCGGACGCCGGCCCATGTTGACCTTCCAATGGTCGCAGCCGAGGGGCTGGAGAAAATCGCGCGCGAACGCCACGTGATCGGCGATGGTTTTGGGAATCTGATCCGGATCGATGAAATTTGTCGACTGGGTTCTTCCTCCGTTGGAGCAGTCGATAAAGGTGAGGCCCGCGTCGTCGAAAATCTTTTTGAGTGCCAGCGGATTGTTGCGGTAATTCTCGATGGCGTTCGGGTATGGCTCGATGCCTTGGAGTCCCAGGGCGGAGATTCTGTTGACGGCCCAGACGATGTCATGCTGCGGCGTCCACAGGGAACTGGTGCTGCCGAAGAGAATATCGGGATTGACGGGGTCGAGCGGCTGATGCGAAACCGCGCCCCACGCCGGGCACGGCGTCATGAGGTTGGCAGCCGCCGTGATGCCCGAAAACGCCAGGGCGGAGGAGAGAAACTCCCGTCGCTTGAGTCCGCGTTCAGTGACTTTCACAGACATAGGAACCTCCGGATATCTTGCTGGCTAAATCGTCCCTCAGCGGCTACAAGGCTCGCGGTAAAGGCGCCGCGAGAGGAAGGCGCTTCGCGCCGCCGGTTATGTCGGAGCTGAAGCTCCGACCCCCTAAACACCTTTTCCCGAACGCAGCCTTTGCAGACTCAACGGCGAGCCCTCAGCGGCTGAAAGCCACATTCATTTTCAGGCATTTGCGGCACGGATAAATCCGTGCCGTGACGGAAACCGGTTTTGCCACATTAGCTCTTTGACTGTTAAGAAAACTTTGGCGATCCACACTTCTTGTAAACATACCGAGGGAAATGTGCGAGGCCCACTCAGGGCCTTTGACTGGCGCATCGTACGCTTCTCGCGGCCTTTCGCGCAACGAATGTTCGCCCTTTGCCCGACAAGTTTATGCCGGCGAGGGAGCCGGCTGGCGACTTGCGCGCGGAGGCAATCGGGTATAAGTTGCCCTCGAACGGCAGATCAAAACGGAGAGATCGGCACACTCGATGAAGGGTGACTTGATGACGAAATCGAAAGCAACGGCTCCCAGGCTTGTGGCGGTCGTTTGGTTTATTTTTGGCTTTGTTCTCTTTGCCGCGATTGTCCGGATGGAGGCGGCTCCGCGAGGCGGCGGTGCGAAGGCCCAGGCGGAGGCGAATCGCGTGCCGGTGAATGTGGACGATATCGGCGGCGTGGTTACCAGTTCTAAGGGGCCGGAAGCGGGCGTGTGGGTGATCGCGGAAACTACCGACTTCCCGGTGAAGTTTCGCAAGATCGTCGTTACCGACGATCGGGGGCGCTATCTGCTGCCGGAACTGCGCAACGCGAATTACAAGGTTTGGGTGCGCGGGTATGGGCTGGTGGATTCGCAGCCCGTGAACGTCACGCCGGGGAAAACGCTGGCGCTGACCGCTGTGATCGCTCCGGATGCGCGCGCCGCGGCGCAGTATTATCCCGCCAACTACTGGTATTCGCTGCTGAAGATTCCGCCGAAAAGCGCCTTCCCGATGAAAATCCCTCCGCCTCCATCCGAAGACGGGCCGGAGCGTTTCATCGATTGCCGGGGCGGCGATCCCAATTGCCTTGCTCTGTCCAACTCGGGCAAGATTCCCAGCCCGCCTCACGTTAGCCCGGCGGGGCTCAGCATCGACGACGTGCGCAATGGCCTGGAGGTATCCAACCAGGGTGAATATATCTTCAACATCAAGCGCGGGTGCGAAGACTGCCATCAGATGGGCAACAAGGTGACGCGCGAGATTAACAAGAATGTAGGTGCTTTCGCGAATAGTTCCCTGGCCTGGGAACGCATGCTGAAATCTGGGCAGGTGGGCGGAGAGATGCTGGCGGATGTCGACGCGCGTTTCGGGCACGAACGCGGACTGGCGCTCTTCGCGGATTGGTCCGACCGGATTGCAGCGGGCGAGGTTCCGGTGGCGCCGCCGCGGCCGCAGGGTCTTGAGCGTAACGTTGTGCTTTCGATCTGGAGCTATGCGACGGACCGGGCCTTCATCCACGACGTGGCCTCCGGGAATTCCTACTATCCCACTGCGAACGCCTATGGACGCATTTACGGCGCGGACACTGCGTCGGGGTTGATGGAGTGGGTCGATCCGGTGGAGTACACCAAGGGCACTATGACACCGCCCGGTTCAGACGCCCCCGCCAGCGCACGGCCCGGGCCGGCGCTGTATAACGAAATGCCGTCGCCGTTCTGGGGCGACGAGATCGTGTGGGGATCTGCCGGCGGCGCGATCGGCGGACCGGCAATCGATTCGCAGGGACGCTTGTGGTACTCGGGGAGACCTACTACCCCGCCGACGTGGTGCGGCAAGGGTTCCGACAATCCGTTCGCAAAGAACTTCCCGGTGAGGGGCAGCGGGCTGGTGCTCTACGATCCGAAGACGCGCCAGCAGAGTGTCGCCGGAATTTGCGGCACGGCTGGCAGCCACCGTGCTTGGGCCAACGACAAGGACGAAACCCTCTACACGACCATGCAGCCGCCGCCACGTCCCGATAGCGGCGGGTTCGCGTGGTTCAAGACGCGCGTCTGGGAAGAAACGCACGATGCCGAGAAGGCCAACGGCTGGTGCCCCGGCATCATCGATTACAACGGCGACGGCAAGATTGGCGCGTACACAATGCCCGACCAGCCGGCCGATCCGAAACTGGATCGCATGCTGAGCGGAGCTCTTCCTTACGGGGCGGGCTCGAATCCAGTCGACGGCAGCTTTTGGGTTGTGGGTGGCGTGAACGGCGGGCCCAAGACGGGCGTGCCGGGAAAAATCATCCGCTACACCATGGGATCGAATCCTCCGTCCACCTGTATGACCGAGGTGTACGAGCCGCCGTTCAACAATCCGAAGGCTCCTGGAGTGGAGGCGTACGGCACGCAGGGCGTGGAAGTCGACAGCAAGGGGCTTGTGTGGGTGTCGCTCGGCGGCAGCGCGCACCTCGCCAGCTTCGACCGCAGCAAGTGCAAGGTGCTGCGGGGACCAACGGCGACGGGCCAGCAGTGCCCGGAGGGTTGGACGCTCTATCCGGTGCCGGGCCCGACGTTCAAGGGGACGACTATTCGGTCCGACTACTTTTATCTGAGCTGGGTTGACCGCGCGAATACCCTGGGGCTGGGCAAGGACGTGCCGGTGGTGGACGGCACCGGCTCCGATTCATTGATCGCTTTCCTGCCGGATCAGAAGAAATTCGTCACCATGCGCGTGCCCTATCCGATGGATTTCTATACGCGCTCGATGTCAGGACGCATCGACGATCCAAAAGCCGGCTGGAAAGGGCGCGGGATCTGGGCGGGCAACAACGAAAGAGTCGTCTGGCATATCGAGGGCGGCAAAGGTACGACGAGCGAAATCGTACATTTCCAGATCCGGCCCGATCCGCTGGCGAAGTAGTCCCAGCCCTTTCGGCGGGCGGCCGATTGTTCACGCGAGTCGGAATCGGTGGCCAGGGGATTCTCCGGCGACCGCGAAAAACTTATGACTACTTGACGAACAAATAAACATAGTAGCTGGTCGATCCGATCCGCAAGAAGTTCGCCGGCGGCACGGAATCCGGGACGTGACTCGTCACCACACCCTTCACGCCTGTTCCCGCCAATGACTGCACCGCAGCTGCCCGTTCGTCGGCGCTTGCTGACCAAAACTCCTCGCCGTCCGGAATCTCCGCGATAATCTGCACTTTGGCGAGGCGAGCCCACCAGTAGTTATCGATTTCGTTGAAATATCGCGGTCGAATCCACGCCACCTTGTCGCCAGGCTCTATTCCCACCCGATGCAAGCCATCCGCAACCTGCCAGCTGTCATTTGAAGAATACGCAACCGGATCAGTAAATTCGCGGAGATTGAGCCGGCCGAACTTGGAAGCCGCGGAAGTGATGAAGGGGAATACGATTGCCGCCACCAATACGATGAGCACGGCGCTAAATACCTTTTGAAATTCAGGCGAATCCGGCAAATGAATTCCAGCAAAAATGCCCATCAGCAGCAAGACAAAAAATGCCCCCACATAACGCGGTTCCGCGAATACTACGGCGAACATCGCCAGCCCCAGAAGAGGTACAGTTAACACGATCCATCCGCGAGCGACATCCATCGGAATCATCCGCGGTTGCGAACTCAACATAAGAAGTATGAGAACGGCCAGCGGCAAGACGGGATAAACATGGAACAATAATCTGTAATACGCCGAGGCGTTCACGGCCAACTGCCGGGCGATAGCTCGCGCGTCAAATTTGGTCCTGAAGCCCCTATACCAACTTGCTGGATCAAACCAGTAAGGGTAGGTACTTCGCGTCAAGTCAGTAAATGCGTAGGCAGCAGGTTCTGGGAATAGCTGCCTGGCTGGATGCGCTTCTGGGTTCGATGCTTCATCGCTCGATGCGTACCAGTAGTACTTGGGGGCCGCATTTTCATAGAAACTGTAAATCAATCGTCCGCTTTCTCCGAAGGTTAAATGGCCTGCCGATTTTGAAAGGTGGTAAAGGAAAGGCGAGACGATGGATAAGAAGATAGCTCCCGCCAGGAGTCCCTTGCGGACGCCTTGCCGCAAATCTCCCGTGGCTGCAACGGCGAGCGTCAGGAAGACGAGGGCCAGTGGGAACATCGGTGTCTTTGCGAGATAACCGATCCCCAGCACAAGGCCCAACAACACAAAATTCGCCCAGTTCGTCTTCCCGATTTTGATTCGAAGCACGATGGCGCTCGCGAGATATATAAAAATCGACAGAAACATGTCCGGCGTCACATTGGCAACCATGATCATCTTTAGCGCAGACCATAGAAAAAGCGCATAGCCGAAAGAGAGCCATAACGGTTCGGGAACAGGAAAGGCTTCCCTCCGGAGATTTGCGGAATGCGAGATGTAACTGACGAAAGCCCTCAGAAAAACCGTGAACGCACCGAGCGCGCCGATGTATAGCAGGAAGTTTGCCAAGTGGACCGCGGTAAATTCCCAGTAGGCCGACGGCTTGACGATTCCCAGGATGCAACGCAGCCACAAAGGGTACAAGGGGCTCCAATTCAGATTGAAGGCCGCGCTCCACCGCCCTTCCCGAAACGCATCCGCAATATCGAGATAGGATATTCCGTCCGGCCCCATGCTGTGCCGGTAGACCAGCGTGTCGATCAGCCCAAGTACGATGGCGAGCGTCCAAAAACCCGCATGAACAAACCGGGAATGCGAAGCCCTGCGAATGGAAGTCTCTGCGTCAATGACCCCGGAAGCGCGAGTCACTGTTCTTAGGTGCGTCATCTCTAGAGTTATTCTAGCCGATTGCTGTCTCCAGCGCTTTGTTACGTCTGTGAATGATCTCGTGGATTGAGGATGGGACTACCGGCGGGCAATCACCACGAGCCAGGCGCGCACGGGCGGCCGCCATCGCCTTGGTGGCCGAATTTGAACCAAAAATTCTTATTTTCGGCAGCATCGAGCACCTCGTAGAACCGCCAGCCGGTTCTTTGCTTGCCGAAATTGCTTGCTAATCGTAACCTAAATTATCCATGGCCGTTCCGATCTTCACTCCCCGTGTCAACAATAACGACGACACCGTGCGGCTGACGAAGCTGTCGGTGCCGGTGGGCGCCAGGGTACGCCCCGGCCTTCCGATCGCCGATATCGAAACCGACAAGTCCGTATTTACAGTCGAAGCGGAGCAGGAAGGGTATCTGCTGGGATTTGTGGCACAGGAAGGCGAGATAATTGCGGTTGGTTCGGTGTTGGCGTGGGTCGGCTCGAATCCCGATGAGCCCATTCCATCGGCCCCGGCGGAAACTGCGGCGGCTCAGCAGAGCACAGGGGAAATCAGCCTCAAAGCTGCTCTGTTGCTGGCCCAGAATGGCCTTAACGCTTTCGAGATCCCCCGCGCGGGCGAACGCCTGACGGCGGATGACGTAAGAAACTACGTCCAGTCCCGTGGTTTGGCAAGTGCTGCTCGAGCAACACAATTAACGCGGCATACAGTTCAACTCCCGCCAGCTGCAGGCAAACGAATAAAGCTCACTCCCGAGCAGCATGGAATGCTCCGGACCGTCGAATGGCATCGGCAAGAGGCGGTATCCGCCTATTTGGAGATTTCTTTCAATTCATCGCCCTGGGAAAGCTACGCCCGGGATTTTCAGAAATTGAATAACCTGACGGTGAGTCCGCTGGTTTCGCTTATGGCCTGGCGGCTCGTGCGACTGGCGAAGGAACATCCCGAGATCAATGTGACGCTCTCGGACGGAGAAAAATACGTCTATGACCACGTGAACCTGGGCCTAACCGTCCAGGCCGGCGAGCGGTTGTACGTCGTTGTATTGCAGAAAGCTGAAAAACTAAGCCAGACCGATTTTGTAAAACAGCTTGGAGATCTTCAGCGCTCCGCGCTGAATCACTCCCTCCGCCCTGAAGAGACTTCGGGGGCCACCATTGCCGTCAGCAGCATGGCCCGCTGGCCAGTGACGCGCCACGTGCCCCTGCTGGTGCCGCACACGGCTCTGATGATTGCCCACACAGCTTCGGTGACGGGAGCCGCCACTCTCGGGGCGACTTACGATCATCGAGTGCTCAGTGGCGGGGATACAGTCCGCGTATTGCAGACACTTTCTCGCCTGGAAGGGATGGATTGAGTTCCCTTCTTCGCTTCTCCGGGCCCTTCAAGTAAACGGACTGTCTCCATCGGTCAAATCGAGCGTCAGATCGTCGAGCGCTCCGGCCAGGGGACTATTCTGGGAATATGGGTAGCACACATAACGCCTTCGCTCTCTTTTCATCACCAGCGACGCAAAGGGCAGCGAAGCGGCATAAGGCTCCAGCCGCTGGGGTAGCTCTATTTCGTCCACTTCGAACCGGGCCGCATGATTGCACACGAGCCAAAAAAGACTTCGGTAATCTTCCCGCGGGCAATGGTAGTCCAGAACCTTTAATTTGGACTCGCCCTTTTCCTTCGCCAGCGACAGCACGACGAAGCCGCGCCGATTCCCATCCACACACCGGAAAGCCACCGTGAAGTACCGGAAAAGTTCGTACGATTCGGAGAAAAAGTAGGGGGGAATCGTGACCGCACCGCCGTCTCGAATCCAGGGAAACTCAACCATCCAGTCGATCACAGTTGCATCTCGTTCGAAGCCCGGAACCGCGCCGGAGGACCCGCGGAAGCCGTCCGCCGCCAGTTTTCCTTCGGGCAACTCCTGCCACTGCACGTTACGCAGGGCCCTTTCGGAGCGGCGCAGCAACGTTCTGTGATACCCGGTTCGAATAGGCGGATAGCAGGAACGGCGGGAGAAGCCAATGGCGTGTTCCGCGGTCTTCCGTAAAAGCGGAAAGCGTTTTTGAAGCCGATAGAAGCGGTGGAATGGGGATCCGGCCAGATCCAGCGCAGTTACCCGAATACTGACGTACTCCAAAGGCTTGATTTCGCGGAAATGCAAACCCAGGAACAGGTCGGCGAGAGGCTTGTTAAAATACGTGACGATCAGGTCTTGTCGAAGCGAAATCAGCTTTCTGATGAGCTGTACAGCCACCATTCGTTTGCGAAATTCAGGCAATACGTACGACGCTGTCCCCCAATAAACCTTGGCTATACCGTCTTTGGTCCGGAGGCGGCCGGGTAAGACTCCTTGATACCCGACACATTGTTCGCCAATGTAGGCCACCAGCAGGCCGACGTCGCCGTCTTCGGCACACGGGTTCTTCGATTGCGAAAGGGCTCTATACCGGGAGATGGGAGAGATTTGCTGGCCTTCGGCATGACTCACATAATCGCAGAAGAAAGCGTGCAGGTCTTTTGCGAGAATGGTCTCGATGCGGAAGGTATTTGGCATTCTATTCCTGAATCGGCTCGAAGGTCATCGGGCGGCCGCGGCAGTCTCGTTCTGGAATGATCCACGACTTTGGCGGAGATTTAGCACGACCTCGATACAATCCTGGCACAACCCCGACAATGATCAGCTTTTTGAATCCGCCGGCTCGCCGGCCGAACGCGCGGTGGCGCGCACCAGGTTCCCAAAGATAATGAGGTCCTCGGAAGTCAGTTCCGCCGGATCGAGCGTGAAATTAAATTCCTTTTCGATGGAGGAGAGCAGCCCGACGAATCCAAGCGAGTCGAACAACCCCGACTCCACGAGATTAAAATCGTCGTTAATTTCCGGAACGGGTTGCCAATTCGCCTTCGCTGCCTGCCCGATTTTTTCCTTCACGAAATCACGGATGGAGTTGAGCCTGGTGTCCATTCAATCGTTCTCCCTGTTTCGGTTTTCACGTCCGGCAGACTTGGCGGCCAAACCTCCGGATCGCCCTGGCCTAGTCTGTAACCGGCTCGGGAGCGTAGCCTAACCGGACGCTCGGGCCAAACAAGCCTTCTCGAATCGTGCGCAGAGAGGCGGCGGCGCCTCCGCATACGTTCAGGCGGGGGAGTGCCGTCAGATGATCTCTATGCGCAGGGAAAACGTTGCCAGGGCGTGTCGTCGTGGCCGTCCGAAACCCTACATCACGGGCCGCTTGAAACTCTCTGTCGCTACACTCCGGCTTCCGGCCATAAGGATAGGACATATGGCGCACTTTTACGGACAATTTCTTTTCGAGAATTTCCCGCGATTGTGTCAATTCCCGCACCAATTCTTCCGCTTCCATGGCCGCCAGGGGACGGTGCGACACGGTGTGGCAACCGATCTCCACCAGCGGATCGGCCGCCAGTTCCCGTGCTTCCTGCCAGTCGAGTATCAGAGGGCTCAGGATTGACCGGGGATCCACGCCGTTCCACTGGAGCAATTGCATAAGCTGCGGCTCGAAACGTCCGAGAGAATCCAGCAACGGGAGCAATTTCCAATATGCCTTCCTCTTCTGTTCGAGCGTCTTGATGGGCAGCGTCTCTCTCCCATCGCCCGCGAATGTCTCGATTTCGTTCCGTGTTAGCAGCATCTGTTCGACAACCGGCCACCAGAGAAAGTGCGTCCGTTCCACAAGTCCCGTGGTGATGTAAACGCACATCGGCGCGCCATGCTTGCGAAAAATGGGAAGGGCAACCCGCAGGCTGTCGAGGTACCCGTCGTCGAACGTAAAACAGGCGAAATTCTCCCTATTCCCTTCCAGCAGCCTTCGATGGACCTCGGCAATGCTGACGATGTCCCATCCGAGCCGCCGGACGTATCCGAGAATCTCGTCCAGAAAATCGCTCTGCACCACCAGATCCGACGCCAAGATCGGAGTTCCTGCCGGCACGACGCGGTGCAGCAGAAAAATGATGCCGACGCCGCTGCGTCGAGGTTGTAAGAGGTGCAACGTACGAGTGTAGTAGAGCACGTCAAACAAAACGTACTTGAAACGCTTGGTAGGCTTCATGGTTTCCTGTGGGATGCAAGTCTCTACCAGTAAGCATTCAATTCTACTGCATAATGCCTAACTCGGAACTCAAAGATTGTCGAAGGAAAAGCAAAAGGAAAGGAGGGAAGCGCCCGAACGACGGGGATTACCGTCGAATCCGATTTCGCAGCCTATCGCATAGTTCAGCGAAGCCCCAGAACCTGACGATTACGCCTCGACTCCCGGCTGGCCAGTCGAGTGACCGGACTTGAGGTGGCCTGGTGCTCCGATTCGTTGATTGTTTTTCTTCCGGACACGAAGAAATCTGTTCCGGCCCGATCCGCTGGCGAAGAGTAAGTAAGCGCGGTGACAGCGCGGCATCGCTCTATTTCGATGTCGGGGGCGGGGTGACAACAGCCGTCATTTTTCGGATTGCGCCGTCGGACTTGCTTAAGACGTAGAGTTCGCCGTCGCCGCCCATCGCCATTCGCACGTCCGTATGCCCTCCGCCGTAGACGACTCCTTCGGGGTCTGTCTTCGGTTGGCGATGCTCGGGGTCTTTCCAGCCGGTGGTGGCGTTGCTTCCGCCTGGCAGTACGCGATTGGGGGCGGCGATTCCTCCCTTGCTCGCGAAATTTTGCGCCACGATGTCGAACATCCGGTGCTTCACCGCGCTTTGGTCGTTTGGACCCTTATAGATGATCTGCAATTCGTGGATTTGCGCCTGCCGGTTGCGCTCGCCGTGCGTCGCGAGCATCTCGGCTAAATCGACGTAAAAGATCCGGCCGGTGGTCATGTCGTTGAACACATACTTGCCGCGCATCTGCGGCATCAATTTGCCGCGATACACAAAGCCGCTGCCGATGGAGTCGCCCTCCTGGTGGCTGTAGACGGCGGCGGGATAAAGAGGAGTCACCGGCTCGGCAAGGCCCTCGACCGTCAGGCGGTCCTTTTCCGGGAAAGGGATCGGCGGATTCATCAGGCTGCCCGTTTTTCCTCCGCTGTCGACGAACACTTGCTCGTTGCCCTCGCGCTCGCCATAGCCGTAGTTCCCGCCTTTGACCACGATATTGATCTCTTCCCACTCGTGCAGGCCGATATCGTTTACCAGCAGCGTTTTGGAGGGAGCATCCCAGTTCATCCGATGCGGGTTGCGCAGGCCGTACGCGTAGATTTCGGCGCGAGCTCCCGGCACGGAGACAAATGGATTGGGGTCGTGGCCGGTCGAGGGGATGCGATAGCGGCCGTTGGGGCTGAGCATGTCCTTGGGATGCAGATTGATATCGGGCGTGATGCGCAGGATTTTGCCCACCAGGGTATTGAGCTGCTGCGGAAGCGTATGTCCGGGGCCGGGCGTTTCTCCCTGCGCGCCGTCGCCGACGGCGATGTAGAGATTTCCGTAATCGTCATGGTGCGGGCGCGCGAGCGGGTTGAAGATCATGTCGGACATGGGGTGATTGCGGTCGTATCCGACGCGAAGAATCTCGCGCGCGGTTCCCTCGAACGTGGCATTGCGGATGTTGGTGTCGGTCCACTCGATCAGAACCCCTTCCAGGTGCGCCGGGCCAGCCGGGGGATTCACGGCGGGCGTGACGGTGTAGCCATCCAGATTCAGCGAAGGCATCTGGCTGTTCGTCGGCGCCGCCGAGCCTTCCAAATCAGGCTTTTCGATGTGCACGGTATAGAATTTGCCGTTCTTGGCATAGCCGGGATCGAACTGGATCGACACGACTCCCGGCGTGTTTCCCGTCCTCGAGACGAACTTCGGGAAAATCCGGTCGAAATCGATATAGGGCATGAACGCTTTGGTGGCTTTGTCGAGGATGTAGATGGTGTGGCTCTGGTCGATCACGAAGAAGCGCGATGCCGCCAGCGGAGCGTTGGCAGGCTCCGAGCGCAGCGAAGTGGCGCGGCCCAACTGGGCCTTGTAATCGATCGGCGCCCGGGGAATATTGCCCTGCGTGGGGTTCGAGAGCGGCAGATTCACGTAGTCTTCCAGCAGCACGGCTGTTCCATCCTTGCTGACCTGGGATTGGGACGGGTATTGCGCCGGGTACTGCGCGGAAGCAGTGGCCGCGCACATAAACGAGATCAGCAGCAGTACTGAGCTGAAGCCTCCAACGAAGTCTTGCGCCCCGCTCAACGATTCTCATTTCGCTCCCCATCGCGAATATCTCCTTTTTCCCAGCAGCGTCCTTGAACCCCGGCCGAGCCCGCTGCATTGTTGCGAATATCTTTAGCCCCGTCCAGCGCTAAGTGAAGGAGGGTCTCCCTCAGCCGGTGGCGTGAGTCAGCGCGTGAACCCGGGCGGGCCTAAAGAAATTCACGAATATGCCGATGTAGCATTACAGAGGGCGGTGCTTCTCCTGCTCCCGGCTTGGTTCACCGGGAAGCCTCATTCGGAAATGAAGCTTAAAAAAACGCCACCGCCGAGTCCTGCCTCCGCGGCCCCGGGAACAGCCGGGCTCCAACAGCCGCTCCTGTGGGCTTTCACCATTTTTCTCAACTTGCTGCTGGCGTTCGGAATCGCTCTATTGATCTTCCCACTGTGGACCAGGCGCACCGTGGATTTTGTTTCGCTTGCATCCGATCCTGGCCATCCGCGGCTTGGTGGCTTTCGTGCTGCTGTTCGACCTCCACGCGATATACCAGCAACTGCAAATCCGCCGGATTCGCCAGGAATTGGGCCAAGGGAAGGAAGTTTTCCGGCTGATCGGCGAGAATGCGGTCGATATGATCGCCGTGGTCGACGCGAAGGGCCAGCGGCTCTATAACAGTCCCGCGTATGAGAGGGTTCTGGGCTACAGCGCGGAAGAGCTGAAAACCACATCATCGTTCCAGCAAATTCATCCGGACGATCTCGAAACGGTGCGGCAAGCCGCGAAGCACGTGCAAAATGGCGGCGCGCCGCGAAGCATTGAATACCGCATGCGCCATAAAGACGGCACTTGGCGCTTTCTGGAATCCACCGCGAGCCCTGTGCGCAACGAAAAGGGCGAAATCGAAAAACTCGTCATCGTCAACCGCGATATCAGCGAGCGAAAACAGCTGGAAGAGAAGTTCCGGCAGGCCCAGAAGATGGAAGCGGTGGGCCGGCTCACCGGAGCGATCGCCCACGATTTCAATAATCTTCTGGGCGTGATGATCGGCTACGCCGAATCGATTCAGCGGCGGCTGGACAAAACGCACGCCCTTCGCGAAAGCGCCGACGAAATCGTCAACGCCGGAAAGCGCGCCGGGTCTCTTACCCAGCAGCTCCTTGCTTTCAGCCGCCAGCAGGTGCTGCACCCGACAGTCCTCGATCTGAACCTCATCGTCAGCGACATGGAGAAGCTGCTCGCGCGCGTCTTAGGGGACGACATCAAAGTGATGACGGGCCTGCACGCGAATCCCGCCCGCTTGAAAGCCGACCGGAGCCAGCTGGAGCAGATCCTAATGAATCTGGCGGTGAACGCCCGGGATGCCATGCCGAAGGGAGGCAGGCTGATCCTGCGGACGGCGAACATCCTGATGGACGATGCTTTTGTGCGCCAGCATCCCTACCCGGTGCAGCAGGGATCGTACGTGCTGCTCACGGTGACCGACACGGGAACCGGTATGGATGCTGAAACCAAGGCCAAAGCCTTTCAGCCTTTCTTTACCACCAAGGAAAAAGGCAAGGGCACGGGACTCGGCCTGTCCACGGTGTACGGGGTCGTCAAGCAAAGCGCCGGGTACATCGACGTGTTCAGCAATCCGGGCGAAGGAACGACGTTCAAGATATATCTGCCCCTCACCGACGAAGCGGTTGCAGTCGATAAAGTGCACGATGAATCGGCCGCGCTTCCTGAAAAGGAGTACACCATCCTGCTGGCAGAGGATGAGCCCTCCTTGCGTGCCGTGACGCGGAGTAGCGCTGCAGGAATGCGGCTACACGGTGCTGGAAGCGAAAGACGGCGCCGAAGCTCTGCGCGTCAGCTGGCAATATGAAGGAACCATCGATCTGCTGCTCACCGATATCGTGATGCCGGAGAATCGGCGGCCACGCCCTGGCGCAGGATTTGAGCCGCGAGCGGCCCGGGATCAGAATCGTGTACATGTCGGGTTACACGGCAAGTTACACGGGGCTGCTCCTCGGAATGCGAAAGTTTTTCCTGATGAAGCCTTTTACCCGCGATGCGTTGCTGGAGAAGATCGGCGAAGCGCTGGCGGAGGAAGCGGAAGTCCTCAGCGAGTCCAAGTAGGCTTCAGTCGGAGGTGGGCTTCCTTCCCGCAGCCTTACGTTGATGCTTTATACAACAGCTGCTACACTCCCGGCCTTGGCGGAAGCCAAGCTTCGGACGGGAGGAAAATATGGAAGCGGAGATTTCACAGTTGGTCAGCGGATACGAGAACGGGTCGCTGAGCCGGCGGGACCTCATTCGAGGCCTGGCGATTCTTGCTGCGGCTGCGGCCGGCACAACAGAAAGCGCGATGGCAGCTACTCCATTCCAGGTCAACAGCTTCGGCCATGTCTCGCTCCAGGTAAAAAATCTCGATCGTTCGGTGAAATTCTACCGGGAAACATTCGGGCTGCCGGTCTTCGACAAGATTGTTAATCCGCCGGGCGAGTTTCGCTTGAAGGTGGGCAGCGGCATGCTCGTGCTGCGAAATGTGGAGCCATTTGGAGTGGTCGACCACGTGGCGTTGGGTGCGGAGCGCTTCGATCGAGCTGCCGTGACGCAGCAGTTGAAACAGCAGGGGATCGCGGCGGTGGAGACGCATGGGCCGCTGGGCTTTTATGTTTCCGACCCGGACGGATATCCCGTGCAGATCGTCGCGACGGGAGATGCTGCGTAGCGAAGCTGTTTCCGGCTTGCTTCACGGGGCCGGCAGGCGGAAGGCGATGTACTCGCCGGAGAAGGTTCCGCCGCTCACGGCGAGGACGATGTACTGACGGCCGTTGAGCATGTACGTCATGGGCGAACCGCTCTGCGGCGCCGGCAGAAACACAGCGCCCACTTCCTTACCGGTCATCTTGTCGTAGGCGTGAAGAATCGCGCCGCGCCCGTGCGACGGAACGGTGGTGGCGATCGGGTCGCCGGAGATCACCAGCGTTTTCGTGATGAGTGTGCCGGCGTGAAGCGGCTGCCCGGTGCGCGGAATTGTGAGTCCCTTGAGCGCGGGGTTATCGCGGACCGCGTCGAGCGTTTCTCCGTGCGCGATCTGCCAAATGAAATCGCCCGTGTCCATATTGATCGCGGTGATCGTCCCGTAAGGCGGCTTGAACAGCGGCATGCCCTGGATCCGGAGGTCGTCGTCGCCGCCGTCGGGCGATCCCCACAGATAATTCAGATCCGAAGTTCCCGGCTTGGGCTTGACCAGCCCAATCACCATCAGGCAAGCGTTGCAGGCCTCCACGTAAAAGGTGTGCGTTTCCGGGTCGTAGGAGCCGCCCGGCCAGTTTGTGCCGCCGCCTCCCGTCCCCAGGGTGAGGGTGCCGTGCTGGCTGTCGGTATCGACGACCGGCGGCGTGAACCTCGGGCCAAGCTTGTAGCGTTCCGTCGCTTGCAGCGCCTGGTTGCGAAGCGCGGGCGTGAAATCGATAAAATCATCCACGCTGACGCCGGTGCGCGCGTACGCCTTCGGCTTGGTGGGTATGGGCTGCGTGGGTGAATACCACTCTCCCGGAGCCGTGCCTTTTTCCACCGGCTGCTCCTCGATGGGCCAGACGGGTTTGCCCGTCACCCTGTCGAACACGTAGAGAGTGGCCTGTTTGGTGGGCTGCGCGACGGCTTTGATGGTGCGCCCGTCCACGGTGATGTCTAGGAGCACGGGAGCGCAGGAAATGTCCATGTCCCACATCTCGTGATGCACGAGCTGATAGTGCCATTTGCGCTGGCCGGTTTTCAGATCGACGGCGACAAGCGAGTTGCCGAAGAGCCCGTTGCCGGGACGGTGGCCGCCGTAGTGATCGGATGTTGGCGCTTCCACCGGCAGATAGGCGATGCCCAGGTCTTCGTCCACCGCGATCTGCGTCCAAACACCGGTGTTGCCGTTGGTGGCCCAGGAACCATCGAGCCAGGTGTCGTTGCCGAACTCTCCGGGCTTGGGAATCGTGCGGAAAGTCCAGATCAGCTTGCCGGTGCGCGCATCGAAGGCGCGAACCAAACCCTTGGGGGTGTTGTGAGTTTCCGGTTTCCCGCTGGGGAACGCCGAGCCCACGAGGACTTCGTCTTTGGCCACCAGAGGCGTGGCATTCAGGCCAATCTGTCCTTTTACGAGATCGATCTGCTGGCCTGCGCCGAACTCGACGCCCTGCTTCAGGTCCACCACGCCGTTTTCACCGAAGCCTCGAACTGGAATGCCGGTTTTCGCGTCCAGGGCGACGAGGCGATACCCAATCGTGACGTAGAAGATGCGGGACTCGCCGCCGCCGCTCCAGTAGGCCAGGCCGCGCCCCGAAATTCTGCGCGGAGACGCGTCGCCGCGCTCGCCCTCGTTCTCACTGTGCGTCCAGAGCAGTTCACCGGTCGCGGCGTCAAGTGCGACGACCGCGCGCCGCGTTCCGCCTGTGGTGTAGAGCACTCCGCCCACCATGAGCGGAGTCCCCTCGAGCATGAATTCCGGCCGGGGCCCAAGATTGTCAGTCTTGAAAGTCCAGGCGACCTCGAGTTTGTTGAAATTGGTGCCGTCAATCTGATCGAAAGGGCGGTAGCGCGTATTGGCCAGGTCCGCGCCGTAGGTGGGCCATTCGGAAATATTTCCGCCCGATTGCGCCTGGATTGTCCGGGGCAGGGCCGCAAGGAGAATCAGCAGGAACAGCGCCGCCATCGCGCAGCGAAGCAGCCACACGCGCTTCATGACCCGGGCATTGCCTATCTCAATCAAAGTGAGGTGCCTTCGCTCCTGCTTGGCCAAAGCAGCGGCGGGCTTGAACGAGGGAGTTTATATCACAGGCACAAATAATCGCGGCGCGAATGTTCAAAAGCTAGATACCGATACCTGCGAGTTACTTTCGCCTGTCAATTGGGACAGGCCGAGTCGTAGTACGCCTGCTCTATTTTTCGGGAAGCTTCCGGCGCGGTACAACAGCTCGTCGATTGGCTCATTGAAAGTGGCTCGTCGATTCGCATTTCCGGCGAGGATTTCGCCGGGCACTCTTTGGGGAGAAACAATGGCAGCGAAAACCGAGTGGCTCAGCGTCCGATGGCGGCCCAGAGGACTGCGGCCCAATGCCAGCGCCGCACTCATCGATGCGATACCGGTAGATCGGGCTCCGAGCTGGCAGCTGATGTGCTTCGCGAGTTTCTTTTCCCTTGCCGGCTTGCTTCTCGGTGTCGTCTGCCTGATCGGCTGCAAGGACCTCGCTAGCAGCAGGCTGGCATCGGCCGGTAAGTCCTCAACGACAGCCACGCAAAGCGCCGGCTCTCCGCGGATCACAACGGTCAAATTTCCCGCAGTGAGCGCGCAGGGCGAGATCGCGCCCCCAACGAATATCGTTTCCTTTGCGCCCCCCACTGACTCGTCTGCGTCGTCGAAACCCGTGAGTCCGGCGCCTTTGCAGGTCACGAAAGCGATTCTCCCTGTGGGAATTGCGCAGACTGACTACGATACAGCGCTCGTGGCCAGAGGCGGCGTGCCCCCTTACTCCTGGGACGCGACCGCCGGGCAGATTGCACCCGGTCTCACTTTGAGGTCATCGGCCGGAACCATCTCGGGGATTCCTTTCGTGCCCGGGGCTTTCTCTTTCAGGGTGCGAGTCCGGGATTCGGCAGGCTCCTCATTATCCGCGACCGTGTCGCTGAACGTTTTGGGTGCTCCGCCTGCTACCGTTTCCGATGTTGTGCCCGGCGCGGGTCCGGTGGATGGCGGAAGAGTTATGACGATTTCAGACCATTCACGCGTTCAGCAGTGAGAAAGACCCAGACGTTCTGCTCCACCGATTAGACCAGGTTCATCCGCCGCAGCAGCTCCCGGAAGCGCGGGTCCGGATGCAACGGCTCGAAAACGGGATGGACGTTCGCCATCAGCAGCCCTTCATCGCGTATCGCGTAGGCTTTGTCCAGCCAGGCGAACGCCTGCTCACTGTCGCCCAGACCCACGTAGATCACCGCAATGCTCGAGGGCGGCACGTAGGCAACGGCGGACCGCTCCAGCAGCTTCTTGAGAATCGCGCTGGCCTCATCTTGATTGCTTCCCACAGCGTGCGCGTGCGCGAGCGCGGACAGAACCGCCACGCTGTCGCCTGAAAGTTGCGCGGCACGCTGGAGGTGGCGGATGGCTTCCTCCTGCATGCCCTTCTGCAGGTACGCGCGCCCCAGCCCCTGATGCGCCAGCGCGAAAGCGGGGTCGAGCTCGATCGTCTTCTGGTATTGCTCGATGGAGCGGTCCGTCTGTCGCGCGTAGAGAAAAACAAGCGCGACATCCCGGTTGATGATCACCGAGAGCGGATCGAGCTCCAGAGCCCGCTCTGCCTCCTGGATTGCTTCGCCCATCCGCCGGTGCGCGGCCAGATAGAACGCATACCAGTGGTGAACGGTCGCGTAACCGGGATTCAGTTCGATGGCTCGTTTGTATTCCCGCTCGGCTCCCGCCCAGTCGCGTTGGGATTGCATCAATGACGCCATGGAGGAATGCGCCTCGCCGAGTGTGTCGTCGATTTGCAGCGCGCGCCGAGCGGCCGCTTGCGCTTGCGGCATCGCGTCGTCCGGAGCGAGACCGGCGAGACTCGTGCCGCACAACAGGTAATAGGAATCGGACAGGCCCGCGTGAGCCAGCGCGAAGTTCGGATCCTTTTCGATCGCCCGTTTAAAAAAGCCGATCCCTCTCTGAATATCTTCGGAGGTCCTCTTGTTCCAGCAGTAGCGGCCTTTCAGATAGAGGTGATAGGCCTCGGTATCCTTGGTAGGGCGCCTGCTGAGCCGCTTCTTTTCCTGCGGACTCAGCGAAAGGCGTAGGCTTTCGGAAATTTCCTGGGCGATCTCGTGCTGCACGCTCAGAATGTCCTCGGCTTTTCGATCGTATTGTTTGCCCCAAAGCTGCCATCCATTGGCGACGTCCACCAGTTCAGCTGTCACCAGGAGTGCGTCGCCGCGTTGTAGAATGCGGCCCGTGAGTACGGCTTCCACATTGAGCTCGCGTCCGATGTTTCTCGGATCTGCTTCGCTGGTCTTGTAGCGAAACACCGTGCTGCGGGCCATCACGCGAAGTCCGGATAGCTGGGCCAGGCTGCCGATGAGGGATTCGGTGATGCCGTCGCTGACGTACTCGGTGGCGGCCTCCGCGGCAACGTTTTCGAACGGCAACACGGCGAGCGACTCGATCTTCCGCCGCGTCGCCTTTTTGGGCCTTGCCGCCTGGCCGCCATTTACGGCGCCTATAAACCGGTAACCGCGCCGGGGCAGCGTTTCGATGAACCGGGGATTGTCCGCCGAGTCGCCCAGAACGTCCCGCAGCCGGGCCACGGCGGAGTTCACTCCGTGCTCGAAATCGACAAACGTGTCTGCCGGCCAGAGTTTTTGCCTCAATTCTTCTCGGGACACAACCTCGTCTGGCCGCTCCAGCAGCATGACCAGAATCTGAAAGGGCTGTTCCTGCACGCGAATCCTCGCGCCGCTCTTGCGCAGTTCACCGGCGCGAGTGTCCAGCTCAAAGACGCCGAAGCGCACGATGCCCGGCCAATTTGGACCGTTGGTATGCATAGGATCGAGTTCCCGCGAGATGGCGGAAGCCTTCGCGAGCGATTCTAACATTCCCCGGCAAAGCTTTCGATCCCGCGGCCGCGCGAGATCACCCCGTAAGCTTCAGACTTCATGACGGTTACTCCGTTACCAACATTTAACCTTTCCGGCATTGAGGTACGCTCGCTCCTCGCCGAAGCTTCCGGCCATGCAACTCGGAGAGAAAGGCGCTCATGAGCAGACAACTCCTGAAGACGACCCGCAGCACGTTGCCCAATTTCGGATCCGGCATAAGAAACCAAAAGCGGCGGGCCCTGCTGCCATTTGTCCAGAGGATGCTCCATCCATCGCTCCGCATCCTACTGGCGTGCGTGACTCTGTTTGCTCCCCAGGCCCACGCGAAGAAAACGAACCTGGTGATCGCCATCCGGATGACAGCCGATCCTGATCACAAGATGGTTGGGGTTCCGTGCCAGGTGAATGGCGACCGCCGCCAGTACATCTGCCTGATCGATAGCGGCGCGACCAATACCATCGTTTCGGACCGCGTGGTCAAAGCCGAGGGGCCGGTAATAGAAATGAGCACCGGCAGCGGCGTGGTGCGCGTTCACCAGCGAGAAGTGGATCTGACTCTTGCCAACGGCCTTCAGCTGAAAGCAAAAGCGTTGGTGCAGTCCATGATGCTGGAGGGGGTGGACATACTTGTCGGGCAGGATGTGCTGCGGCAGTTCAGGTCGATTATTTTCGACTACGAAAACGGGCAGGTGGAATTTCGGAGGTAGCGGTCCCCGTTACCACGGCTCTAGTACTTAGGACCCAATGCAGGACCCATCGATTTGGTACGTTCGCTCTATTCGCGGTGACTGAGACCGCGTCTACTCTTGCCGAACTGGTGCGGTGCAAATTCCGAGCCCCGCTGCCAGGACGGAGCTTCCACATGAGAGACGGGCGAAAACAATCCGCGTTGCCTGCGGTGGCGGCAGTGACTGTGGCGATCCTGCTGCTTAGCTTCAGCGGGATATGGCGTCTTACGAAACCGAAGCACGCGTGAGAGAGACACCGCATCCTTTGGCGTCCGCACGTGCGTCCGCACCTTTCGCGCACGTTTGGCGCGTCCTTGACGCACTCTCCGCAGTCTGCGGTATCGGAATCACAGCCTGCTGCCGGCGGAATCCTTCTTAGAAATTTCCCTGGCCGGGGAAGTACGCCTTTTTCAGCAAGGCCTGCGATTGCGCTTCGCTTTTTAGGGGAAGGATTTTGTCCGGGTCGATGCGGGCCATCACATAGGTGATGTGATCGTCGATTTGGGTGAACCAGTGGCCCGTGCCGGCCGGAATCACCAGTACATCGCCGGCCTTGAGCTGATGGGTGACCGGATCTTTGATCGACGTGGCGTTGAAGCCGGGTCCGTTCTGCTCGCGGACGGTGAGCAGGTCGGCCGGCCTTGGCTTTGCGCCCACCAAGTCCGGGCCGGTGAGAAGCGTCGCGGAGCCTTCGATGACGTAGTAGATCTCGCTCACCTGCTCGTGCTCGGCAACCGCATTCGCGGGTCCTGAACCGGGGACCAACTTCCCGCGCGTCACGATGCCGATTCCTACCTGCACTTTCCCGATATCGACTGCGCGCACCTGCTGATCCTCGATATGGTGCTCAAGTGCGCGACGCGTGTAGGCGTCGAACTCGCTCTTCGGGATATAGGTTGCGGGACATCGATTGCAGGTGGGATGCGGCTCCTGCGCCAGAAGCGGAAATGCGGCCATCACAAGGCTCAGAACTGCAGCTTTCAAAACGATTCTCTGCTTTCCCATGGATTTCCTCCCTCGCCACATTCACTTTCCCTTCTTTATGCGACCATGAGGGCCGCTAATCGCAACAGTCGTTGCTGCGTCAGTCACAAACCTATTTCACCGGGGGATTCATGAGCGGCAGAACCTTGTGGGGATCGGGCCGCACCAGGACGTAGACGATTTCGTCCGACGTGATCTCGGAGAAGCGGTGCGGGGTGTTCGGCGGAATGACGATTACGTCGCCCGGGCCTACGGGTTTGCTGACGCCGCCGATGATCTCACTTCCCGACGCCGTGGGGCCGCTGGCCGTGGGGGGAGCGCCGGGCTTGGAGTCCTTGAAATCTTTGAGGGTGCCGCCGGTGTCGAGGACGGCGTTGCCGGAAATGATGTAGTACACCTCGGCGACTTCGTTGTGCTCGACGGCGCCCGAGCCTTTTACGGACGCTTTTGAGCGATGGGCAATGCCGACAGCTAGGTGGTATTCGTCGTTGTTGACGCCCACGACGGCAACCTGAGAATCGTTGGTCGGCTGGCCGGCGCTTTTTTGCGCGACCGCCATTAGATCATCGTGGCTGATGTACGTCGCGGTTCCGCTCTGAGGCTGCTGCGTCTGGGCCTGGAGATGCGCTATAGACGGCATGCAGATGAGTGAAAAAAGGGCACAGACGATTACGCGAGATCGATTCGGCACGGGGTTCTCCTCTATGTTGGCTGCGTTTCGTTCGTCGACACCGGCTGCGGCCTTCGGCGATTTGCCCGGGTCCGCCGGTGTGGCATGGGCACGCCCCTTCGGGGTGCGTGCGCGCCGCAAACATACACCTCCCCTCGATGGTTTACAAATGGCAAGAGGGATCTTTCGTCGCTGCGCTCCTCAGGATGACTGCGAAAAGCAGAAAAGCAAAAGCAGAAAAGCAAAAGCGGAAAAGCAGAAGCGGAAAAGCGAAAGCAGATCCTTCACTTCGTTCAGGATGACACACGGTTACGCGGAGAAATGGTGCTGATCGGGGTGTGGCGCGGTGATGCTACAGACCCACCCTTGAAAAACCGCAAGGGTGGGGCACCCGCAAAGGCTACGGCAAACTAAGGTCAGGCGGGCGGATCGGTCACCGGGGCGGGCTTGGATTTGGGCTGGGATTTTGCTTGCTGGCGGGCCAGGCTGAGCGCCAGCCATAACAATCCTGCGATGGCCAGGGCGATCATCAGCGCGTGGATTGCGGTGGCCCAGGAGGCGGCGTTCATCCCTGGCGGCTGGAACTGGAAGCGGCTGAGGATTTCGCCGCGGTCGATCATCCAGTGCCAGGCGGTGTGCGCGACGATGGCCGAGAGGATGATGGTGCCGATGCGCTCCGGCACGGCGTAACGGAACAGCAATTCCAGCGCGGGTATGAGAAGCGCGAGCACGAGCAGTTGGCCCAGCTCGACGCCGATGTTGAACGACAGAAGCGACGTGAGCAGGTGCGAGCCGGCGAACTGCAGCGTCTGCCGCAGGATGAACGAAAAGCCGAAGCCATGGACGAGGCCGAAGCAGAAGGCGACGATCCAGCGGCGGTGTACGGTGACGCCGCCGACGATATTTTCGAGCGCCATGTACACGATGGAAACCGCGATCAGCGTCTCGATTAGGGGCGGAAACCACAGGGCGTCGGGCGCGAGATTATAGGCGGAGGCGATCAGGGTGATCGAATGAGCGACGGTGAACGCGGTGACCACCGGGATCAGCGCGCGAAAGCGGCGGAAGGGAATTACCAGGCAGAACAGGAAGAGCAGGTGGTCGGTGCCGTCGAGGATGTGCAGGAAGCCCAGCTTCACGAAGCGCAGCGCGGCCTGGCTCCAGCGCGGATCGAGGCGGACGAGGCCGGGGTCGCCCAGAAATTCGAAGGCACGCACCGCGCCGCCCGGTGGTAGAAATCGCAGGACGATGGCGACGTGTACGGCTAGGCCGCCGAGGCCTGGATGGATGGAGAATCGCGATTGATCGGACTGGATGGGGTAATCGAAGAGCACGTCCATGAGGGACTGATCCCAGATCAGCTGCGTGTCGCTGGGCAGCTTTGGGGCCGATGACTTGCGCGAGTGCGTCGTCGTAGGAATCGAAAGACCTGTCGGATTCGAGCGAGACTCGGGCGGCGGCTAGTTGCGGTGGCGGGAGCTGGGAGTTGCCCTCGTAGACCTCGATGGAATTCGAGAGCCAGGTAGTGGCGGCGTCGCGCAGCGCGGGGTCGACCTTTGTGAGGTCGAGATAGCCCGGGCCGCGAACGGGGTATTCCGTATCGCGCATGGCTCGCAGCGGGACTCGGACGAGGACGTGGAGCGTGCGGCCGGGAGGGTTTCACGAACATTTGCACGGTGATGTCGATGGGAATGTCGTGCGCGGTGGCGGGGGGCGGCGCGAACAGAGCGGCGAGAAGGAGGATCATCGCTGAACTGCGCAGCATGCGCGTTATTACGGCTAGGCAAGTCTCGGTCATGTGGAGCTGAGAGCATATCGTGACTGCGGATCGAAGGCTCGCGGGAAATTCGCCGCGAGCGGAGTGATCGGCACGTCCGGCTTGTATGTCGGAGCTTGGAACTGCGAGCCCTAAAAGGCGCCGGCGGGTGCGATCGTGGTTGCTGGAAGTGAGCGGAGGGGAGAGAGACCGCGTCGCTTCACTCGCTGGTGATGGGAACGAAAAGCGAAGGAACGAACGGCGGGTGTTGTTATGCGTGCCGTGAATTCTGAGCGCCCAAGGCCCACTCTTGAAGGAAGTCACTCGCGGCGGTGAATGCGAATCGGGCATCGCGCTTACGTTTCCGTGCTGGGGCGAAACGAAGAGAGCTCCTTCGTCGCTGCCCTCCTCAGGATGACGGATGAAATGCAAATGCGAACCTGTGCGCGCGACCATGGAGGGCAATGCTGGAACGGCAGACGGAGACAGTGGATTCCCTGTCCACAGGCTCGAAATGACAAATTGTGGCACATGGGGCTGCGCGGCCACGTCATCCGAGCCTGAACCCATGCGGCGAGCCATATTTAGGAAGAGACGGCCGGTAGTGCAAGCCTAGCAACATCATCTGGATCCGGTGTGGCAGAGAGAGGATTGGGCGTGGCAGACTAATTGCAAGGTAGCATACGTCGAAGCGATCATCAGGCTTGGGATGGCTCATAGAGAAGTACTGTGTGACCGGCCTCCCAGGCGCGATTACGAAGGGTCGCGAAAAATCAGTGATGCCGAATGTGGCTTGGAAGGGTGTCTTGTGGACAGGTCCGCTGGTCCATTATCGGGACGAACTATGACTGCCAACTCTTCACGGCGCGAACAGAAGGGATTTTCGCTGATCGAATTGTTGATCGTGGTAGCGATCATCCTGGTGATCTCCGCGATCGCGATTCCCAATCTGATCCGGTCTCGAATCTCGGCGAACGAAGCGTCGGCGGTCGGATCGATTCGCCTCATGATCACTGCTGCATCCAATTACAACTCGACCTATGGGAACGGTTTTCCACCCAGTCTGGCCGCGATCGGGACGACCGGCAGCGGCTCGCCCAGTTGCACAAATGCGGAATTGATCGACCCCGTGCTGACTGCCGGGTTCAAGAGCGGTTTCAATTTCGCCCTGGTGCACGGCAATACGATTCTCACCAGCGCGTCGAGTTCGTGCTCGGGCGGATACGGCTATACCGACGGTTACGTGGTAACGGCTACGCCCGTGAACGCCACCACAGGGCTGCGCGCGTTCTGTTCGGACGCTACCGGCGTGATCCGGTTCAACGCAGCCAGCAGTCCTTCGTATACTTCACCCAACTGCACGGATACCACGATTCTGCAATAAAGCGGAGCCGAGTGCCAGCGCATCGCGCTGCGAATCGCCTCTGACTTGTCTACCTTACTTCTTTTCCACAGACGGATTTTACTTCAGCTCGAATTCCACGAATTCAATCGGGGTTGAGCCGGTGTTGCGCAAAGAATGCGTGACGCCGGGATCCTGCCAATAGAATTCACCGGACCGCAGCGTGCGGCAAAAGGCGGCTGGTGAGGGAGATTATCACGACCACGCGGAAGGTAGCGTCAAACTGCGCCGGCGGGGTGGGGAGCCTCGCCGGCGCTTTTGGCTGCTGCGCTTACAACTTCACGGCCGGATAGCGACTTTAATTACGCCATCGCGGCGATTGCCGAAGAGTTGGTAGGCTTCGGCGATATGGTCGAGCGTAAAGGTGTGAGTAAGCAGCGGGACGAGATCCAGTTTGCCGTTGCGCACGAGTTCCATGAGGCGCCTCATGCGCTCTTTCCCGCCGGGGCAAAGCGTGGTGACGATTTTGTGGTCGCCAAGGCCCGCTGCGAAAGGATCGAGCGGGATGCTCAGCTTTCCGGAATAGACGCCGAGGCTCGACAGCGTGCCGCCGGGGCGCAGTACGCGCAGGGCGTTCTCGAAAGTATCCTGCGTGCCGAGGGCTTCGATAGCCACGTCCACGCCTTTTCCGCCGGTGAGGCGTTTGACCTCGGAAACGACGTCCTGCTCGATATGGTTGATGACCACGTCCGCGCCCATTTTTCTGGCCATGCTTTGCGCGGACCGGATCGGATTCGACACCGATGATGAGGCTGGCTCCCTTGAGCTTCGCGCCCGCCGTGGCGCAGAGGCCAATGGGACCTTGCGCAAACACGGCCACCGCGTCGCCGATCTGAACGTGGCCGCTTTCGGCGGCGGAGATGCCAGTGGAGGCGATGTCTGCAAGCAGCACCACTTGCTCGTCACGAAGGTCGTTTGGAATAGGCGCGAGATTCGCTTGCGCGAATGGCACCAGCACGTATTCGGCCTGCGCTCCGTTGATCGTGTTGCCGAACCTCCAGCCCCCGATGGGGCCGCCGCATTGCGATGGATCGCCGCGCAGGCAGTCGTTGCACTGTCCGCAGGGCGTGATGGCGCCGACGAGAACGCGGTCGCCGATCTTGTAGCCGGTTACGCCGACGCCGAGTTCGTGAATCACGCCGACAGGTTCGTGTCCAATGATGAGGCCGGGGCGGACAGGATATTCTCCGCGGATGATATGCAAGTCTGTGCCGCAGATGGTGGTGAGGGTTACGCGGATGACGGCTTCGCCGGGGCCGGGTCTGGGGATAGGGACTTGCTCGATGCCAATGTTATTGACGCCGCGAAATATGAGGGCCTTCATTGTGCCGGTGGCGGCCGACTTCGGCTCGCTCGGCGTGGTTGCTGACAGAATGGCGCTCATGGTCGACTCCTTTTTGTTTCTGCTTACATTGTCATTGGAGCGCTGGCCCTGCTCGGGGAGTAGGAGGTGGGTCACATCGGTTTGTGATGCTCATCACTGGCGCTGGCGGACACCGGCCTGGGCGGTGGCGCGCGTGGCGGTCGTGTAGAATTGGCGTCCATGCGCGTGGCGCTCGACACCGGCGGGACGTTTACGGACTGCGTTTTTCTGCGCGGCGGGCGGCTGGAAATTCTGAAGATTCCTTCTACGCCGCGGGATCCGGCGGGTGCGATTCGCATCGCGCTGGAGCGAATCGCCGGGGAATCGCCCGATGGCGACGCGGGAGAGCCGCTGGAAGTGCTTTGCGGCACCACCGTGGGCACGAACGCGCTGCTGGAACGCCGGGGCGGGCGCGTGGCGCTGGTGACGACAGCGGGATTCGAGGACGTGCTGGAAATTGGGCGGCAGGCGCGAACGAAGCTCTATGCGTTGATGGGCACGCGGCCGGCGCCGCTGGTGCCGAGCGAAAGAAGATTTGGAGTGGGCGAGCGCGTGGGTGCGGATGGAAGGGTGCTGCTGCGTCCTTCGAAGGCCGAGATCGCACGGATCGTGCGTCGCGTGCGCGGCTCGCGAGCCGATGCGGTTGCTGTTTGCCTGCTGTTTTCGTTTCTGCGGCCGGAGCACGAACGGTTGCTTGCGGAAAGACTGCGCGCGGCTGGAATGGACGTTTCCGTGTCGCACGAAATTCTGCCCGAATTCCGCGAATTCGAACGCACCGCTACGACTGTCCTGAATGCTTACCTTGTGTCGGTGATGAGCCGGTATCTCAGCAACATCGAGAAGCACGCGGCGGCTGCTCCGCGGCATGGGGCCGGGAGTGTGCGTGGGAGAGGCGCGCGGCAGGCGAGGGCGTGCGTGCGGGTGATGCAATCGAGCGGGGGGATTCTTTCTGCGCAGGTGGCGGCGCGGGAACCGGTGCGGACGATACTTTCGGGTCCTGCGGGCGGCGTGCTGGGGGCGCAGCAGTTGGCAGAGCGCGCGGGCTATTCGCGGGCGATCAGCTTCGATATGGGCGGCACGTCGACGGACGTATCGCTGATCGAAGGCTCGCTGCGTACGACGAATGAATCGATTGTCGCCGATCTGCCGGTGGCGGTGCCGATGCTGGAGATTCATACTGTGGGCGCGGGAGGCGGGTCGCTGGCGCGATTCGACCGCGGCGGATCGCTGCGCGTCGGGCCGGAGAGCGCGGGCGCTGAACCGGGGCCAATTTGTTACGGGCGACGGGGAGAGGCCTACTGTTACGGACGCGAATCTGGTGCTCGGGCGGTTGGGGAGCGAAGGGCTGCTGGGAGGCGGGTTTCGTCTCGACGAGGCGCGCGCCAGGAAATTCATGGCGCGCGCGATTCGCGGGGTTCGCGGAATGCGGTCGGTGGAGCAATTCGCGCAGGGAATTGTCGATGTGGTGGAAGGCACGATGGAACGCGCGATTCGGGTCATTTCAGTGGAGCGCGGGCGCGATCCGCGGGACTACGCGCTGGTTGCGTTTGGCGGCGCGGGCGGACTGCATGCGTGCAACCTGGCGGCGTCGCTTTCGATGCGGCGGGTGATGATTCCGAAATTTCCGGGCGCGCTTTCGGCGCTGGGGATTTTTTGCGCGGATGCGGTGAAGGATTTCTCGCGAACGGTGCTGCTGGCTGTGGAATCTTCCGGCGCGAGCGGCAGCCACGCGCGGAAGCGGAAAGCGTTCGGGGAGCTTGAGGCGAAATTGACGCGCGCGTTTGGCGTGCTCGACCAGGACGGCTTGCGCGCCATGCGCGAGGAGGGATTCGCGGCGGGGCAAGTGCGAAGCGAGCGCTACCTCGATATGCGTTACGTGGGGCAGGCGTATGAATTGGGCGTGCCGGCTACAGGCGATTTTCTGGGGGCATTTCATCGGGAGCATGCGCGGAGATATGGCTACTCCGATGCGGGGCGGCCGGTGGAGATTGTGAATGTTCGCGCGCGCTTTATTGGGGCGTCGCCTCGGGTGCATTGGACGAGACAGCGATTGGGAAAGGGCGATTGCCGGGCGGCGATCATTGGAACGCGTGCTGTCTATTTTCACGGGAGGCGGCATGTGGCGCACGTTTATCAGAGGGAGAAGCTGCGGCCGGGGAACCGGTTTCGCGGGCCGGCGATTGTGGCGGAGTACAGCGCTACTACGGTGGTGCCGGGTGGATGGCGGGCATCGGTGGATGGATTGGAGAATTTGCTGCTCGTCGGAGAGGCGGATCGAAGGCTCGCAACGGCGAAAGAAGAAGCAGGTCCCTCACCCATCCGCGCCGGGCGCGTATGGTCTCAGGATGACAACTAAAAGCAAAGGCATAGGCAACGGCAAGAAAGGTCGAAGATGAAGACCGAGCTGTGAGGAACGATGAAATTCAGGTGGCGGAAGAGAACTCGGGAGACGACGGGATGAGGGCGCGGGGGTTCGATCCTACTCGACTGGAAATATTCAAGGGGCTCTTCCATTCGGTGGCGGAGGAGATGGGGGCGGCGCTGCGGCGGTCGGCGTTTTCGCCGAACATCAAGGAGAGGCGGGATTACTCCTGCGCGGTTTTCGATGCGGCTGGGAATGCGCTTGCTATGGGCGACCACATGCCGGTGCATCTGGGGTCCATGCCGCGATCGGTGTCTGCGGCCATGCAGGCGCTGCGGCTGAATCCCGGTGACATTGCGCTGCTGAACGATCCTTACGCGGGCGGTACGCACCTGCCGGACCTGACTATGGTGATGCCGGTGTATCTGCGCGGGGCACATCTCGACGGGACACATCTCCGGAAGATGCGGCGCCCCGATTTTTACGTGGCGAATCGCGCGCATCATGCGGATATCGGCGGGGCGCATGCGGGTTCGATGAGCCTTTCGCGGGAGATATTTGAGGAGGGGCTGCGGATTCCTCCGGTGAAGATTTTTGAGGGCGGACGCGCGGCAGATGGCCTCATGAAGATGCTGCTTGCGAACGTGCGTACGCCGCGCGAGCGCGAGGGCGATTTGACGGCGCAGGTTGCGTCCTGCCGGATCGGCGAGAGGCGGCTTGCGGAGATTGTTGCCAGGTATGGACGCGGCGAGGTTGCTCGCTACGCAAGCGCGCTGCTCGATTATTCGGAAGCGATTATGCGTTCGCTGCTGAGGACGATTCCGAACGGCACGTACCGCGCGGCGGATTATCTGGATGACGATGGCTTCGGCAGGAAGCCGCTGAAAATTGCGGTGACGATTCGCATTCGCGGCGAGCTTGCCGAAGTAGATTTTGCCGGGTCGGTGGCGCAGTGTGCGGGGAGTGTGAACGCGGTGGCCGCGATTACCGAGTCGGCGGTGTTCTACGTGTTCCGGTGCCTGCTCGACGAGCAGGTGCCGGCAACGTCGGGACTGATGCGGCCGATTCAGGTGATCGCGCCGGAGGGAACGATTGTGAATGCGCGGCCGCCGTCCGCGGTGGCGGGAGGGAACGTCGAGACGTCGCAGAGGATCGTTGACACGCTGCTGTGGGCGTTGGCGCGCGCGCTGCCTGGAAGAATTCCGGCGGCGAGCCAGGGGACGATGAACAATCTTACGTTTGGCGGGATCGACACGCGAGCGGGCCGGGGCGGCGCCCCGTTTGCGTACTACGAAACGATTGCGGGCAGCATGGGCGCGGGGCCGGGACACGATGGCGCGAGCGGCGTCCACACGCACATGACGAATTCACTCAACACGCCTGTGGAGGTGCTGGAGATCAATTATCCGGTGCGCGTACGGAGGTATGGATTACGGCGCGGTTCCGGGGGCGCGGGGAAGTGGCGCGGCGGGGACGGGATCGTGCGCGAGATCGAAATGCTGACCGATGCTCAGATAAGTTTGCTCAGCGACCGGCGCACAATTGCGCCGTATGGATTGGCTGGCGGCGGGTGTGGCGCTACGGGTAAAAACGAATTGATTGTTCGCGGGCGCCGGAAGAAGCTGCCATCGAAGTGCAGCCTACGGGCTCCTGCGGGGGCGGTGATTCGCGTTGAGACACCGGGCGGCGGTGGCTGGGGGTGTTGAGTCTGCGGCAAATGCAACGGTGATTTGGCGGTGGGGGGCGGACGTGTGAGAATACGGAGGCTCGGAAAACAATGGGGATGGTCAGGCTCGGAGGAGCAATGAAGATACGTGTGGCGATTGTGGTTGCGGGAATGTTGTGCGGGAGCGCGATGGCGCAGCAGGGTTCTACGGCGACTACGCCGAAGCCGGCGGCATCTGCGGGGGGAGCGACGGCGAAACCAGCAACGAAATCGACGCCGGGGAAGCACTCGGGCTCTGGTTACCGCGAAAGACAAGCAGAGCTATGCCATGGGACTGAACGCGGGGTCGAGATTGAAGCAGATGCCGATCGACCTGGATCCGAGTCTGGTGGCGCAGGGGCTGAAGGATGCGATGTCCGGGGCGAAGCCGGCGATGACCGACGATGAGGCGAAGGCCGTGCTGACCGGTCTGCAAGGCGAATTGCAGAAAAAACAGGAGGCGATGATGTCGGCGATGGGAAGCGCAAACAAGAAAGAGGGCGACGCGTTTCTGGCGGCCAATAAGTCGAAGGACGGCGTTGTGACGCTGTCCAGCGGGCTGCAGTACAAGATTTTGAGCAAGGGGAGCGGGCCGAAACCTTCGGCGGGCGATACGGTGGTGTGCAACTACCGCGGCACTTTGATCAACGGCAAAGAATTCGACAGCTCGTACAAGCGCGGGCAGCCTGCATCGTTTCCGGTGGCTGGCGTAATCAAAGGATGGACTGAGGCGCTGCAACTGATGCCGGTGGGGTCGAAGTGGGAGCTGTTTGTGCCTTCGGATCTGGCTTACGGGGATCGGGGCGCGGGGCCGGATATCGGGCCGGGGTCAACGCTGATTTTTGAGGTGGAGTTGATTTCGATTCAGGGGAAGAAGTAAAGAACCAAAGTAAAAGGTAAGGCCCCACTCTTGCCCGAGCGCGAGAGTGGGGCAGCTGTTCCCCCGGCTCCCCTCGTAAAAACTCCTGCGGTTTTCTGCGGTACTGGCGGAAGCTTTGACAAGCGGGAATGCCTGACAGCGGAAAAAGAAGCAGGTCCCTCACCCATCCGCGCTTCGCGCGTATGGGCTCAGGATGACAATGAAAGGCAACGGCTTAAAACCGCGAAGCTTAAAACGAAGGCAAAGAACGACCCTTACAAGGCAAAGGGTCTGGCACCCGAAACTGCAACGACGATACCCCCGAAACTACGACGGCAAGCCCCTCGAAACTGCAACGGCCGGTGAAATTCAGCTGCGAGAGAATCAGTTCGGGATGTTGACGGCCAGGAGGCGCTTGGGGCCTTTGCCTACTTTGATGCGGGCTAGTTCGCGGTGGGTTTTGGCGTCGATTATGGAGGAGTCGTCGCTGGCGCTGTTGCTTACGGTTACGTATTTGCCGTCGGGCGAGACGGAGATCCAGTTCGGGCAGGCGCCTGTGGGCACTTCCTGCGAGATTTTCTTGGTGGCTACGTCGTAAACGTAGACGCCGCTATCGGAGAGGCTGGTGATCCAGAGCTGCTTGTCGTCGGGCGTGAGGGCTACTCCGTGCGTCGGGGTGCGCGGTTCTAGCTTTTCGCAATTGCTGGCGGCGGTGGGCGCGGGCAGCTCGATGCGCTCGATCTTGTTGCCGTTGGCCATGTCGACGGCGGCGACGCCGTGGAAGTCGGTGACGGCGACGTACATCATTTTCTGGTTGCGCGAGACGGCGTAGGGGCGCGGGATTCCGCCGACGGGAATTTTTCCGGTGTACTCCATCGTCTTGAGGTTGATGCGGTCGATTTCATTGCCCTTCATCGACGAGCAATACATGTCGGTATTGCTGTTGGCGTTGTAGCAGTTGTGCGGGCCGTCGATGGGCAGAACCTTGACGACCTTCTTCTGCGCGACGTCGACGATGTTGATGTCGTTGGTGCGGATGGGCACGGCGACGTAGCGGCCGTCCGGCGTGGCGGCGCACTGGTTGGGCCTGCCGGTGAGCTGGATTGTGGCGACGATTTCGTTGGTGCTGGTATCGATCACTTTGAGGGCGTTTTCGGATTCGATCGTGGTGAAGAGATGCTTGCCGTCGGAGGGCGCGCAGACGCCGTGAACTTTCTCACCGACCTTGATGTCGGCGGTGGATTTCATGGTGTGAAGATCGATCACGGTGATGTCGTCGCCGAGGCTGTTGGTGACGTAGAGAACCGGCTTTACGCCGTTCGCCGCAGGGATGCTTCTGCTGGCCACCAGCGCGGCCAGCAACACGACCGACGCGATTGCCAGTTCACGATTTCCGACGCGCATTTTCCACCTCTCAGGTAAGTCCCACGAAAAACGCCAGTTCCACGATTGCCACGCTTGGCGCAGTATTATGCAGAGGCGCGGGGGTGTCAAGAGAAGCATTTCCCGGGGTGACCCAGCTGCCCAACGGAGATGCCCGCTTGTTTGTTGATCAAGAAGGCTGGGAACTGGCGGTTTATATATTCCTTATAAAAGATTAATGGACCCTTTATAAGGAAAGCGTAAGGTTCCGGGCATGCAATTTCACCGGGCCCTTACTTTTTGATGGCTTCCGATCCCCTTAAGCCTTCGTTCTCTCTTGCCGGACGTCCTGCTGCGAAAGTGCTGGTCGCGACTACCGCGATGCTGGCGTTTATTTCCTTCTGGAGGGCCGCGGCGGTAGTCCTGTGCGACATGGGATCGTCGGCGTTTTACGCCGGAGCGATCTCGGAGCAGGCGATCGGGCGGTCGGCGCCGTGGTTCATCCTGGCGATCATGCTGTTCGCGTACGCGGTGCGCTCAATGTATATCGAGAGCTGCAGCATGTTCGTGCGCGGCGGCGTGTACCGCGTGGTGAAAGAGGCCATGGGCGGGACGCTGGCGAAGTTTTCGGTGTCCGCGCTGATGTTCGACTACATCCTTACCGGGCCGATCAGCGGTGTTTCGGCTGGGCAATACCTTACCGGATTTCTGAACGATTTGCTGCGCTACGCGCACGTACACGCCGTGCTGCCGGTGAACTTCACTTCCGCCACGTTCGCGGTGCTGGTTACGGTTTACTTCTGGTGGGAGAACGTTAAGGGGGTGCCGGAGTCTAGCGAGAAGGCGCTGAAGATCATGTACATCACTACGGTAATGGTGGTGATCATGATCGGCTGGTGCATCTACACGGTGCTGGTGCGCGGGGCGCATCTTCCGCCGTTTCCGTCGATCAAAACGCTGACGTATACGGACCAATCGCTCGGATGGCTGAAGCACAGCCACCTGCCGTACACGGTGGGGATCGTGGGAATCCTGATCGGGCTGGGGCACTCGGTGCTGGCGATGAGCGGCGAAGAGACGCTGGCGCAGGTCTACCGGGAGGTGGAGCATCCCAAGCTGCCCAATCTCGAAAAAGCCGGGTTCATCATTTTTCTGTACAGCCTGGTGTTTACGGCGGGCGTTTCGTTCTTCGCGTTCATGATCATCCCCGACGCTTCGCGGCCGCAATATTTCGACAACCTGATCGGCGGGCTGGCGATGAACTTCGCCGGGCCGTACACGTTGCGGCTGCTGTTCCAGGGATTCGTAGTGGTGGTGGGTGTGCTGATGCTGGCGGGAGCGGTGAATACGGCCATCATCGGATCGAACGGCGTGCTGAACCGCGTGTCGGAGGATGGGATTCTGCCGCAATGGTTCCGGCACCCGCATCGCAAGTTCGGGACTTCCTACCGCATGCTGAACATGATCGTGCTTTTGCAGATCGCGACGATCGTGCTGAGCCGCGGGGACATTTTTGTGCTGGGCGAGGCGTATGCGTTCGGCGTGATGTGGAGCTTTGCGATGAAGGGGCTGGCGGTGTCCGTGCTGCGGTACAAGCAGCCGGGGGAGCGGGATTTCCGCGTGCCGCTCAATTTCAAGGTGGGCCAGACCGAGATTCCGCTGGGATTGATGTTCATCACCATAACGCTGTTTGCGTTGTGCATCACGAATCTGTTCACCAAGCAGGTGGCCACGGTTTCCGGACTGATCTTTACGGCGGTGTTCTTCGGCATCTTCGAACTCGCGGAGAAATATACTCACCGGGGCGGGCAGGTGGTGCACGCCGAGATGGACCAGTTCAACCTCGAACTGGGCAGCGACCTGACTCCGGAAACGGTGGGAGTGCAGCCGGGCAACATCCTCGTGCCGGTGAGCACGTATTACACGCTCTATCACCTGGAAGCGGCGCTGCGGCGAACCAAGGGGAAAAAAGCGGAGATCGTGGTGCTGCATGTGCGGCTGCTGCGGCGGGCGGCTTCCGGCGAATACGATCTGGCGCCGGACCAGCTGTTCAGTTCGAGCGAACAGCTGCTTTTTACCAAGGTGCTTTCGATTGCGGAGAAGGAAGGCAAGCCGGTGCGGCTGGCGGTGGCTGCGGCGAACGATTTGTGGGAAGGCATCCTGCGCACGTCGGCAAATCTCGAGTCGAGCTCCATCGTGCTGGGAAGCTCGTCGAAGATGGCGCTGACCGAGCAGGCCCGCGAAATCGGCGTGTCCTGGGAGCGGATGGGCGACCCGCGGCCGCGGGTTTCGCTGGAGATATTCACGCCTGCCGGACAGGAGCAGATTTTCTATCTCGGGCCGCACGCGCCGCGGCTGACTCCGAAGGAGATCGATCTGCTGCACAAAATTTGGCTGAAGCTGAGCGATGCGGTGCCGGGGCAGGAGACGCACCATCACGACGTCGTGCATTTCGCGCTGGACGAGGTGGAAAGGGAACTGGCGAACGGAAACGTGGACGGAGTTCGCCAGCGTTTCCGCGATCACCTGCAGGAAATTCGCGACCACCGGGTGGCGCTCTAGTTTTGCGGGTCCACCGGCTCAAAGGGGAACGTGGCTGAAGGACGCATACTCGTAGTGGACGACGACCCGCAGACGCGGCGGGTGATGCGCACCTCGCTGGTGGAGCAGGAGTACGAAGTGGCGGATGCGCGGGGCGGCCAAGACGTGCTGGACCGAGTGCGCGCCGAGAGGTATGACCTGGTAGTGCTCGATCTGGATCTTCCCTGGATAGCGGGACTCGACACCTGCCGGAAGATTCGCATGTTCTCGGAGGTGCTCATTATCGTTACCACGGCGAGGGCGGGCGAGAAGGACAAAGTCGCCGGGCTCGACGCCGGAGCCGACGATTATGTGGCCAAGCCGTTCAGCATGCCGGAAATGCTCGCGCGCATCCGCGCCACTCTCCGGCGAAAGCCGCAACACGCCGAACAGGGGGCCAAGCGCGTCCGGCTCGGCAAGATTGAGATCGATTTTCTGTCGCGGCGGGTGATTACGCCGGCCAAGCAGCTGCGGCTTACTTCGAAGGAATTCGACCTGCTTTCCTACCTTGCCGCGCATCCCAACCGCCCGATCACCCATCGCGAATTGTTGCATGCCGTGTGGGGGCCGGAATTCGGCGAACAGCACGAATATCTGCGGGTGTTCATCAACCGGCTGCGGAAGAAGATTGAATCCTCGCCGAAAGAACCCAAGTATCTTTTGAAGGAGCCTTGGGTGGGCTACCGCCTGGAAATTCCAACGGAGTAACACTCATTGTTCTCGAGGGCGATATTCTAGGTTGAGGGCTGGAGTGTTTGCACGGGGAGTCCTGCTGTTTCCCACCCGACAATTCCTCCGGCAATTTCGCTTACGCTGTCAAATCCGCCCCGCTGCAACAGGCTTGCGGCTATGGACGACCGGTAGCCTCCGGCGCAATAGACCAGCAGGGGCCGATCCTTGGGAAGTTTTCCCAGATTTTCCACCAGATGATTCAGGGGGATGCTCACGCTTCCAGCGATGTGCTTCTGGTCGCGCTCGCGCGGGGCGCGGACGTCGATGAAGAGAGGCGGATGATCCGATGACAGGAGTTCGGCGGCAAAGGGCGCGCTGAGGCGCTCGGTTGCGGAGAGCAGTTCCGGGCGCGAGTCGAGGCTGTGGAGGCCGTCCTGCAAATATCCGACCACGTGATCGAAACCGATTCGCCCGAGCCGCGTGACCGCTTCGCTTTCCCGTCCGGGGCCGGCAATGATCACTATGGGAAGATCGCGGTCCAAGACGGTTCCGGCCCACGTGGCGTACTGGCCGCCGAGGCCGATGTTGATGCTGCCCTTGAGGTGCGCCGCCGCAAATTCGCCGGGATCGCGCGTATCGACGATCTGCGCGCCAACTTCCTGCAATGCCAGCACGCCATCTAGCGGCATGGTGGTCACGCGCGCGAGCGTTTCATCCAGGGTAGGCCGCTCCTTGCTGTTCAGCACGGCGTCGAAGGTGAAGTAGGACGGGGCATCCGGCTGGTCTGCGGTGACGACTTCGATGAAAGCTGCCTTGGTCATGGGCTGCAGGGCGTAGTTCGAGCGGCGCTGCTCGCCGAGCGTCGAGACCGTTTCCTTGCTGAGGGCCTTGCCGCAGAGCGAGCCCGCTCCGTGAGCCGGATAGACGAGGCTCTCGTCGGGCAGCGCGAGCAGCTTCGTGTGCAGCGAATCGAAGAGCCTGCCACCGAGCTCGGCGGCCGACCAACCCAAAGCCGCGCGCAGGTCGGGGCGGCCGACGTCCCCGATGAACAAAGTGTCTCCGGTGAGGACGGCCTGAGGCTGGGTATCGCTGACGGCCAAGTCGTAAACGACGATGGAGATCGATTCGGGAGTGTGTCCCGGCGTTTCGAGCGTCTTCAGGCGCACCTGCCCGAACTCCAGGATGTCGCCATCATGAAGGGGAGTAAAGGCATACCCCGCTTTCGCCGCGGCGCCCAGGTAAATCCGCGCGCCCACGCGATCGCGGAGCTCGAGATGCCCGGCGATAAAATCGGCGTGCAGGTGAGTGAGGATTACGTGCTTGATGGCGATACCGCGTTCCGCGGCAAAGGCGATGTAGTGATCCGTGTCGCGCTGCGGGTCAATTACGGCTGCCGTGCCGGCCGCTTCGTCCCCGATCAGATAGGACGCGTGCGCCAGACACGGCAGATAGAATTGTTTGAGGATCACCGTGTGATTGCCTCGTTTGCGGAATGCTAGCGGGGCTGGGGGACGATCCGCAGATAAGGCCGGGGAGACTTCCAGCCGCCGGGATATTTCTGCTTGGCCTCTTCGTCGGAAACCGCGGGGAGGATAATCACATCTTCGCCCTGCTTCCAGTTCACCGGCGTGGCTACTTTGTGCTTCGCGGTGAGCTGCATGGAATCGATGACGCGCAGCACTTCGTCGAAGTTGCGGCCGGTGCTCATGGGGTAGCTGAGCATCAACTTGATTTTCTTGTCCGGGCCGACCACGAAAACGGTGCGCACGGTGGCGTTGGTGGCGGCGGTGCGGCCTTCGCAGGAATCGCCCGCGTCCGCCGGGAGCATGTCGTAAAGCTTGGCGATCTTGAGCTCGGGGTCGCCGATCATGGGGTAATTCACCTTGCTGCCCTGGGTTTCCTCGATGTCCGCTTTCCACTTGTTGTGGCTGCTGACGGGGTCCACGCTCAGGCCAATAATCTTGACATTGCGCTTTTCGAATTCCGGCTGCAATCCCGCCATGTAACCCAGCTCCGTGGTGCACACGGGGGTGAAATCCTTGGGATGCGAGAACAGAACGGCCCAGCCGTCGCCCATCCATTCGTGAAAATTGATTGTGCCGAGTGAAGTTTCGGCGGTGAAGTTGGGAGCTTCGTCGTTTATGCGCAACATGATAGCCCTCCTGAGGCCGGCCACATTATACAAAGGACGCCGAGTGAAAGGAAATTTCCGCCGGGTTGGAGGGCTCGGGAAGCGCGACGAGCCTGGAACGGGCGCGGCGCGGGCGATTTTCTACGCGGATACTAATCCTGCAAGACAGCGACTGGCGTAGCGGCCGATTGGATTTCCGAGAGGAGCGCAGTTGCGCGATGGAGCGCTTCGGCGACGCTCGCGCAGACGTTTTGCTGGCCCACGTGCTGCTCGAACTCGGACTGGCGCATGAGTTGGGCGGGTTGTTCGCGGGCGCCGCACAGAATCAAGCCGCGGCCTGAAGCATGGATGGTATCGGCGAGTTGCTCGAGAGCGGCCAGGCCGGTGGCGTCGATGGCAGTCATATTGCGAAGGCGCAGGATCAGGATGGGCGGCAGATCGTCCAGTTGCGAGGCGATTTCCTGGAGCTTGCCGGTCGAGCCGAAGAGAAAGGGACCGTGGATGCGGAAGATGGCCACGTAGGGCGGAATTTCTTTGTCCTGCAGGATGTGCGCGCGGCCTTCGCGGAGGTAATCGTCGGTGACGCGGGAGACGGTTGTGGTGGCGGTCACTTTGCGAATGAACAGCAGGACGGCCAGGACCATGCCCATTTCCACGGCGGCAGTGAGGTCGACGAAGACGGTGAGCAGGAACGTTGTGAGCCAGATGCCGATATCGAGGGAGGACAGCTTCAGAAGCTCGCCGATTTCTCCCCAATCGCCCATGTTGTAAGAAACCACCAGAAGGATGCCGGCGAGGACCGACAGGGGGATGAAGCGGGCCAGGGGCGCGGCGAAGAGGATGATCGCGAGCAGCGTGAGGGCATGGATCATTCCGGCGACCGGCGTTTTCGCGCCGGAGCGGATGTTGGTGGCGGTGCGGGCGATGGCGCCGGTGGCGGGAAGGCCGCCAAACAGCGGGGACAGGATGTTAGCCACGCCCTGCCCGACGAGTTCGACGTTGGGATTGTGCTGGCTCTTGCTCATGCGGTCGGAAACGACGGCGGACATGAGCGACTCGATGGCTCCGAGCATGGCGACGGTGATGGCCGGAGAAATCAAAGGCCGCAGCAGGTCAGCGTGAAACGAAGGAATGCGAATGGCTGGGAGCCCCGAGGGGATGCCGCCAAAGCGCGTGCCGATGGTTTCGACCGGGAGGCGGAAGATCGCCACGATGGCCGTGCCTACGAACATGGCTACGATGTAACCCGGTATCTTGCGCACGTAACGGTTGCAGAGAAGAATTAGCGCGACGGCCAGGATGCCCAGCGCAGTTTCTGTGTGCGAGAAGGTGCGGGCGTTATGAAGGAGAAGGAGAATCCGCGGCAGAAAATCGCCGGGAACCTTGGCGACGCGGATGCCGAAAAAATCGCGGAGTTGCGTGCTGGCGATGGTGACGGCGATTCCGTTGGTGAAACCGACTACGACCGGCCGCGGGATGAATTTTACGGCGGTGCCGAGTCCGGTGGCGCCGAGGATCACCAGAAGCACGCCGGCCATCAGCGTACACATGTAGAGGCCGTCGATGCCGTACTTTGCCACGATGCCGTACACCACGACTACGAAGGCACCGGTGGGGCCGCCGATCTGAGTCTGCGAGCCGCCCAGCGCGGAGATTAGGAAGCCCGCGACGATCGCGCAATAGAGACCGGACTGCGGCGAGACTCCCGAGGCGATGGCGAAGGCCATGGCTAGTGGGAGCGCTACGAGCCCTACGGTGATGCCGGCGACGAGGTCGCTTAGGAAGGTGCGGGCGTTGTAATGCCGGAGGCACAGAACGGACCTTGGGAGATATTCGTCGATGTTTGCGGGGAGCTTCATAGGGAATCCGGTGGCTGAGGTGGATGTGGGGCTGTGCCGATTCTGCGGTGAGTGGTATAGTCGCGAACCGTTGGGGCGGTTCGGTAAGGCAGAGAAGCGAACCCCTTGGTTGCCATGCTGGATATATCGTTTATTTTCGAGGTGGGATTATGCGCATGATAAAAATGATGAAAAAGATTACTGGAATGATCGCGGCGCTGGGGATCGTGGGCTGGGCGGGTGTGGCTTTCGGGCAGGCCACGGCGCAGCCGGCTGCGCCGAGTACGGCTCAGGGGCAAGCGCAGCAGAACGGGAATTGGCCGCCGCTTCCGTCGGCGCAACAGTCGCCGCGGCCGCGCATCCCGGAGCCGATGCCGCCGGGTCCTGATCCCAATTCGCAATACCGGCTCGGGCCGGACTCCATGCCGCAGGACGGCGTTCCCAAGGGCGAGATCCGCGGGCCGTACGAATTGCCTAGCAATGCTTATCCGGGGACTTCGCACACCTACTGGGTGTACGTTCCGGCGCAGTATGACCCCGCTGTTCCGGCAGCGCTGATGGTTTATCAGGATGGGAAGAGCTTCAAGGATGAGGACGGGGATTTTCGCGCACAAAACGTGATGGACAACCTGATCTACCGACACGAGATTCCGGTGATGATCGGCGTGTTCATCAATCCGGGCCGCACTCCCGAACAAGCCGTGGCGAACCCGCAGGACTGGGGCGACCGGACCACCAATCGCCCCACCGAATACAACACTCTGGACGACAAGTACGCGCGGGTGATCACCGAAGAACTGATGCCAGTGCTCAACAAGGAATACAACATTTCCAAAGACCCGGAGATGCGCGGAATCGGCGGGATCGAGTTCCGGGGCGATCGCCGCTTTCACGGTGGCGTGGCAGCGGCCCAACGATTTTCGGAAGGTGCTGAGCAACGTCGGAAGCTTCGTCAACCTGCGGGGCGGCAATGCGTATCCTGACATCGTGCTGGCGAACGACCGGAAACCGATCCGCGTGTTTCTGTGCGACGGCCGCAACGATCATCGGGGCACCGGCCGCACCGGCGTCTACCACGAGGAGGACGACTGGTTTTTCCAGAATGTGCGGCTGATGAAGGCCCTCACGCAGAAGGGCTACGACGTGAATTACACCTGGGGCATGAATCTGCATGGAGGTAAGTTCGGCGGCGCCATTCTGCCGGACATGATGCGCTGGCTGTGGCGCGACGGGCCGGTGTCGACCGATCCGACCGATATGGTGGAGCGAGGGTTCCGGCAGGCGGTTGTTAAGAAGAACTGATTCCGAGCTGGACCCCGGATGACGCGAGCGCCGGGGGCTGGCGCTACTCAGCGGTACCTTCCAGAAGAGTCCTAAAACGTGTCCCTCCATTAGTAGATGCCCAAATCAATCGATTCCTGGTCTGTGTTGTTTGCCAACGAACAATCCCACTTGAGATTACGGTTGTTCGCTTTTCGAGGCCGTGACGTGCGTCACCTTTTCGCGTGAGAGTAAACACCGGACGGGCATGGAAGGACGCGGACTGCGGAGAAACAGCGAACGTCGCAATTTAGTTCGACGGCTCGCGGGTCAGTCGAGGATATCGAAGCGGAATTCTTCGATTACGGGATTGGTGAGCACGTCTTTGGCGATGCGCTCGACCTGCGCTTTGGCTTCGTCGCGGGTGAGACCGTCGAGCTGGAGGACGAAGAATTTGCCCTGGCGCACTTCCTGCACCTTGGCGTAGCCGAGAGAGGAGAGGGCGCGTTGAATGGTTTGTCCCTGGGGATCGAGGACGGTGGACTTCAGCATGACCCAGACGTGAGCTTTCATTTTTTGTGTTGGTCGCTGGCGCCCTGCGGAAAAATTCTCTGTCGCGGGGCGGCTGGCGAAAAAAGATTATAGCAGCCCTGCGGATTTTGTCGCGGCGCGAAAATCATCGAGCAGCTGGCGCTTGTCGAGCGGGGGAAGGAAGGCGGCGTTGAAGCTCTGCTCGGCCAGTTGCAGGAGCTGTTGTTTCGAGAGGCCGAGCGACTCAGCGTGGGCATACTCCGACAGCAAATCGGTGTGGAATAAGGCAGGATCGTCGCTGGAGAGAACCACGGCGAGGCCACGTTCGATGAATTTCGGAAGCGGATGATCGACGAGCGATGCCGAGCGTTTGCCGATTTGCTTTGCGAGCGCGCCTGTACACAGGTTGCTGGTGGGGCAGTTTTCGAGCACGATGCGGCGCAGGGCCAGCATTTCGGCGAGCGCGGGGTCGTGCATCACGGCGATGCCGTGGCCGATGCGTTCGGCGCCGAGAATTTCAACGGCTTCGCGGACCGCTTCGGGTCCGCCGATTTCGCCGGCGTGGCAAAGGATGTGCAGGCCCTCTTCGCGAGCCAGATCGAACGCGGCGCGGAAATTCACGGCGGGGAAGGCAAGTTCGTCGCCGCCCATGCCGAGGGCGATCACGCCGGACTTATGGAGTTTGCAGGCCCAGCGCGCGACTTCCTTGGCAGAATCGGCGCCGAACTGGCGGGCGGCGTCGAAAATCCACGCGGTGCGGAGGCGGTTGAACGAAACGATTTGCGAGGTCTCGCGAATCGCGGCGAAATTCGCTTCCACGTTCTGCATGCGGCGCAGCATCACGCCGGTGGAGATGGTGATTTCTGCGTAGACCACGTTCTGGCGCTGGAGCTCTTCGAGAAGCTTGCGCGTAATGAGGGCATAGTCGCCGGGATCGCGCAGGAACGACGTGACCCACTTGAATACGTCGATGAAGCCGGCGAAATCGGCATAGTTGTAGCGCGCGATGACTTCTTCGGGGGTGAGCTTGGTTCCGTGGCGCGCGGCGAGTTCGACGGCGGTTTCCGGGCGGATGGAGCCTTCGAGGTGGAGGTGAAGCTCGGCTTTCGGAAGCTTGTCGAGGATGGTGCGCTGGGTGCTGGGTTGCGTCATGGTGAACAATTCTACTGCGGAGGAAGCTGCGGGCGGCCGGCGTTGATCCAGGCGGTCATCCAGAACGAGCCAACGTCGGTGGCGGCGTCGGAGAACTGGCGAATCAGCACGGCTCCGGCCTGGGCGTAAAAGCGGTCGTAATAGGCGTCGCCGTAGCTGGTGAGTCCCTGGTGCGCGCGATAGTCCGACCAAAGAATGTTTTCGAGCCACGTGTGCGCGCCCATGGCCGCGTGGAAGGCGTGCTCAGTGGGATCGCGGATGAACGCGGCCTCGTTGGGCTTTACGAAAAAGAATAGTTGATAGCGGTCGACGAGGCCGATGCCGAAGCGCTCGTTCACGCCGGGCTGATCGGAGAGGCTGCCATCGTGGTTCATGGTGGTGTTGAACGGATCGTGGGACGCTGCGACGTAATAAGCCAGCACGGCGGCGGAGGTTTTCGCTTCGGTCCAATTGTGGGCCTGGAAGGCGTCGGTCAGTTTTTTGCTGTAGATCCCAATCTGCCAGGGGAGCAGGCCGTACATTTCGACGGTGCGGCGGGTGAATTTACCGGTGGCCGCGGTGTAGTCGTGGGGCAGCGCTGAAAAAGGGAACTGGCCGTAGTGATCGAGGCGGATGAAGCCGTTGCGCTCGTCCGCGTTTTTGTCCTCGGACTCGGGATCGGTGACGCGCTGGACGATGTACTGGCGGTTGGCCTCGAAGAACTGCTGCATTTCCGGGGGCAGGGTGTCGACGGCTTTGTTGGCGATGAGACGGTCGGCACTCTGGCCCCAGCCGAAGGATGACGGCAGGCAGAGAAAGAGAGCGGGCGCGAGCAGGGCGAAAATCGCCAAGGTACGGCGGAGCGCCTTTGTTTGCGACACTGTCCGCGCCGTTTTCGGCGGCAGTGCGAGGTCACTGTGCTCCTCCGCTGGGAGTCCCGGCAGGCGCGGCGGCGAGTTCGCTGTGCTTGCGGCCGTAGAAGTGATAGACGCACAAACCGATCAGGAGCCAGACGAAAAATCGGAGCCAGTTTTCGACGGTCAGGCTGGCCATCAGGATGAAGCAGGAGACTACCGAGGCGATGGGGATGAACGGCGTCCACGGAACGCGGAAACTGCGCGGGCGGTCCGGCTGGCGCTTGCGCAGGATCAGCACGGCAATCGAAACGAGGATGAAGGCGAAGAGCGTGCCGATGTTGGAAAGATCGGCGAGCGTGCCAATGTCGAATATGCCCGCGGGAATGGCGACGAAGAAGCCGGCGACCCAGGTGGCGACATCGGGCGTGCGAAATTTCCGGTGCACGTGCGAAAAGGCGGCGGGGAGCAGGCCGTCGCGGGACATGGCGAACCACACGCGCGCCTGGCCGAACTGAAACACGAGAATCGAGGAAATCATCCCCATCAGCGCCCCGGCGGTGACCCAGCGGTTGACGCCATTGAGTCCGATGGCTTCGAGGGCTTCCGCGACGGGGGCGGCGGTGTTGAGCTTGCTCCAGTGCTGGATTCCGGTGAGGACCAGCGCCACGGCGATATAGAGGAACGAGCAGACGAACAGCGAGATGAGGATGCCGATGGGGAGGTCTTTCTTGGGATTGTGGCATTCCTCGGCGGCGGTGGAGACCGAATCGAAGCCGATGTAGGTGAAAAATACGATGGCGCCGCCGGTGAGCACTCCTTGCATGTGATTGGGGAAAAACGGATGCCAGTTGGAGGGCTGGATGTACTTGCTGGCCGCGATGCAGAATACCGCGATGGCGAGAATCTTGATGCCGACCATGATGTTGTTCGCGCCAGCGGATTCGCGGATGCCGAAGACGAGCAGCACGGTGAGAAACATCACGATGAGGAAACCCATGATGTTGAAATGCTTCACCCATCCCGTGTCGGGCGAATAGGCGGGCGAACTGAGAACCGCGGGCAGGTGAATGCCGAAGGAATCGAGCAGGCTGTTGATGTAGGCCGAGAATCCCACGGCGACGGCCATGTTGGAGACGGCGTATTCGAGAATCAGGTCCCAGCCGATGATCCAGGCCACGAGTTCGCCGAGGGTTGCGTAGGTGTAGGTGTACGCGCTGCCTGCAACCGGGATCATCGACGCGAGTTCCGCGTAGCATAGGCCCGCCAGTCCGCAGATGACCGCGACCGCAAAAAAGGAGACGGCAATCGCTGGGCCTGCGCCAGGACGGCCGGAAACTCCCAGCGCGTGGCGGCCGTGCATCAGGACGTCCAGAAGCGGGGCCTTCAGCAGAGAAGGGAACTGCACCGACTCGCCCGCGGCGGCTGTGCCGGTGAGCACGAATATCCCGCTGCCGATGATGGCGCCCACGCCGAGCGCGGTGAGGCTAAGCCACCCGAGGGTTTTCTTCAGCCTTCGCTCAGGCTGGTCGGCGTCGGAGATGAGCTGATCGATACTCTTCGTCCGAAAAAGCTGTGGGTCCAAACGCCATCCTCCGCGAGCGACCAACGAAAAACTCTACCCTGTGCGGACATTCCGCGCAACCGGGCTTTGGCGATCAGGCGAATTGGAGGTTGGCGTAGCGCTCCACCAATTTTTTCGCGCCGTAATCCTGGAAGCTTACGGTGAGCTTGCGGTCTTCGCCCTCGCCTTCGATTTCGATGATGGTGCCCACGCCGTATTTGGAATGGCGGACGCGGGCCCCGATTAGTGGATTGCTCGACCCGCGGCGCGGAGCGGCCGTGGGAACGGATCGCGCCTGGCGCGGCGGATACCTGTAGGATGAGGACGACGACGGGCCGCGCTGCCGGTAGGTCTGGGAAAATTCCGGATCGGGCTCGTAGCGGCGGGTCTGCCCGGGCTCGGAGTAGGAGCCAGCCGCGGCCTCGATCAAATCGCCGGGAATCTCTGACAGGAAGCGCGAGGGAAGGGACGCGCGCAGGCGATCTTCGCCGTAGCTGCGGCGATAAATCGCGCGCGACAACAGCAGGGAACGCCGGGCGCGGGTCATGCCGACGTAGAACAGGCGGCGCTCTTCTTCCAGTTCGGCGTTGCTGTTCTGCGAGCGGCTGTGCGGAAGCAGGCCCTCTTCGAGGCCGGCTAGGAAGACGGCGTCAAATTCGAGGCCCTTGGCGCTGTGAAGCGTCATCAGGGAAACGGTGACGGACTCGTCGTATTGGTCGGCGTCGCTTGCTAGGGCGGCTTGGTCGAGCACGTCTTCGAGCGTCTGGCCCTGCTCGGCGGCTTCGGCCATGGCGTTCGAGAGTTCGCGGAGGTTGTCCGCGCGCGCCGTGTGCTCGATATTGTCCTGCTGCTCGACCCAGTCGAGATAGCCTGTTTTATCGAGAACGAGTTCGATTAGCTTTTCGGGAGAAAGATTGAGGGAGGCGTGCTGCAGAGCTTCGAGCATCTCTCGGAAACTGTTCAGGGCGGCGGTGAGGCGTTTGCCGGTGCCTAGCTCGCCTGCGCGGATCACGTCCCAGAGGGACTGGTTCGTCTCCTTGGCGCGGGCGTCAAGCAAAGCCACGGTGGCGGCGCCTATGCCGCGCGGAGGCACGTTGAGAACGCGCAGGAGGGAAACGTCGTCCTCGGGGTGAAAGAGAAGGCGCACGTACGCGAGGGCGTTGCGAACCTCGGAGCGTTCATAGAAGCTGAAGCCGCCGACAACGCGGTGGCGAATGCTCATGCGGCGCAGAATTTCCTCGAACGAACGCGATTGCGAGCCGGTGCGGTAGAGGACGGCGACCTGCGCGTCGGGCTCATTGCGGAGGAAGGTGGAAATCTCGCCGCAGATAAACTCCGCCTCCGTGACCGAATCCTGGGCTTCGTAGAAACGCAGGCGGTCTCCCGCGCCGATGACGCCCTGGAGATTCTTGCCGAGGCGATTGGTGTTGTTGCCCACGACGGCGGCAGCGGCATCGAGAATGTTCTGGGTGGAGCGGTAATTTTCTTCGAGACGGATGATCTTCGCTCCGGGAAAATCCTCGGTGAAGCGCTTCATATTTCCGGCGCGCGCTCCGCGCCATCCGTAGATCGACTGATCCTCGTCACCAACGACGCATACGTTCTTGCGCGTGCCGGCCAGCAGGCGGACCAGCTCTTCCTGCGAGGCGTTGGTGTCCTGAAACTCGTCGACCATGATGTATTGGAAGCGGGAACTCCAGGCGGCGCGCACATCGGCGTGCTCGCGCAAGAGCTCGACGGAGCGCAGAAGCAGGTCGTCGAAATCGAGGGCGGCGGCCTTGCGGAGGATCGAATTGTAGGTGGCGTAGACTTCGGACGTTTGCTGGCGCTGTTCGTCCCGCGCCTGATCCGCGTCGGCGCGCATTCCATCGGGAGTGATGCCGTGGTTCTTCGCGTGGCTGATTTGCGAGCGAACGGCGCGGGGAGGGTAGTCGTCGGTGGGCAGATCGAGCTGGAGCAGGGCGCGCTTTACAGCGGCGGTCTGATCGTCGTCGTCAAAAATGGCGAAATCGCGAGGGAGTCCGAGATGGGTGGCCTCGCGGCGGAGCAGTCGCGCGCAGAAAGAGTGGAACGTGGAGACCCACACGTCGGAGGCGGTCTGGCCGCTGGCTTTCAGGACGCCGTCGATGCGATCGCGCATGACTTTGGCGGCCTTGTTGGTGAAGGTGACGGCGAGGATGGCGTTTCCGGGCACGTTGCGCTCGATCAGATGGGCGATGCGGTAGGTGATTACGCGCGTCTTGCCCGTGCCGGCGCCCGCCAGTACGAGTACGGGGCCTTCGGTGGCGAGAACGGCTTCGCGCTGGCGTTCGTTGAGTCCGTCGAGAAGCGACATCGTGTGAGAAGAGTTTGTTGGGTTGGTCAAGAAGGAATTCTAACCGAGCGAATGCGATTGAGCAATTTTCGGTGAGAAGCAACGAGCGAAGTATCCCGGCAAACTTACGGCGAACGGATGGCCAGGTTGCTGGAATTGGGCCGGGAGGCGAGATCCCTCGTCGCTTCGCTCTGTCGAGATGACAACGAACTGCAAAACCACGGCTGGGCGGTCCATAAATGCGGTGCGGAGACTCTGCTAGACTTTCAATTATGAAACAAGTGAAGCTGCCGGGCTGGTTGCAGCATTTTGTGGCGGTGATGGGAGGATGCGGGATTTTTGCCGTGGCGTTCCTCGATTCGTCGGTGCTGTCGTTTCCGTTTATCACCGATGCGCTGGTGATGAAGATGTGTATCGACCGGCCGGGACGGATGTTCTATTACGTGGTCATGGCGACGCTGGGCTCGCTGCTGGGCTGCATCTGGATTTACTGGCTGGCGAAAAAAGGCGGCGAGGTTTATTTTCACCGGCATGGCGGGCGCTACGCGCTGAAGGCGAAGCGCTGGGTGGACAGCCACGCGTTCCTGAGTCTTTTTATTCCCGCGATACTGCCGCCGCCGATGCAGTTCAAGGTATTTGTGCTTGCGGAGGGCGTGTTTCAGGTGCCGCTTCGTACTTTTGTTCTGGCGCTGGTGCTGGGGCGCGGGGTGAGATATCTCGCCGAGGGGATATTTGCCGTGCGATATGGCCAGGGTGCGCTCGAGTACCTTGTGAGTCACGCGGGTCTGTTTATATTGATGGTCGCCGGGCTCCTGGTGCTGATTTACCTTGCGAACCGGCTTGTGCTGCACACATCGCCCGCCGAAGAGTGATCGGCTAGGGATTTGAGGAAGAGGCGTAGCGGAATTCCTGGCGCGTTACCTGACAACTACTGTTGAGATCCACTCGGAACACAATGTTTGCCGGGCTTGCGTCGCTATCCGGGAAGCGGGCGTCGCGTAGCTCGAAGCGATAGCCGTCTTCGTGACGGCTGACGCTTGCTAAGGGAAATTCCGCGTACTTCAGAAACGCCTGTGCTGCGGACGTTTTCCCGGCTGCATCAAGCGCGGGCGATTCCTGTGGCTTGTAGTGGGTGAGGCTGTTGTTGGGCTGGAAATTCGCTCCGGGGTTCAGAGGCACGTCCACTTCTTCGATGGTGTTGTCGGTGGCTACTACTCCCCGCCAGTCGAACGGATTTACCGAGGATGGGAAGGCTCCCGCCGCCAGCGGCTCGCGTCCGTGATATTCGCTCGATAGCAAGAGTCCCGTGGCGCGGGAGTGCAGGTCTGCACGAGAGCCGAAGTAGACGGCCAGGAGCAATAACGTAAAAATCGCTGCGCCCGCGCCTTGAGCGCCCTTTTTGCGCGCGCCGATTTCGTCGCCGACCAGGCGGAACAATTGCGGAATGAGAAGGCCGGCTAACAAAAGGATGAGGACCCAAAGATCGAAGTTGGCGACGAGGCCTCCTGAGGTCCAGTGGACGCGGAAGGGCCAGAGGAGTTGCATTCCTTCGCCGCTGGCGAGGTCGAGGAGAATGTGGCCGGCGGCGGCGACGGCGCACGCGGTGAAGGCGGTTGCAAAGGTGAGTGGGGTGGCCGGCTTGAGGGAATCCTTCGCGCTCTTCTTTTTGGCCAGCTGCAAGAACGCGCCTGCGACGGCGCATGACAGCAAGCCCGCGGCTGGGATGGAATGAAGCAGTGTGCGATGGTAGCGCAGGAAGGCTCCGGCGCCCGCAAAATAGCTGGCGTAATCGAGATCGGGCGCCACGCCGGCGACGACCATCATTGTTGCGCCGAAACGCGGCAACGGCGCGGGGCGAGCGCGCGCTAGTGTGAAGGACGCGAGTGCGTGTGTGACAGGGTCCAAGGCGGCTCCGCCTCCCCGGCCGCTACGCTTTCACTGGCGCGGGAGTGACCAGGGAGAGGGCATCGGGAACGATGCGAAAGGAAATGGGGGCGGGGCCGATGGGCTCGCCATCCACCTGGGCGTAGACGGGCTCGTTGCCCGCAGCCTGGCAGGTCGCCTCGGTGGCTTTCCAGGCCTCGATGCCTTTCATGCGGCGAAGCTTGCCGAAATAGAGCGCCGGCAGGCACACGAGGTAGCCGAAGCGGCTCTTCTTGGAGTTGGTGAGAATTTCGAAGGAGTCTTCGTAAAGGCTTGCGCCCGTGGTGATTTTGAACGGGCCGCCATAGTTCGCGGTGCGCCCGACAACCACAAACGTGGCGCGCTGTTCCTTCGCGGCGGAGAGAATTTTCATCTCCGGGAATTTGTAACTGAAAAATTGCCGGGCGCCTTCGGTCCAGTACGCGATGATTCCCGCGCGCTTCTTGAGTTCGTTGTCGACGCCATTCACGATCGCACCATCGGGTCCCGCTCCCGCGACACACAGGAAATACCGGCCTTCGCGGGGAAGGTCTTCGGTGTGATGCCCGTTGAGTGTTTCCGCCAGACCGAGGGCTATGCGGCGAATCGTTCCGCCGGCGATGAGCCGCGCCGCGTGCGGGATGTCCCAGGGGATACCGAGTTCCTTGGCGAGGATGTTGGCGGTTCCGGCAGGCAAGAGAGCCAGGGGAACCTGGCTTCCGGCGATACCGTTGACCACTTCGTTGATGGTGCCGTCCCCGCCGCAGACGATGACCATGCCCCGCCGCTGAGCGACGGCGTCTCGCGCGGTCTGCGTGGCCGAAGAGCGGGCCGTGGTCGGCGCGAGTTCGGTGGCGATGCCCGCTTCCTTCAGAATTCTGGCGGCCTGTTCGACTTCGTTGAAGCGCCGGTGGCGTTTGCCGCCGCTGGTCGGGTTGTAGATGAGAAGAGCGTCCTTGATTCCGTCAGGCATTCGTTGTCCCGGGTGTCATCGCAAGTGTGCATTGTATAATACTGTGGAATTTTGATATCGCCAGCTTCCCGCTGAGGTTTCCATGTCCAAAAGCCGCGACGCCGCCAAAGAGATCGAGCGCCTGCGAGAAGAAATTCGCCGCCACGAATATTTGTACTATGTGGCGGACGATCCTGAAATTTCCGATGCCGCCTTTGACCGGCTGATGGTGCAGCTCCGCGAGCTGGAGGACAAGCATCCGGACCTGCTGACGCCCGACTCGCCGACACAGCGCGTGGGAGGGGCGCCGCGCGAAGGCTTCCAGAGCGTGCGGCACAAAACGCCGATGGTGAGCCTCGATAATTCGTTTACTTTCGAGGCGCTGGGCGAGTTCGACCGTCGCGTGCGGGAACTCACGGGGCGGGAGAAAGTCGATTACGTGGCCGAACACAAGTTTGACGGGCTGAGCCTTTCGCTGCAGTACGAAAAGGGGAAGCTTGTGCGCGGCGTTACGCGCGGCGACGGGACCACCGGCGAAGACGTAACGCCGAACGTCAAGACGATCCGCTCGATTCCGCTGACGGTGTTGTCGGCCCAGCTGAAGAAAGCGGGGCTTGGCGAGGACTTTGAGGTGCGCGGCGAGATCGTGATGACCGGGCAGGCTTTCAAGGAGTTGAATCAGCAGCAGGCGGAGCAGGGAGGAAAAATCTTTGCGAATCCGCGGAATGCGGCGGCCGGGGCTGTCCGCGTGCTCGATCCGAAGATCACCGCGTCGAGGCGGCTTGATTTCTTCGCTTACTACATTCTGGTGGACGGGCGCGCGCCGAAAAAGCGGCTTTCGGAGGTTCTCGAGACGTTGAGCGTGCTGCACTTCAGGGCCAGCGACGATTGGAAGTTGTGCCATTCGCTGAAGGAGGTCGAGGCGTACATCACGGTGTGGGATGGCAAGCGCGCGAAGTTGCCGTACGAGATCGACGGCATCGTGGTGAAGGTCGATGAGATTTCTCTGCAGAACGAGCTGGGTTTCACGTCAAAGGCTCCGCGGTGGGCCATCGCGTACAAGTATCCCGCGCACCAGGAGACTACCGTGGTGCGCGAGATCGGGGTGAACGTGGGACGAACTGGCACGCTGACGCCGGTGGCTTTCTTCGAGCCGGTGAAGATTGGCGGCGTGACCGTGGTGAAGTCGACGCTGCATAACATGGACGAGGTCGAGCGGCTCGGGATTCACGCAGGGGACACGGTGCTGGTGGAGCGCGCCGGGGAAGTGATTCCGCACGTGCTGAAGGTGGTGAAGCACGGAGAGGAAGAGAAGCCGTTTCGCATGCCGTCGAAGTGCCCGGTTTGCGGTATGGGCATTCACCGGGCCGAGGGTGAAGTGGCGTACCGGTGCGTGAATGTGTCGTGCCCGGCGCGGCGAAGAGAGTCCTTCCTGCATTTTGCCGGGCGGCACGCGATGAACATCGACGGGCTGGGGGAAAAGATTGTCGATCAGCTGATCGAGAAGGACGTCGTGAAGGATTTTGCCGATCTGTACAAGCTGGATCTCGAAACGCTGGCGAACCTCGATCGGATGGGCGAGAAGTCTGCGCAAAACCTTCTCGATGAGATCAACGCGAGCCGGAAGAACAGCCTCGCGCGGCTGATTTACGGAGTTGGGATACCGTTCGTCGGAGAGCGCACTGGGCAGCTTCTGGCCACGCATTTTGGCTCGATGGACAAGCTCGAAGCCGCAAGCGCGGAGGAGCTGATGGAAGTTGGCGAAGTGGGGCCGAAAATTGCCGAGGGCGTTCGCGAGTTTTTTTCGGAAGCGGCGAATCGCAATCTGATCGAGCGGCTGCGGCATGTGGGCGTCAACATGAAGGACGAGCGCGCCGCTCTCAAGGATACGAGATTTGCCGGGATGACGTTCGTCTTCACCGGGACGCTGGCGAAACGCTCGCGCGAAGAGGCCGAGGCGCTGGTCACGGCGCATGGGGGCAAAGCGGGCTCTTCGGTGAGCAAGAAGACCAGCTACGTGGTGGTGGGGGAAGATCCGGGCTCAAAATCCGAGAAGGCGAAGTCGCTGAAAGTGCCCATCCTGAACGAGGCGGAGTTCGAAAAGCTGGTGAGCTGATCCGCTGAAGCGCTCAGCCGCGGAGGACGCGGACGCCGCCGCTCGCGAGCCGCGGTTTGGCGCGCACGAATCCCGCCCGATTGTCCTCGGACGGAAATGCCACAGACTCCTCGCCTGTTTTCAATATGAACGGCTTCTTCCAGAGATTGTAGATCCTCTGCGGAGCGTCCGTAGAACTTTCCCGATCTTCGGTCACGGTTGAGGCGCACATGGGTTGTGTTTTCGCTAGTGAGCGGACTGCTCCGCCCGGGCCTGCGTGTCTGCGGCCTTGAACGCGAAATGCAGAATCCATTCGCGATTACCGTTCGCTCCGCTTGCGTCGGCGGCTCCAAATGTCCACTTCTGGGCTGCATGCAGGGCTAGATTCGCGAAGTAGGGGCTTGGGCCGGCGTTATCGAGCGCGGCATCAACGACGCTGCCGGCGGAATCGACGCTGACCTTCACCCTTACGCGCACCGTTCCGTGAATAGTGTCGCGCGCTTTCTGCGGCACGTCGGGCAGCACCTGATGGATGCCTTCATTCTGGGCGGTGCTTGCGGCGGGCTTCTTCTCTTCAGCAACCGGCTCTACGGGCGGGGGCGCTTCGGCTTGCAATACCGGTTGTTGGATAGCGGGCTCGGGCAAAGGAGTCGACGTCGGCGCCTCCGATAGTGCGGGCGCTGGTGCTGGTGGTGGAGTCGGCGTGGGTGCGAGTGCCGGGGGCGGCGCGGGCACTGACGCTTTCTCCAGAGCGACAACGGGGATCTGGCTTTGCGGCTTCGGTGTATTCAACGCAACGGGAGTCGCTTGCGGCGCGAGATGATGGTGTTTGCTCCGGATGGAGATGACTGCGATGGCTGCGATCAGCAGCGCTAGCGCGACGACCCGGGCGAAATAGTTGGGCCTGGCCGAAGCGATCGGCTGGCTTGCAACGATCAGGCGGCTCGCAACAGGCGTATTGCTGGCAACGACCGAGCGGCTCGCGACGAGTGGCTGACTCGCGGCGAACTGATTCGCAGTTGGCGCGGATGGCGGTTGCTGCACCGGCAGGGGCTCGAGGCGCGCGGCGATGTCCGGCGTCCTCAAGCGCAGCGAGGGATTGCGGCGCAGGCACCGGCGGGCAATTTGAAGAAATGGCTCCGCCAGCGAGTCCGGCACGACGGGTTCGGCTTCGTCCGCGCGATCCCACAGCGGAAGGCGCTGCGTGAGCACCTCGACGAGCGTCATGCCCAGCGCCCAGGAGTCGGAGGCGGCGGAGTGTTTTGTTTCGGGAGGACAGTAGATATCGGGATCGCTTGAACTCGGGATCGGTTCGCCGATTTGGAAGAGCGTGTCAGACGAAAGCTTGAGCTGGTCTTCCCGGGCCATTACGTTGGAGGGCTTGAGGTGGCCGTGCGCGAAGCCGATGCCGTGCAGGTAAGCGAGGGCATCCAGGGCAGGCCGGAGCATCTCGCGGGCTTCGGAAGGCGTGAGGGCTCGCTGGGGAATGATCTGTGAGAGGTCTTCTTCGGCGCACTCCATCACGACATAGAGGAGCGGTACGTCGTCGATCGTGCAGCGGCCCCCTTGAAAAATCCTGATCAGGTTTGGATGGGATATCCCCGCGGCGAATTTCCAGCTGATCACTCGTTCGTCGGCGGCCGCAGCGTGCTGTTCGGAGGCTGCTGAATCATCCGGAATGAGTTTGATGGCGGCCGTTTGTGCTGTCTGAGCCGAGCCATCGCCGCAGGTGGTGAGAAATACCGCGCTGTGGCCGGAGCCTCCGAGATACCGGTGCAATGGAAACTGGTCATTGATGGTCTGGCCTTCCCATTGTTTCCAGGCGTCGGTTGCAAGCGCGTGTTCGAGCTGGGCAGCGTGTTCTGTCATAAGTCCTCGGCTTGAATAGAGGCTTCGGCGGCGCTACTGGGAATATTTTACGCAGCAGCGGAGGGATTAAGGCTGCCGCCCGGTACAGGATTGCGTAGGGGGAAGCTGTCCGCGTGTACAGGGGGCGGGCCGCGGGAACGGGCTTCGCTCAGGCTGCGCATGGCAACGCGGACCGCAGCGCAAAGGCGAGGCACAGCGCCAATCGGGAGATTGGTGTTCCCGGGGGCGGCGCCTAGGCGTGCCTCAGGACGGCCTGCGCGTGGAGGAGTACTAGTCAGGGTGTGCCGGCTAGAACGAAACCTTTTACCAACGATCGATAATAGAGCTGCGAACATTAACAAATATTGATTCTTTCGGGTGGGCCGCCTGATATTATCGACCCCCCCGCGACGGTGACCATTCCCTATGAACCGGCGAATACGCTCGAAGGAAGAGCAGAGCAAGACCGTCAGGCAATGGACGGTATCCGCGGCAAAGCTGATATTTGCTGGATGCCTTTTGGGGCTTACAGCTGGGGCGCTTTTTGCACAGGTTGACGTCCTTACCGCCCAATACGACTTAAACCGCACCAGCAGCAACATGCAGGAAACGATTCTGACTCCTGCAAACGTGAACAGCGCGCAATTCGGCAGGATTTTCACCCGACCCGTGGATGCCCCCTTTTACGCTTCTCCACTGATCGTCACGAACTTCAATGTTCCCGGGGTGGGAGTGCGTGACCTCGTCTACGTGGCGACCCTGGGAAACTCGGTGTATGCCTTCGACGCGGACGACCCGAGCGCCAGTTCTCCCTATTGGTCGGTGAACCTGGGTGCTCCCTTGCAGACGAGTTGCTGCTTCCTGGGACCCACGCTGGGGATCCTGAGCACGCCTGTGATCGACCGCTCCACGAACACGATTTACGTGACTGCAGTTATCCAGTCATCCGGTAATGTCGGGCTCTACCTCTTTGCCCTCGATCTGGGCACCGGAGCATTGAAATTCAACTCCCCGCAGAGGATCACCTACACCTTCCCATCCGGTGTGACGAACACGGATGCAACCACCTGGCTCCAGAGGGCTGCGCTCCTGCTGTACAACAACGTGCTGTATGTGGGGACAGCCAATGTTCAGGAGACACCTGGAGTAACGAAAAGCCAGGAAGGATTTATTCAAACTTTCCAGGCGAACGATCTAAGCGTGCGATTGGCGAGTTTTGAGACCACGCCCACGGGACAGGGTGGGGCCTTCTGGCAGGCCGGCCGCGGCCTTGCGGTCGATTCATCGGGCAACGTTTATGCCGCATTCGACAGCGACGACTACAATCCGCCCACGTCATTTGGAGATTCCGTCGTCAAGTTCGGCCCGGGGTCTCTTTCGCCCATCGACTGGTTTACGCCGTCCAACTGGAGTTTTCTGTACGCCGGCAATCTGGACGAGACCGCGGACGGCGTAACCCTGATCCCGGGGACAACGCTGGCGTTCACCGGCGGCAAGGCGGGGGTGATTTACGTGCTGAATCAGAACAAACTGGGCGGTTTGGAGATGGCAGGAGCGGGCCCGGTGCAGGAATTTCAGGGTTCTCACGGTTGCGGCACCACGGATTGCGGGCAGACTCTCCCGACGGCCTTCTGGCCGAACACCAGCAATCCTTATTTATATGTCTGGGATGCTCAGGACTATCTGCGTGCCTATCCGTTTGATCTCGGCTCGCAGCAATTCCTTACGGGGCTTGCCAGTGTCGGCTCTGTGTTGCCGTCCAGAACCGGGGGTATCACCGTCAGTTCCAATGAGAACAGCGCGGGAATCGTGTGGGCGACGACCGCGACGCAGGATCCTTTTTTCAACGCGGTACCCGGCACACTTCGAGCGTACAACGCCAACAACCTCACGCAGGAACTCTACAATTCCGATCAGAACTCCTGCCGCGACGCCCTGGGGACATTTGTCAAAATGTCGACTCCGATCGTGGCCAACGGAAAAGTCTATGTGAATACGCAATCCAACTTCCTCTCGGTGTATGGATTGCTTCCGACCAGCGGCACTGTGCACGTGACCGTGGGCACGAACGTCAGCGGGCCGACCCTTACAGTGGATGGGGCCGCGCCTTGCGGAGGCGCTCAAGGGTTTGACTGGTTGCTGGGCAGCACTCATAGCCTGTCAACATCAACGACGCAGTCCGGCGGCACAGGCACGCAGTTTCTATGGCACGACTGGAGCGACGGCCTGGGCCTCAGTCACACCGTCACCGCAAGCGCATCGACGACGCAATACACAGCCGATTTCCAGACTCAATACCTGCTTACCACGCAGGTGTCTCCCGTGGGCTCGGAAACAGGGTCCATTTCACCCGCGACGGGCTTCTTTAACGCCTCGATCCCGGTAGAAGTAACCGCGACGGCCAATAACGGTTTCACCACCTTCACGGGTTTCTCGGGCGGGGCGTCCGGAACGACCAACCCTGCCTATGTAACTATGACCGGACCTCTCACCGTTACAGCCAACTTCCAGTATTCCGGCGGAACGTGTCTATGCACGATCTGGAGCACCAGTGCGACACCCGCGGTTATCGATTCAGGACCCGGCGGAGCGGTGGAACTGGGCGTAAAGTTCCGCGCCGACAGCAACGGCGTGATTGCGGGGATTCGATTCTACAAGAGCAGTGCGAATACCGGGACGCATGTGGGCAATTTATGGTCGAGCGCGGGGGTGTTGTTGGCAACCGCTACGTTCACAAATGAAACGAGCTCGGGCTGGCAGCAGGTGAATTTCTCACCTCCGGTGGCCATTACCGCCGGCACAGTGTATGTGGCGTCCTACCACACCAACGTGAGCCACTTCAGCATCGATTCGAATGCTTTCGCGACGGCTGGAGTGGACAATGCGCTTCTGCACGCGTTGGCAAACGGAGTGAGCGGAGGCAACGGAGTCTATCTGTACAGCAGCGCGAGCGGTTTCCCGAATAGCACCTACGCGGACAGCAACTACTGGGTGGATGTCGTGTTCGAGCCAACAACGACGATACCTCTGGTATCGATTGCGGTGGCGCCTGCGAGCCCGACGATCACGGCGGGAGGCACGCAGCAGTTCACGGCGACGGGAACCTATCAGGACAACAGCACCTCGAATATTTCGACGCAGGTGACGTGGAGTTCGTCGAACCTGACGGCAGCAACGATCAACAGCGCCGGATTGGCGACAGGGCTAGCGGCGGGGAATTCCAACATCACGGCTAGCTTGAACGGCATTACGAGCAACAGCGCGGCTCTGACAGTGCAATCGCCGCCACCTCCCACGTGCCCGTGTACGATCTGGAGCCCCAGCGCAGCACCCGTCGTAGCCGATTCCGGCGCCGGGCCAGGCGTCGAGCTGGGCGTGAAGTTCACGTCCAGCGTCAGCGGAACGATTACAGGTGTTCGTTTCTACAAGAGCAGCGTGAATACAGGCACTCATGTGGGGAATCTGTGGTCGAGCACCGGGACACTGTTGGCCAGCGCGACCTTCAGCACCGAAACGGCCTCGGGCTGGCAGGAAGCGGACTTTTCGTCTCCGGTGAACATCACGGCGAATACGATGTACGTGGCTTCCTATCACACCAATGTGAGCCACTTCAGCGCCGACCAGGGATTCTTTGCGGCAAATGGCGTGATCAGCCTTCCTCTGCAAGCGTTGGCGAGCGGAGTGAATGGAGGCGATGGGGTCTACGCGTACGGCAGCACCAGCAGCTTCCCAAGCAACTCTTACAATTCGACGAACTACTGGGTTGACGTGGTTTTAACAACGACGCCGACCTATCCTCTGGCAGTGATCACGGTGATGCCCAACAACAGCACCAACCCGACGGTGAATGTTGGAGCACCGGAGCAGTTCACGGCAATCGGGATCTACGAGGACCACAGCACTCAAAATATATCGACGCAGGTGACATGGAACTCGACGAACCTAGCGGCGGCGACGATCAACGCCGCGGGGCTGGCGATGGGCCTGGAACCAGGAAGCACCACGATTTCGGCTGCGTTGAGCGGCATCCAGAGCAATAGCGTGACTCTGAATGTGCAGGCTGCGCCGCCGCCCTCGTGCCCCTGCACGATTTGGAGCAGCAGTGCGGTTCCCACGGTGATCGATGCCGGGGCGGGGGGATCCGTAGAACTCGGAGTGAAGTTCACCGCCGACAGCGGCGGCATGATTACGGGGATCCGCTTCTATAAGGGCGGCGCGAACACCGGGACCCACGTTGGCAGTCTGTGGTCGAGCACTGGGACGCTGCTGGCCCAGGCTACGTTCACCGGCGAAACCGCGTCAGGCTGGCAGGAAGTGGATTTTTCGTCGCCGGTGACGATTTCGGCGAATACAATGTATGTCGCTTCGTATCACACCAACGCCAGCCACTTCAGCATCGACTTGAACACATTTGCAACGGCCGGAGTGGACAACGCCCCTCTGCACGCTTTGGCGAACGGAGTGAGCGGAGGAGACGGGGTCTACCTATACAGCAGCACCAGCAGCTTCCCGACAAGCACCTACGATGCGGCGAATTATTGGGTGGACGTCGTATTTTCGACGGTAGCGTCGTCGCCCTTGTCATCGATCGCGGTGACACCGGCGAGTCCAACCGTCAACGTGGGTGCAAATCAGCAGTTCACGGCTATCGCGACATATCAGAACAATAGTACGCAGGATATCTCGACGCAGGTGACGTGGAGTTCGTCGAATCCGACGGCAGCCACAATCAACGGAGTGGGATTGGCGACAGGGCTATCGGCGGGAGCTTCCAACATTACGGCTAATTTGAGCGGCATCACGAGCAACATCGTTCCTCTTATGGTGGTGTCCGCGCCGCCTTCGCCGCCTCCCACGTGCCCGTGCACGATCTGGAACAGCAGCGCGGTGCCTTCGGTCATCGATGCCGGCGCAGGCGGAGGGGTAGAACTCGGCGTGAAATTCCGTTCGGACGTCAGCGGCATGGTGACCGGGCTGCGCTTCTATAAGAGCAGCGCGAACACCGGCACGCATGTTGGGAATGTGTGGTCGAGCACGGGCACCCTGCTGACGACAGCGACCTTTACAAACGAAACGGCATCGGGGTGGCAGGAGGTAGACTTCTCAAATCCGGTCGCCATCACGGCGAACACCGTGTATGTGGCGTCCTACCACACCAACGTGAGCCACTTCAGCTTCGATTCCAATGCTTTTGCGAGCGCTGGGGTGGACAATCCGCCTCTGCACGCGCTGGAAAACGGTGTAAGCGGAGGCGATGGGGTCTATCTCTACGGCAGCACGAGCGCCTTCCCGACGAACACATACAACGCCGCGAACTATTGGGTGGACGTAGTCTTCCATGGAAGCTTCGTACCAACAGGAAGCATGAACCTGGCGCGCGAGATCTTTCACCTGGTTCCGCTCAACAACGGCCTGGTGTTGATTACGGGCGGGCGAGTATCCGCTTCGTCCCCGCTGGCGAGCGCAGAATTGTACGATCCTGTGGCCGGAACATTCACTCTCACCGGAAACCTCAACACCGCTCGCGCCGATCATACCGCCACGCTGCTGGGCGACGGCACGGTGCTGATCGCGGCCGGCCAGAGCTTTAACGGAAACCTTCCGGCCAGCGCTGAAGTCTACAGCACCACAAACGGATCATTCGCCGTGGCGGGCAACCTCAATACGCCGCGTACGATGCATACGGCGACGCTGCTTCAGAACGGCACCGTATTGATTGCGGGTGGGAGCGGAGCCAGCAGCACCCTGGCCAGCGCGGAGCTTTACAATCCTGCGACGCAGAGTTTCACCCTCACCGGCGGCCTGAACACGGCCCGAATCGACGATACGGCTACGCTGCTCAACAGTGGGATGGTACTGATAGCGGGCGGCATCGGTCCTAATGGAGTCGTGCTATCCAGCGCGGAACTATATAACCCGGTGACGGGAATATTCACTTCTGCGGGCACCATGAACTCAGCTCGTGAAGCTCATGCCGCGGCCCTGCTGAACAATGGACTGGTCTTGCTTGCAGGGGGCGCCAACCGCGTAGTCGTCACCATCGCCGCAGAACTCTACTAGCTCCATCCCATTTTCCGACTTCAGTACAATACCGGGCAGAGGAAACAACGCAACACTTCACTTCTCGACGGGCAACTCCAGCGGTTCTCAGGCGGGGAAGGCGGACGCCAGTGCCGATTGCGCTTCGGCGGGAGGCCTGCATACGCTCAGGCTACTTGGACCTGCCTTTGTAACCTTGGGCGATGGTACGCAGCTTATAGACGTAGCCGTGGCCTACGATGTAGAGGGTCTTTCTGTCCTTGCCGGCGAAAGCCAGGTTCTGCGGCTTTACCGGGACGGGGATGATTCCCAGGGCTTTTCCTTCGGGACTGAATACTTCGATGCCGGCATTGCTGATGCAGTAGACGCGATCCTTGTTATCGATGGCCAGGCCGTCGACGCCATTGTTCATCCCTTTTTCCGTGCGAACGATACCCGCGAGATGGGCGAAATTGCGGCGGTTCTGCGCGGTGCCGTCCGGCATCACATCGAACACGAACAGATTTTCATCGTCCGAGTCGGCTATGTAGAGGAGTTTCTCGTTGCGGCTGAGCACGATGCCGTTGGGGCGCCGCAGACTTCCCGTCGCGAGAATCGTTTCTCCGGAAGGGCGAATGTAATAGACGGAATGATCGCGCGTTTGCGGTGCGCCTGGCTCGGTGAAGTAGATGCCGCCGTCCTTGGCCATCGCGAGGTCATTCGGGGCGGTGAAAGGCTTTCCCTGGTAGGCCTCGGCCACAAACTTGGCCTGAGCGGGAGGATAAACGATCGCGATGCCCACGCTGGTGTTCGCCCGGCGTGTGGCGAAGATGCGTCCCTGGCGATCCATGGCGAGTGCGGTGATGCGCCAGCGTTCACCGGCCGGGTCATCGGTTTTTCCAGCGTCCAGCACCACGGTGATTTTGTCCTTGGAGTCCACGCGATAAATGCGATTTTCCGAAGGCTCGGTGAAATAGAGGCTGCCGTCCGGGGCGGAAATCGTGCCCTCGGTGCTCTTGAGTCCCTGCTTGAGGAGGGTGAACTTCGCTCCGGCGGCCACCACGCCGGGAATACTGGGAACCTCCACCTCAGTGGGTGTTTGTGCGCTCATGCAGGGAGTGAGCAACAAGAGGAACAGTGTGAGATAGACGGGGCGGCTGCGCATTGTTCGAGTCTCCAGTGACCTGATTTTACGGCGAGCCATATCCTTGAAGCTGGACTATCCGAGAAGTTGCTCGTAATACTTCGTCGTGAATCGGGGATGCGCCAGCTTTCGCGGAATCACCACGTCCCCCGGCTGCAGCCATTGCGTTTGGATCGGCGAGGCATTCCCTCCCAGCGCGTGAATCGCCAGTTTGTTGTACTCCTGCGCGAATTGGCGCCATTTGTTGTCGGCCGGGTCGGAGTGGAAGGGATCGAAGGAGAATGACACACCGGGTCCGCCCGAATACAGACCGAAGGGCTTTTTCGACTGCTCCGGCCGATTTACAAAGTACGTCGCCCAGCCTTTCGGCGCGAATCCGGATTTTTGCTCGAAATCCTTCGTGAACTTGTAGGAGTCCACGATCACGCGCGTGAACTGGGCGATGTCGTGCTCGTAGTACTGGAAGTCCAGGCGGCGCTCGTCCGCCGAGGGCCGCCAATATTCGTTGACGAAATCCGCGCGCGAGTAAACGATCCCCTTCGGTTGCGGTACGGCCACGCCGTCGAATCCATGCTGGATTGCCAGGCGCCTGGCCAGGCGGAATTCCTCGCAGGCAGGTTGCGATGCCGCGGGAGTGGCGGAGCCGGCCCCGGCCCGGAAGCGCTGATCGCAGAAACTCGCAAGCTGGTGCAGAAATACAATGCCCAGAAGTGCGTCGCATTGCTGGCGCAGGCGAAGCAGTTCCGCGGCGAGCTTCTCTGGTGTGTCGAATGCGATGATCCATGTATCCGATCTGCACAGCGTCGCGGACCGCACCTCGAGTTGGCACTCCACGACGATCCCAGAGAGGCCAAACGAGCACTTGAATTCGTAGAATGCCGCGCCGTTCTGGTGATCCGAGATCGTGCGCAACTCGCCTTCATGATCCACATAGGTCAAAGCAACCACGTGCGAAGAAAAATATCCGGCGCCATCGAGCGATGATTCCTTCGTGTCTCCTACGGCGACCGAGCCGACCGATGCCTCGCCGATCTCCGCCTGAAACGGTATTTCGAGGTTGTGCGCCTGCAGCCACGTATTGAGTTTTTTCAGGCGGCATCCAGCCTGTACGCGCACGACTTGACGCCCCACGGCGTCCTGTTCCAGTCCCAGCACGTCGTCGAGTTTGCGCGTGCACACCATGGTCCCGCCGTCATTGACAATCGTCGAAGTCACCGATAGCAAGGAGCCGACGGGATGGACAGGGGTAGGGAAGCGGCTTACATCGCGCACTACGGCCTGGACGTCGGCGTAACTGGTCGGCTCCACGTAGATTGCCGGCCGGGTGGTGCGGCTCAGTCCCCAATTGCTGTAAGCGCGCCCTTCATTTTGAACGATCCCGTGGAAAGGAAAGGATACTTCGGGCTGTGTTTTAGCCGTAGCGGCCGACTTGCCATAATCGTTCATGGATCGATTGCTCCGTATGTCTCGCTCTGGGACTGGCGGCCCGCGCGAAAGTCACTGTTTTTAGCGCACCTCTTATAACACAGCTCCAACGCTTCGTGAAAAGCGAGCTTTGATACAATCCATGATCCTTCCTGTCCCATCGTTCCGATCCTGCGCGGGTGGCGGCTGGAGAGAGCAAAGGAAGCGTACAAAGGAAACGTACAAATGAACCGAGACGTCACCTTCTTCGATTCCGCCGCTTCGGCGAATGATCGCGTGCGTTCCTATCCGCTGCTGGATGCACTCACGCATCGCAGGTCGCGTCGCTTCGCCGCAGGCATGAAATTGAACGGCGGTCCTCTGGCTTACGAAAGCGCTCTTCCGCCCCAACCTCTTACGACGGAGGAAGAGGCGGCGCTTGCATTTGCCGCCTGCGGCGTCACCGGCTATGCGCTTGGTGAGCTGCCTTATGAAACCGGTGGCGTACCGGAGGCCGGCGGCGGCAACATCATGAAACAGTTTGTGGGTCGCACGGCGCCCAGCGCGGACGCTCTCCACGCGGTGACTGTTTTTGTGATCAACGATAGCGGCACATGGATGCTCCGCCGGCCCCAGGATTTTCCGCGCAACGCCATTGCCGAACTTGTCGGACAAGCGCGGGAGCGCAAACTTAACGATCTCTACGAGCGGGCGCGCATCCGCGTTGGCGAGCGGCGATTGGATGTGCGGCGCGAGTTGCCCTTCGTACCCCCTTTCAACAAGTGGTCCGCCAACGTGGCGGGAAGCACCTACTTCGTCCCTGTCAACGAACTGACTTCGCTATACATCAACATCCTGCTCTCGGCCTTCAGCGGGGACTTTAACTATTTTGTGGTTGACGATCGCAATGGATTCCGTCCAGCGGGCATCGGGCGCTTTGCGCGATCCAAAGGCGGCCCGCTGCATGACGATCCGAGTGAAGGCCGCTTCATGACGGTGAGCTTCCTCGAATCATGGCTTTTCGAACTGGCGGCCGTGGAACAGGGCGCCATCATCCAGAACCTCGGGCTTATGAACCAGGCGCTGGGGCTGGGAGGATTCCCTCATTTTGCCGGGCATCCGTTCGGGTGGACCCAGGCGCTCGGCTTTCGCATGGAAGAGCCGCGTTTGTCTCGCGTGATCGCTGCTGGACCGGTGATGAAGGCCGGGCTCAGGCTGTTGGGGAAAGACATCGTCGTGCCGACGGCTGTGGGTCTGGAGAGAGACGGGCAGGCGCTGCTCAAGCCTTACTGCCCCCCTTACTATCCCAGTATGAAGGAGGCTGTGCGGGCATTTCTCGACAGCAAGTTTGCGGCGTCCCAGGGATCGTTCCGCGACGGCGGAGAAGCCACAGCCTGGATCGATGCGCCAGGCGTTCAAGCGGGCATCCCGCAATACTCCAATACGGCGGTCGAGGCGACCATCGCTTACTGTGAATATGTTTATAGCCGTTATGGCCGATTCCCGGCCGCCTGCGGGCCTTTCCGGACTTGTCTGGCCTATCAAGCGCATCGTCTCGACCCGCACTTTTACGCCCGATACTATCGTCCCGACCGGGTCTAACAGGGGTGAGACAAACCCTATTCTAAGCTGCCGCGGGAGCACCAGCCGGTTTCCCCGTGCCGCTCCGCATTGATGACGACGCTGGAATCGAGGATTAGTCCCATGCGGGGAGTGAGGGGCTCCCGGTGGCGCTCGGATCGCCGCTTGCACGTCCTTGGCGAAGCCCTCATCGAGTGTGACCCTCGACCCATGCTCTCGGGCCAGACGAAGCGATTCGGATAGCAGCCGGATGGAAGGCTCGGCGGGAAGCACGACGGCAACGGCCCGGGCATCGTGCTCGATCACGACCTCCGCACCCGCGCATACGCGTGCCTTGAGCGATGCGAAGTCGCTGGCCGCTTCCGCTTGCTAGATGTGGAACACCCGCAATTATTAATACACATTCAACTCGGCCATCCGTACTCCTGGTCCCGACGTAATGGACTGAAGAGGGGCGGGCACCCGCAAATTCAAAATCAGCTCAAAGGTGGTCGATGGGCGCATCGTTTATAATCTGCTAATGTCCGAGTCACTTACCACCGCAGACGTCGTACGTTTGATCGGAAAACTCGAATCCCATATCAACGGATTGCGGATTATTCCTGCGACCAGCTTCTATAGAAGTAAGGTTCTGCTGGCGCTGCTGTCGAAATGCTTTACCGTGAGCAGGGCCGTTTGTGCGCTGGTAGATGCCGGATTCGCCGGAGAAGCCTTCGGCTTGTCGCGAACGTTGATTGAAGTTTTTCTCACGGTTCGATATTTTACCAACGATGAGTATAAGGCCGAAAAGAGGACAACCCGCTATGTTGAATACATAGCTAAAACGCAGCAAACTCTCCTTCAATCAGCAGCCAAGTTCTTCCCTGAAGTTTTCGCGGGCCTTACGCGCCGTGATGAAATGCAAGAAATGGCGGATAGCTACAAGAATCCCCATAGTTGGGGCGACGAACGGCATTTAATTCGAGCCATGGCATTGGAAAAAGATGCCTATGAGGTTGACGCCGTGGGCGAACCTATTGACCAGGCCTTCGACTATGAGTTTATTTACCCGCAAGCATCTTTTTACGTGCACGCGACGATTCATTCCCTGGTGAATCACATGACCGAAAACGGCGAGCCTTTCGAGATCAGGGCGAATCGCCTAGCTGATGTCAGGGCTAATCCAGCGGTTGTATTGCACCCCGCTAATTTAGACAGTCAGGGCCTCGTTTTTTAGGTCAGTTGCGAAAGCCAAAAAGGCCTCGTGCGGAGTGCGATTCCCGACTCCGTGGTGAGGCCGGTCGTGATTATATTCCCCGATCCAGCGGGTGATGCCGTCTCGCGCTTCTTGTAAGCTCCGGTACTCCGCTGTCCAGACTTCCTCCTCTTTCAAGCTGCGATGGAACCGTTCGATGTAGCTGTTGCCTTCTGGGTGATGATACGCCGTACGCCGGTGTGTGATGCCCAGTCGCCCGAGCGTGTCCAGGAACCGCGAAGAAGTGAACTGTGTCCCGTTATCGGTTGTCAGCGTCACATTGGCCGCGCGGCTGCCCTCGGGCAGCCGGTCCAGAACAGCTTGCTCCACTGCTGTCAGCGCGTCTTCGGTCCGGCAACGATGCGAGAGATTCCAGCCCACGATCTCCCGCGTGCAGCAGTCGATCACGCACACCAGGTATGCCCAGCCCACTGCGGGCCCCGCCCAGATCTTCGTCATGTCCGACTGCCAGATCTGATTCGGCTCAGCAGCTTCCACCCGACCCCACTCCTTCTTCCGTCGCGCCCGCAGACGACGAGAGCGTACCAGTAATCCTCGTTCTCGCATCACCCGTAACACCCGCTTGCGATTCGCCGGCAGCCCTTTCTTTCGTTGAAGCCACCACGCGACTCGCCGATAGCCGTACGCCAGCTTCTCCCCGCACGCCATCACGATCTGCTCATCGTAGGTTCGGTCAGCTCGACTGCCTCGCGGACGCTTCTGGTAGTACAAACTCGACCGGCTGATGTCCAAGGTCGCCGCCACCAGCGTTGCCTGGTAGCCTTGCGTCACCATCTCTCGTGCCTGGGAGTGAACCTCACCGCAGCTCACTCCCCCACGACGTTTTTTAGGATTTCAATCTCGAGAGACTTTCGTCCGAGCGTCCGTTCCAACTGCCGGATGCGTTGGTCCTTCTCGGTTTCGCCCGCCGCAGCGCTTTTCCCCCCAAGCGCTGCCTTTGCTCCCACCTCCGCTTCGTCCCTCCACCGATATAACAGGGACGGTGAAATGCCATGTCGCCGGCACGTCTCTGAGACGTTCCCGCTCTTGATTGCTTCCTGCACGATCTGCCACTTCTCTTCGGGGGTTCGATCTACGCGTGGTCTTCTACCCATGTTGCCTCCTTTTGGGGAGGCCCTGATCTTACCTAACTGAGGTGTCCAGTTTTAACGGGGAGCAATACACGGTCTTCAACGCACTTGCATTTCCTGCAAAGACAGTCGTTTGTGCGTTTCGGGGACTAAAGACGGAGCAACCGCAAGAAATTCTCGAGGAAATGTACCATTTCATGGCTTCGTATTCACCGCAGGGGACCTAAAGATGCGCTATCGCTTCGTTCGGGAGCGTGAGTCAATTCCGAATGGTGATACGAATGGTGCCGAGGGGCAGAGTTGAACTGCCTACGCCGGCCTTTTCAGGGCCGCGCTCTACCGGTGAGCTACCTCGGCACGGGATGTAAAGATTGTAAGGAAAAATCAGCGGGCGGCAAAGGGAAAACGACAAGGCGCATAGGCTTTCTTTTGCGCGAGATTCTGACCAGACGAATACTCGTGGGCGCTTATTTCATGGACTCGTCGAATTCGCGCATCCATTCTTTTTTCTTTAGGACTTCGCGGGGCTTGGAGCCGTCGGGGGGACCTACTATGCCGTCCTTTTCCATCAGGTCGATTAGGCGAGCGGCGCGGCCGTAGCCTACGCGGAGGCGGCGCTGGAGCGTGGAGGTGGAGGCGCGGCCCGCTTCGCAGACTACACGGACGGCGTCCTGGTAGAGGTCGTCGTCTACGGTTTCGGCGCCTTCACCGGCTTCGCCGTCGAAACCTGCGGCGTTTTCGTCCTTGGGCGGCTTTAGGATTTCTTCGTTGTAGTTGGCTCTGGCCTGCTCGCGCCAGAAGTCGCAGACGGCCTGGACTTCGCCTTCGCCCACGTAGGGGCCGTGGATGCGATGCAGGCGGGACGAGCCAGCGGGCAAATACAGGCTGTCGCCCTTGCCTAGCAGCGATTCGGAGCCGTTGGTGTCGAGAATGGTGCGCGAGTCCACCTTGCTGGCTACGCGGAAAGAAATGCGGGCGGGGAAGTTGGCCTTGATCAGGCCGGTGATCACGTCGACCGAGGGGCGCTGCGTGGCCAGGATCAGGTGGATGCCTACGGCGCGGGCCATCTGCGCGAGGCGGGTGATGGATTCTTCCACGCCGTTGGTATCGACCATCATCAGGTCGGCCAATTCGTCGATGACGATCACCATGTAGGGAAGCGGGCGATGCTCTTCCTCGTCGGTCTTCTCAAAGAGCGAGAGGGACTGCGGCTTGTCGAACGTTTTGTTGTACTGCTCGATGTTGCGGACGCCGCGCTGGGCCAGGATTTTCAGGCGGCGCTCCATTTCGCGCGTGGCGTTGCGCAGAACGTTGGCGGCGACCTTCGCGTCGGTGACTACCGGCGTGAAGAGGTGCGGGATGTCGGCGTAGAGGCCCAGTTCGAGGCGCTTCGGGTCGATGAGCACGAGCTTCATTTCGTCCGGCGTGGCTCTGTAGAGCATGCCCATCAGCATGGAATTGATGAAGACGCTCTTGCCGGTGCCCGTGGAGCCCGCGATCAGCAGGTGAGGCATCTGGGTCAGGTCGGCGGCGCGGATGCGGCCGATGAGGTCTTTGCCCAGCGGCAGGATGAGTTTCGAGGACGAATGCGCGAATTCGGGCGACTCGATCACGTCGCGCAGGGCAATTGTCTCGCGGCGCGCGTTGGGAACTTCGATTCCGACCGTGGACTTGCCGGGGATGCGCTCGATCAGAATCGATTCGGCGCGTAAGGCGAGGCAGAGATCGTCGGCCAGGCCGGTGATGCGGCTGTATTTGATTCCCGCCTCGGGCTTGAATTCGAAGGTGGTGACTACCGGGCCCGGGTTGATCTGGGTAATGCGGCCCGCTACGCCGAATTCCGCGGACTTCTGTTCGATGGCGCGCGCGCACTCTTTCAGCTCGCTTTCGTCCATCTTCTCGCCGCGCTCGGCTACGCGCAGAAGGTCAGTGGAGGGCAGCTTGAAGTTGGTCTTGCCCTGGGGAGGCTTGGGGGTCGCCTTCTTCGGATTCTGGCGGATTTCGGGCTCGTGGAATTGGATCACCGCCGGGCCCTGCTCGGCGAGGTGCGGCTCGGCCGGAACCGGCGGCTCTTCCTCTTCTTCTTCGTCCTCTACGCCCGCCTTGGCCGCGGAAACCCGCTGCTGCTTTACGGGCGGACGTCCGGCGATCTTGATTTCCTCGACGCGCTTGCGAAGCTGCTCGGATTCGCGCTCTTCGCGCCATTCCCTGGCGCGGGCGATCATTTTTCCGATGTAGCCCTCGGAGGTCATGGGCTTCTTCATCCAGTCAACCATGGCGCGGAAGGAGAAGCTGGTGGTGAGAAGCACGGAGGTGGTGAGCAGCATGAGCGATACGAGATTCGCCCCCACGGTGTTGAACGCGGCGCGCAGTCCTTCGGCAGCAACGGTGCCCAGCAGCCCGCCCGCCGGAAGCGCGCCACGCACTCCCGGCATGTGAATTAAAGAGAGTTCCGCGGAAAGGGACACGAGAGACATCGCGGCGCCGATCAAACGCGCCACCGGAGCCTCGATCTCCTGGCTGCGGAACCAACGCATCGCCACCATGAACATCCCCACCGGGAACAGAAACGCCGAGAAGCCGCAGAACTGGAAGAACAGGTCCGCGAGGTGCGCGCCCACCGGGCCGATCCAGTTGCGTGCCTGGCCTGAGACCACGGGGGAGGACACGTTAAAGGATGCGTCGTGTGGGGAATACGAGAGCAGGCTCAAAGCCAGCAGGACGGCCGTGCTCAGGCCGACAAACCCGATCATCTCGTTAAAGCGCTTGTTTTCGGTTGGTGAAAGGATGCGCAAAGACGTCTCCTTACCCAGACGAACGCCCCTTGCGGCGTTCGTTGAGTCTATCTTGTTTATGTTGCCGCCTCAAATGCCGCTAGCTTCGTTTTCGGCACGGGCAGAATTTTTGTAAGGGGAAGGCTCCCGCTGGAAGCCTGCGTGAGGTTGGCCGTGGTCGAACCTTTTTTTGAAAAGGAATCTTCCGAGTTGCTTTCCGGGCCAATGGCACACACCGACTCACGAACGTGGGTGGCGCGGGCGCTGTCGCGCGGAGCCCACAGGGAGGAACGCGAGTACGCGAAGGACTATATCAAAGGGAAGGCGGGAGTAAATAACGAAGTTGAGGCCATGTGTTCAAGAACTTCCACAGGCTTCCGGGCCACATGCTCCAACTGCAAGAAAACGATGGGTTTTATCGAGTGCTATCCGGCGAAGCGCTTTAGCGCGGACTGCCGCATCGCGGCGCGGTCCATGCTCTCGCGGCAGTTCATGAGGGTGAGCAGAGTGCTGAGGATGCGGGCCTTGATTTCGTCGGACATGGCGAAGCCGCTGGTGGCCACGGTGACGAGCGTGTCGCCGCGCGCGGCAATCTTCTTGAATAATTCGGCCTGGCGTTCGTGGACGACCTTGCCGAGGGCCGTTTCGCGGCGCATCTCAGCGGCTTCATTTTCAATGTGGAGGGTGAAGTGAAGAATACACATCTGCTCAGCGGCAAGTCCCGCTGGCACAGGGGCCTTACATCCTTTTGAGCTGCAGTTGTCAGCCACGAACCTACCTGGACGAGCCTCCTTTTTGTAGCACCGTCCAAGGGCGATTTCCAGTTTGTGCAACTGCCGTGTTTCCAATTAGGTAGCTGTCCCACTCTGGAGATGGTGTCAAGGCGCGGGGGCCGCTTGAGTTTCGGTAGGGAGAAGAACTGGCTCGGGTGCGATGCCACGGGCGCGAATGGCCGCGAGCAGAACGAAGAGATTGGTGAACAGGATTACGGCAAACGTGAGCGATGTGAGGAATACGAGTTCATTTGGTTTCGATTCAACCACTTCCAGTGCCAGCACGGCCGTAATCAATCCGCGGGGAATCATCAGAACGGCAAATTCGCGCTCTCGCGGCGTGGCTCCGCGCCACGCGACCCGGCTGATTTGAACCGAGAGCGCGCGAGCCACGAAAAGTACACCGAGTATGCCAAGCGAGGGAAACAGCTGCTTGCGCAAGCCGCCAAATTCGATGATCGCGCCGAGCAGCACGAAGAAGAAACTCCGAACCAGGAAAGCCAGCTCCGAGTGGAACGAGTGAATCTGGCGGCTGGGATCGGGCGCGAGGATGGCAAAGCCAAATTCGGAGCGGCGGTTCAGCGGGTCGGGCATGTTCGCCAGCGTGGCTCCGAATACCATCACGCCGAAGAGCTCGCTGCCTCCGAGCGCGTGGATTCCCGAATACAGCAGGAGCACAGCCGCGAATGTGAGCACCTGCCAGTATTGCTTGTCGGAAATCAGCGGCAGCAGGCGCACCCACACGAAACCCGCTAACACCGCCAGGGCCAGCGCCAGCAAGAACTTGAATAGAAAGAGGACCGCGACGCTGCCCGCGACAGCTCCTCGAGTTCCGGGCGAAAGTCCGAGATGCTTGAGGATGGCCGGAAGCGCGCCGCTCGTGGTGGCGCCATTTCCGGAGGCGATATCGAGCAGCACTCCCACGCCGAGGGCCCCGATTCCGTCGCCAAACGAGGCTTCGACGACCAGGATGGTCTTGAGGGCTTTGCGGAGGTCGAGCTGATCGAGCACCGGCAGCACGATCGAGCCGCTGATGCAGGCAAGCGGCGCCGCCACCAGCAAGGCGGGCATTTTCTCCATCTTGAGCGCGTAGACGCAGAAGTATGTGACGCCTGCAAGGGTGAGGCCGTAACTCAACAGCGAGAGCACCATCGCGCCCCAGAACTGGCGCATTGCGTGGCGGAGTTCGAGCTCCAGGCCCGCGGCGAAGAGAATCAGGATCAGTGCCAGGGTGCCAAAGCCGCGGGTGACGGGGCCGAAGTGCGCGACGTCAATCCAGTGCAGCACGGGACCAAGCAAGATACCGGTGGCGAGCAGGACCATTACATCGGGCACGCGCGTCCAGCGGGAGAGACGGTTGGCTACGAACGCCAGCACGAGCAGGCCGCCGAGCAGCGCGAAGAAGGTGGTTAGGCTGAGAGACATGTTTTTAGATAGTAGCGGTTCGAGGGGCGGTTGCGGCTACCGGATTGAGCTGACCATCGCAGGGAAATGCTGGTAGCGAGCTCGGGGAGGCGATTCCTTTGAACGATTGCAACTCCATCGCCCGCTGCAGCTGGCGCTTTATTTCCCGCCGGACGTGGAGGTTGGCGTGGCAGTGAGAGGCGCGGCGTGCTCGCCGATGCGGAATTGCGTCCAGGGGCCGGTGTCCATATCCTCCATGATCGGCGACTCCCAGGAATAATCGTGGTGCGCGCTCAGGAATTTCGCGGCGTCGAACTCGGTGCCGCAGGGATGGCCCATGCGTCCGGTAAAGGTCATGGCTTCGGCCATGCGGGAGTCGATCACCTTGCCCTGGACGGCGCCGGAAGGGTCGTAAGGTTTTACGTCCCAGGCGGGTTCGCCTTCGGAAGACGATTCGCCGTGGCCGCAGAGGGTGCGCAGGTTCGGGCCGGTTTGTTTGGTGAAGGTGTCGTAGTGGTCGGAGAGGAAGACTTCCGCGAGGTTCGTGTCGATCTTGCCCTTATTTTCGTTGATGAGCTGATCCCAGCGGACGTGGCGGGCGTTGGGCGAACTGGACGCGTTATCGGGATTGAAGGTGGTCTCGTCCTTGATGACATCGGGATCGCTGGGGAAATTGGAGCCCGCGAAATAGCCGTCGGTGGTGCGCCAGAGCTTGGTGTGGCGCAGGCCAAGCTCGAAGCGGGCGATCTCGCCTGTCTTGCGGTCGGCAAGCAGCCAGTCGTTGGCATAGCCGCCGTTGTTTCCGTCGAGCATGATTTTCGTGAATTCGTCGATCGAGCTGGCATACTGCATGGCCTTGCGGGCGCGGACGAATTCGGGCTTGCCGTTCGGGTCCCAGCCGTGGAAGCGGGCGATGGTGGTCTCGGTGATCATCAGGCCGCCGGTGTTGACGCCGAAGTCGTCGTCGCTGGCGATGATGCCGGGGAGGCCGTCCATTAGCACACGGTAACCGGTGCGTGGGACGATGTCGAAGACTACGCGCCAGCGGGAACCTTCGACGTAAGAGGTCCAATTGTTGTGGCCCATCACGATGCGGTGGTCCTTGGTCCAGCTTCCCGTCGCGACGAAGGCGCTGCAATGGCCGTAAACGGGACGGTCGGCGGGATGCGCGGCATTGGCCGCCTTCGTCTGCTCGTTCAGCCAGGGGACGTAATAGTCGGGCAGCTCGGCGAAGGCGTTCATCGCCACTACATCCCACAGATCAAGCTTGAGTCCATGCTGATTCAGGCCGTCCGTGATGCCCTGGAGCTCCTGCTGATACTCGGCGTCGATTTTTGGCCAGAGCATTTCGCGGCCAGCGCGGCGGAAGAACTCCCAGCTGCGGGAGGTGTTGTGGGTCATTTCCAGGCGCACTACGCCATAGAAATCGGCGATTTCGGGAGCCATCAGGTAGCCATGCTGGACGCCGATATCGTGAGGGGCGCCTTCTAGGTGGACGTAGGTCCAGCCGCCGCGGTCGAAGCGGTAGCCGCGGCCGAGGGTTACGTCGTAGGTGCTGTCCTGCCGGGCGATGCGGGCTGGGGCGGCATTGGCGGGTTGGATTCGAGTGGTGAGCAGGAGACCGAATGTGAGCAGGGGAAGAAGTAAAAAGGGCGCGAGGCGGGGTGAAAAACGCTGGCGCACGGGTGTCGCTAAGAGTGTCGAGTGAGCAGGGGCGTCTCTCTTTGTTTTCAGGCAGATAGGTGTGTTTCCGTTCGTCCTAGTGTGTCGAGTCAGGAGTGGTGATTTTCTCATCTTTATCTTTGTTCCTGTAATGCTGTTCTGGGGCCCACATTAGCACGGGTGGGGGGAATTGTAAGGGTGTAGTTGTCGTGGTAAAGGAGCGGTTGCTGGGATGGGGAGCGTGGGTAGGGGGGCCTTCGCTTTGCTCTGTTCAAGGCTAGGCGAACCGCGGCGCGGAGGCGAGACAAAAAACGCCAATCGGGAGATTGGCGTTCCCGGGGGGCGATGCTCGGGCGCGCCGAAAGTTTGACTGGGGGGAATGCCTGGCAGCGAGGAAGAAGCAGGTCCCTCACCCATCCGCGCTTTGCGCGTATGGGCTCAAGATGACAATGAAATGTAACGGCCGGAAAAGGCATCGCACGAGTGCTGCGGTTTTACATGTGTCATCGCCTCGCTTGCCCATGATTGCAACGAAAGATAAAAGCGCTGGCAAAATCGAAAGAAAGCCCCACCCTTAAAACCGAAGGGGGCACCCGCAAAGGCAACAACAAAGACAAAGAGGGATCCTTCGCTGCGCTCAAGGATGACTGCCAAAGGCCAAGTTCAACGGCAAGGGCAAGGCAACGGCGAGACAAGGCACGGCACGGATGCTGCGGCTTTACATGCCTTCGTAGTTTGGGCCTCCGCCGCCTTCGGGAGTGACCCAGTTGATTATCTGGTAGGGGTCGGCTATGTCGCACGTTTTGCAGTGGACGCAATTTGTGAAATTGATTTTCAGCCTGGGGGCGTCTTTTTCGGTGACGATTTCGTAGACTGCGGCTGGGCAGAAATACTGGCACGGGTTGCCGTATTCGCGGACGCAGCGGTCGCTGCAGATGCTGGGGTCGAGGACGTGGAGATGGCAGGGCTGGTCTTCGTCGTGGCGCGTGCCGGAGTGATAGACGTCGGTGAGGCGGTCGAAGGTGAGCTTGCCGTCGCCCTTGAAGCGCGTTGCCTGATCGACGGGCACGCGGTCGCGATTTAATTGGGCGTATTCCTGGTAGCCGGGCTTTGAGCGCATCGGGTCGATGAGGCCTCGGCCGCCGGTGACGAATTGCAGACCGGCGTGGACGAGGCCTTTCCAGAGGCCGCCGTGAAACGCCTGGTGAAAATTGCGAACGGCCCACAGTTCTTGCTTCAGCCAGCTCTTTTCTATTTTTTGCGGGTACGCGGCGAGTGTCTTGGCGGACGTGTCGCCCGCGCAGAGCGCTTCGTAGATGGTTTCCGCCGCGAGCATGCCGCTCTTGATGGCGGTGTGGATGCCTTTGAGGCGCTGGGAATTGAGGAGGCTGGCCGAGTCGCCGACGATCAGGCCGCCGTCGACGTAACTGCGGGGCATCGAATACCAGCCGCCGTAGGGGACCGTCTTTGCGCCGTAGCGGACGAGCTTGCCGCCATCGAGGATGCGCCGGACGAACGGATGGGTTTTGAATTTCTGAAACGCCTCGTGGGGATCGAAGAGTGGATTGCGGTATTCGAGCGCCACTACCATGCCGAGCGAGACGCGATTGTCGCGCAGGCCGTAGATCCAGCCGCCGCCATAAATGTCGGTGCTGAGCGGCCAGCCCAGCGTGTGCGCGACGTAGCCTGTGTCGATGCGGCCGGGCTGAACGTCCCAGAGTTCCTTGATGCCCAGGCCGTAAATCTGCGGATTCAAGCCATCGAGCTTCAAGCGGCTGACGAGGTCCTTTGTGAGCGAGCCGCGCGGGCCTTCGGCCAGCACGGTGACTTTGGCGCGGAGTTCGTAGCCCGGGGTGAAGTTGTCCTTCGGCTTGCCGTTTTTATCGACGCCCTTGTCACCTGTCAGTACGCCGGCGATGCCGTTTTTGTCGTAGAGCAGTTCCTGCCCGGCGAATTGCGTGAATACGTTGACGCCTTTTTGTTCCACCAGGCCCCCCAGCCACTTCACCAGCTTATTGAGCGACACTACGTAGTTGCCGTGATTCTGGAGGGGCGGCGGCGTAATGGGGAGCTTCCACGAATTTGCTTCGGTGAAAAAATAGGCGGCGTCGCCGGTGACGGGCGTATCGAGCGGCGCGGTTTTTTCAAAGTCGGGAACCAATTCGCGCAGGGCGCGCGGGTCCATGATGGCGCCGGAAAGCTGGTGCGCGCCGATCTCGCGTGCTTTTTCGAGTACGTAAACATTTTCGGCGGAGAGCGCAGGCGCTTTGCCGGCTTTGGTGTGCTGCTCGATCAGAGTTGCCAGATGGAGGGCGCAGGACAGGCCGGCGGGTCCGCCTCCGATGATGAGTACGTCCGCTTCGAGTTGTTCGCGCTCGGTTGCCATACAAAACTACAGCATAGCAGGTGAGAGGGATTTGTTTCAGAGTCAGAAGGGGGCGCCCGTTCGGTTGGCCTCGGGTGCGAAAGAACTATTGAGACTTCTCGAGTTGCTCGATGAGCGCGGGAACGATTTCGAAGAGGTCGCCCACGATGCCGTAATCGGCGACTTCGAAGATGGGGGCGTTTGCATCCTTGTTGATGGCCGCGATGGTGCGGGAAGCCTTCATGCCTACCACGTGCTGGATGGCCCCGCTGATGCCCAGGGCGAGATAGAGCTTGGGAGCGACGGTTTGTCCGGAGCTGCCGATCTGGCGATCCATCGGAAGCCAGCCCTCGTCGCAGATGGGGCGCGACGCGGAGACTTCGCCGCCCATGAGTTTGGCGAGTTTTTCGGCGAGCGCGATGTTTTCGGGCGCTTTGATGCCGCGGCCGACCGAGACGAGGATGGGCGCCTGGGTTAGGTCGACGGCTTGTTTGGCTTCGCGGAAAAGCTCCAGCGGCTTGGTGCGGATCTGCTCGGGTTTGAGTTCCACCGCTATTTTGTTTACAGGAGCTTTGCCTCCGGCGCGCTTCGCGGCGAGATCGGCGCGGAAGGCTCCGGCCTGGAAAGAGGCGATCCACGGGGCGTCGCCGGTGAAGACTACATCCGCCGCGGTGCGGCCCTGGAACATCTGGCGGACGAAAATCAGCTTGCCGTTTTCGTAGCGGTAGCCGATGCAATCGCCGATCATTCCTTTTTGCAGGGAAGCCGCGAGTTTGGGAGCGAAGTCGCGCACCTGGTAGGTGTGTGGAAGAAGAACGAGGTCGGGCTTGGCGGCTTCGATTGCCTGGCGCAGGGCTAGCGAGAAACTGTCCGGCGTGTACTTTTCGAGCAGATCGTGTTCGGCGAGCAGTACTTCGTCGAGCTGAAAACCGGCGAGATCATCGGCGAGTGGCGCGATGCCTTTGCCGATTACGATGGCGGCGAGTGTGCCGCTGGTCTGTTGGACGATTTGCTGGGCGGCGGAGAGCGTCTCGAAGCTGACGTTATTCCATTTGCCTTCGCGCTGCTCGGTGATGAGGAGGATTTTCAAAGAACGCGCGCCTCGTGTTTGAGCTTTTCGATGAGCTTGGCGGCAATTTCTTTGGGCTGGCCGGTGATGAATTCGGTTTTCTTGGTTTTTTGCGGGACGTAGATGCGCTCGATGTGCTGGGTCGGTGTGTCCGGAACGCCGAGCGATTTGCGGTCAACCGTGACGATTTCTTTTTTCTTTGCGGCCATGATGCCTTTGAGCGTGGCGTAGCGGGGCTTGTTGATGCCGGATTGGATGGTGAGCACGGCGGGCAGCGGGAGTTCAACCCACTGGAACCAGCCGGCTTCGAGTTCGCGCTTGAGTTTCAGGCCGGACGCGATGACCTCGATGGCCATGATGATGGTCGCGTGCGGGCGGCCCAGGAGTTCGGCGAGGAGAACGCCCGTCTGGCCGAAGCCCTGGTCGTCGCTTTGAAGGCCGGTGAGGATCAGATCGAAATTTTCTGGCTGGAGGGCTGCGGCTATGGAACGGGCAGAGGCGAGCGGGTCGAGCTTGAAGAATTCCGCGTCGGAGATGTGGATGCCGCGATCGGCGCCTTTGGCCAGGGCTTCCTTGATGGTTTGCTTGACGCGATCGGGGCCCATGGAAATGGCTACTACTTCGCCGTTGTGTTTTTCCTTGAGGCGGAGGGCTTCTTCGAGGGCGTAGGTGTCGGGCTCGTTGGTCTCAAAGCCTATATCCGTTTCGCGGATCCAGGCGCTGCCTTCAGAGATCGAGAGAGGAGCGTCCTTCGCGGGAACCTGCTTGACGCAGACGCCGATTTTCAAGACGGAACTCCCGGAATGCCTTGTCCACAAAAACACACAGGCAAGACTGCCGGTGCCACGGGTTTACTTGCCTTCCCAGCGCTTGAAGACCAGGGATGCGTTAGTGCCGCCGAAGCCGAAAGAATTCGAGAGGACATAGTGCACTTCCGCCTTGCGCGCGTGATTGGGGATGTAGTCGAGATCGCAACAGGGATCGGGAGTTTCGTAATTGATTGTTGGCGGCAGAATCTGGTCGCGGAGCGCGAGCACGCTGATGCCTGCTTCCAGGCCGCCTGCGCCGCCGAGGAGGTGGCCCGTCATGGATTTCGTGGAGCTGATGGGGACTTTTTTCGCGCGCTCGCCGAAAACGTGCTTGAGCGCGGTGGTTTCGATCGCGTCGCCGATGGGAGTCGAAGTGCCGTGGGCGTTCACATAGCCGATGTCGTGGGGAGAGAGCTTCGCGTCGCGCAGGGCGGCCATCGACACGCGGTAGCCTCCGTCGCCCTGTTCCGCGGGCTGCGTGATGTGATATGCGTCGCCGGACATTCCGTAGCCGACAATCTCGGCGAGGATGTTGGCATTGCGGCGCTGGGCAAAATCGAGCGATTCGAGGATCAGCACGCCCGCGCCTTCGCCGACGACGAAACCGTCGCGATTGGCGTCGAAGGGGCGGCTGGCGCGCTCGGGTTCGTCATTGCGGGTGGAAAGCGCGCGCATGGCGGCAAATCCGCCGATGCCCATGGGAGTGACGGCGGCTTCCGAGCCTCCCGCAATCATTACTTCCGCATCGCAGCGCTGGATGATTTTGTACGCGTCGCCGATGGCGTGCGCCGAGGCCGAGCAGGCGGTAGCAGTGGCTGAGTTGGGGCCCTTGGCGCCGTAACGGATGGAGACGTGTCCCGAGGCGAGATTAATGATCGCGGCGGGAATGAAAAATGGGGAAATTTTGCCCGGGCCGCCGGCAAGGAACTTCGAGTGCTCGCGCTCGATGACGTCGAATCCGCCGATGCCCGACGCGATGTAGACGCCGGTCGAGTCCGCGGTCTCCGGAGTGACGTTCAGCCCGGCCATGCGCACTCCGAAATCGGAGGCGGCAATGGCCAGCTGAATGAACCGGGCCATCTTCTTGATTTCTTTTTTTTCGACCCAGTTCAGGGGATCGAAATTTTTCACTTCACCGGCAATGCGGCAGTCAAACGCGCTGACGTCGAAATGCGTAACGGGGCCGATACCGCTCTTGCCGGCCTGGAGGCTGGTCCAGACCTCTTCGGTGCCGATACCGCATCCGCAGACCAGCCCAACACCGGTCACTACAACTCGGCGGCTCAAGGGGAAGCTCTCCTGTATGGGACGGGGAAGACCGGTGAACTACTTCGCTGCCTTGGCGTGCTTCTCAATGTATTCGATGGCGTCCTTCACCGTGGCGATCTTTTCGGCATCCTCGTCCGGAATCTCGATGCCAAAAGCCTCTTCGAAGGCCATAACCAGCTCGACGGTATCGAGCGAATCGGCACCCAGATCGTCCACGAATGAAGCGGTTGAAGTGACTTCGCCTTCATCCACACCGAGCTGCTCGACAATAATCTGCTTAACGCGTTCTTCGACGCTGGCCATTCTGATAGTTCCTCCGATATCGGCTGTCTGGACCCCCTGGCAGTAAGAGGCGGGGGTGGCACTGTGAAATTAACCTGCCCATTCTATGCGGGAGGCAAGGCTGGGTCAACCTTTACGCGCATCTTGCGCGCAGACAGGGCGCTGGACGGCATCGCCGTGTGTGGTTCCGAAAAGGCGCTAACCCATGTGCATCCCGCCGTTGACGTCGAGCACCTGGCCGGTGATGTAGGCCGCCTCGTCGCTGGCGAGGAACGCGATGGCGGCGGCGATCTCGCGGTCGGTGCCGAAGCGGCCGAGCGGGATGAGCGACTTCATCTTGTCCTTCAACTCCTGCGAGAGGACGTCGGTCATCGGCGTTTCGATGAAGCCGGGGGCGATGGCGTTGACCGTGATGTTGCGAGAAGCGACTTCCACGGCGATAGCTCGCGTCAGGCCGATGAGTCCTGCCTTGGAGGCGACGTAATTCGATTGCCCGGCGTTGCCGGTTTCGGCCACCACCGACGTGATGTTGATGATGCGGCCGGAGCGCTGCTTGAGCATTGCGCCCAGGGCTTGCTGGATGCAGAGATGCGCGCCGGTAAGGTTGGTGCGGAGAACCGCGTCCCAGTCTTCGAGCTTCATGCGGAGGGCGAGGGTGTCGCGGGTGATGGCGGCGTTGTTGACGAGAATGTCGAGGCGGCCGAATTTGGCGAGCAACTGCTGGAAGCCGGCTTTCACCTGCGCGGCGTCGGCGACATCCATCGGCACGGCGAGCGCCGCGCCGCCTGCGGCTTCGATTTCGGCTACGAGCGAAGAGAGCTTTTCGGCGGTGCGGGCGGCTACTGCGATTTTTGCGCCGGCTTCGGCCAGGAGCAGGGAAGTGGCGCGCCCGATTCCTTGCGACGCACCTGTAACCAGAGCGATTTTGTCTTTGAGAGAAAACATAGGGTAAGAAACTAACTTATTGGTGGTTGGTAGAGCAACAGCGAAGAGGCACACAACGCGCACGCTGCTGCGGGCGTTTTGCTTGTGGTGGGAAACGAGGAGAGAGCCTTCGTCGCTTCGCTCCTCAGGATGACTACGAAAGGCAACGGCAAAGGCGAGGGTTCTAGTCTCGCGCGCCGGTGCCTTCGAAGATTCTGCGCAGAGTGCCCCAGAAGCCGTGGTGAACTTTTCGCGGCTCGGCGGGCGGTCTGTCTGGGTTGGCGCTTTCGCCGAGGGCGTGCTGCATGGCTGCGGCGAAGTTGGGGGCGTCAACGTGGCCCTGAAACTCCCAGGTGGGCTGGACTTGTGTTTCGCGCACTAGCAGCACTGTGTCGATGGGCGGATCGTCGGGTGGAGGAAGGGGCGTGCCAGCGGTGAAAGAGAGCGGGGCGACTACCGTGTAGACGGGATTCGTCGCGGCGGGGACAGCGGGAGCGGCGGGAGCAGGTGCTCGCTGCGGGGGCTCTAGCGGATGCTCTTCGTTCGCGTGCGCGGGAATGCTGAACTCGACGTTCGGGGGCGTTTCCGGGGCAGGAGGGGGTGCGTTCGTCGGGGCGATGGACGGTGCGGCGGACTCGCTTGGTGTCACTGCTGGCGTTGTCAGGGGCTGCACCATGTTCGCGTACTCCTGCGGTTCGGAGAACGATGGGCGCGGGCGAGTTTGCATTGCTGCGCACTGGCAGCTTCCGGGCTTTCCCGCCACGGGGAGCAACTTCCCGGCATTCAAAAAGAATTCGCCCGCTTCCGGGACGATCAGCTTCTCGCCGGAGAATTGATGTTCGAGCTGCAGGGCGCCGCTGGCCGCCAGCACGCAGAGAGAGTCGTCGAGATCCAGGCCGACGGTTATGTCGCGCGTGCCGCCGCTGATGTCGATGGGCGTGGCGACAATGGTGGGAGTAAACAGCCTCAGCGAAACGTTGGCAGGTAGCTGTACGCGCACGCGACCGAAATCGAGAGCGAGCGTGATCGCAGTGCCGGATTGCAGAAGCGTGAACTTCGCGGGGCCGCAGATATCCACTTCGCCGCCGCTCACGAGCGTGAGCCGCGCGTCGCCGGCGTGGACGGTCACGACGCTTCCGTTGCCCACCATTATGCTCGGCGTCCTCGTCTCGTTGTCGTTACCTGGAGTGGACGGGCCCTGCACTGAAATGTCGTTGCCTTCGATGCGGCCCACTACGCTGAGGGGAGCGTCTTGCGCGCGGGACGATGCCGCGGAAAGCAGAAGCGCCGCCGCGCCCAGCAGAAGGCACGGCCACCTGCCTCGCCGATCGGACGGGGCCGTCTTCGCGCTCCGATGCCGGAAGGGAAGCGCGAATTGAATCGGCGAATTCATGGGGTCGCCTATACTATACGGCAGTGGACAACAGCACAGCCAGCCCGCCGCGGGCTCCACGACCAGCCAGCCTCGCTCAATTGAGCGCTCCGCAGCTTTCCCGATGGCGGCGCATGCAGATCCCCATTATTGCGTGGGTGGTTTACCGGTTCGTGCGGCTGATCGGCCCGACGCTGCGCTTTGAAATCGTCGGAGTGCACAACGCCGCGCAGTTCCGCGACAAGGGCGAACCTGCCATCGGCGCGTTCTGGCACCGCTGCATTTTTCCGGCAGTGTGGATGTGGCGCAACCGCGGAATCGTGGTGCTGAACACCGTAAATTTCGATGGGCAGTGGACGCGCCGGGTGATCGAGCGGCTGGGCTTCGGTACGGCCCAAGGCAGTTCGACGCGCGGCGGCATCGAGGGACTTACCGCGATGGCGCAGCGTCTCGAAGAAGGGCGCCACGTGGCGTTTACGATCGACGGGCCGCGCGGCCCGCGCTACGTCGCGAAACCGGGTCCGGTGATCCTCGCGCGCAGGACGGGGAAACCTATTTCGGTTTTTCACATTGGACTCGAACGGAAGCATGTGTTCAAAAAGGCCTGGGATTTGTTTCAGCTGCCCTACCCGTTTTCGCGAGCCGTCACGATCGTGGCGCCTCCCATTCGCGTGCCGATGGATGCGGACAGCGAGTTGCTGAAGGCGAAGCAGGCGGAGATGCAGGCGGCGCTCGAACGCGTGCGCGATATTGCCGAGGCGTGGTTCGATCTGACGGAAGAGGAGCGGGAGCGCATACGGGAGGACTGGAGCCAGGGGGGCGAGTGCCGCCCGATCGAGTCGATACGGCAATTGAATCAGGACTCTTGCTTAGCTTGGCGAAGTGGCGGCTAGAATCGTCAAGACTGTTCGCATGTGGACCACCCTGCTGTGAGCGGCAGGTTTGACTTCTCTGGTGTTCGCGAAGTAGCATCCTTGTCCTCTCGGGACGAAAATGATTGCCTACCACGGAAGTGAGTTCGACGACCGCGAAGTCTCAGGGGTTGCTGATTACCTCAAGTCACGTGCTCGGGACAAATCTGTCATTAACTACGATGATGTATGCCAGGTCGCACGACAGTTCGGCGCCTACCATGGTCCACACGATCCGCGCCTGTGGAACCTCCTCGGCCTAATTTCTGAAGCAGAAGTTGCGGACGGCAGATTCGCGCTTTCCGCCATCGTGGTAATCAAGAACGGAGATGGGGCTAATCGGCCGGGCCTGGGGTTTTTTAACTTGATGAAGACACTGGGGCGGTACAAGGCAGATGACGATCAAACATGGTTAGCGGAGCTAGATGGGTTGTTCCAATACTGGCCTCAACATTAGTTATGATTCGCTTCCAGCAACTTCGACTATTCGCTCACTTCAATGTTGCTGCGCCGAGCTTGCGGCGTGGCTTGTTCAGTGATTCGAACGCCTTGCGCATGTTGCCATCGGCGGATGCGAGCGCGCGGCGGGCTTGGCCTAGTGCGGCTCCCGATTTGAGCGCGACCAGCGCGACTGCCAAATCGTAATTTGCATCACGCAACGCGCGCTTCGCGATGCTGGCGCTTACTCCTGCTGCTTCCTCCAGGATTTGTACGCCGCGACTGCGCAATTTGCTGTTGGCCAGCGCTACGTGGACCATCCAGCCCTCGTAAACTCTGCCCATGCGGACCATGGCCGCGGTGGAGAGCAAATTCAGCACCATTTTTTGCGCGGTCCCGGCCTTGAGGCGCGTCGAGCCGGCGACGAGTTCGGCGCCGGTGTCCGGCACGATGGCGATTTGGGCCTGGCGGGCGAGAGGCGAATCGGTGTTCGACGTGACGCCTACCGTTACCGCGCCGCGCTGCTTTGCAAACTTCAGCGCGCCGAGCACGTAGGGCGTGGTACCGCTGGCTGCAATTCCTACCACTACGTCTCGTTTTGAAAATCCGGCACTTGATAAATCACGGGCGCCTGCTGCGGCGGAATCCTCTGCGCCTTCTACGGAGCGGCGAAGGGCTTTGCCTCCACCCGCGATGATTGCCTGGACCATGCGCGGTTTGGTGCCGAATGTGGGCGGGCATTCGGCGGCGTCCAGCACGGCGAGACGGCCGCTGGTTCCCGCGCCGACATAGAAGAGGCTTCCGCCATTGCGGAATGCCTTCACGATGGCATCAACGGCCTGGGAGATTTTGGGAAGTTCGCGGCGAACGGCCGCGGCGACGCGGGCGTCCTCGCGATTCAACAGCCGCAGAACTTCTATCGTGGACTTCTTGTCCAGCCCGCGGGAACGCGGATTTCGCTGCTCGGTCTTGAGTGGTTTCAAAGAGGGCACGGGCTCATTTAATTATAACGGGAGCGCTAGGCGAGGCCGCGCGGCGAAACGCATTCTTGCGCGAAGTGTGCTGCGGAAGTTATCGGGCGGCGAGAGGCTCGCTCTCTAGCCCCAGCGCCTGGAACACGGCGTCATGGAGAGCGGGGCGCACCTGGCGGATTTTTTCGTTGGCGCGGGTGGGATTCACGCGATTGGTGAGCAAAATGACGAAGAGATTGCGCTCGGGGTCGATCCAGAGGGATGTGCCGGTGAATCCGAGGTGCCCGAAGCTTTTCCCGGAGAAATATTCGCCCGAGGAGGAGGGCTGTACGGGAATGTCCCAGCCGAGAGCGCGGGCGGAATCGCCAATCGCGTGGCGAAACGTAAACTGCTGAATGGTGGAGCGGTGGAGCATGCGAGAGTGGCGCGTAAATGCCGCCATTGAGGAGCATCTGCGAGAACGCCGCAATGTCACTGGCGGTGGAGAAAAGCCCCGCGTGGCCTGCCACGCCGCCCATGGCCCAGGCATTCTCGTCGTCGACTTCGCCTTGCAGGAGGCGCTTGCGGTAAACCATATCGTTTTCCGTAGGGCGCGATCCGCGAGCGCAGGCTCTTTGGGGGATTGAAGAGCGAATCGGTCATGCGCAGCGGCGCAAAAATATCGCGAGCGGTTTCATCGAGGGATTCGCCGGTGAGCCGCTCGACAATTTCGCCCAGGAGGATGAAGCCTATATCGGAGTAATCGACCTGTGCGCCGGGTTCGTGGACCAGCGGTTCGGCCATCACCTGTGCGAGGACGGTTTCGCGTCCCTTGCCGTCTTTGAAGAAGTCCCGATGCGCGGGAAGTCCTGAGTCGTGCAGGAGCAGCATGCGCACGGTGACCTTCGCGCGCCAGGCTGGGTTGGGGTCGGATTTCGCGGCCTTGGCCCATTCCGGCAGGAAGCGGACCACTGGGGCATCCAGTTGGAGATCGCCGCGCTGGACGAGGCTCATGATGGCCGTGGTGGTGACGATGGGCTTGGTCAGCGAAGCGACATCGTAGATGGTGTCGGCGCGAACCGCGGGAGATTTCGCGTCGCCGGAGAAGCTTGCCAAACGGATGCACCGCGAGTTCGTTGTTCCAGCCCACGGCGAGCACTCCGCCCGGAAAGGCTCCGTCGGTCACGGCGCGGTCAAGCACGTCGATATGCGGGCTTGAGCTGGGTGAACATTGCGGGGGAGGCGGGTTGCAGCGTCATGGACTTCGCTGCTAGGTGCATTCCATCGCCGAGCCTCACGGTGCCGGGAACGTTGACCGGAATCTGTCCTCCGATAGCGATCTGGCCAAAGAGCGCGCGGCCGGCCGCTCGCTGGGACACGTCGTTGGTCGAGAATTCGGCGAGCCAGGTCGGCGCGTTCGGAAAGCGCTCGATTAGATAAGGGCTGCCGAAGCCCGCCACCACCGTGGGTTTTCCCGCGGCAATCAGCTGATTGATGAAGGTGCGCTGATCGTCGGGGAACCCCACGTTGCCCTTGCGGTCGGCCACGCGCACGAAAAGGGCGGCGATGGCGACGTCGTAGGTATCGGGACTCGGGAGCTTCAGCGTTGTGACGCTGGTGAATTGCGTGTCTGCACGAAGCACGGTGAGTGAATCGACGCGCGGGCGAATCTCAGGCTCGAGCGTTTCGGCGGGGAATGGGTCGGGATCGGCCGAGAGCGCCACGAGCAGGACGCGCAGCGGGCGCGTGGAATCGAGAGGCAGCAGCTTCGGGGTGTCGCGCAGAAGCGTGACGCCGCGATCGGCGATGCGCTGCGCGTCCTGATCGAAGGAGGGCAGGCCGAATTTTTCGTTTAAGTGCGGAATGTCGACGAGCCGCTGCTTGTCGAGACCGATGCGAGCTTTGGCGGCGAGGATGCGGCGAACGGATTCGTCGATGCGCGCGACGGGGAGGCGGCCGGAAGAAACGGCGCTTTCCAGGCCGGCCATGGCGGCGTCCGGAAGAGGCGGCATCAGGAGCACGTCGGCCCCGGCTTCGACCGACCTTACGGCGGCTTCGCCGGGCGCATAGAGCGACGTGACGCCGCCCATGTCCATGGCATCGGTGACGATGAGTCCGCGAAATTTCATTTCGCCGCGAAGCAGGCCGGTGAGGATATTGTGGGAGAGCGTTGCTGGCACATTCTTATCGGGCTCGAAAGCGGGAACGGCCAGGTGCCCCGGCATGATGGAATCCACGCCCGCGGCAATCGCGGCGCGGAAGGGAACGAGTTCGGCGCCATTGAGCTGTTCGCGGCTGCCGGGAACCGAGGCGAGGGCGAGGTGCGAATCGACGCTGACATTGCCATGGCCGGGAAAGTGCTTGGCGGTGGCGATCGCGCCGTTTTCCTGCACGCCGCGAATAAATTGCGTGACGTACGCGGAAACGTTTTGGGGTTCTTCGCCGAACGACCGGACGTTGATGATGGGATTATCGGGATTGTTGTTCAGGTCCGCATCGGGCGCGAAGATCCAGTGCACTCCGGAGGCGCGGGCTTCGAGGGCGATGGTCCTGCCGACGGTGTAGGCAAGCTTCGGGTCTCCGGTGGCGGCGATGGCCATTGCGGAAGGGAACGAGGTGCCTTCGTCGAGGCGCATGCCCGTGCCGGATTCAAAGTCGGCGCCGATGAGGAGCGGAATTTTCGAGCGGCGCTGAAGTTCGTTGGTGGTGACGGCGGTGGCATACACCTGGCTGCGCTCGATGCCGAGCGGGCCGCGGGAGGTGCCGACGATCATGCCGCCGATATGGTTTTCATCGACTTGGTGGAGCAGTTCCTTATATTCTGCGCTCTCGGTGGAAGTGAAGACGCCGAAGTAGTAGATCATCAGCATCTGGCCGAGCTTTTCGCGCACGGTCATTTTCTGGAGCGTTTGCTCAACCCACGGCTGCTGCGCGACACGTGGCGCGGCTCTTGGGGCTTAGTTTTTTTTGTGCGCGAGACGAAGGTGTCATGAGAAGGAGCGTTGTGGCCAGGAGCAGCGCGAGCGACGAGAGAGCCGCGCTACGCATCGCGCCGGGCTTTCCATCGAGAGGCGTGCATCCCTGATTTGTATATAGCACGGGGTCTCATGCGGCACAATCGAGCGCCGTTAGACATGTTTCGTTACCGTTCTCATTCCATTGTGCTGCTGGCCGCGATTCTGGCGGTTCCGGGCGTTTCGCATACCGGCAGCCAGATGCCGGGAACTGTTCGATCGGGCGAGCAGGAGCGGTTATCTTACACTGCGGGCGCGCGGGTGCAGACGGGTATCGATGTGCTCGAAGCGGAAAACTTTGCGCTGCTGCGGGGCAAGCGGGTGGGATTGATCACCAATCAGACGGGCGTCGATTCGGCGGGGCGGCGCACGGTCGATGTTCTGGCTCACGCTCCGGGTGTGAAGCTTGTGGCGCTGTTTAGTCCCGAGCATGGGATTGCGGGCGTGGTTGATGCGCCCGTGGCGAATTCGACCGATACTGCCACGCGAGCTTCCCGTCTACAGCCTTTTCGGCGAGGCGCGCCGGCCAACTCCGGAAATGCTGAAGGGCCTCGATGCTCTGGTGTTCGACGTGCAGGATGCGGGCGTGCGTTTCTATACCTACATCACGACGATGGCGTATTGCATGGAGGCGGCGGCGAAGGCCCACATTTCGTTTGTCGTGCTGGACCGGCCCGATCCGCTCGGCGGGGAGGTGATTGAGGGGCCGATGCTTGATTCGGGGCGCACTTCTTTTGTCGGCTATTTTCCGATGCCGGTGCGCTACGCGATGACATTGGGAGAGCTGGCGCGGATGTTCAACGTGGAAAATAAAATTGGCGCGGATTTGCGCGTGGTGTCGATGGAGGGCTGGCGGCGCAGGGAGACTTTCGGTGAGACGGGCATCGCCTGGATCGCGCCGTCGCCGAACCTGCGTACGCCGGAGGCTGCGTTTCTGTATCCCGGAATTGAGATTCTGCAGGCGGCGGGCGTTTCGGTGGGGCGGGGAACCGAGAGGCCGTTTGAAATTTTCGGGGCGCCTTGGATTCACGCGGAGGAACTCGCCGATGCTTTGAAGGCTCACAAGATCGCGGGCGTGAGTTTTGCTCCGGCGCGGTTTACGCCGCACGAGGCGCCTTATAAGGACCGGGATTGCGAAGGCGTCACGATTCATTTGGGCGATGCGAGGCTGTTGCGCTCGATGCGAATGGGGTTGGAGATTGCGGATACACTGCGCCAGTTGTATCCGCAGCAGTTCCAGCTTGAAAAGATGATCGCACTGCTTGGCTCGCAGGCCACGATGGAGGGGATGTCGCGGGGGGAGGATCCGGCGCAGATTGAGGCGGGGTGGGCTAGCGAGCTTGGGCGCTTCAGGCGGATGCGCGAGAAGTATCTTTTGTACTAAGCTCCGGTTGTTGGACCGATGAGGTGGCGGATGGGGAACAGCAGGAGTTCATGCAACGGGGTCAGGCCGAAGGCGTGGCTTGCCTGGAGCAGCGGGAAGGACAGCGCTTGGGCGTTGCACACTGTGCAGCAAGGCGGCGATTTTGAGATTGTGGCGCTTCTTACTACCGTGAATCGCACTTACCAGCGGGTGGCGATGCACGCTGTGCGGGAAAGCCTGGTCGAAATGCAGGCCGCGGCAGCAGGATTGCGGCTGGTGAAGGTTGCGATTCCCTCGCCATGCCCTAACGCCGTGTACGAGCTGGCTATGAGCGAGGCGATGGAACGGGCGCGGGCGGAGGGCGTGTGGCACGTGGTTTTTGGCGACCTTTTCCTTGAGGACATTCGCGCTTACCGGGAGAAGCAGCTGGCGGACTGCGGCATGACTCCCGTGTTTCCCGTGTGGGGAATCGAAACGCGAAGACTCGCAGAGGAGATGCTCGCCGGAGGGCTTTCGGCTTATCTCACGTGTGTGGACCCGGGAAAACTCGACCGTGGTTTCGCGGGGCGGCGCTTTGACGCCCGTCTGCTGGCTGACTTGCCGAGCGGCGTCGATCCTTGCGGAGAAAACGGTGAGTTCCATACGTTTGCGAATGCGGGGCCGATGTTTCGCGAAAAAATTGCGGTGGAGGTGGGCGAGATTGTCGAACGGGATTCATTCGTCTTCGCTGACCTTCTGCCTGCGGCTTCGGTGGACGCCCCAAGCGGGCGGGAATTCGCATGAGTACCGCCGCTGCTGTTAGGCCGATGCGGATTTGTTCGCTGCTGCCTTCGGCGACGGAAATTCTGTACGCGCTGGGCCTGGGCGACTGCGTCGTTGGCGTGACGCACGAATGCGATTTCCCGCCGGAGGCCGCCCGCAAACCTTTTCTGATCCGCCCCCGCGTCGATCCGAAAGCGTCGCCCGCGTCGACGGACCGCCTGGTGGCGGAAATCATCGCTCGCGGCGAAAGCATTTACTCCGTCGACGCGGAGCTGCTGGCATCGCTTTCGCCGGACCTGATCGTGACGCAGGACCTCTGCCACGTCTGCGCGGCCTCGCCCGACGATCTGGCCTCCGCCCTGACTCGCTTCGAGAACCGCCCTGCGGTGCTTTCGCTTACCCCGCGCGCTCTCTCGGAGGTATGGGCCAATGTTCGAAGTGTGGGCGAAGCGACGGGTCGCCAGCGGGAGGCCGAAGCTCTTGCGGATTCGCTCGACCAGAGAGTTGCGGCGATCGAAGCAACCGCGCGACGCGCTTCGTCACGGCCGCGGGTCCTGTGCCTGGAATGGCTCGATCCGTATTATGTGGGCGGCCACTGGGTGCCCGAAATGGTCGCGAAGGCGGGAGGGCAGGATGTGCTGGGGCGCGGGCGCGAGCCCTCTTTTCGGGTGAGCTCCGAAGAAATTGTGGCTGCAAGACCTGAGGCGATCGTCGTGATGCCGTGCGGGTACGATGTCGCGCGAACGGCCGCGGAATTCAGGCAGATGCGAATCCCCGAGGCCTGGAAAGATTTGCCCGCCGTCCGCAATGGCGCCATTTTCGCGGTGGATGCCAACAGCTATTCTTCGCGCCCCGGCCCGCGACTCGCGGACGGAATCGCGATCCTCGCGCACATCCTTCATCCCGAGCTATTCCCGGAGCAAGCCGCCAGCCAGCAGTATTCGCGCCTAGTCTGACCGCATTTCTGGAACTTGTCTCGCCGGGCCCGGGAATAGACTGCGTGTGGCATCCTTCTGCGGGCGGTGGCATCGAAGACAAGGGGAAGATCCAAGCCGGGTTCCGCCATGGAAATGAATGCTATAATCACCAATCGCCTTTCGTTCCCGTAAGGAGCCACGAGGATGGGGATCGAGTTCCGGGAGTTAGCCGCTTTTATCAGGCATCGCAAGATTTCCGCGTTCCTCCTCGTTGCGTTCACCCTGGCCATCGGAATCATCATCGGAACGCTGATATCGGGGCGAGCGCTGGCGACGCGCGATCAATCGTCGAGCGGCGCTTCCTTGCTGGCCATCCCTGATCCGGTGGCGCTTTCGAGCGCCTTCGCGGGAATTTCCAAGAAGGTCGAACCTGCCGTGGTGAATATCTCCACCACGCAACTGGTGGAGAAGCCCAAGGGCAAGACTCCGCACGGCAGCCTGGACGATCCCTTTCACGATTTCTTCGACCGCTTCTTCGATTCGCCGAACGACGCCCCGGACGCCGAGCGCAGCCTGGGTTCCGGCGTAATTGTTGACGGCAAAGGCTTCATCCTCACCAACGATCACGTGATCGACCAGGCATCGAAAATTCAGGTGACGCTTGACGGCGACTCCGAGCACTACACGGCGCATCTGGTAGGCACGGACAAAGACACCGACCTCGCGGTGATCAAAATCGAAGCGGATCACGTGCTGCCAACGGCGCGGCTTGGCAATTCCGACGGGGTGCAGGTGGGGGACTGGGTTCTCGCGTTCGGCAGCCCATTCGGATTGAATTCCACGGTAACGGCGGGAATCGTAAGCGCCCGAGACCGCTCGAACGTAGGCCACCAGTTCCAGCGCTTTGTCCAGACCGATGCGGCCATCAACCCCGGCAATTCCGGCGGACCGCTCGTGAGTATGGCTGGCGACGTGATCGGCATCAACACCGCGATCTATACAGGCAGCCGCGGGTTTGAAGGCGTCGGGTTCGCGCTGCCTTCGAACACCGCGATCAATGTCTACAACCAGCTTGTGACGGCCGGCAAGGTGACGCGCGGCTCGATCGGCATCACGTTCCAGGAAGATCGCAGCAACAATGCTGTGCTGATGAAGGAATTGGGTGCGCCCTACGGCATCGTGATCGAGGCGGTGGAACCGGGAAGTCCCGCGCAGAAGGCGGGGCTGCAGGCGGGTGACGTGATCACCACCGTGAACAATCAGCCGGTCCACACGGGCGCCGATCTGGTGAACCCGATCGCGCAGACCGCTATTGGGCAGTCCGTGCAGGTGCGCTACGTCCGCGACAAGCAGACGAAGGATATCACCCTCACGGTTGCCGACCGCTCCGCCCTGTTCCCGGGCGCGGCGACAGCCACCGACGAGCAGCCAGGGCAAAGCGAAGAGCCGTCGCCCTTCGGGCTGCACGTGGAGGATTTTACGCCTGAAATCGCCCGCAAGCTGGGCATGTCGAAAGTGACCGGCGTCGTGGTGACGCAGGTGGAACCCGCCAGCTTCGGCGAGGATATCGACTTCGCGCGCGGCGATGTCATCACCGAAATGAATCACGCGCCCATCAGCTCGATGGCCGATTATCGCGCCCAGGTGGCGAAGCTGAAGCTTGGCGACGATGTGTTGTTCCGGGTGGCGCGCCACGGGGAAAACGATCGCGTGCTGATGCTGTTCTTGGCAGGGTCGGTTCCATCAAGCAAGTAGTTTGGATATTGTCTCGCGAAGGCGTCGCCCCCTCCGGCGCCGGTGGAGTACCTGATACGCTCGCGCGTGGAGCGAGCGGCTTCCCGGAAGCGTTGGAATTGAACATAATGCGCAAGTGGATCGAATCGGTGGAATCTGGCCGTCCGTAATCGTATGAGTAGGGGACTCAAGAATCGCCAATTCGCTATGAGATTGCTGCCCATCGCCGCGTTGATCGTGCTTGCAGCAGTTCCCTCGTGGGGCGCGACTTCACATCACCACATGAAAACATCGCATGCGCCTAAGACTGGCCGCGCGACGCATTCCGTGCTCGCATCCCGGCGGGCGAAAGCGCCCCAGGCATCCCTACGTGCAGTGAAGTTCAGCCGGGCGGCAGGCGACACGCCGCAGTCGGGCTCTTCCACGGGTTCAGCGTCGAGCAAAAAGAAATCGCGCAAGAAGAAGCACACCCCGGCGCATCATCGCACGCCTAGCCAAATGGCGCCCACGCCGGACCGGATCAACGATATCCAGTCGGCGCTCGCCCGCGGCGGCTATTACAAGGGTGATCCCAACGGCAAGATGGACGCGGATACCGTCGATGCGGTGCAGCGATTCCAGTCGGCGAATGGCCTGGACACCACCGGAAAACTCGATGCGCTGACCCTGCAGAAGCTTGGCTTGGGCTCCGACATCGCGGGCGTATCGTCGCCCAAGGGAATTACGCCGCACAGTTGCTGTTCGATGTCGCCCTCGCCGTCGATGGCTCCGCGTCCGAGCGCGGCGCCGACCGGGCCGCCCATAGCCTCCACCGAAGCTCCAAAGCAGGCCGCCTCCTCTTCGTCAAGTCCCTCGCCCGTGAGCGGTCCGTCGGCCATACAAAACGATACGACCAACCCCAGCACCAGCCATTGATTTCGCCCTGCGCTGCGAACTAAGAGAGATTCTCCGCTGAGCTAAGAATGACAACCGAAGACAGATGAGCGCCCCGTTGCCATAGAACTCTGAATATCCACAACTCCATTGCGACCTTGCGCGCGCTGGCCGGCCTGAACTTTGTTATTCTGTGGGGGCGAAAGCGGCGCGCTGCGCAAGGACTGCGCTTCAGGCGTGGCGCTCGTTTGCACCCAGCTCCACGGAGGACCCATGGCGACCTCGATTGCTCCCGCGATTTTCAAGAATTACATCAATGGTGAATGGGTGGAATCCCGCAGCGGCAAAGTGATCGAGAACCGCAACCCGGCGGACACGAGCGAGCTGGTGGGGCTGTTTCCGGCTTCCTCGGAGAAGGATGTCGCGGATGCCGTGGATGCGGCAAAGGCGGCCTACGACAAGTGGCGGCTGATGCCGCCGCCGAAGCGGGGCGAGATTCTGTTCCACGCGGCGGAAATTCTGATCGAGCGCAAGGAAGAATACGCCATCCAGATGACCCGCGAGATGGGCAAGGTGCTCGCGGAAACGCGCGGCGACGTGCAGGAAGCCATCGATATGACGTACCTGATGGCGGGCGAAGGGCGGCGGATGTTCGGCGAGACCACTCCTTCGGAACTTCCCAACAAGTTTGCTATGTCCGTGCGCGCGCCCGTGGGCGTGGCCGGGCTGATCACGCCGTGGAATTTTCCGATGGCGATTCCGTCGTGGAAATCGATGCCCGCGCTGATTTGCGGCAATACCGTGGTGCTCAAGCCGGCCGAGGATACGCCGCTTTCCACCTACAATCTCGTCCACGTGCTTGAGGAAGCCGGGCTGCCTCCCGGGGTGCTGAACGTCGTTTTCGGCGAAGGGCCCGCGGCGGGAGCGCCGATTCTCGAGAATCCCGATGTGAACCTTGTGAGCTTTACCGGGTCCACAGAAGTGGGACGCATCGTCAGCAAGGCTTGCGCGCCGACCTTTAAGAAGTGCCATCTCGAAATGGGCGGGAAGAACATCATCATTGTGATGGACGATGCCAACCTCGATCTTGCCGTGGACGGCGCGATCTGGGGAGGGTTCGGCACCACCGGCCAGCGATGCACCGCGGCGAGCCGGCTCGCGGTGCACAAGAACGTCTACCGGGAGTTCGCCGAGAAGTTCGTGGCTCGTGCTAAGAATTTGAAAGTGGGCGGCGGTTTGGAAACGTCCACCGATATGGGGCCGTGCATCAACGAGCAGCAGCTCAACACGGTGATGAAGTACGTGCAGATCGGAAAAGAGGAGGGCGCGAAGCTCGCCACGGGCGGCCACCGCCTCGATAAGGGCCCGTATGCTAACGGGTGGTTCCACGAGCCGACGGTGTTTGTCGACTGCGATCCGGCGATGCGGATCTGCCAGGAAGAGATTTTCGGGCCGGTGGTGGCGCTGGTCCGGCCGTTCAGCACGCTCGACGAAGCGCTGGCCATCGCCAACGGCGTGAACTACGGGCTGTCGGCGTCGATTTACACGCGCAATGTGAACAATGCGTTTGTGGCGCAGCGGGAGATACAGACCGGCATCGTGTACGTGAATGCGCCGACGATTGGCGCGGAGACGCATTTGCCGTTCGGCGGCATCAAGAATACGGGGAACGGGCATCGTGAGTCGGGGATAGCGGCGCTTGATTTTTATTCCGACTGGAAGACGCTCTACATCGATTATTCGGACCGGCTGCAGCGGGCGCAAATCGACAACACAATCGGTTGACGGGCGTGAAACGAAGAGAGACCCCGCATACGCGTCACGAAGACAATGCAAAAGGCGCTATACGTTCAAGCCGATTAGGCGCATGAGTTCGAGGGCGTTGCTTCGCGCTACGACGCCCTCTCGGAGTTTGTAATCGAAGCGCATTTCTCCCTGCTCGACAAAATCCTGGAAATGAGCGTTGCGTACGTTGCCGCCCAGCGATTCCGCTATCTCGGTGAGCGCTAGATCGTGCGTCGTAACGATTCCGATGGAGCGGCGCGCGAGAAGCGCGCGCAGTAGGCCTTCCGCGCCGATGCGGCGATCCTTGGAGTTTGTTCCCTCGAGCAATTCGTCGAAAAGGAACAGAAGAGGCTGTTGCTCGTTGGTCTGCTCGAACACCTGGCGGATGCGCAGAATCTCGGTGTAGAAATTCGAGCGGCCTTCCTGGAGCGAATCCGTGGTGCGAATCCGCGTGCCGAGCAGAAGCGGTGACAAGCGGAGCGAGTTTGCGCGAATGGGCGCGCCTGCGTTGGCGAGAACGGCGTTGATGCCCACGGTGCGCAGGAACGTGCTTTTGCCGGACATGTTCGAGCCGCTTATCAGCAGCAGGCGCGCGTCGTCGTCGAGGCGCACTGAATTGCGCACGCATTGCGCCGCGGGAAGCAGCGGATGCCCGAGATCTTCTCCTTCAAACAGCGGATGCGAATCCTCGCCCGCAGCGAATTCGGGAAACGGGTCGTTGGGATGCTCGAAGGAATAGCCGGCGAGGGAAAACAGCGCTTCCATTTCACCGACGATGGCTACCCACTGCACGGATCCGCGGGCCGCAGCGCCTTCTCCACGATTCCGCTGCAAGGGCGGTTTGTATTGTGTAGAGCAGGGGCAAGTCGAGGAAGCGGCCGAGGAGGCTGTCGCTGCCGTCGATCCAGTAGACGATGCTTGCGAGCTTGCGTACGGAGCGGGAGGCCGGATTTTGGTTGGCTTTTTAGCGCCGCGACGAATTCCTGCAGGCGGGCGCGAGGCGAACGGTTCCTGTTCGATCCGCTCGAGGATCTGCGAGAAGAGGATCAAACCTTCGGCGTTGCTGGAAACTTCGGCGATCATGGCCTTCGCTCGCTTGTGAAAGAAGGAATAGACCAGCAGTTCGAGGATCAGGACGAGCAGAAGCGGCCAGTACGCGGAGTTAAGCAGGAAGAGGGCGAGGGCTGCGACGGCAAGCAGCGCCAACAAAACGCAGACTGCGCGGAAGGGGGTGCCTGGCAGCAGCTGGTTTTGCTTCTGCCCAGCCGATGAGCGATTCGGGATTCAGCCGCACGCGAAGTTCGGCGCCCATGACCGCCAGGCTCTCGCGGAGGTCCAGGCTTTCGCGCAGGCCCGCTACCAGCGATTGGCGTTCGACGATCGCTGCCGGCGGGGAGGGGACGCAGAGCCACTGCGCCAGGAAGTTTTCGCCCATCGGAAGGCGCGCGGTGGAGAGGAGTTCGAACAGGCAGCCGCGGCCGAAGAGGTCGAGGTCGTCGGCGTAGGTGTGTTTGGGGTCGCGGAAGCGGTCGCCGGTTTCTCCGGTGCCGGCCCATTTGTCGTCCATTCGCGCGAGGCCCTTGCGGTAGAAGGCTGCCGCGAGTTCGGCGCGCGACTTGGCGCCGAGGACGCGTTCGTGGAGGATTGCGAGCGCCGCATAGACCGCGACCGGGGCGAACAGCCAGTAGGCGGAAATGGAATGTTTCGAGATGGCCAGGATGGCAATCGCGATAGCGGCAATCACGGCGGCGAACTTGGCGTTGCCGATTTTGCGGTGCGCGATTTCGTTGCGCGAAATTGCATGCTGATGAATGCCGATGCGGCGATTGTATTCGGCGCGGGGATCGAGCACAGGTGTCCTCGGAACGGCGCTGACAGTTTACTCCTGCGGACAGATTTATCTTCAGCGATGCCTGGCAGGTCGAGCCGGCGACTTGGTGGCGGCATTGACACGATTGTCGCGAGGCGCTGAGAATGGTTTGTGGAGTGGGGCTTGTCGGGCGCTCGCGGCTCGCAAACCGGGATTTCCGTTAATCCAAAACATCATCGCGCTGCGTCTAATCTGTAGTCGAGAGAGGTGCTTTCCATGATCCGGCGTTTCTGTTGCGTTGCATTCATGATTCTGGCGGCGCTGCTGCTGATTCCGGCGGAGCTTTCTTCGCAGAGCCCCGCTTCGAAAAGCGTTACGGTCGCGGCGCCTGAAATGGCGGGCGGATGCGCTATGTTTTCCGCAGCCGTTGGCGGCGGCTCCGGAGACGCCGCGCCTCAGTCCGCGGGAAATGGTTTCAATGTCTCGAACCTTGACCGGGTCAGTCGACTCCCTGCAGCGATTTCTACCAATTTGCGGACGGCGGCTGGGCGAAGAACAATCCGCTGCCGGCCGATCATTCTTCCTGGGCCACGTTCAACAAGCTGCACGACAAGAACGAGGACGTTCTGCGGCAAATCCTGGAAGAAGCGGCCAAGGACAAATCCGCCGCGCCGGGCTCCAACTGGCAGAAGATCGGCGACTACTATGCCGCCTGCATGGACGAGGCGCAGATCGAGGCGGCCGGATTGAAGCCGCTCGATTCGGAGCTTGCGCGCATCGCGGAGATTAAAGACGGCGCGACGCTGCAAGCGGAAATTGCGAGGCTGCAGCGCGAAGGGGTGGGCGCGGTCTTCGATTTCGGCTCTACGCCGGATTTCAAAGACAGCTCCCGCGCGATTGCGGACGCGGAGCAGGGCGGGCTCGGGCTTGCCGGACCGGCAATATTACCGCGACACCGACGACCGATCGACAAAGATGCGGGACCAATATTCCGAGCACGTCACTAACATGTTCAAGCTGATGGGCGACGATGACTCGAAGGCAGCGGCCGAGGCGAAAACAGTGCTGGCGGTGGAGACGGCGCTGGCGAACGCTTCGATGGACCGGGTCGACCGGCGCGATCCCGAGAAGATCTACCACACCATGGCCGTGGCGCAGCTGGGCGAACTCACTCCGCACGTTTCCTGGGAAACTTATTTCGAGGCAGTGGGCGCGCCTTCGGTGGCATCGATCAATATCGAGCAGCCGGACTTTTTCAAGGCGGTGGACGCCGCGTTCTCGTCGATCCCGCTGGATGACTGGAAGACGTATCTGCGCTGGCACCTGATCCATTCGGTGGCTCCGGCGCTTCCGGCGAAATTCGTCGAAGAAAATTTTAATTTTTACGGGCGCACGCTGACCGGCGCCAAGGAAATGCTTCCGCGATGGCGGAGATGCGTGGAATCGACCGACGGCGTGCTGGGCGAGGCCCTCGGCCAATATTACGTGGAGCGCAATTTCCCGCCGGAGGCGAAAGCCAAGGCCATCGTGATGGTGAATAACCTGCTCGATACCTTGCATGCCGATCTCACGACGCTCGATTGGATGAGCCCGGCGACGCGCGTGGAGGCGATCAAGAAGTTGCAAGCCATCACCCTGAAAATCGGGTATCCGGACAAGTGGCGGGACTACTCTGCGTTCCAGGTTGACCGCGTCTCTTTCGTTGGAAACAGAATACGGGGCAGGACATTCGATTTCGAGCATGACCTGGCCAAGATCGGGAAGCCCGTGGATCGGACCGAATGGGAGATGACCCCGCCAACGGTAAACGCGTACTACAGCCTGCAGAAGAACGAGATTGTTTTTCCGGCGGGCATTCTGCAGCCGCCGTTCTTCGATCCCAATGGCGATCCTGCGATCAATTACGGCGGCATCGGCTCCGTGATGGGCCACGAGATGACGCATGGCTTCGACGATCAGGGCGCGAAGTTTGACGCGCAGGGGAATCTGAAGAACTGGTGGACGCCCGAGGACCTGAAAAATTTCAAGGCGCGCGGAGACTGCATCGCGCAGCAGTTCGGAGCGTTCGAGGATTCCGGCCTGCACGAGAACGGCAAGCTGGTGGAGGGCGAGAGTATCGCCGATCTGGGCGGGCTCACCATTTCGTACGCCGCTTTCGAGAAGACGCTTGAGGGAAAGCCGGCGCCTGGGCTTATCGACGGCTTTACGCCCGAACAGAGGTTTTTTCTCGGATTCGCGCAAGACTGGGCATGGAATTACCGGCCAGAGTTCGCGCAGCTGCTCATCAAGACCGACCCGCATCCGCTGGGGCAATTCCGCACCAACGGGGCGGTCTCGAACATGCCGGCCTTCGCCAAGGCGTTTGCCTGCAGCGCGGGTTCGCCGATGGTGCGGGCGGAGGGAGTGCGCTGCCGTATCTGGTAGCGACCCGTTCGACCGCAAGCTGCGGGTGCGCGGCGCAGCGTGTGTACGGCTTGATGCGGACCATTTTGAGTGAAGTTGACGCCTTTCCTTCCGCCGTTTAAACTTTTGAAAAGGAGTAGGATGGATAGCTCTTGCGGGCGCGCGACCTGGTCGCGGTCCCGGTAGATGCTTATGACTCCGAGCCTATGACTCCCACGGTTCTGCAACAGAAGCGGCACCAGCAGATTCTCACGGACGTGGTGCGCCACTACATCGAGACGGGCGAGCCGGTGTCGTCGCGGAGCATTTCGCGGCGCCATCTGGAGCCGCTGAGTCCCGCGACGGTGCGGAACGTGATGGCGGACCTCGAAGAGGGCGGCTTTCTGTTTCAACCACATACGTCGGCGGGGCGCGTGCCGACGGCTGCGGCCTACCGATTTTTTGTGGAGCAGGTAGCGGCGCAGGCGACGGCAAGTCCTGAGGACCGGCAGTGGATCCGCCGGGAGCTCGATTCGGCGCAAACGCCCGAGGCGGTGATGGAGCGCGCGAGCCACGTGCTTTCGGCGGTATCGCGCGGGCTGGGAATTTTTATTTCTCCGCCGCTGGCGCGTGCGGTGGTGGAGCACGTGCGATTCCTGCTGCTGCCCGATAACCGCGTGCTGGTGGTGCTGATTACAGGCGGGGGGCAAACGCGGGATAAGATGGTGCGGCCGGAGCGCGCGTTCCTGCAAACCGACCTCGATCGCACCGCGGAGTACTTGAACCGGCACTACGTGGGCTGGACGCTCGATGCCATGCGCGCCGATCTCCGCGCGCAGGTGGAGCGCGACCGCGAGCAATACGGACGCCTCGCCGGGGACGCGCTCATTCTGTGCGATCCGGCGGTTCTGGGCGACAGCAGCGAGCGGAAAGTGTACGTGGAAGGCGCGGCGAAAATTGCGTCCACGATTGAGTTCACCAGCCAGGACCAGCTGCGCGAGCTTCTGGAAGCGATCGAAGAGAAGGACAAGCTGATCGCGCTGCTGAGCGGGTGCATTGAAGCGCCGGAGCCGGTACACGTGGAACTGGGACTGGAGAAAATGTCGACGGCCGGCAAGCACCTGGCGCTGGTTTCGGCCGCCTATTCATCCAACGATCAGGTGCAGGGAACACTCGGGATTCTTGCGCCGATGCGGATGCACTACGAACGGGTTATAACGGCGGTTGCGTTTATGGCGCAGTTTTTTTCCGAGAATGACGAACAAGGGAGTTGAGACTGTGTCTTCACACCACAAAGAAAAGGGTCAAGGCAGGGAAGAACCGAAAGTAACGTTTTCCGGGGGGCCGGCGTCGCCGGTTGCCGCCGAAGATGCCGATCCGGCGGGCGTGGGCAACTCCAATCAGGGTTCCGAAGCAGCGGGATCGCTGAGCGAGCAGGTTCAAAAGCTGCAGAACGAGAAGCAGGAGTTGATGAACACGCTGGTCCGCCGCCAGGCGGACTTTGAAAATTACCGGAAGCGCGTGGAAAAGGAGCGCAGCCAGGACCGCCACCGCGCCCTCGAAGCGCTGATCGAAGGCATACTGCCCGTGCTCGATGCATTCGACCGGGCGCTGGAAACCGCGGACGATTCGGCTTCCGCGGAATATCTGAAGGGGTTCGAGATGATCCGCCGCCAGCTTTCCGACGCGCTGGCCAGGCAAGGGCTCAAGCGCATCGAAGCGGTGGGCAAGGAATTCAATCCGCACTTCCACCACGCCATCGAGCGGGTGGAGACGCATCAGCACCCGGACGGCGTGGTGATCGGCGAGATGCAGCCCGGCTACGTGTTTCACGACCGCGTGCTGCGGCCGGCGATGGTCCGTGTGGCCAGCCAGCCCGAGGCAAAGCCTGCGTCCGCCTCGCGCGAGAATTAGAAAGGAATCCTTGAAAGGGAATCATGGCATCGAGCACGGAGTTTGATTACTACGAGTTTCTCGGCGTCGCCCGCGATGCGTCCGGCGATCAGATTAAGTCCGCCTACCGGAAAGCGGCCCTGAAGTGGCATCCGGACCGGAACCCGGACAACAAGGACGAGGCGGAGGAGAATTTTCGCCGAGCTTCGGAGTCTTACAGCGTGCTATCCGATGCGCAAAAGCGCTCGGTATACGACCGTTTCGGCCACGCGGGCCTGGGAAGCCGGGGATTTGAATCGACGGGGTTCAACTCGACCGTCTTCGAAGAGTTTCAAGACATTCTCGGCGACCTTTTCGGAGTGGATGACGCATTTTTCGGCGGGGCGCGCCGCGGCGCGGGAAAACGAGGCGCCCGCGGACAGCGCGGGGCCGATCTGCGCTACGACATGGCGCTGAGCTTTGAGGATGCGGCAACGGGTGTGACGACGAAGGTCCGCCTGACGCGCCGCGAAAATTGCGAGACATGCCACGGAATCGGCGCAAAGCCGGGCAGCGGGATGTCGACGTGCAGGACGTGCGGCGGCCGCGGCCAAATGGCCTACCAGCAGGGATTTTTCTCGATCACGCGGACGTGCCCGGCTTGCCAGGGGACGGGGCAGGTGATCAAGGAAGCCTGCCCTGGGTGCCGGGGGTTGGGTCGCGTCGAGCGCGAACGTGTCCTTGAAGTGGGGGTGCCGGCGGGAGTAGATGCCGGAACGCGCCTGCGCATGCCCGGGCAGGGCGAGCCAGGCACGAATGGCGGCCCGGCGGGCGATCTCTATATTTTTCTGGATGTGAAAGAGCATCCGTTCTTCGAGCGGCGAGGCTCCGATCTCTATTGCACGATTCCCGTGAGCTTTCCGCAGGCCGCGCTCGGCGCCACGATCAAGATGCCGACGCTCAAGGGCGAGGAAGACTTCGAGATACCGGAAGGCACGCAATCGGGACAGATTTTCCGTCAAAAGGGAAAAGGGCTGCCGAATCCGCATGGCGGCAAGGGCGATCTGTACGTCAGCGTGCGGATCGTGACGCCGTCGAAAGTATCGCGGGAACAGCGAAAGATGCTGGAACAGCTGGCGCCGCTTCTGAAGGTCGAGAATCAGCCCGCGGAGCGGTCTTCGAGCTTCTTCGACAAAGTGAAAGACATCTTCGGTTAGCTCCGTTACATTCCGCCAAGGGCCCGCCATTGGCGCGGCGCTGCACCGGCAGGATAGAATGCAGCGATGCGCCGCCGTTTCTTCCTTGAGAAATTTGACGCCGACTCGGCTACTCTCCACGGCGATACCGCGGAACATCTGGGCCGCGTGCTGCGAGCGGAACCGGGCCAACTCTATGAACTGAGCGACGGGCGGAGTGTGTGGCTGGGGCGCATTGAGCGCGTTGCGCTTTCGAAGCGGGGCGATAGCCGCGTCGAGTTCGCGCTGGTGGAGCCGATTGCGGCGTGCGAGCCCTCGCTTGAGATTCAGCTGCTCATTTCGCTCGTGAAATTCGACCGCTTCGAGTGGTGCCTGGAGAAGGCTACCGAATTGGGCGTGGGGTCGATTGTTCCGCTGGCGGCGGCGCGTACCGACAAGCCATTGATTGTGGCCGCGGAGAAGCGGCGCGCGCGGTGGGAGCGAATCCTGGTCGAATCCGCACAGCAAGCCCGTCGTCTGCGTCCTCCGGTGATGGCGGATGTGGCCAGTCCCGCTGCGGCATTGGCCGGATGCGAAGCTGCCTGCAAGATCGTGCTCAGCGAACGGTCGGACGCAACGCCTATGCGCGAGGCGCTTGCTTCTGCCGCAGGGGTTCGAACGGCGGCACTTGCAATCGGACCCGAGGGCGGTTGGACGGACGAGGAAATCGCGGCGGCGCGGTCGGCTGGGTTCGCGGAGGCTTCGCTGGGCGAAAACATCCTAAGGACGGAGACTGCGGTGCTGGCTTCGCTGGCGGTTCTTCGTTTTGCAGCCGAGGCTCCGCGTTAAATCGGCAGGAGCGGGCTGCTGGAGGATGTACTTTTCTGATACATGCCTCTGACAGGGCGCTGGCCGAAGGGTCCGTGCAGCCTGTAGTCTGAGTACGACTAGAGGATGCTATGGGACAAACTTCAACAATTACACGGCAACGCTCGAGCCCGCGGATTTGCCTCCAGGTTCCGCTGATGGTGCATGGGGTGTGCCGCGACAGAACGGCTTTTCAGGAAGAGACCACCACGCTGCTGGTGAACGCGACCGGTGGACTCATACCGCTGGCGTCTGGCGTGAATATTGGCGACACCGTGCTCGTGGTAAACAAGACGACCAAGCGCAGCCAGGAATGCCGGGTTGTTTATCGCGGGAAGGATCACGAAGGCAAGCCGCAGGCGGCCATCGCTTTTGCCGGGCCCATTCCGAACTTCTGGAGAGTGACGCGCCGGGAGAAGAGGGTTGCGGCGAGCATTCCCATCCGCGTTCGAGGAGTGGATCCGGAGGGGAACGCGTTTACACAGAGCGCACAGGCCGTCGACGTGAGCCGGCATGGCGCGCGGCTGGAAGGAATCGGCTATGTGACGCGGCCGGGCGAGACGATTGAAGTGAAGCGGCGCTGGCAATCGGCGCGGTACCGGGTACTGTGGGTGGGGCATCCTGGGACGCCTGAAGCGGGGCAGGCGGGCGTGTACGCGTTGCAGCCGGGAAAGAACCCGTGGGGAATCGATCTGTCGTAGGGCCGGCGAAAATCTGAAGTGCCAACGGCTGTTGTAGCAACGTGAAAATGTCACCCTAACGGCAACGTAAAAATGTCACCCTCCCGCCAAGGTTGGAATGATCGAGCCGGGTATCGCGATAGTAGAGCGAGACGCGGCCATTGAGAGCCTGATGGATCTGGACTTTGGCTCCGGCGAAACTGAAGCGGCGGGGCTGGGGATGAATTTGCAGCCGGCGGCCGTCCCATTGCACAACGTTATCGTTGCTGACGATGCGTTCATGAGTGAAGCAACAGATGCGTTCGAGGTTTTCCGGAGCCGGGCGCCAGGCCATCGCTGCGTCGCGGGGAGTGCGCGCGAAGCGGCGGTTGTAGTCGGCGACGAAGCGAGCCAGGACGCGGTTGGCCGAGTCCAGATCGTGGGCTTGGGCCAAGCGGAGTTCACTGGTGAGGCGATCCTGAAGCACGCCCCAAAGGCGTTCGATGCGCCCTTTGGCCTGCGGGGTCTGAGCGGCGATAAAGGTGATGCCGAGTTGTTGGAGCGCGCGACCGAACTGCGTGGGCTGGCGCTGGCCGGCGAGTTGTTCGTCGAGCGACCAGTGATCGTCGTTGCGGGTGAAGACGCCGCTGCGATCGCCGTAGAAGGCGACCGGGACGCCATAGCGGCGCAAGAGGCTTTGGAGCAGGCGGAAATAGCCCTGGGAGGTTTCCGAGGGGAAGAACTGAGCGGCCAGGATTTTGCCGGAAGCGTCGTCCTGCATGCCCAGAGCGGTGAGCTGCGGGCCGCGCCCTTCCAGCCAGTCGTGGGGGGAGCCGTCGAGTTGCACCAGCTGCCCTTCGCGGGCCGAGCGCAGACGGCGCTGGCGATGAGCAGGAGGCCGGCGTTTGCGGGGTGAGCCGATGCCGCTGGTGCGGAGCAGCCGTCGCAAGGTTTCCCGGCTCAGAGAGAAGCCTTCTTTTTCGACGAGCTTCTCTTGGAGATGATGATCGTTGAAGCCGGCGTAGCGCGTGCGCGCCAGTTCCAGGGCGCGTTGGCGTACGGCTTGCGGCGTGCGCCGGGGACTGGGGCGGCCGCGGCTGACGTGTGCCAGAGCCGCTGCGCTGCCTAGCCGATAGCGCGATTTGAGCCGTTTGACATGCCGCGGCGATAGGTCGAGCAGCTCCGCGGCTCTGGCACACGTCAGGTTTCCTTGCACACATTGTGAAATGACGGTCACTCGCTGCAATTCCTTCTGATTCAACGTGAATGTCTCCTGTCTCATGGGGTGACATTTTCACGTTGCCGTTAAGGGGTGACAGAATTATGGAGCTAAGACATCTGAAGTGCCAACGGCTTGACCGAGCTAGTCAGGCGGGTTACGCTTGCCTGAGTAACGGGAGCGGGCACCGCCGAACTTGATGAAGCAAACCGTCCGAATTGCCGGGGGAATCAATGAGTTCTTCGGCACCCTCGATGAAAACCTGAAATATTTTGAGTCTACTCTCAAGGTCCGCACACATCTGAAGGACCACAACCTCGAAATTGAAGGCGAAGCGAAGCAAGTGGAGCGCGCGGCGCGGATTGTGGATGCCTACAACCAGCGCGTGCTCGATGGACGCATCCCTAACAGCCAGGAAGTGAAGGCGCTGCTGCACGTGGCGGCGGAAGAACCGGTTGCCACGCTTCACGGAGCGTTTTCGCCCACGCGCACGCGCGTGCTGGGCAAGAAGAGCGTGGCGCCCAAGAGCGCGAATCAGAAGCTTTATATCGAGGCGCTGGAAAGCCACGACATGGTGTTTGCCATCGGGCCGGGCGGCACGGGGAAGACGTACCTTGCGGTTGCGATGGCGGTATCCGCGCTGCTTTCGAAGCAGGTGAACCGGATTATTCTGGCGCGGCCGGCGGTGGAAGCGGGCGAACGGCTGGGTTTTCTGCCGGGCACGCTTCAGGAGAAGGTCGACCCTTATATGCGGCCGCTCTACGATGGGCTGCACGATCTGCTGGAAGCGGATAAGCTCGAGAGCTTTCTGGAGAAGGGCATTATCGAAGTGGCCCCGCTCGCGTTCATGCGCGGGCGAACCTTGAACGATTCTTTCGTGATCCTCGACGAGGCGCAGAATACGACCAGCGAGCAGATGAAAATGTTCCTGACCCGCCTGGGATTCAATTCGAAGGCGGTGATTACCGGGGACGTGACGCAGATCGATCTGCCGAACGACCGGCGGTCGGGGTTGGTGGAGGCCATTGAAGTGGTGGGGAAAATCGAGGGCATCGCGCTGGTTTATTTCGATGAACGGGACGTTGTGAGGCATAACCTCGTCCAGCGCATCATCAAGGCGTATGACGAATACGGCGGAGGCCAGTCGAAGCGGCACGGGCGTTCGGGAAACGCGAGATAGGTCCGCCGCCTGCAAAATCAAAGTGTTCGCCTCACCATGATCGTGAACCGGCAGCGGCGTATTCGTGTTCCGGCTCGAAGTCTGGAGCGCTTCACCAGGGAAGCAATGGCTCTGCTCCGTCTCCCCTCTGACTCTTTGACGGTTTGCTTTGTCACCGATGGCGCGATGGCGCGCTGGAACCGCACCTACCGCGGGAAAGACCGCCCGACCGATGTGTTGTCCTTCGCAAGCGACGAAAACGGCTTTCGAATAAAGACTGGCGGAAGCAGGAACGGCGCAGAGGCCGTCCGTGCGGCGACATATCTCGGAGACATCGCCATCGCGCCGGTGGTGGCGCGCGCGAATGCGCTTCGCTTCGGGCGTACGCTGGAAGACGAGATGCGTATTCTCATTCTGCACGGCATTCTTCACCTGATGGGTTACGATCACGAAACCGATAGCGGGCAGATGGAGCGGCGCGAACGCCGGCTTCGTCGCGCGCTTGGGTTAGCTTAGCCATGCCGATTTTCCTCTACACGATTGGCGTCCTCGCTTTGACGATAGGCCTCGCCGTCTTTTCTTACCTGGACCGTGTATACCGCGAGTTCGGGCACGTGACGACCGGCCGCATTCACCTGCACCTCGATACTTTCGAGGCGGAGATCGAGCCGCGCTTCAAGATGGAGCGGCGGCGCGCGGCGATGATTTTCAGCCTCCTGGCGCGGCTGTGGCTGGTGCTGGTGGCGGCGGTGACGGCGCGTGGCGTGATCTTCTTCGTGCCCGGCACATGGGAAGCGGCCATTGAAATGGTGTTCTTCCTGAGCGCCGAGGTGGTGATCGCCATGCAGTTTTGGCCCTCGGTGGTTCTGGCGGCGCTGCCCGGAGACTGGATCGCGCCTTTTGTTCCGATCGTGCGCGTGTTTGTCTGTGTGATCTGGCCGATTCAATTTGTGCTCGAACTTCTGGTGTCTGTGTTGCACGTTTCCGAGGAAGAGCCGGTGGCTCAAGAGGACGACCAGCAGGCCATTGAAGCGCTGGTGGATGCCGCGACCGAAGAAGGGATCATCGAACAGGATGAGGCGCGGCTGATCGAGCAGGTGGTGGAATTCGGAGACAAGCGCGTGCGCGACGTGATGACGCCGCGGCCGGATGTGATCGCGATCCAGGCGTCGGCGTCGCTGGAAGAGCTGAACAGCCTGGTGGTGAAGACGAAGTTTTCGCGCGTGCCCGTCTATGACAAATCGCTGGACGACATTGTGGGTATTGCGATGGGGCGGGACATGCTCGAAGTTCCCGACACCGAGGCCGCGCATCGCACCGTGCGCGAGCTGATGCGGCCGGCGCTGTTTGTGCCGGAGATGAAGTTTGGCTCCGAGTTGCTGAAGGAGATGCAGAACAAAAATCAGCAGATGGCCATCGTCATCGATGAGTACGGACTGCTGGCCGGGATCGTGACCATCGAGGACCTGGTGGAAGAAATCATCGGGGACATCGGCGAGGAAGACCGCCGTCCCGCTCCGGATGTGATTCGAGAGGCGGGCGGCACGATGCTGCTGCGCGGGAGCGTCCCGGTAGACAAGATCGGCGAGCTGTTTGGCGTGGAGCTCGATGAAGCCTCGCAGCATTCCAACGCAACCACGATTGCGGGGCTGCTGAACGGGATTGCGGGGCACGTGCCGCATACCGGCGAGGTGGTGGAATTCGACGGCCTGCGATTTGAGGTGATCGAGGCGAACCAGCGCAAGGTGCTTCGCGTCCGCGCCCGCAAGCTTGCGACGGGCGTGGCGTCTTCCGCGCTGATCTAAATTTAGTTAGCGATTTAGTTAGCGCGATTCTTTCTGGTTGGATTCCGCGGGTGCGGCGGAATTGCCGGCTAGTTTTGCAACTTCCTTCCGCAATTCGCGGAGTTCGCGCTGGAGTTCCGGCAAACGGGTGAAAATCGCGACCGACTTCCGCCAGGCGAGATTTTCCATCGCGGGGTAACCGGAATAGATGGCGCCGGGAGGGACGTCCCCTGGGACGCCACTCTGGGCTGTGAGGATGGCGCCGTCCCCGATGGTGAGGTGGCCAGCGGCACCCACCTGGCCCGCCAGTATGCAGCGATTGCCCACGTTCGTAGTTCCCGCTAGCCCGACTTGTCCGCAAAGCAGCGTATCTTCTCCGATCTTGCATGCGTGGCCGACCTGGACGAGATTGTCGATTTTGGTGCCGCGGCCGATGTGGGTTTCGCCAACCGTTGCGCGATCGATGGCGGCGTTGGCCTGGATTTCCACGTCGTCTTCGATGATGGCGGTTCCGGACTGGCGCATCTTGAACCAGCTGCCGTTCGGCTGGCGAGCGAAGCCGAAGCCATCGCTTCCTACCACCACGCCATTCTGCAGGAGCACGCGATTGCCGATTCGGCAGTCCTCGCGCACGGTGGCGTGGGCGTGGGCGAAGAAGTCGTCACCGATTGTGGCGTTGCGGTAAATCGTGACGAAACTGTGCAGTACGGCGTTCTTCCCGATGCGGACGCCTTCGTCCAAAAAGCAGTAGGGGCCGATGTGAGCGCCCTCGCCTATTTGGGCGGACTGGGCAATTACGGCGGTTGGATGCACGCCAGGGGTGTACGTGAGCGCCGGGTGGAATAAGTCGATGGCCCGGGCGAAATCCAGGTAGGGATTTGCAGAACGCAATGCCGCGAGGCGCTCCGGAACGGGTTCTTTCGCGACAAGGATGGCTGAAGCACGGGTGGTTTCGAGGGAGGGCCTGTACTTGCGGTTCACCAGGAACGTCAATTCGCCGGGCTTTGCTTCTTCAATGCCGGCAACGCCCGTGATTTCAAGGCTGGCGTCGCCGTCGAGTGTGCAAGCGAGTTTCTTGGCGAGCTCTCCCAGGTTCATGACGGAATCTCCCTCGTGGTTTTGTGACGCGCGCAGTCCAGGCAGTTGAGCGTAAGCGGGGTTGCGACCGTTGTAAAGCCGTCCGGTGGGGCAGAGAAACGCTGACTGGTGAATCTGGCAGCGCCTACTCGGCGAAAAGCTTCGACTGAGCAGGTGCAGGTTTGGAGGCGCCGGGGCGCTCACGCGCAGGCCTGCGCGCGACGCCCACTACCCCCAGAACCTTCAGTTCAACGAGGGCGGTGCGCGGGACGAAGATGCGCAGGGTGTTGCCGTGGAGGTCGGGCGGCGTGATCTGCACCCCCGCGTCGAGCAAGTCGAGGAGATTGTTGCCGACCATGCCTTCCATAACCTCAGCGTCGCGAAAACGCAGGCGGACCCACAGGCCGTCGAGCTTGGGGCGGCTGAGAAACATCTTGCGCTCGGGCTCAAAGGCATCCGTAAATTCACGTACGAAATAGACGCTTTTGATGTCGGCCAATTCGATAGGGCGGCGCTCGCCGGAGGGTGTCAGCAGTTCTACGGACTCCGAGCGGCCGAGGGTCGCGGGGTTCAAATAGCCCTTGAGCGAGGTGCGATCCAGGAACAGGACGACGACCTTCTTATGCGTGGAGGAAGCCTGATTCTTCAACGAGGCGATGCCTTTTCGGGGTACCAAGTGGTGTATTGTTGCTATACCCCCGGCATTATGTTATCTTTCCCGATGGTTTTGTCAACTTGTTGGTGTTTAAAGGGTTAGCATCGGAGCCACCGCCGATTGACCATCAAAGGACAGATCCTCCGATCGGCTTCCGTCATAGCCCTTGTCACCCTTATCAGCCGGATTTGCGGATACTTACGAGACCAACGCGTCGCACTTCTGCTGGGCACGTCGCCTGCCGCCGATTCCTTCGTCCTGGCGTTTCGTGTTCCCGCTCTGATCCGGCGGATGACGGCGGAAGGCTCGCTGGCGGCATCGTTCATCCCGATTTTCACAGGGTACCTGCGGAACCGAACGCGGGAGGATGCGTGGGATTTCGCGCAGAAGATTTTCTGGGACATGGCGGTGGTGCTGGGGGTTCTGGTGGTGTTGGGGGTGGTGTTTTCCCGCCAGATCATCGGGGTGTTCACGATCTTCAGCGGAAATCCGGGGCACTGGGATCTGGCGGTGGCGCTCAACCGCGTGATTTTCCCGTCGATTTTTTTCCTGGGGCTCGCGGCAGTGGCGTCGGCGATTCTAAACAGCTTTCACGTGTTTGCCATTCCGGCGGCGACGTCGATTTTTTTCAATTTGAGCTTCATCGCGTTTTCGTTTCCGTTCCTCTACCGGCCCGTGCTGCGTTTCGTTTCCGGAAACCTGCAGACTCCGGCGATGGCGCTGGGGATTGGCATTCTGATCGGCACGGCGCTGCAGTTGGCGGTTCAGATTCCGTCGCTGGTGAAGCGCGGGATGAAATTTCCGGTTTCGCTTTCCGTGAGCGATCCGGGGGTGAAGCGGTTCGGGCGTCTGATGGGGCCGAGCTTTTTCGGGATGGGCGTGTACCAGATCAACCTGTTCGTGGACACGCTGTTCGCGACGTCATCGCGGATGCCCACCGGCAGTATCATGTCGCTGTACGTGGCCGATCGCGTGATGCAACTGGTGCTGGGGAGCTATGCGATCGCGATGTCGACCGCGATTCTGCCGACCATGTCGCACCAGCTGGCGGCGGGCAAGCTGGGCGAGATGAAGCATACCTTCGGCTTCGCGCTGCGCATCGTTTCGTTCATTACGATTCCGGCGGCCGTGGGGCTGGTTCTGCTGCGCAGCCCGATTATTCTGGTGCTGTTCCAGCACGGGCGCTTCGTGGCGGAGTCGACGACACTCACGGCGAACGCGCTGCTTTATTATTCGCTCGGGCTGCCCGCCTTTGCGGCGATCAAGCTGATCACGCCGATGTACTATTCGGCGCAGGACACGGCGACGCCCGCGCGCGTGGGTGCCTACGCGCTGGGGGTGAACGTGGTGCTGAACGCCGCGTTTCTGTTGTTCGCGTTCCGGTATCTTTCCAACGGGAGCCCAGCGCTGGCAAGTTCGCTGGCGGCTTATTTCGATTTCGCTTTGCTGTTTTTCTTCTTTCGGAAGCGCTACGGCTCGTTAGGTTTCCGGGGCGTGGCGGCATCCCTTGGCAAGATGGGGTTTTGCGCGGTGGCGATGGCAGCGATTACCTACGCCGTGGCGCACCTGGTCAATTTCGAGGGAGTGCGCCACGTGCTGGCGCAGGCCGCGATGCTGGCCGGAACGATCGCCGCATCCGTTGCGGTGTATCTGGGGCTAGCTTGGCTTTTGCGATGTGAGGAGCTTTTTGAGTTTATGTTGCTGGTGAGGCGCGCCGATCCGGCCGCGGCCGCCGAGTCGGAACTTTAGCAAGAATTGCGGGAGAGTGGAGAAGTGGAAGCGCAGGTTCGGACATTCCTGAACTATCTGCGGGTCGAAAAGGGCCTGTCGGATAACACGATCCAGGCCTATCGCCGGGATATGGCGAAGTTCGCCTCGTTTGCAGCGGAACGCAAGGTCGGGGTGACGGAGCTGCGGCGCGAGCACGTGGTGGATTTTCTGGGAACACTGTATCGCCGGAACCTCGACAGCCGTTCGGTGGCGCGGCACCTGGTGACAATCCGCCATTTTTTCCGGTTCCTGTTGCTGGAAGGCGCGATCGAGAGCGATCCGGCGGCGAATATCGAGTCGCCCAAGTTCCGGCAGAGCCTGCCGGAATTTCTGAGCGTCGACGAGGTGGACCGGCTACTGCGGCAGCCCGACAAGAATGACGTGGTCGGTATCCGCGACCGGGCCATGATCGAACTGATGTATTCGACGGGGCTTCGGGTGTCCGAACTGTGCGGGCTGCGCGTTTCCGATTTGCAGATGGAGCCGGGATGCCTTCGCTGCATCGGCAAGGGAAACAAGGAGCGGCTGGTTCCGGTTGGGAAACGCGCTTTGGAGGCAGTGCGGGATTACCTTCGCGAAGCGCGGCAGGCGCTCGCGCGGGGCGTCGCCTCGCCGTACCTGTTCTTGAATCAGAAGGGGCATAAGCTGAACCGGATCGCCTTCTGGAAGATCCTGGGCGAGTACGGACGCAAGGCCGGGCTTCGGAAGTCGCTTACGCCCCACATGCTGCGCCACAGTTTCGCTACGCATCTGCTGGACCGGGGCGCGGACCTGCGGTCGGTGCAGATGATGCTGGGACATTCGGACATTTCGACCACGCAAATTTACACGCACGTGGTGGAAGAGCGGTTGAAACAGGTTTACAAGGCGCATCACCCGCGGGCCTGAGCGCTCGCGCTTGAGTTGGCGCGCTTGAAAAAGATTTAGACGCGAAACGGAGGAGACGGAAACCCTCATGCCCGACTACATGTTTTTATTGGAAAGCCGGCTGTCCCCTGAACAACGGGCGGTGCTGGAGCGCGTGCAGGAGCTGGCGCGATCGCAGGAGCTGAATATCTATCTGACGGGAGGCGCTGTCCGGGACCTCATCTCGGGGCAGCCCATTCGCGACCTCGACTTCACGGTGGAGGGGAACCCGGTGCGGATGGTGCGCGAGCTTGAAAAGGGCGGCGCGCGGGCGCTTACCGAGAACGAGCGGGCGCGCCATTACGAAATGATTTTTGCGGGCGACGTGGACGGTTCGATTGCGGCGGCCCGGGACGATGTGTACGAACGGCCGGGCGTGAAGCCGGATTACCGCTTCTCCGGGAATCATGGAGGATTTGCGGCGGCGGGATTTTTCCGTGAATGCGATCGCGATTTCGCTGAACACCCAGTCGCGGGGGCTGCTGCTCGATCCGATGAACGGGCTTGCCGACCTGGAGCGGCAGGAGGTCCGCGCGCTTTCGATTCACGCGTTCACCAACCAGCCGATTCGGTTACTGCGCATCCTGCGGTACGCGGCGCGCATGGGCTTCAAGATCGAATCGCGGACGCAGGAATGGTTCGATCTCGCCGTGGAACGCAAGCTGCATGAGAATCTATCGGCGCCGGACGTGGGCGAAGAATTCCGGGCGCTGACGCGTGAGGACAGTCCTGTGGCGACGCTCAAGGTGTGGGAGTCGCATGACCTGCTCGAGGCGATTCATCCACAGCTCCAGAAGCGGAAGCCCGATTACGACAGCCTGAACAAGCTGGCGAAAGTGCGCATCAACCTGTATTCGGCGGGGATACGGCCGCGGCTGTCGCGCCCGGTGATGTATTACGCGCTGGGCCGGCTGAAACCGCGGGATGCTGCCGCGGCCTTACGGACCATGGAGTTCCGTTCCGCGGAGATCGAGAATCTGAACGAACTCGTGCCGGAGGCGCAGAAAATCGTCCAAATGCTCAAAGGCCGCAAGACGAATACACCGAAGGACGCTTATTTCTACATTGCGTCGGTACCTGGCGAGATGCTCGCGTTCATCGAGGTGGAATTCCCGAGTTCGCCGGTGGTTTCGAAGCTTCATAATTTTATCCAGAAATGGCGGCCGTTGCGGATGGGGCTTCCTGCGGCGGAACTGGACGCGTTGGGCGTTCCGCGAGGGCCGAAGTTCGACAAGATTCTGGATCAGATATTCGAGATGCAGCTGCGCGGCCGGGCTCGCACGCCCGAAGACCGCACGAAGGCGTTGCGTATGCTCGCCGGGATCAAGGACGAACCAAAGAAAAAGCCCGAGAAGGAAAAAAAGAAGCGCGGGGAGAAACCTGTGGCCGCAGCGCCTGCGGCAGAGGGCGGGGCAAAGGCTGAGCCGTCCAAGCCTGCGGGCGATGCGCAGCACTCCAAGTCCGCGGCAGCCGCAATTGGCGCGAAGGCTCAGGCAAAACACGCCGCAGCGGATGTGGAAAAGAAGCACAAGCCGTCGCCGGCAAAAGCGAAGGGAAAGAGCGCGAAGAAGGCCCGCCGCCGGTAATCGAGAACGTTGCTGGAAGCTCAGTGACATACCGGGGGCGGCGAAGTTGCGGACACTCGAGCCGTTTTCCTCAGACTTGCGTAATGCACGTATCTGATTCCTCGAACCTGGTTTAAAATAGCCTCACATGGCAACTCCGAATTTCGTACATCTGCATCTCCATACGGATTACTCCCTGCTTGACGGCGCGTGTGAGATCGGCGAACTGACCGCCGAGGCCGCGCGCCGGGGTATGCCTGCCGTTGCCGTAACGGACCACGGAAACCTTTTCGCGGCGGCGAATTTTTATCATAAGGCAACCACGCACGGGGTGAAGCCGATCATCGGCTGCGAAGTGTACGTGGCGCCCGACAACCACAAGAACCGGGGAGCGGATGCGGAGCGCTCGAACCATCTGGTGCTGCTTTGCGAAAATGACGAAGGCTACCGGAATCTGATTCAGCTGGTGTCCACCGGATTTCTGGAGGGCTTTTACTACAAGCCGCGCATCGATCACGAACTCCTCGCGAAGCACAGCAAGGGATTGATCGCGCTGTCGGCCTGCCTGCGCGGGGAAGTGGCCGACGCGCTGCTGTCCGAGAAATACGATCAGGCGCGCACCAATGCGTACCGGCTGCGCGACATTTTCGGCAAAGGGAATTTCTTTCTCGAGGTGCAGGACCAGGGGCTGGAGGTGGAGACGCGGATCAACCGCGATCTCGTGCAGCTCTCGAAAGAGACCGGAATACCGCTGGTCGCGACCAACGACACCCATTACCTCACGCAGTCCGACGCGCACGCTCAGGAAGTGCTGATGTGCATCCAGACCGGCAAGACGATGAGCGACGCGCAGCGGATGAAGTTTGCCACCGACCAGTTTTACTTCAAGACGGCCGAGGAAATGGCGCACGTATTCCGTGAGTTGCCGGACGCGGTTTCGCGCACCGTGGCGATTGCCGACCGCTGCAACGTGAAAATCCAGCGGGTGAGCAACCCGTTTCCGGAGTTCAAGGTTCCCGAAGGCTACACGACCGATTCGTATTTCGAGAAGGTGGTGCGCGAGGGCTTCGCGTCGCGCGCGATCCAGCTGGAGCGGCTGGCGAAGGAAAACTATCTTCGCCACGCGATCCCGGAATACGAAAGCCGCCTGACCGCCGAAATCGAAATGATCAAGAAGATGCGCTTCGCGGGCTACTTCCTGATCGTGTGGGATTTCATTCACTACGCGCGCTCGCAGGGCGTGCCGGTGGGGCCGGGCCGCGGTTCGGCCGCCGGGAGCCTGGTGAGCTATGCGCTGCGCATTACCGACGTGGACCCGCTGCAATACGACCTGCTGTTCGAGCGCTTTCTGAATCCCGAGCGCATCTCCATGCCCGATATCGATATCGATTTCTGCATGAGGCGGCGCGGCGAAGTGATCGAGTACGTGCGGAAGACGTACGGCGAAAAGAGCGTGGCGCAGATCATCACGTTCGGCACGATGGCGGCGAAAGCGGCGCTGAAGGACACGGGGCGCGCGCTCGATATGGCGTACGGCGATGTGGACCGGCTCGCGAAGCTGGTGCCCAACCAGCTGAACATCACGCTGGAAGAGGCGCTGAAGCAATCGCCGCAGCTCGAGTCGATGCGGGAGAAGGACGAGCGCGTCAAGGAAGTGGTGGAGGTGGCGCTGCGACTGGAGGGGCTGGCGCGGCACGCGTCGACGCACGCGGCGGGCGTGGTGATTTCTCCGCGGCCGCTCACCGAGATCGTTCCGCTGTACAAGTCGAACAAGGATGAAATCACGACGCAGTACGACATGAACGCGCTCGAGCGCATCGGCCTGCTGAAGATGGATTTTCTCGGGCTGACGACGCTTACCGTGCTCGATGATGCCGTCCGGCTAATCAAGCAGAATCGCGGAATCGATGTGGAACTTGCGACGCTCGCGCTCGACGACAAGGCCACGTACGCGCTGTTCACGCGGGGCGATACGACCGGGATCTTCCAGTTTGAGTCGCACGGGATGCGCGACATTCTGCGGCGCTACCAGCCGACGCGCCTGGAGGATCTGACCGCGCTGAACGCTCTCTACCGGCCGGGACCGATCCAGGGCGGCATGATCGACGATTTCATCGCCCGCAAGCACGGCAAGAAGAAGGTGGCCTACGACCTTCCGGCGCTCGAGGAGATATTGTCCGAGACGTGGGGCGTGATTCTGTATCAGGAACAGGTGATGCAGATTGCCAACCGGCTCGCAGGGTTTTCGCTGGGCGACGCCGATCTTCTGCGCCGCGCGATGGGGAAGAAAAAAGTGGAGGAGATGGCGGCGCAGCGGGAGAAATTCCTCACCGGCTGCGCGGCGCGCAAGGTGCCGGCCAAGAAGGCCGAGAAGATTTTCGATCTGATGGCGGAATTCGCCGGGTATGGCTTCAACAAGTCGCACTCCTGCGCGTACGCGCTGCTGGCGTATCACACGGCCTGGCTGAAGACGCACTATCCGGTGGAATTCATGGCGGCGATGCTGACCTCGGAAACGGGGAACATCGAGAAGGTGGTGAAGTACATCAATGAAGCGCGCAGCATGAGCATTACCGTGCTGCCGCCGGATGTGAACTCGAGCGATGTGGATTTCACGCCGGTGGGCGACCAGATACGCTTCGGTCTGCGCGCGATCAAGAACGTCGGCGAGAACACGGTGAAGGGAATTCTGGTGGCGCGCGAGTCGCTGGGCCGCTTCAGCAGCTTTTATGAATTCGTCGAGTCGGTGGAAGCGCGGCAGCTCAATAAGCGCGTGCTGGAAAGCCTGATCCGGGCGGGAGCGATGGACGGCCTGGGATCGCATCGCGCGCAGATGTTTGCGGTAACCGACCGCGCGGTCGAGCGCGCGCAGAAGCTGCAACGCGCGCGCGAAAACGGACAGCATGGATTGTTTGGCGGCGGCTCGTCGCAGACCGTCGCTCCGCCTGCGGAACTTCTGCCGGAGATCGAGGAGTGGCCGGAGCACGAAATACTCGCGGCGGAATATGCAACGCTCGGCTTCTACATCTCGGGGCATCCCCTCGATAAATACGCGGGACGGCTGGCGGACCTGAAGGCGACCGAGCTTTCCTCGATGGAGGCAAAGCGGAACAATGAGGACATCGTTGTTGCGGGGATCATCGTGCAGGCGCGGCCGATGCGTTCCCGGCGAGGCGCCCGGTGGACGATCCTGACGTTGCAGGATCGAACGGGCGTGATCGAGGCGCTGGTTTTCCCGGAGGCGTTTCAGAAGCTGGAGCCGATCCTCAAGGCGGCCACGCCGCTGCTGGTAAAGGGACGCGTCGCGGTGGAGGATGTTGGAACGCGGCTGATCGTATCGGATGCGCGAGTGCTCGATCAGGTGGCTGACCGGCCGCCGAGTCTGCTTCGCGTGCGGGTGGATTTAAGCGTGGTGGACACCGGGGCATTGACTCGCCTCCACGAACTTTTTTCGAGCCGGCCCGGGCGGTGCCGCGTGGCGTTCGATCTCGTCAAGGACGACGGCACGGAGGCGACACTCGAGGCTTCGAGCGCCGTGCGGGCGGACAAGGAATTGGTGGAGCGTGTGCGGGAGATTTGCGGCAGCGATTCGGTGGCCGTTGAGCAGTAAAAAGGAGCAGTAAAGAGGAGCCGTAAAGAGGGCCTGTGGCGGGGGACGAAAAGGCGGAAGACAAGAAAAAGGACAGGCGCAGGCTGGCGCGGCGGCGGCTTCGCAGGATGCGCGAGCTTGCCAGGCAGCGCAAGGCGCTGGAAGAGAAGGAGCGCGGTTCCGCAGCGGGTAGAAAGCAACCTGCCGCTCCTTCGAGCACGGCGACTCTTTTTGTCGAGAGGCGGCGCAAGGACGGGCGCGGGACCTCCGAGAACCGCGAAAAGCAGCGGCAGAACGAGATTGACGCGCTCGAACGCAACGTCGCCGAACTGAGCCGCCTCACCGACCCGACGGAAAGTACGGCCGCGGACATCCAACGCCTCCGGCGCGAAGTCGAAGAGCTCAAGCGGGATTTTTACGAGCATCTTGAATCCTGGCAGCATGTTCTTCTCGCGCGGCACCCGCAACGTCCCTATACGGATGATTTTATCCGCCTGCTGTTTGAAAACTTCAGCGAGATCCATGGCGACCGCGGCTTTGCGGACGATCCCGCGCTGATTACCGGCATGGCATGGTTTCACGGCAAGCCGGTGATGATCGTCGGGAGCCAGAAGGGCCGCGACACGAAGCAACGCGTGGCTCGCAACTTCGGGCAAGCGAAGCCGGAGGGCTATCGCAAAGCTCTGCGCGCGATGCAACTGGCGGCAAAATACCGCCGGCCGATTTTTGTGTTCATCGATACGCCCGGCGCCTATCCCGGGGTGGATGCCGAGGAGCGCGGGCAGGCCGAAGCGATTGCGCACAACCTGCGGGAAATGTCGCGGCTGCCGGTGCCGATCATCGTGACGATCACGGGGGAGGGAGGGTCCGGCGGGGCGCTGGCGATCGCCGTGGGCGACCGCTTGTTCATGCTGGAGAATTCCATTTTCTCCGTGATTTCGCCGGAGGGCTGCGCTTCGATCATGTGGCGGGATGCCACGAAAACGAGAGCCGCCGCCGAAGCGCTGAAGATCAGCGCGCCCGATCTGCTGGAGCTGAAGCTGATCGACGAAATTGTTCCGGAGCCCGAGGGCGGGGCGCATATCGACCATGCCGCCGCGGCCAAACTGCTTGATCCGTTCTTATCGCGCACGCTCGACGAACTTTCATTGCTTTCCGCCGACCAGCTCATCGAGAGGCGCTATCAGAAGTTTCGTAACATGGGGCAGTTTTTCGCCTGATTCGGCCGCCAGCGTGTCTGCCAATCGCGCGCAATAACACTTCCGGGCGGAGGGTCGTCAGGCCACCTGGGCCTTCTGGCCGTCACCGCGCACGTAGGTATCGAGGAACTTCTGCGAGAGCGTCCATGCGAGGTCAGCGGCGACCGGGTTGTAACTTGCGCGGACGTCGCAGGAGAAGCCGTGGTCGGCGTCGGAGATTTCCACGTTCACATACGTCTTGTCGACGCGCTTGAGTTCGTCCAGAACGGTGCGGATCTGTTCCGGCGGGATATGCTTATCGAGTCCGCCCCAGAAGAACAGCATGGGCGCCGAGAGATTTGCCGCGCGGGGAAGCAGGGCGGGCGCGATGCCGCCTCCATAGAAGGAGATTGCGGCTCGAAGCGGAACAGTGGAGGCTGCGAGGAATGACATACGGCCGCCCATGCAGAATCCGATGCCGGCGATGCGGCCGGATAATGCCTGGGGATGAGTTTTGAGCCAGTCGTAGGCTGCGGCGATGTCCTGGATCTGGCTTTCTTCCTTCATCGCCTGGATATGGGGCATTGCGGCGGGGAAATCCGTGTAACTGCCCTCGAAGCCGGGTGCCGTCCGATGGAAGAACTCCGGCGCGATGGCGACGTAACCTTCCCGGGCGACGCGTTCGGTAATGTCGCGAATGTGGGCGTTTACGCCGAAGGCTTCCTGGAAGACAAGCATGCCTGGAAACTTACCCTCTTCCGCGGGCCGGGCGGTGTAAGCATTCATGGACGTGCCGTCGGCTACCTCGAGCGTCGTCCGTTGTGTCGCGATTTTGAGCATCGTTTGCCTCTCTAATTCGGTATCTTATTCGGGCGCTCCCAGCATAATCGTATCGGCTTCAAACCGGAAATACCAGATGTCGATGGGCCGTGCGGCCGTGGCGATTCTTTCGGCGATTCCCGCTTGCTCTCGCCGTTTCCAGGCGTAACATATACGTTCGATGTCTGGCGTACCGGGCAGAGGCCTCCGGCTTTCGAATTCGCGAGGAACAACGCAAAGAGGGCTTCTCCGCATCTGTTCATTTGCTCCGACGGGCTCCGGGAGTGCGAGCGTTGCAGGACTTATGGAACTTTTTTCGTGCAGGTAAGCAATAAGCAGGTATCCCTGAATGCAACTTATGGAGATAAGGCCAAGATGCCCAGCCGGTTCGGTGTGACCACGGGACTCATTTGTCCCCAGAACTGCCCGCTTCATTCCTTGGTGTTGAATGTCCAGCAGGAACTTTCGGCGAAGTCCAGTCCGGGCGTGGTTTGTGCAGGCGCTTCCAGGGGGCGTCGCTGATGGTCATGCGAACCCGTGCGATCGCGGCTCTTGCGGTCCTGATTGTTGTAGCCGGAATTCTCTCGGGATGCGGAGGAAGCGGCAGCGGTGCCGTTACGGTGACTTCCGTTTCGATCACGCCCACCGCAGCGACCGTCAATCCCGGCGCTCAGACCGATTTCACCGCAACCGTCAATCTTTCCAACACGTCCACGACCAGCTCGACGAGCACGGCGGTGACCTGGGAAGTGAACGGAATTGTGGGAGGAAGTTCGAGCATCGGGACGATCCTTTCGTCGACGACGGATAATCAAGTGGGAATTTATACGGCGCCGGCGGTCGTGCCCTCGGTCAACAATGGGCAGGTGAGTATCACGGCGGTGGCGCAGCAAACCAACACGACCACTACAACGACTACGTCGAGCACCAGCACTACCGCAGGGACGGTCACGTCGAACACGGCTGTGGTTACGATTGGAGCCACACTGGGGTACTCCATCAGCCCCTCGATAGCGAGCGTTCCGGCGGGGGGCACGGTACAGTTTGCCTCGATTCTGAACGGCGTGGCGGATGGAAGAACGGTGTGGACGGTTACATCGGCCAGCGGGGGGAATCCGGGAACGATTGGCTCATCCAGCGGGTTTTACACTGCACCTTTGTCTCCTCCTCCCGGCAATTCGATCACGGTGACCGGAACAGACGGCACGAATTCCTTGAGCGACACGTTCACCATCGTCTTTTCCGACCACTCGCTCAGCGGTCCCTATGCGTTTTCTTATTCCGGTGACAATCAAGTCGGTTTCTCCGCCGTGGCCGGCAGTTTTGTGTCGGATGGGAATGGAAATATTGAGAGCGGTCTCGAAGACACGGACAGTTTTCAAGGCGGCGTCTCCAAGCAGGTGCCCATCAGTGGAAATTATGTTGTGGGTTCCGATGGCAGGGGGACCGCCAATTTCAGCAACGGCACCACATGGCGTTTTGTGCTAACGACAAATCAGCACGGCCTGATTATTCGATCCGACACCAGCAATACGGGAGCCGGCACGATCGACCAGCAAACCGGGAATGCTCTCTCGACCACGAATGCGAACTCGGTGCTGTCCGGGCCATACGTGTTCAGCGGCCTGGGCGCCGACGTGGCGTTCAATCCGCTCGCAATTGCGGGGAGATTCACCGCCGACGGTGCGGGTAACATTCCCGCTACGAACACGATCATGGATGTGAACGACGGCGGCACAGTTACCAAGGCGGACACGACGCTGAATGGCTCCTACTCCTTCGACACCACGTTTCCTGGGACCGGGCGCGGCGTGCTCAACCTGACGAGCGCCATTGGGTCGCGAAGCTACGCCTTTTACGTTACCGACTCCACGCTTATGCATTTTGTGGAGATCGATCACAACGCGTTTCTGGCGGGACGCGCATTCGGCGCTCCAACCGGGAGTTCCTTTACCGCAGCGAATCTCGCCAAGGGCAATTACGCCTTCACGACGGGCGGAAATTCCAGCACGGGCGCCTATGCCGCCGGGGGGATTTTTGCCTCCGATGGAAACGGCAACATGACGGGAGGCGCATTCGATGGGAACAACGCGGGAACGGTTCAATCGAACGCGACGCTCAGCTCATGTGCTTATACCGTCGATCCCGCGACAGGCCGGATCGATCTGAAGCTTTGCGGTGCCGGCACCAGCGAGTTCGCCGCATACGTGACCAGCAAGAGTTCGGCGGTGTTGCTTGAATTCGATCCGACCGCCGTGGCGACGGGGATTGCCTTCCAGCAGCAATCCGGCACGACTACGCCCATCGGAAATTTTGCGGTGAGCCTCGCCGGGAGGGGCATATTCCACAACGCCCTGGCGTCTTATCAGGAGGACGTCACAGGACAAGTAGTGTTCAACGCCTCCGCCGCCACCGGCGGAAACCTCGATATCAATAATTTCAATCAGGTGTTTGCGTCCGATCTGATCAACATCGGCAATGTAAGCACGACCACTAACGGCGTGGTCACAACCTCGCCCGCGAGCCCCATCAATACCCCTGCTTCCAACGGCAGGGGAACGCTGGTGCTTACCGGTACCAATCCTATCGTTACGTACGATCTGGTCTACTATCTGATCAGCACCAATAACGCTCTGCTTTTCGATATGGACAAGGGATTTGTGCTTACCGGCATTCTCTCAAGCCAGTTCTAGTCATCCACTTGAATTCGGGGAGCTGTCCGCAGGCCTGAGCGCAGAGCCTGTAGACTCCTGTTCAGCGCTGCGAAATGCCAGGCGAGGACTTACTTGAACCGTTTCTTGAGTGTACTAAGATGGTGACGGCGGGCATTCGACGGAGGATCGCATGAACTTGGGCGACTACACGACGCTGGGACGCTCGGGCCTGCGCGTGAGCCCTTTGTGCCTGGGGACGATGACATTTGGCACGGAGTGGGGCTTTGGCGTGGAGGAGAAGGCGTCGAAGGAAATCTTCGACCGTTATGTCGGTGCGGGCGGAAACTTTATCGATACGGCCGATGGTTATACGGCGGGGCACAGCGAGGAAATGGTCGGGAAGTTCGTGGCGGACGGAAAGCTGCGCGACCGCGTGGCGATCGCCACCAAGTTCACATTCAACGCGCAGGCGGGAAATCCCAACGCCGGTGGCAACGGCCGGAAGAATATTTATCGCGCGCTCGAAGGGTCGCTGCGGCGGCTCAAGACGGACTACGTGGACCTGTATTACCTTCATGCGTGGGACCGCGTAACTCCGGCGGAGGAAGTGGTCGCGACTCTCAGCGATCTCATTCGTGCCGGCAAGATCCGCTATTACGCGTTTTCGGACACGCCTGCCTGGTATGTGGCGCGGGCGAAAACGCTGGCGGAGAAAGACGGCAAAGAGGGGCTCGTCGCGCTGCAGCTGGAATATTCCCTGATCGAACGAAGCATCGAGCGGGAACATGTGCCGGTGGCGCAGGAACTTGGCTTGGCGATTTGCCCATGGGCGGCGCTCGCGGCCGGCTTCCTGAGCGGCAAATACCGGCGTGAGGGGAGCGACGCCCACGGCGAAGGGCGCTTCGATCAGCTTCGCAAGGCGGGAAGCCCGATGCTCCGCAAGTTCAACGAAAAGCAGTGGGGCGTTCTGGACGTCGTGAGCGATGTGGCGAAGAAGCTGGGTAAGACGCGCGCGCAGGTGGCGCTCAATTGGGTGGCGACACAGCCGGGAATCACTTCGCCCATTCTTGGGGCCACCAAGCTCGCTCAACTGGAAGATAATCTGGGCGCCATCGAGTTCTCCATACCGGCTGAGCTTCGCAAGAGTCTCGATGATGCCAGCGCCATGGAGTCGGGCGCGCCGTACGGATTCTTTGAGCCGATGCTGCAATCGTGGATTTCGGGCGGGACGGCGCTGCGGCCATGGTCTCCGGGCAAGGTGTATCCTGATTTAGCCGCGGCTCCCGCCTCGGGGCTGGCACGAGCAAGTTCCGCGGAAAAGTGAGCCGGCCCGGCGCTGATGAAACGATACCGCGGTCCCATTTCAAATCATTTCGACGGCTGGCATTTTTATAATCCTGTAGAAATGGGACCGGGTATTCGCCCCGTGGATTTGCTTCTGTGGCTTACCACGCGAAAACCGGGGCCGTGGCGGCCATGGATCGACGCCGTGTACGGGCCGCCGCCTCCCCAGAGCGTTCCTCGCGGCGAGCTTCGCGTGACCTTTGTTGGCCACTCGACCGTGCTCATCCAAATGGATGGGATGAATATTTTGTGCGATCCCCACTGGTCGGATCGCGCGAGCCCGTTTGCACGAATCGGACCGCGACGGCATCGAATCCCCGGAGTGCGGTTTGAAGATTTGCCCCCCATCCACGTGGTACTTCTGAGCCACGATCACTACGACCATATGGATTTTCCTACGCTGCGGCGAGTCGCAGCGGCGTGGCATCCGGACTTTATCGTTCCGCTCGGGGTGCGCTCGCGACTGGTCTCCGATGGTGTGGAGGGAGGGGCGGAGGCCGCCGAACTCGACTGGTGGCAACTGGTGGCGGTGACGTCGGAAATAAAAATTACGGGTGTTCCCGCGCGACATTCCTCGGGCCGCGGTCCTTTCGATCGCAACAGGACGCTATGGTGCGGTTACGTGATTGAAAGCCCTTCCGGAACGGTTTTCTTTGCGGGAGATACGGCTTACGGGCCGCACTTTCTGGATATCAAAAGGCGATTCGCTCCCATCGGGCTGGCACTGCTGCCCATTGGCTCTCATCAGCCGCGATGGTTCATGCAGGCGGCCCATATGTCGCCGTCCGATGCGATTCGCGCTCACGAAGATTTAGGGGCGGAAAAAAGTATTGGGATCCACTTTGGGACCTTTCACCTGGCGGACGATGCGGAAGAAGAGGCCGTGAATGAACTGCGGGGACTTGTGGATTCTGCCGCGGAGCCGAAGCCTGATTTCCGCACCATCCCCGCTGGGGAAGGAATGCAGATCACCTGAAGTGCGGAGTGATTGCGTGGCCCCTCTATTTGGTCGCCCTGCCTTGAACCACCCCATCGAAGAAGACGCCGAGCAAATGGCGGGTTTCACTGTTTGGCAGAGCCTTCGGGTCCACCAGGTGCTCGAGCAGAAGCGCATTGGAGAGGGCTCCCAGGCCGGCGGCAGCGGCGACTCCTGAAATGGGAAGCGACCGGCCAAGTTCGCTCACGATGCGCGAGAGGATTTCTCCGCCGCAGGCGCGAAGACTCTGCTGGCGCGCGCGAAGGCGCGCATGCGCCCGGGGATGGCGAATGGCGAAGAGTTTGAATTCGAGAGAAAGCAGGGCGAGGCGACGATCCTTGGCAAGCTGCGCGTAGTGCTCGCGAAGGGCGCGCAGGCGGCTTGCCGGAGTATGGTGGCGGCGGAGCAGGGAAGTGACCTCCTCGATGCGGCCTCCGATCCAGCGTTCCAGCAGAGCGAAGAATATGTCTTCTTTGCTTTTGAAATTGGCGTAGAAGGCCCCCCGCGTATATCCCGCCATTGATGCAATATCTTCCAGGCGCGCCGCTTCGAATCCGTCTCGAGCGAAAAGGAGTTCGGCGGAATCCAGAAGCTTTGTGCGCGTGGCTTCGGTGCGGATCTGCTGTCTGGACGCACGGAACGGCGGGCGCGCCGTAGTCGCGCGCCGCACGATGATGGGTCCGGTTTGTTTACTGCGCTGGGTTGTCGGCATTTACTTCATACATACACGCATGTATATTATATTGAGATGATCGCAGCGCAACAGGGAAATTTGTGGCCGCTACCGTAACCGCTACCGCCGACACGTCGCACTGGCACCCTCGCTACAACCCGTGGCTGATCGCGCTGACGGTGACGCTGGCGACGTTCATGGAGGTGCTCGACACTTCCATCGCGAATATCGCGCTGCCGCACATTGCCGGAAGCTTCGGGGCGAGCTCGGACGAATCCACCTGGGTGCTCACGAGTTACCTGGTTTCCAACGGGATTGTGCTGCCGATCAGCGCGTGGCTCGCCACCCGATTGGGGCGCAAGCGTTTCTACATGTCCTGCGTCGCGCTCTTCGCGACCAGCAGCTTTTTGTGCGGATTGGCGCCGAGTCTGGGGTTGCTGGTGTTCTTTCGCATTCTGCAGGGCGCGGGAGGCGGAGGCCTGCAGCCGAGCGAGCAGGCGATTCTTGCCGATACGTTTCCGCCTGCCAGGCGCGGAATGGCGTTTTCCATTTACGGGATGGCGGTGGTGGTGGCTCCGGCAATCGGCCCCACGCTGGGCGGCTGGATTACGGACAATTACAGCTGGCGCTGGATTTTTTATATCAACGTGCCCATCAGCCTGCTCTCGCTTTACCTGACGCACAGGTTGGTCGAGGATCCACCCTATCTTCGCGAGGAACAGGAAAAGCGGAAGGGAATTCGCATCGATTACGCCGGGCTGGGGCTGATCGCGCTGGCAGTTGGCACCTTGCAGATGGTGCTGGATAAAGGGCAGGAACTCGACTGGTTCGGTTCGAATTGGATTATTGCCGGGGTCTGCGTGGCGGTGACGGTGTTCGCCGGGTGGATCTTCTGGGAATGGCGGCATCCGAATCCAATTGTTGAGCTGAAGTTATTGAAGAATCGAAATCTGGCGACGGCTGTTTTCTTCATGTTCATTCTGGGATTTGTGCTCTATGGCACCACGGTGCTCATCCCGCAGTTTTTGCAGTTGCTCATGGGATATCCCGCGGTTACGGCGGGCGAGGCGCTGGCGGGGGGCGGCTTTATCATGATGCTGATGATGCCGATCTGCGGCACGCTGGTCTCCCGGGTGGACCCGAGGCGGCTCATGTCGTTCGGATTCGCGGTGACGTCTGTCGCGTTGTATTACATGGCCAGGCATCTCACGCTGGACATGGATTTTCGGACAATCGCGATGCTCCGCGTGTATCAGACGATGGGGCTAGCGTTCATTTTCATCCCCACGAACGTGCTTTCGTACGTGAACATCCGGCGCGAAAACAATAACCAGGTATCGAGCATGGTGAATTTCGTGCGGAACATCGGCGGAAGCGTGGGGATCGCACTTGTGAGCACATTCATTACGCGCACCACGCAGGTGAGGCAGAATTATTTGTCGGCCAACATGCGCGACACCAACCCGAAATTCGAGCAGATGGTGAACGGAATGAGCAGCACACTCCGCAATCATGGCTTGGATCCCGGACAGGCGCTGCATCAGGCATATGCGCGAGTTGCCATGATGATGCAGCAACAGGCGGCCTCCCTCGCCTACAAGGATGCCGTTTCAGCCATGGCTGTGCTGATTGCGTGCCTTATCCCGCTGACCTTTCTCATGAAGCGGCCGCCGGCACACTCCGCGGCTCCTCCGATGCACTAACGCTTTGCCAACGGCGATGCGCCACGTTATTCCGGGAATTCATTCATAAGCGTCATCTGACTGTCGCCGCCCGTCTTCGGGTAGGTGACTCGCGTGCCCTCGAGGCGAGCGAATGGAGTGAGCTTGTGATCGTGGGGAGCTGACTCATTCACGATTTCGCGGACTTCGATGCCGCGGACGACCAGCGCGTCGGAGACCAGGGAGCGATGGCACCGCCAAGGCACAGCCTCGGCACACATGAGAGCCGTAGGTTCCTGCTGCGCGAGGGCTATTGCGCGGTCGAGCGCCACTTCGAATTCCTCCGTCTGCATATAATCGGCATAGCCGCGGAAACTTGCGTTGCGCCAGCCCGTGTTCACGGAATCAATACGCGGATGGCGGAGTCCGCCGAGCGCTTTCAGATGGACGTGGTCGACGCCAGCGGCGTGCAGCGAAGCTGCCAGGTTATCGGCGCTGAACTGCGGGTTGCGGCGCGATTTAGGGATGGTGCGGATGTCGATGAGCCGGCGGATCCCATTTGACTTAAGAAGCCCGATGAATTCCTCGATCGGCCGTGTGGAGTGGCCGATCGTGAAGACGACGATCTTCTGCTTTTGATGTGCCATTAGGGACACCTCGCCATGATAGCGGCGCTATGAAGTGGGTGGAAGGCTGATGGGCCCATTTCGGGAAGGCTTCCCTAATTAATTGTGACCGAACGAAAGCAATAGTCGCGTTTTGCTGGAACTTCCTGGGTAACTTCCTTTTTCCACCGTCCGGCAGCTGGATTGCTACCTGTCCTTGTGTACCATTGACCCTTTCTGGGACTAGCCGCTAGTCTAGCCCCGCTGTGTTATGGCCTTCAGAAAAGACGCAGATTGCCCCTGTTATCATGCTCGGTTTGAATGGGTTACAAAGCGAACGATGTGGTCTCAAGACTATCCCTCCGATCTTCGGCCTGCTTCCAAGCGGCGCGGCCCCCGAATGAACTGCCGCGTGCCGGTGACGATCACCTGGAGAGGCGGCCAGCCGGGGGTGAGGTACTTTGAGTCCGGCTTTACGAGGGTCGTCAATAACTATGGCTGCCTGCTGGTAAGCCCAAAGGAAATCGACGTGCAGCAGAGGCTTCGGGTCACGAATTTGAGTACGCGCCGCGAGGTGGAGGCCGAAGTGGTCTGGAAAGGCACCCGGCGGCCTGACGGCTGGGACCTGGGCGTGAAACTGGTTCAATCCGAAATTGATTTTTGGGGAGTGGAATTCTAACCATGGAACCTTTGAAAGCCCTGGCATCGAAGATCCTGCCTGCGATTGCCCGGACACCGGCAACTCCCTCGCGTACGCCAGGCCCGGCAAGCGGCGAGTCGTTCTCGAAAGGGCCGATGGGTGAAGAGCGCCGGCGCAGCCAGCGCGTGCTGCTCCGGGTACGCGCGAAGGTGCATGTTGCCCTGAACGGGACACCGACAACTTTTGACGTTACAACGCTGAGCGTAAATTCACACGGCGCGCTGATTGCCGTGCAGCAGAGCCTCCCGACTGACACCAGGCTCGTTCTGGAGCACGACGGTACCAGGGAGCGGATGTCCTGCAGGGTGGTCCGCCCTCCGCGAGAGACGGCAGAGGGCTTTCATACGGCCATCGAATTCGACTCTGCGGATTCCGGCTTCTGGCGAATTGCTTTTCCGCCTGCCAATTGGAGTCCGGAAGACGCCGACTCATAATCCTTTCTTTTAGCGCGACCGGATTGGCCCACGGCCCGTCGCATCCTCTACCGAGACTGCGTCTTGTGCGCGAACAACCACATTATAATTCTTGACTGAAGCATGGCCCGGTGCGATTCTGCCGAAACCCTTCCGGAAGTAACTCTCCCAAAATATTCAGGAACCAGTAATTCAGGAGGAACCATGGGAAACAAGGAACGGCGTATTGCGCCACGGAAGGAATGCACAGTGCCGCTTCGATTTCGAGTTGCCAAGGGTGCGGATTCATTCGGGAGAGAAGCAGGTGCGGCTGGGAGAACTCCCTTTGGAACGATCGAGGGCGAATCGGTGAACCTCTCCGAACGCGGCATTTACTTCAGGTCGCGTCAGCGGGTGAACGTGGGCGAGCCGCTCGAAATGTATTTTACGATTCCCCGCGAGCTAACCGGCCGGGGCGCGGAGCAGGTGCGATGCAGTGCCAGGGTGGTACATGTAGAACTGCAAGCCGACCGGCAAGGTTTGGTTGGCGTGGGCGCGGCTGTAGAACGCTTCGAGCCGATGTCTTCCGCGCGCGATTGGGGGAATTGAAGTCGCGGATACGTTCACTTCGACGCGCGGGCGGGGAGTGTGAAGGTTACCTTGGCCGCGGTGGTGTTGTTGAAGCCATCGGTCACTTGAACGGCGACCACGTGTTCTCCCGCAGCGAGCCCGGAGAGATCGAAACGGTAACTCTCCTTCGGGGCATCGGAAAGCTGCCCCACGGGTGGAACAATCCGCCAGTCTCCGGCATCGACGCTGTATTGCGCCTCGGCGATTGCTCCAGCCGAGCTCATGCCGGCAAAAGATATCCTCACGGTCGCGGCGCCGGCGTCGGCACGAAGCTCTTCGATACGCGGGGGCGTGTTGGCGATTTCAAAGCGATCGCTCTGGCGCTCGGTGGAGAGCGCTTGATCCGGCGGATTCGAAGGGGAATCCGTGACGGCGATTTTCAGATAATAGGCGCCATCCGGCATCGAGGCTGTATCCCAGGAATAAAACTTCTGCGCGAGTTTATCTTTCAGCAAATGCCAGTTTGTTTCGCCTTCGCCGCGGTAATAGACCGAATATAAGAGATCGTCGTCGTTGTCGTCGTGCGCGCTCCAGAGGACGGCCTGGTAGCCCTTCTCTTCATATCCTTGGGGAGGGACTTCCACTTTAGGAGTTCGGGAAGCCGAGTCGGCGCCAGCCGGCGATGAGGAAGGATTCGCGCCTGGCCCGTGAGGGTTGCGAAGCTGAACTGGCTGGGAAGTTCCGAGGCCGCCAGGCTGCGGCGAATAGCCGACCACGCGGACTCCGGGGTCTTGGACGGCGACATCGTCGACCGCGGGCGCGACGTTCTTTGGCTGATAAGCGAGGCCGATCCAGGAAACGGTAGGCGGTTTGGCGTCATTCGTATCGAGAAACACGGCTTTCCACTGCACGAAGCGAGCCGGCGGGCAGCTTATCCCGTCCGCGTCGGAGGCTTTGTACGGGCCAGCCCATGCACTCCAGTTGTTATCGGGATTCGAGGTATTGCCCGAGCGGGCGTAGAACGCGACTTTACCCTGCATCGCGCCGTTTTCTCCCCACCACGTGAGGCGTCCCCAGCGGGAAAATATCTTGGCGTCAAAGGTGTTGGATTCGAAGCTCCCGTGGGATTCGTAGCCGGGGCCAAGCGAGAAGACCTTGCCGGCATTGGCGGTGGCCGCAAAAATCCTGCCTCCCGGGCCGGCCACAAAGCTGGTCACTTCCGCCGAGGCGGTTTTTGCCACGCTCGAATAAATCTGGTCGCCTTCGAGCTCTATGATGGTTCCTTTGTCTCCCGTGCCGAGGAGAAGCTTGCCGGCGGGCGTGAGGCCCAGCGCGTATACGAGGTCGTCCCGGGAGGTCCACAACGTTTCCGGGGATCCATCGGGAGCAATCTTTACAACTTCTGCTCCTCCGCTGACCGTTGGAAAGGGATAGAGAGCGGGCTGCTGGCTCGTGACCGGCTGGTCCTGAACGATGATCACGCCCTGCGCGTTTCCAATGGGGGCGGAGCTTTGCACCGGGACGCCGGGGATCACGCGGGGAGCCCCTTGGATGGCAATCTTTTCGCCCACAGATGCGGCGTAGAGATTTCCGCTGGAATCGGTGGCGAGTGAAGTCACTTCCGATTTGTTGGTCTCATAGATTACAAATGAGGCGCCGGCCAGGGGCGCAGCGTCAGGCGTTTTTCGCTGGACTTCGACACGAAGAATAAGCCCGCTGGGCTCGGTACCGATCAATAAGTTTCCCTTCGAATCGAAAGCGAGAGAGCGGGCGTGGCGCTCATCGCTCTGATAGAAGACCTGTCCGTTACCATCGGGGGTAACGACAAAGACTTGCCCTTTGTCGCCTGTCGCCACAAACAAGGAACCCTGGGGGTCTACGGCTAGGGCCCAGATGTATTTTGTTTTGGGATCGAAGAAGACGCTTTTTTGTCCGCCGGGCGTGACTTTGTAGACCTTGCCGTCCGGAGACGTGCCCACGTACAAATTGTCTTTCGAATCGAAGGCAATCGCCTGGGCGGCGAGTTCCGAGGATTCAAAAACCGTGGTCGCCTTGCCCGCGTCATCAAAGCGCAGGACCTTCGCATCGGAGCCGCCGGCGGCGAACAAGTGTCCCTGGGAATCCATCCGCAGCTCCCAGAGGTAGGCGAGATTTGGATCGGCAAAGGCGTCGAATTTAGGAGCGGGGAGGAGCTTTCCGTCGCTGCGAATGGCAATGCCTTTTGCGGTGCCCTTTTGGAAATCGGAGAAATCCGTCTGGCGCCATTGGCGGGTGTGCTCCGCTCGAGAGGACGAAGGGAAGCAGAGAGCGCGGTGGCGGGCAAGCACACCAGCAAGAATGCGAGATTGAGTCGCCGCATCATGGGACGAAAATCTCCTTTGGATGCCGCCATTCACTTCACGGTGATTGTAAGCATGTGCTGGCCGGCAATTACCTGGTGCATGTCCACCGACCATTCGCCCGCGGTGGATTCCCGGAGCAGGCGCGCGCCGCCGGGATTCTGGCGCTGGTTCAGGATGTTGATTTCCGAGGCGGGAACGTTGGGCATTTCCTTGTCTTCGACCAGCATGGTGGGCGTGGACTGAAGAAGGGTCGCGTACAGGCGGTCGTTATTTCGCTCGCGGTTGACGAGCTTGATCAGCTCTTCCAGCCCGGGCAACTGGCCCTGCGAACTGGAGGCGAGCGACTGAACGTTGCGGTTCAGGAATTCCGCGTCGCTGACCATGAGCTGCAGGGTGCCGCGGGAAGTTTGCGCCGGAATCGTGACCGGAATGTCCTGGGTGAAAGCGGCGCCCCGATAGGGGCGAAGCAGAACCTTCACGGCAACGGTCTCCCCCGGGTGAACTTCGCTCTTTTCAAGCCACGCGCCGTCGATCGTGGCCGAGCGGCGCTCGGTCAGCATGGTCACGTGCAGATCGATGTGGCCGATCTGCGGGATCTCGTAGGGATTCGAGTAAATGCGCGTGAACACTCCTTGCACGGCCGTGGCGGCAAAGAAGCCGGTAGGAATGGGCGCGTCGATAGGCGCGAACAGGTCATCGATGTGGACGGGCGAGTGGCCGTTGATATCGATCGTGCCATCGAGTTGGAGCGTGGAGCCCTCGCCGTACGCGGGGTTGCCGACGATTCCATTAAAAGATGCCAGCGCTACCAGCACCGGCGTCAATTGCGCGTTCTGCACCACTTCGAAGTGGAATTTCTTCTCGGTGATGGGGGTCGTGAGCGTCAGATCGAGCGGAATCATCGAGGGGCCAGCGCCCAAGGTGCCCATCACGGCTGTCTGACGGTCCTGCGTCAGCGTGCCGATCGTCCCGCCCGTGGTGATGATTTTTGTGGAGGCCTGCGACGAGGCGAGCGTCATTACCACGTGCGCGCGAGAGATGGGAATCGCGACGGAGCCGAAGCTGAACAGGGGATGTCCGCAGGCGAAGAATCGATTGCCTTCAACGCTCGTCACCGTGCAGCCGGCGCTCAAGGAGAGATCGCCTCGCACCAGGTCCATTCCGACCATATCACCGGGTTTAATCTGCGAATCCGTGGGCGAGGCTGGCGCGTTGCCTCCAGCCATTGCCGATATTCCGAAATCCGCTAGCTGACTGCCGAATTGGGCAAGCGTTTGCGGATAAAGGCCGGCGGTGATCAGGGGCGTCTCAATCGGTATCAGGAACTGCTGGGCGCCAGCCGCGGTGGGCTGCGCAAACTCAGCGGGTATAAATGCGCGAGTAGCGTCCGTGCTTGTGGAACCGACGATCGCAGCCGAGGCTTTGGACACAGGCAGAGCGGTAGAAGATTTCTCTACGTCGAACATGTTCTGGATGGGCGTCACGCCGCCAATCGCGTCTTTCGAGAAGTTGCCGATTTTCAACGAGAGGGCGCCGGCGAGCTTACCGTCAAAATAAACCGGGCTGCCGCTCATTCCGGCGGCGACGCCTGTCTTGTCCGCCTTGTCACCCAAGAGCTTTACGAGGATCACGTCCTGCTTCGGCCCCAGGGCGTTATTCAGAATGCCGATGACCTCCAGGTCCACCTGTTCGACCTGGTCGCCTTCGAAAATCGTGTACACGACGCCCTTCATTCCGGGCTTTACGTCACTGAGAGGAAAAGTGGGGGGATCGTCGGCGGCTCGCACCGGCAGACCGGGAGCTACCAGCAACAAAGCCAGCACCGCCAGGCACAACTTCCGGATCGCCGAGAGCATGGAAATCCTATGATACAGCGCTGAAACGCGCGAAGCAAACTTACCTAATTCCTTCGCTGTGATGATGTTAGGGCGCATCTGAAGGCGATATTTCCTCGCTGGTCACCGTTCGCCGGCAACACCCAAGGCAACTTCAAAAAACATCATCGGTTTATTAGACGGGACCTGCATCACATCCGGTACATACAAACTCGAGTGATCCACCAGCGACATCTGGTGGTTCACGTCAAAAAACACGAAACCGTGAATCATGGCCATGGGTGGCACGACGTCGCCGTCGAGCGAGAGAGGCCGCAAAATATCGAGCATGCCAGCAACCTTCTTGTCCGTGCTTTCGGAGGGAAGCGCGATGGGCGGGAAACGCCGGGTGGAAGGCGTCATCGAGCCTTCGGGATGCACGATCTGGTTTGCTACTCCCACGGGGGAGAGCGAATCGACATCCTGGCGTTTTCCCTCCGGGGGGCGGACCTCCAGCTGAATCGTACTTAGATCGATGCGAATCGGCTGGTTGGTCTCGTTGCGCAGAAAAACTTCGATCGGAAGAATGCCGGCAGGAATCGGATTGGCTTTGCCGAATTTCTTTTTGGCACGCTCGACGTCGATATAGGGATCGGCCGAAATGTTGAGGCCGTCGTGCCGGTCGTGCGAGAGGGACTCCTCGGCGCCGGACGGGGCGGCGGATGGGGCGTTTGACTGACCGCCGCCCCGCGCGAAGGCGGGGGCGCAAACCAGAAGTGCGATCGCAAAAAGCCAGATTGTTCGCATCTTTTTGAGTTCCGATGCCGCAATAGTGCGGGAAGTTGTGCGTCTTTTACGCGGCTGACACTATAATACCCGGTCCGCGTGCGGCAAAGAGGTTCGTCAGGCGCGCGCTGCCTTCCCATGTACTTCCTTTATCGGATTCTCACCGCAGTCGGCATGCTCTTGATTGGGCCCTACTATGCGTGGCGCGGATGGCGTAGGGGAGAGCCTGCCAGCACGCTCTCGGAACGTTTCGGCGGAGTTCCTGCGGAGACCGCCGAACGCGCCAAGGCAGCCCCGGGGGCTATCTGGATTCACGCGGTTTCAGTCGGGGAAGTACTCGCGGCGCAGCCGCTGGTGGAACGGTTGAAGGCTAGCGCGGGGCGTCCCGTGTTTGTCTCCACTACGACTGAAACGGGGAGGCGCCTGGCGCGCGAGCGGCTGCAATCGGCCGACGGAATTTTCTATTTTCCGCTCGACTGGGTGGTGCCGGTGCGCCGCGCGCTCCATGCGATTCATCCGGCCATTGTGATTATCATGGAAACGGAGATCTGGCCGAACTTTCTGCGCGAGGCGCGTCGAGCCGGAATTCCGGTTGTTTTCGTAAACGCGCGGATTTCGGAGCGGTCGTTTCGGCGCTTCGAGCAGTGGAAATTTCTGGTGGGCGAATTTTACAGGCGGGTTCTGCAGGACGTGGAGCTTTTCCTCGCGCAGACCCCGCAGGACGCCGAGCGGCTTCGCGAAATGGGCGCAGCCGAAGACCGCGTGGAAGTGATCGGAAACCTGAAGTACGACAGCGATCCTCCGAAGATCACTCCTTTCGGCAGGTGGCTCGAAGAGCAGATCCAGCAGCAGGAGCGGTGGCCGGTGTTGATTGCCGGTAGCGTGGTCGCGGAAGAGGAGGCGGCGGTCATGGCTGCTTACGATATCGTACAGCGCCAATGGCGAAGGACGCTGCTGGTGCTTGCGCCGCGCAAGCCGGATCGATTCGGCTCCGCCGCCGATATTGCCGCCGAGGGTGGCTGGACCGTGGTCCGGCGGAGCCAGGTCAGTCTCGATGCGCCCCTGAACGAAAATGCGGACGTGCTGGTGCTCGACTCCATCGGCGAATTGGCCGGGCTTTACCTTTTTGGAGACGCGGTTTTTGTTGGCGGCTCGCTTGTGCCGTCGGGCGGGCACAACATTCTCGAGCCCGCCTGGTTTTCGAAGCCGCCCGTATTTGGCGCGTCGATGGAAAATTTTCGAGACATGGCAAATCAGTTTCTGGCGGCGAAGGCCGGCGTGCAGGTGACAAGCGGGCAGCAGCTTGGAAAGGTGTGGGTGCAGCTGATTGAAGATAACTCTCTGCGTGAACGCATGGGGAAGGCCGCGCGCCAGCTTTCCGAGCGGAATCGCGGGGCAACCGACCGGGCCATCGATCGCATTACTGTATTGCTTGGCGGTGAGGGAAGCGGGGAATGAGTCTTCGCGATTCGCTTCTTTGGCCGCTGACTCTTCCCTACGGGCTGGTTGTCCGTGCGCGCGCACAGGCCTACCGGCGCGGGATTTTCGCGGCCAAAGCTGAATCGACGGCGTGGTGATCAGCGTCGGCAACCTGACGGTGGGCGGTACAGGCAAGACGCCGATGGTGCTGTGGATCGCGCAACGCCTGCTTGCGGAAGGAAAGAAAGTAGGAATACTGACGCGCGGCTATCGGGGCAAGATTGCGCCGGCCCGGGAGGGACTGAAAACCGGTAGAATCTCCGAGAGTACCAGCGACGAAGTTCGACTGATGAAGGCGCGCCTAGGGGAGGGAGTTGAGTTTGGCGTGGGCGCGGATCGCTTCGCGAAGGGACGCGAGTTGGCTCGCAGCGGCGTGCAATGGTTCGTACTGGATGATGGGTTTCAGCACAGGCGGTTGGCTCGCGACGTGGATATCGTTCTCATCGACGCCACAAATCCCTTTGGCGGCAGGCATCTGCTCCCGGCGGGGCGCTTGCGAGAGCCACGCTCGGCGCTGGAACGGGCGGATATCATCGTCATCACGCGCAGCGACCACGCGCCCGCGATAGAAGCCGCGGTGAGCCACGACTCGGCGGCTCCTATCTTCTATGCCAAGCCCCATCTTGATTCGATACAGGCCGTGAACGAGCCCGGGTCCGAAGCGGTGTCACTCCCCGAACTGCAGAAGAAAAAGCTTTTTGCTTTCTGCGGCATCGGCAATCCTTCCGCTTTTCTGGCGGATTTGCGCAATTGGGGATTTCAAGTGGTGGGTCACGCTTTCTTTCGCGACCATCACCGGTATACGCAGGAGGAAGCCTCTGCAATCGAGGGGGAAGCGCGGAGGCTTGGCGCCGAGGCGTTGGTTTGCACGGAGAAAGATGCGTTCAATCTGGACGGCGTTCGTTGGAACGAGCTGCCGGCATTGTATTGCCGGATTTCGCTGAGTATCGGTGGCGAAGAAGAATTCTGGCGCACCATCATCGCAAAGTCGAAATCCGGCAGCGGCTTTTCGAATAAGCCTTAGCTCTCCCGTTTGCCGCTCGCAAGCCGCTGTGCTATTTTGCGTCGCGACCATTTTTCCCAAACTTCGTTTTACGAGGAATCGGATTGAGCGCGGATCGAAAGAAACTGAACCAGCGTGCAGGCAAAAGAGCCGCCGCACAGACTGTCGGCGCGAGCGTCGATCTTACGCGCCTGCTCGATATCGTCGGCGCGTTTTCGCGCCAGACGATAGGCGTGGTGGGAGATTTCGTGCTGGACGAGTTTGTGTCGGGAGAGATTTCGCGCGTTTCCCGCGAAGCGCCTGTTTTGATCCTGCGGCATCGCCACACCGAGGCCTATCCCGGAGGCGCGGCGAATGCCGTTAATAACCTCGCGGCGCTGGGCGCGCGCGTCCTTCCGGTTGGCGTAGTGGGCGAAGACGAAGGCGGCAAGAAGCTGCTCGAACAGTTCCGGCAGAAAGGCGTCCAGACCAGCGGAATACTGCGCGCGCGCGAGTGGGTGACGACCACGAAGACTCGCTACCTTGCCGGGTGGACCCACACCACCGAGCAGCAGGTGCTGCGCGTCGATCGCGAGCCGAGCTCGCAATTATCCGAAAGCGTGCAGGGAGCGATCGAGAGGAAGGCCCGCCACGTCGCGCGCAACGCGGACGCGGTGATCCTCTCGGATTACGGTTTCGGAGCAGCCACGCCCGCCCTCGCGCGAAAGCTCAAGGCAAAGTGCATCACGCTCGATTCCCGCTATCGCCTGCTCGAATATGCGGACGCGGGTATTACCGCGGCAACGCCGAACGAGCCGGAACTCGAGGCGGCATACCACGAGCAGGTGGGAACGAATATCGAAAGGCTGGAAAATCTTGGGGACCGGTTGGTGCGGGACCTCGGACTTCAGGCACTTGCTGTGACGCGAGGGAAGGACGGCATCGTGGTGTTCGAGCGCGGCGCGCAGGGTGGCGAGAAAAAGATCGATTCCAGCTACATTCCCATCTACGGCTCCGACACTCCTGTGGACGTTACCGGCGCGGGCGACACGGTGATCGCCGTCTTCACTCTGGCTCTGGCGGCCGGCGCTTCCTATCTGGAAGCGGCGCACCTGGCGAACTATGCGGGAGGCATCGTGGTGATGAAACGGCGAACCGCCACCGTGACGGCCGCGGAACTGGAAGCTGTGCTGCGGCGGGAAGCCACGGCCGCCCGGTAGGGAATCCGCGGAATCGCATGGACACGCGCGCCAAAATTCTTTCCCGGGACGGATTGCACGAAGTACTGGAAGAACATCGCCGCGCGGGCCGGAAAATCGTCTTTGCCAACGGAATCTTCGATTTGCTCCATGTGGGCCACGTGCGCTACCTGAAAGCGGCGCGCGCGGAAGGTGATATCCTCATCGTCGGCATCAATTCCGACGCCAGCGCGCGAAAGCTGAAGGGCGAAGGGCGGCCCATTCTCACGGAACGGGCGCGCGGGGCCTTGGTGGCCGCGCTCGCCGATGTGGATTACGTGATCATCTTCGACGAATTGGACGTCAACTCGCTCCTGCGCGAATTTCAGCCGGACGTTCACGCGAAGGGAACCGACTACACCGCCGAAACGGTTCCAGAGCGCGAACTCGCCGCTCTGCTGGGAATCCGCGTGGCCATCGTCGGCGACCCCAAGCAGCATTCCACTCGCGATCTCCTGGCGCGCCTGCGGCAGCGCAGCGATGGCTGATCCGCGTTTTCTGCTGATCCGGCTTGGTTCGCTTGGCGACATTATTCACGCGCTTCCTGCGGCTTCGGCTCTGCGCGACGCCTTTCCGGCGGCCCGCATCGAATGGGCGGTCGAGCCGCGGTGGACGAGGCTTCTGGAGGGGAATCCGGACATCAGCCAAGTCATTTCCGTGGATCGCAAGAGCGCCGGTGGAATTGCCGGTACCGTCCGCAAGCTGCGCTCGGCGAAGTACACTTGCGCGATTGATTTCCAGGCGCTTTATAAATCGGCAATTCTTGCGTATGCGTCCGGGGCAGCTCGCCGCGTAGGATTTCAAAGCAGCTATGCGCGAGAAGGGCTGGCGGTGCTTTTCTACACCGATCGGCTGAACCCTCGCGGGCCGCATAAGGTGGATCATAACCTCACGCTGGTGGAACACGTTGGTGCGAGAAAGTCGGGGGCGCGTTTTCCGCTGGCGATTCGTCCCCAGGATGACGAGCGCGTCGATCGCGAATTGGCGGCGCACAAATTACAGGAATATTTCGTGCTGAATCCCGGAGGCGGCTGGCGATCGAAATGCTGGCCTGCGGAGCGTTATGGCGAGTTGCACCGGAAGCTGGAGACGCGTTTGGGCTTGCGCGGGGTGGTCAGCTTTGGTCCCGGTGAGCAGCTTTTGGCGCAGAGAGTGACGGAAGCGGCAGGGAATTCAGCACCCGTTGCAATATCGCTTGGTCTGGGGCCGCTCATGTCGCTTTTGAAGCGGGCGAAATTCGTGGTTTCCGCCGACACCGGGCCCCTGCACTTGGCCTCCGCGCTGGGAACGCCTGTTGTGGGTCTCTTCGGGCCAACCGATCCATCACGCAATGGGCCGTACGCGCCGCAGGATATTTGGATTCGCAATCTTCGGGGATGCGAAACGACCTATCGGCGGGGCAAGGACTATGCGTCCTCGATGCTTTCGATCACCGTCGATCAGGTGTTTGACGCGGTTCTGCGCCGTCTGGAGCGGCGTTCGTGACCCAGCAGCGGAACTTCTGGATGCGCTGGCGGGTGCGGGTGGGCTACCCGGTAGCCATCGTTTATTGGGTGCTCGCCGATCCCACGCCCCGCTTTATTTTGTGGGGAGGAATCGTCGCGGCTGTGGGCTTGATCATTCGCGGGGCCGCCTCGGGACATTTGCGGAAGTACGAGCAGCTCGTGACGGACGGGCCTTACGCTCACACGCGGAACCCGCTTTACCTAGGCAGCGCATTTCTCGCCGCGGGTTTCAGCATTGCGGGGCGTTCGTGGTGGGGTGGCGCGATCGTCGGGGCCTACTTCACAATTTTCTACTATGCGGTGATGCGAAACGAGGAGAACGATCTGCGGGCGCGTTACGGCGAGTTATTTGTAGAGTACGCCAGGCGCGTGCCCTTGTTCTTTCCGCGGATAACGGTGGTGCCGAGAGACTCGCCTCACGCTTCTGCGGCGGCACCGGTGAAATTCTCCTGGGCGCAATACCGGAAAAATCGCGAATACCAGGCGCTTATCGGGGCGCTGGTAGGTCTGGGAATTTTGTGGGTGAGGATGTGGATCCGGGCGCGTCTCGGACACTAGACTCGGAAGCGGAAGCACCGAGTTCTTCTCAGGTCACTCCCTGATTGGCCTCTGCCTGGCGCTTCGACTATGATGAACTCCAAGAGCGGAGTGCGAAACATACTGCGAAAAAGGCGGCAAGCGTCTGCCGATAGGAGTGTGGTCCGATGGCCGAAAAGAGTTCCGACAACTATCTGGTGAAGGTTTTTGAAGCGGGTACCTCCTCGGAGGCGATGGTGGTTCGAGGATTGCTGCAGAGCGCCGGCATTTCCGCGCCTGGTTTCCAGGGGGCTGAGCCGTTTCCGATGAATGAGCCTCCGGAGGGCTCGCACGATGCGGAAGTCTGGGTGCCCGAATCGCAGGCGGAGGATGCCCGACGCATCCTTTCGAGCTATTCAAAACCTGCGACTGCCGGCGAGTAGCTTTTTTCGTTTCCCATCGCTTCTGAAGCCGGAAGTGACTATCTGGAATTTTCTTCGGTGAACGTGCTGACGGAAAGCTTTTGGCCGTCGGTGAGCGCCGTGACGGCTCCGTCGCGATCGGTCCTCAAAAAACGCACCCCTGCCCTCCTGTAGCGTTCGACGATATTCTCCGCCGGTTGCCCGAAAGGGTTTGCTTCGCCGACTGAAACAACAGCTACGCTTGGCGCGACCGCGGCTAAGAACGCCTCCGTCGAGGAAGTTTTGCTTCCGTGGTGAGGCACTTTGAGGAAATCCGCCGCGAGTGCGGCTCGGCTGCCGACGAGTTCGTCCTCGGAGCGCTGCTGAGCGTCCCCCGGCAGCAGGAAGTGGAGACGGCCATCGCCGATGCGCAGGACAAGGGAATCGTCATTGGAAGCCTCATTGACAGGGCCCACGTCCCTGGGCCACAGGAACTCGCCGCTGACGCCGTTCCAATCGAAGTTTGATCCCGAGGTCTTATGCGCGATTTTTACGCCGCGCTTTTCGGCTTCCGCAACCAATGCTTTGAAAGCAGGCGTTTCCTCATCGCGCCCGATCCACAATTCGCGTACGCGGAAATTATCGAGGACGCTGTACAGGCCATCCAGGTGATCGTGATGCGCGTGCGTGAGGGCGACGACGTCGATTCGCTTAAGTCCCCGCGACCATAGGTAGGGAGACACGACTTCTTCGCCTATATCTGAACCGGAGCGATATCCGCCAATTCGCTCCGATCCCGCCAGTCCCCCGCCATCGATCAGCACTGTGCGGTTATCCGGGAAGGCCACAAAGATCGAATCGCCTTGTCCGACGTCGAGCACGCTTACTTCGAGTTTCCCGCGCGCAAGATCGGCTGGGAAGGGATGGGTTGCGACGAGAAACGTGAGTGCGACGAGCACGGCCGCGGGAATCCACTCGGACGCTGGGATGGGATGCGAAGGCTGTTTCCGTGCGGACCGGCTGGCACGCTGGGTGGCGATGGCGCGAGCCGCGCCAGCCACCGCAATTAATGCGATAAAGAAGGAAATCGTGAGCCAAAGAGGCGGCCCTGGGATGCGGTAGGAAGCTTGCGGAATGCCGCTGAACCATTCTGCGGTTGCCAGCAGCAGCCCTGCACAATATCCCAGGGCCCTTGCGAGAAGCATCGCGAGCCTGGCCCATACGAAGGTAGCGGCAAGGGTGACAAAACCCAGGGGGACAATCAGCCCTGTCAAGACGACGGCCGGAATGTTGCTGACTGGCCCAATCAGGCTGACGCGATGAAAATCGCGGGCCAACAACGGAACCATGCCCCACTGTATTACCAGCGAAAGCAGAACGATTTCCCAAAGCCGCAAGCCGAGGCGTAAAGGAGCTGTGAGCAGAAGATCTGCGTGAGTGGCCAGTCTCAAAGGCGATCGCGACGCAAGCCATTTGATCGCGGCGCGCAGCTCGATCCGGAATTGCGCGATTTTGGGCGGATGCACGCCATCGCGGGTTACGTCTGAAAGGTGGCGAAGGCCGGCCCTATAAGGCGCGCTGGTGCGTTCCATCCAAGGCAGCGCGATGGCTGCGATCGCTCCCGCGGCCAGGAAGGAAAGCTGAAAACTTGAATCGCTTAGCGTGGATGGCTTCCAGAGGAGCATGCCAAGAGCGGCGAGCGCGACGATGTTGAGCAGGTCAATGCGGCGAAAAAGGGGACGAGCGCACAGGTAAAATGCGGCCATTAACGCGGCGCGTACGATGGGCGGACGATCCTGAACCACGCCTACGTAAGATGCCAGCACCGCCAGAGTCAGCAGGCTGGTGAGGGCAATCGAAAGGTGCAAGCGGCGGCAGAGCCAGAACAAGAAGACCACCAATGCGCCGACGTGCAACCCGGCAACGACCAGCACGTGATAGGCCGCGATCTTCTGAAATGCGGTGACGGTGTCGGATTCAACGAAGCTGCGATCGCCTAGAAGCATGGCTCGAAGCACGGCGGCGCGCTGAGGTTGCGCTGGGAAGAGCGCATCAAGACGCGAGAGCAGATCGCCCCGGAGCCGGGCGAAATGCTGCGAAAGGGTTGGAGAAGGGCGATCGATCAGCTGCAGGAGTTCGCCGCTGCGCAGCGAGCCGCTCAAATCAATCGATTGCAGCGCCAGATAGCTGTGAAGGTCGAATGCGCCCGGATCGAGGAAATTGTGCGGGGGGCGCGCGCGTAGGAGAGCCTCGACGCGATCCCCGGCTCGAAGATCATCGGGCGCTGCGATTGTTCGCGGGCCATTATAGAGATTCGCGCGCAGGCCGCCTCTCACTGGGAGCGAGGCGCCTGAGGCTTCCACTTCCTTCAGGTCAATTTCGTAGCGCGTTCCCCAGGGGAGAGCGATGGGATTCTCGCGCAAGCGGCCGCGCCACCGCAGGGGTTCGTTGGTGTCCAGTTGACCGGCGGCGATCAATTGCGAGATGTGATTCGCCGGAACGGCGGCGCGCTCGATGCTCAGCGCGGTGCCTCCCAGCGCGAACCACGCAAGGAGGGCGAGAGTAGCGCCAGGAATTGTGTTGTCGCGAAATGCGAGTATGACGCCGGCGGCGATCGCTATAGCAGTCGCAGGGATCCAGGTTCTCAGCGGCAGGTGACAGTGGCCGGCCAGCGCGATTCCGGCTGCGAAGGCCGACGCCATCCATACCGCTGGAATCTTCATACGCGGCGCTTGAGCCGGACCACCGCCTCCATGTGAAATGTTTGGGGAAACAAATCGAAAAGGTGCACTTCGGAAATATCGTAACCGGCTTCACGGAATCCCATGAGGTCGCGGGCTAGCGTCGGAGGCTCGCAGGAGACGTAGGTAATTCGCGGTGGTGCGATTCGGGCGAGTCTTCTGACCGTGTCGGGTTCCAGTCCTGCGCGCGGCGGGTCGAGAACGATCAAATCCGGCTTCTCTTTGTAGCGCTCCAGAAAGCGGTCGACGTCTGCGGTGCGAACCTCGATCGAGCCGCCCGACCGGACATTCGCTTCGAGATCGCGCGTGGCGGCCGGATTGGACTCAACGGCCACGACGCGCTCGAACCGCCGTGCCAAGGGAATCGAGAAGAGCCCCACGCCGGCGAAGAGATCGAGAGCCAGGCGTCCGTTTTCTTCGATCTCGCACACTTCGCGGGCGAGATCGTTTACGAGAAAACGGTTCACCTGGAAGAAAGAGAAGTGCCCGACGCGGTACTTCGAACCTTCCGCTTCGTATTCGAGGAACCCGGGGCCGAACAACTCCATGCGTTCGCGGGTTGGATCGAAAAAGAGAAGGCTTTCGCTCTCAGGGACGATACCTCGAACTTTTTCGGCGAGTTCAGCGGCACGCGAGGGGAAGCCCGCGAAAGTCAGGGTCAGAAGCAGTTTTGTATCGTCGGCGTTTGAAAACGCCTCGACTTCGCGAAGCGTCCGCGGAAAAACTCCCACAGCCAGGGCCTCGCGCAGCGAGAGAAGCGTCTTCAGGAGCAGGGGAGAGACGATGGAGCAATCTGTAACGGCGCAAAGCGCCGTCGAGTTAGCCTGGAAATAGCCGATTTCGAGCTTTGCTTCGTTCTTTGCGGCGCCGTTCGGTTCCGCTGCGCTCTTCTCGTTCTCAGGCTTGTCCGCGTCTGCATTCTTGATAGGGCGTACTTTCCATTGGGCGCGGTTGCGATAGGCCCAGGGCGGGGACGCGTGCGCTGCGATCTCTCCCGGCCAATCGATGCGGCCCAGGCGCCGCAGCGTCTCACGAAGAATTTCGGTTTTGAATTTGAGCTGCGCCTCATAAGGCGCGTGCTGATAGTCGCAGCCGCCGCAGGTTCCAAAATGCGGACAGGGCGGAGTGACGCGCTCCGGCGAGACGGTCAGCACCTTGTTGAGCCGCGCGCGCACGAATTTCTTTTTCTGCTCAACGGGTGCGGCGTCGGCCTGCTCTCCGGGCAGCACGAACGGCACGAATACCGTGGAGCCTTCGTGGTGCGCGAGGCCTTCGCCGCCATAAATCAATTTTTCGATGGTTACGATCATGAAGGGTTTAGTTCTCCGGGCGCGGACAGATTGCGCTCAGATGACAGTACTACACACTACGTTAGATAAAAAAAGCTGAGCCTGGGCACCCCGAAATGTTCGAACAGTCTTTTTTGAGTGTATTGGCGCTCGAGCTGCGCCAATTGCTCCGCAGACATCTTACGCCTGTACGGGGCGAGGGAGCGATCCATTTCGCGGCGGATCGCGAGCATCGCTTCTTCGTCCACATCGGCGGAGAGAGCCGCTGACAGTTTGTCTTCGAGAACGGTCACGCGCCGTTCGAGGTCTTCGAGGTCGAGTGCCTCGGATGCATTGACTAGCGGGATCAACTCCTCCAGTTTTTTCGCCGTCTCTTCCAGCCGGTCAGCGAGCGCGGCGTGGCTGCCTTTCTGCTTCTCCGACGCGGCGCGCAACCGGGACGCGTTGCGTTCGAGGTATTTTCGCAACTCGATGCGCGAAAATGGCTCCGGTGCAGGGCCTGTGCGCTTGAGTTCGGGGCCGGTTCCGGCGGCGGCTTCCTGAGCCTCCGCGGCGGCGTCGAGAACCGCATCCACGCAGTAGGCGAGAGTTTTCAGTTGACGCCCGCCCGCCGCTCGTTTGGAGCGCGTCCAGCTTTCGAACGCGCTGTCGATTCCCTTGAGCACCACACCGAGAGGAATGCCGGCCTTCTGCCAGGTTTCTACGATGGCCCAGTCAAGCGGAGACACCAGCAGGTGCGCGCCTCTTTTCTTCCAGAAGTGCTCTTCGATCTCGGTGTAGTAATTGAAATAGTTGAAGGATTCCATGCGTCGCGGGACAGATTATCGCCGAGGGAAAAGCATCCGGCAACTTGCCAACGGCCGAGCAGCAACGCCTGGGATCAGCGGGGGATGTCGCGGACACTCGCGCGGGCGGACATCCGCCCGATCGAACGCGGGTTGAGAAAGCCGCGCGCGATTTCGGAGGCGGTGATTCCGAACTGGTTCCACACGCGCCGCTTCAGCGTACGGTAGTCCTGCGAACCGCTGAAAACGTCGCGAATCAGGTCGCGAAACGCCGGTGAGTAGTTCAGGATTTGTACCATTCGCGTGGTGATGGCGCTGCCCAGAAAGGTACCGAGAAAAAGCTTCCTCGCCAGGGTGGCCGCGAACTCCAAATCCTCGGAAAATGCCCCGCGCAGACGCTCCGGATAGGCCTGCGGCTGGTTCTCGATGAGCGCCTGGGCCAGCAGGTCTCCGGAGCGGAGAGCATAATAAAGGCCTTCGCCGGTGACGGGGTCGACGCATGCGGCGGCATCCCCTGCCATGGCCCAATTTCTTCCAACGATGCGCCTGCGGCGAATGGTTTGAGCCTGCGGCGACGGCAGCACGTGGCTGTAGAATTTCGCGTCCTTCAGGGGAATCTTTTCTTCGCTTACGAAATCTTCCAGATGTCGGCGGAGCTGCTGGCTGGAACTTTGTCCCATTTTTCCGCAGATACCCACGGAGAGGTGGTCGGCGCGGGGAAAAGACCAGAGGTAACCTTCGAACTGCTTCAGGAACTTTACTTTGATGATGTCTTCTTCGGTGGGCACGAAGTACCCGAGGGTAATCTCCAGGTCGGAAGCACCGAGCGCGGTGGTTTCGGGCAGGAGGCTGTTGCGCGCGCCTCCGGCGAGCACGACGAAGTCCGACAATTGCTCCTCGCCCCCGGAAATGAAGCGCACTTTCTCGCCGCTGGTGTCTACGCCGGTGACCCGCGAACAGACCGTCTTGCATCCCGCAGCTTCGGCGCGGTCGAGGAGAAGCCCGTTGAGCACCTTGCGGGCGTAGATCACGATAGGCTTGCTCATCTCGAAGCGAGCGCGATGCCCGCGGCTAGAGATCAATTCGGCGGTGCGAACGATCTTTTTGGGCTGATTTGCTTCGAGCAGGAAGGGATACGCCTCGATTGCTTTGTGCGTGAGGCCGCCGCCGCAGGGTTTCTCCCAGGCGAGGCGTTCGTCGAAAATCGTCACGTGAAAGCCCGCGTTTGCGAGGCGCTCACCGCAGAGCGCTCCCGCAGGCCCTCCCCCGACAATCGAGATCTCTTTCATGGACCCTTGTGGCGGGCCTACCGCAGGGCGTGATCACCGGAGCGGGAAAACCGCCGCTATAAACCAAGCCGCGAGTATAGCATCAAAAGCGGCGGCAGCCGTCGCGGAGCCTACGGCGCTCACGCCTGCGGGAGCTCGAAGATCGTGACGGGAGTATGGCAGTCACCCGCGACGACCACCACGTTTCGCTTCGGCAAGGAAGACCGGCGGATGAAGCAAGCGCCCATCGCAAGCATAAAGATGCCCGCAACTGCGAGAAGCTTTTCCCAGGACTTCATCGAGGGTTCGCCGGCCGTGATCGGGCGCATGATAGAATTGATTTTTCACGAGTTCCGCGAACTGTAAGAGGGGCAGCGAATTGGCTCAGGTGGTCTCGCAAGACAGCTTGATTCTCCAACGGCGCAAATGGAAAGACAACGGGCAATGCGTTGTCTTCGTCAGCGGCTGCTTCGACTTGCTGCATCCCGGGCACATTCGCCTGCTCGAACAGGCTCGCTCTCACGGCGACATTCTGGTCGTCGGGGTGCAATCGGACGCAAGCGTTCGTAATGCTCATGTCGGTGTAGCCGGCACAGGGGAAGTGTCTTCGAAGCGGGCTTCGCGTCCGATTACTCCCGGAGCAGAACGCGCCGAAATCCTCGCGGCCCTGGCGGCTGTCGATTACGTGGTTGAATTTGACGATCCCTCCCCGGCGCGCCTGATCGAGAGCCTCGGCCTAGACATCGTCGTCGAGGGCGCGGCCGCCCCGGTGAAGCCGGAGAAAGACACAGCGGCGCGTTGGGCAGACACGCTGAGCCCCAAGCTAGTCAGAATCCTGCTCGAACCTGGCTACTCCACTTCGCGATTGATCGAACGCATTCAACAACAACCAGGCGCATGATTCTTCCCGTCGTCTCCGAGCTTCTGTCGAAGGTCGCGCGGCAATCTGTCGTTGAAGAAGCTCTCGATACACTTCGCCGCAGCGGCAATGAAGTTCATCTGGCGGGGCTCACCGATTCGGCCAAGGCGCTTGTCGTCTCGATGGCGCAGGCCGGGCTCGGCCGCCCCGCGATCTTTCTGGTGGAATCGAACACGCGAGCGGAGGCGCTGCTGGAGCCGGTTCGCTGGTTCTACCGCGCGGTTACCGGCAAGCCCGGGAATCGCGTGGTGTATTTTCCCGCGCAGGAAATCCTGCCTTATGAAAAGCGCTCGCCCCACGCGGAAATTTCCGAAGCGCGCGCGGTTTCGCTCTGGCGTTTTGCAACGGGCGAAGCCGACCTGCTGATAGCTCCCATCCACGCGGCGCTGTGGCGTATGCGGGAGCCCGATTTTTACCGCAGGCTGGCCCGCACCATCGAGCGAGATCAGGATATCCCGCATGCGGAACTGCTGAGTTTTCTCGCCGGCGCGGGCTACGAAAAGCACGTCACATGCGAGATGCCCGGCCAATTCGCGGTTCGGGGCGGCATCATTGACGTGTTTTCGCCGGAGGCTCCGCAGCCCGTGCGCATCGAGCTGTTTGGGGACACGATTGAGTCGATTCGCGCTTTCGACCCCGGCACGCAGCGCTCCACGAATCCGATGGAACGCACCACGCTTCTCCCGCTCACTGAATTTCCGTATCCCGCCGAAGTGCTGCAGCACTCCGGGGCCCGGTCTGCATCCGGACGCGACGATGAGCTAAGCGAACGCGGTTTTTATCCGGGATGGGAATTCCGCGAAATTCTCCGGGAAGACCGCAAGTCTGTGCTGTTCGACCTGTCCGCGGATCCGGTTCTCGTGCTGGATGAGCCTGCGGCGCTGGCGTCCGAGGTCGAGAAGTATCGAACGCGCCTCACGCAAGCGTACGAGGACGTGGAAGACCCCCTCGCCGAGCCGGCCGAGCGCTACATCTTCGGCGAGGATGAATGGTCACTGGCCCTGCAGCTTTTCCCGCGGCTCGCCTTGGAGCAGCTGGAACTAACGCGCGAGGGGGAGGCTGTCAATCGCGCCCTGCGAACGCAGCCGACTACGCGCTACCACGGAAACGTCGCCGCGTTCATGGCCGAAGTGAAGGGGCGCGTGATTGCGGGCGAGCAGGTAATGGTTTCGGCGGCGAGCACGGGCGAGCTCGAACGCTACGCGGATATCTGCCACGAGTACGAACTTCCGTACCGGCTGGGTGAGCTTGAAGAAAATGTGACGGTCAGACGGCTCGCGGAGGAGGGCAGCGGCGGAACGACCCCGGCGATGGTTCTGGTGAAGGCGCCGCTGAGCGAGGGCGTTGTGTTTGCGGACGCGCGTCTCGTCCTGTTCGGCAACTCGGATTTATTCGAGACGTCTGGCACCGGCGGCGCAGCGGGGGCGCGCGCGCCCCAGAACAGCCAGCTTTTTCAGCGATCTTTCGGATCTCAAGCCCGGCGATTACGTGGTGCACGTCGATCACGGGATCGGCCAGTTTGAAGGACTCCGGCAAGTGGGCACGGACGGCGCCACCGGCGAGTTCATGCTCCTGGTCTATGCGGACGATGCCCGCCTCTACGTTCCTCTCGCGCGTCTCGATCTGATTCAGAAGTATCAATCTCTCGGCGGCGTGAAGCCGACTCTGGACCGGCTGGGCACGACGATCTGGGAATCGCGCAAAACGCGCGTGCGCAAGTCCGTCGACGATATGGCGGACAAGCTTCTGGCGCTTTACGCCGAACGCAAAACGGCCGTGGGGCACGCGTTTCCTCCCGACTCAAACTGGCAGCGCGAGTTTGAAGATGCCTTCGAATTCCAGGAGACGGTCGATCAGCTCAAGGCCATCGACGACGTGAAGCGCGACATGGAGTCCACGACGCCGATGGATCGCCTGCTTTGCGGCGACGTCGGCTACGGCAAGACGGAAGTCGCCATGCGCGCCGCGTTCAAGGCCATTGCCGATTCCAAGCAGGTCGCGATCCTGGCGCCCACCACCGTGCTCGCCTTTCAGCACCACCAGACCTTCCGCCGGCGCTTTTCGGCTTTTCCGGTGCGCGTCGAAATGCTGAGCCGGTTCCGCTCCGAGCAGGAGCAGAAAAAGACTCTCGAAGAACTGGAAGCCGGGAAAGTGGACATCGTCATCGGCACGCACCGGCTCCTCTCGAAGGACGTCAAGTTTCAGGACCTTGGGCTGCTTGTCGTCGACGAAGAGCAGCGCTTTGGCGTGACCCACAAAGAACGGCTTAAGGAGATTCGCAAAAACGTTGCGGTGCTGACCATGTCCGCGACGCCAATTCCACGGACGCTGCACATGTCGCTGGTCGGCTTGCGGGATATGAGCCTGATCGAAACGCCGCCGAAAGACCGCCTCGCGATTCAGACGACGGTGGCGTCGTTCAGCGAGACGCTGGTCCAGCGGGTGATCGAGGAAGAGTTGGAGCGGGGCGGGCAGGCGTTCCTGGTTCACAATCGCGTGGAATCGATTGCCTCGATCGCCTCTTTGGTAAAGCGTCTCGTGCCGCACGCGCGCGTCGTGGTGGGGCATGGGCAGATGCGAGAAGCGGAGCTCGAGAAGGTGATGCTGAAATTTGTTCGCAACGAGGCGGATGTGCTCGTCTCGACCACCATCATCGAGAATGGCCTCGATATCCCGCGCGCGAACACGATCATCATCAATCGTGCGGACCGTATGGGTCTTTCGGAGCTGTACCAGCTTCGCGGCCGCGTGGGCCGATCGAACCAGCGCGCCTACGCGTACCTGCTGGTGCCTGCCGAAGGGTCGCTCACATCGATCGCCCGCCAGCGGCTGGCGGCCCTCAAGGAATTCAGCGATTTGGGCGCGGGGTTCCGCATTGCCGCGCTCGATCTCGAATTGCGCGGGGCGGGGAACATCCTGGGAAGGGAACAGCACGGCCACATCGAAGCGGTTGGATTCGACATGTACTGCCAGATGATGGAGCGCGCCGTCGCGGAACGGAAAGGCGAAGCGGTGGCGCCGGAACGTCACACGACGCTCAACCTGGGGCAGGAAATCCGCATCCCACCTGAGTACATCGAGAGCGAGAATCTGCGCCTGCGAATCTACAAGCGGATTTCCAGCGTGTCGTCGGAAGAAGAACGCGTAGAGGTGCAGCGGGAGCTGCAGGATCGCTTCGGGCCGCCGCCTCCGGCTGTCGCGAACCTGCTCGATTACGCCATATTGAAGGCACTGGCGGAGAAGCTGTTCGTCGCGTCTGTGGACCGCCGCGGCGACCAGGTGGCCATCAAGTTTTACGATGACACGCCACTTGGCCCGGAGCGGCTCGTCAAGTTGATCCGGAAACGCCGGGACATGCGCCTCGACCCCAGCGGAGTGCTCTGGCTGGGGTGGAAGGCAGAAAAAGGCGGGCCCATGGGGGCCGTGAGAAACGTGTTGCTACAGCTACAATCGTAGAGCTAAGATTCCATCGAGAATGAGAACATCCATGAACCGAATTCTGACTTTCTTTGTTGCGTCCATTCTGGCAAGTATCCCCTTGTTTCTGTCCGCGGCGGCGCCCGCGGCCGCGCAGGAAAAGGGAACCGTTGTCGAAGAGATCGTGGCGCGCGTAAACAATCAAATCATCACGCGGAGCGACTTGCAGAAGGCCGACTCGTCGCTGCGCGAGGAACTCAACCACGACTGCCAGAACTGCCCCGCGGACAAAATCGCCGACGAATACAAAGACAAGCAGAAGGACCTGCTCCGCGATCTGATCGACCAGCAGCTTCTGGTCGAGCGCGCCAAGGACATGAATCTCAGCGTCGAGACCGATCTGATCAAGCGGCTGGACGAAGTCCGCAAGCAGAATGGCCTGGCCACGATGGACGATCTCGAGAAGGCCGTCGAGTCCCAGGGAATCGCCTGGGAAGACTACAAGACGCAGCTTCGCAACGGCCTGCTCACCCAGGAAGTGATTCGCCAGCAGGTGGGCGGTCGCATGGACATCGGCTCCGATGAAGTGAAGAAATATTACGAAGATCACAAAGACCAGTTCACCCGGCCGGAGCAGGTGGAACTCGGTGAAATATTCCTGAGCACCGAAGGGAAGACCCCCGAAGAGATCGCGTCGGTTCGCACCAAGGCTGACGATCTCCACAACCGCGTGGCGAAGGGCGAGAATTTCGTCGAAATCGCCAAACGCTACTCCGAAGGCACCACGGCGAGAGACGGCGGAGACCTCGGCAGGTTTGAGCGCGGCCAGCTGGCGCCGCAGCTTGAGGACGCCGTTTTCAAGATGGACAAGAACGGCATCACCGACGTGATCCAGACGAAAACCGGCTTTGAAATCCTCAAAGTGCTGAATCATTTCGACGCGGGTCTCCAGCCTCTCGATAAGGTCGAAGGCGAAATCACCAACCGGCTCTATTCGCAAAAGATGGAGCCGGCTCTCCGCACCTATCTCGCGGAGCTGCGCGAGGAAAGTTACGTGCTCGTGAAACCGGGCTTTACGGACTCGGCGGCCGTCGCGGGCGGGACGGTGATCCAGGAAGTGGCGCCCACGCCAGACTCACCTAAAAAGAAGAAGAAACTGCCGGCCCCGAAAGTTTGAGGCTTATGAAGTCCCATTTTGTTGTCGACCTCTCGGACGGCCAGATCGTGGTTTCGCATTTCCTCGTGCGCGAGAAAGAGGTGCGCACGTCGGTCCGCACCGGTTCTTCTTGGCTGCAGCTGGAGCTTGTCGACCGCACCGGCGCCATTTCCGGGAAAATGTGGGATAACTTCACGGCGTTGGTTCCGACCTTTGACCGGGACGATGTGGTGCAGATTCGCGGCCGGGTGAAGCTGTTTAACGGGCAGAAAGAGTTGACGCTCGAACAGATTATCCCCGTCCTCGAGTGCGACTACGACCTCAGCGATTTTCTTCCCCATACGAAACACGACATCGAGAAAATGTACGGCGAGCTGCGCGCGGCGGTAGCAGCGGTGAAAAACCCCTGGCTGAAGCGGCTGCTTACCGATGTGGTCGAGGATCCGTCGATCGTGCCACGGCTCAAGCGCGCTCCCGCGGCCATGACCATGCACCACGCGTTTCTGGGCGGTTTGCTTGAACACGTGGTAAGCCTCCTGGGACTTGCCGCCGGGGTGAGCGCTCATTACACGGAGCTGGATGCCGATCTGCTGGTGGCTGGCGTGATACTTCACGATATTGGCAAGATCGACGAACTAAGGTACGCTCGTGGCATTGATTATTCGACCGAAGGCCGGCTTCTGGGCCATATCATGATTGGAGTGTCGCTGGTGCACGAAAAGATCAAGGCGATACCCGGTTTCCCGCCTCAGCTGGCGGTGCTGCTGGAGCATCTGATTGTGAGCCATCACGGAACCCACGAGTTCGGCTCGCCCTCCCTTCCGCAAACGCGGGAAGCCGTGGCCCTGCACTTTCTGGACGATATGGATTCAAAGATGGGCGCCATGCGCGCGACCCTCGACCTCGCTTCCGGCGCGCCCGGCAGTTCCGTCTGGACGGAGCGCAACCCGTCCCTGCGCCGCGCCCTGCTGCGCCCCGATAAATTCCTCGGCATCGATCAGGTTCCCGGCGAAAATCAGCGGCCGGGATCGAATGGCGCGCCCGCTGCCGCGGCTGCGCCCAAATCGGCCGAGAAGGAATCTTTGCAAAAGGATACCCGGGGGCTCTTCCATGAATGAACTCAATGACAAACCGGCGGTCCTTCCCGCCGAAAAAAGCCGGCCTCCGCGGCGTGCGCTGCTCGACTTGGCGCCGCTCGAACTTGACTGCCTGAACACCCTTTGGCCCATGGGCGAGGGCACCGTGCGCGAAATCCGCGACCGGCTGGCCGCCCGCCTTCCGCGGGCTTACACCACGATCATGACGATCATGGATCGCCTTGCCCGCAAGGGAATCGTCGAGCGGAAGAAGACCGGACGCGCGTATGTATATCGCGCGAATTTGACTGCCGAGGAAGCTCGCACGCAGGCTTTGGGGCACGTGGTGGATAAATTCTTCGGCGGCTCGAAGGACGCTCTCCTCGCGCAGCTTGCCGCCCCGCCACCGGTTCGGCTCGCCCGCGCGGCTGGGGCTGGCGCTTCTGGGTCTGGCGCCAGTATCAGTGCGAGTGCCAGTGCCAGTGCCGCTTCCGTCTCCACCGCGCCTGTTTCCTCCGCGTCGATGTCCGCCGCGCCCGCTGCTGGCGAACCCTCGCAGATGGGCGACCCGGCTGTCTCCGATTCGATGAAAAGCTAGCCATCTGAATGCCTGACGCCGATCCCTCGATATCCACAGGTTTCTTCTCCACATCCCCAGGAGGCATGCCTTGCGCAGACCGGTGATTGCCGGCAACTGGAAAATGTATAAGACGCAGGCGGAGACGCGCACATTTTTTCAGGCGCTTCTGCCCATGGTGGCCGCTTCCCGGCATTGCGACATTATCGTCGCTCCTCCATTCACCGCGCTGGGTGTAGCCGTCGAGGCGGCTCGCGGGACCGCCGTCGGCATCGCGGGCCAGAACAACCATTGGGAGCGCGAGGGGCCGTTCACGGGCGAAGTTTCCGCTCCCATGCTGGTCGAGGCCGGTTGCCAGGCCGTCATCGTAGGCCATTCCGAGCGGCGGCAGTACTTCGGCGAGACCGACGATTCGGTGAATCGCAAGCTTCGCGCGGCGCTCCATGCCGGGCTTACGCCCATCGTGTGCGTGGGCGAGACGCTGGCCGAGCGCGAGGGAAGCCTCACGAAATCCCTGCTGCAGCAGCAATTTGAAGGCGGGCTCGCTTCGTTGACCCCGCAGGACTTCTCGCGTATTCTGTTGGCTTACGAGCCAGTCTGGGCTATAGGCACCGGCCGCACTGCGACGCCGGAGATCGCCGAGGAAGCTCACAAGCATATTCGCGAGCTTGCGGCGGCGCGGTTTTCGCCTGAACTGGCGTCCGAGCTTCGAATCCTCTACGGAGGCAGCGTCAAACCCGACAACATCAAGGGATTGATGCTCCAGCCGGATATCGACGGGGCGCTGGTGGGCGGGGCGAGCCTGGACCCGAAATCGTTTGCGGCAATTGTGAATTACCCGGCTTAAGCTTACGATGCGCCCGGCTGCGGGATGGCCGGTCTGCGGTTGCTGAATCCGGAAAATGTCCGGGGAATGCCCGGAAAATGTTCGCCAGAGCGCGACAGGGAGTTTCAGGAAATGCCATCTATGGCAAAATGGGCTTTGTCTATGCTGGTTGCGATCGGACTGATTTCGATCGGTTGGCGCTACACAGCAATCCTGATGACGCTGCACGTGATGGTGTGCTTTGTGCTGGTCGTGGTCATCATGCTGCAAAGCGGAAATGCCGCGGACTTGGCCGGCGCCTTCGGCGGCGCGGGCAGCCAGACGGCTTTCGGTCCGCGCGGCGCGGCCACGTTCCTTTCGCGCGCGACTACGTGGTGCGCCATCGTGTTCATGATGACTTCGCTCACGCTTTCCGTGAAGCGGGCCCCCACGGGTTCGTTCAGCACCGGTTCCATCCTCGAACAGACGCAATCCTCGACCCCGGCAAAGAGCGCCGCGCCGTCGCCCGCGAAGCCAGCGACACCGGCTCCTGCGCAAGCTCCGTCTGCGCCAGCGCAGCAGTCCGCTCCGGCCCCGGCTCAGCCACCAGCCAAGAAATAGCACTCTCATACTGTGGGAGCACCGGCAAGAGTGCCGGTGCCGCTGAAAAGCGTTGCGCGCAACCTTCATAAGAGTGTCGAGTGGCGCATAGCGACTCTGATTGTTTTCAGGCACTTGCGATGTGTTCCGTTCGACAATGTGTGTCGAGTGAGAAGGCGGGATTTCCGGGCTGATCGGGCGCTCCGCGGCCATGGTTTGCACTTCGTTGCCGCCCGGCGCGAGCACAGCGGCAAGGGGCCTTTCTTCGGGTTCTGTCGCGCTTCCTGTGCTGCAAGTTTGGTTCGGCACCAAGACGGGGGCGAGGTACGCGAGTCGCGCGTGCTCGCAGAAGCCTCGCCGGGCCTCGAGTTGCGATCTTTGCGCTCTTCCCATTTTCCAGTGTCCTCGCGGAAGGCTAGCATGCGGCGAAATTTGTGCAATTGACCGGGAGGACAGAAAAGGGCGGGAACTAGTACAGCCTGTACGGAAGCGCAGGCAAACTAAACCGCTACGCGGCACCCGCTTCACTTGCTTTGGGCGATCTCGCGTAATAAAGCGCCCAGGCGATCAGCGGAATCTGCAACGGCAGCCGCGCCCACTGCACCCACGCTTTTCCCAGCAGCCCCGGAAACGCGACGTGCGCCACAGCCATGTAAACGTTGGCAGGAAACACGGCGACCAGCAGAAGCGTCAATCCATAAGCCGCCGCCCGCCGGAATTTTCGCAACAACAAGCCAGCGCCTCCCAGGATCTCAGCCGCACCGCTGACACGCACAAGCGCCAGCGCCCAGGGCAGCATCGGAGGCATGATGCGCACGTAGGGAGCGGGGTAGAAGAAGTGCAGAAAGCCGCTCACGAGGAAGATGCTCGCAAACAGGCCAAGCCCTATTGCGAATCCGATTCTTTTTCTGCTGTCCGCCATTTCAGACTCCGAGATGCTTCTCCTGCGAACGCGAGTGGTATGATCCGCCCGTCTAAAGAAACCACGCCGCGACCGCAAGTTCTCGCCTTTCGAGACTCAGGCCAAATGATCCTCAGTGAAGATTTTTATGGATTAGCGGTCGCCAGGCGTGAATTCACGAGGCCGTATTTGGTAAAGTACGCCTGTGATTCTGGCCCACCCTTGAAGTTTTCGAGCAGATCATCTTTCAGCATCTTTATCAGGCTCGCCCGCACAATGAAGCTTGCTGCTTCCTCCAATACTGCCAGCTGATTCGTCTCTGTCGTGGTGTATCCCGCCGAATGACTAAATTGCGAAAAATATTTGTCGGGTACTCGGTCGCCATGTGCAAGGAAATTGCGGACATCGTACAGATCGTCAAGGACGTCACCGATTGTAGGTTCTTTGCCCCTTAGGACGAATGAGGGCACGTCGCCAGGCGCGTAGATTGACGTGTTTTCGCCAAGGAACCATTTAATACGTGCTTTAACCAATCTGCCTCCGCTGTGCTCGTGATCTTGCGTCTGAGAACTGAAGATGGATTCAATTGCAGAGCACGAAAGACTCATTCGCGCTTTCCACTGATTGTCAATGAAATGCGCGGCGTCCTGGAGGCTCAGGGGCATTCGGAATTTCCAATATTCGCCAGCCAGTCCCGCCAAGTATTTGGGGGCGAGACTCTGTAACTCCGCAATGTCTCGGTTTCGCAATCTAAAATCCTTTTGAATGGCCGGCACCTCCATGAGATTAACCGGATGGTCGAATCCTCCTACGTCCAAGGTTCCGTCGTCTTTGAGTGTTCCGTGTATCCTCATCGCAAATTGACGCATTGGGCGGATGAGCCTAAGGCAGGCGGAAATGTTGTAGACAAGCTGCCCGGATTCCAGCTTTTCAGTCTCTGCGTCGTGATAACCCGCCGTCCGGAGACGATGCACGATCGCATATTTGACCGCCTTCAATGACCTGAGATCGTCCTCGCTTAGGCCAGCTTCGAAAACCTCGAATGTGTCCGGCCTGAACATCGAAGTGACATTCTCGATGGTAACGGTCGGAATAATCGGGGCGGGCAGCTTCGATTCGTCGAAGGGCTCGTCGTCCCAATCGTGGGCTACACCGTAAATCGCATATAAATTGATTTTGTTTTGCATCTGACCTTGCGCTCCGGGTCATACTAACATGGCGAAAACAACAGACTCGGGATCCTTAGGGGGCAGTCGCTTTCGATCCGTTTTATCAGCTGCTGCCGCAATATCAGCACAGAAGCCGAAGTGTGTTTGACAAATCAAATCGCGGGCGATTAGGATTGAGACGCGCGGTCGTGGCGGAACTGGCAGACGCACCAGCTTGAGGGGCTGGCGGTAGCAATACCGTGGTGGTTCGAATCCACTCGACCGCACCATCTTTTCTTATCTTCCATCGGCCCTCTTCGCAGCATTTCCCTGACACTCCGAACAAACTTCCAAGGGTATAGAATGCCATTTCCCCGGGCGTGAGCGAGCCCCATCGGAGGCACTGTGACAGAGCCAAGAAGTTCAGCGCTGATTGGGAAGGTGGCTGTGGTGACCGGAGGCAGCAGCGGCATTGGCGCAGCCACGGCGCGGGCCCTGGCGGATAAGGGCGCGAAGGTGGTGGTGGGATATCACAAAGGCGCGGATCGCGCCGAGCGCCTGCTGAAGGAATTGCCGGGGAGCGGCCATCGCGCCCTTCCCATCGTCCTCGAGGATTCGGAGACGATTCGACGCGCCGCCGCCGCGGTGCGCGAAGCCTATGGCCGCGCCGATATCCTGGTGAACTCGGCGGGATTCACCCGCGTGGTGCCGCATGGCGATCTCGAATCCCTCACGGATGAGATCTTCGACGCGATTCTGATCGCCAATGTGCGCGGGACGTTCTCGGTGATTCGCTCGCTGGCCCCTCTGCTGCGCGAGAGCGGCGCGGGCGTGATCGTGAACGTCTCGTCGATCGCGGCGTTTACGGGAGCGGGCAGCAGCATCGCTTACTGCGCTTCGAAGGCTGCGCTGGACACGGTGACTGTTTCGTTGGCGCGTGCTCTCGGGCCGCAAATCCGCGTGCTGGGGGTGGCGCCTGGTCCGGTGGCGACTGAATTCGTGCCGGGGCGGGATCGCGCCGCGCACGAGGCGCTTGCGCAGAAAACACCGCTGAAGCGAGTGGTCGAGCCTGCGGATATCGCGTCAGCGATTCTTGCGTGCGTGACTCATCTGAAGGCGGCGACGGGCACCACGATTGTGGTCGACGGCGGGACACATTTGTAGGAGCGACAGGAGGCTCTTGTTGTCTGGCGGGAGGTCGTAGCGGGAAACGGGGAGAGATCCCTCGTCGCTTCGCTCGCTCGGGATGACAACGAAAAACAACGGCGTAGGCAAAATCGAAAGAAAGACTCACCCTTAGAATCGAAGGGTATAGAGCCTGTGATTCAACTGGCTAAATCGTTCCTCAGCGGCTGAAAGCCGCATCGATTCGCTGCTGCCGCAGATGGAAGGCTCGCGGTAAAGGCACCGCGAGCGGAAGGCGCTGCGCGCCGCCCGTTATGTCGGAGCTGAAGCTCCGACCCCCTAAAAAACTTGTCCCGAACGCAACCTTTGCTGCCCGGACAGGAGGCGAAATGAGCAAAGGAGTTTCGAAGAGGTGATTTGCAGGAGTCGCGATTTTTTCCGCGGCCTGTGAAGCCGCATTGATTTTCGGACATTTGCGGCACGGATAAGTCCGTGCCCTGACGAAAACCCGACGTTGTCACACAGACTTATAGGCCTTTCCACGCTACGTAGGCGGCGCCCATTAACGGGCACTCTTCGTTCAGCACCACGTAGATCGGGACTGTGGCGAGGAAGTCTTTCATCTTTTCTTTGTCTCTGGCGGCTGCGGCGAAGCGGCCGTCCTTTCAGCTTGGGCAGCACCTTGACGGCGATTCCGCCCGCTACGTAGACGCCGCCGCGCGCGAGCGCTCGAACCGCGAAGTTGCCCGCTTCCGCGCCGTAAATCTCCGTCCACAGATCGAGCGTCGCGGCGCACACAGGGCATTGGCCGGAAAGGCCTTGCTGCGTGATCAGCGGGGCGGGATCTTTTGCGGGATCGTCGAAGCCCGGATGCTTCAGCGAGGGATCGAGAAATTCGTGCACGTTCTGGAATCCGCGCCCCGATAAGAGAATCTCCGCGCTGGCGTAGTCGTAACGGCTGCGAAGATATTTCCAGAGATCCGCCTGCTGCGGGGTGTGCGGCGCGAAGTCGGCGTGGCCGCCCTCGGTGCCCATGGCCAGGTGCTGCTTTCCGTCCCAGAAAAGGATGGCCTCGCCGAGGCCGGTGCCGGCGGCAATCACCACGCACGTCGCGTCCTTCACCGGCACGCCCTCATAGATCACTTCCAGATCGGAGGGCGGCAGCACGCGCACGCCAAACGCTGTGGCTTCGAGGTCGTTGAGAATTCTGACGCGGCTGAGCCCGAGAAATGCGGCCATCGCCTCGCCGTCGACGATCCACGGCATGTTCGTGCCACGAACCCGGTTGTTCACTACCGGCCCTGCAACACCGAAGGACGCGGCGGTAATCGTGGCGGCATTCTCCTGCAAAAACTCTTTCACGATGTCCTGCAGGCCGGCGCGTTCGTGGCTGGAGTAGCGATGGTGCGCGATGCGGACGAGCTGGCCGTCGCGCACGTCGAACAAGCCGATATTCGATTTTGTTCCGCCGATGTCGCCCGCAAGAATCATCGGGATCTCCCAGGCGCTGGCGAGGGTGCGGCGAGCACGGCAGGCTTCAGCGACGCGCCCGCGTTGCTCCGCGCTACAGGGGACGCCACTGGCGGCCCTCTGACGCGATCAGATCATCTGCCTCCTTGGGTCCGTGGCTTCCGGCGGCGTAATTCGGGAATCGCGGGGCAGTGTCGCTCTTCCATGCATCGAGAATGGGATCGACGAGCGACCAGGCGGCTTCCACGCTGTCCGCGCGATCAAAGAGCGTGGCATCTCCGCGAATGCAGTCGTTGATGAGCGTGGCGTAGGCGTCCCGGGTAGCTTTTCCGAACGCGTCGCTGTAGCGGAAGTCCATGGTTACCGGGGCGATGTGCATTTGTCCCCCCGGGGCCTTGGCGCCGAAGGACAGCGAAATTCCCTCATCCGGCTGAATGTTCAGCACCAGCGAATTGGGCTGCAGATTCTCTCCACGGAAAACCATGTGCGGAGCTTCCTTGAATCGAATGGCCACCTCGGTGCGCGACTTCGGCAATCGTTTCCCGGTTCGGAGGTAGAAGGGAACACCGCTCCAGCGCCAGTTGTCGACCAGGAGTTTCAGGGCCACGTAGGTATCGGTGGCGGAATCGGGTTTGACGCCCTTTTCCTGGCGGTACCCGGGCACCGCGGCGCCTTTCACCGTTCCCGGCCCGTACTGGCCGCGCACGACAAATTGCGAAACGGATTCCTGCGTGAACGGGCGAATCGACTGCAGCACTTTTATTTTTTCGTTGCGCACGGCGTTGGCGTCGAAGTTGGCCGGCGCTTCGAGCGATACGAGCGAGGTCAGCTGCAGCATGTGGCTCTGTACCATGTCGCGCAAGGCTCCGGTGTTTTCGTAAAAAGAGGCTCGCTGCTCGACCCCCAGCGGTTCCGCGGCGGTAATCTGCACGTGGTCGATGTAATTGCGGTTCCACAGCGGCTCGAAGATTCCATTGCCGAAGCGGAAGACCAACAAGTTCTGCACCGTCTGCTTTCCGAGGTAATGGTCGATCCGGTAGACCTGCGATTCGTTGAACACGTCCAGCACGTTCTGGTTCAATTCTTTGGCCGACGCGAGGTCATGCCCGAAGGGCTTTTCGATGATGATGCGCGTCCAGCATTTATCCGTGGCGGGCTTGGCCAGGCCCGCTTCGCCGAGGTTCTTGATGATTTTCGGATACACGTCCGGCGGAGTGGCCAGGTAAAACAGCCGGTTGCCGCACAACTGGCCTTCATGGTCGATCTCATTGAGGCGCTTGGCGAGCTGGCGGAAGGATTCCGGGTCATCGTAGTTGCCGCTGAAGTAGAGGAGCTGTTGCTGGAATTCCTGGAGCTTGTCTTTGTGCTGCTGCCCGCCGTCGGTCTTGGATAAAGCCTCTCCGGCCTCCTTGCGGAAATCGTCGTCGGTCATTTTCGTGCGCGCGAATCCGAGCAAGCGGAAGCGCGGAGCCAGGCAGGAATGCCAGGCGAGATCGAAAAGGGCGGGAAGCAGCTTGCGGCGGGTAAGGTCGCCCGAGGCGCCAAACAGCACGATGGCGCACGGATCGTTGGGGATCTCGCAATAATAGGCGTCCATCTGGGTGGAACTGGCGGCGTCGATCGTCTGGGTGCTCATTTTCTTCTCCGTGAAAGCCAGTGAAATGGAACGGCGGAAATCGTTGACCGTGAAGATTGCTGGCGACTCTTCGTACAGCTAGCCTGTACTCGCTACGGACATCGGCAATTGGCTGTCCTGTCGTTACCGCTGCGCCGTATGACCGCCCAGAGAGCACCAGAAGGCTACCACAATCCATGTGGATGCTTGGTTACACAAATTCGGTTCATGGATGTCTTTCGGCTCCGCTCCAGCCCCGGCGAGCGCGGCCCCGGCAGTGGGTCAGTTTCCGATTGGTGCTGCTTGCCAAGCACAAGCCGTATATGAACTTGGAATCGATTCACAAGGATTTCTTAAGTGATATAAAATGATTAGATTACACAGTTAGCTAGAGGGCTCGTATATCACACTGGCTAGAACTCACTCCGCGATCCCCGCAGGAGCCATTTTGTGAGATCAACCCTTCGCAGCTTGCCGTGGGTAATAAGTGCCGTCCTGATCGCGGCGGCGACTCCCCTAGCTCACTTTGCTGGTCTACCGCAGAAATATCACTGGGTGGGATTTTGCTTTTGGTACGCGGGCATGATGGTCGAGGCGGTCGTCATAGCGGCGTTCCTGTACATGGCCGGAGAGCCCGCTGATGCTCTAAAGCTGCTAAGGATGCGGGGACCGGCTATCGGCTTCCCATGGAAGGAATTCGCCGCGGTGGCCGTGCCGGCGATCTGCTTTTTCCTCGGCTCGCTTCTCATCACGGAATACAACGACATCATCGCGACGTTGAAGTTTAGCGGCGGCGGCGACGCGCTGCTGACACGCGCCGATTCCTGGCTACTACTGGGAGGAAGCGTCGCGTCGTGGTCGCATCGGTTTTTGGCTCGCTTTCCGGGAGCGTTCGAGCCGATGGAGATTCTCTATTTCATTTTGTCGCCGGTGATCGGGGCTTGCGTTTTGATCCTCGGGTGCGCGAGGGGAATTCGCCGTTCGATGGAATTCCTCGGCGCGGTTCTGATGGGCTACTATGTGTCACTTTTTTTCTTCTGGCTTGCTCCGGCGACGGGGCCCTATTTCACTTGCCCCGCGCATTTTTCAGCGTGGCCATCTGGCAGCCTGATGTATAGCGTTCAGATCTCAGACGCCGCGAAGCTCACACGCTTTCAGGCTGGCCTGCGCCCTCCCTGGATCACCACCGATTACTTCATGGCCTTTCCATGCATGCATGTCGTCCAGCCGGTTTTGATCTGGTGGTTTCTGCGCGAATTCAGGGGAATCGCCCGTATCATGGTTGCCTACAACATCGTGCTGATACCTTCGATCCTGCTGCTCGAGCAGCATTACGTAGTCGACATCCTGTCCGGATTCGTCCTCTCGGCTATTCTAATCGTCGCATTCGATGGCTGGCCGGTGCAGAGCCGAAGCAATGAGCATGGAGCCCTTCGCCAATAGGTGATTCCACTTGTCAGTGTAGTCGCATTACCGGAAACCGACCCACTACCCGGCCCGGGCGAGACTGGAAAATCGCCCATGCTTCAAGTATCTTGAACAGCAGGCATTTTCCGGGAGGCGTTCGAATGGCCGATGACAAAGGGCGGGAAGCCGGTGGGGCAGCCGCTTCACCGCAGCAGGAAGTTCGCATGGTGAAATGCGTGAAGTTCGGCCGCGAAATGCCCGGCCTCGACCGCGTTCCCTGGAAGGGCGAGATCGGCCAGCGCGTCTACGACAACGTTTCGAAAGAGGCGTGGGGCATGTGGGTGGAGCATTCCAAGATGCTGATGAACGAATACCGCCTCAATCCGCTCGATCCGAACTCGCTGAAGATCATGCAGGATCAGATGGAACAGTTCTTCTTTGGCGAGGGAGCGAAGCTTCCCGATAGCTACGTCCCGCCCAAGCATTGAGGGTCCAGGCGGTGGGTGTGAAACTTTCACTTCGTTGCGCCTTCGTTCCGTCTTTATGCGAACGCCGCTTCTTCCTGCACTTCCTCCGTGACCACGGTGAACTTCTTCAGGTTCGCCATCCCAAATGACGTGGTGATCGCCACATCCGAGGCATCGCGGCCGACGGCCATCAGCACGCGGCCGATGCGGGGCGTGTTGTGGCGCGCGTCGAACGTCCACCAGCGGTCGTCGAGATAGACTTCAAACCACGCGCTGAAATCCATGGGGGCGGGAGAAATGGGCACTCCGATATCGCCCAGATAGCCGGTTGCATAACGCGCGGGGATGTTCAGCGCCCGGCAGATCGTGACGGCCAAGTGCTGAAAATCCCGGCAAACGCCGCATCGCTCGGTAAACACATCGAGAGCCGTCTTGGTTGCGTTTGCAAACTCGTATCCGAAACGCACTCTGTTGTGAACCCAGTCGCAGACCGCTTGCACGCGCGCCCAGCCTGTCGTTACTCCGCCGAACAATTCCGTGGCGATATTGGATAGCTTGTCAACTTCGCAGTACCGGCTGTTGAGCAGGTAGCGTAGCACGTCGTGGGGCAGGTTCTGCACGGGGACTTCACGGGCATAGGGATTTACCACATCCGGCTGGCCGCAGTCATATATGAGAGCGGAGCCGCTGAGGCGCACATTTCCCGCCGGCGTTAGAAAGCGGCAGCAGCGGTTTCCGAAACTATCGAGGTAGCATTCGACCGGTGTACTGGGCTGGATGAACAATTCGTCGCGGCTGCGCAGATCCGGCAAGCGCGACGGGTGGACATTGAGAAGCGCCACCATGGGCACCGGAAAATTCGTTTCGAAAACGATATCGTATCCCAAGCGGATCAGCACAATACCCAGAGTGACACAATCAGGGCGGTTCCTGACGAGGATTTCGTGATGAGGCCGATAGGCCGATTCGTATCCGAAGGCCGGGGGCGTAGACCAGAATCATGGCGTACCAACTTGGTACAGAGTCATTTACAGAACTGTCATGCCAATCCACATTTCAAAAATCTATGTTTTCCACAACAACATTGAATTTGCATCGGCCGCTCGATCCCCGCTACCCTGAAACATGAGTGAGACCCTCGGGTCCGGCGCAACTCCGACCGCAAGCGCAACAGTGTCGGGTTTTCACGCTCGTAATCTTCACTCACTTCCCCAGAATACCTGCATCCTTGGTTCGTTCCATTTAGGCCCCAGTCCGTATCCGTTTTCAAAAGGTCTGCTTTGGAAGAAATGCCATTGGGCCGGTTTTCCGGGGAATAGCGCCGCACCCTGGGAAAGGACCAAACAAACAGACCATGCTCCAGGAAAACTCCGTCCGGAAAGAAGATCGGCAATCGGCAACTGATTTACCCTGCGTTTCGTCACCCACAGGCCCCGCGTCCAGCGACCTCGGGACATTCACCCGCGCTATCGTAGTCGAAGCACCGGGATACACCGAGCGGCGGGCACTGCATTCGGTGCTTTCGTTCGCCGCGCATCTGGCCGCCCTGATGGCCATCGTGTGGTTCTGGCCGATCGCTTTTCCTCCACGGCCTTATGTATTTGCGATGAGCCGGGTAATGGTGACCCTGCCGCTTTCGAATCCTGCAATGTCTCCGCGTGCGGCGCTCTCGTTCGGGCCTGACGCTTCGGGAAACCCGTTCCTGTCGATGAAACTGGCAGCTCCGGTCAAAAGACTCTCGCTTTCTCATGCTGCGATGGCGCCGCCGGAGGTAGGCCTCAATTCGCGCCCACTAAAGACGGCGGAGGCCCTTGGCGCCGTGCTCGGCGGTATCGTGAACGAAGCAGCGCGGCCCGTCATGCCTGCTCTGCCGATTGACATCCCACGGGATGCTCAGGTTTTTCGGGCCGGAGGCGATATACGCCCGTCGCGATTGATCGAGCGGGCTTCGTTTGACTACCCCGAGATCGCCAAGGTGGCGCACGTTTTTGGAAAAGTGGTGATCGCGGCAGTTATCGACGAGACCGGTAAGGTTACCGAAGCCCATCTGGTGAGCGGCCCTGTAATGCTCGCTTCCGCCACAATCTATAATCTATATCGGGAGCGGTTTCAGCCCACCATGCTCGATGGTCGGCCTACGAAGTGCGACCTAATCTTGCAGGTCAGTTTTCATCTCAAGGGCTGGGAAGACCAGGGACCTCCGCGATAGGCCGCCGGAAGCCGCCGAGTAGCGAACCCAATCGGGCTAGTTGTCGGCGCGTTTTTTCAGGACCGGTCGATTGTCCGATCCCGCATCGGTGTTTGTCGCGGCGGATTTCGTTGGGGCGGGCACCTGGTTTGACGCTGCCAGCGGCGTGATGTCGCCATTAAACGGCTTCTGCAGGTACCGTCCCGCTTCCTGCTGGGCCCCGGCTGTATCGTCGTTGGTGTGCTGCGCGAGGCTGTATTCGTTGACGGCGCGCTCGCGTTGTCCCAGCAAATCGTAAATCTTGCCGATGTAAATGTGGCCCCATACTTCCGTCCACCTCGGGTCGCCGTCTCCTCCAAGCGCTGCCCGGAAAGCGTTCGCGGCCGCCTGATAGTTCTTCTGATAGAACATCGCTTCGCCCATCCGGAAATGAGGAAGCGCGTAGGTCGGCTGCACATCGAGCGCTTTTTGATACTCCTGAATCGCTTCGTAGTATTTCCCCACTTGCGCGAAGGCCTCGCCGCGCGCCACTGAAGCGCGCACCCGCAAGCGCGGGCTCGACTTCAGAAGATTATTGTTCGGATCGACCGCGATGCCATTCGGCTTAGGTCGCCCGAAGGTGTCGATCAGGAAGGAGGACGTGGTGCCGGTCACTAGAATTTTCTTCGTTTCTGGATTGCCTTCGGTCTCCACCTTTATTTCCACTGGCATCCGGAATGTGTCGAGTTCCTGATGGACCTTGCCCACCACCTTGAAGCCTTTGGGGGTGCGGTAGACGATGTAATCGATCGTGAATTCCGGAACGCCCGTCGAGTTCAGCCATTGCGCGTAAAAGGAGAGAAGATTGAACCCGGCTTGGTCCGGAGAGGAGGGTGGAACTTTCTCGGCCGTCAATTTCTCGAATTCATCAATGGTGGCAAGCTTGCCGTCGTGCTGCTTGTAGAAATCCCGCAGAAGCGACGTGAAAGCCTCGTCTCCGATTTCGGTGCGCAGCATGTGAAACACCATCGCGCCTTTGTCCGCGACGATGGATTCGTACGAAGCGGAATAGGGTCCGAGGCGCTGCGCTTGAGCGATGGGCGTCCCCGCCTCGTACATCAGCGCGCCCACGGCATTGTCTTCCAGCGCCTTGTGGAGCCCCGCCGATCCGTCGGACTGTTCGGCGTACATCGCCTCGGCGTAGCGCGACATGCCCTCGGTGAGCCATGCGTCCGCAAACGTTGCCGGCAGCACGTGGTCTCCCCACCATTGCCCGGCGGCGAGTTGTGAGAGCAGCGGGTCATTTGGTTTGGTGGTCCATTGGCGCTCGCTGATCAACAACAGCCCCGGCGCGGAGAATCCATTGAGCGAGCCGTTGGGCAGCTGGGCAATCGTCATCGTGGTGGCATTTTCGAGCTGCCCGAAGGTCTCGGAAAAGTAGCTCAGGATGCGCGCCAGAGAATTCGCGTAGGGGGCGGCGGTCGCCGCTTGCGCTTTGGCCGTATAGACCGAAATGTTGTACCCCTCGGCCTGCACGGGCGATAGCTGCAGGCTACCCGCCACGAACGACCCATTCGCCGCCGGACGTGTGCAGTGGAACACGTATGCCGCCTGGCCGGGCATTCCTCCCACCGCGGGCATCATGGTGGGAGCGTCTGCCTTGCCCGTGCCGGCTACGGCGAACGAGTCGGGGACGATAACCTTGAAGGTGCCGGTGTAGCGGTTGGAAGGGTAGTTAGTAAGCGGGAACCACCGCGCGGGCAGCAGGAGATACGCGGAGGTCTTGTCCACGGAAGCAAATCGAACGCCCCTTGTGGGACTGTCCTCCTCGCTCGATATCGGCCCGCTGTAGTCGAAGGTAAGCGTTATCTTGGTTCCCGGAGTGGACGCTCCCGAGAGCCCCACGCTGACAAACAGGGGCGAATTGTTATCGCGCTCGAAGGTCAGCGTCTGATTGCCGGACTTCACCGAGTTCACGTGAAGATCGGGGTGCAGTTCGACCAGCAGGGTCTTCGCCACTTCACTCGCGACGAATTCCACTTTGGCTTGCGCTGAGATGGTCTGATTATCCGGGTGGAGGATCACCTCGACGTCGTAATTCGTCGCGCGAAAAGGGAACCGGTGCGCGCCCTGCGCGAGTGCGGAAGACGCCGCGATCAGTGTGAGTAACAGCGTCGCGAAGAGCCGGTTGACCCTGAGCAAGAGGAAACCTCTCTCGAAGAAGGACGTTAACTAGAATACTAGGATACCAGAGAAGCCCGCCTAGTTGCCCGGACCAGAGGCCAAGCCAGGAGATTAACCAGGCGGCGATTACAACATTGCCGCGAAAACGTCCGCAGCACGCTCGATGGCGCCGCCCGGTCCCAGTTTGGCGCGGACTTCCGCGAGGCCGGCCTTGGCCTCTGCGCGAGCGGACTCCGATTCGAGCAGCTTCCGAACCTCTGTCTCGACCGCTTCCGGGGTAAACGCGTCCTGGATCAGCTCCGGCACTACGCGTCTGCCGGCAATCAGATTCACCATGCCAATGAAGGGAGTACGGATCATCCGCCGCACGATGGCTGCCGTGACGCGGTTTACCCGGTAGATCACCACCATCGGCGTACCGAGCAGCGCGGCCTCGACGGTGGCGGTCCCGCTCGCCACGATGGCGCAATCGGCGGCCGCCAGTGCGTCGTAGGTGGCGCCTTCCACGCGAGTTAAGTTGAGCCCCGGCCGCGAATAAGCCGCGAATAACTCGGCTTTGAGGTTCGGCGCCGCGGCATGAACGAATTGAACGCCCGCCGCTGCGCCTTCGCCGTGTCGCAATCGCTCGCACGCCTCGATTACGGCGGGGTAGTTTTGCTCAATTTCGCTGCGGCGGCTTCCAGGCAGCAGGGTAACGATCGGCCGGGCGGCATCCAGCCCATAGCAGGCCGCAAATTCGGTCCGCGTCATCTTAGGCCGCACGACATCCACCAGCGGATGCCCGACGAAATCTACGGGCACCCCCGCGTCCCGGTAGATATTCTCTTCGAACGGAAAGATCACCACCATTCGATTCACTAGCCGTCTCACGATGCGGACCCGGCCCGCGCGCCACGCCCATACCTGAGGTCCGATGAAATAGCCGACCGGTATCCCGCGCTGCTTGAGCCGCCTCGCCACACCCAGGTGCGTCCCCGGAGAATCCACGAGAATGGCCAGCGACGCACCTCGTTTGGCTGCCTCGCCGGCCAGGCGGTTCTGCACTCGGACAACCGTGGGGATTTTGTGCAGCACTTCCGTGATCCCCACGACTGCCACCTCGTGGTAGTCCAATATCACTTCGACGCCCGCCTCCGCCATCCGCGGTCCGCCCATTCCAAAAAGCTGCGCGCCCGTCCGTTCTCGCAACGCGACTGCGAGCCGGGCGGCATACATATCGCTCGAGGCTTCTCCCGCGGAGATCAAAATCTTCGGCGGGCTCATGAGAAGGACGGCAAATCGACAGGGAAGCGAGATACGTAGAAGGCCGGAGCCGACGGGGCCGGAACGGCTTGCGGCGACGCTTCAGTCATCGGCCGGAAGCGGCTGAGGGAATCCGCCGGTACTGCCACCGTGTACGGGAAAGGCTAATTCCTGTTCCTTATACTGCAGCTGGTACAGCCGGTAATAAATTCCACGCAGGGCGAGAAGTTCCTGATGCGATCCCTGCTCGCGCAAGCGGCCCTTGTGGAACACCAGAATGCGATGCGCGTGCTGGATGGTGCTCAGGCGGTGAGCAATCACCACCGCGCTGCGCCCTTCGATGAGCCGGTCGAGTGCCTCGCGAATCATCAGTTCTGTCTTGGTGTCCACGCTCGACGTCGCTTCGTCGAGAATCAGAAACTTCGGGCTGTGCGCCAGGGCCCGCGCGAAGCTTACCAACTGCCGCTGGCCGACGGAAAGAGTCGCGCCGCGCTCGGTCACGGGAGTCTCGATGCCCTGAGGCAGCGAAGTTACGAATGGCCCCAGGCCCACTTCGCGGAGCGCTTGCTCCGTGGCGGCGCGATCAATCGTCTCGGTGCCGAGCTTGACGTTCGATTCGAGCGTCCCGGTAAAAAGAAACGGGTCCTGCAGCACGATGCCAAACAGCCGGCGCAAATCGTGAATTTCCATCTCGCGGATATCGATTCCGTCGAGCAGTATCTGGCCGCGCTGGATATCGTAGAAGCGCAGCAGCAGCTGGATGATGGTGGTCTTGCCTGCGCCCGTGTGGCCGACGATCGCAAGCGTCTGCCCCGGTTCCACGCGAAAGGAAACGTCGCGCAGCACCCAGTCCTCTTCGCTGGGAGTTGCGCCGCCGCGATACGCGAACCACACATTGCGGAACTCGATCTCGCCGCGCGGAGCCGGCAGCGAACGCGTTTTCTCGGCCGAAAAAATCGTGATTGGCTCATCCAGCAGGCGGAAGATGCGCTCGGAGGCAGCCATGGCCGTTTGCAGGATATTGAATTTCTCGCTGAGGTCCTGAATCGGGCGAAAGAATCGCTGCGCGTACACCATGAACGAGAACAGGAATCCAATCTCCACCGTCCCGCCGATCACGCGCACACCGCCCACCCAATAAAGCAGCGCAATGCCGCCCATGCTCAGCACTTCGACGGCAGGGAAGAAAAACGAAAAGGCGTCGATGGCGTCCTTGTAAGCGAGCATGTGGATGCGATTGAGCTCCGCAAACTGCCTGCGGGATTTCTCTTCGCGGTTGAAAAGCTGCACGATCGCCATGCCGCTGATGTGTTCCTGCAGGAACGCGTTGATTCTCGCGATGGCTGTGCGAATGCGCCGGTTGGCGTCGCGCACGAACGTACGGAAGAAATAGGTGAGCACGATCATGAACGGAAGCGGAGAAAGCGCCGCCAGCGCCAGCCGGTGGTTCAAGTAAAAGAGCCAGCCCGCCAGCCCGAAAAGCATCACGAAATCGTTCAGCATCGCGGCGACGCCGGACGCGAAAAGGTCGTTCAGCGCGTCCACATCGGTGGTGGCGCGCGTGACCAGCCTCCCCACCGGGCTGCGGTCGAAAAAGCTCATGGGCAGCCGCTGCAGATGCTCGAAGATTTCCTTGCGCAGGTCGTACATCGTCTCCTGGCCCACCCACTGCATGATGCGAACCTGCGCGTATTGCAGCCCAAAGCTGGCCACGATCGAGCCCATGAACACGATGACGACCCACAAAAGTCCCGCGGAGGCCTTTAGCCTCGGAATGCTGTGGGAAAATCCGGGAACGATGTACCAGTCGATTCCGACGTGGAAAAGGTAGGGGCCTACGAGCTCGGTGGCCGCGACTCCCAGGGCCATCGAAACGGCGGCAGCCACCCACCAGCGATACGGCCGCATATACTTCAGCAGGCGCCGCGTGAGCTGCGCGTCGTAAACCTTCCCGAGCTTTTCTTCTTCGCGAAAATCGCTCATTCGCGCGCCGCCAGTTCCTCTTCGAGCAGTTGTTTGCGGTGCAGATCGGCGTAATACCCGCCCAGCGCCAGCAATTCGTCGTGGTTGCCGCGTTCGACGATCCGCCCGTCGCGCATCACGACGATCTGATCGGCGCCTTTTACGGTGGAGATACGATGAGACACGAGGACCGTTGTCCGCCGCTTCATCACGTCGCGAAGGCCGCGCAGGATGCGCTCTTCGGTGTCGGTGTCCACACTCGAAAGCGAATCGTCCAGGATCAGGATCCTCGGCTGGCGAAGAATGGCGCGCGCGAGCGCGGTCCTTTGCTTCTGGCCGCCCGAGAGCGTGACGCCGCGTTCGCCCACCATCGTGTCGAGCCTCTGCGGGAAGCTCTGAATCTCACCGGAAATGCTGGCAATCTCCGCCGCCTCGAAAATGTGCTCATCGGCCGCTTCCGACACCCCGAACGCGATGTTCTCGCGCAGCGTTTCGCTGAATAGAAACGTGTCCTGCGGCACGTATCCGATGGCGCGCCGCAGTTCCGCGAGCGGATATTCGCGGATCGACCGGCCGTCGATCAGCAGCGTTCCCGGCGGTGCCTCCCACAAGCGTCCGATCAGCGCGGCAATCGTGGACTTGCCGCTCCCGGTGGGGCCGACGATGGCCAGTGTGGATCCGGCCGGCACGTGGAGGTTGATGTCGTGCAGCACGTCGATATTGCCTTCGCCATTTCCGGAAGTGGGGTAGCCGAAGGTCAAATGGCGGAATTCGATTTCTCCGCGGATCGGTGATTCCGCGCCCGCGGGCGCCGCAACCCCCTGCGCACTCGTGTGCGAAGCGCCGTTTCCGCTTGCCCCCACTTGATGTGCCGCCAGCGCGACGTTCGCGTCGCCGATGTTTGGCTCAGCGGTCAAAATGTAACGCAGCCGGCCCATGGACGCCGCGCCGCGCTGGAAAATGTTCGTCACCCAGCCAATGGCAATCATCGGAAAAATCAGCTGGATGAGAAAGGCATAAAATGCCGAAAAGGTTCCGAGGCTCACCCGGCGGTCGATCACCTCCATGCCGCCGGCCCCCAGCAAAATCACCACGGTGATCCCGATCAACGAGGAAAGGGCAGGGAAGAACAAGCTCCAGGAGCCGATCAGCTTGATGTTCTGGTTCACGTAATCCCGGTTCGCTTCGTCGAACGACGCGATCTGGGGTTTCTCCTGCACGTACGCGCGTATCACCCGGATGCCGGTAAGATTCTCTTGCGCGCGCGTGGAAAGCACCCCCAGCGATGCTTGAATCTCTTCGGAGAGGCGGTGGATGATCTGGCCGAAATAGCGCACAGAGATTATGACGGCCGGAACGGGAATCAGCACCCAAAGCGTCAGCGCCAGGGAAAGCTTGGACATGAAGTAAATGGCGAGCACCATGGTGGCGAAGGTCGTCGCGCTGTACATGATTCCCGGACCGAGCACCATGCGGACGGCATTCAGGTCATTTGTCACGCGGGACATCAGGTCGCCGGTGCGGTTCCTTACGTAAAATTCGGGTTCAAGCCTCACAAGACGTGCGAGCAGGTCATTCCGCAGGTCGTATTCGATCTCGCGCGAGATACCGATGAGAATCCAGCGGCTCCAGAACGACAGAAACCCTTTTAGGAGCATCGCGCCCAGGAGAATCAGGCAATAAAGCCCCAGGGCATGCCGGTTCAATGGCGCGTACAGCGCAAACAAGGGGTGCAACACCGACCGTGATACGCCGGAAAGCGTCGCCAGCGGCTGAGGGGAGTCTCTCAGCAAATCGACGATGGAGCCGATGATCAACTGTGGGAGCGCCCCCACGATTCCCATCAAAGTGAGTGACAGCAGGCCGAGCGCAACCATCCCTTTGTAACGCGTCATGTAGGGAATGAGGTGCTTCAGCTGGTCCCAGCCGGAGGGCTGTTTCGGCTTATCTTTTTCGCGGGTGTTTTCGGCCACGGGTTGTGCGATAGCGCTCATCAATAAGTTGCTTGCGAAGTTGCGTACGTCCCGAGCGTGATCGTGGCGAACCCGCGCTGGCTTTGAAGCCGGGAACCGCCAAGCGGGAAAGTCCCAAACTCGCTCAATTGGACGTGGTACCGTGATTCTAGCGCGTCATACGGGTGGACGGAAGCCCGGTTTGCCGCTTTTGATCCTCTGAATATTGGCATTGGTCAGTGCGCCACGAGAATTTCTTCGACGCGGGCCTCGAAATTCTCCTCGCCCTCGGACCACAAGCGCACCCGTTCCACCGGCACGGCTTTTTCGATCTTCCTTATCCAATCGAGGAGCTGGCGAATATTTTCCCTCGTTTTTTCCTGATATCTCTGCAGGTTTTCCGGCCAAGCCATCAACTCCAGGAAACGGGCTTCTTCGGGGCTTTGCGCCGGCGTTCGCTCGCCACGACGCATGCCCAGCAAACCGGCATGCCCGGTGAAGAAATGCTCGAATCCCAGGTCCGCCTGGATGTGCCCGCTTTCCCGGAAGAAGCCATCGTCGTACTCCTCGCCGTGGCAGAAAATTTGAAGAGGTTGCGGCTCGAGTTTCGATCGGCCTTCCGTGTCAAATAACCACAAATCCCAGTTGCCATGCACCTCGTAGGCCGAATCAGGGTACAGGTAGTCTTTGGACAGCTCGAAAATTCCGGACGCGTCGAGCGGCAGCGCCCGCAAATTCTGTTCGATCAGGGGCGATTCTCGGGCATCCACTGCGCGGACGATCAGATACTCGAAGCCGGGCTTGGTGGTCGAAAAGGGAACCGTCCCGAGAAACTTCGCAAAATCCTCGAGCACCCGCTCTTCGACAAAGTTCCGGCACCACACGCTGAGATACGCACGATTGGCCATAGGCAGTATTATACCGGGACGCCGCCTAGCGACGAAAATGACACGGGACTTCCTGGGGGAAGGCGGCCAGAAGCGATGCCGTTGGATCGAGGTCACGACGTCGACGCTACGCCAAGGAGGTCACGCCAGAAAGAACGTTTCGCCAGGAGAGGGTTACTTCTTGCCGGGATCGTCTTCTTCGGAGAGATCGGTGGAAATGCCCATCATACGGTTCCTTAGGAGGTCGCCCATTCCGGACAGCACCTGCGAGCAGGTATCGCGCATCCGTTTCTCGGCGGTTTTGGCGAGATTGTCGAGAACGGCCTGCGAATTCTGGCCCAGCGTGGCCGCCGACGCGAGCAGCCACGCGTTGGTGGCATTCTCAAGCCGGGCCTTATACGCTTCGAGCGATTCCTCGGACGATTGCTTCACCTGCGCCATCCATTCCTTCTTTTCGGCCTCGCGCTTGGCTTCCCAGGATTCGAGCAGCGGGATGAGCTGTGACTGCAGGTAGGTGCTCGCCTGCTCGACGCCGTGCGTCATTTTCTCGTCGAGCGTCTTCTGGAATTCCGCCAGCGAACACTCGCGATTGAACTCCATGTCCGAGCGGGATTTTTCGAGAGCCTCGCGGGAAGCCTCCTGAAAGCGCTGGAGGGATTCGTGGGTAACCCGCTGGACGCGGTCGGCAAAGGTGGCGTTGGCGATCTCGGCGGTCTCGTTGAGCTTAAGCCTTTCGCGCTCCGTCACTTCGTTGCTTGCTTCTTCGATCTCCGCCCGGCTGTGTTCGACATAGCTGCGCCGGTAATGATCGAGTTCGGAGGCGACCATGCTGGAGACTTCGCCGGCTTTCGCGTGCATCGCATTCGCCGATTGTTCGACCAGCCGTTCCATCGTCGAATGCATCGTCGTCTGCGCCTTCTTCTGGTACCACTCGGAAGTCTTCAGAAGGGCTTCGTGGGACGCGTGCTGCATCTCCGAACTCTTCTGGTCGAGCTCCTCCTCGATCTTTTTGACCGTCGCGCGGCAGGTTTGCTCGATTTCCGCCGGGAATTTTGCCGTTTCCTGCTTCATGCGCCCGAGGGCTTCCTGTACGGCCTCCTCGGACGCTTGCTGCACGCGCTCGCGCGCGAGCATCTGAAGCTCGGCGGCGTGTTCGGAGGCCTGCTGCGCCTGGTCGCGGAGGTTCTTTTGAAGCTGCGCGGCCAATTGTCTGGCGTTCTCGACCTCTGACGTCACCCGCTGCGCGGCTTCCGAAGAAGCTGCCTGCAGGCGTTCCACGGTGGTGTTGCCGAGATGGCTCACCTGCTCGGAGGCTTGCTGGATTTCCCTGCGGATGTTGTTCTGAAGCTCTGAGGCCTGCTGCTGGGCGTTGATTAGTTCCGAGGCGGCGCGCCGCACTTCCTCGATTTTCGGTGCAATCCTCTGGTCCAGCTCACCCGAAAAATGCTCCAGCGTCCTTTGCGCGGAATTCTGAAGAATGGGGTCGATGTGCTGGATGCGTTCCGTAATCACTTGATCGGCGCGCTGTGTAATCGAATCGTGCTGGGCGGCGACCATCTCGTCCATTTGCCGGCGGGTTTGCTCGACGGCCGCCTTCGCCGCCTTCTGGAGTTCCGCTTTCGCTTCTTCCGTCTGAGAGAGTTGTTGCGCGAGTTCCGTACCCAGTGACAGAACGGCCGTCTCCGCCCCGGAAACCACCTCGTCGATCAGGGCGCGAAGGCTGGAACTGCGGTCGGCCATCTGTTGTTCGCTATTCGCAAGCGCCGCCTGCGACACTTCGCCAAGCTTCTCGCCCAGCTTCTGGGATGTTCCTGCCAGCATCGCTTCGAGTTCCTGATGCCAGCGCCGGCTCGCGGCTTCCGCTTCGGCTTCGGTCTGCGCCACCATCTGGCTGTGAACGCCGTGAGCGGTCTCTTCCAGATTTTTCTTCCATTCGTCGAGATGCTGACTGGCCGCTTCCGGCGACGTGAGCACCTGGAGCGACGGAACGTTAGCCTCGCGCTCAGCAATCGCGCGCCCCACCATCTCTTCGACGCTCTGCTTCAAGTCCTGCGCGATGGTTTGCTGCACCACTTCTTTCGCTGCCTGAGTGGCGGCTTCGTGGGCCGACTGGCGAATCTGTTCCTCGATGAGTTGCGCGCTCGCCTGATTCGCTCGCCGTGTCTCTTCGACGATGGAGCTTGCGCGCTGAACGGCCTGTTCGGCGGCTTGGCTCGCCGCTTCCTGAGCGGCTTTGCGTGCCTCTTCTGCGATGGCAGCTGTCTGAGCGGCTGCCTGCGATGTCGCTTGGCTTACCGCTTGCTGCACAGCGTCGCGAACTTTCGCGTCGATCTGCTCGACATTTGCCTGGCTCGCTAAGCGCGCTTCTTCGACGATGGCCGCGGTCTTGTTCGCCGCCTGCAGCACGACCTTCTTGACCTCTGCCTCCGACACGCGTTCCATCGAAGACTTGATCGCATGCTCCACGGTCTCGTGCATCTGCGCATCCAGCTGCTGACGCACAATGGTCATTTCTTCGTTGATGGCGGTCTGCGCGCCCCGGCGCAGCGTTTTGTCCAGAGTGTCCTTCGCCTCGGCCACGATTTTGGCCATCTGCCGCGCGATGACGATCTGCGCGTCCTGACCTCCGGCGGCCGGCGAGGGCATCACGTGAATCTTCGCGTCGCTGGTCGTCGTGGCGGGGGGAACCGCGGCAGCAGGAGCCACCGGAGCTGGCGGCTCTGCCGGTTTCGACGGTGCTGCGGGTGCGGTAGTGCCAGCCGCTGGAGTGGTCGCCTGACTGCCCGCTGGAATAGTTGCTGGAATGGTTGATGACGCGGCAGGCGCCGGTGGTGGCGCCGTCCTCATCGCCGGCGGCGGAGGAATAGGTCCGGGCGTGGCGGCTGGTTTCTCCGGCACCACGGCGATTGGGGCCGCGACTGGTTTTGTCTCCACGATTACTTCAATTTCGGAGGCCGCTGCGTTTGCAACAGCTTTATCTTCGGCACTGGGAACCCAATCCTCAGGCGGGAATGCGATGCCCCACACGTTGCCTGCTGCTTCAAATTCAAGCCCGATTTGAAACAGCTCGCGCACGGTACGCGGCCTTTGCACCCAGACCACGTGTCCCGGCACGATGCGCGGAGCCACGTCCGGCTCCATACGCGGAATTTCCAGCGTGACGATGGAATTCTTCGGAACGTAATGCTTCGACTGATACTTACAGCCGTGGCAGTTCACCATCACCGTGGTCGTGCGTTCTTTGAACGGCTGGCCGAGCGCGTCGACTCCCGATACCGTAATGGGAACCGCTTGTACGATCCTCGTGCTCCGGCGCTTCTGTGTGCCGGGATCGCTCGATGGCAAAGTAGACTCGTTCAACTGACTCCTCCGCCCGGGTGAAACTAAAGCGTAGCACCGTGGCTTCCGATGGTCGAGCGGGCGTTGCTTCGGGCTTGTGCTAAAGGGTACATTGTTAACCCACTCGGTCGCCGATGCTCGCCCCCTGCAATGATCGCGGGGCCATCCACGGACAACCAAGTCGGCCCCTTCTACGTCTCATGCGTGGGGTAAACATCACAAGCGAGGTTACTTAGCCTTGAATCACATGGCCCGAAGAGTGGCGCTGTCCGTTTTATCTCTTCTTGCTTTTGCCTGCGTGGCCCGAGCTCAGAGCGTTAGCGGCTATCTGGCGGGTGGCACCGCCACGGATTCCTCGACGGGTCCGCTGAATACTCTTGGCGCAGGCGTAACTTTTAACACCCCAAGCATGGGCGGCCTCTTTGGCACGGTGGGAGGAGACGTTATTTTCTACCACCAGCGCATCGGAGTGGGCGCCGAGTACTCCTTTCGCACGGATCGCGGGCCCTACGCTGGCCTCCAGTACCGTCCGGTATTCTACGATGTCAACGCCGTCTATTATCCTCTTTCCAATGTTCGCCGTTTCGCACCGGAAATTCAGGGCGGCGTTGGCAGGAGCAAGTTAACCTTCTACGACACTCCACAATTTTGCTTGATCGCGCCGCAAGGGTGCCGGTCTACCAATGCCGAAATCGAAACGCAAAACCATCTTCAGCTGCACTTTTCCGGTGGCGTGCGAATTTCCATCTGGAAGGGCGTCTTCGTGCGGCCACAAGTGGACATTCGCTGGATCGACAATTTCACGGCCTTCGGCAGTTCGCTCGTGCCGGAATACACTCTGGCCGTTGGCTATACTTTTCAGACAATTCGACTCAGAATGAAACACTGACACGGCTTTCGTGCCGGGTATCGACGCGCGTCCGGGATGATGATTGATGATATCGATGATATCAAGGGCGAAAGTACGCGCCTTCTGTTACTCACTCTCGATATTCACGGCATAGTAGGCGATCGTTGGCGTCGAAACTTCCTTGAACCAGTGCGGTGTTTTCGCCGGAATCGTAATCACGTCGCCTTTGCTCAAATGGTAGGTCACCCCGCCTTCAACGGAGTCGGCCCGCTTCTGATCGGCCGCGGTCTGTTGGGCATTCACCATCGTTCCTCCGACCACGAAAGTTGCCTCGCCTTCGACGATGATGAAAACGTGGTTGGTGCGTTCGTGATATTCCACACGGCCCGCTTGTCTGCGCTGGGCTAGCACAACCAGACCGGGATCGCTTACGATCGAGCCACCCTTCGCCATGAGCGCTGCGACTTTATCGTGGTCGATATAATGAACCGCCGCCGGGACGCCGCTACCGAAAGAAATTGCCCCGGCGCTGAATAGCATCGCCACCGTCAAAAGTGTTCCCTTGGTCAGAAAGCTCATTTGTCGTTTCTCCTTTTTCCCAAAGCTTTGTCCGCCCGATTGGCTGCGCGTCAGCGCAGCTTTACGAACATGACCCAGTACAAAAGCTTTCCCTTCGTATCCACGTCGCTCTCCGAGACGAATGCCAGCTTGCCATCATCCTGCACGCGGAAAACGGTAAGGCCCGGCAGAACTGTGCGAACGGTATTTCCATCGCGGACGTGAAGGGAGTCCTGATTTCCCACCACCAGCAGCCGCCCGGATGGATCGATCGAAAACGTTCGCGGATGAAACCCCTGCGTCGGGGCATTCTGAATCAGCGTTGGCTCACCGGTAGCCGGATCGATTCGAAAGACGGCAATCGTGTTCTCCCCGCCACTCGAGACGGGCGTGCCTTGAAAATCCTCGGTGTCTTCCGCGCGGTTTCCGACGTACACGAACCGGCCGTTGGGATGCACGTGAACGGTGCTCGCCGCTTGCGTCGAATGAATATTCGCCGGATCGGCGACGGTGTCCTTCACAAACAAGGGGTTCGCGCTCAGCGAGTCGCCGTTCAACAGTTGGTAGACCTCCAGCTTGTTCTGCGCCTCGAGCGAAAGAAAAACCCACGGCTTCGATGGATGGAAATCCAGATGCCTCGGCTGAAAACCGAAGCCCCCTCCGGGCGCCACGGACGCCCTCATACTGAGTACGCCGTCGTGATAGCCCATGATTTTCAGCGCGCCGGGATCTTCCGATTTTCCGTTGGCGGGCTTATTGCCGCGAGTAACGAATATTACGCCTTTATTAGAAGGCATCACGCGCACCTGATGCCCGTAGACCCCCGTGTCGAGTGCACCCTGCGGCTTCACTTCCGCCGAGAGCGTTCCATCCGGTGCGATCGAATAGACGGCAATCCCGCTGGGAATGTTATAGCCCACCAGGATGTGCGTGCCGGTGATATCGCCGGTAATAAAGATGGGGCGGGAAATCAGCGGGATATCCGCGCCGTGCTGGTGGAGTGCGCCGGTTGAATCGACCGCGAACGTTGTCACGCCGCTTTTTTCGCCGCTCGATTTTGCTTCGGCCGTGCCGCGGTTGCTCCAGGCCACGTAGAGGTAGCGCCCCGAAGGATGAAGCCATCCCTCCTGCACATAGGCGGGAAGAATCACGGAGCTCTGCGGCACAAGCGTGGCGGAGGCGATATCCACGCCGTATTGAGTCAATTGCTCGCCCACGCTGGCATAGAGAGCTACACGGGTCGGGGGCACGCCAGCCGCCGCGCCTTCTCGCAGGAGTTCGGGACGCGCCGCACGGTTACTTGCGGTCGTCTGCTGTATCCCGGCAAACGAAGCCCCGAGGGCGACTATTGCGAGTAACCAGAACAGAGCGCGAATTGCAAAAGTTCTCATGGCATGAACCTCTCAGCGACGAGTGCGGTCAGTAGGAGCCTGATTTCACGGTGGTGTATGGCGGATCGCACTTTTTTCACCCCATTCAAACCGAGAGCACTCTACTCCCCTGAGGCCAATTTGCAAATTCGAAATCTTCGTCTGCAAGGGATGTTTGCAGGAAGCCTTGGTGACGGACCCGCCGGTGGTATACTGAAGTCCCACCCGTCGCAAGCGGTTTGCGACCCGAATAACCTCACAGCTATGCGAATCAACTACTCCGCCGTTCGGAAATCGATCGTCGCGTCAATCGTAATCGTTGGTTTATTGCTTGTCGCGGGCGCAATCGTTGGATTCTACGCGTTAGCCCCGAGGCTTCGCCGCATCGCCCGAACACGCACAGAAGATTACCTGCAGGCGCGATTCAAAAGCAGCGTCGAGTTCGCGGATTTTCACGTATCGGCGTATCCGCGGATCCATCTTGTGATCGACGGCCTGATCATGCGCCACGAGGGCAGGACGGACATCCCGCCCCTGATACAAATCAGCACGATTACGATCGACGCCAATTTCGCCAGTCTCTTCGCCGCGCGGCCGGTGATCTCTCACGTCACGCTGGCTGGTTTGCGCATAAACACCCCGCCGCGCCAGCCGGGCGGCAAGCCCATGATCCACGGCACCCAGGTGGACCTCTCCTCGAAATTTCCAGTCACCATCGCAACGATCACCGCGGACGAGGCCCGGCTCGTGATCCTCCGCCGCGACACGAAACCCCCTCACGAGTTCGAAATCCATCGCCTTGAAATGGACAATTTCGATTTCAATAATCCGGCCTCGTTTCACGCCCTCCTCACCAACCCCGTGCCCCGGGGTGAAATTCATTGCGATGGCCGCTTTGGCCCGTGGCAGGCCGACGATCCGAGCCAGACGCCCGTGAGCGCGAATTACACATTCAACGACGCCGATATCGGCACGCTGAAGGGCCTGAAGGGCATTTTATCTTCGGTGGGGAATTTTTCAGGCCCGCTTGACTACCTGAACGTGGAAGGCAAGACCGACATCCCCGATTTCGCGCTTCGTACGAGCGATCACCCCATGGCGCTGCATACCGATTTCTCCGCCGTCGTCGACGGCACCAACGGCAACACCTACCTGAACATTGTCACGGCAAAATTCCTGCACACCACACTTGTGACCAAGGGCGAGGTCGTAGACGAGTATCCCAGCGTCAAGGGCCGCACCATCGTGATGAATACGTTCTCCAAATCCGCGCGCATCGAGGACTTGTTGTTCCTGGCCGTCAAATCGAACCCGCCCGTCATGGTGGGCAAAGCCAGCCTCCGAGCGAAAATTCTGATCCCCGAAGGCGACGAGGACTTGATCGAGCGCATGAAAATCGACGGCCAGTTCGGAGTCGATGAAGCGCAATTCGCAAGCGAGTCGGTGCAGGGGAAGATCGACGCCCTCAGCCGCCGCGGGCAGGGAAGACCGAAGGACACCAGCCTCACCGCTGTCTCTGAGTTGCAGGGCGCATTCAAGATGGGCAGCGGCGAAATCAACCTTTCGCGCTTGAGCTTCTCGGTCCCTGGGGCGGCCATCGATCTCGCGGGCAGCTACGGTGTGGACTCGGGCGCGCTGAATTTTCGCGGCAAGCTGCTGCTGCAGGCCAAACTGTCGCAGACCGTCACCGGCGTGAAGTCATTTTTTCTGAAAGCCGTCGATCCGTTCTTCAAGGGGAAAAACGGTGAAAAAGCTGGCACCGTCCTTCCCATAAAAATTACCGGAACGAAAGACCATCCCGCGTTCGGCCTCGACTTTCGCGACAAGGCCAACAAAGTCGGCGACAAGGACCAAGCGGACACGCGCCCCGACGACAAAGGCCCCGCTCGAAGCGCTCGCGAATGATTGCCGGATCGAAGCCTGTTTATCGGTCAGCGCACTGAGGCCTGCCAGAGCGCCTCGCGAAAATTCAGCTGTGAAATATATCCGGAGCTTCTAGAATGAGCAGATGAAAAAGCCATCGCGCGCGAGTCAGAGCCAGTCGCCGTCGAAGCTCATCTCGAAAAGAATCGCCGAACTCGCTGACTGGCGCGGCGAAACTCTCGCCCGAATGCGCAAGCTCATCAAGGAAGCGGTGCCGGACGCCGTCGAGGAGTGGAAGTGGAGGGGCGTTCCCGTTTGGTCGCACGACGGCATCATCTGCACCGGCGAATCCTACAAAAATATCGTCAAGCTGACCTTCGCCAGGGGCGCGGCTCTGAAGGATCCGGCCCGTCTATTCAACTCGAGTCTTGACGGAAACGTCCGCCGCGCGATCGACATCCACGAAGGGGAAGAAGTGGACGAGTCCGCCTTCAAGGCGCTCGTTCGCCAGGCGGCCGCCCTCAACAGTTCCAGACGGTCGAAGCCTTTGAAGAAAGCAAAGTCTTAAGGGATTAAAGGTCGCGCCGGCCTTCCATAGCCTTCGACATCGTGACTTCGTCGGCATATTCGAGATCCGAGCCCACGGGAATGCCCATGGCAATCCGCGTGACGCGCACGCCAAGCGGCTTGAGCAGCTTCGACAGATACACCGCCGTCGCCTCGCCTTCCGCCGTGGGATTGGTGGCGATGATGATTTCCTCCACCGTCCCTCCCTTCAGCCGCTCGACCAGGCTCTTGATCTTCAGTTGATCTGGGCCGATTCCCTGCAACGGAGATAGCGCCCCGCCCAGCACGTGATAAAGCCCGCTGAACTGGCGCGTTTTCTCCACCGCCTGAATGTTCGTCGCCTCTTCCACCACGCAAATCATCGTGCGGTTGCGCGTGGAACTCGAGCAGAAGTGGCACGGGTCGGTGTCCGTAATGTTGTTGCAGATCGAGCACTCGCGGACTTTTTCCTTGGCTTCGCGAATAGCGTCAGAAAGCGCGAGCGCCTGGTCGCGGTCGACGCGGAGCAGATAGAAGGCCAGCCGCTGCGCCGTCTTCTGCCCGATTCCCGGCAGGCGCTTCAATTCATCGATCAACCGCGTTACCGAAGGCGCAAAATCAGGCATGGAGTGTCGCTCCCGCTGGCGATGTCAAACCGCAAAATATACCCTGGAACAGAAATGGATCATACGGGAAGGAAAACTAAATGGAAACGCCGGGCGCTTGCGAAGAATTCCGGATACTTGCACCGGTCTAGAAAAGTCCGGGGATCTTTCCCATGAGGCCGGGAATTCCGCCGGTGAGGTCTTTCACCTGTTTGGACATTTCCTCGTCCACGCGGCGCGTCGCTTCGTTCACCGCCGCCAGCACGAGCTCCTGCAGCATTTCCTGGTCCTTGCTCTTGAAGACTTCCGGCTCGATCCGCACGCTCACCAGCTGTTTCTGGCCGTTCATCTTCACCGATACCATTCCGCCGCCGGCCGAAGCTTCCACCGATATCTCGCCGATCTGCTTTTCCAGCTTCTCCTGCACTTGCCGGAACTGCGAAAGCATTTGCTGCAGCGCTTTGACTTCCATAGTCTTATTCCTCGCCCGGACGCTTCACCCGTGAAATTTGCCCGCCAAATTTCTCAAGCATGGTCCTAACGATCGGATCTTCCTCGAACTGCGAACGCAACTCCGAATTCCGTCCCATTCCAACCGGTTTACTATTCGCGTCAAGTTTAACACATACGCGCAGCGGCTGGCCCACCACTTGATTCAAAACTGTGCGCAAACGCTCCATCGGGTCGCGCGCCTGAAGCATTTCCGCGAGCGCGCGGCTCTCTGTCGGAAAAAAAAGGTGCAGCTCGCCGCCTTCGATTTCCCAGCGCGTCGCGTGCTCCACCATCGACCAGAGAAATTTTTGTCCCTGCAGCGCTGCTTTGATCGCGTCCACTTGCACGGCCAATAATCCGTTCGTCGATTCTTCCGCCACGCGCGCCACCACTCGCGGCGGGGAAGCGGGCACCGGCATCGGTGATATCGGTGCGGAAACTTCTCGCACCGGAGCTGCCGCTACTGCCGCGGGATTATCTACGGAAGTGCTGAGCGATTGTTTTGGTGTTCCAGTGTCTGCGACTGCCGGCGTTGCGGCAGTTGCTGGCGCAATGGATGCATTTGGCTCCGGCGCCATGCGCGCAGCCGCGCCGCTGCCTGACGTCTCCGCGACGGACGAAGTCAAGGTCGAGCGCGGGCCGCCAAATGGCGATACGGCAGGCGCGAGCGGCAGATGTTGGAGGTTGCGTCGCAGGAACCGCGCGCGCCAGGCGGCACAGCTGGCTTCGCGGCTCGCGTTGCTTCGCCGACGCCGCCCTCGCATCTCCGCGACGATTTCTTCGAGCGGCGCAAGCCTCTGCGCGTTGATGAGCTTCAGCAGGCCAAGTTCCAGGTGCAGCCGCGGATCGGGCTTCCGGCGCAGTTCGTCGTCGGTCGCCATCAGAATATTGAAGAACCGCGTCAGGTCTTCTTCGCCGAATTGCGCGGCTTGTTCCGCCAGGCGCGGGCGCTCCTCTTCGGGCGCCGCAATCAGATTCGAGCTCGTCCCGCAGACGCGCGTCACCAGTAAATTCCGGAAGTGGCGGATCGCCTCGCGACAGAAGTGCTGCAGGTTTTGGCCGTCGGCAATCAGCCTGTGTACGAGCCCCAGCGCGCGCTCCGCCGATTGCGCCGCAATCGCGTCGACCAGTTCATCCAGCACGCTTTCGGCGACTACGCCCAGCAGTTCCCGCACTTGCGTGTCGGTGATCGCGTCGCCGCTGTACGCGATGGCTTGCTCGAGCAGCGAGAGCCCGTCACGCAGGCTGCCTTCCGCCGCGCGGGCCAGCACTGCGACCGCGCCGGAATCGATCGGCAGGTTTTCCGCCTTCGACACGCGTTCGATCTCGCCCGCGATTTCCTGGAACGTCAGCGCGCGAAACTGAAAAAGCTGCGCACGCGATTTGATCGTCTCGACCAGATCTTCCGAACGCGTCGTAGCCAGAATGAAGACGACCCGTTCGGGCGGTTCTTCGAGGGTCTTCAGCAGAGCGTTCGAGGCTTCATCGGTCAGTTGGTGCGCCTCGTCGAGGATCACCACTTTGTAGCGGCTCGACGCGGGCGCGTAGCGCACCATCTCGCGCAATTCGCGGATCTGGTCGATTCCGCGGTTTGATGCCGCGTCGATCTCCAGCACGTCGAGTGAAGTTCCGGCGGCAATTTCCCGGCACGCGTCGCAGGTGTTGTCCGGCTCGGCGGTGGGTCCCTTCACGCAGTTGAGCGCCTTGGCGAGGATTCTCGCCGTCGTGGTCTTGCCTACGCCGCGAACGCCAGAAAAAATGTACGCGTGCGCCACGCGATTCGAGTGGATCGCGTTCGCCAGCGTCTTGGTCACGTGCTGCTGCCCGACGAGATCGGCAAACGTCTGCGGCCGGTACTTCCGCGCGATCACTTTATAGCTCATCGGGAAATAGCCCGCCCCATCGCAACGCGCCCGCATCTTCCGTTCGCGTCCGTCATTTTCTGTTTCTGTTTTCGCATTTGCTTTTTGTCGTATGTGCCGCGCAAACGATAAAACGATAAGAGGAACTTCGGGTACTCCGCGGCACACGAAACTGACCCGTTACCGTTGCTCCCTTCCGGGCCTGGCGGGGTTCGCGGGGAATCGTTGCACAGAGCCCGAAGTTCCACCGATCGGCAGTCGCGCGGCAAAAAGTTTTCTTGCACGACTGCTTCGCGGAGTCTAACACACGCGTTCTCTCACCGAAAGTAACCGCGGCAAAGTTGCCGCGGATTTTTTTGAAATTCGTGCGCCGAGTGTGCGACGATGAGCGCCGAAAAGGTGGCCGGCGCGGGAGCGTGGCTTCAGGAAGGGCCCGAAGAAAAAGATTTCAGGAGGAACAGCGATGGCCGAACCAATTTCACGCAGAGGGTTGTTGCAGCTCAGCTATCGCACGGCCGCGGCCTTGGGCATTTCCAGCATGGCGGTCGCACAGGACGCACGGGCCTCCTCCGATTCCGATAGCGCGGAACAAAGCGCTGCGCCCACTGTTGCGTTGAGCCCCGGCTTGCAATTGCATTACAGGGAAGACTGGCTGGGTGCCCCATGGGTGAACCCCGAAGCAGCTCTTCTGATCCACGGAAATCTCGAATCGGGCGAAGTCTGGTTCGGATGGGTGCCGGGAATGGCGCGGCACTATCGCGTCTTCCGCCCGGACCTGCCGGGATTCGGCAAGTCCACCGCGCCCGCCGACTTCGACTGGACGCTCGAAAACCTCGCGACAGTGCTCGCAAATTTCCTGGATAAAGTGGGAGTTCCGTCCGCGCATATCGTCGGAGCGAAAACCGGAGGCGTCATCGCGATGCAGTTCGCAGCGTCGTATCCACAGAAGACCCGCTCTCTCGTGCTCGCGAGCGGCCCGTTCGCACCGGTCGATCCGAAATTCGAACACGCGCCGCAGAGCCAGCGCCTCGGTTCCGCTGCTACCCCCGAGGAGATCGAATACTTCAACAATTTGACCGCGGCCGTAAGCAAGGACACCAGAGTCAATATCCAGAAAGTGCTGGCGAAGATCGATCTGGACAATGTTCTGCCCAATATAAAAGCGCCGACGCTGGTGATGACCAGCGACCGCAGCGTCCTCCAGTCCGTCGAAACCGTGCTGCGCTACCAGCCGAGAATTCCCAATTCACGATTGCTCGTGCTCACCAGCGACGCCTACCACATAGCCGTAGCGAATGCGGACGAATGCGTGCGCAACACCCTCGCCTTCATTCGCCAGGCACATCCGCCCGCCACTGCCTGAACCACGCTACCGCGAAACGCGAGTTAGTCCTTCGGCAGCCGGTAAGCGATGTACTCGCTGGCAGTGTCGCCGCTGATCCCAATCACGATGTATTGCCGCCCATTGGCCATGTAGGTCATTGGCGATCCCACCTGTGGCGCGGGCATGAACACGGCACCCACTTCTTTGCCGGTTGCCTTGTCGTAGGCGTGCAGCATTGCGCCTTTCCCGTGCGCGGGAATGGTCACCTCGTTGGGGTCGCCGCAGATCACCAGCGTTTTTGTCACCAGCGTGCCGGCGATATCTGCCTGGCCGGTGGGTGGAATATCGAGCCCTTTGAGCACGGGACTATTACGGATCTCATCCGGGGTTGTACCGTGCGGAATCTGCCACACGAATTCGCCAGTATCCAGATTAATCGCCGTGATCGTCCCATAGGGCGGCTTGATCAACGGCAAGCCTTGCACCGGCAGTCTGCTGATGGCGTTGATGCGGCCCATGTCCACCACGTAGTTCATATCCGATGTTCCGGGCTTCGGAGGAATAAGTCCCTTCACCCTCAAGCACGCGTTGCACGCCTGGACGTAGAAGATGTGGGTCTCGGGATCGTACGATCCTCCGGGCCAGTCGGTGCCGCCGTGGCTGGTGCCCAGCGTGAGCGTCCCGAGCTGGTCGCCGTTGTTTACCACTGGAGGAGTGAATACCGGCCCGAACTTGTAGTGCTCGCTGATTTGCAGCGCCTGGGCGCGGAGTTCGGGCGTGAAGTCGATCAGGTCATCGACCATCACACCATTGCGCGCATACTGCTTCGGCTTCGTAGGTATCGGCTGCGTCGGGGAATACCACTCACCCGGCACCGTACCTTTCTCGACGGGTTTCTCCTCAAACGGCCACACCGGTTTGCCGTTCGTGCGGTCAAATACGTACAGGATTCCCTGCTTGGTCGGCTGCGCGAGCGCTTTGATGGTGCGGCCATTCACTGTAATATCCGCAAGCACCGGCGCCGCAGGAATATCCATGTCCCACAATCCGTGATGAATCAGCTGGTAGTACCACTTCCGCTCACCCGTCTTCAGATCGACGGCAACCAGAGAATCGCCGAACAATCCGTTCCCGGGCCGGTCGCCTCCGTAGTGGTCTCCCGTAGGCATTTCTACTGGCAGATACGCCAGGTTGAGGTCCTCATCTACGGATATCTGCGCCCAGACACCGGTGTTTCCGTTCTTGTCCCAGGAGCCATCGAGCCACGTATCGTTGCCGAACTCGCCGGGCTTCGGAATCGTTCGAAAAGCCCAGAGCATCTTGCCCGTCCGCACATCGAAAGCGCGGGCGAGGCCTTTGGTATTGGTATGGGTCTTCGGATGGTTGCCGCCTTCAAACGCCGACCCCACCAGGATTTCGTCTTTCACCACCACGGGCGCGGCGTGCAAAGCGATTTCGCCTTTTTCGAGGTCGATCTGCTGGCCCGCGCCGTATTGGACGCCCACCTTCAGGTCCAGCACTCCGTTTTCGCCGAAGGCCGGATCGGGAATGCCCGTCTTGGCGTCGAGAGAAACCAACCGGTAGCCGATCGTCACATACAGCACGCGCGCTTCTTTGCCGTTACTCCAGTAGGCCAATCCGCGCCCCGAGAGGCGCCGAGGCGCGACAGCCGCCCGCTCGCCTTCATTGATGCTGTGCATCCACAGCAACTCGCCGGTCGTAGCGTCCAGCGCTACGACGGCCTTCCGCGTCCCCGCCGTGGCGTACACAACTCCACCCACCATGAGCGGTGTTCCCTCGAGCCGGAACTCCGGTATCGGCCCAAGATTATCGGTCTTGAACGTCCAGGCAACCTCCAGCTTGTTGAAGTTCGACGCATCGATCTGATCGAGCGGCCGGTAACGTGTGCCGGCCAGATCCGCGCTGTAAGTAGGCCACTCGAAATCCTTGTTGGTTGACTTGTTGGTCGATTGCGCCTTGATTTTCGGCGCCAGTGCGGCAAGAGCCACGAGAAGAAACAGCGCAGCCAAAGCACAAACTTCGACGCGCCCGCGCATCCTCCGCGGCGCACTCCCAGCGTGCTTAGCAACAAAATGCCGATTCCGGTTTTCAGTCATTCATTCCTCGTTCTGGTCGATAGATGTCGATTGATATCGATGATAGTTGCCGATGATACCTGAAGATGCTTCCGTCTTGCCCGGCCGCGTACACGCTCTCGTCCCAGCTCAGTTGCTCGGAAGCCGGAACGCAATATAGGCTCCCGGAAACGTTCCGCCCCCGATTGCCACCACGATGTACTGTTTCCCGTTGAGCATATACGTCATCGGAGATCCGCTCTGCGGTGCAGGTATATAGACGGCCCCGACTTCCTTCCCGGTTACCTTGTCGTAGGCGTGCAGCGTCGCGCCAAGCCCGTGCGCGGGAGTCGTAGTGAAGAGAGGATCGCCCGAAATCACCAGCGTTTTCGTCACGAGCGTGCCCACGCTGCGGGCCTGGCCGGTACGCGGAATCGTGAGCCCCTTGAGCGCCGGGTTGTTGCGCACCGCATCCGGTGTTTCGCCGTGCGCCACCTGCCACAGGTATTCGCCGGTGTCCAGATTGATCGCGCTGATCGTCCCATAGGGAGGCTTGATCATCGGCAATCCCTGCACCGACACCCCGCCGCCTCCTTCGTGCAAGACGTAGTTATTGTCCGAAACTTCCGGCTTGGGCTGCACGAGGCCCGCTACTCCCAGGCAGGCGTCGCAGGCCTGAATATAAAAAACGTGCGTTTCGGGATCGTACGATCCTCCTGCCCACACTGTTCCCCCGGCGTTGGTGGCCAGCGTAAGCGTGCCGATTTGCCCTGGAGTCGAGACCACCGGCGGCGTGAAGATCGGGCCCATCTTGTAGTGTTCGGCAGCCTGCAGAGCCTGGCTGTGAAGTTCGGGCGTGAAGTCGATGAACTCATCCGCCGTGACGCCGTTGCGCACGTAGGGTTTCGGCCTGGTGGGAATCGGCTGCGTCGGCGAATACCACTCGCCCGGCACGGTGCCTTTTTCCACCGGTTTTTCTTCGATCGGCCACACCGGCTTGCCGGTCACCCGGTCGAAGACATAGAGAATTCCCTGTTTGGTGGGCTGTGCGACCGCCTTGATCGTCCGCCCGTCCACGTTGATATCGGCCAGTATGGGCGCCGCTGGGATGTCCATGTCCCACAATCCGTGATGCACAAGCTGGTAGTGCCATTTCCGCTGCCCGGTCTTGAGGTCGACGGCAACCAGCGATTCTCCGAACAGCCCGTTTCCAGGACGATGGCCGCCATAGTGGTCTGCCGTGGGCAACTCGACGGGCAGGTAAGCGATGCCGAGGTCTTCATCCACCGAAATCTGCGCCCACACGCCGGTGTTTCCGTTGGTGGCCCAGGAGCCGTCCAGCCACGCTGTCGTTGCCAAATTCGCCGGGCTTGGGGATGGTCCGGAAAGTCCAGATCAGCTTGCCGGTTCGCACGTCGAAAGCGCGCACCAGGCCCTTCGAGTTGTTATGCGTCTTGGGCGCGAAGCCTTCGCTGAAGGCCGACCCCACGATCACCTCGTCCTTCGCCACGATCGGTGTGGCGTGCAGCCCGATTTCTCCCTTTACCAGATCGATCTGTTGGCCCGTGCCGACTTGGACGCCTACCTTGAGGTCTACAGCTCCGTTCTCGCCAAAGCTTGGATCGGGAACACCCGTTTTCGCGTTCAGGGAGATCAGCCGGTACCCGGTGGTCACGTAAATCACGCGAGACTCGGTGCCATTGCTCCAGTAAGCCAGGCCGCGCCCCGAGAGCTTTCGCGCGGCCACTTGCGCCCGCTCGCCTTCATTCTCGCTGTGCATCCAGAGCAACTCGCCGGTGGCTGCATCGAGAGCCACGACGGCGCGCCGCGTTCCGGCGGTGGCATACAGCACGCCGCCAATCATCAGCGGAGTTCCCTCCAGCTTGTACTCCGGCTTCGGGCCGAGATTATCGGTCTTGAATATCCAGGCGACTTCCAGGTTGTTGAAGTTGGAGGCGTTGATCTGGTCAAAAGGCTGGTAGCGCGTATTGGCAAGGTCGGCCCCGTAGGTCGGCCATTCGGAAGTATTGCCGCTCGACTGCGCATTTGATTTTGGGGCTGATGGCCGCAAGAACGGCGAGCAGCAGGATTCCCGCCACAGCACAGAAATTGATTCCCCGGTTCAGCCTGCCGTTAGGTTTCCGCGCCCTCATCAAAGTCCGCCGATTTCGATTGCTTTGCGTCATGTGGTCCCCGTCCATTATTTTTCCGGGGGTACGATACCATGAGCAAATCTGTTTGCAAGGGCCATTGGGTACGGAAGGGGAACGAACTAGACACGAATGGATGCTCTAGACAGCTACAAGGTCCACGCTTGCGGAAGCGGCTGCCCTGCGAAGTGCGCCGTCAGTCGTTGCCAGCGGAAGCTTGGAGCGGACGGCCAGGGCCAGGTAGGCCGCGTCATAATTCGTGAGGCCGCGGGCTTGCGCAAACGCTGGTAGTTCGAGAATCTCGGACGGTGTTTGCTGCGCGGAATCGATGGGAAGGCTCTTCAATCGCGTTAAGAAGCCCTCAATCTGATCAACGTTGATTCGCTTGCGGTGGCAGGCCATGACCAGGCCGTTGCCGACTTCATAGAAAAACAGGAGCGGAACGAGGGCGCGTTTTTCGGAGAGGCTTGCAAGGACGTCCAGGCTGTATTTCCGATCCGCTTCGTCTTCCAGAAACCACTGGAGCGTGAGAGACGCGTCCAGCACGAAATCGCTCAAAGACGGTGGCCCTCGTGAATCAATTCCTTGACCGAGACGCCTTCCAGTCGCACGTGGTTCTTCTCAACAAAGGCAAGCATTTCGCGAACGGCTTCTCGCTGCGCTCGGTTAGGCGCACCGGCAGTTGAAGATTGCTCCTTCTCGCGCAGAACTTGCAGAGCTTCGCCGATCACTTCCTCAACGCTCCGGAAGTGGCCGGACTTCAATTTGTCCTTGACGATTTTTTCCTGCTCAGGCGTCAGATTTATATTCATCGCCTTCAGCCCCATTGATTCTATGATACCAGCCTTACAAGGACCAGATGAACGGATTTGCAAGGGGCGTCCCTATCGCTATTTGTTTTCGTCGTTTGGAGACTTGGAAGGTTCTTCCGTCGACAATGTGGGATCTGAGTCAGCTAGTTGATTAGAGCCTTTTTAAAGGTTTGCTCGAGCGCTCCAAATCACCTTTGCGCTTGTTCTTTTCCACGACCCGCATTATGGTTCCAGCCTGCGCAGCGACAGGGGGTGACCTGCCATGAAACTCATCGTTGGATGTTTGATCGCTGGATCGATTCTGTTCGCCGCGATCACCCACATCGAGGCCGCATCGGCATCGGCCACGGCCACGGCTGCGGCGCAGGCGGAAGCGAGCAAGGTGCCGGTGAGCGCCGGCGACATCGGCGGCGTAGTGACCAGCTCGAAGGGCCATGAAGCGGGTGTGTGGGTCATTGCAGAGACCAGCGATTTTCAGGTGAAGTTTCGCAAGATCGTGGTTACAGACGACGCGGGCCGCTTCCTTCTGCCGGAATTGCCCAAAGCAAATTACAAAGTCTGGGTGCGCGGGTACGGACTGATTGACTCGCCGCCGGTGGATGCCACGCCGGGGAAGACGCTTGCGCTCAAGGCGGTCGTCGCGCCGAACGTCGGCGCCGCGGCGCAGTATTACCCCGCCAACTATTGGTATTCGCTTTTGCAGCTTCCGCCCAAGAGTGCGTTCCCGATGAAAATCGCCCCTCCTCCTGCTGCCGATCATGCGAATCTCTATGCCGATTGCCGCCAGGGAGCGCAGGGCTGCGGAGAGCGCGCCGGAAGGGAAACCATTCCCGGGCTCACTCAGGAGGAAGTGCAGAACGGCCAGGAAGTCTCCAATCGCGCCGAGTTTGTCTACAACGTGAAAAGGGTCTGCGAGGATTGCCACCAGATGGGCGACAAGGCCACGCGCGAAATGCCCGCCAATCTCGGAAATTTCGATTCCAGTTCACTGGCGTGGGAGCGCCGCGTTAAATCCGGCCAGACGGGCGGCCGGATGCTCGCCGCAATCGACGCGCGCATGGGCCACTACCAGGGACTGGCCATGTTCGCGAGCTGGACGGACCGGATCGCCGCCGGCGAAGTGCCGCCCGTTCCGCCGCGCCCTCAGGGTATCGAACGCAATGTGGTGCTCTCGATCTGGGATTACGCCTCCGACAGGGCCTTCGTTCACGACATTGTCGCCTCGTATCAATGGGACCCCACTGTGAACGCCTACGGCCCCATCTACGGCGCGGACTATTCCCAGGACAGGCTCGAGTATCTGGTCCCGGCGGAGTTCCGGAAGGGAAATATGCCCGCTCCCATGACCCATCCGGAAGATACCCCGCGGTTGCGCCCGTGGTCATGGCCGCAAAACGATGCCCCGTCTCCGTATTGGGGTGACGAGGCCGTCTGGCACGACATCAAGACCGCGAGCGAGCCTAAAATGGACGGCAAGGGCCGCGTCTGGTATCACGCAACCACGCGCGCCGACGTCCCCGAATTCTGCCGCGCTGGCGCCGACAATCCCTACGCAAAGAATTTCGCGTTCAAGAACGGCGTCGAGGGCAGGGGCTTGGTCGTGTATGACCCCAAAACAGGCCAGCAGACCGCCATCGATACCTGCGGTGGAGGGCACTCGGCTTTTGCGGGAGACAAGGACGAGACCCTTTACATGGGCCTCGGATTATCGAGCGGCGGCTTCAGCTGGTTCAACACACGCGTATGGGACGAGACCCACGATGCTGCAGAAAGCCCTGGGCTGGTGCCCGGGAGTGATCGATTACAACGGCGATGGAAAAACCGGCCCGTACACCACACCCGATCAGCCGGCCGACCCGAAGCTCGACCGGATGATCAGCGGAGGTCAAAGCTACGGCGTGGGCGTGAACCCAGTTGACGGAAGCTTCTGGGCGGTAGGCGGCGTCAACGGAGGTCCCAAGGCTTCGGTTCCGGGCAAAATCATCCGTTACGCGATGGGCGCGAATCCTCCCGCCACATGCACAACGGAAGTCTACGAGCCGCCATTCAACAATCCCAAAGCTCCCGGTGTGGAAGGCTTCAACACGCAGGGAGTAGAGGTCGATAGCAAAGGCATAGTGTGGGTGGCGCTCGGAGGCAGCGCCCAGCTTGGCCGCTTCGATCGCAGCAAATGCAAAGTGCTCAACGGACCGACCGCCACGGGCCAGCACTGCCCGGAAGGCTGGACACTCTATCCCGTGCCAGGTCCGCTATTCAAAGGGACCGACGTAAGAGCGGATTATTTCTATTTGGGCTGGGTGGACCGCGAAAATACCCTCGGCCTGGGCCGCGACATCCCGATCATCGACGGCACCGATTCCGATTCCTTGATAGCGTTCCTCCCCGATCAGAAGAAATTCGTAACCCTGCGCGTGCCATACCCGATGGGCCTCTACACGCGCTCGATGGACGGGCGAATCGACGACCCCAAGATCGGGTGGAAAGGCCGCGGAGTCTGGGCAGGAAACAACGAGCGCGTCGTCTGGCACATAGAAGGCGGGAAGGGAACCACCAGCCAGATAGTGCACTTCCAGGTTCGCCCCGATCCGCTAGCCAAATAATCCGGCCCTTTGCTTTCGCGAGCAGGCTGGGCCAGTTAGTCCTTTACCGCCGCAAACGCGACGCAGGTGGCATCGGGAACATCCTTCAGGACCTGGCTAAGAGGGGTTAACATGCCCGTCGTTGCATCCACGCGAAAGATCGTTACCGTGCCGGAACCTTCGTTCGCAGAGAACAGGTAGGCGCCGGGGGGATCTAGCGAGAAACTGCGCGGCGTTTTCCCGCCTGTCGGGATACGCTGAATCGTCGTCAGCATGCCGGTGCTCGCATCGATGGCAAACACGCCGACGCTGGCGTCTTTCCGGTTCGCGTCATAAGCGAATCTTCCGGCGCGATCCACCTGCACCTCTGAATATGTGCTCTGGCCCTCGGAGCCCTCCGGCAACGGGAGCGTTCGTACTTCCTTCAGCGTCACTTGAGCGGCGTCGTATGTAAACGTGGTGACCCCTTTGTCGCTGACCATGTACATAAACCTGCCATTGGGATGAAAAAACATGTGCCGCGGCGCTCGCCCGGGCGGCAGGATCGCCGCCGGGGTGTCGTTCGGCCCAAGCGCGCCCGTCGAATGATTCAAGGGGTAGGCAAAGATGCGGTCCGCTCCCAAATCGGCCACCAAAACGTAGCGATTGTCCGGGGAAGTAACCGTCCCGTGAGCGTGCGGCCCACCCTGCCGCACCGGATCGATGCTCGATCCATGATCCTGCATGAACCCCGCTGCCTCTCCGAGGCGCCCATCGTGCCCGATGAGAAACGTTGCGATGCTCCCGCTGCCAAAATTCGCCACGATCAGTATTCGCCCGGTTCGGTCGAGCGCTAAGTGGCACGGACCAATGCCTTTGGACGAAACTTTGTTTAGAAACTTCAGGTTGCCGGTTTTGCGGTCGATGGCGTAGGCGCTGACCGTGTTGCCGGGGTCTCTCCCGCCTGGGTGCTCGTTGGTCGAGTAAAGATAACGCTGGTCAGGGGTTACCACCAGCCACGAGGGATTCACTGTCTCCGCCACTAGCCCCAGCGGGGTTGCCTCGCCGGTAGTTGGCGAGAAGCGATATCCGTAGATTCCCTTGCTCGTTGTGGCCGTATAGGTACCGACATAGACAAAGTAGTCTTTCGCGCCGGACTTCGCGGCGCTTCCGCTGGACGAAAGCAGGAAGGCCATTATTGCGGCGACTACCGAGGCGGCGCGCACGCAATTTCCGAAGCTCGCGCATGGGTGAAAATGCTGATGGGTTTCTGTTGTTCACCGGCGGAGTATATGCGAAAGCCTGCCGTTTTCAACTTCCTGTTTCGCGCCGCGCGCCCAAAAGTTTGCTGGCAGAATCGGGCGACCGCGGATACTATGTCCCGGGCAACGGCCGAAAAAGAAGCCATGAATTTGAAAGGATTTTCCCGTCACATAGAGAGCATGACGATGCCTAGGGCCATTTTTTTCAGGACTTCCACTTTCTTTCTTCTGCTGTTCTGCGGGTTTCTCGGGGGGATTTTCAGCCGGCCCGCATCCGCGCAGGTCGATTTGTCGGGGTACTGGGACGGCAAGTTTTACGAGGACGAGCCCGAGCGCATTCCGGGTCCCGAAATCGGCGATTACACCTCCATGCCGATCAACGACGCGGCGCGCATGAAGGCGGATTCGTGGGACGCGCAAAAACTGGAAATGGTGGAGCACGAGTGCGATCCACACCCGCCCGATTACGCGGTGCGAGGCGGGGGAGATATAAGGCTCTGGCCGGACGTCGATCCTTTCACGCAGGGCGTGCTCGACTGGCGCATGACCACGAGGTACCGGCTCGCAGAGCGGATAATCTACATGGACGGCCGCCCGCACCCGTCGGAAAACGCGCCCCACACGTGGCAGGGCTTCTCCACCGGCGAGTGGGAAGCGGACATGCTTCAGGTGATCACCACGCACTTGAAGGAAGGGCAAATCCGCCGGAACGGAGTGCCGCGCAGCGATCGGTCCACGATGATCGAGTATTTCATCCGCCACGGCGATTTCTTTACCATCGTCACTGACGTGGAAGATCCCATCTATATGACCGAGCCGTTTATCCGAACCTCGAACTGGATTCTTGCCCTCGGGCGGCATCTCCGGGATACATCCTGCATTCCCGCCATGGACATACCTCACCCGGAAGGCTATGTTGCCTATCATGCGCTTGGCGAAAACCGCTTTTTGACGGAGTTTGCGTCCCGGTGGGGAATACCGGTGGACGCGGTTCGCGGAGGCGCGGAAACGATGTATCCCGAGTATCAGGAAAAAATGGCGAAAATGCCTCCGCCGCCTCCGCTGGAGGTTCGGAAAGAAATGAAGCAATGAAACGAACATCGACGCGGTGGTAGTGGGCCGTTCGATGATCCGGCTGGCGACGTTGAATTGCTGGGACGGACGAAAGCTCGCGGGAAATTCACCGCGAGCGGATGGCGCTGCGCGCCATGGCTTTATGTCGGAGCTGAAGCTCCGACCCCCTAAGAACCTTTGCCGGACTCGGATTTGTGTTGCTTCGGTCAGGGAGCGAAGCCCGACCTTTGAACACCGCAAGAGACACCTGGGAAAACGGGAGAGCGGCAGCGGATATAGACAGGTGCGGTCAAGGGCACACCGATTGCGGTACTCCGATTGACTAACACAACTTGCCGGGGTATTCTCTCGGGCGTTTGCTTGCGAGTAATGGTGCGTAACTCTTAATCGCTGTCACCAGGAGACATATCCATGCACGCAGTTGCATGTTGGGTACTGGCATTGCTTGGCTTGATGGGGCAGCCCGCGACTGCTCAGACGGAGGGCTCGTCCCAACCGGCCGCCACGGCGTCCGCGGACTCCGCCAAGCCTGTTCTCGACTTTGAATACTTCCGCACGAAGGTGCAGCCGATCTTTCTCGCCAAGCGACCGGGGCACGCGCGCTGCATTTCCTGCCATATGATCGACGAGCGCCTGCATCCGCACCTGGCGATGCTGCCGCCGGGGGCTACCATGTGGGACGAGGAAGCCTCGCGCAAGAATTTCCAGGAGTACAGCCGGGTGGTGATACCTGGAAGCCTGAAGAGTCCGCTGCTGCGTCATCCTCTCGTGGAAGAAGCGGGCGGGGACGGCTTCCACAGCGGCGGCAAGCACTTTAACTCGCAGCAGGATCCCGAATGGCTCATCCTGAAGGCATGGGTATTCGGCGCGAAGGGCTGAGAATTCCGATCGAACTCGATACGAATTTATTCTACGTTGGGAGGATGACGAACATGCTTCACACAGGTGCATCTCTGCGGCGGGTGATGGCTACCGGAATTGCCGTCCTGAGTATGGCGGCATGGACCGCGGCCGCGAACAAGCCGCGCATCCTTCAGACGAACTTTGCGGGAGATAATATTTCCATCATCGACCCCGTCACAAACAAGGTGGTGGGCAACATTCCCGACATCGAAGTGAACCACGGCGTGGCCGTGGCTCCGGACGGCTCGCGCGTTTACGTGAGCTCCGAGGCGGATAACACGCTCGATATCGTCGAATGGAAGACGCGCAAAGTGATCAACCGGATCGCTTTGAGCGGGCACCCGAACAACATCGGAATTAGCCGCGACGGGAAGAAGGTGTACGTCACGATCATGAACGGAAAGGGCGGCGTGGATGTGATCGACACCGCCTCGCAGAAAGATGTGAAGACGATCCCGACGGGCACCTTCACGCACAATGCTTACGTCACGCCGGACGGCAAGTACGTGATTGCCGGATCGCACATGGACAAGAAATTTACGGTCATCGACGCCGAGACCGATGAAATCGCCTGGGCCATGCCCATGGATCTCGGAGTTCGCCCGCTGGTGATGTACACCAATCCGGACGGCTCGTCGAAATGGCTGATCATGCAGCTGACCAACTTCAACGGATTCTCCGTGTTTGATTTCGAGGCGCGCAAGGAAATCAACCGCATTACGCTTCCTGCGCTGGAGCCGGGGAGGACAGGCGTTCCGGGAGGCGGCGAGGTTTCGCACGGCATGGCGATCACCAGCGATCGAAACACTCTGGTGGTCAGCAGCCGGGTAAACTCCGCGGTGTATTTTTATTCTCTTCCGGACTTGAAGCTCCTGGGAACGACAGACCTGAGCGGCAAGGGCGCCGCGTGGATGACGCTCTCGCCGGACAGCAAGACGGCGTACGTCTCCAACTCCATGAGCAACACCGTTTCGGCCATCGACGTTGCGTCGATGAAAGAGGTCGCGCTCATCCCGGTGGGCTTCGTTCCGAAGCGCAACGTCGCCGCGATGATGCCCTAAGCGTGCGCGAATTGAATTGGCAATTTGCCGAAGTGCGTGGTGGCGGAAACGGCTCGCGGAAAAGACGCCGCGAGAGGTAGGCGCTACGCGCCGTGGCTTTATGTCGGAGCTGAAGCTCCGACCCCCTAAACACCCTGTCCTGAAAGCAATTTTTGCTGCCTCGCGTGTCGAAGAGCGTTGCCACTCGGACTCGAAAGGTTTCTGAGGGCTTCCGCTACCATTGAAATTCCACCTGCCGGGCTTCGTAATCGAAAATCACGAAGCGGAACTGCCGCAGCACGTCCTGCCCGACGAGAATATCTACCCCTTGCAGCATCATGGACTGCACCAGCGCCTTTGCTTTCAGCTCCAGCCCGTCGGCAATGGTCAACGACACTTCCCGCTGGTGGACGCGCACGACTCCGTTCCCGGTGGTCATCTCGATCAAGGGGCCCTCGGCTTTCAGCACCCGGTCTGAGACGATCGTGTTGGTAGCGCCGCTGTCGATCACGCACACGTAGCGGCGCCGGCTACCATTGACGTGGCAGGTTACCCCGACCATCTGATGGTCCGGGATCGTCCTCCATCCTGACCGCCGTCACCTTACTCATTTGCTGCGCCGGGCTCGTCTGCGACCCGAGAAGCACCAGCCCGGCCAGCCCGAGGAGCGATGCCCAGTCTCTTCCTGTTCGTCTTTCTGCTCGTCTCTCTCTTCGTCTCTATCTCCGGCTTTCTCTTCCGGCCCCGCACGTTCCGCGGGCGTGCGATGCCGAATCCGGAATTGCCCGGCAACATCCCACGCAACGTTTTTCCTGTCAGGCTCAGCACGATCATATGGCGCCTTCTCAAGCCGGGAGCGAGAAGCATCTCCATCCTCGTTCACGTGTTCTCCCCGCGAGCATCCGGTGGATTCATCCTGAATTCGCGGCGCCAAACCAACAAGGCCCATAATGGTTGGCAACCAAAATGGCGGGGATACAAATTGGAACGGAACCAAATTGGCCTCGAAGGCGGGGAGGGGCACACATCGCATGATTGCGTTCGACACGCCGCTCTCGATGTTGCCCGTTCGGCTCGATTAGGCCGCAATCGTGGTACCTTTTCCCACTATCGAATTCGTTACGGCACACCTGAGTGCAAACACTTGTCCAACAGATACGGTATTTCCAAACAAGATGAACACGTAATCCGAGCAAGAGACAAGAGGTGCGTATACTGCGGCATCTTGATGAAGGAGCGCTCTCGCGCCTCGGCGGGCACAACTATCGAGCACTTCAATAATGATGGGCCTTTCGATGAGATATATAACTTGGCTATTTGTTGCCGGCGCTGCAATTCGAGTAAAGGAACCATGAAGCTTTCGGGTTGGTTCAAGACGCCTTACTGTCGCGAGAGGGAAATCAACGAGCAAACGGTTTCACAGCCAGTTAGGAACTACATGAGACTGGTTCGTCGGCGGGCTTGTAATCGGCAGAACGGGACTAGGTAGGTCGTCAGTTTGACTTTAGTCGCCAAACGCTGTTTCTATTTCCATCGCAAACGGCAAGAAGCTTCAGTTCTCGTCGTAATTGATGCATCCATTCCATGTCCGTATCGCGAATCTTTTCCCGGTGAGGGCACGGCGAACCTTGACAGTCCTGTGGTTGGCGCTGCCTGGCTGAGGAGTACAACTCCCGGACGGTCTTAGGCAACTCCTGCTGAATCAGCTTCTCGAACATGCCGCCAAGTAATCCCACCGGTATGTGACAAGAGCAAGTCAACGACCTGGGCGCGCCGTTTCAGTCGCTCACCGTTCAGCGAGATTGTTTTTTCTGGCGAGCCTTTTTGCGGGCGACGGGGACACTGATATTCTCCCGCAGCTTTTTCGCGACAACGCGCTTGGGGGCGAAAAGGTGGGTCAACTCAATTGTGCGATCGGGGAGCACCGCGCGCATTTCCAGTCTTCCACCGAGCGCATTCAGATAGTTCATAAGGCTTCCGACTTTAAGGTTAGGACGCCGCTCGAGCCTTGAGATCGCCACTTGCGTTACCTTGAGTTTACGGGCTATGAGGGACTGGCTTACCTGGAGCGCTTCGCGCAGTTGTGCCAGTTCCATTTTCTGAAGTTCGTTCTGCGCCATTCCGCGCGCCTGCAGCTGCGCTTCTGGCGACATCGTTTTGGCTACGAGATCGCTGAATTTCTTATGCATTCTTGATCAACCCCTCTTTCTTTAATTCCCGAAGATACTGCGAATAAACCTTGTCGGCTGCGGCGACCATCTTTTTAGTCCAGCCCTTTCCGCTCTTGACGCCGCCGATTAGAAGAATTGCCGACTGCCGCGGATCGAAGGCGAACATTATTCTGTACGGCCGCCCCGCGTGCTGGAGGCGCAGTTCCTTCATGTTGGGAAACCGTGAGTCTTTCGACAGCGTATCGACGTAGGGACGGGTGAGAGCTGGTCCCTTCTCCTGGAGGAGCGCGACGGTGGCGGTTATCGCGATCCTTTCCGGCTCGGTCAACTCGTCCCACCAAGCCAGGAATTCTTCCGTGTATTCGACTTCCCAGGCCACGCCCCGACTATAACATGTAGGTTATGATGCATCAAGTCCTGAAATGCCGCGCAGTGCGAGAAGGAACGAGTGAGAAGGCGGTTTGAGGATGGAGCCGAGGCCCGGACTTGAACCGGGGACCTGCCGATTACGAATCGGCTGCTCTACCAACTGAGCTACCTCGGCACTCTTGCAGCGGCGCCAATAATCCATGTACTGAAAATTTCCTGCGAACATTTCCCACCGCCAATCGGGAGATTGGCGTTCCCGGGGACGGCGGCGCTCGTTCAGCTTTTTGAATTGTAAACTATCCCGCGGCGGATTGTGTCTTCAATTCTTCTTTAGCAATGCGGAATCATTAAGTCGGGCGTCGGGATGTGGCGGAGCCTCGCTCATGGTTCTGCGCTGAGACCTTAATTCGGGAAGAGGGATGCCGGTGTCTCGCGTCCCGCCGGTTCTCGTACTACCATGGACGCGGGAGAAGGGCCTGCAGGACAGCGACAGGGGCGTGATTTCCGATACGCGGCCGCAACAGCGTTGCGGAAAATGCGGGGAGACACTCGTCTTACGGCCGGTGCCGGGGGCAAAGACGTTTCCGCGGCGTCTGGAGTGCCCTACGCACGGCTGGGAAAAGGAAACGGTGCGCGCGATTCGGATGAGATTTCACAACGACCGTCCGAACTGGTAGGGAAGTGAGGGCTGCGTTTTCTTGCGAACGTTCGCCGCTAGGCAAAGGCTGCCGCGACGGCTGAAAATAGATGCGTCGTTCGCGCCGCCAGCAAGCGCCGGACCCTCAGCAGGGGATTCCCAAGTCGAGCTGTTCGAGCAGCTCCTGGTCCAACCTTTCCTCGGCGCGATACCAGTCGATCTCAGGAGAGCCTTCGGGGCAACCGCGCAGGAGCCAGTAGTAGTGAGCGAGCATCGTGACTGTTTCCTGGGTTTCGCGCAGATAGGATTCAAACTCGCAAACGGATAATTTCCCGGCTGGGGCGGATTGCGAAGAAGGATCGATTATTTGGTCTATCATTTGCGCCTCCACCCGCAAAATATCCTTTTCGCCTCCCTCGCTCCATACGGGGATGGCCTCTTAGTTGGCGAGAAAACGTCTTAGACTACCGGTAGTTCGCTTCCTATACATGTTTTCCGTGAGGCTTCTGCGGATTATTGGCTATGGCCTCGTCGAACGGTCCGCGCCATTCTGCCAAAGGAACCGAGAGGAGAAACGAAAAGTGACTGCTCGCCGAACGGCTGTGCTTAGCGCTTTTATTTTGGGGTCGCTGTTTTTGGGGCAACCGCGCATATCGCGGGCCCAGGAATCCACAAAGCAGGATTTGAAGGATGCGGGCCACGACACCAAGGACGCGGCGAAAGACACAGGCAGAGCTACCAAGCATGCCGCCAAAAAGACGGGACACGCCGTCAAGAAGGGAACCAATAAGGCCGCCGAAAAAACGGAAGAGGGTGCGCAGAAGGTGAAGGACAAGACCGATCCGCACGACTAGCGCGGTTCGCGACTCTCTTTCGGTTTGAACCAGGAAAGGCCGACCGTGAAGAAAAGGGAGGCATTGTAGCCGGGGTTGTAGGTGCTGAGTCCTGCGTTGGAGTGGTGCACATAGGCGCCTTCTATCAGCAATGCCTTCCCGCGCTTTAGAAAAATATTGGCGCCCAGGGCTGCCTCTGGCGTGAAATTTACCCAGGACGTGTCTCCCGAGGGCAGATTTCTGCTGCTGAATAGGATGCCTCCCGCAATGCCGGCATAGGGGGCGACGGTCTTTCCACTGGTGAAGTTCCATCTCCAGACTGCAGGTTTGAAGCTGCCTCCATAAACAGCTCCCGTGGGCATCAGAACCGTGTAGACCGGCAGCATTTCCACCGCCCACTCGAAATTGCCGCGGCGCAATCCTGTGCCGTGATCTTTGGTGAGAATGCGTCCAATCCGGCCGCCCGCGTAGACGAACTGGACCTGCTTTGCGTAACCCAGGCCTGTGCCGCCACCCCCGAGCAGGCCGAAATCCCACGCGCCTTTGGTTATGGATCGCGCCGGCAGGCCTGCGGAGGAGATGTCTTGAGCGACGGCTACCTTTGCGGAAGCCAGCAACAGAACCGCCAGCGCGAATTTCATCCTCCTTATCATGTTTGAAAACGCACTGGATGTCGATTGGCGAAGCGAATGTTTCTGCAAAAAACTATGCGTTGAATCGCCTGCAGATTAAATAGGGTCGCGTCGCAATTCACGCCAAGCGACAGAACGGAATCCCCGGTCAGGACTTGCCGAAGATGCGCTCCGAGAGGTCGGCTGCTATGGGAACTCGGAACCGTTCTCCCTGGTGCGCTTTGATCATCAGCACTACCCAGAGGACCAGTGCGAGGATGTCCAGGATGCGATAGAGGGCAAGGCCGAACGAAAACCCAGCCCAGCCTCCGGTGATCAGGCTGAGTCCAAAAAAGGCGCCGAGGATGAGTGTGAGTATATGGATGCCGCCAAAGACCACGATCGACTGGGCGGCATGGAAACGCACGTAGGGGCGCTTGTCGATGAGGAAAAAGATAAGCCCGGTCAGCCAGCCGAGCGCGTAGGACAGAGTGGCTGCGAGATTCTCGGCCATCGGCTGCGCAGTGGGATTCACCGTCTCAGAAAGCGGGCCGGGGGTGCCGCTTGAGGTCGCGACTGCTTGCGGGGAGCCGCAGGACCCGCAAAACGCTGCGTTATCTGCGACGGCCGCGCCGCATTTCGTACAGTGAGCCATATTCCGCCTCCGGCTGCATTCAAGGCGCGAAGCCTAACAAATCCCAGGCAGATCAGCAAGGGCGCTTGCGTGCGGCTTGAATTCCAGCCCGGAAATGCCCGATAAATTTCCGATAAGGTTGATCATCTCGAAGCCGGGGGTGCCGATTGTCACATTGCTGTAGTGTTCGCAGCGCCGTCTTTGGATATACTGACCCCTCGCGAAGCTGATTTACGGGTATCGGCAAAAGGGGAGATCCACCTGTGGGAGCCATGGACAACGACGAGCGGCCCAAGCTAAGCACCAACCAGAAAGCCCTGAAAATCAACCTCGACCCGATGTTTTACGGCACGTTTGCGGAAATCGGCGCCGGTCAGGAAGTGGCGCGCTGGTTCTTCAAGGTGGGCGCCGCCGCCGGGACCATCTCCAAGTCCATGTCCGCCTATGATATGGCCGTGAGCGACGCCATCTACGGGCGCTGCAAGCGGTATGTCTCCCGCGAGCGCCTGCAGGGCATGTTGGACCACGAGCACGGGCTCAACCTGGAACGCCTGCAGTCGACCCGCCGGGACAGCACGGCCTTCTTCGCCTTCGCCAACACCGTCGCCGCCCGCAACTACCTGGGTACCAACGAGTGCCACGGCTGGATGGGCGTCAAGTATCAGGCCCACCCGCGCGACCAGGATAGCCAGATCATCATTCACGTCCGGATGCTCGATCGCGAAAACGATCTGCAGCAGGAAACCCTCGGGATCGTGGGCGTAAACCTCCTCTACGGCGCGTTTTTCCTGCATCACAAGCCGGAAGAGCTGCTCGAATCGCTGCTCGACAATCTGACGATCCAGCGCGTCGAGATCGACATGATCGAGTTCTCCGGCATCGAATTCCGCCACGTCGATAACCGCATCATGAGCCTCAAGCTCGTGCAGCTGGGCCTGAGCGGCGCGGCGATGTTCGGCCCCTCCGGCGAGGTGCTTCAGCCATCCGAGGTGTTGCGGAAAAGGCCCATCCTCGTTGAGCGGGGTAGTTTCCGGCCGGTGACCAAAGTCAACATCGACATGATCAAGAGCGCCCACGAGCGCTTCGCCTCGGAACTGGGCGCCGAGGGCGGGCAGGTGGTCGAGTTGATGGAAATCACCATGCGCAACCTGCTCTCCGAGGGCAAGATCGACTTGACGGACTTCCTCGCGCGCGCCGATCTGCTCGCGGCGGTCGGCAAGACCGTTCTGATCTCGGACTACTTTGAATACTATCGGCTCGCGGCTTACTTGACGCGCTATACCAATCAGCCCATCGCCGTGACGATGGGGCTGGCGAGTCTCGAAGACCTCTTCAAAGAGGAGTATTACGCTTCGCTGGAGGGCGGCATTCTCGAGGCCTTCGGAAAGCTGTTCACGAAGGACTTGCGCATTTACGTGTATCCGCTGAAAGACCCCGCAACCGGCCAGATCAGCACCGTGGAAAACGTCAAGATGCCGGGGGCCGTCCAGAGTCTTTATACCCATCTGGTGGAGCGCGGGCGCATCAAGCAGGTCGACAATTTCGATGAAAGCGTGTTGCACATCTTCTCGCGCGACGTGCTGCGGCGCATCAAGGACCAGGACGAGTCGTGGGAGACGATGGTCCCGCCGGAAATTGCCGAAGTCATCAAGAAGCGCCACTACTTCGGCTATCGTGAGCACGAAATGTCGGACGCGCCCTTGCCGAAGGTAACCAGCCCAGCCCGGTACTGACTTATTCGGACTGCACAAGTTTGCCAAGGCGGGCCTGGCGCGCGATAAACATCAATAAGGCGGCCAAGGCTGCAACGAGCGCGGACCACATTCCGGCAACAGCGTCGATCAGCCATCGCGGAGCCTGTCCGATCCGTCGCAGCACGAACGGCAAAAAATTGAATGTGGTGATATGTACGTAATCCCAGGGGTCTTCGGTCATCGCCTCGTTGTTGAGTCCCCACGCGTCCATCTTTCCCAGAAGAAACGCCGCGATGTTCTTGAAGCGCAGGCCGATGACGAAAGTAGGATGCCCCAGCGTCTCCAGCTGGTAAATCTCCAGCGGACACCAGAACATCACCGAAGCCACCTGGATCACCACGCTCGCGGCCAACAGGGCAATCCCCGTAGTCCAGAGAAGCCGCCCCATATCAGCGCGGTGACGCAAGAGCAGCGGCACGCTGATGAACGCGACAAGTTGCGCCGCCGTAGCGGTGTAGCGGTCGCCCCAGGCGAAATCGCCGCTCCAATCGAAGTAGGTGGCGTAAAAAAGTATGTACAGCGCGATCAGAACAAATCCGGCCAGCAAATATGCCTTCATCACCGGAGCGAGCCACCGCCACAGAAACACCGCGAGCAGGAGGGCCAGAACGAGAAGGGGATCGAACAGGAAAATCGATTTCTCGGGGCTGATCAGCGGCCCGAGAATGCCCACGTGCAGCGGCGTCGTCCACGGAAACCTCGGATCCAGGCTAGGATTCAGCCTGTGCTGCTCAGCCGCGAATACCGACATATACGTGTTCCAGAAAGAACCGAATCGCTCATATTGATAGATCCGGTCAACCAGCACACCCACCGCATAGCAGGGAACCGCTCCCTGCACGTAGCTCCACAGCCTGCCACGAAGATCGCGGCCTCGAACCTGTTGCATCCAAAGCAGCAGAACGACGAACACGGTGGCGGCCACGATGTCGAGCACCGTGGTGACGCGAATCATCAGATTCGCGGCGAACGCCATTGAGCCAATCAGCAGCGGCTGCCGGTGCCCCGTGCGCAGCCATTCGTATTGGAAACAGATCCCGGCCAGCGTCAGCAGAAGAATCAGGTTGTTTTCCATCATGTTCTGCGTGTAATGCAGAAACGTAGTGCCGAAGAGCAGCGCGAGCGCGCCGGCCACCGCCTGGTTCACCGTGAAGTCCAGTCGCAGCAGAAAACGGAAGCAGACCAAGATACTCAGCACGCAGACCAGAGCGTTTGTGCAGTAGGTGACTACGATGTTCCGGAGGGTCGGGTCCGTCTCGGCGCCGCGGTACTCCGCGAAGAAGGGAAGGCGCTCGGCGTAGGTGCCGATCACGTCGAATGGCAGCAGCAGAATCGATTGCCCGATTCCGTACCAGCCGTAGAGCTTTCCGCCGCGGCCATGGATGCCGAATTCGGGATACTCGTCGGGGAAAACCGCCGGCTCGGATGTCCAAAAGGAGTGCGCGGCCTGCAAACGGTGCTGCGAATCGCTCGATCCTATTTCGCCCGACTGCACCGCAAATGCCGTGAGCAGCGCGACAAGCCCAAGCAGCACGCCCGCGGAGGCTCTGTGCCGCACAAGAGGGGCCGCTGTTTCCAGTGGAGATCGAAGCACTTACTTAAGGGGTGAGAAGTCCGTCGGGTCCATGAATGTGGATCGGGCCACCCAAAAGTTTTTCGCAAAGTTCTTCATGGCGCGGGATTGTAGCAAATGGTCTGGAAGCGGGCAATTGCTCGCGGCTCATCGTGCTTGCGATCCATCGAGACCGGGCAAGGGAGCAGTAATACACGATTCACACGCCTGAGGTAACGTGACGGCCTCGTAGATGCCGTGGGCACACGCGGCGGGGCCTTTCACCACCAATGGTTCGCCAGGCATATCGCACGTGGAAGACACTTGTCGCGCGGAGGCCGCTGTCCTACTATGGGGATAGGCGCAAGCAGTTCTCCGAAGGAAGGACAATCGCAGTGACGAGCACCCTCTGCTCTCAATGTGACCAAGTCGAATCGAAGTGCACTTGTGAGAAGTACTGCTGTTTTTGCCAATCCCAGCAAGACGTCCGGTTATGCGTGGACGGGTTGTACTACTGTCCCGATTGCCGCGAGGCTTGCGATATCCACCTCGCCGACCCCGATGACCACTGACCATTCTCCCGAACGCCCAAGGATTGAATTCGCCCTGCAGGATGACGCGCGCCTGTACGCGGGCGTCCGCGCCATCGTGTTTCACTCTGCCGAGCAGGCTGGCCTCGATGAGCACACGAAAGAACAACTCGCCGGCGCCACTCTCGAGATCTGCCGCGGGGCTTTCGCAATCGCGCATAGCAATGGGCGCGGCGACTCCGCCATCAAACTGATCGTAGGCGGCGCCTCCGATCAGATTGAAATAACGATTGAATACCCGGGGCACATACCCCGGAATTCCATCGGCGACTCGCTAGCCAAAGCGTGCGCGGGGCAAAACGGAGCGGGCAGGGTAACGGGAATCGACCAGGTGCGTTGCGAGAATACCGACAACGGCTCGCGCGTAATCCTGATCAAGCGCTGTAGTTCCATCAAAGCCGAATCGCGCGACTGACCTCTTCTTCTCTTCCGTAACGAAACGCACGCCTGCAAAAAACACCTACATCGACGTCGTAAACGCGCCGTTCCGAATCAAAGACAGCAGCTGATCCTGGCTGATCGGCGCTTCCACCTTGAGGCGGTCTCCGCTAGGCGCGATGCGAACCGAGTCGAGTGCGCCTGCCAGCGTGGGATTCGTAGATGCTTCCTGATAGCGCCGGTACATAAGGCCGGCCTGCAAGGCAGCCGCAAGAAGGTTGGCGTCGTCGGGCGAAGCGCACACGGCTTGAAAATGCGCATCCACGCCGCTATCGGCGTCGATGGTGATCGTCATTGCCTTGATTCGGTCCATGATGGCCGCAGCCTGAGGGAATTGGCTCGCCTGCGGGACCAGTTGCTGCATCGCCATGTGCGAATAGTTCCGATCGAGCACGGCCCAGATGAGCCCGTGGCCGTTCGATTCGTTGATCAGCGGAAAGAGTTTGTCGTTGGTGAGCATGCTCTCGGACACCCCCGCGCGCACGTCGATCAATTTCTCCAGGGCGGAACGGGTGCCGAAGGCGGCGGTGTTCGAGTCGATGAAGGTGAAAAGAATATCCACTGAGCTTTTCCCACCCGCAAACGCGTAAAGATGGTAGCCGCGCACGTCCACAGGCGCGATCTTCTGGCTCTTTAAGCGAGCTTCGGTCGACGAGGGGTCAAACTGCCCCAGTGCCACTCCCATCACATCCTCTCCCCCGCCTTTGTCCATCGATCCCCAGGCCAGCTCTTCCACCTGTGTGTTCGGGTCGATGCCCGCAGACGCCAGGAATTTTTCAAAGTCGCGGAAGCGGCTGGGCAAAAGCTGCTCGCGCAATTGCGGGAACCAGGTCAGTTTGCGCGCTGTCTTCAGGTCCGCGTAGGCGATTTCTCCCACGTCTTTCGGGAACATTCCCACGATGGCGGTGCTGAGCGTGCCGCCGTAGCTCGCCCGCGGCACGGCCAGAAGGGAACCGAGCACTGTCACAGCGATCAAAAGTGCAATTGCCCGTAAACGTTCCATTGGATGTTTCAAAGCTTTGTCTCCCTCAGAGCCAAACTTGCTTCAAAGCTTGTCCACGCCGGCCGGCTGTTCCATTATGCGGGATTTCAGCGAGTCGGCGTCGGCTTTCATTTTGCGGCTGAAATCGGGGTCAGCAACGAATCTCAGATTGACGTCCACGCTCTCCAGCGCGCCTTGGACTGCGGCCGCAGCCATAGACCGGGCCGCGCGGATGTCTCTAAACATAGACGGGGCGGCCAGCGCTTCCAGTTGTCCAAGCTTCTCAAATAGTTCAGCAGCCTTGCGCGCAGCCTCCATTGCAGCCCGCGCCGCGCTCTTCAATGTCTGCTGGAGAGCATCTTCGCGGCGTGGCGATTCGTCGAGATTCTCCTGTGGCAGCACGGAGGGGGCCTGCACGGATTCAAAGGACGTAGCTTGGCAGCCCGCTCCCGAAGGCGCGCTCTCGATCGCGGACTCCATGCGATTCTCTAACACTTGCGCGGCAGAGAAGTTTTCGAGTTGCAGATAGAACTCCGCGGTCAGTTCAATGGCGCGTTTCGGAACCAGCCCGATAATCTCGCTGCCTGTAATCGCGACGCCGTAGCGTTCCGCCTCGCGTTTCACGAGCTCGAACACGCGGTGAAGCGGCGTCTGCTCGAAGTCGGTCAGATTCGTCGACACCTGCGCGAGTCGCCGCGACTTCAGATCCACCCCGATCGCTTTCACGTAGCGCAGGCCGCCGCTGGAAAATCGAATAGTCTTTGCGATGCGCTTCGCAATCGAAACATTGGGCGTATTGAGATGAATGTTGTATGCAATCAGGAATTTTCGCGCGCCCACCACGGTCGCGCCCGCCGTTGGATGCAGCCGCGGATCGCCGACATCCGGCGATCGATCGGGATCACGCAGCACCTCTTCCAGCAGACCTTCGAATTGCCCGCTGCGGATGTTCTCCAGGTTAGCGCGCTCGGGCCGCTGAGCCGCCGCCTCGTAGAAATACACAGGGATTCGGTAGCGCTTCCATATCTCGCGTCCGACGTCCCTCGCGATCGCCACGCAATCCTCGATCGTGGTGCCTTCCAGGGGAATGAACGGAACCACGTCCGTCGCGCCCAACCGGGGGTGCTCGCCGCGATGGCGCATCAGATCGATTAATTCGGCGGCCTTGCCAACCCCGCGCAGCGCCGCTTCCGCCACGGATTCAGGCTCGCCCACCAGCGTAATCACGCTGCGGTTGTGGTCGGCATCGCTCTGCCGGTCGAGGATGAAAACGCTCGGCACCGCACGCATAACCGCGACAATGGCATCCACTTTGGCGGGATCGCGGCCCTCAGAGAAGTTCGGAACGCATTCGATGAGCCGCTTCATGGGTTGCGTCTTCTCGCGTCAAACGCCGGCGCCCGCTCCCGAATGGAAAAGCAGGGGGCATTCCCAAATAATAGCGGAATTACTCGACCACCGGCGAAATCGAACGCCCGCAGCCCAGCAAACTCGTCAACACGATACCGCCAGCCACAAAACAAACGAAGTATTACGGAAGGACTCGAACAGGCAGCTTCACGGCGACGGTGGTTCCCGTGGCACCCGAGACGATATCGAACGTGCCGGACAAGCTATTGATACGCTCCCGCATACCGGAAACGCCCACCCCAGGGAGCTGGCCGCTCTGGCGGAACTTCGACAAAATCTCCGGCGCAAAACCACGTCCTTCATCGCAAACTTCAATCGCCAGATGGTCAGCGCCGTTGATCAAACGGATTCGCGCGACTTTGCTCCCGGAATGCCGGTGAATATTCGCCAGACTCTGTTGAACGATCCGGAATACGGCCGTTTCCACTTCGGGAGAGAAGCGCGGCGAATTCCCGGGAATATCGAGAGTGACTTCAATGCCGCTGCGCTTTGCGAAGCCTTCCACATACCAGGAAAGCGCGGAAGTGAGGCCCAATTCATCGAGCAGCGGCGGGTGCAGCAGGTATGAGAGAGTCCGAATTTCCGAAGTGCAGCGGTCGACGAGGTCGATCGCGTCGTCCAAGCGCCCGCGAAGAGAGGGAGAATTGCCGGTCAATTCCTTCGCAATGGCGGAAAGATTCATTTGTATGGAGCAAAGGTATTGGCCCGCGCTATCGTGCAACTCCCGAGCTACGCGGCGGCGCTCATCGTCTTGCGCCTGCAAAAGCCGCCCGGACAACACGCGCAATGTCTCGTGCGCGCGCTGAAGCTCCACAGTGCGCTCCGCGACGCGGGATTCCAGTTCGTTCCGGACTTGTTTTTCGCGTTCGTTGGCGATCTCGATCACCCGGCGCGCCAGCACCTTTTCGGTAACTTCGACCGTGTGGATCAGAAGGCCTTCCACCCGGCCATCTCTCATCGCGAATGGGCTGATAGACGCAATCGACATAAGCTACCTCGGGCGCGCCTCCCGGACCCCGGTTAAAAGTTGCCTTAATCTCTTTGCCGATAAAGGGAATGCCGGTGGTATAGACTCCATCGAGAGCTGCGAAGAACGGCTGGCCTACTAATTCGGGATAACTCTCGCGCACCGTCTTGCCGACGAAATCCTCCAGCTTCGTGCGTCCGGCCATGGTTGCGCGGGCCATATTCACATAGACCCAGCGATGCAAGGGCCCGGCAGTGATGCCGATGGCCGAGGGCGCCCGCATGAGCAAATCGCGCATGCGGCGATTCAGCCAGGTCAAACCGGGAGCGTCCTGATCGTTCACGCCCCCAGCTAACACATCCGCTGCAAGCTCGTTTTGGTCAGAGGGGTCAATCGTCGGTGAATTGCTCATGAGGCGATTTTCGGGCCTTACAGTCCGCCAGATTCCGCGTTCTTTCTTCGCCGACAAGCATAGTATGGCGCACTCAAAGGTTTCAATCACTCATTGGCAGACAAATCGTCGGAAGCCCAGCGCCTTGCCTTCGGCCTTCGCCTTTGCGGCTGTCCCATCCTTGATGGTTTTTCAAGGGTGGGGCAGTGGCAGCGACGCGTGTCATCTGGATCAGCGCCACCCACACCGCGTGTCATCCTGAACGAAGTGAAGGATCTGCTTTTGCTTTCCTTCTCACCGGGCGAGGGCGTTATGGCCGTGTCCCACCGTCAAAACGTGCGGGAATTTTCTGCAATGTTATTTTGCTGTCGTGGCTGGTGGTTGAATCGAGACCATTTTCACGTTTTCGACAGCCGCGGCAACCGCCTCCTTCACGTCGGACTCGTTCCGGCCATGATCCGTGATCACATCGTAGTATTGCTGCGTCGCCGCGAAGCTCAGTTCCTGATCGAACTCGCGGGTGATGTCGGTGGCTGTTTGGTGCAGAGCCTGTGCAAGCTGCGCATCCAGATCGGTGCCGTCGATGCCGATTTGTTTGCCCACGTACGTCGCGGCGATTCGCTCGGCGAGTTTATCGGCCGTCCGGTAGTAATATTCCGAGATTTGGCGATGCCCGTCCTCGTGTTCGACGACATGCTGGGTCACACCGTTGGCCACCCAGACGTTTATGCTCAGCGCCAAAATCATCTTGACCCTGGTGATTGTCACGGTGGCATGCGTCGAATCTGTCTTTTGAGATTCCCCTCCCACAATGGCATTGGACGTCAAATTAGAGTCGCAAACCGCTTCTTCTCCGTAAGCCAGCGCAGGCATATCGACGGGAGGTGAGTTCGGATCGAAGAGATGGTTTGCGAAAGCGACAGGCTGCTTCTCGATAGTAATGGCCGGAGTCTCCGTTTGCTGTCGCCGCGATAAGGAGTTACGCCACAGAAGCCATCCGAAGACAACGATTCCGAGGAATACGCAAAGCACGCTGTAGCGGCGGGAACTCAAGGCAGGCCTCCACGTCTCATTTTCTCGTAAAACCACGGAGGAGCCACCAGTTCGTGCAAGCCAATGACGCGAATTGCACCTCTTTGGGAACGTCCGACAAACCGCTTCTTGGAAATATAGCGACCGCAAAGTCTCCGTTATTAGACTCACCCAGAACGTTTCATTTGAACTATAATCCGGCGCCGTGTGCCGATCCCGACGGCATTTGGATCGATCGGTGCGCAAGCGGCCGAAGAGTGACGCCATCGTTTCACAGAGGAGAAAGTCATGAACCTGTCGAAAAGCGCCGGAGCTGTTCTGCTCCTAAGCCTCGCGGCCCTGCTGCTGTGTGTGGGAATCCAAGCGCAGAATCAGGCGACCGGCCCGCACTCAATGGAGGCCCCGATAATCGACCGGCCTGGCGACCCGCCGCTTTCGTCGTCGCTGCCCCCGGACGTCTATCCCGACTCCCGGAACCGCCTCCCCTTGGCCAACGTCCCCTACCGATACACCGCGCGCTTGCCTACCGGCATCGAGCAGCCCAATGTCAGCGACTGGGATCCCGCCTTCGTAAAAGCCAGCCGCGGAGCCAGCCTCAAGTATTCCATCGGATTGCCCGACCCCTTGCTCGAGGTCGCGGTGCTGGCGGCGGCGCGCGAGATGGATGTCCAGTATGAATGGACGCAATGGGAATACTTCGGGCGCAACCCGGCCGATCCGCGGCATATCGACCAGTCCACCATCGACCTCATCAAGTACGAAAAGCCGGTAGTGGGCCTGAGCGAGAAGGAAACCGCCATCATCAACTTCGCCCGCGAGACCTTCGGCCAGAGGAGGCTTTCCCCCGCGACTTTCGCGCAGGTTCAGCGTTTATTCGGCCGCCAGGGCACCGTGGAGTTGCTCTGGGTGATGGCCAGCTATTCCGAAGCCGCAGCGGAGCTGACTGCTTTCGACAATCATTTGCGGGCCGACCAAAAACCGCTGCTTCCTCCCCGGCCCCACCCGTTCGACGCGGAGCGCAGAGCCAGCTTAGCCGCGTCGATAGCCGCGGCCTCGGCGCCGCTCCCCAAGGACATCTATCCCGACTCCGGGAACCGCCTCCCCTTGCCGAAACGCGAAGAAATGGACGACGCAGGCAAGCAGGCTTTCGACCAGGTGAACCGGCCGCAGCGGTTGGCTATGAGCGGCCCAATGACCGGCCGTTCCGTTCGCCTCTACGCCGATCCCCGGTTCGCCGCCGGCACGGACGAAAAACAGCGCTATCTCACGTATGGCACCGGACTGTCCGACCGGTTGGTCGAGATCTGCGTTCTGGTGGCCGCCCGCGCGATGGACTCCCAGTATGAATGGACCGAATGGGAAACCTATGGCCGCGACCCCAAGGACCCGCGCCACATCGAACCGGCCATCATCGACATGATCAAATACGAGAAGCCCGTGACAGGCCTCGGCGAAAAGGAAACCGCCATCATCAACCTCGGACGCCAGATGTTCGGGCCAAGGAAACAGTCCTTCGAAAATGTTTCCGCCGCGAACTTTGCCGAAGTACTGCGCCTATTCGATCGCAAAGGCACCGTGGACGTGGTCCATCTGATGGCCCAGTACGCCGCAGACGCAGCGGAGCTGACCGCCTTCGATCAGCATCTGGAGAAAGGGCAAAAACCGTTGCTACCTGCTCGATAGCTTTTTCCTCGCCAAGGTCGTTTGTCGAGGAATCGAGCGGCGCGGCACCGCGTCTCGCCGTCGTCACATTGACCGTCAGGACGAGCGTAGCGAAGGATCCCTCTTCGTTTTCTAGGGGGTCGGGGCTTCCAGCCTTGGCAAAAAGCCCGGGCGCGCAGCGCCTTCCGCTCGCGGTGAATTTCCCGCGAGCCTTTTGTTCTCGCCGTCCGGGTATCGGGGCGAACGCTTGTGTTTGGGCCGCCAGGCCCGATTCAGGATGCGCTCGCAGTCTTGCCAAGATAAGCCGGAGCGAATACTTCGGACGCGAATGTTTCGAGCGTGGTGGGAGTCGTATTCTGCGGCGACCGCGGCTCCTGCGGATCGCACATGCCCGCATTTTCGCCTCGAAACATTTCGATCATCAGCGCCGCGGACTTCTTGGGGGATCCCATTTGGATGAGCGCGCCTTCGAGCATCATCAGCGGCACTTGCATGTAGCCAAGGCCGGGCTTGCCGATCGCTTTGCCAATAATCGTCGCGGCTTCACGCATCGCATAATCGCGCGGACCAAGAAGCTCCTGCACCGAAGATCCCGAAAAGTCGCGCGCGGCGAGTCGCGTGCCCGCATAGGCGCCGATATCTTTCGCTGCGATCATCGGCCTGGCTACATCGGGAGAAGCGGGACCGGGAAGCGTGCCCATCGTACGCAGTGGCTGAATCATCTGCAGAAAATTCTCCATAAAGCCCGCAGGCCGCAGGTGCAGCACGTTCAACCCGGGAACGGCGTTGAGCTTCTGCTCCAGGTTGTGAACGCCGACGATCGGCCCGGTTCCTTGCGGATGCTGCGCTCCAAGGCTGCTCAGCGTGACGGCGTAAGGCACCTTCGCCGACCTCGCCGCCGTGGCGTACACGTCAGTCACTTTCTCCTGGTAAGCGCGATAGTCCTCGACTTGCATCGCAGGGGGAATCATCAGGTAGACCGCATCGGCGCCATGGAACGCGGCCGTCATCGTTTCCGCATCATCCACATTCCCTGCGAAGATTTCCGCGCCCTGCGCCGCGAACGGCTGAAGTTTGCCCTGGTCGCGACCGATCGCTCGAACCTTTTCGCCTTTGCCAAGCAGGAAATCCACTGCTGCCCGTCCGGTGTGTCCTGTAGCTCCTGTAATGACGATCATGATCCCTCCTGTTTCTCTGTTTGTTTCTCTGGCTCTTCATCCGAAATCGAAAGGGAACTGCCCGTCGCGTCGGCGGGCATGGGAATTGCGATTCCTGCTCCGCGCGCAAACTCCACGGCTTCAGGGTAACCCGCATCCGCGTAGCGCGCGACGCCGATGCCCGAATCGTTGGTGAGCACGCGCGTGATGCGTTCCGCCATCTCCGGCGTCCCGTCGGCGACAACCACGTAGCTGGTCCCCAGCGAATGCCCGATACCCTGGCCCCCGCTGTTGTCGATGCTGACCCAGGTCGCCCCGCTCGCCGCGTTCAGCAGCGCGTTCAGAACTGGCCAGTCCGCGACGGCGTCCGAGCCATCGCGCATGTCCTTGGTTTCCCCGTGAGGCGACGCAACGGAGCCGCCGTCCATGTGCCCTCGTCCTATCGCAATGGGTGCTTTGAGTTCTCCGCGGGTGACAAGCTCGTTGAGCGCGAGGCCAAATTCGGATCTTTCGCCATAGCCAAGACAGCAGGCCCGTGCAGGTAAACCCTGAAAGCGCACCCGCTTTTGCGCGAGACGAATCCACCGCGAGAGACTCTCGTCTCCCGGAAACATTTCGAGAAGGAGTTTGTCGATCCGATGGATATCCGCTGGTTCCCCCGAAAGTGCAACCACGCGCAAATGTTTCCCATCGGGCCTGTCCGTAAAAGTGCCGATATTATTGTTTCCGTAGTTGAACACCACGGACCCAAGCCTCCGTAGTTCCCGCATGCTGTCAGCGTGCCTCGCAATCGATTCGAGCGCGCGCGAACGATACGCTTCCGGATCTTTTTCGCGAAGCTCGGCAGCCTGCATGGCACTGAGTTCCTGAGGGATATAGTTGCCGGGGTCGTGAGCGCAGGTCTGATCGGTAAGCAAATCCGGCACAATTCCGCGGCGCGCCAGTGCGGGAATTACGTCCGCACAATTACCTACGAGCCCCACCGAAGCCGCCTCGCGCTTCCGCACCGCGTTTTTGAGGATGCGAAGGGCCTCATCGAGGTCGTTGACCATGACATCGCAATATCCGGTCTTTACCCGGCGCTTGATTTGCTCCGGGTCGGCGTCAATTCCGAGGAAAGCTGCTCCGTTTAGCGTCGCGGCCAATGGCTGGACGCCGCCCATTGCGCCCATTCCGCCGCTGACGATGAGTTTGCCGGCGAAATCGCCCTGAAAATGCTTGCGCCCAGCCGCGGCGAAGACTTCAAAGGACTCCTGCAGGGCTCCCTGCGCGCCGATATAGAACCAGCTTCCCGCGTTCACCCCTAAGACCCGCGGCGCGTACGTATTTGTACGGAAGACACCTACGGGTTTCCCGGACTGCACGAGCAGCGTCTCGTCATTTCCAAGCGAGCGGAGGGACGCAATGATCGCGTGAAAGCATTCCCAATTTCGGGCGGCTTTGGCTCGGCCGCGGACGATCAGTTCCCCGGGGTTTTCGGCGACTTCCGGATCGAGGCTATTCATCAGCATCCGCAAGGTGGCTTCCTGCTGCCAGCCTTTGCAGGAGATGGCTGTTCCGCGCGGGGCCCGCACGGGTGGATAGCCCACCGTTTCGCTCGTGGTGATTCGATCCATGGTCGATCCAAGCATCTTAGTACGGAAAGAGAGGAGTGCAAGCAAGGGTGGAGCAGGGAAGCGTCCGATCAAGGCCGATGGACGGCCGTTGCATGGCCGATGCGCGGGCGTCGGCTGCCGCCGCCCTATGCTATTCTCGCGATTTGTAGCCGGAGCACTTGATGACTGAACGCCTCTACTACAACGATTCCTTCGCTCGCGAGTTTGACGCGCAGGTGCTCTCCTGCGAACAGGAAGGCGAGCGCTGGAGGGTGATCCTGGACCGCACGGCGTTTTACCCTACTTCGGGCGGTCAGCCCCACGACCTGGGAGTGCTGGGCGGTGCGCCAGTAATCGAGGTGGCCGACGCGGAGGACAAGGTCGTTCATTACACGTCGGCTCCCGTAAAACTGGGGCCGGCTCACGGAGAGATCGATTGGGCGCGGCGGATCGACCACATGCAGCAGCACACCGGACAACATCTGCTGTCCGCCGCCTTCATCGAGCTGTTCAATTTCCAAACCGAATCTTTCCACCTGGGCAGGGAAGTCTCGACCATCGACCTGGCAGCGCCTTCCATCGTCCCGCGCCATGTGGAGGAAGCCGAGCGACGCACGAACGCGATTATTTTCGACGACCGCGTCGTCGCGGTGCGCTACGGCACCGCCCAGGAGCTAGCCGAAGCGGGCATTCGCAAGCAGGTGGACCGCGAAGGGATTCTGCGCGCCGTCGAAGTGGAAGGCTTCGACCGCCAGCCTTGCGGTGGCACGCATCTGGCACGCACCGGCCAGGCCGGGATGCTTCTCACGCGCAAGCTCGAACGCCGGAGGGATTCGTCGCGCATCGAGTTCGTCTGCGGCTTCCGGGCGCTGACCACCGCGCGCGCCGATTACGCCACACTGACCCAAGCCGCGTCGCTGCTGAGCTGCGGCCTGATCGAGGTTCCCCCGGGTCTAGCCAAAATGATCGAGGAGCGCCGCGCCCAGCACAGCGCAGTCAAGCGCCTGGAGGAGCGTCTTGCCAAGCATGAAGCGCGCTCGCTGCTTGCGGCGCATGCTCCTGCGCCCCCGGACGCGCCGCGCGTGGTCGTTAGGGTCCTGGACGATGCCTCGCCCGATTACCTTCGGCTGCTGGCCGCGACGCTTGTCGCCGAAGGTAATGTGATCGCGCTGCTGGCCAGCCGTTCGAGCGGCCATGTGGCCCTGGCACAAACGAAAGGCCTCGCTGCCGGCGACATGGGCGGCGTCCTGCGCGAAGCGCTCAAGCAGTTCAAGGGCAAAGGCGGCGGCGCAGCCGATTTCGCCCAAGGAAGCCTTGCGGACGCCGGGCAAGCGGAGCCGTTCCTCTTGCGAACGCGGGATTTGTTAGCGATCTAAAGGACGCTCCGTATGCTGTTCGGTGGTTAGCCGTCAGAGATAGTCCATCGGTGGCAACCTTTTCGCTCAGGATGCGTCCCACCTGTAGGGCTCGAGATGCGCATTGCGCAACCTTGCGGGCCGTGAGAATTGTAAGTCTGTGGGGCGGGTAGTAAGGTAATGACTTGGGGCGGGGCCGATTCCTGGCCCTGGTAGGATTAGCCGGGCCGACTGAAAACAATGGAATTATTTCTCAACTTTCTCTGGGTGCTGATTGCCGTCTTCGGACTCAGCGTCTGGCGTGTGTGTTGGGCGCCGGGGCGCTCCGGGCGGCGCGAGCCGCTGCACGAGTGGACGGCCGCGGTGGCCGCGCTTGTCTTTCTGTTCTTTGCGGTTTCTCTTTCGGACGACCTGCAGTCGAATCTCGTTCTGTTTGAAGAAAGCGCGAGTGGCAGGCGCCAAGCCGTTGTTCTGGCCAGCGCGCATTCCGCACATCCCGGCGTGAAAGAGGTTTCGGCTTCTTCGCTTGCGGTGCTTCCGGGCGTCGCCTGGGTACATCAACTTCATCGCATCGGTTATCTCGCTCCCTTTCAGCAATCATCTCTTTCCCTTTCCCGGAGCGATCTGCGCTTCGGGCGCGCGCCCCCGCTTACCTCGCTTTAAATCCCATTTCATTGAGCCTTGCGGCCGCCTTCCGGTCTCTGTTTGCGTGACCGGCGCCGATTAACGTCGCCAGGTTTCGACCTTGGCGATCCCTGATTTTCAAGTCCGGCGATTCCGAATGGGATTGCTGGAGGCAAATGAGGAAGTGCGAACCATGAACCGCGCAATTTTACTTCTCGGACTAGTTATCTCCGTGGCCGTTGCGGGCTGCGGCGATGCGAACAGCTCCGCGCAAACCCAGCCCCCGGCGCCTGCGAATGACGGCGCCAGCGCCGAATATGTCGCTCCGGACGCCAAAGGCGTCAAGACGATGACGGTAAGCAAGACCGCCATTCCCGAATATCTGGATCTTCCCGCGCACGTCGAAGCCGACCCAACCCGCGTGGTCCACGTGTTCGCTCCGGCGGGCGGCCGGATCACGGAGATGCGCGTGCGCCCGTGGGACCACGTCGAGAACGGCCAGACGCTGGCCATGCTGGAGAGCAGCGATCTGGCGCGCGCCGTCGCGGATTACCACAAAGCGCTCGCCGACAACCAGGTGAAGCAGAAGGCGCTTTCCCGCTCTCAGGATCTCTTGGAGCACCACGCTGTCGCCGAAAAGGATTTCCAACAGGCCCAGGGCGACGCGCAGATGTCCCAAGCTGAGGTGCAGGCCGCGCGCGAACAGGTGCAGGTGTTTGGAATGGACCCTGACCGCGCGTCGACCCAACTCCTGGTGAAGGCCCCGAGATCGGGCGTCGTGCTGGACGTGGGCGCTTCTTCCGGGGAATTTTCGCAGGCCCTCGCGGCGTCAGCCCCGCTTTGCACGATTGCCGACATCACCACGGTGTGGGCGGTAGGAGACATTTACGAGAAAGATCTGGCCATAGCGAAATCGGGGCAGGCCGCGCAGGTGACGCTCAATGCCTATCCTGACCAGCAATGGTCGGGCCGCGTGGGCGTCGTTTCTTCGGCGGTCGATCCCACCACGCGCACGCTGCACGTCCGAGTCGTGCTGCCCAACGCCGATCTGCGAATCAAGCCGGCGATGTTCGGCGCGATCCGGCTGCTGCGATCGTCCACGCAGGGAATTTTAGTTCCATCTACCTCCGTTGTGCGCGAGGGCAACGATGCCTACGTGTATGTGTCGCGAGGGAATGGCCGCTTCGTCCGGCGAGACGTGAAACTGGGCCGAGTCGTGGACGGCACGCTGGAAATTCTATCGGGATTGAACGAAGGGGACGTGATCGTATCGGAAGGAGCGCTTTTCCTGCGCGCCGCGGCGCAGAGCTAATCCACGATGCGCTCGCTGATCGCCTCGCTTCTCCGTTATCGCGCCTTGATGGTCGTGGCGCTGTTCGTCTGGATCGCGGGCGGATTTTATATGTTCCTGCGCCTCGATATTGAGGCGTATCCGGACCCTTCTCCGCCACTGGTAGAGGTGATCACGCAGAATCCCTCGTGGTCCGCCGAAGAAATGGAACGGCAGGTTACCGTTCCCATCGAAACGGTGCTCTTCGGCATTCCGCGCTTGCAGTACGTGCGCTCGACGACGATTTTCGGCCTCAGCGATATGAAGCTGTATTTTGGATATGACAGCGATTACTACTGGGACCGTCAGGAAGTCCTGAATCGTCTGCAACTGGTCTCTCTGCCTTCCAACCTGAGCCCGCAGCTTTCGCCCGAATCGCCCATCGGGGAAATTTACCGCTACCAGCTCTACGGTCCCGGCTACAGCCTGAATGAACTCAAGGCCACGCAGGACTGGTTCGTCACGCGCGAGATCAAGCAGGTGACCGGCATCATCGATGTGGCGGGATTTGGCGGGAGCACGCGCGCCTACATTGCCGAAATCGATCCGCGCAAGCTGTTGCAATACAAGCTCTCCCTTCCGCAGGTCGTGTCGGCCGTGTCCTCCAGCAACGCAAATGCCGGCGGCAGCTATTTGACCATGGGTAGCCAGAGCGTGAATGTGCGCGGCGTCGGACTGCTGCAATCGATTCAGGACATGCAAAGCGTGCTGATCGCCGAACGCAATGGAGTCCCGGTTTACCTGCGCGACCTGGCGGACGTCCATGAAGGCTCCCAGCCGCGGCTCGGCCAGGTGGGCGTAAACCATAACGATGACGCGATCGAAGGAATCGTGCTGCTGCAGCGCGGCGAACAATCGATCCCTGCGCTGAAGCAGCTGGAACAGAAAGTGAAAGACCTGAACAACGGCTTGCTCCCGCGCGGAATGAAGCTAGTCACGCTCTACAACCGCACGGACCTGATCAATCTGACGACCGCCACCGTGCGCCATATCGTGTTCGTGGGCTTGGCGCTGGTGACTGCGATTCTCATCGTGTTTCTCGGGGACCTGCCGATTTCCTTCATCGCGGCGCTTACGATTCCTTGTTCGCTGCTGTTCGCGTTCTCGATGATGGTGTTTACCGGCAGCTCCGCCAACCTCATTTCGATTGGCGCGATCGACTTCGGAATCCTCGTGGACGCCGCCGTGATTGTGCTCGAGAACATCCATCGGCGTCTTCAAGCGGCTTCGGGGGAATCCTCGACCTTCGACTTGATCGCCGACGCCACGGCGGAGGCCGTGCGTCCGGTGGCTTTTTCCGTGCTTGTAATCATCGTGGCGCTGATTCCGCTCTTCACGATGCAGGGCGTGCCGGGGAAGGTGTTCGCGCCGATGTCGGAGACCTACGGCTTTGCGCTCACGGGGGCCTTCCTATTCGCCATTTTGTTTGCCCCGGTGCTCGCGTCCTGGATTCGCCCGGAAAAGGTGCGGGGACGCAACACGCGGCTGGTCGCCTGGCTTCACAATCGCTACGAGCGCGCCCTGCGGTGGACGCTGGCGCACAAGAAAACCGTCCTCGCGATTGCGGCTGCGTCTCTCGCGGCAACACTGGTTCTCGGAGGCCTTTATCTTGGCGGCGAATTCATGCCCAAGCTCGAGGAAGGGAACTTGTGGGTGCGCGCGACGCTTCCGCAGGACGCGTCCTTTGAGACCGGCGCTCGAATGGCGCACGACATCCGCGAAATATTCCTGAGCTTCACGAATGTGACCCAGGTGGTGTCTCAGATGGGCCGCCCGGACGACGGAACCGACGTCACCACGTTCAACAACATCGAATTTCTCGTCACGCTGAAAGACCCTTCCGAATGGGCACACGGATTGACCAAGGAAAAGATTGTGCAGGAGCTCGACGAGCAGCTCGAAAAATATCCGGGGATCAATTTCAACTTTTCGCAGAACATTCAGGACAACGTCGAGGAAGCCATGTCCGGCGTGAAGGGCGAGAACTCGATCAAGCTTTTTGGCGACGACATCGACGTTCTGGTGGCCCGCGCGGGCGATATCAGCGACGTGATGTCCAAGGTTCCGGGAATTGCCGACCTGGGCGTGTTTCAGGAAACGGGACAGCCCGAGTTGCTGGTTTCCATCAACCGCGGCGCGAGCGCCCGCTATGGGCTGATGGCGGCGGACGTCGACGCGGCCGTGCAGGCGGCCATCGGCGGCATGGCGCCCACGCAGATTTTGGAGGGCGACCGGCGCTTTGACTTCCTGATTCGCTACCGCCCCGAGTTTCGCACCACACCGGAGGCGATCCGAAACATCCTGCTTCCTACTCCCGATGGGAACAACGTTCCTCTTGGCCAGGTGGCGGATGTCTCGCTTCACGAAGGCGCCTTCATGATCTACCGCGAAAATGGGCGCCGCTATATCCCCATCAAGTTTAGCGTGCGGGGGCGAGATTTGGCCGGAACAATCAAGGATGCGCAGTCCCGGCTGGCGCAGAAGATTCATTTGCCCGAGGGCTACCACATCGAGTGGGCGGGCGAATACGACAGCTTGCAGAAAGAGCAACGGCGCCTGGCGATCATTATCCCGATCAGCCTCGCCATCATCCTCGCGCTTCTTTTCACTGCCTTCAATTCGCTGCGGCGTGCCCTGCTGGTGCTGGCGATTCTGCCGTTTGGGCTGATCGGCGGCGTTCTATCGCTCTTGATCACGCACACGCCGTTCAGTATTTCGGCGGCTGTGGGATTTGCGTCGGTAATCGGTGTGTGTACGCTGGGCGGCGTCGTGTTCGTTTCCGGCATTCACCGCAAGGAAGCGGACGCGCCTTCCATCCTCACGGCGATCGAACGGGGCGGCCTTGCCGAGATGCGCCCGGTGCTGATGGCCTGTGCGGCGGCAGGGCTGGGACTGCTCCCGGCAGCAGTTTCCTCCGGGGTGGGTGTCCAGGCGCAGCAACCCCTGGCGCGAGTCGTCGTAGGAGGTATGGTGACCTCGCCCTTCGCGATTCTGTTCCTGATTCCGGTTCTCGCAGCTTATTGGCTACCGCGCCTGGAAAAGGAGCGCGAGACGGTCGATAAGTAGCAACGGATGCTGGCGCCGGGAAATAGGGATTCTTCGGGCGAGAAACTCGCCGATAGCTCTAAGGTTCCTACCAGTGCGTGAGAGAGCCATCCGGCCGGTAATACAGGCGCGTCGAGGAAGCCGGGGTGGTCACTTCGCTGATCATTTTCAACTTGGACATGTCGGCGGTGACGCCCAGTCCCGGACGCTCGTTCGTGTAGAGCTTGCCGTTCTTGAAGTCCATGCACTCAGGCAGGTGCGGAATGGCCCCATCGCCGTAGTTGTATTCAAAGAGCACAGGTTTTGAATAAGTGGAGAGCACGTTCACGAGCGACGCGGTGGAGAGCGGCCCGGTGAAGTGCGGGATGATCCCGATGGCGTGCGTCTCGCAGAGCGCCAGGATCTTCACCATTTCGGTGATGCCGCCCACGTTGGGCAGAGTGACGCGGACGTAGTCGAGGTCGTGATTCTCGACGAGCGTGTTGAAGTCCCAGCGCTGGCCCCATTCCTCGCCCGCCGTGATCGGGACGCTGGTCATCTGGCGGAGCCGCGGGATGTCCTGATGGAACTGCTCGTCGCGGACGGGGTCTTCGACGAAGTAGGGCTCGTACTCTTCGATCATGCGGCAGCAGCGCACGGCGTCGGGATAGTCGAACTTCTGGTGCAGGTCGAGGCCGAAGTCGCCGTTGGGGCCGACGCCCTCGCGGATTTCCTTGCAGGCGGCCACCACTTCATGCACGCGCTGGTGCGTGTTGTAGACATCGTTGACGATGGGCGCGCCGCCCGTGGGGGTGATGGATGCATCCACGCGATAGCAGCGGTAGCCGTCCGCCATCGCTTTCGCCGCGCGGTCCTTTAGGCTGATGGTCTGGTCGGTGGGCCGGGGGCCGCTGGTCTGGTAGCACTCGCAGTAATTTCTTACCGTGCCGCCCAGGAGTTCGTGTACCGGCAGGCCGAGCGCTTTGCCCTTGATGTCCCACAGCGCGAGGTCGAGCGCGCCCTGCGCGTGGATTTTTTCGCGGCCGGGCGGATAGAAACGGTCGCTGTACATTTTCTGCCACAGCTTCTCGATCTGGAACGGATTTTCGCCGATGATGCTCGAAGCGCACTGCTCGAGCGTGTCCTTCACGCCGCCTTCGCCGATGCCGGTGAGCCCGGCGTCGGTCTCGATGGTGACGATCATGTCGCTCTGATTGAAGGTCTGATTCAGACGCGGCGGCAGGTAAATTCGCACGCGGGTAATCTTCGCCTTCGGCAGCGACGCTTCGGTCAGCCGCGGCCACGCAAAACCAGCCGCAGAAGCAACAGCCAGCGACTTCAAAAACGCTCTTCGTTCCATGTGTACCGTCCTCGCAAAAGCGCCGTGATTGACCGCCAGGTGCGCGAATCGCGGAGACAGTACACCAAATCGCCCGCGCGTGACAACGGGTTGATTCGTTGACTCGAGGTTGCTTAACAGCGTTTTTCGTCCTCGGAAATGTTTTTTACTCAAATGGTATCGAAAATGACAGTTCCCACTTCCGGTCTGGATGCCTGGTTTTTTTTGCGGGCAGTCGCTAAGTTGAAGTCCGCGTCGAAGAAATGCTAGGCTTTCTGCATGCACGAAGTGATTGTCCGCAATCGCCCCGCATCGCCGCCTAAGTGCATCTACTGCTGCTCCGCCGCAAATCCGTTCAATCGTGAACATGCTCTCAACGAGGCTTTCGGCGTTTTTCAAACGGACGCGCAGAGCGATTTCTTCTTGAGAAATATGGTCTGCCGGCCGTGTAATCAGTTTTTTGGCGACACCATCGACAGGGTGTTGGGAAGGGACAGCACGGAAGCGGTCCTCCGCTACAAGTTCGGCCTCAAGTCACCGGCCAAAGCGCGTGACCTTCGCTACAGCAACGTAGGCCTGAAGTTCCGGGTTCCGGGACCATTTGAGGGTGCTTATTTCGAGTTCGGCTCTGACGTTGGGGGTATGAACCTTGTGCCAATTTTCCCCCCGCAAATCGGTTTCAGACGGAAGGGATTGGCAGAAACAAGATGGTTCCTCGAACCACAGGTATCAGTTGAGACCCTTGCAGAATACCGGACGGTGCAAGTGGGCGAAATCGAGATGCTGATCCTTGGCCCGAGCGAAGCCGATAGGAAACGGGTGGAAGACAAAGTACGGGCTGCGGGCGTTCAGATAACAAACAAGCGCGACATTGCCGGACAAACGCAGCCCAACGATCAAATTGTGACAGAGGTAAGCACGCAACTTGATGCGCACATCTTGCGGGCGCTAGCGAAAATAGGGTTCAATTACGTCGCCTGCGTTCACGGCGCTGATTTTGTGCTGCGCTCTGACTTTGACGTACTGCGAAATTATATTCGCTATTCTTTCTCGCCAGGCTATCCACTTGTGATTTTGGCAAATGACGGCATACTCACGGGCGAGCCGCGCGGCCTCAAGTTTACGGACGGTCACCTGATTACATTTCAATGGAACGCGAGCGGGCGTGGCCTGCTCGCGCGGGTGAGCCTGTTCAATCACGCGGTATATCACGTTCTATTTTGTGCCGAGTATTCCGGCGTCTGGTGCAACGAATTGGAAAGCGGACACCACTTCGACACAGAAACGGGCGAAATCTCGCCGTTGTTTTCGGCGTCGGCGCTTCATATTCCCGGGCGTCACGCCTAGGTGGCCCTCTTGCTAGTAGCTATCGCCTTTAGGCGGGAATCACCACGAGCCCACGATGCGATATCTCCTCTTTCCTTTCTGAACATCAATCACGAGATTGTCTTTGTCGCGCTTGGCCTGATACGCACCAAGGTTTTGGCCGGTACAGGTTGTAATGTTCCCCTCGGTTTTGCAACTCGAAGGCGGAGGTTTTTGAGGGTCTTGCGGCGGAAATCCAGCGCAATTATTATCGCCCGCAAGGCAGAGTAATGAGGCGTGTGAACCGTCCGGCAAGATTACTTTGGCAGAAAACTGAAAGACAGGCCTTTTCGCTGAAGTGGGCGGCGTCGCTGGTGTCACCGTAGTTTTGCAGTCCGTGCCAGTGGGATTGCACTGGGTATCAATCTGCTCAGGCGTCGCTGGTACGGTTATGTCGACCATTTCCATTCTCATGGTGGATTCGACGATTTCGATTGTGATCTTGGCCGCCGCTACTGCGAAATGCGGGAGGGCCAACCAGAGGCAGAAAGTAGCAAAGGTGACGGCGTAACGCATAAGTTTCACCTCATTAACCGCGTTCACTGAACCGGCGAACGCGCCCATCATATCAATCGCAGCCATTCTTTTGTATATACGCTATCGCCTTGGAAGGGAACTGCCGTGCCGCACGACTAGCCATAGGCCCAAAACCCAAATTCACTTTGGCGGTTTCGTCGGCGGTTTGCCCCCGTTTTAACAAGATTTTACGGGACGCAGTGGGACGCAACGGGAAACGTCGTGCTAGAATATAAAGGCTTTAGTGCGGTGGGCGGCTAGCTCAGTTGGGAGAGCATCGCGTTCGCAACGCGGGGGTCGGGGGTTCGAATCCCCTGCCGTCCACCAATTCACGTTTTTCTTTGCAGGGACAAAATCCAAGACAATACGATCAGGCGGGTTCGAGGTCGGGTTCGGCTTTGACCGCTACATCCGGGGTCTTTTCGGGAGTGCTCTCGAGCTCGAAAGAGGGGATTCCCGATTGCGGCTCGAGCAGGTCCGCGAGCAGCAGCTTCAGGTTTCCGGGGTTGGTCGAGGCGGCGAGGCCCGTTTCCATATCGATCGTGCCGCTGCGAATGAGCTTCTCGATTTCGCCGTCGAAGTACTGCATCCCTTCGTTGGAGCCGTCGCGCATGGCGTCCAGCAGGGACTTGCCTTCGCCTTCGCCCTTCAGAATGTACTCGCGGGTGCGCAGCGTGGACTTGAGAATTTCGAAGGCGGCCACGCGGCCGGCCCCGCCAGGGCGGCGTATGAGGCGCTGCGAAATCACGAACCGGAAGCTTTTGGAGAAGCGCATGCGGATGGCCTGCTGGTCGCTCAGCGGAAACACGCCCACGATGCGCTCGATGGTCTTCGATGCGTCGATCGTGTGCAGCGTCGAGTAGACCAGGTGGCCCGTTTCCGCCGCCTCCAGCGCCACTTCGATCGTCTCGCGGTCGCGCATTTCGCCCACCAGGATCAATTTGGGCGCCTGCCGCAGCGCCGCCCGCAGCGCGAGCGCAAACGACGGCGTGTCCGTGTGCAATTCCCGCTGGTGAATCGTGGCGCGCTTGTGGCTGTGAAGAAACTCGATCGGATCCTCGATGGTGATGATGTGGCAGGCCTTGTCTTCGTTGATCTTGTTCACGAAGGCTGCCAGCGTCGACGATTTGCCGCTGCCGGTGGGGCCGGTGACGAGCACCATGCCGGGCCCGAGTTCGGCCGCTTCCGCGAGCTGCGGCGGCAGGTTGAGTGTGTTGAAGTCGGGAATGCTGTTGGCGATCACGCGCATCACGATGGCGCAGCTTCCGCGCTGCGTAAAGATGTTCACTCGAAAGCGCGCGAGCTGCGGAAGGCTGTAGGAAATATCGCAGGAGCCTTCCTGTTTTAGTTTGTCGACGGCGTGCGTGTTCCGCCCGATGAGATCGGCCGCAATCCGCGCCGTATGTTCGGCGGTCAGCGCCCCACTCCGGGGATCTTCAGCTGCACGAGCTGCCCGCTGCTCTCCGCCTGCGGCGGCCGGCCAGGCGAAAAGATAATGTCACTTGTATTCTTAACCGCGCGCAGGATGGAAGCGATGATGTCTGGAGTAGGCATGAAAGCGCCGGCTTCCGGTTGCTTCGGGGGCTGTTGCTGGCTGGCTTCCATATCCACGTCTCCTATGCCGGGCCGTGAAACCTCGACTTCACAACAAAGTCGGTACTTCCATGGATCGTGAGTTGGGCCGGCAAAGCGTCGACTGGCGGGTGGGCCGGGAGCAGGGGAGCTCAACTCAATCTCTAATAGTACTGGGTCGCCATCGGCGAGCGGGCAGGGATTGGCCGGCGGTTGCCTGAGTAGCAACAGCAGCACCAGTGGCATTGTGAAACATCCGCTCTTACGCTGTCGGCAAGAGAGGCCCACGATTTTACTCGACAGAACCTGAAACAGCGCTACTATGGTTTGTATCGCGGGTTTTCAGCCGCCATTCCCACCTTCCGGTGGCGTCGGAATTCTCGTATCGGCTCTGGTTTCGGGGGAGATGTGCGATGGTCCTGAACTGGAAGCAAGTCACGTTCCTCGCGGTTGCGTTTTCCTGGGCTACCGGTCCTGTTCTCGCACAGAGAACCGGTGGAGGAATGCGGTCAGGCGGTGGGGCCGCTCCATCTGGAAACGCACCGGTCTTTTCTGGGCCGCCTGAATTGGGCGTTCAGCCCATGGCGCAACCCGGAATGATGCAGCCCCTCGGCGGCGATAATTCAATGCCCAGGAATCAGATTGTCGAGGACGAAAATTGTTTGCCCTGGGCGATCTCCTCGATTAGGGGAGCCACGGTTAGCGTCATGCGTCTGCAGGTCCCCGACAAAGCCCGCAGCGAATACGACAAAGCGTGCAGCGATTTCCGGAAGAAAAAATTTGCCGAAGCCGAAGAACACATTCGCGGAGCCATCGAGAAATATTCCAACTACGTGGCGGCGTGGGTGATGATGGGGCAGGTTCTGGAAGCCGAGCAGCAAGTGGACAAAGCGCACGAGGCCTGCTCGCATGCCTCGGCCGCCGATCCTACCTATTTGCCTCCCTACATTTGTCTGGCGGAACTGGATGCCAGGAGCGGCCATTGGGATGAACTATTGGACGTCACGAATTCCGCTCTTGGCCTGAATCCGGTCGGCGACGTGTATGCCTATTTCTACCGGGCGACGGCTTTCTTTAATACTCACAAGCTGGCCGAGGCCGAGCGCACCGCGTTAATCGCAGAGGGAATGGATCGCGATCATCGGGAGCCGACCATACACTATCTGCTGGCGCATATTTACGAGGCGAAGGGCGACATAGCGTCGGCCACCGCAGAAGCGAAGCAGTATCTGAAGTTCAATCAGAATAAGCTCAGGACAGATGAGGCCAAGCAGTACCTCGCTAAATTGCAGGCTCCCTCAACATCTAATTAGGGCAATAATATACTTGACTCAGTAGGTTCTTTTTGCTATATTTCTGTCTGTGAGGGACGCCATGAGCAAGCCAAAGACACTCCAAGAAGCAATCATCCACTTCGCCAATCCTGACAGCTGCCTGAATTTTATGGTTGAGCGTCGCTGGCCTAACGGCGTTCACTGTCCCACTTGTGGGAGCAAAGATGTTCGTTTTATTTCGACTCGCCGCGTATGGGAGTGCAAGAGCCAACATCCTCGGAAACAATTCTCCGTGAAAGTCGGGACTATCTTTGAGGATTCGCCGATTGGATTGGACAAGTGGCTCACCGCGATGTGGATGCTCGCCGGTTGCAAAAACGGAATCAGTTCCTACGAAGTAGGTCGTGCTCTGGGCGTCACACAGAAATCGGCTTGGTTTATGATGCACCGTATCCGACTCGCCATGCAGAGCCAATCGTTTATGAAACTCGGCAAGGATGGCAAAGAGGTAGAGGTAGACGAAACATTCATCGGAGGGAAATCGCGGAACATGCATATCGACAAGCGCGAGCGCCGAATCACCGGAACTGGCGGCAAGGACAAGACTGTCGTTATGGGAATGTTGGAGCGCAACGGCGAGGTTCGCTTGGCTGTCGTTCCGAATCGCCGCAAGAAAGCGGTTCAAGATCAAGTCCGCGCTCACGTCTCTGCGGGCGCTGCGCTCTACAGCGACGCGCTGCAATCCTACGATGGGCTCTCTCAGGATTACGCGCACCAAGTGATCGATCACGCTGAGAAGTATGTCAATGGGAAGGTCCACACCAACGGACTTGAAAACTTTTGGTCGCTCTTGAAGCGCGGGATCAACGGCACATATGGGAGCGTCGAACCGTTCCACTTGTTCCGCTATCTTGACGAACAGGCATTCCGCTATAACAATCGGCACAAGCCGTTGAATGACGGAGATCGGTTTGAAATATTGGCTTCGCATATCCTCGGAAAGCGTCTCACTTACGCTGAATTGACTGGCAAGGTGGGACAGACGAATAACTAACCCTTACCGTCTGCCACGCGGGAAGCGGAAGAAGCCTTAGACTTCTTTCGCTTTTTCGCCTGTTTTTCTGCGTCTAACTTGGTTTTTATTTCACTGTGTGGAACCTTCAGCAACCCATCAACTAGGTCGGTGAATTTATCGTATTCGGTTCGTGTTTTCATTTAGGTTCCAATTCCTCCATCGACAAGGGCCTGCATGAAGGTCTCAACATGCCTCAAAATTCTAGAAGATTTTTCCGGCTCAAAGGTATCACGACCGTGCATCACATGGTTTCTCCATGCATCCTTGAAATGCCCAAAATCTTGCATGGCCGAACCGTAACATTGCTGCTTTTTCTGTTTAACTGGGCCGGGACGGAACTTCGCCATTTTTCGTTCGATCCGTTGGTTAAATGTAGTGCGAATCAAGTCCCAAGTCGCATATTCAACCCTTGTTCTCTTCGTTCGTCCGCTCTTAGGGTTAGTTTGTTCTATCGTTTGAACGCCTAAATCTCGACCCAATGCTCGGATACCGAATTCGACGATCCTCATGGCATGAAATACAACAGCCGTTGACGCGCCAATAGTCATACACATTGCAACCTGTTCAATATCGTAGTTGGCGATAGGGAATGCTGCCAGAACCGCCCCCATTGTGTATTTAGATTTTCTAGATGGTGCGAGCAAGTCTCCCCTCAATGGGGCCTTCTCTTTCAGGGGAGGCGCAAATTGAGCTAGTTCATTTGGGACGTACAGGAAGATACGCTCGTCTAATCGCTTCGTGATTACTTCTCGAATAGGAATCAAAGCACCCCTTAGCTCTGATACCCCAATGTGATTCATTTGCCCCAATAGACTCGAACATGCTTCCATCGTATCCGGCAGTTCTATGAGCTGGCAATGCTTTGCTAGACAGCGGACCTGTTCATATACTTGCGAGCGCATGTCTTCGCTTATTTCTTGGGTTTTCTTTTCTTCTCCGTAGGTCCAACTAATCGTGTGGTTGACCCAAACCAGTAGAGCATGGAGGTCTCGGATGCCGTAACGCATCATATCTAAGAGGCTTACCCAACCGCCCACACACCATTCGATAAAGGGCTTTTGCTCGGTGAACATCTGTACCTTTCACCGGCAACACATCTTGACCGTTTTACTTCACTGAGTCAAGTATGTTGTTACCCTAATTAGCTATCGACAGGGAAGAGACTCCGGAAAACAGGGAAGGACCCTGTCCTGACGGGTGCGGATGCCAGATCCAATTTACCTGATCGGGGTTATGTGACCGGGGTTATGTGATCGAAGTTACTCGATCTAAGGCCGCGTCCCATCGGATTGCCGCTGCGCCACCACTTTGCGCACGTTGGCGTAGAGCGCTTTCGCCTGGGGGATCATCTCGATGCCCTTGTCCAGCTGGGCGTCGTTCTCGAGCGCCACTTTGTAACCTTCGTTGAGACCCGAAGATCGTGGTGAACACTTCGCGCTTGATCTCCCACTTCAGCCACGAGTCGTTCGCCTGCAGATCCTGATCCGTATACTTCACGTGCTGCTGATTGAGGAATTTGCGCAGTTGCGCGATCACGGAATCGTCTGGTGAAAACTCTTTGGTGATCGTTGGCCGGGTACCGAGATAATAGCGCGCGAAATCTCCCACGCCGGAAGGGAACGGATAGAACACGCCGTGCCGGAGCAGCATCTCCTCGAACTCATTGGGCTTGGGCATGGCGATTGTTTGATCGGGCGTGATTCCGCCGCCGCCAAACACCTGCCGTCCGCCATCGGTAAGCTTCACTTCAGGCTTTTGGGGAGGCTTCGGATTGTAGTGATAGTCGTAGAGCGTCACGTTCTTGTAGTCGCGCTGGATCAGGCGGCCGCTCGGCGTGTAGTACCGCGCGGTAGTCAGAAGAAGCGCGGTATCCTCGCTCAGCGGGAATTGGGTCTGCACCAAGCCTTTTCCGAAACTCACTTCACCCACGATCAGCCCGCGGTCGTGGTCCTGAATCGCGCCGGAAACGATTTCCGATGCCGACGCGCTCTGCCCATTCACCAGCACGATCAGCGGCACTTCGATTCCCTGATTGCCGCGCACGGCATAATACCGGCGCTCCGGGGATGAGCGGCCACGGTGGGAAACCACGATCTCGTTCTTGTCGAGGAACATGTCGGCCATGCCCACGGCCTGATTCAGAAGGCCGCCGCCATTGTTCCGCAGGTCGATAATCAGACCGTCGAGCTTCGAGAAGTTGAGCTGCTTGAGGGCTTCCGCCAGATCGCTGTCGGTGGTCTCGTTGAATGTCGAGACGCGGACGTACCCGATGCCTGGCTTGACCATCTCCGAAAATTCAACGCCAGGGCGGGGAATCTCGTCGCGCACCACGGTTACTTCGATGGGCTTCTCCCATCCCTCGCGGCCCAGCGAAATGTGGACCGTGGTTCCCTTGGCGCCCTTCAGCATATCGGCCACTTGCGTGGTGGTGAGGCCGGTGCAGTTCTTGCCGTCAACCTGCAGGATCGTATCGCCGGGACGAATTCCAGCTTTGGCGGCGGGGGACGCCATGAACGGCGCCAGCACCACCGTCTGATTCTCGCGCGGCGCCACCGTCATGCCGACGCCGTAGTATTTCCCTTCCTGCTCTTCGCGGAACAGCGCGTACTGCTGCGGATCGAAGAAGTTCGAGTGCGGATCGAGCACGTGAAGCATGCCAGGAATCGCGCCATCGTAGATGGACTTGTCCACATCCACGGGATCGGCATAATTGCGCTCGACGACGGAAAGGACGCGGGTGAAGCTCTTGACGGAGTCTTGCAGGTCATCCGAACCGGCCGCCGTCGCTCGCACCGAAGGCCCGTAGAGGCCGCCCAGCAGCGCCGACGCTCCCAGCACCAGAACCAAGAGGAACAGTCCACGCCCCGAAGATTTCGATGCTTGCGATGATTGCATGCGACCTCGCTTTTCCTGGGCTTCGCCGGGCTTTTCGGAGTATAGCATAGAGCCCGTTTGACACGCTTCCAGCCCTCTTCTATGATGCAAAAACGGCACGGGAAAGCGTCGCCGTGGCTTCGACATGCTGAGTATCCCCCACCTAATCATCGTGTTTATCGTGGCTTTGGTTGTCTTCGGGCCGGAAAAGTTGCCCGAACTGGCGCGGAACCTCGGCAAAATCATGGGCGAGTTCAAGCGAGCCACAGGCGACCTGCGGTCTACCTTCGAAGGACATCTTCGGGACCTCGAACGCGAGGCCGATCAGCGCCGGCTGCGCAACGAAGTAGCGAGCGCCGCGACTCCGGTGCCTCCCGCCGCGACCGCGCTGCCGCCGGAATTTGAGTCGTCTGTTCCGCCGCTGCCGGGCAGCGTTCCTGCCACGCCGCCGCATATCTCCGGTGTTGCTGTCAATGCTGCTGACAATGTTGCTGGAGCTTCCACGGGAGCTGAAGCCCCTTCTCCTGTGTCTGATGTTCCCGAAAATGCGACGGCGACGGAAAATCATTCCGGGGAGAATCGGATCGGCGGCGCGGAAGAGCCCACAAAGAAGGCCCCTTCACTCGAAACGGAACACAATCCCGAGACACTGACCGATGCCGGAATCCATCCAGCCTGAGCGCACCGAGCGCCAGGTCGCCGAGGAGGAAGCCGGCGGTCGCATGTCATTTTTCGACCACTTGGTCGAACTCCGAAAGCGCATCGTTGCCGCGCTGATTGGTGTCGGCGCGGGCATCATCGTTGGACTGCTCGTCTCGAAGCGCTTCATCGGCCTGATCGTGGAACCGATGCAGTCCGCGCTGCGCGCCAATCATCTGGACGACAAGCTTTATTACACCAGCCCGGCCGGTTACATCAGCCTGGTGATCAACCTGGGCGTTTATCTCGGGATCGTGATTGCGATGCCGTGGGTGCTCTATCAGGTATGGTTGTTCGTGGCGCCCGGCCTTTACAAACACGAGCGGCGAGCGGCGGCCGGGTTCATTGTGTCGTCGATGTTCCTCTTCCTGTGCGGCATTGCGTTCGCCTACTTCATCTTGTTGCCGCAGATGCTCCACTTTCTGATCGGCTTCGCCTATGACGGCCCGGTAAAGCCGCTCATCAGCATCAACGAATATTTCAGCCTGATCCTGATCGTACTGATCGGGCTGGGCCTCATCTTCGAGCTGCCGGTGCTGATTTTTATCCTGTCGATCTTCGGCATTGTCACACCGAAGTTTCTGCTGAAAGAATTTCCGCTACGCGATGCTGATCATCACGGTCGCCGCCGCGATCATCACCCCACGCCGGACGCCACGACCATGCTGATCTTCATGGCGCCGATGATCGTGCTTTATTTTGTCGGCGTTTTCGTGTCCTATGCGGTGGTCCGAAAGAAGCGCGCCAGGGAACTGGCGGAAGGCGGGGTTCACTAACGTGCGGCTTGTTGCAAACCTGCGGCGTATAACCCTAGCGTGCGCTGTGCCGCTGTGCTGATTTCCTGCGGCCACGGCGGAGCAACGGGAGCGAGCGCTGCGCCCGCGATCGCGGCTACCGCCAGCGTCGCGGCTCCCGAAGCTGCACCACAGATCCCGGCGGGCGACAAGGCGCCGCCCGCATCGCAGACCGGCGGCTTCGATGGCGCGCAGGCGTACGACTATGTGGCGAAGCTCGTCAGCTTCGGGCCGCGCCCTCCAGCAACCGACGCCATCCATCGCACGCAGGATTACATCCGCGCGCAACTGAAAAGCTTCGGCTGCCCCGTCGAGGAAGACGCGTTCCATTCCCAGACGCCCATTGGCGACGTGGAGATGCGCAACCTCGTCGTGAAGATTCCCGGCACTGGCCCGGGAATCATCGTGCTTCTCACGCACTACGACACGGCGCGCAACATCGATAATTTTGTGGGAGCGGACGACGCGGGCTCCTCCACCGGCGTGCTGCTCGAAATCGCGCGGCTCCTGTGCAAGGAAAAGCAAGGCTCCAACGCGGTGTGGATCGCCTTCCTCGACGGCGAAGAAGCGCAGGTCACCTGGAGCGCTTCCGACAGCGTCTACGGAAGCCGCGAACTCGCCGCGCGCATGGCCGTCGCGGGAGAGTTGAAGCGTATCCGCGCGCTGATACTCGCCGACATGGTGGGCCAGTACAACCTGCAGATCCCGCGCGAGTCGCAGTCGACGAAGTGGCTCAACGACCTCATCTGGAATACCGCGGCGCGCCTGGGCTACGCAAATGTCTTTGTCTCCCAGGAAGAGGGTGTCGACGATGACCATGGCCCGTTCCTAAGCCGCGGCGTGCCCTCCGCCGACATCATCGAATACGGAGGCTACGTGAAACTGGGCTATTGGCACACGTCCAAGGACACGCTCGACAAGGTAAGCCCGCGCAGCATCGCCATCGTAGGACACGTGCTCTTAGCCTCGGTGGCAGAGTTGCAGCAGAAATTCCGCTAGGTGCAAGTCGCGAGCGACCCGAAAGCGCTCAAAGAATTGTGTTACATTTCTTCGCGACAAATGCCGACGATCGAAATCAAAAGCTCAGCAGGTTCTTACACCTTCTATTGCTCCCGCGGCGCAATTGCACAAGCTCCCAAGTTGATCAAACGCCTGGGCGACGCAACTGGCGTATTCGTCCTTTCCTCTCCGCGGGTGTGGCGACACTGGGGAGGCGTGCTCGCCCGGACGCTTCCCGGCGCCAGGCAGCCGATCCTTTTCGACGATAAGGAGTCCTCGAAACGCCTCGCCGCGGTAGAAGCAATCTCCCGCAATCTCATCCTCGCGGGCGCAGACCGCCATGCGGTGCTGGTCGCAATCGGCGGAGGCGTGGTTGGCGACGTCGCCGGCTTCGCCGCATCGAGTTATCTTCGCGGCGTGCGCCTCGTTCATATCCCGACGACGCTCGTGGCCCAGGTGGACAGCGCCATCGGCGGCAAAACCGGCGTGAATTTGCCGGAAGGGAAGAATCTTGTCGGCTCCTTCTATTCGCCGAAGCTCATACTTGCCGACCCCGACATGCTGGATACTCTTCCTCACCGCGAATTCCGTTCGGGGCTCTACGAGGTGGTGAAATACGGCGTCATCGCGGACGCCGAACTCTTCCGGTTCCTCGAACGCCGCATGAACGCGGTGCTGCGCCGCGATTCCGCCGCGCTCGGCTGGATCATTCCCCGGTGCGCGGCCATCAAGGCCCGCGTCGTAACCAAAGACGAGCGCGAAGGCGGCTTGCGGCAAATCCTGAATTTCGGCCACACCATCGGCCACGCGCTCGAAGCGGTCACGGGCTATAAGCGCTTCCTGCACGGCGAAGCGATCGGCTGGGGGATGATTGCCTCGACCCTGATGGCCGTCGCCACCGGCAAATTGAGCGACGCGGAGGCGATTCGCATCATTCGCCTGGTCGCAAGCATCGGCCCGCTGCCCAGGCTCGGGAAAATCGAGGCGTCGGAATTGCGGCCCATTTTGGCCGGAGACAAGAAGGCCCGCGCCGGGCGAGTCCGCTGGGTGCTGCCCCGCCGCATCGGCAAAACGGAATGGGGCGTCGACGTTCCCTGGCAAATTGTCTCGCGCGCATTCGCCGAGCTTCCGGTAATCGCGCCGGACGCCGGACTCTAGGCCCGCTGGGATATGACTCCGATGCCCGCGCCAAAGCTGGAACCAAAAATCGAGCCCCGCAACGACCCGCGAGTCGAGAAGGTTCCCGGCACGCGCCCGGAGGGCGTTCGCGACGAGCGCGAAGCCGCCGCGCGTGTGCAGCAGATGTTCAGCCGCATCGCGCCGCGCTACGATTTTCTCAATCATTTGCTTTCTTTCTCGCTTGACCACGTCTGGCGCTGGCGCACCGCGAAGCGTTTCGTGCCGATTCTGGGCCGCGCGGATGCGCGAATTCTCGACATCTGCTGCGGCACAGGCGATCTCGCTTTCGCGCTCGACCGCGCCCGCCGTTCCGCGCTCGGCGCGCCGCAAGCCGCGCAGGGCTCACCCGTAATCGGCAGCGACTTCGTCGAGCCGATGCTCGAACGCGCCCGCGAAAAGGCGGTCAATGGAAGCAGGACGGCGATTTTTGCCGCGGCCGACGCACTGAATCTCCCGTTCGCAGACGCAAGCTTCGATCTCGTCACTACAGCATTCGGCTTTCGCAACCTCGCCAACTACGAACACGGCCTGCGGGAAATCGCCCGCGTGCTTAAGCACGGAGGGGAAGTGGGCATCCTCGAATTCACCGAGCCGGGCAGCGGCCCGCTGGCAGGAATTTTCCGCTTCTACTTTCGCCACATCCTCCCGCGAATCGGAGGAGCCATCTCCGGCAACAGCGAAGCCTATGCGTACCTGCCCGGCTCCGTGGCCAAATTTCCGGCACCCCGCGAGCTTGCCGCCCTGATGGAGAAAACAGGCTTCACCGATGTTCGCATCGCCTCCTGGAATTTTGGCAGCGTAGTCCTCCACACCGCCCGCCGGGCTGGCTGACAACTGGCTGCGGCCTCGTCCCTCGATCTAAAGAATTAGCCCAACGCGCCGATAGCTCAGCGAGACTGCATTCCATACCTTTTTCGATGTGCAGGGATTGAACTCGCTCATTTTCCAGGAACATGGGCAAACACTTATGAGAGCAGACGAACGCCGTCTCACGCCGAGATATAACCTGAAGATTCCGCTCCGGGTACAGCCGATCGCTGTGCCCAGTGCCCGCGGCTCGCCGAGTCCTCGAATGTTTCGGCGCGGGGCATCTACTTCACAAGCGACCTCCCGTTCGAGGTCGGCACAGCCCTTCAGATCGTGTTCCGCATGCCCGAAGAGGTTACGGGGGAACCTACCCGGGAATGGAATTGCAGGGGGCGCGTAGTGCGCGCGGATGCAGACACCAACTCACGCGGCAAGACGGGCATCGGCGTCCAGATTCAATCTTACAAGGTCTCGAAGGCCTCGTGACGAATCCGCGCCAGGAAGCGCCAGGCAAACATGGATAAGAAAAGCAAAATTCGCGCGCTCATCGTAGACGACGAAGCCGAAGCCTGCGAGCTTATCCGCGGCGTCCTCAACTCCTACGGAATGGATGCGCTGACTCTGACGCGAAGCGCCTCTGCCGCCGCTCATCTTTGGGCGGAAAAATTCAGCATCATCCTGCTGGACCTGCGCATGGCCTCTCCCGATGGCATCGAGCTGACCCGGCGCGTCCGCGTTTCCGGGATCAACCAAAAAACGCCCATTGTCATTTTTAGCGACGACGAAGATCCCGCGGCCCTGTCGGAAGGCTTTGAGGCCGGAGCAAACTTCTTTCTGTACAAGCCCATCGATCAGGCGCGACTGATGAAACTGATTCTCGTCACGCAGGGAATCGTCGAGCACGAGAGGCGGCGTTTCCGGCGCGTTCCGCTCCGCTCCAAGGTGCGGCTGACCTCCGCAAGCGTCGATTTGGAAGGCGAGACGATCGATGTGAGTCTGAACGGCTTGTTGATCAGAGCCGACAGCCTCCTCGATCTGGGTACCCGCGCGCAGGTAAGCCTGTACCTGACGCCCGGAGTCCGGCCCGTTGTCGGGTCGGGCTCGATCATGCGGACCGTCGGCAAGAATCAGATGGGCGTCCAGCTGGAAAAGCTCGCAACGTCCGAGAGCTCCCGCCTGGAAGAGTTTCTTCTGCCGATTGTGCGCCACGAATGGCCCGAAGCTGCCGTGTGCGAATCCTGAAGCGTCCTTGTTTTGAACCCTGCGTTTGCGTCTCGCCTGCGTCCCGGCCTGCGTCCTGATTTGTCCTTCACGTCGAAGTGAAATCGCGAATGGCTTATACTGAATACGTTCCATGGGAATGTGCTGACCGCATCCGGCTGCGAAGCAGCGCTGCGTCCGCACCAATTGAGAAGAGGAGAGCATGGTAACCGTGACTCGCATCATCGACAGCAAGACAGAAGATCTCCAGGCGCTGCGAAGCCAGATCCGCGCCGAGTACGAAGGCTTTCGGGCGCGCAAACTCGCCCTGGACATGACCCGCGGCAAGCCTTCCCCCGAGCAGCTTGATCTCGCCAACGCGCTTTTGTCGCTCCCGGACGAGCGCGACTATTTCAGCCAGGCCAAAGAAGACGTGCGCAACTACGGCGGCCTGCAGGGATTGGCCGAAACGCGAGCGCTGTTCGCGCCGATGCTCGGCACCACGCCCGACCGCGTCGTGATAGGCAACAACGCCAGCCTCGCTATGATGAACGATTGCATCGTGTGGGCGCTGCTGAAAGGCGTCCCCGGTGGAACGGCCCCCTGGTCGCAGACGCCGCAGCCCGCATTCCTTTGCCCCGTGCCGGGCTACGACCGCCATTTCATGATTACCGAGGAGTACGGCTTCCGGCTCATCCCCGTTCCGCTCACCGGCAACGGGCCCGACATGGACAACGTCGAGGAGCTCGCCACCGACCCCGCCGTCAAAGGCATCTGGTGCATCCCGAAATACTCGAACCCGACCGGCGAGATCTATTCTCCGGAAACCTCGCAGCGCCTCGCTGCCATGCGAACCGGCGCACCCGATTTCCGCATCTTCTGGGACAACGCCTACACCGTTCACCATCTCACTCCGCGCCGCCATGAGGTCTCCAATATCCTCGATCTCTGCGAGAAGGCGAACAATCCCGATCGCGCCTTTGTCTTTGCTTCCACGTCGAAAGTCACTTTCGCGGGAGCGGGCCTCGCGTTCTTCGCTTCTTCCGCCGCCAACGTGCGCTGGTATCTCGGCCTGGCGGGAAAGCGGACCATCGGTCCCGATAAGGTGAACCAGCTCCGGCACGTCCGCTTCCTCAAAAATGAAGACGGGCTGCTCCGCCACATGGACGCGCATCGCGCCTTGATCGCGCCAAAATTCGACGCCACCATCGCCGCGCTGGAAACGCGTCTCGGTGGAACCGGCGTCGCCAAATGGACAAAGCCGGAAGGCGGCTACTTCATCAGCGTCGACGTCGTCGACGGGACAGCGCGGAGGGTTGTGGAGCTTGCGAAGGAAGCCGGCGTGGCGATCACTCCGGCCGGAGCCACGTGGCCTCACGGACGCGATCCCTACGATCGCACCCTGCGCCTGGCGCCCACGTACCCTTCGCTCGGAGACGTGCGCGCGGCGTCCGAGGTGGTCGCGCTCTGCATCCTGCTCGCAGCGGTCGAAAAGCAATGCGAGTCGCAGGAGAAAAAGGCGGCGCATGAGTCGTAAGCTTGCGACCGGCAATCGCGCGGGTCGCGCAATGGCGGTGAACCCGCGCCGGGAATGCGTTGTTTTTTCTCCCCAGGACGCGGGATAAAATAGGCCATGGCGTCCGATCCCTCCAAACTGCCCGTGGTAGATCTCCGCAGTGACACCGTCACGCGCCCCACTCCGGCCATGCGAAAAGCCATGGCCGAAGCCGAGGTGGGCGACGATGTGTACGGCGAGGATCCCACGATCAACCGCCTGCAGGAGCGCGCCGCGGAGATTTTCGAGCGCGAGGCGGCGCTGTTCGTGCCATCGGGCTCGATGGGCAACCTGATCGCGATCAAGACGTGGGCACGCCCGGGAATGGAAGTGATCTGCGAGCAGCGCGCGCACATTTACCAATATGAGATGGCGGCGATGTCCGCGATTGCGGGCTGCCTGCCGTGTACCACACCCGCCCCGGACGGCATTCTTACTTGGGAATTGATTGAGTCGCTGATCCGCCCGAAAATCTACTACCGCTCGCAAACCGGCCTGATCGAACTCGAAAGCACTCACAACATGCACGGCGGCAGCGTTTACCCGCCTGAAGTTTCGGATGAAATTTGCGATCAGGCCCATGCTGCGGGAATTCCCGTCCACCTGGACGGCGCGCGCATCTTCAACGCCGCCACCGCGCTTGGCAGAAGCGTCGCCGAAATTACCCGCAAATTCGATTCCGTAATGTTCTGCCTCTCGAAAGGGTTGTGCGCCCCTGTTGGCTCGATGCTGGTGGGCTCGCGCGATTTTATCGAGAAGGCGCGCATCGCGCGCAAAATGCTTGGCGGGGGAATGCGGCAAGCGGGCGTGCTCGCGGCGGCGGGTCTGGTGGCTCTCGAAGAAATGCCCAAGCTTCTGGCGTGCGATCACGCGAACGCCCGGCATCTCGCCACGGGGCTGGCGCGCATCGAAGGCGTCGCGATTAATCCTCAAAAGGTGGTCACCAATATTTTGATCTTCGACGTGCGCGACACAGGCCGCACAGCCGCCGATTTCTGCGCAGGACTGGCCCAGCGCCAGATTCTTTGCAACCCCACCGCGAAATTCTCCGTGCGCATGGTGACCCATCATGATGTGAACCGCGAGGGAATCGACCGCGCCCTCACTGCCGCTACTGAGGTCTGCGCCGCATGAACGTAAGACACTCCAGCGGATCCGTCGCGCAGATTCCTTCCGCCCGCGCCACACCGGCGGAAGCCCGCGAGTTTGTGGACGCCGCCGAGAACCGGCTTCTGGATCTGTGGACCAAGCTGCAACGCGCCCAATGGGTGCAGGAAACCTTCATCACGCCCGACACCGAGGAAATGGCCGCCGAAGCGGACGAAGCCGTGAAAGCCGCCACGTCGGAACTCGCCGCGCAGGCGCACCGCTTCGAGGGCCTCAACAATCTCGGCGAAGACGCGGAACGCAAGCTCAAGCTGATCAAGCTTTCGGTCACCATCCCCGCGCCGCGCGATCCCGCTCTCGGCGCCGAGCTCTCTCAAATCGCCGCGTCGCTCCAGAGCGACTACGGACGGGCCAAATGGTGCCCCAACGGCGCGTCGGGCGAATGCCTCTCCCTGAACGACATGGAGAACATCCTCGCCACGAGCCGCGATCCGCGCCAGCTACTGGCCCTGTGGGAGGGCTGGCATGCGCTGGCGCGTCCCATGCGCGCTCGTTACGAGCGCATGGTCGAGCTAGCCAACCAGGGCGCGCGCGAAACAGGCTTTGCCGACGTGGGGGCCATGTGGCGCTCGAATTACGATATGCCCCCGGCGGCGTTCGCTGCGGAAGTGGACCGCTTATGGCAGCAGGTCCGCCCGCTCTATGAATCGCTGCACGCCTACATGCGATGGAACCTTGCCGCCAAATACGGCGCGTCGATCGTGCATGAGGATGCGCCGATTCCCGCGCATCTGCTGGGCAACATGTGGGCGCAAAGCTGGGGTAATGTGTACCCACTCGCCGCTCCACGGAACGCCGACCCGGGCTACGACCTCACCGAAATTCTCAAGGCCCGCAACATCGATCCGGTCGGCATGGTGCAGTACGGCGAGCGATTCTTCCTTTCTCTCGGATTCGCGCCGCTCCCGCAAACGTTCTGGGAGCGCTCCATGTTCGCGCGCCCGCGCGACCGCGAGGTGGTCTGCCACGCCAGCGCCTGGGACATCGATTACCTCGGCGACCTGCGCATCAAGATGTGCATCGAGCCCACCGCCGAGGATTTCTCCACGATCCACCATGAGCTGGGCCACAGCTTCTATCAGCGCGCTTACGACCATCTCACTCCGCTCTTCCGTAACAGCGCGAACGACGGTTTCCACGAAGCCATCGGCGACACGATCGCCCTCTCCGTCACGCCGGAATACTTGAATCAGATCGGATTGCTCGAATCCGTGCCGCCGCCCGCAGCGGATATCGGCCTGCTGCTCATCCGCGCTCTCGATAAAGTGGCATTCCTGCCCTTCGGGCTGCTGATCGACAAATGGCGCTGGGGAGTCTTCTCGGGCGCGATTCCTCCGGCGAGCTACAACAAAGCCTGGTGGGACCTGCGTCGCGAGTACCAGGGCGTCGAAGCGCCCGTCGAGCGCACCGAAGCCGACTTCGATCCCGGCGCGAAATATCATGTGGCGGGGAACGTACCTTATGCCCGCTACTTTCTCGCGGCCGTGCTGCAATTTCAGTTTCACCGGGCGTTGTGCCGCGCCGCCGGATATCGCGGGCCGCTGTATCGCGGATCGATCTACAACAACAAGGCCGTCGGCGCAGAATTGAACCGGATGCTCGAAATGGGGCAGAGCCGTCCCTGGCCCGAAGCGCTCGAAGCGCTTACCGGAGAAACCGAGATGGATGCCACGGCCATGCTCGAATATTTTGCGCCGCTGAAGGCATGGCTCGACGAGCAGAACGCGAGCCATCACGTGGGGTGGTAATTCCTGCCGGCGTTTCGCCGAAGAGGAAACGTTCCTGAAAAGATGTCTCGCTTATGCGGTGGCGCTGGCCGCGTGCTCCGCAATCATCGGTTGCAGCAAAACCCAGTCCACTGAACCTGCCAGCTTTACCCATGTAGCTCCAGGTGCCGCCGTCGATTCCAGGACAGCAGGGGTAATCACCGGCGCGGCTTTCCTCGATGGTCCGCCTCCCGCGCCGCAATCCATTGACATGAGTTCCGAACCAGCCTGCACGAAGGCAAATTCTTCCCCACCGGAATCGCGCGAAGTGGTCATCGGCGAGAACGGCGCCCTCGCAAACGTCGTAGTCTTCGTGAAAAGCGGGCTGGAAAACTACCGCTTCGATCCGCCGAAAGACGCGATCGTTCTCGACCAGAAAGGCTGCACGTACGCCCCTCGCATCGTGGCGCTGATGGCGAACCAGCCTCTCGAAATTCACAACGACGACGCCACGATCCACAACGTCCACGCCACGCCGAAATCGAACACCGAATGGAACAAGGCGCAGCGCGCGGGCAGCCCTCCGTTGCAGGTTTCGTTTCCCACGCCGGAACTGGCTATTCCTTTCATGTGCAACGTCCATCCGTGGATGCGCGCGTTCGTCTTCGTATTCGCGAATCCTTATTACGCAGTCACCACAGCGGCAGGGAAGTTCGAATTGCGGAACCTCCCACCCGGCACATACACGATCGAGGCGTGGCATGAGAAGTATGGCCAGAAGGATCAGTCCGTAAGCATCGGCCCGCGCGAATCGAGAACCATCTCTTTCCGATTCCAATAGAAAGCGCAACGCGGGATACCGACCAGCCGGTGGGCTTTATTTCACCTGGCAGGCGCCGGGCAGCGCCATTCCCAGCGCCGGAGAGTCGATGAAGCGGGAATCTTCGTTCAGAACCGCGTACAGCGGATACTTGCTCTCGTCAACCTTGGGAGTTGGACCCTGATATGTCCAGGTCGCGTCGCCGTCGTCGTCGGAAGAAACGCGCCAATCGAACGTAACCTCCCCGCAACCCTTCACCGGGATCGTGTAGGTAACATCCCGGCATTTGGCCGCACCGGCGTTCGCACACTCGCCTTCGCGCCACACCCCATGCGCATATTCCGGATAGAAGACAAAATGCTTCTTCACAATTTCCACTGGCTCCTTCGCGTGGTGCTCGTTGTAAAACACATACCCCCACCCCGCCGCCGCGATCACCAGGCAAACTACGAAACTCGCATTTTTAAATCGGTGCCAAAACGTCCCTTGCATCACCGCTTTTCCCGATCTTCTTCGACCTCGCTCGCAGCCAAACCGTCCTCCAGCCACTTTTTGCTTGCAGTAAAGGCGGGAGTCTCAGTACAGTATGCGTACTTGTAGTACGAGCACGGGTCTAACATACAAGATGTTTGCCCGGCTGTGATACAGGGAGCGAGAGGCAAGCGTTTGACCTGCGTCCTATCAGTTGCCAATCAAAAGGGCGGCGTCGGAAAGACTACGACATCTATCAACCTTGCAGCCGCTATCGCTCTAAAGAAAAAAAGAACCCTCCTGATTGATCTCGATCCGCAGTCGAATGCGTCGATCTCCTTTTTCAACCCGGATCAAATCCAGACGGACACGATGTATGACATTTTCGCCGAGCATCCCGTCGCGATGGCGAAAGTCATTCGTCCCACGAAAGACCCGAATCTTTTCGTCGCCCCCGCGCGGCTGGCGTTGGCCCGCCTCGAACAGCAGCTTTCCGGGCAATTCGACGCCCCCTTCAAGCTCAAGGACGCGCTCACTCCGATTCTGAAAGACTACGACTACATCGTCATGGACACGCCCCCGGCGCTGGGCATTCTCACGGTCAACGCGCTGGTGGCCTCCACGCATCTGCTGGTTCCCATTCAAGCCGCCTATTTCGCGATTGAGGGAACCGACGATCTGCTGGAAACCTACGGCCGCATCCGTTCGCGCCCTAATCCGGACCTGAAGGTGCTCGGCGTGGTCATCACCCTTTTCGACAAGCGCACCAACATCTCCCGCGACACCCACGAACAGATTCGCTCGGTTTTCGGAGAATCGCTTTTCAAGACGCGCATCAGCAAGAACGTTCGCCTGGAGGAGAGCCCCGCCTACAAGGAAACGATCTTTACGTTCGCGCCGAAGTCTACCGGCGCCGAAGAGTACCGGAAATTGGCCCAGGAGGTATTACAACGTGTCGAAGAGGATCGGGTTGCCCGTCACTCTCAAGATGCGGCATGACGCGCATTATGTGGAGACGCTGACCAGCTACAGCGGCGCGTCCATCGGGCGCATGATCCCGATCGAGAAGATCCGCCCCAACCCGGATCAGCCGCGCAAGTTCATCGGAGACGTTACCGAGCTGTCGAATTCCATCCGCGAAAAGGGCGTGCTCGAGCCGCTGCTGGTGCGCTACGTCCCGCGCGAAGACACTTTTTACATTATTTCAGGCGAGCGCCGCTACCACGCCTCGCAGGCTGCCGGCCTGCACGAATTGCCCTGCATCGAGAAGATCGCCGACGACGCTGAGACGCTCGAGATCGCTCTCATCGAGAACCTACAGCGCAAAGACCTCACGCCTTTTGAAGAAGCCGACGGCCTGCAGCGCCTCGCCGATCACTTTGCCTACACGCATGACGACATCTCCAAGAAAATCGGCCGCGCGCGCTCTTCGGTCACCGAGTCGATGTCCCTGCGGGTGATTCCCGAAGAAGTTCGCCGCGCGTGCGTCGAAAACGGAATCGTTTCGAAGTCCCTGCTCCTACAGGTCGCGCGCCAGCCCAACGAGAAGAAGATGCACGAAATGGTTCATCGCATAGCCACCGGCGGCCTCACCCGCGACGAAGCCCGCCGCGCCCGCAGGGAAGAAACCGAACCCGCGCCACGTCCGCAGCCTTTTCTCTTCGATTACAAATCGCAGGATGAGTCCTTCCACCTGCGCGTCCAGTTCCGCAAGAGCCACGTCAGCGACGACGAATTGGCCGCCGCGCTCCGCGAAGTCCTGCGCCAGATCGAATCCGGCCGCCGCTCCTCCTCCGCCGTCGCGTAAATCAGGTCAGGTTGATAGGCGGTTTGATCCGACAGAAGTAGAGGCCATAAAGGTCAAGCCTCTCAATCAACCAGGCCAGATCGCGTCAAGCAGCTTTTCTTCGGGCAGCGCGAGTAGCGCGCTCGAGGAGTTCGTGGATGAGCGTCTGATAGGGCTTGGATTGTTTGGCGGCGAGGCGGCGAAGCTGCGCAAGAAGGCGCGGGGCCATTCGGATGGCTATGAGCTGCTTGGCGTTTCCGCTGCTGGGCCGGCCGACACGGCGAGCGCGCTTCAATTCCACGCCGCTTGATTCCGGAATGTCTGAAAAGTCGATCCGGCTATCGGGCATAGGCTTTCCGTTCTTTGCGGCTCGCCTGCCGCGCGCTGATGATGCGAATGGCTTCCTGACCACGTCTCGGCCTCCTCAACGTGTAGATTACCAAAATCACCCGTCCTGCAAGCGAGATTCCCAGTCGCTTCGAGCGCTGCTCGGACGCAGAGTGTTCCGGATCGTCCCAGTCGAGGGCGTCGGGATCGCTGAATACGGTCGCGGCTTCCTCAAATGAAACGCCATGCTTCCCATAGTTTGAGATGGCTTTCTGCGCATCCCAGGAGAACACTTATTGTATATACGTTAATTACCGTGCGCCGTCAATGCAACTGCGACTGGACGCCACAGGCAGCTGCGAAATGGCCGCTAAGCTGCAGCCTTCGGATACCAGTCGAGAATCCGCACCTCAATGCCCGTGCCCTCGAGAGCCTTCTTGAATACGCTCAAATCCGATTGCCCGTAGTGATACGGAATCACCACCTTGGGATGAAACGCCTTCACCGCCACGGCCGCTTCCTCGGGGGTCATCGTGTAGGGCAGGTTCATGCACACGAACGCCACATCGATATTCCTGAGAGCTTCCATCTCCGGGGTGTCCTCCGTGTCGCCCGAAAGGTAGAAGCGCTTGCCGCCGTACGTGAGCACGTAGCCGTTGCCGCGCCCCTTATCGTGAAACAGTTTCCCTTCGGACGGCCCTCGCTTCAGGTTGTACATGGGCACCGCTTCGATCTTCCACCCTTCCCACTCTTTGGTCTCGCCGTTGGAAAGCGGCATCGCCGTGGTCACCGTCTTCACCACCGCGGGCGGCGCGATAATCTGCGTGCCCTGCTTGCTGACTTTCGCGATCAGGTTCGGGTCCAGGTGATCGCCGTGAATATCGGTCAGCAGAATTAAATCAGCGGCCGGCAGCCCCGAGACGTCCGCCGGTTTGGCCGGGTCCACAATGATGTTCTTGCCGCCGGCCTGAATCATCAGCGCAGCGTGATAAATCGGCGTGATCCTGACATCGCCCTTCGACGTTTTGAACGTTTGCACCTCGCGCCCGCCCTGCGCGTGGGCCGACATCCCCATTCCCGCGACGAGCGCCAATGCCGCCAATTGCAGAGTAATTTTCATCTCCCACCCTCCATAACAAATCCCACGGTCAAACGGCTGCCATGCTAGCACACGCTCGGTTCTGCGAAAACGCCTGCACCAAGGTTTGCCTCCCCCTTTCGCGAATCGCATCTGCCTCTGCATCTGCCCGCCCCACCGATTGCTTTGCTCGGGGCTCTGCGAAGCGATCCGGCGAATTCATCCCCAAGCTGTTGAGAATAATCGCTCGGCGTCGTATTCCCAAGCACCCATGCGGCAGCGAATATAGTGTTCCCGCAGTCCCGGACTGGAACTTCCCCCGCCGACGCCGCGAATTTTTAAAAAGGCTTGGATTTTAGGTGCCAATGAATTATGTTGGCGGCAGAGTTCTGAGGGTGTTGCTTACCAGTGCTAGCCGGCATCTCACAGATGTCCCAGTCCAAAGAGTTGCCGGTCTAGCGAAAACCGTAGAACACACTGGAGTACGCAGGGGAGCCGCGCCGAATCCCTTTCGCACTCTCCACAAAAGGCTTTAGCTTTTCTCCTGGGGGCCGGCGGGGAGACCAGAGATGAAACGTCCTCTTTGCGTTCTGGTTTTGGCGGTTTTCGGGTATTCCTACCTCGCGGTCTCTGCCTGGAGTGCGCCTCATCCTGCGGGTCAAGCTGCGGGTCAGGGAACCCCGGCGCCACAGTCAAGCGCTTCGCCCTCTTCGGCATCGGCGCTCGCGTATCCCTCCAGCGCTACGATTCCCGGCCCGCTGCGCTCCTTCTTACGCATGGCCGCGATCAGCCAGAAGGTCACTCCGGACGAAGTATTGCCCCTGCTTGCGCGCAACGTCTCGGTCCAGGGCTACCAGGATGGCAAACCCACCGAGTTCCTGGTCCTCATCCGGCGCTACATGGACCAGTCGCGCGAGCTTTCCGTGCTTGCGGGCTCCGAGGGTGTGATTCGAGTTTCCACCTGTACAGAAGGCAAGCCTTTGCTCGCAATTTTGGGCTACCGGCTGCGCGAGACGTGCGGGCCCAAATCTTCCGTCGAGACCTCCGACCCCGACAGGGCTTTCCTCACCATCGATTCCGGATTCCCCCTGGCCGATCTCGAGGAGACGATGCGAGGGGGCAAGACCTTCACATACCCTTTCTCATCGTCCCAGGTGCCGGTCCTCTTTGGTCCGGACGACTGGGTTACCGATGACAAGTACGCGAAGGACGTCAAGAAGGTAGACAAAGACCGCATCGATCCCGTTGATTCCATCCTCCGCGATCCCTCCGTCGCCCGCATCTACTGGGCGATGTCCCGAATGGATCCCGAGACGGTCGCCGCCTTGCGTCGCGACCCCGGCGTTCAAAAGCTCACTCCGTTCGCGGCCGTGGTGGATTTCTACGGGAGCCAGATCTCCATTCGCTCGGGCCGCGTGGTCGTGCCCGGCGGCGATTCCTCGGAAAATGCGTGGAAGGATCTCGCGGGAGCGCGGCCGGACTCGCCGGCGAATTTTGTAATCAAGCTTCTCGGCAAAGATGAAGGCTGGCTGGCGATGTATTTCGACGTTCTTTCGCGGCTAAGCGCTACCCAGCAAGCCTACTTCGCCGACCCGCGCCGCTTGCGCCACTTCTACGAGGCCCTTCGCGGACAGGACCTTTCGCCAAGCCCCTCCCGGCCCGTGTTCCGCCCGGATCCCAGCTTGCTGCTTCTTGCCACGCGCCTTCAGTTCGAGCCCAACGGGCAGCCGCATCTTCCCGGCGGCGCCGAAGTGTGGAAGGGGATGATCGAGTCGCACAAGAAGGATGACTCGAAAATCGCCAAGGAGTGGGCCAAGCGCGCCGGCCACTTGAACAGTCCGGAGCAGGTCGTCGAAGCCATGTTCGGGTTGTCGCGTGTGATTGGATCGAACGGCACGGTGCAGGTGTTCCTGGCGCTCAGCGAAATGGATCGCGCGCGCACAGCGGATCAGCGCCTCACCGCCTCCACGGTGCAGCTGCTGGCGAACAAATTTCCCAAGTATAGCCAGCAATATCCCGTGTTCACGGAATTTCCCAGCTTGACGAATAGCTCCATTGTGGCTTTCCTTTCCGCAGCCGAAGCCGTCGACAAGATTCCCGACCACACCCTCCGTTCCAACGCGATGGGCGTCTTCCAGGCAAACGCGGGACTGTGGCAGATTCTGGCGCGGCAGGGAGAAATCCCCCGCGAGCAGGAAAACGATTCCTGGCAGCACGCGATCGGCCCGTTTATGGGCGTTCACAACACGGTTCAGCTGTATGACGCGGGCCGTGACTTCTTTTCAGGGAATTCTGAAGGCCTCGGCGGGCAGAACGGATCTTTCCCAGGATGAATTCATCGCGCTTCTGGCCGGCCCCAGCCAGACAACTCCCGAGGGTCTTCAGGTGCGGCAGGAAATTGCCAACCGCATTCGCATCGCGATGGACGACCAGCGTCTTCTATCCCTCGATACGCTGTTCGGCCTGGCCGACGGTTTGAACCAGATGGCCCAGGGGAAGCCCGCGCCCGATAATCTTCTCGCGAAAGCTCAGGAACTCCGCGAGTTCGAAATGCCCCGGCCGTTCTTCAGCACCACCGAGCGAAGCGAGTGGGCGGCGGGCCTCTATAACACCAGCCACGCCACGCTGCAGATGCGTACGGATTTGACGAAGATCATCAAAAATCCCGGTTCGCCCGCGGAACTCGGTGCGGCTCGTGGCGAGCTGGCGCCGCTGCTCCGGGACACGCTGGTGGGTCTCAACTATGCGTACTACGAGCCGCCGGCCGCACAGGCTTTGCACAACAACCCGCTTCTGGTACGCTCCCACGATTTCTCCGGAGAGATGACTCCCGGTTCGCAGCAGGCCTGGCAGGTGCCGCGGGTCTTCGGGCGCGGCTGGACGGCCAGCGGCGGCGCGCACCTTACCGGATCGCTCGCCGATCTCCCCTACGTGTTGGCCCAGATGGAGCAGGACTTTACCGTTCCTGAGAATGTCCAGGCCCTGATCTGGGACGAACTCGTGCCCGACCTGGTCAGCAGCGCCGTCACGCCTCGCTGGTGGGGAGTCACGCGAAACGAAGTTCACGCCGCCGCGCTTTACCAGCGCACCGGCGATGCGCTTCTGGAAGCGGCTTCCAAAGACGAGAACCTGCGCCTTGAGGTGATGGGCGTTCTTTCCGACCGCATGCTCTCCAATCAATTCGTCGAAGTGGAGGAAACTCTCCGTGCCGGTCGCACGAAGGAATTGCTTTTGGAAGTTACCCCCGCTGAAAAATTTCATCTCGCGGCCGAATTTAGGCGCAAATTCCAGACCGAAAAGGCGCCGCAGGGAGCCGCCGGAGCGGAGTTGGACGCTCTTTCGCGCACCTACCCAGCGGAAACCAGCGTCGAGCGGCTATCCCTGGATTTTGGCGTTCCGCACCCTGTACTGGAACAAAGCTACGGCCGCGAACTCCTCAATGTGAAACCCTTCCCGGCGTTCATGGGCTATCCCAGCCGCCTTATGGCCGAAACATGGGATTCCGACAACCTTTACTGGGCCAGCCTTGCCGACGAGATGGGCTACGCGCCGGAGGCCCTGAATACCCTCGTTCCGCAGCTAACCCATCGCATGGTCGAGAAGATTTTTGCGACCGACTTTGAAGATTGGCGCGCGGTCCAGCGGGCCATGAGTGAAACAGGCGAGGAGTTTCGTCGCGGTGGATTGGCGTCTATTCCCAAGATGGATGCGCCGCCGGGACGTTAGCGCTTTGTGTCTGCGGGCGTGCGAGTGGATGAACGCGTGGGAGTACAAGAGGGGACTAATGGGACGACGAATGGGAAAGAAAATAGGACAACGCTGCTTCCTCCCTGTTTTGTTCTTTGCGGTGGCCGTCGCCGGGTCATCCGCCTGGATGTCGGCCCAGGACGAGAAGCCGCCCGAACTTCCACGTCGTCGTCGACCTGGTGCAGTTGAATGTGGCCGTCACGGACAACAAGGGCAATTACGTGACGGGTCTCAAGCCTTCCGACTTCGTGCTCAGCGAGGATGGCATCCACCAGAAGATCGCCACCTTCGGAGAAGGGAACCAGGCTCCGCAGGCGCTGATCGATTTCGCCAAGGATCAAAGCGAACCCAAGACCGTCGAGCCCGAGACCGAGTTGCACGAAGCCGCACCGGTTGGGGAGGGCCAGAACGTTTCTCCCCTGGTGGGAGCCAATGTTTTCATTCTATTTGACACCAGCAATTACATGTACCGCGGCTTCGCCTTCGCGCAGGATGCCATCGCCGATTTCGTGAGGTCGCTGGACGGCCCGGATCGGATCGCTCTCTATGCGTACAGCCGCGACCTTTTCCGCGCGGCGCCGCTCACCCCGGACCGTTTCCAGGTCTTGCGGGGCGTGCGGGCCACCACGGCCGGCGACGACGCCGCGCTCTACAACGCCCTCCTTCTGACGCTGAAGGACGCCGGCCGCTTTACCGGCCGCAAGGTGATCGTCGTGTTCTCGAACGGTCCGGATAACGACAGCCTGGTGCCCCCGGAAGACGTGGGCGAGTTGGCTCAGTCCGAGGGAGTCCCCATCTATATGATCAGCACTCGCGCGGCCAAGCTCGAACCCGTTTCCACGGCGGTTTTCGGGCGTATGGCGGAGGCAACCGGCGGGGAAGCCTATTTCGCGAAGAGCTGGAAAGATGAGCAGCAGGCTTTCGCCTCGATTCGCGACGACCTGGCTCACCTCTACGCGCTGAACTATTATCCTCAGCCGAATCCCAATCAGGGATGGCGCGCGATCTCCGTGAAGCTGGTTGGCGAGCGCTTGAAGAAATACCACATCCGAACCCGCAGCGGCTATCGGCCTCTGCCCGCGCATGCGCTGGCAGACACGGCGGACGAGGCATTGAGCACCGTGCGCCCCACGGTAGGCGCAGTCCCGGCGGCGGACTCGGTCGCTCCCAAAGAATAGCGCCCGGGGGTGGTTCCAGCGAGGTGAGGGGCTCGATCCTCTCACCCAGTTGAAGTGACGGTTTAGAAGAACTCTTGCGGTGCGGGCGCCCCTGTTCGCCCGATAATTTTCTCCTTAAGCCCCGATTGACTTCTGATACCATTTGACTCTTGTACGTGGAGCTGTAACTCGTTGCATCCAAACTGAGAGCCTTCGAATGGCTTAGGAGCCCTGGAACGGCAAGGGGGCGCCGATGCGCGCAAACTCGCCTGCTGGGGGAAACCTTTCGGGGTGCTTTTACGTCTCTTAGACTCGCACGGTGGGATGTACGAACGGACGGTTTGGCGACATTCCAAGCCGCGGGACCAGGGACCCAATTGAAAAGGACAATACTCAGCCAGCGCTGATTGAGGAATATGCCCGAACATATGATCGACGATCCTAGAACCGACGTAACCAGCGTGCCTCGCTCCGAAGGGCGCGGCCCCGATCCTGTTTTCAATGAGCCCACCCAAAAACGCGGCGGCTGGGTGTGGGCTCTGCTCCTGATCGCTCTCGTTGTCGGGGGACTGCTCTATTACCAGCACCGCTCAACTACCGATCCGTCCAAAGCGAAGGCCGCGCCGCCACCCCGCGCCGTGCCCATCACTACTGCGCCCGCGAAAAAGGGTGACATCGGCATCTACGTCGAGGCGCTGGGAACCGTGACGCCCGTTTACACCGTCACGGTCACCAGCCGCGTGCAGGGCGAGATCATGAAGGTTTATTACACAGAAGGCCAGATGGTCCACAAAGGCGACCCTTTGCTGGACATCGATCCCGCCCCTATGAAGCCGCGCTGACCCAGACCGAAGGGCAATTGGCGCACGATCAGGCCCTGTTGAACGAAGCGGGCATCGACCTCGACCGCTACAAGTCGGCCTTCAGCCGCAACGCCATCGCCCAGCAGCAGGTTTACGACCAGGAACAAGCGGTGCAGCAGTACCAGGGAACCGTGAAGAACGACGAAGGCATGGTCGCGAATGCCAAAGTCAACCTGGTTTACACGCACATCACGTCTCCGATCGACGGCCGCGTCGGCCTGCGCCTCGTCGACCCGGGCAATATCGTCCAGGCAAACAGCGCCACGCCCCTCGTCGTGGTCACCCAACTCCAGCCCATCACGGTGATTTTTAGCGTAGCGGAAGACTACCTCCCGCAGATCCAGCAACAGCTGCGCCAGGGACACACGATGGCCGTCGATGCGCTCGACCGCACGCAGGAAACCAAGATTGCCACCGGATCCCTGCTCACGCTGGACAACCAGATCGACACCAGCACCGGCACAGTGAAGCTCAAAGCCATCTTCCCGAACAAGGATTCGTCCCTGTTCCCGAATCAGTTCGTGAACACTCGCCTGCTCGTTGAGACGCAGCACGACGCAACGCTCGTACCCGCGGCCGCCATTCAACGCAACGCCCAGGGATCATTCGTTTACGTGGTGAAGCCGGACAACACCGCCCAGCTTCGCAACGTGAAACCAGGCGTCGCCGACGGCAACACGCAGGCCGTTCAGGGCGTGAAGCCGACCGAAGTGGTAGCGATCAGCGGCTTTGACAGATTGCAGGACGGTGCCAAGGTCGCAGTCAGAACCGGACGCCGCGGTGGCGGAGGCGGCGGCAACGGCAACGGCGGCAATTCGAGCGGAGACGACGCGCCTTGAGTCCGTCTCGTCCATTCATCATCCGGCCGGTCGCTACTTCCTTGCTGATGGCAGCGATTCTGCTGGCCGGCTTCGTGGCGTTTCTGCAGCTGCCCGTGTCCGCGTTGCCGGAAGTGGACTATCCCACCATCCAGGTGGTCACCTTCTATCCGGGATCGAGCCCCGATGTCGCGGCCTCGGCTGTCACCGCTCCCCTCGAGCGCCAGTTCGGCCAGATGCCGGGATTGAGCCAGATGACTTCCACGAGTTCCTCCGGGAGCTCCGTAATCGTCCTGCAGTTCTCGCTGAGCCTCAACATCGACGTGGCTGAGCAGGAAGTCCAGGAAGCCATCAACGCGGCGCAGACCTATCTGCCGCCCGACCTCCCGGTGCCGCCGATCTACAGCAAGACGAACCCCGCCGACACGCCGATTCTGACCCTGGCTCTGTCGTCCGACTCGATTCCCCTGTCGCAGGTGGAAGATCTTGCCGACACGCGCCTCGCCCAGAAGATTTCCCAGCTGCCGGGTGTTGGACTCGTAAGCATCAGCGGCGGCCAGAAGCCTGCGGTGCGCGTGCAGGTGAATCCCACGGCGCTTTCGGCGCATGGCATCAACCTGGAGGACGTCCGCACAGCCCTGCAACAGACCAGCCTCGACCTGGCCAAAGGAAACTTCGACGGCCCCCGCCAGGACTATCAGATCGACGCCAACGACCAGCTCCTGACCAGCAAGGATTTCAAGTCGATCGTCGTGGCCTACCACAACGGCGCCCCGGTGATGCTCTCCGACGTCGCCAACGTGATCGACGGCGCCGAAAACGTGAAGCAGGCGGCATGGATGAACACCACGCCCGCCGTAATCGTCAACATCCAGCGCCAGCCGGGCGCCAACATCATCCAGGTGGTCGATAGCATTCAGAAGCTGCTGCCCCTGCTCCGCAGCACGCTGCCCGCCGCCGTGAAGGTGGACGTGCTCACCGACCGCACCACCACCATCCGTTCCTCGGTGAGCGATGTCGAATTCGAGCTGATGCTCACGGTCGGCCTCGTCGTGCTGGTCATCTTTCTCTTCCTGCGCAATATTTCCGCGACGATCATTCCCAGCGTGGCCGTGCCGTTGTCTTTGATCGGCACCTTCGGCGCCATGTACCTGGCCGGCTACAGCCTGAACAACCTGACGCTGATGGCCCTCACCATTTCCACCGGCTTCGTGGTTGACGACGCCATCGTCATGATCGAAAACATCGCCCGTTACATCGAAGCGGGCGAAGGGTCGATGCAGGCGGCCTTGAAAGGCGCCGAGCAGATCGGTTTCACGATCATGTCTCTGACGATCTCCCTCATCGCCGTGTTGATTCCGCTGCTGTTCATGAAGGATATCGTCGGCCGGCTGTTCCGGGAATTCGCCATCACCTTGAGCGCGACCATCCTGATCTCCGCGCTCGTCTCGCTCACCCTGACTCCGATGATGTGCTCCCGGCTTCTCCGCCATACTCCCGAATCCCAGCAGACCTGGTTCTATCGCAAGTCCGAGCACGTGTTCAGCAGCATCATCGCGTTTTACGGCAGAACGCTTCAGTGGGTTTTGCAGCGCCAGACGGCCACTCTTCTGGTGGCCTTGGCTACGCTCGTTCTGACCTTCGTCCTCTATACCATCGTGCCCAAGGGATTTTTCCCGGTGCAGGATACCGGCATCATCCAGGGCATCTCCGAAGCGCCGGAATCGATTTCCTTCCCGGCCATGTCCGAGCGCCAGCAGGAGCTTTCCAAGGCCATCCTCAAGGATCCGGCGGTGGAGAGCCTCTCCTCCTTTATCGGAGTCGACGGCACCAACACCACCTTGAACAGCGGCCGCATCCTGATCAATCTGAAGCCTCTCGAGGTTCGCGGGATCAACGCGTCGGAAGTGATCCGGCGTTTGCAGCCCGAAGTTGCCAACGTCGAAGGCATCACGCTCTTCATGCAGCCCGTGCAGGATTTGACGGTCGAAGACCGCGTCAGCCGCACCCAGTATCAGTACACGCTGGAAGATCCCGATGCGAATGAACTGAACCTGTGGACGGGGCGCTTTGTCGACAAGCTCAAGCAGGTGCCGGAGCTGCGCGACGTCGCCACCGACCAGCAAACCGGAGGGCTCGCCCAGAGGCTCGTGATCGACCGCCAAACCGCGTCCCGCATGGGCATTTCGCCGCAGATGATCGACGAGACGCTCTACGATAGCTTCGGCCAGCGGCAGATCTCCACCCTCTACACGCAGTTGAACCAGTACCACGTCATTCTTGAAACGATGCCGTCGTTCCAGCGCCATCCCGACGACTTGCACGATATCTATGTCCGCTCGGGAATGGCAGCCACGGCGCCGTCGTCATCGAATCCTTCGGGCATCCTGACAACGTCCGCTTCGCCCACGGTCAGGCCGGCTGGGCCCTCCGCCACCACTACATCCGGGTCGGCGAATCCTGAAGCAGTCATGGCGGTAAACGGCGGGGCCGTCCCGCTGAGCGCGTTCACGCACATTCAATCGGAAAGCGCGCCGCTCTCGATCAACCACCAGGGCCAGTTTCCCGTGGTGACGATTTCTTTCAATCTCGCTCCCAACGCTTCGCTGGGCGACGCCACCAAGGCCATCGAAAAAATCCAGAACGAAATCGGCATGCCGCTCAGCATTCAGTCGGCCTTCCAGGGCACGGCGGCGTCCTTCCAGGCGTCGCTGAGCAATGAGCCGCTGCTGATTCTCGCCGCGGTTGTCACCGTCTACATCGTCCTGGGAGTTTTGTACGAGAGCTATATTCACCCGCTCACGATTCTCTCCACCCTGCCCTCGGCCGGCGTGGGCGCGCTGCTCTTCCTGCATGATTTTCCATCTGGAATTCAGCGTGGTGGCCTTGATAGGCATCATCCTGCTCATAGGAATCGTGGAAAAGAACGCCATCATGATGATCGACTTCGCTCTCGAAGCCGAACGCAAGGATGGCAAAGGTCCCGTGGAAGCGATTTACCAGGCCTGCCTGCTGCGCTTCCGGCCCATCCTGATGACCACCATGGCCGCCATGCTGGGCGGCTTGCCGCTGGCGCTCGGTCAGGGCATCGGTTCCGAATTGCGCAAGCCCCTCGGCATCACCATCGTCGGCGGCCTGCTGGTAAGCCAGGTTCTCACCCTGTATACGACGCCGGTGGTCTACATCTTCTTCGATAAGCTCGCTCGGCGGTTCCGGGGCACTCAGGCGAGCGAGCGGGGCCTTTCTCCTTCTCCGGCAGATTAAGCGATGAATCTCTCCACGCCTTTCATCCACCGGCCGGTGGCGACCACGCTGCTGATCGTGGCCATTGCGCTCGCCGGGATCGTGGCTTTCACCGTGCTGCCGGTCGCGGCGCTGCCTGAAATCGATTACCCCACCATCGCCATTTGGGCCAACCTGCCCGGTGCGAGTCCCGAGATCATGGCTTCGTCCGTGGCCACCCCGCTCGAGCGGCAATTCGGCCGCATCGCCGGCGTTACGGAGATGTCGTCGTCGAGCTATCTCGGCAGCACCAATATCGCGCTGCAGTTCGACTTGAACCGCAACATCGATGGCGCCGCGCGCGACGTGCAGGCCGCCATCAACGCCGCCCGCAGTTATCTTCCGGCGAATCTTCCCAGCAATCCCACCTACCAGAAGGTGAATCCCGCCGATCAGCCGATCTACGTGATGATTCTCACCTCCAAAATTTACGATCGCGGGAAGCTCTACGATGCCGCCTCCACCATCATGCAGCAGAAGCTTTCACAGATACCCGGCGTCGGGCAGGTCTCCGTCGGCGGCGGCGCGCTCCCGGCGGTTCGCGTCGATATCAATCCCACCCAGTTGAACAGTTACGGGCTCGGCATGCAGGACGTGAAGAATATGCTGAGCCAGCAGAATTCCAACCTGCCGAAGGGCCAGATCTGGGACGACCATACCACGGCGGATATCCTCGCCAACGACCAACTCCTCAAGGCTGACTATTACAAGCCGTTGATCGTGGGCTATCACAACGGCGCCGCCATCAAATTGTCCGATGTCGCCGATGTTCAGGACTCGGTCGAGAACATCCGCGCCGCGGGCTTCTTCAACGGACAGCCCTGCATCACCATGCAGATGTTCCGGCAGCCCAACGCCAATATCATCGATACCGTCGCCCGCATCCGCCAGGCGCTTCCATCGCTGGAGGCGTCGATTCCCGCGGGAATTGATGTGGTGGTGATGTTTGACCGCTCGAGGACGATTCTTCCCTCGGTGCGGGATGCCGAGCGTTCTCTTCTTGTTTCCATCACCCTTGTAATCCTGGTGGTGTTTATCTTTTTGCGGAGCCCGCGCGCCACGTTGATCCCGAGCGTCGCTGTGCCCGTTTCGCTTCTCGGAACCTTTGGCGTGATGTATTTGTTCGGCTACAGCATCGACAACATTTCCCTGATGGCTCTCACCATCTGCACCGGGTTCGTGGTGGATGACGCCATTGTAGTGATCGAGAACATCACCCGCCACTTCGAGCAGGGAATGAGGCCCATGGAAGCGGCGTTGCACGGAGCGCAGGAGATCGGCTTCACCGTCCTTTCCATGACGTTGTCTCTGATCGCCGTTTTCATTCCGCTCCTGCTGATGTCGGGCATCGTGGGGCGCCTGTTCCGCGAGTTCGCGGTCACTCTCTCTGTGTCGATCCTGGTTTCCCTGCTCGTTTCTCTCACCATGACGCCCATGATGTGCGCGCGGCTTTTGAAGAGGGAACACGGCGAAGCGCACGGGCGGCTCTATCGCATCAATGAAAAAGCTTTTAACAAGCTGTTGCGCATGTATGACCGCGGCCTTCAGTGGGTCTTGAAGCACGAGGAGTTTACGCTCGGCATCCTGCTGATCACGGTTGCCGTGAACGTCTACCTACTCGTGATCGTGCCCAAAGGGTTTTTCCCTCTGGGGGACAACGGCAACATGAAGGGGGGCATCCGCGCTTCGCAGGATATTTCTTTTCAGGCCATGGAGCAGATCACCTCCCGCTACGTGAATATCATCAAGTCGGACCCGGCGGTGGCCACGGCGGTGGCTTTTACCGGCGGATTCGGGCCGGTGAACACAGGGCAGGTGATCGTATCGCTGAAACCTTACCAGCAGCGCAAGCTGAGCGCCAGCGAGGTGATTGACCGTCTCCGGCCAAAGCTCAACAGCATCCCCGGCGCGCGGGGTATCCTGCAGGCCAATCAGAATCTGAGGATTGGCGCGAAATCGTCGAACGCGCTCTATCAATACACTCTGCAATCCGAGAATATCGACGATCTGGTGAAATGGGGACCCACGGTCTTCGCTCAGATGAGACGGCTTCGCCAGCTCACCGATGTGGACACCGATCAGCAGAACAGCGGCCTGCAGGCCCGGCTCGTCTATGATCGCCAGACGGCGGCGCGGCTGGGAATTACTCCTCAGCTGATGGATACCACGCTCTACAGCGCCTTCGGGCAATCCCAGGTCTCCACGATGTACACCTCGCTCAACCAGTACCACGTGGTGATGGAGGTTGCCCCGAAGTTTTGGCAGGACCCTCAATCGCTGGACGACGTTTACATTCACTCCAGCAGCGGTAAGGTTGTTCCGCTGAGTGCGGTGGCCCATTTTGAGAAGAGAATCGCGCCCTTGGCCGTGAACCACGACGGGCAGTTCCCGGCGGTGACGATTTCCTTCAATCTTGCGCCGGGCGTTGCCTTGAGCGACGCGGTCGAGGCTATTACCGCGGCCGAGCAGAACATCGCCATGCCCTCGTCGATTCGCGGAATGTTTTCCGGAACAATGAAAGCGTTTCAGGCTTCCCTCGAGACACTCCCAATATTAATTGTTACGGCTCTGCTGGCGGTTTATATCGTGCTGGGAATGCTCTATGAAAGCTATATTCATCCCATCACGATTCTTTCCACGCTGCCGTCCGCGGGTGTTGGGGCGGTGCTGGCCTTGATGATCTTTCACATGGATCTCGACGTAATCGCGGTGGTCGGAATCATCCTGCTCATCGGCCTGGTGAAGAAGAATGCGATTCTCATGATCGACTTTGCCCTGGCGGCGCAGCGGAACGAGCATCGCGACGCCAAGAGCGCCATCCATGAGGCGTGCCTCCTGCGCTTCCGTCCCATTCTCATGACCACCATGGCGGCATTGCTCGGCGCGCTGCCGCTGGCCATGGCCAAGGGGATCGGATCGGAAATGCGGGTCCCCCTCGGAATTACGATCATCGGCGGACTGATTTTCAGCCAGATGCTTACGCTTTTTACGACGCCGGTCGTCTATCTGTACATGGACCGTCTTAGCGTTCGGTGGCAGCGGCGAACCCGCCCTGGCCATTTGCAGGTGACCCCACAGGAAGCAGACTGACGCTTGAAAAACATGAGGAAGAACACACAAATGGTTCGCACGCTACGGGCTTCATACCTCTCTCTGGCTGGCATTACGGTTGGCCTTGCCACTCTCGCGGGATGCTCGGTCGGTCCCAAGTATCACACTCCCGCCGCGCAGACTCCTGCCGCGTTCAAGGAGCTTACCCCCGCGGACTTCAAGGATACCGACGGCTGGAAAGTAGCGCAGCCCGCCGACGCGGCCCTCCACAGTAACTGGTGGGAAGACTTCCATGATCCCGAGCTCAACCGCATTGAGGAGCAGGTCAACGTTTCCAACCAGAACATCGCCGCCGCCACGGCGAATTTCTTTGCGGCCCGCGCCATCGTGAGAGAGGCGCGCTCCCAGTATTTTCCGACCGTCGGTACGGCGCCCGGGATCACGTATTCGCGGCAGCCCTCCGTCAAGGGCAACACGCCAAGCACTCCCGGCGCCACGAACGCAAACACGGCTTTTCAGGGTCCCACCTACACGTTTCCCTTTGATGCCACCTGGGTTCCCGACCTTTTCGGGCGCGTGAAGAATACCGTGCGGGCGGACATTGCGGCGGCGCAGGTGAGCGCGGCCGATCTGGAGAATACTCGATTGACCGCCCATGCCGAAGTGGCGGTCGATTACTACGAACTTCGCACCCAGGATTCCCTCAAGCAATTGCTGGATTCCACTGTCGTGGCTTACCGCGAGTCCCTTCGTCTGCAGCAGGTGTTGTTCGATACGGGCATTGCCAATGATGAAGCGGTCGCTCAGGCGGAAACCCAGCTGGAGACTACCGAGGCCCAGGATACCAACCTCGGCATCCTGAGGGCGCAGTACGAACATGCCATCGCTCTGCTGGTCGGCCAGCCGGCATCCGCATTTTCGATTCAGCCCGCGCCCCTGACGCCGGCCCTTGTGGCGATTCCCTTTGGCGTTCCTTCGCAGCTTCTGGAGCGCCGTCCCGATATCGCCGCTTCCGAGCGCATGGTTGCCGAGGCCAACGCGCAGATTGGGGTCGCCAGGGCAGCCTATTTCCCGACAGTCACCTTATCCGCTTCGGCGGGCCTTCTCAGCGGTGCTTTCACCGATTGGTTTACGTGGCCGAGCCGTACTTTTTCGGTGGGCCCTGCTCTTGCGGAAAATCTCTTCGATGGCGGACTTCGCCGGGCGACCGTGCAGCAGTATCGCGCGCAGTATGACTCGACGGTGGCTACCTACCGGCAGACGGTTTTGACCGCTTTTCAGCAGGTGGAGGATAACCTTTCCGCGCTGCGGATCCTCTCCGTAGAGATTCAGCAGCAGGACCGGGCGGTCAAATCGGCCGAGAGAGATCTTTCCGTTGCCACCGACCGCTATCGCCTGGGAATCGATCCTTACCTCAACGTGATTACAGCGCAAACAACCCTTCTCACCAACCAGCAGACGGCTGTAAACCTGCGGATGCAGCAGATGACTTCGACCATTCAATTGATCGAGGCTCTCGGAGGAGGCTGGGACACTTCTCAGCTGCCTTCGGAACCCGCTGTCGTTTCCAATTCTTCCCAGGCGCCGAAACCAACTCCCTGATTCGCTCCCGGTTGGCTTGGTGTATAAAGCGGCGCATGGCAATCGCCGTTGCCGTTTGCCGTTGTCGTCGCCGTTGCAGTTGCCGTTGCTGTCCGCCGTGGCCTTTCGTTGTCATCCTGAGGAGCGCAGCGACGAAGGATCTCTTTTGCCGTTATAGCTCCGGGGCTGTATTACTACGTACGGGAATATCCTGATGCCGCAGGGAAATAGTTTGCATACTGCACTCTTCCCGTGCTCAGCTGCAGAAGTCCCGCGAATGGAACGAAGTATTTACCTAACCGCTTAATTTACCGAGAGATTTTGCCGCAATCCGGGTTTAATAGATTGGATATGCCGCTTTTCCATTTCGTTTTCTATACGCGGCGGACCTCTTATATAAATACAGCTCAAGTGGAGGCATCATCATGCGACGATTGGGGGCATTCCGAAGGTTTATCCTTATGTGTTCATTATGCTTAGCGCCGATCGCGGCGCTTGCGCCGGCTTCTTCCGCGCAGATCGCGGTCGGCATCTCGGTCCACGTAGGACCGCCGGCATTGCCGGTATACGAACAACCGCCTTGTCCAGGCGATGGGTATCTGTGGACGCCCGGCTACTGGGCCTATGGGCCGGTTGGCTACTACTGGGTGCCGGGTGTTTGGGTGACGCCGCCGCGGGTTGGTGTGCTTTGGACTCCGGGCTACTGGGGATTCGCGGGAGGTCTCTACGGTTGGCATGCCGGCTACTGGGGTCCCCATGTGGGATTCTACGGAGGCATTAACTACGGATTTGGGTACGGCGGCGTCGGATTCTTCGGCGGCGAATGGCGAGGCGGGGCCTTTGCGTATAACACCGCGGTGATGAACGTCAACACGAGCGTGGTGCGCAACGTCTACGTGAACCGCACGGTGATCAACAACACCACGGTCGTGAACCGCGCGAGCTTCAATGGCGAGGGTGGTGTGGCAGCGCAACCGCGTCCGGAGGAACAGGCGGCGATGCACGAGCAGCATTTCCAGCCGACGTCGAATCAGGTGTCTCACGAACAGGCGATGAGCCACGACCGGAATCAGCTGTCCTCCTTCAACCATGGAACTCCGGGCACAGCGGCGATGGATTCGGTGAACGGACGCCGTTACAACCAGCAGGGGCGCATTGCCCAGGGGATTTCCTCCGGGCAGCTGACTCCCGGCGAAACGAAGAACCTGGAGAACCGGGAATCCCGCCTGAACGGCGAGATTCACAACGATCGCGCCGCGAATGGCGGCACGCTCACGCCTCAGGAGCGCCAGCAGGTGAACCGGCAGCAGAACAATCTGAGCGGCTCCATCTACAACGACAAGCACAACGCCGCCACCGAGCACTACGGCAACAACGAGGTGGGCGCCCGGCGCGACTTGCAGCAGCAGCGCATCGCCAATGGCGTAGCCAGCGGGCAGCTCTCGCCATCGGAGACGGCGCGCGCCGAGAATCACGAGCAGAACATCAACCGCCATATCGCAGCGGATCGCGCTGCGAACGGCGGCAAGCTCACGCCTCAGGAACATCACAACATCAACCAGCGGCAAAATGGCGCCAGCCGCCAGATCTACAACGAAAAGCACAATGGGAAGACTGCGCCGCGCTAACGCGGTCGCAGGATTCTCCACCGTCACGCAGGGCTCCGCGAAAGCGGGGCCCTCGTTACGCACCCACCCTGAATCAACAAACAATTTGGCCTTCCTGCACGAACCCGATCTCGACGGCGCGAAAAAAGACTTCGAAACGCCCGCTGGCGTCTGCTAGTCTCTTTTGGCGCTTCAGCCGGTTGAGTCTTTTGGACGCGCCTGTGGGGGCGCTTAATCGAGGGGCTTGATCTAAAATCCTTGCAGCCTTTTGTGGAGCCACTGGATCAATGAACAATCTGCCTTCTTCAGGCGCCTGCGATTGCCACGTCCACATCGTCGGGCCGGCCTCGCAATATCCCCAGGTGGCCGACCGCTCTTACACGGCAGACGTCGCGCTGATAGACGCCTTGCGCGGGCTGGGGCGGCCCATGGGGGTCACGCGCTTCGTTCTCGTGCAGCCCAGCTTCTACGGAATGGACAATACTTGCGTTCTTGACACGCTGGATGCACTGGAAGGGAACGGCCGCGGCGTGGTGGTGGTCGACCCTCTCGCGTTCAGTTCGAAACAGATCGAGGAGTACGGCCGGCGCGGCGTCTGCGGAGTGCGCGTCAACTTTTACAGTAAGTTCAATCCGCTGGCGTCCGCCGGCGTCGGCGAAGTGCTGCGGCGATTCATGGCCATACTGCCTCGCGCTAGCTGGCACATCGAGATCATCGCGAATCTGGATACGGTGATCGACGCGGAAGAGGCGATTCGCAGCTCGACGCTGCCGATCATTCTCGACCATTACGGCGTGCCGGGCGAACGCCACTCCCGAAAGCGCCCTTGGGCGCAAGCTGCTCGATCTGCTGCGCCTTCCGCACATGTGGATGAAGGTTTCGGCGCCCTATCGGGTTGGCGCGGCCGATCCAGTCGCTACTGTGCCGCCCGCCGACTGGCTCGCGGCGCTCACCGCAGCCGCGCCGGACCGCTGCGTCTGGGGCAGCGACTGGCCGCATCCGCCTTCGCGTGGCGATCAGAAGGACAAGAACGCGACGCTTCCGTACCGGAATATCGACTATCGCCGCTTGCTCACCGACTTCCTGCAGGCGCTGCCCGATCCGGCGCTCGCGGAACGCATCCTGGTTTCAAATCCGGCTCGCCTGTACGGTTTCGAATCCGTGCAGAGCCGCGCGGTCTAGAAGGGAATCCGATGGGAATTCCGGCTTCAACAGGCGCTTCAACGGGCGCTTCAACGGGCGCTTCAACGGGCGCCAGCGCGGCGATTGCGGCTCCGTCCGAATTCGAACGCCGGACCTTCGCGAAAATCGCCTGGCGGCTGCTGCCTCTGCTGAGCGTCAGCTACGTGCTGAATTACATGGACCGCAACAACGTCGGCTTTGCGGCGCTGTCCATGAACCATGCCATCGGGCTGACTGCCGCGCAGTTTGGAACCGGAGCGGGCATCCTGTTCCTCGGGTATTGCCTGTTCGACGTTCCCAGCAACATCGCACTCCACCACTACGGCACGCGCGCGTGGATTGCCCGCATCATGATTACGTGGGGCCTGATCTCCGCGGGGACGATCTTTGTCGCCGGACCGAAAAGCTGGTATTTGCTGCGCTTCCTGCTGGGCGTCGCCGAGGCGGGCTTCTATCCCGGCATCGTTTTCTACATCACCACGTGGTTTCCCGCGGCATACCGGACGCGGATGCTGGTTTGGTTTCTGCTGGCGATTCCTGTCTCCACGGTGGTCGGCGCGCCAATTTCCGGTTTATTGCTTGGAATGGACGGCGTCGCAGGGCTCGCAGGCTGGAAGTGGCTCTTCATCATCGAGGGGATACCCGTGGTCCTTCTCGGGTTCGCGGTGCTCTGGATGCTTTCGGACACGCCGGATCAGGCGCGGTGGCTCACGGACGAAGAGAAAGAAGTGGTGCGCCAGCGCATCGCCAGCGAACGCCACGCGGGCGAAATCAAGCACTTGTGGCCGGCGCTGAAAGATTCGCGCGTCCTGATGCTGGCCCTGGTCCAGTTCGGCTTCACGACGGGCTCTTACGGCGTAGGCATCTGGCTCCCGCAGATCATCAAGACGTCGCACATTTCCAATCGCGATGTCGGCTTCGTGACGGGCGTCTGCTACGCCATCGCGTGCGTCGGAATGATGATCTGGGCGGCGCAAGTGGACCGCAGCGGAAAAAGAATCTTCAACCTGACGATCGGCTGCCTGTTGTCGACGGCGGGCCTGGTGTTTGCCATTCTATCCGCCAACTTCTGGGCTTCGCTCGCGTGGGTTACGGTGGCGCTCATCGGAATCAACGCCGCGAGGGCGATTTTCTGGACCATCCCAGGGCGGTTTCTTACAGGAATCGCTTCGGCGGGCGGCCTCGCGTTCATCAACTCGGTCGGGACGGTGGGAGGCTTCGTCGGCCCGGCCCTGGTGGGCTGGCTGAAGGACCGCACGAATTCTTTCTCCGCCGGCCTGCTTGCAATGGCCGGTTTTCTGCTGGTGTCTACCGCGCTTGCGTGGTCGATGAAGCTGATCGTCAAGCAGGAGTGATATTCGGTGGCATCCTCTAGAAGAGAGGATGTCGTGCGACGTCCCCAAAGTCAATCATCCCCGGGCAAAAAACGCTCTTTCAAACCCATCAACAATGTTGATCACGTGCTGGATGCAATCGCCGACAACGGGGCAAATTGCCATGCCATCGCAAGCCAATCCAGTATTACTAATATGTATAGAAATGGAGGTCTCCACTTTAACGTTCACTTCGCCCGGTTTCTTAATTGCGTTGGACAGATCAAAACGCAAGACTTCTGCACCGTCTTCAGAAGGTTTCCAGTTCACAGAATTAATCTCATGACTAAATTTCTCTCCAGTGGGAACCTTAATGCTAAATCCGGTAGGCTTAAATCTAGACGCTGTAACAATGAGCAAGCGGTGTTTATCGATTATGTCCAACTGCGAGAGAACCCAAATGATGTCGCTCTCCCCGTCTTTAGTAGCGTAAGGTTGAAGCTTCTCGATTTCCGCAAGGGCCATAGCGCTAATAAATGGGGCGACTTTATGTCTGACGGCATTCTTGAACTCACCGGGCGTCAGGCAGACCGGGAAAGATGTCTTACTGGCCGACGCGACAGAAGCCTTGTTAAGGATGGCAAGCTGAAAAACAAGATGATCAAGAGCCGATCGAGCATTGTGGATACAGTCACCAACGAGAAGCGGAAGCTCCGGGTCGATTCGTGTGGTCTTTGGAAGGGTGATGATTAGTTCTTGCCTATCAGCGTCGAACTTATGCCCGGAGGGGGCCGTCTTTGGTTCAAGTCCCAAGATTCGGCCCACACGAGTATTGAGATCATTGAAGAGATATTTCGCCCTATAAATCTTAGCTCGCACGCCATCTAGGGGCGGAGGCATGCATGTAACTTAGCATGTGTGATTAGCGAAATATATTATTGCCAGAATCTTTCCGGAGTTGATTTTTGCTGCTTCGGTCGGGGAGCGAAGACCCACCCTTCAACACCGCAAGGGTGGGGCACCCGAAGAAACAAGTTAGATTTCGCGCAGCGCGTTGAACTGCGCCACGTAGCCGGACCCATCGATCTTCGCCGCGATCACCGTGGTTCTTCCCGACTTCACTGCGGCGCCGATTGCGTCTCCCAGTGACTTCTCGCTGTCGGCGACAACGCCGTCCGCGCCGAATCCCTGGGCCAGCTTCTCCCAATTCACTCCGCCGAGGCCGATGCCATAGGTGGGGATTCCCTTGAGTTCCTGTTTCACGCGAATGAGGCCGATTTCCTGGTCGTCGAACACAATCGTGATGAAGGGCAGGGACTCGCGGTGGGCCGTCTGGAGTTCGGCCAACGCCATGAAAAAGCCGCCATCGCCGGTAAACGCCACCACCGTCCGCTTGGGATGCGCCAGGCGCGCGCCGAGCGCTCCGGGAATAGCGAAGCCCATGGAACCGAGCCCGTTCGAGGTGAGGAACTCGCGCGGGCCGTAGGACTGCCATTTCTGCACTACGAGCAGGCGGCTGGCGCCCGCGTCGCAGGTGGCCACCGTGTCGCGCGGAAGGACGGCTCTGGCTACTTCCAGCGCGCGCTGCGGAGAAAGACCCTTGGCGGGCGTATTGAGGGCGTTGGTTACCTGGTCGCGAAACTCGCGCGCGGCGCGTTCGCCCCAGTTTTTTTCGGGCGTCCACTCGGCTAATCCGGCAAGCACCGATTTCAGGTCGCCGATCACTTCCGCCGTCGCGGGCACAAGCGCATCAAGACTTGGCGTGGAGGCGAGCGATAGCACGGGCAGCGTGTAAGGCCACGGCTTGGGCTGCAGTTCGACCGCGTCCATGCCCACCGTGACGATCAGGTCGGACTGGTTCACGAGTTCGCGTTCGATGAGGCCGCCGATGATGCAGCCGGCGCGCAGCGCGTGATCTTCCGGAATCACGCCCTTGCACTTGGTGGTGGTGAGCACTGGCGCTCCGAGGCGCTCGGCAAGCTTCACAAATTCCGCCGACGCCTTGGACCACAGAACCCCGAGGCCCACGAGCAGAATCGGCCGCTTGGCCGCTTCGAGCATCTGGAGCGGGACCTTGAGTCCGGCTTTATCGGGCATCACCGGAACGAGATTGGGCAGCAGCGTGGGCTCGGCCAACAAGGTGGCGGCCTCTTTCGTCGTTTCGGTCGAGGGGAGGTCGAACTGCACGGGGCCCGGCGGATGGGCGGTGGCGATGCGCATGGCGCGCCTGATCTGCTGCCGCACCGTCTTGGCGCCGATCGTCGAATTCCACTTCGTGATGGGAGTGTAGAGCGCCAGGTGATTGGTGCGCTGCCGGAGGCCGGTCTCGTAGGTGTGCGGCGGATACTGGTCGGTGATCACGATGAGTGGGCAGCGGTCCATCCAGGCGTGCGCCACGCCGTTGACCATGTTGGCGGCGCCGGGCCCGCGCGTCGAGAGGCAAACGCCCGGCGCGCCGGTGATTTCTCCCCAGGTGGACGCGAGCATGGCGCCCGCGGTCTCCTGCTTCATCAGGATGAAGCGCATCCCGCGCACGCGGGCGGCGTCCATCATCTCAACCGATTCGCCTCCGGGATGCCCCACGATAAAAGGAGTGCCCGCATCGCGGAACGCTTCGACCAACACCTCAACGGTAGTCGCCATTTTCTCCGATAGCCCCATAGTGGAATTAAAAAGCGTCAATCAAACTGTCCATAGTAGCAGAGCCGCGCTCGGCTTGTCTCATCGTGGGCGGCAATGTGCTTTAAAAATAGGCACGGCGCATCGGCCAGGGTATCCGCGAAGGCATTCCGCATTGCGGGCGGCTATTATAGAATCGAGGGCATGTCCAACCTGCAGGTGGCGTTTTTAGATCGCTATCATCCCAATATTTGCGAGACCATTCGGCGGGGATTGCCGCCCGATTGGGCGCCTGTTTTTGCGCGAGAGCAAGGAACTGAAGGACCAGATCGCCGCCGTGGGCGGCGCGGACCTGCTCTTTGTGATGGCTGCGCCGGTGACCCCGGAAATACTTGCGGCGGCCAAAAAGGTGCGGTTTATCCAGAAGCTGGGCGCGGGCGTCGACCGGATCGACCTGAAAGTTTGCGAGGAGCGGGGTATTGCCGTGGCCCGGCTGGCGGGCGGCAACGCGATTCCCGTGGCGGAGCATACGCTGCTGCTGATCCTGGCTACGCTTCGACGGCTGCCCTCGATTGACCGGCGCACGCGGGCGGGCGAGTGGCTCAAGGAAGAGTCGCGCGGGGTGAATCGCCAGCTGCATGGGAAGCGCGTAGGGCTGGTCGGATTGGGGGCGATCGGCAAGGCGCTGGCAAAACTGCTCAAGGGGTTCGAGGTGGAGATCGTTTACTACGATCCGGTTCCGCCTTCGGCGGAAATCGAGCAGAAACTGGGTGTGCGGCGCGTGTCGCTGGATGAGCTGCTGGAAACGTCGGATGTGGTGTCTCTGCATCTGCCGCTGATGCCGCAGACGGCGAATCTGATCAGCAAGGAAAGGATCGAGCGGATGAAGCCGGGCGCCGTGCTGGTGAATTGCGCGCGCGGGGGATTGGTCGACGAGGCGGCTCTCGCCGCCGCGTTGACGAGTGGGCATCTGTTTGGCGCCGGGATCGACGCGTTCTCAAAAGAGCCTCCCGTCGGCAATCCGCTACTCACGCTTGACCAGACGGTGGTGACGCCGCATTTCGCCGGCGCCACGATCGACAATTTCAGTTCGGTGATCGAAAGCGCCGTCCGCAATGCGCGCGAGTATCTTGCCAGTGGAACGCTGCCGGCGAGCGATGTGGTGTTTGCTCCGCAGGCGCAGGGAACGACGAAGGCCGGCTAAGCGAGGTTCGATGGAAGCGAGCGGGACATTTCTGAAGAATGGTGTGGCGAAAGGTGCGGCGAACGGCGAGGCGGACAAGGTTCGGCCGTTCCTCATCAATAACGAATGGGTGGAAGGGAGCGGCGAGCCGTTTGTCTCGACGAATCCGGCCGACGGTAGCGAGATTGCCCGGATCAGCGCGGCATCACCGGCGGACATCGACGCGGCGGTTGCGGCGGCTCGCGCGGCGCTATCCAACCCTGCCTGGCGCGATTTGAAGCCGCATGAGCGTGCGCGGCTGCTCTATCGCATCGGGCGAATTGATCGACGCGGACCTGGAACGGCTGGCCCGCGTGCAGATGCAGGATAACGGGAAGACGCTGAAGGAGTGCCGCCAGCAGGTCGCCAGCGCCGCCGGCACGTTCCGCTATTACGCGGGGGCCTGCGAGACGTTTGAGAGCGAAGTGACCCCGCCGCGGGGAAATTACTGGACGATGACGGTGCGGGAGCCGGTGGGCGTCGTGGGCGCCATCACGGCCTGGAATTCGCCCGTCACGCTCGATGCACACAAACTCGCGCCGATCCTGGCGGCGGGCAACGCTGCCATCCTGAAGGGCTCCGAGGTGACGCCGCTGATCAGCCTGGAGTACGCGGAGATCGTGCTGAAAGCAGGATTTCCGCCGGGGGTGGTGAACGTGATTGCCGGCGCCGGGGAGCCGGGCCGGTGGCTCGTCGAGCATCCGGGCGTGGATATGATTTCGTTCACGGGCGGAACAAGAACCGGAAGCGCGATCGCAGCGACCACTGGCCGATTGCTGAAACCGGTCGTGCTGGAGTTGGGAGGAAAATCGCCGAACATCGTGTTTGCGGATGCGGATTTAAAGAAGGCGATTCGCGGCACGGGTGACGGAATTTTCTCGGGCGGCGGGCAGTCCTGCATCGCGGGTTCGCGCATCTTCGTTCAGAAGACGATCTTCAAGGAATTTCTCGAGGGCTTGCGCGATTTTGCCAAAGGCTATCGCGTGGGAGCGCCCGAATCCGCGGACACGGACCTGGGACCGCTGGCCAGCTTTCCGCATCGCGAACACGTGGAGCGCTACATAGAAATCGGCCGCAAGGAAGGCGCGACGGTGGTGGCGGGGGGGGCTCGGCCGACCGGAGGGATCTTCGATAAGGGCGCGTTCTATCCCGCCACCGTGCTCACGGACGTGGACAACAGCGCTCGTGTGTGCCGCGAGGAAATTTTTGGACCGGTCGCCGTGGTGCTTCCTTTCGAGAATGAAGACGATCTGATGCGGCAGGCCAACGATACGGACTTCGGCCTCGCTTCCGGCATTTGGACCGGGGATTATCAGAAAGCCTGGCGAGTGGCGCGCGGGCTTCGCGCCGGCACCGTGTGGATCAACACTTACAAGCAGGCGTCGATATCGACTCCGTTCGGCGGCTTCAAGCAGAGCGGCATCGGCCGCGAGAAGGGCTTGCAGGGGATGCTCGCCTACACGGAGACGAAGGGCATTTTCTGGGGATTGGGATAGTTCTGCATGCCGCTCGATCTGCGCGGCTTTGGTTCGGTCTGCGTTCTGTTCAGTCTGCGTTTTGCGGGGCCACCTGCAAATGGCCGGAACGCTTTTGCTGCCACCACACGCTGAAGCGATCCATATAGAGATACACGACCGGAGTGGTGAACAGCGTCAGCATCTGGCTGAAGATCAAGCCGCCGATAATCGTCACCCCCAGCGGCACGCGTAGCTCCGAACCGATTCCCCTTGCCAGAGCCAGCGGCAGCGCGCCCAGCAGGGCCGCCATCGTCGTCATCAGGATGGGGCGAAAGCGCAGCAGGCACGCTTCATGAATCGCGCTCTTTGCGTCGCGATGCTCGTTGCGCTGCGCCGCAAGGGCGAAGTCGATCATGAGGATCGCGTTTTTCTTGACCAGGCCAATCAGCAGGATGATTCCCACCAGACCCAGCACATTCAGATCCATGTGGAAGATCATCAACGCCGCCACCGCGCCCACGCCCGCCGATGGCAGCGTGGAAAGGATCGTGATGGGGTGGATGTAGCTCTCATAGAGCATCCCCAGCACGATATAGACGGCCAGCAGCGCCGTGACGATCAGGAACGGTTCGGTGGCTAGCGAAGACTGGAACGCCTGCATCGATCCTGAGTACATCGTGCGGATGGAACTGGGCATGCCGACTTTCTGCTCGGCTTCGCCGATCGCCTGAACTGCGTCGCTCAAGGCCACGCCGGGCGCCAGGTTGAAGGAAATCGTCACGGCAGGGAATTGCCCGTCGTGGTTCACAGCCAGCGGAGCGATGCGCTTCTCGAAATGAGCGACCGCGCTGAGCGGAACCACTCCCCCATTGCTGGAACGAATGTAAACGTAATTGAGTCCCTGCGGGTCCTGCCAGAACTGCGGCGCCACTTCCATCACCACGTGATATTGGTTCAGCGTGGTGTACATGGTGGACACCTGGGACTGCCCGAAGGCGCTGTAAAGAGTGGTATCCATTAATTGCGTTGTGATTCCCAGCCGCGCGGCGGTCTGGCGGTCATACACCAGTCGGGCCTGCAGGCCGCTATTCTGCTGGTCCGAATCCACATCGGTGAGCTGGCGTATTCTTCTCATCTGGCCAAACATGACCGGACCCCACTGCACCAGATCGTCCACGCTATCGGAGCGCAGCGTATATTGATACTGCGCGTTCGACGCTTTCCCGCCGATTTTCAGGTTCTGATTCGCCTGCAACACCACGCGCGCTCCCGGCACGCCGTTGAGCTTGGGACGAAGGCGGTCGATCACCTGGCTGGCGGTGAGCTTTCGAACTTCGAACGGCTTCAGGGCCACGTGGACCTCGGCGGTGTTCACCGAGCCGCTTCCGCCCGTGGAAATCACGGCCTTATCCACCGCGGGATCGGACTTGATGATATTCACGAAGCGGGACGTCAGCTGTTGCATGGCCTGAAACGACACGTCCTGCGAAGCGCGGATGCCGCCGCTCAAGTGTCCGTTGTCGCCCAGCGGGAAAAAGCCCTTGGGCACAATCGCGAAGAGATACACATTCACGGCAATCGTCAGCAGCAGGATTCCCAGGGTGAGCGCCTCGTGCGCGAACACCCAGGTCAAGCCGCGGTCATAGAGCGCGCACCAGAAAATTGAACGCCTTCTCATTGGCGCGATAGATTCTCCCGTGAGACTCGCGGCCAGAGTCGTGCTTCAGGAGCCGCGCGCACATCATCGGCGTCATCGTGAGGGACACCAGGAGCGAAACCAGAACCGCCACCGAAAGGGTAATCGCAAACTCGCGGAAAAGACGACCGACGATGCCGGCCATCATCAGGATCGGAATAAAAACAGCCACCAATGACAGCGTCATCGAAAGAACCGTGAAGCCAATCTCCTGCGCCCCGTGCAACGCGGCTTCTAGGGGGCGCATGCCCAGCTCGACGTGCCGGGAGATGTTCTCAATCACGACAATCGCGTCATCGACTACGAACCCCGTGCAGATCGTAAGCGCCATCAGCGAGAGATTGTCGATGCTGTAGTTGCACAGGTACATCACGCCGAACGTCCCGAGCAGCGAAACGGGAACCGCGACGCTCGGAATCAGCGTGGCGCGCGGGCTTCGCAAAAACACGAAAACCACCAGGATCACGAGGCCGATGGAAATCACCAGAGACCGCTCGACATCGTGGACCGACGAAAGAATCGTTGCCGCCCGCGTCCCAACGACCACCATGTCGATTCCCGCCGGGATGGAGGCTTGCAACGAGGGCAGGGCCTCGGTGATTCTATCCGTGGTGGAAATGATGTTGGCATTGGGCTGGCGGAAGATCTGCAGGGTTACGCAAGGCTTGCCGTCGAAAAATCCAGCCGCGCGAATGTCTTCCACGGAATCCTGGACGTTGGCGATGTCGGACAACTTGATGGCGGCGCCCTTGTGGTACCCCACGATCAGGGGCCTGTAGTAATCGGCCTTCAGGAGTTGGTCGTTGGCGAGGATGTCCGCCGTCTTGCCGCTATCCCATATCTGGCCCTTGGGCACATTCGAGTTCTGCTGGCTCAGCATGTTCTTTACGTCCTGCAAGCCGAGCCCGTAGCTATTGAGTTGCGTGGGATTGATGTCGACGCGAACCGCCGGCAGCGAACTCCCTCCGATGGATACCTGGCCAACTCCGGAAATCTGAGAAAGCTTCTGCTGCATGATCGTCGATGCGGCATCGTAGAGACTCCCTCGATCATAAATGCTCGATGTAAGGGCAATCTGCACGATGGGCAAATCGGCCGGATTCACTTTCTTGTACGTGGGATTGGTCGGCAGGTTCGCAGGCAGATAGCTGCGCGCGGCATTGATGGCCGCCTGCACGTCGCGCGCGGCGCCGTCGATATTGCGGTTCAAATCGAACTGCAAAGTAATGGACGTAGTGCCCAGGTAGCTCGACGAGGACATCTCCGTAATGCCCGCGATGCGCCCGAATTGCCGCTCAAGCGGGGTAGCCACCGAGGAGGCCATGATTTCCGGGCTTGCCCCGGGCAAGCCAGCCCGCACCGAGATCGTCGGGTAATCGATTTCCGGAAGCGCCGCGACGGGCAGCACCAGAAATCCGATGATCCCGGCGAGCGCTATGGCCACCGTAAGCAGCGTGGTCGCCACGGGGCGGTGAATGAAGGGCGTGGAAAGGTTCATTTATCCAATTTGACGAAGAATTAGAGAGGTTGGGTACGCAACGAAGAAGCACCATGCAGTGCCGACACACAATGGCAGATAGGCAACCGGAGATTGCTTTCCGCGCAATCTCCCGTGCCTCATAGCCCTAATTCCTTACTTGCTGGCCGATTCCGCGCCATCGCTCTTGTTCGCCAGATAGAAGTAGCCCACCTTGTTGTTGGGATTCGTTCCGTACCACATCCGCCCTTGCGCATCGCGGAAGAATTCCCGCATGGCGATTTCCGAGTGCGGCACCGGATATTCGATCACGTTCCCGGTCTTGGTATCGAATCGCGCGAGCTCGTCCATGTCGTGCGAGTTGTACCAGAGATAGCCATCTGCATCGAAGCCCATGCTGTAAGGAGTCGGCTCCGGGCCCGGCAGCGGGTATTCCGTGAACGTTTGCGTTTTGGGGTCGAACCGGGCCATTTTCCCGGCTGTGAATTCGCCAATCCAAACGATTCCGTCCGAGGCTATTTCCATTCTTCGCGGAAAGCTTTTTGGCGTCGGCATCGTCCACAGGCTGATTTTCAAAGTCTTCCCGTCCACTTTGCCGATCTTATTCGCCCCCGGCGCTGTGAACCAGACATCGCCGTTCTTGTCGGGCTTCACGTCGTACGCGAAAGGAATTTCCTCGAAGTGGGTGAATTTTCTGGTTTCGGGATCGAATTTCGTAAGCGGACCGCCGCTCGACCATGCGTTTCCGCTAGGATCGATTCGAACGGTGTGCTTCGAGCCGCCCTCGACGGTGCCTTCCTTGCCGGGAAGATAGTAATCCTGATATTCGGTGATCTTCTGGGTATTGGGATCCCAGCGCCCGAGCTTGTTGGCATCGGTCTCGGTCAACCACACGGAACCGTCGGGGGCGGGAACAGCGGAGTGAATCGAGGCGGTGCCCACGTTGGGAACCGAAAAATCCTGCATCTCGCCGGTCTTCGGATCGAGCCGCGTAATCTTATTCGCTACTCCGAAGTTGGGAATCCAAAGATAGCCGTTCTTGTCCGGTGCCGCGCTGAAGGGCATCCGGCCGGGGCCGGGCATGTCGTACTCGACGTACACGATGTTGGAAGAGTCGCTGCCGAAGGTACGTAGAGTGTCCTTGAACGCGGGCATCTCCCCCGGCGATTTTGGCAGCACGGAGTCAGGCCCAAACAAGGTCGTCAGGTACGCGGCGATCTGATCGGCATCCTGATCGTTGACCTGGACATGCATCACGGTCTGCATATATTGCACGCGGTCCCGCCAGCCATCCGCGTCGCGCGTTACAGACGCCATGCGGGTCTGGAATAGGTGGCAGGTCGCGCAGTGCGAAACGTACAAATCCTTCCCCTTGGACGCGGGCCAGAGCTTCTTCGCCTGGTAAAAGGAAATGTCGTTCCAGCGGACCACGGACTGTTGCAGCGCAAAGTCGCAGGATGCCTTTTGGTCGGCCGTGAGGCTGACTCCGGTACGAGGATCGGTGCGAAAGCCTACCGCGCGTAGCGTAAGGCGATAATCTCCCGCGGGCAGGTCGGCGATGCGGTACTGTCCATGGCTATCGGAAAGCACAATCGTGGTGATGTGCGACTTCGCATCCTGCGCCTCGACAAATGCCCCCTGGAAGGGAGCGCCGTCCGCGCCTTTCACCGTGCCGCTAACCGTGGCTCCCAGGCACGCCGAACCCAGCAAGCAAGCGAAACCAGCTAACGCGAAGAATCTAGTTTGCAACCGCATAACATCTCCATTCAGTTCGGATAAACTTTAGGAACTCGCAAGCATCTAACTCTTCTTGTCAGCCAATTCCACGTAGGCGCGGGTGATATCCGCCACGGTGCGCGTGCCGCAGTTGCCCATTACTAGCTTCAACTCGCCCTGCATAATCTCCAGCACGCGCTCGACTCCCGGCTGGCCGAACGATCCCAATCCCCAGAGCATCGGGCGTCCGATACCCACCGCCGAAGCGCCCAGCGCGAGCGCTTTGAAAACATCCGTCCCGCGGCGGAAGCCGCTATCGACAACCACCGGAACGCGGCCATTCACGGCGGCCACCACTTCGGGAAGGGCCTCGATGGTGGGCTGAAGAGTTTCGGTGACGCGCCCTCCGTGATCGGACACGTGAATGCCATCGATTCCATGCTCCACCGCGAGGCGCGCGTCCTCTCCCGTGGTCAGGCCCTTGATCACAAATTTTCCCTTCCAGAATCTGCGCATTTTATCGACGTAGGCCCAATCCAACGGCTGCGGGACGCCGCCCGCGGCATCCAAGCCTTCGCGCATCGGGCGATTTCGCACCAGAATGTCCTCGCCCTTCACGTCGTGGCAGGCCGCACACTGCCGCAAATCTTTGGGTCGGGTGCGCAGGTACGTTTCGGCGTGGCCGCCCGGGCTGGTATCGACGGTGAGAGCGATCACCGTGCATCCTGCGGTGGCGACGCGGGTGAGGAGCTTTTGGCAAGCCTCCCACGTGCGCGGGGCATACACCTGATACCACACCGGCCGCCCCAGCGCGGCGTTCACCTCCTCTACAGACGTGGACGTAGCGGTGGAGAGATACTGAAGAGTTCCGTACGCCTTGTCCGCCCGCGCAACAGCCAACTCGCCATCCGGGTGGAACGATTTCTGGCCGCCGGTGGGACAGGTAAAGATTGGGCTGTTGTAGGTGGTGCCGAAGAGGTTGACGCGCATGTCCACCTTGGTGGCGTCGTGCAGCCGGCGGGGACGCAGCATGATGTGCTGGAACCCTTCGCGGTTGGCGGCGATGGTCGCGTCGTCATCGACGCCGCTTCGCATGAATGCCCAGTGGCCAGGCGCCACGTTGCGGTGGGCGACCTCTTCGAAATCGAATACATCCAGCGCTTCGGCGGGAGTCGCGATCAGGCTGGCTTTCTCCTGAGCGGTCTGCGCCAGCGTGCCTTGACGAAGGAAGGCGGCCACTCCGCCCAGGGAAGCCACGTAGGGGCTCGCCGCCAGAAATTTCAGGAAATCGCGTCTCGCCGTATGTTGGCTCATATCGGCGTGGATTTTATCGCTCCGGGGCACTTTTGACCAGCGAGGATCCAGCGGGTGTGCGTGCCGCAATGGGCTGGAACGCACGCGAAGCCCTGAGGCTTGCGCGGTGGTGATTAGCTTGTGGGTTTCAATCGCGGGATCAGCGTCAGGGCATTGTTGCGGGAGATCGCTAGAAGCTCCTCGGCGCTAAACACACCGCATTCCCGCAGACCGCGGGCTTCGTCGGCAACGCGCGCGAAGGGATAATCCGTGCCGAACAATATGTGCGATATGGGGACAATCTGTTTCAGCGTGCTCATCGTTCCGGCATTGTTTGAGCGCCCCGTGCCGTAATAAAACTCGTGCACGGCCTTTGGCAGGCCATTCCCGGAATCGGCGGCAGCTCCCGGCGGGGTCGTCGGCGCCGTACTGCGCCGTACCAGGAACGGCATGGTTCCACCAGCGTCGCAAAAGATGAATTTGATTTCGGGGAAACGAGGAGAGAAGCCGCTCTCGGCGCCCGCGGCGTTCGGTTTGAGCAGGCTCAAAATCGTGCGGTGAACGTCCCAGCCGAAAATTTCGTACGGCTCCGCCGAAATCTTGCGGTGGACGTAAATCACCGCCTTCCGTCGATTCAACTCCTCGAAGACGGGCGCGAATGCGGGGTCGCCCAGCAACTTTTCACCGTATGTTTCGCTGTAGTGCGACAGGAGGCCGAAACCATCCGCCTTGAGCGTGCCAAGCGCGTACTCTATCTCGCGCAGGCTCCCATCCACGTCCGGCAATGGCAGCGCCGCAAACAGTCCAAAGCGGCCGGGGAAATCGGCGACCATCTTTGCGCCGTAGTCGTTGCACTGGCGCGCGAGCTGGCGGGTGGCGTCCACCGAGGCGACGCTGTCGCCAAACCAAATACCCGGCGTTGTGAGCGACACAATGGAAGTGGCAATGCCGGCCTGATCCATTTGCTCAATGGATTTCGCGGGCGTCCAGCTTTTGAATGTGTTCAGGAAGCTGGTGTTCCCCAGCATGCCGCGGCCCTGATTGCTGGTGATGACGCTCACCCAGTCCGGCGGCGCGTAATGGCTGTGGATGTCAATCCATCCCGTTGGGGCACCTGGGTACCCAGCCCATGCGCGGCTTTTGCACAGCAACCCTGTTGCTGCGAGAGCGGTGAGCCCGCCAACATGAGAAAGGAATTGGCGTCGCGGCAACTGTGGCTCGCGAGGCGGTTCGCTTACACCGACGTCCGGCACTTCACAGGCTTTGCTGTTCAACTCGTCACCCCAGCTTTTCCCGCAGCTTCTCATCATTCACCGCGGCCCAAAGTGAATGGTGTCTCTTCTTTTAAACTTACACCGCTGCCCTCAGCTTTCATCATCTGCTCAGCGAGGTTCAGGATACGCGCTGCCGCATCCGCTGGAGATATACCACGACTGTGTATGTTGGAGATCAGATTTCGATCCGCGTCCGTGTGCTGCTTGCCGGGGCGATAGGCCATATATGCCGACAGGCTTTCGGCCGTGGCCAGGCCGGGGCGCTCGCCGATCAGGAGTACGGCCACGCGGGGCGCGAGGATTTCGCCGATTTCGTTGAGGATACCCACGCGGGAGTGCCGGATCAGAAATGTGCGTCCGAGGCGCCATCCGCGTGAGTCCGCGCCCTCGCTGATCAATGGCAGCAGGGCAGGCACCTGGATCGCGACCGCAGGAACCGAAAGGCCGTCGCCAATCGCGATTTGGAGGTCGGAGGCGGCCGGGCACAAACTCTGAATCTCGCTTCGCGAGCGCTCATCGAAGTGCCGGCCGAGGTCGGGACGCAGGAGATACTCATCTTTGGAACGAGCCTGCGTGCGCGTTTCAAAAAGGTGCCATTCGTCGATGAAGGCGCTGCCGAGCGCTGCCGCCGGTTCGAGTTCCGCGCGCACGGCATCCCGGGCAGCTGCATGCGCTTCACGGAGCTGCATCTGCGTTCGCGTGCGGTAGGAGCTTCCCGCGCGGCCGGTCATGAGCCGCGCGGGGGTGCGTTCGCGGATTTTGCGCACGAACTCCGTCAAGTCCGAGGAGACGATGGAGTCGCCGGCGTCGTCGCTCACGATCAGAGAACCTCCGCCAGAGAGGATTCCAGTCCTCGCAGTAAATGCTTTCGTTTGGCCGCATCGAGCAGGGCAGGCTCGCCGTCGCGATAGAAGCCGGCTGCCGCAAGCCACTCCGCGAATTCGGGAGCAGGCTGCAGCTTGAAGAGACGCCGCATGGCCAGCGCATCGTGATAGCTGGTGGACTGGTAATTCAGCATCACGTCGTCGGAGCAGGGAACTCCCATGAAGTAGTTGCAACCCGCCGCTGATAGCAGCACCAGAAGATTGTCCGCCGAGTTCTGGTCCGCATCGGCGTGATTGGTGTAGCAGACGTCGCAGCCCATCGGCAGGCCGAGCAGCTTGCCCATGAAATGGTCTTCGAGACCCGCGCGGATGATCTGGCGCTCGTCGTAGAGATACTCCGGGCCGATGAAACCCACCACACTGTTCACCAGAAAAGGATCGAAGCAGCGGGCGAGTCCATAGGCGCGGGCTTCGAGCGTGAGCTGGTCCACGCCATGATGAGCTTCCGCGGAGAGCGCGCTGCCTTGGCCGGTCTCGAAATACATCGCCTGCGGGCCTTTCCACGGAACGTCGCGCTTCCCGTGATGATCGAGAACCCGCTCGCGGCCTTCGCCGCAGCATCGCAAGCGTGATGCCGAAGCTGCGATTGGCCGCTTCCGTTCCCGCTACCGATTGAAAGAGCAGGTCGACGGGCGCGCCTCGTTCAAGGGCTGCAAGCTGCGTGCTAATGTGCGCGAGGCAGCAGCTTTGCGTGGGGATTTTGTAGACACTTACCAGCCGGTCGAGCGCGCAGAGGATGGATTTGGTGGTTTCCACCGAATCCGATGCCGGATTCACGCCGATCACGGCGTCTCCGCAGCCATAGAGCAGCCCCTCGAAAGCGGAAAGCAGGATGCCTCCGAGATCGTCCGCGGGATGGTTGGGCTGCACGCGGATGCCCAGCACTCCAGGCTCGCCCATCGTATTGCGGCAGCGCGTGACGTTGCGGATCTTCGCGGCGGCCATCACGAGATCCTTGTTGCTCATGATCTTCGCCGCTGCCGCCGCCATTTCGGGAAGGATGGCCCACTGGAGTTTCTTCAGATCGGCGCCGCTGGTGGCATCGTCGAGGATGTATTCGCGGAATTCGCCTACTGTGAGGCTTTGGACGGAGCTTGAAGGCTTCCTCGCGGAAGCTGTCGAGGATCAGGCGGCTTACGTCATCCTGATCGGGGTCGATCAGCGGTTGGCGGAGGATTTCGCGAAGGGTCAGATCGGCGAGTTTGCGCTTGGCGGCCACCCGCTCGCTTTCCGATGCAGCCGCGATGCCCGCCAGCTTGTCGCCGGATTTCTCTTCGTTCGCCTTCGCAAAGATTTCGCGGAGATCGGCGAAATGATAGGTATTGGGCATGGCGTGCGCGACCAGCCGGCTCCGGTGTTACAGCGATCTTCGCTTCGACTGGATACTACCCGCAATTGAAGCCAAAGGAAACGCTTCGCACCGGAACCGGCTGGGCGCGGGATAGTCACGCCAAATAAAGAGGGCCGGTATGGCGAGTTCTAGCTGGACGGTTTCTCCGGCACCTTGGCGCCCTTTTTGCGCGCTTCGGAGAGTCCGATGGCGATGGCCTGCTTGCGGCTCGTCACCGTTCCACCCTTGCCGCCTTTGCCAGACTTCAGAGTTCCGCGCTTCTCCCGGCGCACCGCGCTTGCGACACTTTTTCCGGCAGCCTTGCCATATTTTCTTCCGCTTGATTTCGTCGCCATCTGGACATCCTCCTGTGTGGGCTCCTGTTTGGGTTCCCGTGTGGGCGAAGCCACTGGTCGCGCAATCCTTGCCGATGATTGGGCAATGCGGGGCGCAACTCCATACGCGGATCACGGTATTGGTCGCGGCGCGCGACTGTAAAAGCGAGGTTGTGGGCGTTCCTGGGAAGATGGTTCTGAAGGTGATCAGTCGCGATACTGAAATTCGAGCGTCAGCCCGGCAACATCTGATGGTGGGCAATAAAAACAGCCACATAACGAATTGCCGGTTCAGCGCCTATTTGGTTCCCGCTTCAGCGGCATTTCAGCCATTTGCCCAATTTGCCGCCGATGCGAGCCATCGAACTCGACGGCCGTGCGACTGGACGAATCACCAGCGCGGTAATGTTGTCGCCGCCGCCGGCTCTCTTGGCGAGTTCCACTAGTTCATCGGCAGCTTCCCGCGAATCTTCCGCGTCGCTTAGGACCTCGGCGATCTGCGCGTCCGACAGGTCACGCGTCAGGCCATCGGAACACAGCAGAATCGTATCGGTGTCCAAAATGAGCTCTTCGCTGACATCCACTTCCACGTCCGGCTCGATCCCGAGCGCGCGAAGAAGCACGTTTTTCAGACGGCTGGCGTTCGCTTGCTCCTCGGTCAACCTTCCCAGCCGGACCTGCTCGGCCACAAAGGAATGATCGTGGGTAAGCTGCTCGAAGGCTCGATCCCTTAGGCGGTAGACGCGGCTGTCGCCCACGTGGGCCACGCTCATCCGGCCCTTCGCGATCTGCACCGCGACCACCGTCGCTCCCATCCCTTGATTGAGTTGCGTGCGCGCGGCTTGCTCGTAGATCGCGGCATTGGCAAGCCGGACCGCGCTAGCCAACCGGTTGGACACATCCGAAACACCGGAAATCGCCTCGCCGGCCAGCGGAAGCGATGGATTCGCAGCCGCCTCGCGGCAATGCGCCAGAATCGTATCGACCGCCATCCGGCTAGCCGCTTCGCCCGCTTCGAGGCCACCCATTCCGTCTGAGAGAACGAAAAGGTTCAGCTTCGGCGCTGAACCGAAAGCATCTTCGTTATTCGGCCGAACGAGGCCGGTATCGGTGCGGGCTCCAAAATCCATCAGGGACTCTGTTTCTGATCGAGAATCAGGTTCTTGATCGAGTGAATGTTGGTAAAGCCCAGGCTCTCGAGCTGCCCCATGGCATCGGATGCCTGCTTCGCTCCGAAAGGTCCAGAGAGAACCACGAAAAACTCGCCGGTTGGGTTGCGCCGCGGGACCACCACGGACGGCAAACCGGCGTCTCCAATCTTCTTCGCGGAATCCTGCGCGCGGTCTTCGCGCATAAACCTGCCGATCCACAGGTAGGTAGTTCCCGTTCCATTCGCGGAAGCCCCCGAGCCATCCTGATTGGACATTCTGCGGGGCCGCATCGAATTGCCCGGCGGTAAGGTGGCGGCGTCCGGCAATGCTTGAGCGGGCGCGGCGCTGGCAGGAGTGCTCGCCCCCGATGCAGTGGTTGGCGTGGCAGCGACGGGTGCGGTGGTGCCGGGTGCCGGGAATGGCTGACTCAGCGGTGTTTCCGCAGCTTGGGAGGTCGCCTCAGGCAAAGATGTGGCCTGCGGCCGATCGCGTTTCGGTCTCTCGGTTTTCCCCAGTGCGAACTCAGGAGGTGCAGGCGCAGCCAACGGAGCAGGCGGCGGCAGATTTTTCGCAGCTCGGGAAACCCCTGCCCAGTGGAGTCCGCTGCCAGCCGCGGCTACGATGCAGCTTCCGAGCAGGATCCAGACAAGAGGGGATGTTGCCTTGGAAAGAGTGCGGGGCCGCGTTCCGGCAATCGTGGAAACGGCAGCAGCAGCTGGCTTCGCGATTGCCTGCCGATTCAGGAGTACGTTCGCCCCATCTATTCCCGAAGCAAGAACGGCACGGGTCCCCGACGAAGTAATCGCCCTCTCCAGCTCGCTGATCGACTGAAACCGCTTGCCCGGTTCCTTTTCGAGGCACTTCAGGATGGCGCGCTCGATGGACACCGGAATCGTCGGCTCAATCTCGTGCGGCGGCACCGGCGTCCCTTGCACCTGCTTGAGTGCAACGGCCACGGGATTTTCCGCGACAAACGCCTGCTTGCCGGTGAACACCTCGTAGAGCACCAGACCCAGCGAATAGATATCCGTGCGGTAGTCCACGGGCTTGCCGGACACCTGCTCCGGCGCCATGTAAGCAGGGGTGCCCATCATCGAGCCGGTGAGTCGCGTGGCGGACTCCATGGAGCGGGCGATTCCGAAATCCATGATCTTCACGTTTCCCTGCGAATCGATCATCACATTTTCGGGCTTGAGATCGCGATGTACGATTCCCTGCGCATGGGCCTCTTTGAGCCCCGAGCAGATTTGCAGAGTCAGGTCGATGGCCTTGCGCAAGGGGATTCCGCCAAAGCGGCTGAGCACTGAACGCAGGCTCTCGCCCTCCACGAATTCCATCGACGTATACGCCACGCCGCCGATACGGTTGAAGTCGTACACGCGGCAAACGCTCTTGTGGGTAATCTTGCGGGCGAAAAGCAGCTCGTTCTTGAATCGCTCCATCATGGTCTGGTCAGACGCAAATTCGGGTTTGACCAGCTTGAGGGCCACCACCTGCTGCGTTTCGCGGTCGCGCGCCTTGTAGACACTCCCCATCGCTCCGTGTCCGGCTTCGGCGAGGATGTCGTAGCGTTGTCCAAGGGCCGCTAACGCCGCTGAGCCGAGGGCAGGGGCCGCCAGGGGCGGTGCCGGGGGGGCTGCGCCCGTCAGGGACGCGACGTCGGGAATATCGCTGAGCAGAACGGTCTGTCCTGACTTCGATCCCAAGTCAGAGCCCGTACCCGAGGGGGCAGGGAAGTCCTTGTCGCGGTCCGTTGGAGAGGGCATAGGGAGCCTATGTGCCAGCCCGGCTTGGGGCCAAATTGGGCCAAGATTAGAATAAACAGGAACCTTCGTCCGCGTCCCATTATCGGTAATAGCGTGTGAAGTAAGAGTATCTGGTACTTTTCTCCATCCCTACGAACCACGACTCGGCTTATCGGGAACCTGCCACGCGGCTCGCTCCATACCCTGGGTGGCAGCGCCTGCAAGAACAGTCATGCGAGTAAGTTAGTAATTGACGGGATTGCTGCCATGCGAGATATTGGAGTGGAAGTTCCCCAGGTAGTACCCCTTCTGCTGGGAAAGAAATCAAATTAATCGGTTTTTGGGAAGCGGCGGCTGCCTTGCATTCGCGTGGCGTTGTGCGCTGGCTCGACAGCCTCCGCCTTCCCACCACATAGCGGGGTGCTGCCTTGTCGCCGATGCTGCCATCGATCCCTCATCACTACGATCTGCGCCTGGTGGCCCTCTCCATCATCATCGCCACGGGCGCGGCCGACGCAGCCATCAACATGGCCGGGCGCACGGCGGTCGCCGAACCCCGCTTGAGGTTTGCATGGCTAGGAGGCGGCGCCGTGGCCATGGGTATCGGCATCTGGTCGATGCACTACATCGGAATGCTCGCCTACATCCTGCCGTTCCCGGTCTTGTACGACCTGCCGACCGTGCTGGCGTCTTTGGCCGCGGCAATTCTCGCATCGGCCGTGGCGCTCTATTGCGTCAGTAGGCACGACCTTGCGCCGGGATCGGTCGTTCTGGCCAGCGTCGCGATGGGAGGCGGGATCGCCTCCATGCACTATATCGGGATGGCAGCCATGCGCGTTCCCGCCATGTGCCACTACGACCGCGCCATCTTCGCGGTGTCGATCGTGATTGCGATCTTTGTTTCAGCGGCGGCGTTGGTGCTCGCCTTTCGTTACCGGTCGGCCGCCCAGTTTGACCTTGCAAAGCTTTTGAGCGCGGTGGTGATGGGCTTCGCGGTGGCTTCGATGCATTACACCGGCATGGCCGCCGTGACGTGGACTCCCTCGCCAATCGAGGGCGAGACCTCGCTCGCTGTTTCGGTGTCCTCGGTGGGCATCGCGGGCATCGCGATCGTCACCCTGATTATTTTGGTGACAACCCTCCTGACATCCGCCATCGACCGCCGATTCCAGAAGCAGCACCTGGAGCTGGCGGCGAGCGAACATCGTTACCGCCTTCTGTTGAAACGCTCGCTCTCACCGATTTGCAAGGCGGGCCTCGACGGTATGATTCTTGACTGCAACGACGCGTGCGTAAGCGCCCTTGGTTATCCCTCGCGACACGAATTGATCGGCCGCCCCGCGAACGTTATGTGTGCCGATCCTGCCGAGGGTGACGCCCTCTTCGAGGCTGTGGTTCGCCGCGGCCAGCTCGCCGATCGCGAGGTTCGCCTCAAGAAAAAATCCGGTGAGACCATCTGGACTTTGGGCAACGCAAATGTCATTGAAGATCCCAAGACCGGCATCGGCGCCGTTCAGATTACCTTCCTCGATATCTCCGGCCGCAAAACCGCCGAACTCGAGCTGAAGCAGGCGAAAGAAATGGCGGAGGCCGCCAACCTGGCCAAGAGCGAGTTCCTCGCGTCCATGAGCCACGAGATTCGCACCCCCATGAACGGCGTGCTGGGAATGGCCGGCCTTTTGTTGGATACCGAACTCGCGCCCGAGCAGAAGGAATATGCTCTCACGCTGCGGCATTCCGCCGAGGCCCTGCTTTCGATCATCAACGACATTCTCGACTTCTCCAAGATCGAGGCAGGCAAGCTGACGATCGAGCCGATTGCCTTCGATCTGTTTGTCGCCGTCGAAGAAGCCACCGAGCTGTTTCAGTCCAAATTGCAGGGCAAGAATCTCGAACTGATCGTTCGCTATGACCCGGAATTGCCGCAGCGCTTCATCGGCGATCCGGGACGCATCCGGCAGATCATCGTTAATCTGATCGGAAACGCGCTCAAATTCACGTCCCAGGGGCACATCTACGTCAACGTGGAGTGCGTCAAGATGATGGACGGCAAGGCGAACGTCCGCTTTACCATCGAGGATACCGGCATCGGAATCCCGCAGGATAAGCTCGACTCCATCTTTGAGCGCTTCACGCAGGCGGATGCTTCGACGACTCGCAAGTACGGCGGCACCGGACTCGGGCTTTCCATTTGCAAGCGGCTCGTGCATCTGATGGGCGGGGAAATTCAGGTGTGCAGCCAGGCCGGCGAAGGCTCCACGTTCGCCTTCACGCTTCCGCTCGTCCTTGACGAAACGGAAAAGCCACAACAGGTCGGTGACGTAACCATCGAGAGTGTACGGTTCTTGTATCTTGACGACAATCCTATCAATCGATTTGTCTTTCGCGAACAGATGGACCATTGGAAACTCCGCAATTCCTGCTTTTCCTCGGGGCCCGAAGCGCTCGCGGCCATGCATGCGGCAAGCCATGCGGGCGACCCGTTTCAGATTGTCATCGCCGATCACGAAATGCCTGGCATGGACGGTTTGATGTTCGCCAAAGAGGTGAAGCAGGATCCTGATCTCAAGGAGACGATCCTGGTCATGCTATCTTCGCGGGGCCGTCGCGGCGATGCGAAGCGAGCGAAGGAATCCGGCTTTGCCGCGTATCTGACCAAACCCACCAGAGCGCCGTCCCTTCTCGGAATCCTCCACAGGGTATGGTCCGATGCCGGGAATTCGGCGGAGAGCCTGCCGCTCGTCACTCGCTTTACGCTGGCTGAGGCTACAGGCTCCTTTCGAGAGAAGCGAACGCTTTCCAAGGACGCTGTCAGGCCTCGCATCCTGGTCGTCGACGATAACCCGGTAAATCAGCGCGTGGCCTCCAGCCTCCTGCAGCGTCTCGGATGCCGCGTGGACGTGGTTGCCAACGGGAAGGAAGCCGTGGACACACTGGAACAGATTCCCTACGACATTATATTTATGGATTGCCAGATGCCTGTGATGGACGGTTTCGAGGCCACCAAAGAAATCCGGCGACGCGAGGGAGGGGAACTGCACTCCACTATCATCGCCATGACGGCCAACGCAATGAAGAGGGACCGCGAGATGTGCATCGAGGCGGGCATGGACGACTACATCGCGAAGCCCATCAGCAAAGCCGGACTGGCAGAACTTCTGAAGACCTACGTTCTCAATTTCGATCGTCCGGAAACAATTCCGGCGCCCACCCCAACGGTCAGCAGCTTGCCCACCTGATGTGGCTGCCTTCCGGTTTCGGGATTGCTGTGCAAGGAAGCGCTACGGACTTGCCGACCGGCCTGTTGACGGCGCGGTCAGCCGTTGCAGTTCGTTGTCATCCCGACAGAGCGAAGCGACGAGGGCTCTCTCTCGATCTTAGCTCTCTTGAATTTTACTTTGGAAGGGAACGTGGATCAGTCGTCTTCGCCGAGAAGAATTGCGGCGGCGAGAACGGTAGTCCACAGGCCGCGCTTGTCCCCGACAGCCGACTGCGTGATGTTCATGGTGCGGACGATCTTGTTGGAGATGCGGTAGACTTCCTTTTTTTCGTCCCAGGAAAGATCGGGGTCGAATTCCACGTTCAGCGTCGTCGCGAGCATTTCCGCCGCGAGTTCCTCGGTGTATTCGCCGGCCACCTCTTCGGTTTCGCCGAACGAGTGATGCTCGGAAAGATATCCGTACATCGATTTGTCGCCGGGGAGCGCAAGGCCCACACCCGCCGCGATCAACCGGTGCGGCTCGCGGGTCTGGTTTTCGCTGATGACCGTGAACGCCACCTGGCCGGGCTTCAGGTGCTTGAGCCCTTCGGTGCGCGAGATGAGCTTGCAGTGAGGAGGGAAAATCGACGAAACCCGGACGATGTTGCACGCCGCAATTCCCGCATTTCGCAGCGCCAGCTCGAAACTCGAGAGACGCTCGCGGTGTTTACCGACTCCCTTTGTGAGAAAAATCTGCTTCGCGACAAACGCCATGAGCCGGGTTGCTGTGCCTCCGCTGATTTAATCAGGAAATTTCTGCGCGGCTTGAAAATTAACAAGCATGCCCAATGATGTCAATGATTATTACGCTGGAATCATTACAGTTGCGTAAAAATATTCGCCGCTCGTGAGCCGCGCCCCTTCACCGCTATCCCCGAATGTCTTGAAAGTTGTTATTTCGTAAGAGCCGACGGATTGTCATCCGATGCCTTCTCGATCGCGGCCACCGCTTCCGGCGGAATCATCTTCCAGTTTCCAGCCGCCCTGGTGGGAATCGTTTTCGTGCGGGTCAGGTAGTCGATCACCAGTTCGCGAATCTCTTCGGTCGATCGATACACCACCGGCAAGCCTTTGTACACCGAATAGCCGCCTCCGCCTGTGTACCGGTAATTGTTGGTGGCCACGCGCAGCGTCTGCGACGGGTCGAGCGGCTTGCCATGAAATTGCAGATCGCGAATCCGGTCGCCCACCGGACGGGTGAGGTCGATCTGGTAGGACACTCCTGCGGCCTGATCTGAGTTATACGAGGGAAGTTTTTCGGTTTCCCCTTCGCGCAGCGGCCATTGCGAGAAAAAGCCGGCCGAGTGTTCGAGAGCCTCTTTGAGCTGCGCGCCCGTCATCTGCACCACATAAAGAGTGTTTTCGTAGATATAGAGCGCGGCAGCCTCCCGCACCGTTACAGGGCCGGGAGGAATCCGCACCCCTGCATAGAGCATGGTCGCCATCGACACGTCCGCTTGCCCCGCATACCTTTCCGCGTTCTGGACAACGTCCAGCAGGGGAGTGTCCTCATATCGGGCGTACTTGCCGGAAAAGTCCTGAGCGGAAGTGGCGATGGGCGTATCGAGATATTTTTCGGTTTCTTCCTGGTAGGGCTCCGCAAGCTTCATGACCTCGGGATCAGAAGCCACCTGCGCCGTCACCGGGATGATCCTGGAATGTTTCGAAGCCACTTCCCATCGCCCCTGGGCATTGTGGGTCATCGTCACGTCTGCCCGGGCGATGGCCATGGCCCAGTTTTTCGGCTGGGTCAGCAGGACGCCGTTGATAAACTTTTCGGGCAACTGGCTGTGCGTGTGGCCAAAGAAGATGATGTCGATCCCGGGAACCTCTTCCGCGAGATCGGACACCGCATTCTCGCCCTCGAACTGATCCGGCCACACCTCGCCGTTCACCGGATCGCGATAAAAACCCGAGTGCAGAATCACGATCAGCAGGTCCGTTTTCGCGCGCACTTCCGGAATCACGCGTTTTGCCGCCTGCACGATCGGCTCGAATTGATACCCTTTGTAATGATCGGGGATTTCCCAGTGCGGGATTCCCGGCGTCACAAATCCTACAATGCCCACGCGCACGCCCTTCACGTTCTTGATGACGTACGGCGGGATGTACGGAACACCTTGCGTGTAAGTTTGCTTGATATTCCCAGCCAGCCAGGGAAACCTGGACTCGCCCTTCGCCTTCCACATCGCCTCTTCGCCGAAATTGAAATCGTGGTTTCCCACCGCCATCGCGTCGTAGTGAAGCAGGTTGAAGACCGCAATCATGGGATTCGGCTTCGAGGTGTCTTTCTCCGCGAAATAATACGCAAGGGGAGTGCCCTGAATGGTGTCGCCGCAATCGACCAGCAGCGCGTTCGGGTCCTCCGCCCGCGCTTCCCTGATCAGCGTGGCAATCTTGGCCATTCCGAGATTGGCGGGCTTATTCGCGTAATAATCCCAGGGCTCAATGCGTCCATGGGCATCGGTGGTGTCAAGAATCGTGAGGGAGACGTTCTCAGCCGGTAGGCGCCTCGCGGCGGATACTTCCAGAAAGGATGTGCCTGCGGCAATCAGGCCGGCGAAAAAAAGCGTGCTTACTAGAAATCCCCGGGGCGTCTTCAATTCCTGATTCCTCGAGCCTATTCTCTGGCGCAGAGCAGCAGGCAGGGAGCCAGCGCGTCGGAAATAGTTTTCAAATGGCGCAGCTGCAGGGGAGTGAAATCAGGCCCGGCCTCGATCTGTCCCTTACCCTTGCGGGATACCTGCAGCACCCCGAGCGCCTTGCTTCCTAGCATGATCGGCGAACTCATAATTTTTTGGATCGGCTCCGCGCGCTCGTCTTCGGCGACCGGCACTCCCTCGAACACCGAGGCATGCGGCACCACATGAAAATGATTCACAATCTCGGGGCGCATTTCCCGCATCGTTCGCGCCGCGAGGGCGCTTCCGCTCGAGAGCGGAATTTGCCCGATGGCGCGCAGGGTTTCCGGCGCCAGGAAGCGCAGCGAGCGTCCATCGTGAGTCAGCCCGAGAATCGCCACCTCGTGCAGCTTAACCTCAAACGTCCTGGCGATCAATTCGACAGCCCGGTTCAGGCGTATGCCTTCCTCTTCGTTGCCCTTACGGGAAAGCTCCGCCACCCACTTTTTAAGATCTGTCAGATGATCGGCAGCAGTAGGCAAGTTAGTCCTAAGCCTTCAAGTTATGATATGACGGTTGCATGCAGCCGAAGACGCAACTGTGCCCTCATGCACCGCTCTGGTAACCTGTACTCGCGCCAACCATGAAATCAGGGCACTTGCGCCGTTCTAGGATTCCGAGGCATTCGCTTTAGGCTTGGAAATTGAAGAGGAACCTCATCATTGACTGAAGTTGCCCACCCGGTAGCCCTATCCCTTCGCGCGCGAAACCTCCATTTTAACTCGCTTGTTGTCGACACTCACGTGGACACCACGCAGCGACTGCTCGACCATCGCTTCGATCTTGCCCAGCGCCGTCCCGACGGCTCCGTGGATATCCCGCGTCTGCGCGAAGGCGGGGTGAGCGCGATTTTCTTCGCAGTCTGGACGCCCGGCACAGTCACCGGCCCCGCGGCCGTCCAGCGCGCGCTCGATCAAATCGAAGCCGTTCGCCGCCAGATCGATCTTCATCCCGATGACCTGGCCTTCGCCACCACGGCGCAAGATATTCGCGAAGCCCGTGCCAGCGGCCGTATCGCCATCCTGCTCGGCATCGAAGGCGGCCACCTGATCAACAGCGATCTCACCGTTCTCGAAAGGTTCCGCTCTCTCGGTGCCCGCTATATGACCCTCACCCACACCCTCAACGTCGAATGGGCCGACGCCTCCACCGATAAGCCCGCCCACAACGGGCTCACCGATTTCGGCAAGCAGGTGATTCGCCAGATGAACCGCGCCGGCATGATGGTCGACATCTCGCACGTCTCCGACAAGACCTTCCACGACGCCCTCGCCGTGAGCGCCGCGCCGTTGGTCGCCACGCACTCCTCCTGCCGCGCCCTCTGCGATGCGCCGCGCAATCTGAGCGACGAAATGATCCGGCAACTTGCGGCAAAAGGCGGCGTGGTCCAGATCAACTTTCACGCGGGCTTCCTCAGCCAGCCGTTCCGCAGCGCCATGAAAGCCGATCCGCGAATCGACGAGGAGATCGATCGCCGCATCGACGAATTGTGCGGCGAAGATCACGCCTGCCGCCTGCTCGAAGCGGACAAAATGATCCGCGAACTCGTCGCGCAGGGCAAGCTGCCGCGCGTCGAGTGGACGGAAATCCTTGACCATATCGACCATGCCGTTAAACTGGTCGGAGCAGATCACGTGGGATTGGGCTCCGATTTCGACGGCGCCGACATGCCCTACGGCATGGATGACGCATCGCAACTGCCGCGCATCACCGAAGCGCTGCTCGAAAAGGGTTATTCCGAGAGCGACATACAGAAAAATTCTTGGTGGCAATATGTTGCGCCTCATGCAAGATGTGGAGGCCATTGCCAGCAAATTGGAGAGAACGCCATGAGACGTTTCGCCCGGCTCTGTATTTTTACGCTCAGCTTTCTGCCCCTGGCCGCATTCGCGGGGCAAACACCATCCGCGGCTCCGAAACCCGCCGCGGCACCCAAACCGAGGACAACCACACATATGACCGATCCAGCTTTGCTCCATCCCGCAACCCTTACGGCCAAGGCCCCTGATACCTACGATGTGAAATTTGCCACCACCAAGGGCGATGTCGTCATCCACGTGACGCGCTCCTGGGCCCCCATCGGCGCCGACCGTTTCTACAATCTCGTGAAGCACGGCTTCTTCACTGACGCCGCTTTCTTCCGCATCGTCCCGAATTTCATCGTGCAGTTCGGCTTGAGCGGAGATCCGGCCGTCAACCGCGCCTGGAAGAGTGCCAATCTCAAGGACGATCCCGTCACCCAGAGCAATCGCCCCGGCACGCTCACGTTTGCCACTGCCGGTCCCAACACGCGCACCACGCAGCTCTTCATCAACTTCGGCAACAACGCGTTTCTCGATGGCCAGGGCTTCTCCCCGTTCGGCGAAGTGACCTCCGGCATGGACGTTGTCCAGAAGCTGTACGCTGGATATGGCGAGCGTCCCGATCAGGGATCGATCACCAATGAGGGGAAGGCGTATCTCGATAAGAATTTCCCTCAGATCGACCGCATCCAAACGGCGACCATCGTCACGCCCGCGGCAGCCAAACCGTAGCACTCGCTACTTACCGAACACGATTCTCTTCGCGAGGGCCGGAGCACTAGGTCCGGCCCCCCGGGAAACCATTCTTCTCGCAAAACAATCTATCCAAATGGTGTTCAAGGGCCTTTGTTCAGAGTGGGAGCTTGCGGGGTTCTCGGTTAATTCCTGCGGTCGCATCCAGTACAAGTTTAATTTCAGAACGATAGAGTCTTTGTGGCAAAGCCGTTTTTCGTCAGGGCACGGCTTGAAGCCGTGCCACAGATGGCCAAACATTAAGGCGGCTTCAGCCGCTGAGGAGCGATTTAGTTAGTTGCCATATGAGCGCGACAAAATCCGTGGTATCGGAAGTCCAGGCAGTCACATCGGAGTTCCGGCGTGACGCTGTCGCGAGCTCGACGGCGCTTCTGGGCGGCCTCGCCGCCGCAAAGCTCCTGATTCAGTTCGCGGGAATCAATCATTACGGCTTCTTTCGCGACGAGTTGTATTACATGGCCTGCGGCGAGCATCTAGCCTGGGGATATGTCGACCAGCCGCCGCTGATCGCTTTCGTGGCGTGGCTGGCCCGCCATCTCTTCGGCCCGTCGATGGTTTCCATGCGGCTGTTTCCCGTTCTTGCGGGCGCCGCGATTGTCTGGCTCACGGGCATTCTCGCGCGCGATCTCGGTGGAGGACGACTCGCGCAGTTTCTCGCGGCCGCGGCCATCCTGCTCGCACCGGTCAACCTGGCCTTCGACAGTTTCCTCTCGATGAACGCCTTCGAGCCGCTTTTCTGGCTGCTGTGCGCGTGGATTGCGGTGCGCATCGTTAAAGGAGCGTCTCCGAAGCTCTGGTTAATTTTTGGGCTGGTAGCCGGTATTGGCCTCGAAAACAAACACTCCATGCTCGTTTTTGGCTTCGCGCTTGCCGTGGGACTGCTTCTCTCCGGCGAATACCGCCTGTTTCATTCGAAGTGGATCTGGCTGGGCGCGGCGGTTGCGTTGTGCTTGTTTCTTCCGAATCTGGTGTGGGAAGCGCGCCACGGCTGGCCCCAGATCGAAGTGGTTCGCAACGCACAGCGCTTCAAGAACGAAGCGATTTCGCCACTCCGCTTTCTGTTCGAGCAGGTTTTGTTTCTCCACCCGGTGGAACTGCCGGTCTGGCTCGGTGGGCTTATCTGGTATTTCGGCAGCCGGGAAGGGAAGCGCTTTCGCTTTCTCGGCTGGAGCTACCTGATTGTTCTGGCGATATTCGTGATCTTCAACGGCAAGACGTATTATCCGTTGCCGGTTTACCCGCTGCTGATGGCCGCGGGTGGTGTGGCCTTCGAAGCGTTTGTCGCACAGCCGCGCCGCCGCTGGCTGGCAATCTCCTATCCCGCCCTTGTGGTGGCTGCCGGCCTCGCAACAGTTCCGTTTGGGGTGGCGCTCCTTCCGGTCAACGCGTTCCTCCAGTATTCGAGCGGACTCCCTTTTTTTCGCGTAAGGACCGAGCGCGACGCTCCCGTCCCGCTTCCGCAACTCTACGCCGATATGTTTGGCTGGGACGATATGGCGGCGACGATTTCGAGCGTCTATCACAGCCTGCCGGTGTCTGAACAGGCAGGCTGCGCCATCCTGGCAGGGAACTACGGGGAAGCCGGGGCCATCGATTATTACGGACCGAAACTAGGCATCCCCAAAGCCATCAGCGGCCATAACAGCTACTTCTATTGGGGGCCTCGGGGTTACTCAGGCGGCTGCGCCATCGTTTTCGGCGAGCGCGCCACGGAGTTCACGAAGCTCTTCGGCGAAGTGCAGCAAGTCGCAACCATCACGAATCCCCATGCGATGGTTGTCGAGCAGAACGTTCCGGTATACCTCTGCCACAAGCCAAGCGCGCCGCTCTCCGCGCTGTGGCCTCATTTCAAGATGATCATTTAGTTGAAGTGGAATCGCGCTGCGAAGTTGAAACGGCGAACTTACTCTTCCCGGCGGGCTCGTCGCGACGAGAGGGCATCGCGTTCCAATTCCGGCACCTTCATCCCGGTGGCGGCCAGCCTGCGGCTGATCTCGGTTTGGCGGCTTCGCACGATACAAAGCAGCACGCACTCGCTCGTCAGGATCGGCAGATTGCGGCCGCCCGCCGTGTCCCGAAAAGGCGCGATGGCCTCCGCCTGCTTGAGCGCCGCCGCAAGATCTTCCGAATGCTTAGGAGCCGTTTCCGGCGCCGGCTCTTTCTGAAACTTTCGCAAAAACGGAAGGGAACTGAAGCGTTCCTCTCCGCCCCGCCGCTTCGTGTCGTAATACTGAATCCAGTAATTCCATCGCTCCGGGCTGATGCGGCAGATCGATCCGCAGCAAATCCTCCACCCGCTCCTGATCCTCGTAGTCCCAATATTTCGAGAGTCGGTCCCAGTCATAGAGATACATTCCCGCAACCAGGTCCGCCACTTCGATCACCTGGGACGCCCGGCTGTGCGCCAGCATCGCGGCGAGCGTCTCCGCGCGTGAGAGATCGAGCGTCAGGCGATGCGATTCGGCCTCTGCCCCGGAATCTTTTGGCGCCTGCGCTTTGTTCTGTCCAGAACGATTTTGCCCCGATGAATGATCCATTACGGTTGGCTGACTCCTGCAAAAATCCTAGCAGATCGAAACGCGTGGATTTTGAGAGGTTCCGGTCGCTGTGCAGAATCACTACATACTGATTGGCGGTCCCGCAATGATTCTGAGCGCGGCGCGGTGTCTGGCATTAGGCCTTTGCCTCTAATTGTCATCCTGAGCCCATACGCGCGCAGCGCGGATGGGTGAGGGACCTGCTTCTTCTTCCGCTGTCAGGCATCCCTATCAAAGCTTCTGCGCGCCAGGCGTCGCCCCCGGGAACACCAAGCTCCCGATTGGCGTTGTGCGCTCAGTCATAACGGGCTCTCCTCGGCTTGTCTAACAGGCAACTTAAATCCCGAGAACGTTCACAAGCTCCCGCACCGAAGCCGAAGACTTATCAAGCGCCGCCTTCTCCTCGGGCGTGAGCTTGATCTCGATGATTTTCTCAGCCCCGCCGCTCCCCAACTTCACCGGCACGCCGACGAACAACCCTTTGATCCCGTATTCCCCTTCGAGGTACACCGCGCAAGGCAAAATCTTCTTCTTGTCTTTCAGAATAGCCTCAACCATCTCCACGGCCGCGGCCGACGGCGCGTAATACGCCGATCCGGTCTTCAGCAGATTCACAATCTCGGCTCCGCCTTTGCGGGTCCGCGTAACGATCGCGTCCAGCTGGTCCTGCGGCAGCAATTCAGGGAGGGGAATTCCAGCCACTGTCGAATAGCGTGTCAGCGGCACCATGTCGTCGCCGTGCCCGCCCAGCACAAACGAATGCACGTTCTCGACCGACACATTCAGAGCCTCCGCCACGAAAGTGCTCATCCGGGCGGAGTCCAGCACGCCCGCCATTCCCAGCACGCGGTTCTTCGGGAATCCGCTCACCTTGAACGCCGCCTGCGCCATGGCATCGAGCGGGTTCGTCACCACGATCAGAATCGCATTCGGCGAAAGCTTCACCACCGCTTCCACCACTCCCTTGATCACGTCATAGTTCGCCTTCAGCAGGTCGTCGCGGCTCATCCCAGGCTTGCGCGGAAATCCCGCGGTGATCACGATCACGTCGCTGTTTTCAGTGCCCTTATAATCCCCAGACCCCGTGGAAATCCCCGTCGTCTTCGAATCGCTTCCGAGGATCGGCCCGGATTCCGCCATATCCAGCGCCTTGCCCGCCGGCACGCCGTCCAGAATATCGGTCAGCACCACGTCGGCGAGCCCCATGTCGTGGATCCTCTGCGCCGTCGTCGACCCAACAAATCCTCCGCCCACCACCGTTACCTTCTTCCGCATTCGCACATCTCCTTATGACGCCGGCGTCCGGCCGGCAGATTTGCAGCTGATCTTATTGGCTGTTCAGATGATACGAGAACTACAAAAAAAGCGCGCAGCGCCTTACCGATTACCGCACTAAGTCCCTATCTAGCTCCCACCGTCGCCTGCATATTTTCGATGATAGCGCCCGCGAACTCCGACGTCTTCAGCTTCGTCGCCCCCGGCATCAATCGCTCGAGGTCGTAAGTGACCCGCTTCTGCTGGATCGTCCGCGCAATGCCTTCCTCGATCAAGCGCGCGGCTTCCTTCCACTCCATAAAATCGAACATCATCATGCCGGACAGCATCACCGAACTCGGATTGATCACGTCCTTGTCGGCGTATTTCGGCGCCGTGCCGTGGGTGGCTTCGAACACGCCGAAGCCGTCTCCGATATTCGCTCCCGGAGCGATTCCCAGCCCGCCCACCTGCGCGGCGCAGGCGTCGGACAAATAATCGCCGTTCAAATTAGGCGTGGCAAAAACCTGGTACTCGTCCGCGCGGATGAGCACCTGCTGGAAAACGGAATCGGCGATCCGGTCGTTCACGACGATCTTCTGCTTCCATTGCCCGCGCCCATGCGTCGCATAGATCGCATCGAGCACCTGCTTCACCTCCGCGTAAATCTTCCCGCGGAATTCCTCGGTGGCCTGCTCAAGCCCCGGCTCAATCATGGCGGCGTTTTTCTCAACCGAGAGATTGGCGTCCTTGTCCTTGTTGTCCAGAATCCAGCTCTCGCGCTCGGTAACCACCTGCGCCCGGAACTCCTGAGTGGCCAGCTCGTAGCCCCAGTCGCGGAACGCGCCCTCGGTGAACTTCATGATGTTGCCCTTATGGACCAGCGTGACCACCTTGCGATTGTGATCGATCGCGTGCTGGATCGCCCGTCGGACCAGGCGCTTCGTCCCGGTCGGCGAAATCGGCTTGATTCCCACGCCCGAGTCTTCACGCACCCGCTTCGAGGTGCCCTTCATCATCTCGTTATTCAAAAAGTCGATGAGCTTCTTAGCCTCGGGCGTACCCGAGCGCCACTCGATCCCGGCGTACACGTCCTCCGTATTTTCGCGGAAGATCACCACATTCATCCGCTCCGGATTCTTAACAGGCGAAGGAACCCCCTCGAAGTACCGCACCGGACGCACGCACGCGTACAAATCAAGTACTTGCCGCAGGGTAACGTTCAGCGACCGTATCCCCCCGCCCACCGGTGTCGTCAGCGGTCCCTTAATGGCCACCCGGAAATCGCGGATCGCGTCGATGGTATCCTGCGGAAGCCATTCCTTAAACTCATTGAACGACTTCTCGCCCGCATAAACCTCCAGCCAAGCAACTTTCCTCTTCCCGCCATAAGCCTTCTCGACTGCAGCGTCAAAAACCCGCCGCGAAGCCTTCCAGATGTCGCGCCCCGTGCCATCTCCCTCAATGAACGGGATTACAGGCCGATCCGGCACCCGAAACACCCCGTCGCTGTAAACAATCGCCTTGCCGTCCGAAGGCACAGCCACTCCGCTATAAGAACTTTTCATGGATTAAATTTCTCCCGGCAAAAGTGCCCGCCAATCGCTCAAAGCCACAAGTCCCAGCAACCAAACCCGTTACCTTAGCACAACCAAACCCAACTTGTACCGCCAATCTGCCGCACTCACTTCTATGTGCGGAGCAGAAAGAACCTAATATACGCGTACCAACATAATATCCATTACCCGCCGTCAAGTGTAAGCTCGGGCGAGGGTGGGCTTTTCGGCGCTTGGCTTATCGAGGGCGGGAGGCTACGTAACCTAGGATGGCGCCGGAGGCGAGCCACGTGGCATTGCGTCGGAGGCGGCGCCAGAATGTGCCGCCTTTGGCGGCTGTGATGGCGGCGTTGCGTTCTTGCGTGAGCGAGGCAATTTTTTTTGCGTCGTCCGCGGCGTTTTGATTTGCCGCGGCAAGTTTGGCTCGGCAGGCGCGGCAGTCCTGGATGTAGTTGTATAGAGGCTTTAAGTCCGCGGCGGGAATTTGGGCGGTGCAGTCGGCGGCATCGGCGCACGGGTTTGTTGGGCTTGAGGGCTCTGACGGCGCATTAGGGCTTGCGGCTTGTATCGCATTTAGGATGGCGGAGTTTTTCGGCGCCGCTCCGGCTGCGTCTCCGGAAGCCCGAGCGATGGGTTCGTCGGCCGCGGACTTCTTGGCCGGCGGCGCGAAGACTGACTCAGGGCCTCGATCAGGTTCCGGGAACCCGGATTCCGTGTTCTTGCCATTCTGACAAATCGATCGGGAAGTTCGCGATTCGGAGGCTTTTTCGCATCGCGTCTGATCGGTAAGATTTACGCCCGCTCTTGCAGCGATACCGGGAAGTGACAGGCTCCCGGGGGACGTGGCAGCAGCGGTGGCGGCGGCGACTGGAGCGATTGCGTTTCCGGGATTGGCCGGAGACTGCTGGGAGTCATGCGACGATTCCTCTGAAGAATTGGTTGACGAGTTCCTTACCAAGGTTATCGGCTGAGGCAGCGGGAGATAGTTGGGCAGGTCGCGCACGATTTGTTCCGGGGTTTGGGTTGTCCGCTTGAGCTTTTCGATTTGAGCGAGGGTTTGGTTGAGGGCGGCGTCGCGGGTGCGTTCACGGTCGTCGGCGGCGCTGATGATCTGTTTCTGGGCGGCGAGCGTGGACTGGAGGCGCTGCTGCTCGTCGTGTGAGGCGAGCCATGCGTTACATGCGAGGACGGCGACTAGCACTGCGGTCAAGAAGGCGGCAATTTCGATTGTGCGGCGCGTCATTTGGTTTCTCCTTCGTTGCTCTCTTGCCATTCGTAGGGATGAAAGCTCGCGGAAGCGGCTCCGTGAGCGGTAAGGCGCTGCGTCGTCTTTTTTATCTCGTGGCTGGGGGAATCTGACAATCCGGGCAGCGGCTGCGTGCTAGCGGTAATTTGCGAGGCGGGCGAGGACTTCGGTGGCGTAGGCGGGGTTCGCGCCTCCGTTCCAGAGAGCGAGGGCTCGCAGGATGTCGGCGGATGCCTGCGACATTTTTGCGGTAAATACGGAGCAGCCGGCAGAAATACCGGCGGGCGGGTCACACAGGGCGCTGAGAAATTTCCCGGCGAAGCCGTGTTCGCGGGCGGACTGCCCCATCACCTGCATGAGTCCCCAGGAAATGGAGCGGGCGATTTCCTCGGTGGGCGGTAGGCCGAGCGGCGCTACGTAGCGGGAGCGAAAGGCGGGCTCGTAGCGGATCGCGTGGGTGTCCCAGGAGGATTCCTGCTCGATGATCGCGCAGACCAGCGCGGGATCGAGCGCGTGCTGGCAGGCGATGGTGCGGGCTAGCGCGACGAGTGTTGGTGCGGCTGTCATTTTTTCGTGTGGCGAAGATTCAGGAGAGGCCCTCGCTCGAAAAATGAGCCGTGGAAACTGTTCCGTGCAGCTGCGCTCGCCGTCATGGCAAAGAAAGGCCACAGCGGGCGTCGCGGTGAATGTACCGCGAGAGGAAGGCGCTCCGCGCCACGGGTTTATGTCCGAGCTGAAGCTCGGACCCCCTAAAAATCGCTTTGCTTAGGGATGGCGCTGCTGGAATTGGGCCGCGAAGAGGAATCTCTCGTCGCTTCGCTCGCTCCGGATGAAACAAAAGGCAACCACGCAAGCAAGAAGCTATGGCAGAGGTCGAGCAAAAGCGCAGGCGAAAGCGGGAGCCGACAGCAAGGCGTGCGATAAGAGTGGGAGAGAGAGCCATGCCAAACGCTAAGACGGATCCTTCGCTGCGCTCAGAGGCTGTGACTTTTTTGATTTGCGCGCGGAAAACGGTCTTTTCGCAATTTAGTCACGCCCTCTCAGGATGACGGTCAACGGCAAGGGTTGGCGGGACGTCCGCATTGCGCTTGGTGGAAGGTGCGAAACGGATCGTGCCGCCCCTCCGGGGCTTCCCGCTATTTTAATACCAGCCTCCCACCGCTGTCGCGGTGGGCTACCCTGTTCCGCCCCTGGCGGGGCTGGATAAGGAAAATGAGAAAGCCCCACCCTTGGAAAAACGCAAGGGTGGGGCACCCGCAAAAAAAATCAAGAAAGTCACAGGCTCTCGGGATGACAGCTGCAGGCACAACCAAAACACCGACACTTCGAAAGCAACTGGGCGGGCACGCGCAAAATCATCGTGGCGATTTGCCGTTGCGGGTGCCGGACCCTCCGAGTTCGAGGGTCGGGATTTTCTTCGCAGGGCCTTCGCACTGGCCAAACGCGTTCGTCATTCTGAGGCCGGCTTGCGCGAAGGAATCTCTCTTACGGTTTCCTCCCAATAGAAGACCGACCCTTACAAAGCGAAGGGCCGGGCACCCGCAAAAGCAGGGCAAATAACGACAGGCAACAGCCAAGGCGAGGAGCCGGCGGACTTGGCGCGAAAGAAAGGCACTCAGTGGTGGCGGCGGTGATGGTTCAGGTCTACCCAGCGGATGGGAGGGGCGGGCTTACGCCGCTCAATTCCCTGCTGGTCGCAGATTTTCTCGAGGAGATTGTAGATGTGCGGCAGATGGTTTGTTGCCATGTCCTTGACGAAGGCGCGCACGAGTTCTTCGTTGCGGATTCTGCGGTAGAGCCAGCGCAGAAATAGTACGAGTTGCACGATGGATGCGAGACCGAACGTCCACCAATAGGGGTTCAGTAAGGAGCGCATGTCGGGACCTGCTCTCTGTGGTCTCTTGTAGGCTGAAAGACGCGGCATGATGAGGGTGGCGCATCGTTCTTCGAGCGAATGGCGAAAGGAGATTTATCGCTCAGGGAGGCGCAGCCATGCCAACAGCCTAAGAGGGATCCTTCGCTGCGATCAGGATGACTGCGAAAGGCAAACCCAAAACAAAAACAAAACCGCAAAACAAAAGAAAGAAAAGAAAGAAAAGCACCGACCCTTATAAAGCAAAGGGTCGGGCACCCGCAAAAACCAAGGCAAAATCAGAGGCAAGACCACGCCACCCGCAAAGACAGGGCGGAAGTAACGCAACGCGGAAGCAGATCGATCAGCCGAAGAGCGAAGCTATGCCGGAGCCCAGGCCGAAGAGGCTGCCGAGGCCGGCTGTTGACGAGCCTGTGGACGCGCGCTGGCGCACGCTGAGCAATTCGGAGGGGACGCCCATCGCTTTGCCGAGCAGGTTGGTGTCTACCCCGTAGGTTTGCCCGAGGGCATTCAGGCCGGCGAGCTGTTCTTTCAGCTGCTGGTTGGCGAAGGCGATTTGATTCTGCTGCGCCTGGCTCGCGTCGGTTTGCGCTTGCTCGCGCCCGAGTTGCGCGGTGAGGTCGCCGGCCCCGGCGCTGTTGTTGGTGGCGGCGACGCGGTTGGCGGCGCGCTGGCGAAGCGCGTCGAAGGCGGTGTTGGAGGCGCCGAGACTCTGCTGCGTGATGGCGGATTGCTGCTGCGGCGTGTAGCCCTGGCTGTTGAGCAGGCTGGTGATGGTGGGCATGAGGAGCGAGCGGTCCTGCTGGCCCTGCTGGCTGGATTGCGAGATGAGCTGATTCTGCTGCGCGAGTTGCTGATCGGTGAGATTGCGAGTGGTGCTTTGTGCGGCGCGAGACATGACTTCCCTCCTTGCGATTCGATGCTGAATTTGCGAAGCAATTTACGGATTGTCGGCTGAAATTCAAAAACGCCAATCGGGAGATTGGCATTCCCGGGAACTGCTGCCGCCCTCTCTGGAACATTCCTTTGGGCGCTGACAGCCTGAGTTTCGATTCCGCTACGAAGCCAAGCCACCCTTGAAGAACGCAAGGGTGGGGCACCCCCAACTACTTCTCGAAGAATGAATGTGAGTGGAATTTCTTACGGCGACGGCTTCCCTCTTTTGGGCTGGCTGTGCTGGACCGAGGCGACGCAGCGTAACCACGCTGCTAGACTGCCGCGATGCGTGCACGCCGATTGCTGCGGTAGCGTCGACGCGGGGATCAGGACGGCGGCTTGATTCGAGGGCGCTCCTTCGGATCCGCTCAAAACGGATGTGACCTGATAGCAATACGATCCCGGGAGCACGCCGCTCTCGACATAGGAGGTCGCGGAGATGGGCGACGCGTTTCGTTTGGCGAAAGTGCCGGTGCAGGTGGGCGAACGGTAGACGTTGTAGGTTAGCGATGGATTCGCGGCTGCGTCGGTGCTCGCCGTCCAGTTGAGGATAACGCTGTGTTGTGCGCGGGCTGCTGACGTGGCGAGGGTCACAGCCAGAATCATCGCGATGAAGCTTGCCATTGCGAGCAGTGCCCGACGTGCCGCTTGCGATTGCATCTGTTCTTGCTCCCTTTTAGCGATCGGTGAGGCGCCGGCAGTAGGGCGTCCAGGCGTCGTCGCGAATCCAGCCGAGCGATTGCAGTCGGCGTCCGAAGCGCGCGGCGATCCGCGGCGGAAGCCACGCGTGGGCGTCGTCGAGTCCGCGCGCGAGAAGGTCGCGCTGGCCTGCGGCGTGCAGGGCGAGCAGCCGGTCAAAACGCTCGCGCGGCTTCCCTTCTCCGGGGCCGGCGAGGAGGTACATTTCGCAGGTGAGGCGAGCGAGCGAGGCCATCACGGCGCGGCCGTTTTCGCCTTCGACCACGAGCTTTGAGACGAAGATGGGGTCGGTGAGGTCCGGGAACGGGTAATCGAAGCCCTGTCGCGCGTGTATGCTGCGCAGCGCGTCCAGATCGGATTCGGAGTATTCGCGGATAAGCATCGGATTAAACAGGCAGCAGGCGCCGCCGGGGGCAGCGTGGCGCAGAACTCTTGGTTCCCTTACCGGCGCGGGGACTTGTGGCCCAGAAAGATGGTGTGGCGCGGACCGCCCGCTTTCAGCCTGCCGCGCACGCGCTCGACTTCCACATCGAACCTGCCGTGGCGCAGTCGCTGCTCGAATTTGCGGTCCTCGCGGGCCGACCAGACGGCGAGGACGCCGTCCATCTTGAGGGCGGCGAAGGCGGCGCCGATTCCACGATCGTCATAGAGGCCGTCGTTTCGGGAGGCGCTAAAAGCGGCGGGTCCGTTGTCCACATCGAGCAGCACGGCGTCGAACTGCTGGGGGCGCGAGCCGAGCACGACGGCAACGTCCTCCACTTCGACGCGCACGCGCGGGTCTTTCAACGGTTCGCCGGCCAGTGCAGCCAGTGGGCCGCGATTCCAATCGACGACGGCCGGCACGATTTCGGCGACGACAACCGTCGCGCTTGGCGGGAGCAGATCGAGCGTCGCGCGCAGCGTGAAGCCCATCCCGAGGCCGCCGATCAGCACGCTGGGGCGATCGAGCGTCCGCGCGCGGCGGCAGGCGAAGGTGGCCAGCGCCTCTTCCGAGCCGTGCATCTGGCTCGTCATGAGGCTGCGGCCGTCGGCGAGGATGATGTATTCGTCGTCGCGCCGGACCAGTTTCATGACGGTACCGTCGCGAGAAAGCGCCTGCCCCAACAGCACCGAAGGTTTCACGGCTGCGATGTTACAGGAGAGAAAAATGTAAGTAAAAACAGAAGCCAAGCGATTGGCTTTGACGAGAAGTCCGCGTCAGTGCAGAACAAGCTCCGAATATTCAGGATGCTTTCTCACGTAACCTAAAACCAGCGGACAAATAACATCGACCTTGAGGTTGCGCTCCTTTGCCCACAGCAGAGCGCTTTCCGCCAAAGAGGATGCCAGGCCGGTGCCGCGCAATTTTTCCGGCACTTCGGTATGGATCAGCTCCAGGATATTCCCGCTCAGACTGTATTCCAGATAGGCGGTTTCGCCATCGCGCTCGATTTCGAAACGGCCGGTGGTTACCTTCTGGGGGAGTTGCGGCTTACGGCGAAAAAATCCCCACATGGTCGATGCAACACTCCCCTTTCGGCGCTTTCACTCCGCGTCTTCATATTATCTCAGGCGCGGAGCCATTCCGTCCGGTGTTGTCCCCATGGCACCCAGCGGAGGCGTTCCGTAACGTGCTAGACTTAACGCGTGGATTACAACTACAAGGGATTTGCGGTGATTACGGCTGCGCGCCAGATCAACGAGGCACCGAACGAAGTGTGGCGTCCGCTTTACCGGATCAACGGCAAGGATCAGAGCCTGGCGTGGACTCCCAGAGACCGCTCGGTTGTGTTTACGACCGAGCAGAACGCGATCGAGGAAGCCAGGAAACGCGCGGAGTGGATCATCGATAATTCGGAAGTCGATGCGCCTCGGTAAGCCTGTCCCTTAGAACCTGTCACCAGCCACACAAGAAGCTGCAAACCAGCCAAGCCTTTCAATACGGATCACTCAATGTGATCAATGAGCGTCCCGGCCCCTGAAGCGGCAGGCCGTCTGCCTACCCTGCGAAACGAGAGGCATCTATGAACGAACTTGAGAAGAAACTCAGCGATAAGCGCAAGGCGCACCGCGCAACCAAGTGCGACACCTGCGGCGATCCGCTCGCGTCACACCACGGCCTGGGAAAGTGCAAGAACAAGAACTGCCGTTGCTACCGCTTCATTTCTGTGGCAATGCGCAGAGGCTAAGCAGCGCGCGCCCTGACGCGACTTTGAATTTACGAGTGCCCGGCCCTCGCGGGTTTCGAGTGTCGGAGGATTTCTTCGTCCATCTGCCTCATGACACCGCCAAGACGTAACCAAGACCGACCCTTGAGAGTCAAAGGTTCGGGCACTCGAAAAGCTACGTTACAATAGTTTTAAGGAGACTCACTTACGTGAAAAGAAATGAAATGATTTGGCGCTTGCTGGCGCTGCTGGTGCTGACGGGCATGGTAACGTTTTGCTCGCAGGCAGAGTCGACGCTTCGAGTGCATATGATCGATGCCCGGTCCGGACAGCCTCTTGCCAATAATCCCGTGCGCCTCTGGACGACCGGTGTCGCCGCATACCGCACACATTCGGGCTACGTGCAGCAGATGACAGATTCCAACGGTGTCGCCACCTTTCACGTAGCGGATCCTGAGCCCACCTATCTCTATATTCACGCAGGAATGGATAACTCGTGGGAAGAATGCTCTTCGAACAGCCGGACGGGATACGTTGCCAAAGACGTTCTGGAATCCGGCATAGCGAAGGAAGATGTCTGCGGCAAGCTCCCGGACATTTCCAGCAAGTTTCACGCCGGCGCCGGTGACGTTTATGTCTTCGTGAGGCATAACAGCTTCGTTCAGCGACTGAAGCAAGCTGCCGTCGATCCCGAGTGATGGAAGCGCAGCGATCCTGCTAGCCGGACTGGCTACTTGCTGGCGGGCTGGTTCAGCACCTTCTCGAAGTTGAGGAACTTGAGATTGTCGGTGCAGAGATATTCGAGCATCTCCCATCCCGTCTTGTGCTGAAAATATAGCTGCGACGTCCAAGGCTGCGTGTACGTCTTGGGATCGTCGAACGTGAAGTCGATCCGCAGAAAATCCTTGTCCACGCGCTGAAGGCGCTCGGTGAGGTGCAACTGCTCGCTGTGCGGGTGGCCGAAGCGGTCCAGCCAGGACTTGTCGTTAAAGTTGACCGTGTCGATCACGAACGCGTCGCCGTCCATGTGTCCGGTGGAATGGCCCATCCAGGTGGGTTCCGCGTCGGTGGGATGCGGGCGGCCGTCGGTGTAAACATGCCGGACCTGGTGATCGTATTCATACAGCATGATCACTTCGTTCGGCGCCTCCACGATTTCGACGGGATAAAGAAATGTGTAGACCGCCGGCACGCCGGGCGGAAAGCACTTGAACGTCGGCTCGTTCGATTCCGAGATCGAAACCGAGTGGGGTCCGAACGTCGATTTCACCTCGCTGAATTTCTCGGTACCGTAAGGCGTCATCGAAAGCGGCCCGCGGGAAAGATCGGTGTTCGAGTAGTTCGGCCGCTTCGGACCGGGCGGCAGGTGAATCATCCACATGCCGAAGATGCTCTTGGAGTCCGCGTCGCCTGTTGCCGCAGCCACCGTCTGAGCGTGCAGCGCAACGGAACGGCTGGGCGCAAAGATGGCCAGCGCCACCACGAGAAAAAGCGTCAATCTGAAAGCTGGACCTGCAGCAACGCCCGACGCGCGCTTCCCTCTCACGATCACTGATCCTCCTGCTGTTGGATCTCCTGGCCATCCGCGCGCAGGACTTTGTCGACCCGCATCGAGGGCGAGCCGTTCTTCGCCACCAACCCGACGATGGTGATCTTGTCGCCGGGCTTCAGGGTCTCTTTGCTCCAGGGGGTAGGCGCCCGGACAAGATGGTTCGGGCTGGTGAGTTCCCCCTGCCAGTGGAGGACGTTGCCCTTGTCGTCCTTCGCGTCCATATAAATGATCGCGTGGGGATTGATGAACTGGAAGTCCGTGACAATTCCGGTGACCGATACCGTCTTGCCCGCGGCATATCCTGACACGCCGTGATGCGCGAAAAGCGGGCCCGCGGCCCCAAAGCAGGCCGCCAAAATCACAATCGCTGCGAGAGTTTTCTTCATAGAGCCGCCCCCGCGGGGCATCCTATCACGAAGCGCGCCGAATCGGCATAGCCCATCCGCTACCCCTAATTTCGGTTGCTGTGGGATTTTGCTGTGATAGGATCACGCGCTATGCGACGTAAAACGCGTTTCCCTTTTCTGGCAATAGCCCTGGCGATAACTTTCGCGGTGGCACTGGCTGCCGCATCTCTGCTGCAGGCGCGGTCTCGCGACCTGCGGATCTACTGGATCGATGTGGAGGGCGGCGCGGCGACACTGATCGTCGCTCCCTCGGGCGAGTCGCTGCTTGTCGACACCGGCTTCCCCGGCGACCGCGACACCAACCGCATCGTCGCCGCTGTGAAGGCCGCAGGACTCACGAAGCTCAATGCCCTGGTGGTCACCCATTATCATTCCGACCACGTCGGCGGCGTCCCGGCGCTCGCAAAGTTGATTCCCGTCGACAGGTTTTACGATCACGGCGCATCCATCGAGATGGCCACCAAGCACGGCCCCGAGTTCTTCAACGATTACGTGGCCACCGCGGGCGCCAAGCGCAACATCGCCAAGCCCGGCGACAAAATTCCGCTCGCAGGCGTCGACATCACCGTAGTCAGCGCGAACGGCGAAGTGATCGGCAGCACCGTCAGCAACGGGGGCGGCGCAGCGAACGAGTACTGCAAAGACGCGCAACAGAAGCCCGAGGACAACACCGAGAACTCGCGCAGCGTCGGCTTCCTGCTCACCTACGGCAAGTTCAAGTTCCTCGATCTGGGCGACCTTACCTGGGACCGCGAAATGATGCTCGCCTGCCCGGTAAATAAAATCGGCACGGTGACGCTCTTCCAGGCCTCGCATCACGGCTTCTCGGGAGGCCAGTCCGGCTCGCCCGCCTTCGTGTGGGCGCTCCAGCCGAAAGTGGTCATCGTGAATGACGGCCCCCGCAAGGGCTTCGACGCGAATGCCTACGACATCATCGAAAAGATTCCCGGCATCGAGGGCTTGTGGCAGGTTCACCGCGCCGCACAAAGCGACTCCGCGCACAACACCTCCGAAGAGATGATCGCGAATTTAGAAGAAGGCCCCTCGGACCAGGGACTGGGCTTGGAGGTTTCCGCCTCCAAAAGCGGCCAGTTCACCGTAACCAACGCTCGCAACAACTTCAAAAAAACCTACACGGCGCACTGAGTCTCGCGCTCGTATCACGGAAGGAGTGATCGCTCATGGTTCTTTCCAGGCGCAACTTTCTGAGGACGGCGCTGGCGATGCCCGCAGGGGTGTCTCTGGCGAGCTACGAGGCCCTCGCGGCCCCGGAGCGGGGCCAGGTTAAAATCACCGCCATCAAGACCCTGCGATTGAATGGCAAGCGCGGAACGTCGCAGGGGCTGATCAAGATCGAGACCGATTCGGGGCTGGTCGGCTACGGCCCAAGCTACGGCGGTCCGGAAACGCGGGCAGCCATCGAGGCGCTCGATACCGGCCGCGGGGCCGCCGATGACGGCTTGATCGGCAAAGACCCGCTGGCGATCCGCGTCCACTTCCACAACATGTTTTACGCGCGCGCGCAGAGGCCCCGGAACGTCTTCGCCTACAGCGGCATCGACATGGCGCTGTGGGACCTGGCCGGGAAAATTCTCAACCAGCCCGTTTCGCGCCTGCTCGGCGGAAACTTCCGCGACGAGATCGACACCTACACCCATCTGCTTCCGCCGAACGAAAAGCTCACGCCGCTCGAGGCGCAGAACGATTACCTCGATAAAAACGCCTGGCAGACCCGTGCGCAGATGCTCAAATCGTATAAGGGCGGCTTCAAGGCGTTCAAAATTGACATTCACCCGTCGCTCGGCTGCCACAATGGCGAATTCACGCCGGACCTCGGCCCGCGGGAGGTCGCCAAAGTCCAGAAGGTGTACGAACTGGCTCGCGAGGCGCTCGGGCCAGACAACGACATCGACGTCCACTGCCACAACGAACTCGATCTCCCCAGCGCGATCAAAGTGGGGCGAGCGGTCGAGGGCATCAAGCCGTTGTTCTTCGAGGATCCGCTGTTCCCCGAGTTCTCCGATTCCTGGCTGGCTCTGCGGCGCGGCACGGCAGTGCCCATCATCACCGGCGAAAGCCTGGCGCTGATCGAGGGCACCATGCCGTTCATCCAGAACCAGTCCGTCGATTGCCTGCAGATCGACCTGGTGCACGGAGGCGGAATCACCGGAACCAAAATCATCGCGGACGTGGCTGCGTCCTACCGCATGCCCATCTCGCTGCACAACGTTGCAGGCTACGCGCTCAATCTCGCGTCGCAGCAATTCGCGGCCAGCGTCTTCAATTGCCCGCGCATCGAGTGCCGCCCGTGGTTCGACGAAGCGCCCGACGCCGCCGGCAACATCCCGGTGGTGAAGGACGGAAAAATGCAGGTCCACTCAATGCCGGGCCTGGGCATCCTGCTGAACGACGATTACCTGAAAGCGAATCGCGCCGAAGGCGAGCCATGGTGGGGCTAAGCCAAGCCGAAGTTATCCTCGTCCGCGATCGCCAGGCAACCCCCGCCTTTCCGGGTGCCCGACCCTTTGGTGTGTAAGGGTCGGTCTTTCTTGAGCGTTTCGCGAATTTGCCGCAGGGCGCGCAATCAGAAAACGCGGTGCCGCATCAGAGGATGAATCCGCGCAACAGCCTCAGCAGCATCAAAAGTAGTAGCCCCAGGCGCAACGCCATGCACCGCCAGCACAGCCTGCGCCGCAGGCGAAATCGCTTTCTGCGCGAGCGGATGCGGCAAAGCCTCGAACGCAGGTTCATCTTCCAGCGCCAGGTGCGCCCCTTCATCGCCTTCCACCAGCACGAGAATCGGCGTCGCGTCAGGCGAAGCATCAGCGGCCAACGTAGTTGCCGCGCAGTTCCCTGCTCCGCTAGTCGTGCCGCGCGCGCCAGAATCAGCCTGCGGCGCGTCCAACACGATGAAATGCGAGTTGGCGAAGCGCGGCGCGTGGATGCGCCAGACCCCCAGCGTAGTGATGTAGTAACGCTTCCCGGTCATCAGTGTTTCCCTGTTTTGTGGAGTTGATTCTGCCGTTGCCGTTCGTTGTCATCCCGAGCGAGCGAAGCGACGAGGGATCTCTCCCGCGCTTATTCTGATTTAACTGAAAGGGATCTATTCAAAACGAGAGTCGATCTGAGGTTTGCCTGCTAAGCCTTACCTGTTGTCCGAGGCTTCATGTCGCCGATGACTTCACTGTTGCCAGTCTGCTCTGGAGGATGTTTGGAACGCAGATATTCCTTCTTCGCCTCGAAGCCCCGCCAAACCATCCAGCCAACTGCAGCCAGAAACGCTATCAAAGGAATATAAATCATGGGTTGCGTTCGCTTCCCATTTTCACCCCTATTTGAATGAGCAGCAATCCAAAAATGACAAACCCTAACGCAATGAGAACCCGCTTGGCCGTGAACTGCACGTTCGGCAGGAAAATATCAATCGGCACGAAGACAAGCAGGAGGATGCCGATATCCCGGATTGCTTCTGCCCACAGCTCATATTGCGGCGCAGGCACGTAGCAAGCTTGTACACCGTCTTCTCTCGATTGTAAAGAATACTCGCAGCAGTCACGACGTAAACGTGTAGTTGTGCGTCAGCACAGTCGCGGCGTGACGCCCGGCGAAGAACTGGTGCGACGGCTCGCAGCTCACCGTAACTTTGTACGACTCCTCGACGATAGCCTCTATGCGCTTCAGCGTGAGGTGCCCGAAGCGGCCAACGAGAATGTCGCTCAAGCACAGCCGCTCGGCGCGCATAGGCGAGCCGTCGGCGAGAGTGAAGATGTGGTGCGGCGTCACGTCAAGCGATTCGGCGTTCGAGAAGTAGAGGCGGATGAACGTGTCGGCTTTGCGCGCTTCGAGCAGCTTGATGCGCGTCCACGACTCGCCCGCGGCGGCCGAAGGACATCGGAGATGTTCGCCTACGCGACACGTCTCGATCGCGACGGTCCCGCGCTCCTTCGTCAGCACCATCGTCCCGGCGCGCAAGCAACTGCCGCTGCCTCCTCCCGAGCCGCCGCCGGTGCCCGAAGTAGTGGTTGCCGCGACGACAGCTCCCTGCGACAGCGGAATAAATCCCTGTAGCGACTGCTGCTGCGCCGCAAGATTCGTCTTGGCCGTCTGCGCGTTGGCGGGCGCCCCGGCTCCTCCCGCCACCCAGCCGATCGCGGACGCAGCATCATTCCAGTAAGGGTAAAAATAATAGGTAGTGCCAGGGGTAAGCCCGGTAACGGCAAGCGACCCGTTCGGCACAGCCGTGGTGGTACCGTCTGCGCGATAGATCGTAAGTCCGCTCCAGCTCCAAGCGATGCTAGAGGTGGTCGAAGCATAAGTGAACGCGCCCGACCACGTAGGCGGCACGCTGCCCTTCATCAACACGCCCGACTTCGAGGGATCGACATTCCCTTCAGTGAGCGCGCCCGTGACCACTCGCGCGTAGTCGGTTCCGTCGGTGATCTGGCTGTCGAGGCTCCAGCCCTGATTCGGGCCCAGCGACGCCCCCGCCAGCCGCTTCAGCGATTCGTAAAGCTGCGGATTGGTTTGCCGCAGCGCCTCAATCTGTGGAACGGTAAGCATCGTGCTTTCCTTTTCAGGGCTAGGAAACGTCAGCTATTTGTGGAAACTGACGCTATTCGAGGACACAGCCAAGAGTGGCTGTGCCACTGAAAGATGAGGCTAAGGAAGGTCGAAGAGCGACATCTCACCCCAACATGCCGCCTCTATCCAGATACAAGAGATCCCTCGCTCGCGTTGCTCCGCTCGGGATGATGATCCTCGCCGGATCGTCAATTCGTTCCGCGCACAATCGCAAACGGATCAGCCTTGGCCCACGGGACCAGCTTCGTCAGCGAGAACCACGAGCCCGCCGCGTCGGTGCCAAACTGATACGACACGCGCTCGGCCAGCACGTTGGTGAACTGTTCCATGTCGCGCGAAGCGGGCGAGCCGAGCGTCCACGATCCGAGCGAAATCGATGAGGCGCTGCCCGGAGTGAGCGCCGTCAGCGCGAGCGGCCCCGCCCCCTGCACGTATCCTGTCAAATAGCCAAACAGGTTTCGCCCGCTCAAGCCCGTAGCCGCGAGAAACGCAGTCGTGTAATACGAATTGATCGCAACGCCATCGTCCGAGAACTGCCCGGGAGTGAGTGCATAGATTTTCCCGCTAGAATTATTCGTGCCGAAGAAGACTTGCGCAACGCCCGTCGAGCGTTCGATCAGCCCACAGGAATTCGCCGGAATCATCCACCGCGCCCATTTGCGCGAGCGCTCGGGAGCCGTGAGCATCGCCACCAGCGGATCGCCAAAGCCCTCCGTGTAATCGAGCGTCAGGATCTGATTCGGCTGCGTGGCCGAGCCCATCGGGACGCCCACCAGAATTCGCTTATGCTGCGTATCCACCTGCACCCAGAGCTTCTGCCCCGCCTGCCAGTTGATCGCGTCCCACGTGGGCTGAATCTCCTGCGAAAGTTTCACCGGCGTGCCGCCGTCGAACAAATAAAGCCCCGAGCGCCCCGCGATCACCACCCATTCCTCGCCCACTCCCACGCCATGCGCCGAGGGCGTCCCCACCTGGTTCGACGCCTCCTCCACGGCCCACAGCGCAGGCTCGTTCACGCCGTCGGTCGCGGTGACGTACAGGCTGCGCTCCTTCACAAAATAGAGATTGTTCCGCAGCACAAACGCGGCGCGGATTCCCTGCCCGTTATTTTCCGCGATGCTCATGATTCCGGTGACGCCGTCATAAGCCTCCGGCGTTTCCGTCCCGGACGCGCGCACCAGCGACGCATTCTGCGCCGCATTGGTGAGAAACACCTCGATGTTGTCGACGAGAAACGATTCGCCGCTCGGCGCGGGCACACCGTCGGCATAAACCCGCAGCGTAAGATCGGCCGGAAGCGAAGTCTGCGGCGGCAGCAAATCCGCGGTGAATTCCTGATAGGTGGTGGTCGCCTGCGTGAAGCTCACCGCCAGGCCCGTAGCGAGCTGGCCCGCCGTGGGGCTGTAGGCATTGATGCGCAGCGTGCCGGAGGATAATCCCGCGCTTCGCTTCACCCGCGCGCGAACGGAGTAGTCGGTGTTGTTCGCGAAAAGCGGGTCGCCGTCGGCGTCCGTGATCGCGTTCTGCTCGATCATGCCGCGCGCCGCAGTCACGCCATCCGCGGTGATGCGGTACGCGTCGCCCCAAACCACATCGCTACCTTCCCTGCTCCCGCCCGCGCCAAACGAGGAATCCTGCACCCAGCCGAGCGGGCGGCCGTCGCCCGACGCATCCCAGCCTCCATCGAACGTGAGGTTGCGCCAGTTATCCATCTGCGCGCGCTCGCCCCACCAGAAAAGCCGCTCGGCGTAAGCGGCCACGCCCAACTGCTCGGGCAATTCGATCTGGCTGAAGAGGTAATCCATGCTCGTGCCAGAAAGCAGGATCGTGTCGGTGAAGTCGACCGTCAGCGACGTAGTGGTGTTGTCGTTGATCGCCATGGTCGCCGGCACATGATAGTAATTTGCGCCGCCCGACGCCGTGAAGACCAGCAGGCGCTGCACCACGTTCGATGGCCCCGTGGGGATGTTCGTCACGGCAACCTGGTGGCCGCCCGCCGCAGTCCACGAAATCGGCGGCGAGGGCGCCGTCCAGTATCCCTGCCGCGTGACAAACACCACCGCGCACTGATGCACGCCCGGCGAAATATTCCCAGCCCCGGTCGAATCGGCCACCGCAGGGCTTTCGGCACGGCCCGATCTGGCTCACGCGATCGAAATAGGTGTCGTCGAACTGGCGCGGCATGTCCTGGCCGGTGATGCCGTCGCCGAAGCCCATGTACTCGCGGCCAAACAGCGTCGTCGAGGCGAGGTAGAGGCTCGGCGTCACGCCGCCCGGCGTGATCAGCGCCAGCGTGCCGGGCGAGGTTTCCTTATAGAGGTTGCCGTTCGAATCGAGCGCGAGCATCCGCAGCACGCGGTTCGTGGTGATGTAGGTCTTCAGCCCGTTGATTTGCGGCGCGCCGCCGATCACCGGAAATTGCGACACAAGCCCCGGGCGCGTGCGCACTCCGCCGGGAAAGAAATCCACGTCGGCAAGATTCGGCGACATGCCCGGCGGCACGTCCGACGGATCGAGCAGCGTGATCCAGCTGCCAAACACGTTGAGCGGCAATGGCGAAAACGATTCGATGGACATTGATCTAACTCGCAGGAAACGGGAAGCAACAGGGCAGGAGAGATCCCAGGTAGCTTCGCTCGCAAGGGATGACAATCAAAAGCAAAGTCAAAACATCGACCCTTACAAAGCAACGGGTCGGGCACCCGGAAAACCGCAAAGGCGCATTGGCCGGTGGCACAGGCACTCTTGCCTGTGCGCTGTGGGTGTCGAGGCCCGCTTTTTCTCAGCACCCGGCACGCAAGCAGCAACGCCTTTTAGGGGGTCGGAACTTCAGTTCCGACATAAAAACGCAGGCGCCGAGCGCCTTTCCAATCGCGGTGATTTTCCCGCGAACGTTGGACTTTCCGGGCGCCCGACCCTCTGATTTCGAGGGTCGGTTTTTTCTCGACAAGGTCCTCACCCCCGAGCAAACGCGCCCGTCATTCTGAGCGCCGGTCTTGCGCGAAGAATCCCTCTCCAGCCTTTCTCTGAATCCGAGGGAACTCACACCGCAAAGGCAAAAGCGCCTGCGCCACCTACAGCAGCTTCTTGAATATCCCGTAGAACGTAATCGTGTCCGACGAAATCGCGCCCGGATACGCCCCAGCTGCCAACTCCGGAAAGGCGCCGGCGCCCGAGCCCTGCTGGAAGATTTTCACCTTCCCGTTGTTCATCGCGGTGCCGGGATAGAACACATAGTCGTAACCCGAAAGACCGTCCATCCAGGCCGTGCCCTGCACGGGCGCCTGCGTGGCAGCGATGATGGGCGATTGCGAAAGATCGAGCGTGTCGCCGCTGGTCGCGTAATTCCCCGAAGCGGTGACGGTGCCGGCCACGTGGATGCGCTGTCCGTCATCCCACGTGTCCACAAGCGTGAATGCAAGTGCCATGGTTCCTCCTGAAGTTCGAATTAGAGCTACTAAGTGCTGGTCACGAGTCGGCGGGCGCTGTTATGATTGGCGCTCTGCGACGCACAACCCGAACGCCTGCAAGTGAATCCAAACGCGTCGATCATCGATATTTCTGAGGAGAGCTGAGTGCGGCGACTGGCTGTTGTTTGCGCGGTGGCGGTAACGATCTTCGCGGCGTTCGTCGCAATCGGTAAAAATTCCGGGGCCCTCGCGGCGGGACGGCAGAGCGGTGCTCCCGCGGGCTCTTCGGGCATCGTTTCCAGCTATAAAGTGAGCGTTTTCGCCGCGAATGTCGCCGCGCGAGCGCTGGCCGTAGCCGCCTCCGGGTCTCCCGCTTCCCTCGATCTCACCAACGCATCCGCGCCCAACCAGATATTCACACTGGGCAGCAACGCCACACCATCGGCCCCCAGCGCGAGCCTGCGAATTGCAGCGCTAGCGGGAACCGGTGTTGCGGGATCTCTTGGAGACGGCGGCGCAGCGAGCGCTGCGGAATTTAATCTAAACGTGTCTTCCCTTTTCGAGCGCAGCGGCATCGCCATCGCGCCCGACGGCACCATCTATGTTGCCGACACCGGCAACGCCACCATTCGCGCCATCGCAGGCCCCTCGAGCACCGAACCCGGCGTGATCCGCAGCGCCGCGGGCCGCTGGGCCGCGCGGCAGAACATCGCGTTGGTCGAACCGCTGGGCCTGGCGGTCGATCGCGCAGGAAATCTCTACATCGCCGATCACGACGCCGGAGCCATCGACGTGATGGCTGCCGGAAGCTCGCAGCTCCAAACGCTCGCGCAAGTGGCGGGACCGGCCAGCATCGCTGTGTCTCCCAACGGCGGCACGGTTTTTGTGGCCTCGCCGGATAACGGAGCGGTTTTCGCGATCAATACGCAGACGCACGCGATCGCCGCAGTCAGCGGCTTTGCACCTTCAGCGTCCGGTCAATCGGCCTGTGCGGCTGCGGCCGGATCAAGCGCCACTCAGATTTGTCCCGCAGGCCTCGCAGTGGATGCCGCCGGCAATCTCTTTGTCTCGGACGCCAACAGCGGGCGCATCCTTCGAGTCGACGCGCAAACATCCGTGACGACCGGCGCGATAACCGTTGTCGCCAGCGGTTTGAATCAGCCCGGCGAACTAGCCTTCGACGCCAACGGAAATCTCTACACGGCCGAGCAGCGTCTCAACCGCATCGTCGCCTTCGCGCAGGTCGGCACGTCCCAGGGCAGCATCTCGCTGTCGCCCAATTCCGGCACATTCGGCAACGTAGCCACGGGCGGCACCGGCGCGTCGCAGACGTTCACGCTCACCAACACAACCTCCGCCGCCGTCAACGGCCTGAGCATTCCCAAAACGACGACTCCAGCCGACTTCACCGTCCTCACGAACAACTGCACCGCGACGCTAGCGGCTAATGCCAGCTGCACGCTGAGCGTGGCGTTCTCACCCACAGCCACCGGCGCGCGCTCCGCCACTCTCACCGTCACCGACGCAAACGCCGCAGACTCCGCCTCCACGGCGCTCAGCGGCACAGGAGACGATTACGAGTTGCAGTTGGCCACCGGCCAGCTCATGTCGGTTTCCGTACAGGGCGGCGCCGCCATCACCATGAATCTTCAGGTGGTCCCGGACAACGTGTTCAGCGGCACAGTCACGCTCGTGTGCCCCACGAATCTGCCCACCAACACCACCTGCACGTTCTCCACGCCCTCGGTGAACGTCACGCCCGGCACGGCCGCGCCCTTTCAAGTGACGTTCCAGACCACCGGCCTCATCAATCCAATCAATACGCACCTGCCGAACTTGCCGCGCTTCCCATCCGATTGGACTGGAGCACATCGTTTCGCAACCGCGGCGCTAGGCGCGCTTTTAGCGATGATGTTCGCCTGGATCGTTTTCACATCGGTCGTCCGCAAGCGCTTTTCGCCGCTGTCCGCCTTAGAGTCCGCCGCGCTCCGGCGCCGCTGGATGCGCCGAACCGTACCCGCTTTCGCGCTGTTAGCCCTGGCCCTGGCAATCCTGGCCGGGTGCAAGAAGAGCACGGTCGTCTTCGGCTCAACTCCCTCGGGTTCCACCAACATGAATATCGCCGGAACAGCGCAAAATACATCCCGCGCGTTGACGGTCACACTCAACGTCGTCACCGAATAAAGGCCATCTCAGAAATCGAACGCGTCAGGGCGCGGATTTTTGAGGTCGCGAAAGAAATCGCATTTTTTCAAATCGCCTCTTCGAAACGCAAGGCAGCAAACTTGCCTTTGGGACAAGGCGTTTAGGGGGTCGGAGCTTCAGCTCCGACATAGAGCCGCGGCGCGCAGCGCCTACCCTTCGCGGTGCCTTTTCCGCGAGCATTCGCCGCCACTGTATGCGCGGACCGGGTACCCGCACCGCTGCTTTCTGCCGCGGTAAACGCTACAGGTAGATCACTCGCCGGTGATAGCTGTAAGGCATCCGCCGCCGTCCCTTCGTCTGCTCCGGTCGAACATAGCGCTCGATGAGGTTTTCCGTGGCCATCTGCGCCGTCCCCAGCAGATCCTGCGCGAGCGCCCGCGCCCCGCGCGACCGCGCCGCCAGCGCCGCCGTTGCAAACGCCAGCGGATCGGTCGCCGAGCGAATCTGTATCGGGTCGGTGCCGAGTGTGAGCGCCGGAAGCACTTTTTCGTAGCGGATGCGAACCGTGATCGATTGCGTGGCGCCGATCAGATTCACCTTGTCCTCGCGCCATTCCCACAGCCGCAAATAAGAGCTCGGTTGCAGATTCAGCATGGAGCCGCCGCTCATGAACTTCTCCATCGGCACAAACACGTCGCTGGTGTTGGGCGTCGCGCGTTCCCACAACATGTGCGGCGCCAGGCAATCGGTCGGAAGCTGCGGGCTCGAAACGTCGCTCAGCTCCGTGTTAGTGACGCCCGTGCCGGAGTTGACGTCCATCTCGATATCCTGCTGCTCGGTAAGCACGCTCACGCCGTTTTCGGCCAGCTCTCGCTGTAGCCCGCGATACGCCGAGTTGAGGAACGGCATCAGCAGCGTGTCGGTGAACACCGCCCCCGCGGAATCGTTCACGAGAGCGCGCACAAGGTTCAGCGCATCTTCTGCTTGCGAATACGCCGTTGTGGGAACAACAGGCATGGAATCCTCCTACGGAGATAAAACGAAGCGCAGTCACTCGTACAAAAAAAACGCCGTCATTCTGAGCGCGTCTCATGCGCGAAGAATCTCTCTCGGTTTTCGTAGCAAACAGAACAAGGCCAACAAATCGCTTCACTGCTGCACAGCGGGAATTTCCTTCTGCAGAAACGGCACCTTCGCCGCGGCCCAGTCCACCATGCTGTCTCCCGAAAGCCCAAACAAAGCCGCCGTGGCGTGGCCCGGCTCAAGCGTAAGGTCCACCGGCAGCCCGATGCCTCCCATCGCGTGCGTGGCCGCCGTCGGATGCGCCAGCCAGTACGAAAATGCCGCCGCATTCACGAAGAACCGGATCGCCAGCGCCAGCGCATTCGTCCGCAGCCAGTCGAACCGGTTCCGATACCCGAGATTTTCGACTCCGCCGAAAGGCTCGCGCGCTTGAGCACATGCAACCCGTGCCCCGCCGCAAACAACGCCCACAGATGAGCATTTTCTGGAAGATGCATACACGGCTCCTCACTAAGTGGCGCGAATCATGCAGAATTCGTCGCGGGCACAAGGAGATGTCACTTTTTAACTGGACTTGCGATAAGGAGGGCTTTCCTGCTGTGCCGGATCACTACGAAGCGCGGCTGTTTCCCAGAAGCTTGCCGATGGTCTTCTCGATTACGTCGATGCCACTGCTCTTCACGATATAAGCGTCAGCACCAGCGGCCTTCGCCTCGTGTTCCATGCGCGCCGAATCGTGCATGGAAAACATCACGATCTTCGTCTTAGGCCTCAGCTTGCGGATCTCCCTTGCAGCCTCAATTCCATTCATCACCGGCATCGTAATATCGAGTACCACCACGTCCGGTGACAACTCCACGGCCTTCTCCACAGCGCTTCGCCCGTTGTCCGCTTCGCCGCAAACTTCCCACTCCTTATTCTCGCTCAGCAGGTTCTTGAGCCCGGTTCGCACAACTTCGAAATCGTCCGCCAGCAGGATTCGCATTCGTTTCCCCGGATTCGTCTCCACCATCCCTGCGAGACTATCGGGGCTTCCCCGTCCAAGCCATAGGCAAGACCCGGTATTTTTAGCTAAAAGTCAACCCCGGCCCGCCCTCCACGGCGTGTCCCGGACCGTTCCGGTACCATTCCTCCACCCAATGCTGCCGGGCGTGGAGGCCCAAAAGCGCTCCGGAATGGCCGCACTTGCAGGAATAGGAAGCCGTTTCCCCATCCACTTCCTCGATATTCCGGCTCGCGGTCACCCGGGCGAAAGCCGCCGGCTCGCCGCATCGAGGGCACTCAAACAGCAAAACGTGGACGTACTCCACAGTTGCTTGATTGCTTGCCTGATCGTTTATTCGATCCATGTTCTGGCCCCTTTTTTCGTACTGGGGCAAGGTTAGCGAAAGTGCCTCGAACCTCCCATACCAAGAAGCGACGTTCCACTTAAAAAATTGACTTGAGGAAGGAATGTCCGTTTTCGTGTCGTTTTTGCATCGCTCCAAAGGCTTCATAAACAGAGAGATCCCGCGGCTCGCATCATTTCTTAATGACCTTGGAGATAGACGTTCTAATTCGGCGTAAACGTCATCGCGATCGACATTCGCTTGGACGTCCCATCGGCCGAGCCGCCAATCGTCTCGATGAAGTCCCCAGCCGTAAGAGAAGTATTGGTGAGCGTAGAGCAAGTCACGCTGTTTCCCTCGATGGTGATCGCCGTGCCGCCAGCATTCGCGCAGGCCACATGGTCGGTGCTTCCGGAGACGCTGGCGGGAGTAAGCGTGGAGGTAATCGCCGTCGTCGATCCATTATGACGGTAGCCAAGCTGCATCGTGGAAGCCCCCGCATCCACCAGCACAATCACCTGCGCTACCGTGGACGCGGCGTCCACATAGCAGAGCGAGCCTTGCGGCTGAATGTTGCCCGTAGTGAGCGCGCTTCCGCTCTGATCGCCCGCGGACAATGCTGCAAGTGCGCGTCTTATTCGGCACCGCAAGAGATGCCGACGTAATCGGGCTCGCGAACGTCTGCGGCTGCACCCACGTATTCGGCTGATTGAAGAGCGAGGTAGTCGCGTTCCCCGGCGCCAGGCTGCCGCCCATCCAGTTCACCACCGAGTCGTTGGCCGGCGTCCCGGTATTGTAGATCGCGATTCCCGGCGCGCCCGACGCGATGGCCGAATCGCTCACACGTCATATCCACGCCGCCATTGCGCAGCGCGATCAGATTGCTCCCCACCACATCGAGCTCGAGCAAATCGTTTACCGCGCATCCCGACCCTGCCGTGGCAAGCGTCGTCGAGGAACCCGCCACCCTTTTCGAGATCGAACGCGTCGTGGTGTTGCAGAAGTACAGATAGCCCGTATCCGTGCCGGCCGCGGCCAGCCGCACCATCACTCCCACCCCGGCGGCGCTATCCACGCTCGCCACTTTTGCCCGCGACCACTGGTCGGCCATGAAGCTTTGCCCTACCCAGGACTCCTCCGCGTAGTCACCCGCTCCGGCCACCGCAGCATTCGACGCAATGGCCATCACCTGAAAATTGATCGCCCAGTTCGGCCCGAGCGTTGAAGCGTTTGGTCGCGCGAATGAATCCGCCGTGAACGGGCTCAGCGGGAGATATCCCGCGCACGTGGCGGCTGCCAGGCAGGGCGGCTGGTAGGGCGGCGCACTCCCACCGGCAGGCGTGGCGTTCCCGTTGAATATAGCGCCCGAAGGCGTGATGTGGTGCGCCGGCACCATCTGGTAAGTGATGGGATAGCTCCCCGGCGCGAGCGACGTGGTAGTCACCGTCGCACTCGTCGTGCTAGCGCCCGCAATCATGGCCGTGCACTGCGATGCGTAGTTGTACTGGTTCGTGTTATTCACGAATACGCAGTAGCCCTGTATCGGCGTCGAGCCTGCCACCGCCGCGGTCCACGTGATGTTGAATTTCGCCGTCGTCACTCCGGACCCCACGGTCAGCGGTCCAAAGATGTTCGACCCCGCGGACATCGTGCTGGGGCTAACGCACGAACTCCCCGTCGTCGACACGACCCACACGTAATAAGTCCCCGTCGCAAACACGCCGCCGGTGTTGCTCACTGTTCCGGACACATTCGTCGGCGGAAAATTGGCCGCAAACGCGATATCGATATTCGGCGCCGTCGATTGGTAAATCTGCGCGTTCCAACCCGCCTGCGTGCTGCTGCCGAACATCCACCCGTTCGCCGGGTCGATTCCGTAAGACGCGAACCCGCTGCCGGACTGGAAGAATCGTGCCGACGGCCCGGTTCCGTCCTGGTTGTTCGAGGAAAGCGGCGACGTAACCAGGCGCTCCGCGTTGGTCACGTCGTCCGAAATATCGAGCCCGCCTGTGCTTTCGATCATCCCGCTCCCCGCCGGATTCCCCGACGAATTCCACACCTGGCTGACGCATCCCGAATCGCAGCCGGTGATGAAGTAATGATCGAGCTTTCCCGCTGTCACCTTCACGGCCGGAGCGTTCACGCCCCCCGCCCCGGAAAACGAGTTATTGATGTAGAGCCCGCTCAGCCCGCCGCTCGCGACATTGAAATTGATCAGCGCCGAATGCCCATTGGCGTTGTCCGATTGCTGCACATCGTCGAGCGTGATCGGCCCCATGATTCCCGTCACGTAGCCTCCGGGGTCGGTGATCTGAATCAGGTCCCCGTTCCCGCTTTCCTGCGTGATGTTGCGGAATACCCAGTGCCCGCTCGGCTCCCCGCTCAGATTTCCCGTCTGCACGTAAGAGATAGGCCCGCCCGCCAGCAGCGCGTTCGACATATACACATCCCCCACTCCCGCATAGCATCCGCTGCACGGATATCCAGTCATCAAAAGCGTGGGCACGGACGTCGAGTTGCTGCTGAGCCCTCCATAGTCGAAGTACACCCAGAAGGTGTCCTGCAGCCAAAGCGTTGACCCGTTGGCCTGCCCGCCCGACGCGCTCAAATACGTGTTCCAGAACCGCGTCACATTCGAGGTCACCGCCACCGCGATGTTGCATCCGGTGATCACCAGGTTCTGAAACGTGATGTTCCCGTTCGGATAGTACGTCCCGAACATCGGCTGCGCGTTGGGGCTAGACCCGCAGTGGCCCAGAATCGACACCGAAGGCGGCTGCACAAACGGCGTGCCGTTGTGCTGCCCGCTGTTCCCTCCCAGCAGGTGCAGGCCCGAGCACGCGATCAGGAACGGTATCGCATTCGGGTTCGCCGACTGATTCTGCGAAACAATGTAATTCCCCGGCGGAAAATAGATCGAGCCGCCGTTCGAATTGGACGGCGCGGCGCAGTAAGCGTTCAACGCGCCCTGGATCGCCAGCGTATCGTCATCCTGCACGCTGGCGCTGCTCACCGACGTGCCCGCGTTGCGGTCCAGCGTGAAGATGTTCCCGTTGATCGCGGTAATGTGCGCCAGCAGCACGTCGCCCGACGCGCCCGCTCCATCCACGTGCAGCCCCATCTCCACTTTCCACGTGCCGATCCCCGGCGCAATCGTCAGCTGATTCGAACCGGAAGCGATTGTTCCGCTGGCCTGCTCCGCGCCTCCGTCGGCAATCGCCCCGAAAACCGGGGCGGTAACGTCGATATAAGGCCGCGGGCCGGCCACCGTGGAATTGCCCGCCACGTTGAGCGACGAAGGGGAAAAATTGCCGGGACTGAAATTGGAAGTAGTGAGCGTACCGCTGATGTTAGCGTTTCCCGCCACGCTCAGGTTTCCGCCCAGGCTCAATCCGAACGCGGAAATATTTGTGGGAGCGGAAAAATCCGGCGGCAGAATCACGTCCGGCTGCGTAATCGTCCCGCTGATCTGCGGGCTCGAAATCTGGATCTGGTAGCGCCCCGCCGGCGCATAAAAATGATAATTGCCGATGCCGTCAGTCTGGAACGGATTAGCAGCCGCCACACCAAGCGTAGCGTCGGTGTAGATAGTAGCCAGCGGCGTGCAAGGAGTCCCGGTAGCGGCAGCCTGGCAAACGCGCACAGTAGCCCCCGAAACGGGATGCCCTCCCGGCCCGAACACGATGTCATCCTTCCGCGACCCCTGAGCATGCAAAGCGGGCGCAAGCGTCAGCAGCACCGCAAAAATCGCGGCAAGCGCTGTTACGGCACAAGCCGCCCGAGCCGCGAGCGCCGCCGGCCCTCGCGCCCCGGCGCAAGCCGGACGAGGCGCGAGCCCCGCGACCAGCCGCCGCAACCCACCAATCCTCCAAAGTATCGCCTCTGCGTTCATTGCCATTCCCTTCTGTCCATGACCAGCAAGTTCGTCATTCTGAGCGCCGACGTCGCGCGAAGAATCCCTCTTCCAGTTTTCCAGGTGCCCGACCCTTCGGTTTCGAGGGCCGTTTTTTTTTCGCTCATCAGGCGTACCCGGCTCACAGGTCGAATGCCTTTTAGGGGGTCGGAACTTCAGTTCCGACATAAAAAAAACTTGCGCGGAGCGCATTCCCGCTCGCGGTGACGTTGCCGCGAGTATTGGATTATCTCCCCGCGCAATCATCCTTCACCGCTTGCGCTCGGGTTGCTTCGCGGTATCCGGGTTGTTCTCAACCGGCGCCTTGGCGACGCTCTCTCGCGCAGCCGGACCCAGGCCGTGCTTCGCCGCTTTCTCCGCATCGAGGATCGCGTGGCAGTGCTTGCAGACAGCCACTCCCGACTTCACCTTCTCGCCGCACGCCGGACACTCGCTCATCTTCAAGGGCACATACGCCCATTCGCGCTCCACTCCCAGCGCAATCGCCGCGCGACGGTGCAGGTCGGAAATCTCGCGATACGAATGCCCGCGCGCCCACATCGTGTCGCCCTCCCCGATCAGCCGGTGGTAGTACGCATCGCGCCGCGCCGCCGCCGACGTCAGCTCCTCCGACGAAGGCCGCGCCCCCGCGCAAACGAAAATTCCGTGATCGTGCAGGTCCTGCAGCAGATCGTCGGCGATTTCGCGCGCCGTAATCGTGAACGGAAACCGCCGGTTGTCGCCCAGGTCGATCACATCCCCGCGCGAGGTCAGCAAAAGCAGCGCAAACGCATCTCCCTTAGCGCACCCGGGTATGTGATACACGCCATGCGTCCGCGAAACATACCAGTCCTGCTCCGAGATCGAAGCGATCGCCACCGTAGCCGCCGTGTCGCCCTTGGGCTGCGTGTCCACCAGCATCTCGCGCCGCCCGCCCGCATACCCCGCCGCGTTTCGCGGCCCCTGCTCTGCCGTAGCCATCATCGTATTGCTCAAGTGATTTTCCTTTCGTGTAAACCCCAGCGTGCCCATTTCAGGCACTTGCATTTGCTGTCGCCTTTGCGGGTGCCCCACCCTTCGTTTTTAAGGGTGGGTCCTTCTTTTGGGTTTTCTTTTGCTTTTGACTTCTGTCTTTCGTCGTCATCCCGAGCGAGCCAAGCGACGAGGGATCTCTCTTGTTGTTCGCTGCTCTCGCCGTGTCCGCTACATCGAAGTAACAAACGCCTGCCCATGAAACGCGGGCACCGCATCGTCGAGCAGATCGTCCGCGTCGCGATCCCAGGCCCGCTCTCGTCGCGCCTCGCGGGCCGCAATCGCCTGCCGCCCGTCACGCCGCGTCTGCCGGCGCGACCACGCCACCGCCCGCACGATCCAGTCGCAAGCTGCGGCACTCAACGGCAGAAACTCCCCGCGCGGACCTTCCAAAGTAAAGCAGTGCTCGTATTCCCCGCGCGAAGGATACGGCCCCAGCGCCGGAATCCGAATCCCATCGTCGATTTCCACCGTCCGCGCAAACCATTCCTCCGGTGACCCGTACGCCTCTGGCGGTATCCACCGCTCAATATGCCACCGCTCGGCCGGAATATACTTCGGCTCCTGCCGCAATTCGACCACCTCGCGGATCACGTTGCCATGCGCGTCGCGATCCACCCACCGCCCGCCAATCCACGCAAGCCGCGACCCTCCCCAAACCACGCGGAAGTTCGCCTCGCCGTAGCGGTTCAATCCCCCAGCGCGCGCAATCCGCTCGCAAATCGCCGCCGGCGCCTCATGCGTCTCTCGTGTCACTTGAATCATGGGCGATTCACCGGCTCAGATAGTTCGGAGTTATACTTGGAGTGCTTGTCGGGCGTGTCCAGCACACGTTTCGAATTTCAGGGGCGACCCGTAAGGTCGCCCCTTTTTTGTTTCGCCTTTGTTCTTGTTTTGCTTTTGCTTCTCGTTGTCATTCTGAAGGAGCGCAGCGACTGAAGAATCTCTCTTCGATTGAGCAATCCACCGCCGCTCTAACAACGATCTCCTCGTAACAACAGTGCTCGCTGTCTGTTCGTTAATACCCCGTCGGGATCGCCAGGTTGCTGATGTAAGCCCCGCTCCGCGGCGACTCGTTCCAAACCTGAAACCCCGTAACGAAGTAGAAGATGTAAGCGCTCGCCAGCCCCCCGCTCGCCCCATAAATCGGGAAAACGGTTTGCCCGCCGACATCGTAGAAGTCGATGTCCTGCATCACGGCGCGTCCCCAGTGCGAAAGGTCCAGAAAATCCACCCGCGACGCATTCGCATTGATGCTCGCCTTGATCGGCACGCCCGCCATCGTTTTCTCGCCGGTGAAGAGCAGATCGAGATCGCTCGCGCGCCCGCCCGCTCCCTCCTTGATGATCTGCGAGATGGTGACGCCCAGCTGCTCCCACTGGTGCTCCTGCTCGAGCGAGGTGTACGCCACCAGCTTGCTCACCTGGTTCGTGCCGAGGGCCTTGCGCACCTTGTTGATCGCGAGGCGCACCGCACCCGGCGTCAGCGCCGAGTTGCTCGCGTTCACGTTGGGCGTGGCCAGCTCCACCGGGTACGTGGCGCGATTGAGGTTGAGCCACGTGCCGGTAGTCGCGTTCGTCTGGTGGTACAAAATCCCGAACAGCGATACGGGTGACGCGCCGGTGAGCCCGTCGTGGACGATCACATCGTTCGCGCTCGTGCCCGACGGAACCGAATCCACCGTGATCGTCGCGCCGAAGGGATCCACGGCCGTGACGTTGCACGATCCGCGATTGGTGGTGAGCGTCGGGTCATACACCTGAATCGTCTGGTTGTAATAAACAAGCTGCGCCCCGGGCGGCTTGGCCATCGTGAACGTGCTCGACGAAATCGAGCTGATCGTTCCCAGCACGCCGTTGCCGTTGGTCTGCATCACCTTGTCGAGGAAAGCGCGAAATTGCGCCATCGCATTCTTCACTTCGCGCTTGGCCGCGTTCTCGATGGCCTTCTCCGGCGCATTCGACGCGTACTCCACCAGCTTGGTGATTTCCACCGCGTGCCGGAAAAATACCGGAGTCACCTGCGCCACGTCGTAGACGGTCCCCGACCCGCGCCCCAGGTCTCCGCCGTCCATATTCGCGAGGCCGGCCTTGCCTCCCGGACGAATCTGCAGCGGAAGCCGCATGTTCCGCGAGCTGACGCGTTCCACGTCGCCGCGCTGCTGGATCATCGTCAGCAGGATGTCGTTCCGCTCATACAGCAGCGGCAGCTTGTCCCGCACCTTCTCCAGTTGCAGCGCAACCGATTGCGAATTTTGCATTTGTGCCATGGTGTCTGATTCCCCTTTGAAATGGATTTCGTAGCCGCGCGAAAGTGCGGCCAATCTGCTGCGAGGTGTCCTTCACGGACGATGCAAGGTAAGTGAGTAGGTAGGTGGCACCGGCACTCCTGCCGGTGCGCTTCAAGCAACCTGTTCAAACAAAAATATCGTCAAGCGCATGCACCCGCGCCCATAGCCGTGCCTTTTCGGGTGCCGGGTGCCCGACCCTCCGCCGTGTAAGGGTCGGTCTTCCGCGCTCCCAAACGCATTCCAGAATCAAACTGTCGCCACCGCACAAACGCGCGTTGGGGCCGTGCTTTTCCCTTCTTCGGTTTTTAGGGGGTCGGAACTTCAGTTCCGACATACAACGACGGTGCACAGCACCAACCGCTCGCGGTGCCTTTTCCGCGAGTCTTCCATGCCACAACTCACAGCCGGCTATCCGGACTTTTTCCGGATGCCCGACCCTACGCCGGGTGCCCGACCCTTTGGTGTGTAAGGGTCGGTCTTCTGCGTCTCGCTTCTGCCGTTGAGCCCTGACTTTCGCGTCCGACTTCCGCGTGTGCGTTCGCGTGCGACTTTCTCGTCTGCCCTTGGGTTGTGCCTCTCGCTCGTGCTTTTCGCAGTCATCCTGAGCGCAGCGAAGGATCCCTCTTGATTTGGCAGTTGCCTTTGCGGGTTTCTTTGCCTTGCTTTTGACGTTGCTTTCGCGGGTGCCCCACCCCTTGTAGTGTAAGGGTGGGTCTTCTCTTTCTCGTGATCCAGCCCCGCCAGGGGCGGAACAGCGTAGCCCACCGCGGCAGCGGCGGGAGCCCGGTATTAAAGTAGCGGGAAGCCCCGGAGGGGCGGCACGATCCGTGTCGCCCCATCCGCGCGCAACCAAGCGCAATGCGGACGTCCCGCCAACCCTTGCCGTTGACCCTCATCCTGAGAGGGCGTGACTAAATTGCAAGCGCCCTATAAATTCAAAATATCCCCATCCGACATCCGAGCATAATCGATATCCCGAGGTCCCATCGAACGCCGCCCTTCGCCTCCGCCGCCAGAGCCCGCAATATCCACGCGCCGCTCCGCAGCATGCTGCCGCGTTCGCCGGTCCTGGTTCGCCGCCACAATCGTAGAAGTCCACTCGTTCATAACGCGCTTCGCGACCCCTGGCAGCGCCTGCCGCGCCCGCCCAGTAATCAGCGACACGATCGCGCGCTGGTGGTTCGCGTCAAGCGCCCCGGAACGAAACGCATCGCGCACCTGCTGCGAAAGCTGCCGATTCGCTCCCAGCGTCGTATCCAGCTCGCGGTAAATCTCCCCCATCACGCGATTCCGCGCGCTCTTCGATGCCCCCTCCGGCAGCAACCGCTCCACCTGCGTTTCAATCGCGTCCATCACGCCCTGCACGGCCGCCGCATTGGCCGCCTGGAAAAATTCCGCCTGCGCCGGTGAAATCCCCGAAGCGCTTTTGCCTTCGTGTGCCTGTCGTGACGCCGCGGGCGCCGCCGGTGCTGCCATGTCTCTCTTCTCCGCGCTTCCCTGCCGCGCCGCCTGTTCCCCAATCGCCTTCGCGAGCGACGCAAACGCCCCTGGATCGAGCTCCGCAATCGACCGCGCCAGCTCCGCATGATCCTCCGGACGTCGCGAGTAGAACAGAGCGTCCATGCGATTCAAGTCCGCCAGCAGAGCCGTAGCGTTGCGAGCCTCCTCCGGCGTAGCAAAGCTCTCGCGATACGACTTCGCATCCTCCCAGGCCTGCCGCAATTCAGGATTCGCCTCGAATGCCGCGCGCAGCTTCTCGGTATCGGCGCCTTCGCTACCCCTTTCCGAATCGACGGCGTCACGCCGCCCCCTTTGTTCGCTACTCTCAGCGCCGGCATCATCCGATTCAAACGCGCGTTCCGAGCGCGCATCCCGCTCGTCGCCACTCAGACCATCCGCACCCACATCCGCGCCGTCGCCGGCAATCAATCCAAGAATCTCGTCATCGCTCGCATTCCGCTGCGAATGTTGCAGCGCGTTGTGGCGGGCGCTCTCTGGCGCCTGACGTTGCGCCGTGTTTTGCTTCCGCGGCAGCGTAGCGTCGACCACCGGGCTTGCTGTGCTTTGCATCATCTCTATCCTCTCCATCCTCGCAATGCTGAAGTGCTCCCACTTCGCCTCCGTACAGGTGCAATACACCTGTACCGAAACAGTACGCGCGTACTATTTGCTGCGTGTTCGCCCCATGCGAACCTCATCTTGCAGCGGAGGCTCGGCCACCCGGCCGCACCTCTCACAGCCACCGCGCACGCATTCAAGGGGTTTCCATGGGGACAACCACGAGCATCCCGCCAGTGCCCGGCGCAAAGGCGTCCGCGCAGCCTGGGCAGGGATCGCAGAGCGGCATCGATCGCCGCCGGCGCCGCCGCGCCAAGATTTCCGCGCAAGTGCATGTGCGCGCCGTCAACTCCCCCGAGCCCTTCGAAGAAGTCTGCATGAGCATCGACGTTTCGCGCGACGGCCTGCTCTTCGCCTCGAAATTTTCAGGCTACTGGAAGGGACAGATCCTCGAAGTCGCGTTCCCCTACTCCAACATGGCCGGCGCCATCAACCAGGGCCAGCCCGCCGAAGTCGTTCGCATCGATCCGCAGACCGCATGGGAAAGTTCGGCGTCGCGGTTCAATTCGTTTCAGCAAAGTCGGACGGCAAAGGCGAGCGAAAAGCGAACTCGTCCAAGCCCGCAGCTCCGGGTACCCAGGAGGCGGCGTCGAACACCCGCCAGTCCGTGGTGCTCGCGATTGAACCGGACGCGCGCAGCGCGGAAACCATGCGCAACTTGCTCGAGCAGGATGGCTATAACGGTCATCGTCGTTCCCACCGCGCAAGCCGCCCTCGAAATCTTGCGCACCACCGTGCCATCGGTCTTTATCGCGGAAGTCGAAGCCGAGGACATGTCCGGCCAGGATCTCTGCGTAATCATCAAGCAGAACGAGCGCCTGCAAAAAGTTCCCGTGATCCTGATGACGCGCGCCGCCCAGCCCGCCGACTACGCCGCCAGCCACCAACTCGGCGCAGTCGTCTGCATGGCCAAGCCATTCAAGCCGGAGCGCCTCCAGCAGGTAGTGCGCCTGGTAGCGCCGCCCCCGGCCCTGCGAACCGCCTACGGCGCCCGCACCGGCGACCCGGTAGAACGCCCGGCCTAGCCAAAGAGGGAATAGCAGCCGTGGTGGGTGACACAGCCACTTCTGGCTGTGGGCCATAGACTTTTCGGGTGCCCTACTCTTGCGTTCTTCAAGGGTAGGTCTTGGTTTTCGCTGTGAGAATCGTAGTCACCATAGGCCGCCCCTCGGTTTCAGCTGTCACCCTGAGGAGCGAAGCGACGAAGAACGGTTCTCCATCGCTCGCTTTTCGAGCGATGAATCTCTCTTCGTTTTTCGCGTCTCATGATATAAAGTCCGCTCTCTCAAGCGGATCGTTTTGGCTGACCGGCCCTCGGGTTTGGGTGTTTGCGCCCAGCAAAACACCCAACCCCGCAGCCAACCCACTCGGCCACTACCCGCCATTCACCGAGCACTTCCGATCCTGCACACGATAGGCTTTCCCCCAGCGATACCTCTGCCGCTGGTTCGCCAGCCGCACCCGCTCGGCGCTCGGATTGAACTCGATCGCAACCATCGTCTTCAGCCAGTCGTGCTTGAACTGGCAAAGCTCGTCGTCATCCATGTACACAGTCTGATAGGCGGGTCGCTCCGGACCAAAGCCAAGCCACGGATCGTCATCGAGGTAAACGCTCCCGTTCTTCAGGAGGAAGTACAGCCGATAGATCTCGCCGATCGGCATGAACTTGTAGATAACCGCACCTCGGCCATTCTTGATCGTCGGGTCGATATAAACCCGAAGCTGCCGCCTGTCCTGACCGATGTCCTTGCCAACAAACTCAGTGTATTTCTGGCAACCCCAATCATAGATTTCATCCGCGACTGCCTCTGTAACGGCGTTCTCGGTCGCCGGTGTGACCGCACTTTTCCCATTTTGGGCGACCCCGACAATCGGCGGAAAAAGCAAAATCGAAACCAGTAATACCCAACGCAACGTGCGCATGAGGCTCCTCCCTAGTAAATCTTGATTTTGGTCAAGGTCCCGATACGCACGCCCTTTGGTGGCGTAGTATTTTTAAACGGCCCGTACTCCGTGACAGGCTTCTTCCCCCGGGCCCAATACGGGGGTGCCTGTCCGTGATCAAGATAGAATAGCTTCGCGCCCCCTGTAGGATCCCGCATGCTGCTCGAAACCTGAGCGGCGGAGTGGGATTCGCTATATGCGTCATGAGCTGGCGTGTAAAGAGAGGTGATCGCAGATTCCTCTTTGGAGGTCAATTGAGGACTTGCCAGTCCACCTTTCATTCTACCGGCAGAACGATTTTGTATAACATGCCCAATCGCCCTCCGCGCGTCCTGCAGGTCCAGATCGCTCCCAGGGCCTTGATGTCCCGTAGTGCGCAGCCCTGCCGTCTCATTGTAGATCTGGTTTGCGATCCCCTCGGTCGTTGTGGCGGGGTCATAATCATCGCCGGTGTGCCCTTTGTGCTTTGCCCCAGAGGATTTCGCGGCGTGCGCCGCCCTCTGTTGGAGGCCAGCATTTGAAGCGGCTTGCGGCGCTGCCTGGGGCGATTCCTCCGACCACTCCCTGCCGGCGTTCGCCCTCCGTGCGCGTTCCAGCCCCGCGTCGAAGATCGGATTCATGTAAAAACGTCCATTCAGGAAAGGCATGACATTTTTCCTTTAAGTGGCACCGGCACTCTTGCCGGTGCTATGCAAGCACCCAGCCCGCACCGTTTTTCAAACGCCCGCTCGGAGACATCATTGCAAGCCGCGTGCCAGCTTTTCATCCGTATTAGTGCGCACTCGCCCCCCCGGGAACGCCAATCTCCCGAATGGCGGGGTAAAAAAAGAAGCCCCGCCCAGGAGAATGGCGATCTCTCCGGCCCAGGCAGTAGTCGTCAGGTTTTTCGAGGCAGCCTTTCCCGGCCCCCGACCCTTCGCCTTGTAACGGTGGGTCTTTTCAACGTTCCCAGCGTTCCAGTCACCCACGCGCCGCCGAACTCCCGCCACCCAACCCCTGCTGCGCCACCCTCTGCTGCTTCAGCAAATACTCCCGATGAAACATCGCATGCGCCCGCACATTCGCGTACCCCGCCGGCGCATCGATCTTCGCCACCTGCCCCGCATCCGACGAAAACCACCGCATGCAAATCTCCAGCTCCACCGCATGATTGTCCGCAAACTCATCCGGCAGCACGCTCGGCAGCATCAGCTCGACGCCGCTCCCCTCGTCCCGCCGCACCACCGGCGCCTCGCCCACCATCTGCGCGATCTCGCGATACTGCTTCGTGCGCGACTCCTCGTCCGGAATCACAAACTCCTCCAGCCCGATCAGCCGCTTGATCAGCGCCATGTTCTCCGGATGCGCCAGCACCGCCTGCAATTGCGGATCGGGATTCGCCAGCAGTTGCAGCAGCACCGCCCGCTGCTGCGACCACAGCGTCGGATACTGCTCGTCAGTCTCCGGATAGCTGAACAAATTGCCTTTCAGGTCCGCCAGGCGTATCCATTGCGACTCGAACGCCGCCCCCGCCCCCAGCAGCGTCACTTCCACGTCGTTCGGACGGTTCCTTCGGAAGCAATCGACCGCCAGCAGCATGATGTCCGCGTGAAAGAACTTCATCCGCCGCCACACCAGCCCGATCCGCCCCATGGCCTGGTCCCGCGCCATCGAGTACCCCGCCGCCGTGTCGTTGTTCGACATCGCCCCGCCAAACAGCGCCGGAAAAGCCCCGGTAAGAAATTGCGCCACCGGACCCATCAGGCTAGCCGCGTGCTGCGCCAGGTCCGGAGGCACCTGCGCCGCCTCCGGCTGAAAGAATCCCGCCGCGAGCGACTGCCCCGGCTTCGCGCGCGCCGGATAATGCGCCCCCGGCTCGGCCGTCTGACTCTGCAGCGAATCGAAATCGAGCACTTCGCTATCGGCGTAAATCGGCGGAATCCCGTATTCGTACGTCTCGATCTGCAAATTCGAAAGCGTGTTGAAGCGCTCCTGCACGCTGATCAACGAATCCCCCAGCGCAGGACGCCCGCTCGATCCATCCCCCGGCAGCGCATGAAGCACGCGCCAGTGATCATCCATATTCTCGTTGCGCGACTCGCAGTAAGCATCGCCCGCAAACGCCACGTAAGCCCCGTCGGGAAAAAGCTGCAGCAGTTCGTCGCGCAGCGCCTTATCGTCCAGCGCGAAAAACGCCCACGGACGCAGCCACGTCCGCTGAAACGTAATCAAATTGATGTTGAAGTCCCCGCCCTCGGTAAGCGGACCTCCCTGCGACTGCGCCAGCCTAGCCAGCCGCTCGTATTCCTGCGTCCCGGAAGCCACCGGCGGCCCGATCTTGTCCGCCGCATGCGGATACGCCGCCCGCAGCCGCGCCTGATGCACCTCCATGTTCCATTGCAGGTAAGGATACTCATGCATCTCCCCAGCCCAGGGCGGCGTCTTCAATTCCAACCCGCCCACAATGGTAATCACCTCCTGCCCATTAGGAACCCGCAACCGAGTCTGCGCCGCCGGCACGGTAATCACCTCCGCCGCAACAAAATCCTCCTCGGTAAGCAGCGCCCCGCAATGCGCACACAGCGTTTTTTGCTTTTGCGTTTCTTGTTCGTTGTCATCCCGAGCGAGCGAAGCGACGAGGGCTCTCTCTTCCCCGTTGCTGTTGCTGTTGTCCTCGCCATTCGCGACGCCCGCAGAGCCGCCACTCTCCTGCCGTTGTCTTTTCTTTATGCTGTCATCCTGAGCGGAGCGAAGGATCTGCTTTTCCTCTTCGCCGTCGTCTCTGCCTTCCGTCTCCTCCCCGCACTCCGGACAAACATAGCAATCCCCGCCAACCCGCACCTCCCGCGCCCCAATCTCCGTCTCCGGATGAAACCCGAACCTCTGCCCATCCACCACGAACCGCACGTACGCGCCCACCTTCCCATCGGTCCAAAGGTTGAACGCCTCATCCACAATCAAATTCCCGATCCGATTGTTCCGCTCCACCAGCGCCGACACCTCGGTAGCCGCCTTAGCCGCCGCCACATCCTCCTCCGCCTGCGCCGACGAAGGAAAGAACCGCACCCGCGGCACGTCCTGCGAAAGCACCGCGATCAGCGAAAGCCCGAACGCCTGGTAAATATTGGTGACGAATTCGTACCGCGGCAAATCCTCAACCGACGAGTTGTCCACCAGCTTCTGCTCGAACGGCAGATGCCAGTTCTGGTCCCGCTCGTCCCACCACAAATATTGCAACCCGCGCCAGAACTGGTGCGCCTGCTTGATCCGCCGAATCTCCTGCCGCCGCGAAACCTCCGACTCCGTCCCAAACTCCATAACCAGCCGCCGCAAAGCCTCCTGCAATCGCTCCGGCAACTGCTCGTTGTTCGATCCATTGTTCAATCCATAAGCCGAAACCGATCCCGCACCGCCCGAACCGGCTCCGCGATCCTTCGCGGCAGCGGAACCTGTTTCTCCCGCATCCTGCCCCACGGGCCCCTCGACCGGCACAATAGCCGGATCAGCCTTCGCCAATTTCGTGTCTTTAGCCATTCGTCTCTCGCTTGCTGAAATTTAAGTCAGTTTAGAGGTAGCTGCCGCGCGGAGCAGATTTTCAGTTCTCAGCTTTTCTGGATTTAGTTTTTTCGGGATTTTGCGGGTGACCCACCCTTGCGTGTCTCAGCAAGGGTGGGTCTTGCCTTTCCGGGTGCCCGACCCTTCGGTTTTAAGGGTCGGTCTTCGCAGCAAATTACAATGCCCGCGCTGTCGGATTCATGCCCAGCACCGGCTAAATATTTGTTGGTCTATTTTGAAACAAGGAAGGAACTACGCAACCTTACTCCGCCGTAAACGAAGTCTGCCCCAGCGCAATCGCATTCGACAGTCGCGACCCGCCCGCGTCCGCCGGGAAATCAAACGTGCAATTCACGAAGCGGACATTCTCCATATCCAGCTGTCCCTTCGCGTACTTCACCCGCGTTCCCACAAACGTCACGTCGGTCCAGCGAATTCCATCGAGCATCTGTGACGCCCCGGCGATCGTCAGCTTTTCCACCGCAACATTATCTTCCAAGGACCGCCGCGCCGGCGGCACCACAATTTCCGCCGTAGCCGCCAGCCTGGTCGCATCCAGGTAATCCCCGCCGAGCGCCCCAGGATTCAGCAAGCTGTTCGCGGACATCTCCCGCGGCCCGGCAATCGAAACGTGCCCCCGCGCCACCGGACTCTTCGCGGCCGCAGCAACCGCAACAGCCGCAGCCGAAGCCGCACTTCCGCCATCCGCGTGTACCGCAGGAATCGCGTCCGGATCGCTTACGCCGCCGCAGCGACGGCCGTAGTGCAGCGAATCAGCCGGCGCCACGTTCTGCGCCGTCCGCAGCATCGCCAGCTCGATCCGCGCCTTGGTCACATGCTCGAAAAGCCGGTCATTGGTAGGCCGCTGGCTCCACACGCGATCGAGCCCGGTAACAGCCATCTGAAAGAACGAATTATCGGAGTGCTGCGATTTCAGCCGCGCCGCCGTCAGGATCCCCGCCGCCCGGTCCACGGCAATCTCCGCCTCCGACACCTGCCCGGAGCCCACCTGGCTAGCGGAAGTCTCCAGCGAGTCCATCACGTCCTGCTGCCACGGAGCCAGCACCTGCCCGCGAAGCATCGACATCGCCGCCTCGCCCACAGAATTTCCGTTGGCGACAGACGTATTCAGATTCTGCCGGACTTCCCAAGCCCCAAAGCCAGTAACCGCAGCCGCGAGCGTCAGACTAATCACCCACGTCCACGCGCGCGCCACAGCATTGCTCTTCTTGCGTCGCTTCCAGCGCCGGGTGCGCGAACTAGCTGTCCATTCCGTCCAGGCTTGCAAGGCGGGGAGTCCTCCGCCCCAATTTTAGATCAAAATCCCGCCCCCAGCGCGAAGTTCGCGACCCGATGTGTGCAAAAGCCTTCGTGAAGTTCCGCCCCCGATGGGCCCCCAAAAGCCGCTCTCCGCCGCCAGTGGCACAGGCACTCTTGCCTGTGTGCTTCTCGCCTTTACGGGTGCCCCATCCTTGCGCTTCTCAGCAAGGGTGGGTCTTGATGTCGCTTTTACGGGTGCCCGACCCTTCGGTTTCCAAGGGTCGGCCTTCTGCCTTTGTCGTTCCCGCCTTTTTTCTTTTCGTTGTCATCCTGAGCCCATACGCGCAAAGCGCGGATGGGTGAGGGACCTGCTTCTTCCTTCGCAGTTGCCCCGCAGTTGCCCGACCCTTTAGTTCGTAAGGCTCGGTCTTGCCTCTGCCATGTGTTTAGCTCTTGCGGGAACTTGACCCACAAGGGTCGGCCTTCCCTCAGTTCCTACGCCCGAATTCTCGCGACCCCCAACCTGCTCGTCCCGTCATTGGCATCCCCATGTTTCTCTTTCTTCCGCGCCGACTCGAACTCAAGCGCCCGATGAATCTGCTGCCACGACCTCCTGCGCATCGGTGACGCCGTCTGCCCCCGGCCTCCTCTCGTTTCGCTTTTCACCGTCATCCCGATCGAGCGCAGCAACGAGGGATCTCTCCTGCTGGTGTCATCCGCTTTTGTCGCTTTCGCGGCATCCACATTCAAGTCCGCCACAGGCGTCCCAAATGTTTCCATCGACGCAGTCACCACACATATCGGCGGCACTCCCGCAATCCCGAGGATCGAATTCAGCAGCGCCCGATTCTCCGCCCGCAGTCGCACCACCTCCGCCTCCAAGCCGCGCGTATACCGGGACGCCGTAACCCTCCGCCAAATCTCTCCAACTCTCACCATCGCTCCTTTACACCGGTGAAGAAAGCGATCCCCGCCGTTTAGGGGGCGGCGCTTCCACAGCCTGGGTCGCAACGTCGGTTTTTCGTCAGGGCACAGGTTCATCCGTGCCGCAAATGCCCAAAAATCAATCCGGCTTCAGCCGCTGAGGGTTCCTCGTCGAAACAGCACAAATTACTTTCACGGCAAGCTGTTTAGGGGGTCGGAACTTCAGTTCCGACAAAAAAACACGGCGCGAAGCGCCTTCCACTCGCGGTGCCTTTCCCGCGAGCCGTCGATCTGCTCTGCCTTTACGGATAGCGCCGCCGATGCCGAAACGACACCGGCTGCACCCGCCGCGTCTCCTCGATCTGCGCCTTCCGCGCCTGAATCGCGCGAATCGTCGGGTCGGCAGACACCGCCCGCGCCGCCAGCCTCTGCTCGAGCGGCATCCGCCCCTGCCGTCCGCGCCCCACGCCGTAGCGCGACTTCAGCCCGTACCGCGCCGCATCCGCCGCGTCGTCGCCATCCATCTTCTCGACGTCCTCGATCCGCACCGGATCGCGCACCAGGTTCGGAATCCCGCGAATCAGCTCGATGCAGTTCTCCGTAAGCAGCCATTCCCCCGCGTCAAGCATTTGATACATCAGCATCCACCCGCCCACGCGATCGTCATCGGCCGGCACAGGACGCGGCAGCCCCGCCGCTGCAAACACATCCCCCATCTGCTCCGCAATCGACGCCTCATCGGTCCGCCGCGCAAACGCATCCGGCGAAAGATAAATCGCGTCAATCTTTTCGGCCACACACCGCGCCAAAATCTCCCGCGCCAATTCCCGCGGCGGCGTCCGGCGCGTCAAGTACTCGCGGTAAGTGACGACTCCCTTGCGCCGCGCGTCATCCTCACCGCAGCTCCCCACGCGCAGTTGCCTTTGCCCTGGCAGTTGCTCTTGCCCTGGACTTCGGTAGTCATCCTGAACGCAGCGAAGGATCTCTCCTCCAGCGTAACGCTCGCCCCCGCCGCCCGCCGCCTCCCACTCCGCCTGCGCATGCCAGTAAACCGCCGCCGGATGCTCGAATCCCCAGTCCACCGAAATCCACCGCGGCCACCAGGGCTTCCATTCAATCTCCTCCGCCCGCACCACATGCCGCGAGCAATCGAAGCGGTCAAAATATTGCCCCGCAAACACATCCCAGTCGCCATCAAGAAACGCCCGCTTCAAATGCGAAGGCAGCGCCCGCAGCGTCTTCAGATACTGCTCATCGCCCGCATAAATCGGATTGTCCGCAACGCGCGCCGGAATAAAATCGTAGTCCGCCGCGTCATACTCCTCGGGATGTTCCATCCCTGGCGCCGGCTCGCGATCGATCCACAGCGCCTTCACCCAAGCATGACCGATGTTCCCCGGATTCGTCGCCCCAGCCATGCAGGGAAACGCCCCCGCCACAGGACACCGGTTGCGGCTCGTCAAAAACTGCCACTGACGCAAAGTAAAAAGCGTCAGCTCATCGATCCCGATAAAAAGAAATTCCGCGCCCTGGTATTGATAAACGTCGCTCTCCCGCGCGCAATAACCGAACCGCGTAGTCGAACCGTTCCGCCAGGTCACCACATGCTTCGACTCCTGAAAACTCTCATACAGTTCCCGCGGCACATCCCGCTTGAAGTAAAGCAGCAAAGATTGCTCGAGCTCAGGAAACGTCCGCCGCAGCAGCAGCGTGTTCGCCCCCGGATGCTCATGCGCCTGCAGGATCGCTTCCATCAGCAGCGCCTTCGACTTCCCCGGCCCCGCCGCCCCGCCAAAAAGCCGGTACTTGGCGCCAGACCCATGAAACAGCCTCTGCTTGGGAAACGGTTCATACCCAAGCGCAAGCGTCACACCTCCCGCAGCCTCCTCCGCCACCCACCGCTCCATCCCCGATGTAACCCAAGCCCCCAAAGTAGCCCCTCAGCCGAAGCCGTTGCTTTCGCTTTTGTTTTTGTTTTTGTTCCTGCCGCAAGTGTTTTTGCGGGTGCGTTTTTGCTTTTGGTCGTCATCCTGAGCGCAGCGAAGGATCTCTCTTGCCTTTGCTTTTCCGGGTGCCCCACCCTTGCGCTCTTCAAGGGTGGGTCTTCGCAGTTGCCGCTCTTGGTTTCTTTCTTCTCGCTTTTAGCTTTTAGCTGTCATCCCGAGCGAAGCGAGGGATCTGCTTCTTCTTTTCTTTCGTAGTTCGCTCCGCCCCGCAACCTAAGCCATGGCCTGAATCTTCTGCCCAACGTAAAACGCGGCCACCCCTCCAACAAACGCCGCCCCGATCGCCAAATGGTGCAGACTCAAAATCCCGCCAAGCGCAAACGCCGCCACCCCGCCCAACTGCACAAAATACCCAACCGTCTTCTTGTTAGCCGCCATAATCCCTCCTGTTGTCTTTAACGCCTCACAAAGTTTTTACCGCATGCCCCGGTGTATCATGTGGACTTGCATCGGTTGGACCTGACCAATGACGCGCCCGCCAAAAACAATCGCAGCGCCAGCCGCCGTCGCCGCCACGCTGCCGTTGCTCGCTCTTCTACTCTGCGCCGCCCCCGCCAACGCGCAAGCAAAGCCAGCAACGGCACCCGCAGCCGCACCCAAAGGCATCTGCACCGGCGAAATCCCCTTCGGAGTAAAGGTAGTCCGCCTTCCCGACGCCGAGCAGAAAAAAGTCCTAATCTCGGATTTCGCCGTCTCCCCCAACAAAGACACCATGACCTACGACCTGGCCATGCGCGTCAAGAACGGCAGCGCCACCTGGTGCCTAACGTCCCTGGCCATCACCTACGTCCTAGGCGACGCCCGCGGCCAGGAGTGGACCGCCAACGAGTACCCCGCCGTAATGGCCTTCACCACGCAACCGCCCTCAACCGGCGACAAACCCAAACCAGAAGAGAAAGCCAAATCCGATAAATCGAAAGCGGTGCCCCACGCCGTAGGTATGCCCCCAGGCCGCGAAGAAAAACGCACAGTCTTCGACCTATACAACTACATCCAGCCCCGCCCCATCGGCTTCTTCGATGGCTTCCACCTAATTTCCACCGAAATAAAATCCTGCATGGGCTACCCGCTAACCAAATCCCCGTAGGTTTCCCCCCTGGGAACGCCAATCTCCCGATTGGCGCTTTTGAATTGCCTTTGGAACTGGCTCTCCAGATTGGCGGGTTGAAAGGTGTTCCCACCCACTTCCAACCCCCAAAAAATATTTTGCGTTCCGCAAGTGTCGGTGTAACTTTCGGTTTCGCGCAGGCCAGCGTACAACGGAGAAAACCACCATGTGCTTCTCAGCGGCAGCAAACTTCACAGGCAGCGGAATCCTGGCCACAGTAGGCGTAATCACCCTGACGAAAGTAAAGCACCGCCGCGAACTCCTCTTCGCCTCGCTCCCGACGCTCTTCGCCATCCATCAGTTCACCGAGGGCTTCGTCTGGCTAGGCCTCGACGGCATCCTCTCCCCCAAAGTCACCCACGACATGGCCGCCGCCTTCATGCTCTACGCCCAGGGATTCCTCCCATTCCTCTTACCTCTGAGCGTCTTTCTCTTTGAGCCCAACGGCAAAGGTCGCCGCCGCATGGTGCCGTTCCTGGTGCTGGGAGCCGGCACAGCCCTTTATATCCTCTGGGCGCTGATCGCCTATCCGCTGGAGGTCTACATCAAGGGCAACAGCATCGTCTACATCAACCAGGCCACCAACAACACCACAGTCGCCGTGCTCTACGTGATAGCCACCTGCGGTTCTCTATTCGTCTCCGAAATCAAGCCCATGATCGCCTTCGGCGCCGCCAACCTCGTCATCCTTCTAGCCGTAATGGAATTCAAGCGCTACGCCTTCACGTCCCTCTGGTGCGCCTACGCCGCCATAGCCAGCGTAATCATCCTCGCCTATTTCTGGAGAACCACCGCCCTCCGCCCCTTAAAATACGCCCTGCCCATCTGACGCAAACAGCGTCTTTGCCTCTACTGTTCCGACGTCTTTGTCGTTCCGGGCTCTTTGCTGTTCGGTGTGTCGGGTGTTGAGCTGTTGGGGTGTTGGGTGTTGGGTGTCAGGTGTTAGGTGTTGATCAGTCATCCTGAGCGCAGCGAAGGATCTCTCTTGCCTTTGTTTTTCCGGGTGCCCGACCCTTCGTCTTTAAGGGTCGGTCTTCGCTGTTTCCTCGGTTTTCTGTTGCCTGTGCCTTTGCCCTCGCCTATCGCTGTCATCCCGAGCACAGCGAGGGATCTGCTTCTTCTTTCTTGCTTCCGTCGTTCGGGCGTGCAGTCGGCCACCATCGCCCCCACGGAAATTCCGGAGCCTCCAGCCTCCAGTACCCTCCCCAGCACCCCCACCCCAAACATTACAAAACAATTACAAACCCCCAGCCCACCCTCTGCTACGTTGTAACGTCAAATCCAATCAGGACAACCCATCATGCAACCCAACAGTCTGAAGAAACAGCAGGCGTGTGCAGACGGCATCAACTGGCTCACCGCCTCCGTAATGATCCTTTTTCACATCGGCGCAATAGCAGCGCTGTTTTTCTTCACCTGGAAAGCCTTCTTCCTGTCAATTTTCCTGTGGTGGATTTCCGGCAGCCTCGGCATCGGCATGGGCTACCACCGCCTGCTGACGCATCGCGGCTACAAAACGCCCAAATGGGTCGAATACTTCCTAACGGTGTGCGCCACCCTGACCCTCGAAGGCGGCCCCATCTTCTGGGTAGCCACGCACCGCATCCATCACCGCTTCTCCGACCACGAAGGCGACCCCCACTCCCCGCAGGACGGAAAGTGGTGGGCGCACATGGGCTGGATCATGATGGGCAAGTCGCTGCACCACGACACCACCACCCTCTCGCGCTACGTCCCCGACCTGAACAACGACAAAGTTCACGTCTGGCTAACCAAATATCACTACGTCCCGGTAACCGCGCTAGGAGTAATCGTGCTGGCCATAGGCGGCCTGCCCTTCCTGCTGTGGGGAATTTTCCTGCGCACCGTTTTCGGACTCCACGCCACCTGGCTAGTAAACTCCGCCACGCACTCCTGGGGTTCACGCCGCTTCGTAACCCGCGACCATTCCACCAACAGCTGGTGGGTAGCGCTGCTAACCTGGGGCGAAGGCTGGCACAACAATCACCACGCCCACCCGGTCTCCGCCCGCCACGGCCTGAAATGGTATGAAATCGACTTCAACTGGTACGGCATCTGGACCCTAAAAAAACTAGGCCTGGCCCGCCATATCCGCGTAGCCAAAGTATCCGAACCAGTCCCGGAACCCGCAGCCATCGAGGATGTCACGGCCGACTCCGGAATGTTGGGAGCGCTCCCAGTTCCAGCCACCGCCCCCACGCCAAGCGCGTAATCGATCCGCATACGAAGCAAAGCCACTCCGCGTTGTCGCGCTAGTGGCACAGCCACTCCTGGCTGTGTCCTCTTAGCCGTAGCCGTTGCGGTGCCGTTGGTGTTGCTTTTGCTGTTGTTGTTGCCTTTGCGGGTGCCCGACCCTTCGCTGTTAAGGGTCGGTCTTCTGCCTTTGTCGCTGGCGCCTTCTCTTTTCGCTGTCATCCTGAGCCCATACGCGCAAAGCGCGGATGGGTGAGGGACCTGCTTCTTCCTTCGCAGTTGCCGACGCAGTTGCAGTTGTCGCAGTTGCCCGACCCTTCGCTCTCAAGGCTCGGTCTTCTGCCTTCGTCGCTGCCGCTTTTTCTTTTCGCTGTCATCCTGAGCCCATACGCGCGAAGCGCGAATGGGTGAGGGACCTGCTTCTTCCTTCGCAGTTGCCGCTGCAATTGCAGTTGTAGGTACCTGACCCTTCGCTCTCAAGGGTCGGTCTTCTCTCCGCCAAGCGCACAGCCACTCCTGGCTACTCGCATAAGCAGAAGTGCCGTTGTCACACTCGCGTTTCCAAAGCCGGTTACCTCTCAGGCCAAGCCGCCGGTAAATTAACGCCCGCCCGGGATGGACAGTGCTACGATGTGCCGGTAAGCCTTGGCGCATACTCAAGGAGTAACAACATGAAAACCTGGCAATCCAGGCTGTTCGCAATCTCGAATCCTCGCAGTACTAGCAATGCTTTCCGTACTAGCCTCACCAGCCAGCGCAAGACACCGGCATCGCCACCACCACGGCCACCGCGGCACCCATCACGCATCACAAAGCCGCTAGAAGCCATCGCCATCTCATAAATGGAAGTCGTCAGGGCACGGCTTCAGCCGTGCCAAAAAACCCGGCGCAAAGCGCCCACCGCTCGCGGCATCTTTCCCGCGAGCCGTCCTCCGCAATCTCCTCTGCCTCTAGGCCGAAACATCGCTACCCTTTCTTCCGAGTGTCAACGCCGCTCACTCAATTTGCTCGGTAGGCTGCGTCGCATCTCTCGCAAATCCCGCACCGGACGCGGAACGTTGTGATACAAGTTCACCACCGCAGGCATATCGCTCGCGCCGCCAACCGACTTTGGCGGCTCAAGGATGCGGCTGCACTCCTTCAGCACGTCCACCAGCATTTTCTGCGTGCCGTCTGTACCCCCGGACTCGTCCCGCAGCTTCTCCACCACCACCACATAATTCTGCGCCACGGTCAACTCATCGAGTCCCGACGATCGCAAAGCCTCCGCAAGCCGCACTCTCTTGACCGGCGTCAACTGAATTGCCCCGGCAGCCGGCAAATCCGTGACAGCCCCAGGCGAACGCCCGGCAAGCCTGCAGGCGTAGCGTCCTTCTTATCCGCCAACTTCTGCGTCCGCCGCGTCGGCCCGGCCTCGCGCAACTCCCGCGTTACCAACCGCGGCGGTTTCTCCGCGGATTTCGCCAGTCGCGCAAATGTATCGCCGTCGCTCCGTACTGCGGCCCCCGGCCCGTCTTTTTTCTTTTTTGTCATGGCAGGGCTCAATCGCGTGGAAGAGTCCCAGAACCGCCCCGTCGAGCGAATCCCGGTGAGCGTCGCAGAGCGTATCCCCGGCGCGGCGCACCCGCGTGCAGGGCGTCCAGCCGTGGGCGCGGTCACGCGCGCGAACGAATCCCACGCAAAATAATTTCACAGGGTACTTCATCGCAGGAACATCTCGATACAGCAGAACGAAAGTTCGTTTACTGCTTGGGGGAGCAGCGCCACCCGGCGCAGGCAGGTTTTTCCGCTTCACTTCGACGGTAATCTTAGCCGCATTCGTATCCGATTCGATGCCCATAGCATTGAGCGCCGTCACCGAAAGAAAATGCGTCCCCGGCTCGAAAGTCCGCGCCGGACTCTGCCCGGTAATTCCCTTCACAAATCCCTTAGCGCCGTCCGGCACCGGAATCGAAAACAATTTATACCGCCCGCCCGAAACGTCATAAACCTCAAACTCCTTGACGCAACTCTTGGAAGTAGTCTTAGCCGAGCAAGCCGGCGTTTTCGTAAAGTCGTAATCGAATTTCACCGTAATAGTGTGGATGTTAGCCGGATCGTGCGCCTGCACGGGCGGCCCCTGCGCCTGCACCGCCTCCACGCCCTTAGACGACCGTCCACAACCCGCCAGGGCCGCCCCCATCGCCGCGGCGACCGCCGCCAGAACAACCACCGTAGCCCATCTCATCTCGCAAATCCGCCTGAGGACGCCCAAACCCGCAGCGCCCGCAGCCGTATTCTAGCCGACTACCCCAGCACATTGCACCGTACTCCTGCCTTTGCGGTTGCGGTTGCGGTTGCGTTTGCGGTTCGCGTTGCTGTTGTCTTTGCCGGTTGCGGTTGCCAGCTGCTGTCGCGGTTGCTGTCGCCGTTGCCACTGTCGTTGCTTTTGCTCTTGCTGTCGCTGTTGCCGTTGTCGTTGCTTTTTCTCTTGCCGTTGCTCTTGCTTTCCGTTGTCATCCTGCTGTTTTGCCGTTGCTGTTGCCGTTGTCGTTACTTTTGCTCTTGCCGTTGCTCTTGCTTTTCGTTGTCATCCTGAGGAGCGGAGCGACGAAGGATCCCTCTGTCGTTTTTGCTCTTCGTTTTTGCTTTTGCAGTTGCGGTTCCGGGTGCCCGACCCTTCGGTGTCAAGGGTCGGTCTTCTGTTTTTGCCGTTGCTTTTGTTTTTCGTTGTCATCCTGAGCCCATACGCGCGAAGCGCGGATGGGTGAGGGACCTGCTTCTTCTTTAGTAGTTGCCTTTGCGGGTGCCCGACCGCTTCGTTGTCAACACCACCGCCCGCAGCCGTATTTCAGCCCGCTACCCCAGCACTTGCACCGTAATCCCCGACCCACCGGTAATCGACGAAATCTTCGCGCGAATAAAATTCGCCCGCACATTCGTCACCACGCGAGTCTCCCCCGCCGTAGCCGTCGACGTATCGACGGTCGCATACTGCCCGTCTACATCGTTCATAGCCGTCTGCAAAGCCACGCTGATCGCCGAAGGAGCGCTCCCATAGATCGTCTGCCACGTAACGGTCCGCCCGTTATTCGGCATCCCCGCATAGCTAGGCAGCGCGTACTGCTGGCTAGCCTGCCCCGCCGACGGCCCCTCGCTGTTGAAAGCCAGCGCCACATCCCCCGGAAAAATCGAATACGGCGGTACCTGCGTATTGTAATTAGGCATATCCCCTCCAGAATTTCTTCCAATTCGTATCAAGTTCTCGTAGCGGGCGTGCTGTAAAGGTAGTGCAGTAGCAGTTCTGCTGCGGTAGTGTGCAGCTTAGCCGTTCCGGGTGCCCGACCTTTCGGTGTAAAGGGTCGGTCTTTCGCTTTCGCTGTTGCCTTTCGTTCGTTGTCATCCCGAGGAGCGAAGCGACGAAGGATCTCTCTTAATCTTCGGTTGAATCACCAACGCAGGAGGGGGCCATCCACACAATTCGAGGCTAACAAAAAAATTTGTACGCTTTTCCAAATCCGCTGTCAACTCGTTGTTGGGCACTAATATACAAGACTAACCAAAGGAGCGTAGAATGCGAGATACCGTGACAGGGCAGGAATCTAAGAAGTTGGACGGAACCAGTCTAAGGGAGCTTCTGGAAGTTGTTCTAGGCCAGTCTGTATTCCCAAAGAATTCGCCAGCTCAACATAATTCTCTTTCGCTTCGGCAAATAAGGCGGCGTTGGAGGGAGTATTGTGAGTCTGGGAAAAAGAGAACGCCTGTTCGTCATCCGCACTCAAGACGCCGCGACTCTTGAGCATATCGAGCAGGATTCTTATAGCTTGTTGCTGTTTAAAATAAATACTGAGCATCAGCATGTGTTCTTCGGGCATCATCGGCATTCTATTCACCTCAGATTTCTGTGGTAGGGCAGCGTTCTTCTTTTAGCTTTAGTGAAGCGCTATCCATCAAAATGCGGACCACTTCAAACAGGCCCCTCGCTTGGGACTCTGTGTAGATGCAGGGAAAATGAGATGAGGGATTACGCCAGGCTGTTTTTGCAGACCGCAGAAAGCCCTCTAGGCCAACGAAATAGGCTTCGTCATCCTTTGTCATGTTCTCGAAAGGATGCTGTTTGTTCGTCATCTTGGATCGAATTTGATTGAGAGCACTATTCCAATTCCCTCTGTCTCTTTCTGCTAGGCCAGCATAGGAAGAGAAGCTTACGAGTGACAATTCCGCCGCTTTCATTAAGTGTGAGACCGAAGCGGTGAAGCGCTCCGTCGCAAAACACTTGCCCGCTTCGGTTAAATCGTATTTTGCTGACGGAAACGCTTCAAGTGCTGCTTCTGTGGCAAATTGAGCTGCGTCGTCGGTGTAATATTTTCTCCTATCAGCACTCAGTATGTAGCAAGCCCTTTTCTTAAGCTCAGCCGTGAAGCAGCGTCGTAATTCTTTGATACGCGAGGCCGCGAAGGAGCACGAAATAATCCCGTTTGTTTCTAGGACTTCTTGGATGATTCCATCTACAATCTCCGTCGAAACTTCCAGTTCAATTTCGGTGCAATGAAGACGAATTTTGCGGAGAAGGTTGCCGAAAGTCATGGCGTCTTGACCTGCCCGAGTTTTTGTACCAGTTCGAGTGAGAGAGTTTACATCACAGCCATGGGCTGCGAAATCGAGTTTGGTGGCGCAAGAGAACTACAGGCCGCCGGGGCGGGCGGCCTGTAGCCCAGCGCCGAGTGCGGACGCGTCGTGTTGTACATCACCCGCCATTTCTCGATCACGACCTGCGCCTCCTTCAGCGAATAAAAAATCTCTCCGTTGAGGCACTCGTCCCGTAACTTCCCGTTGAAGCTCTCGCAATACCCGTTCTCCCACGGACTTCCCGGTTCGATGTACAGCGTTCCGGTTCCCAACTTTGCCAACCACTTCCGCAGTTCTACCGCAACGAACTCAGGCCCATTGTCAGAACGAATGTGTTCCGGGATTCCCCGGAACAACATCACGTCCGCCAGTGCTTCGATCACCTCGTATCTCCCCAGTCTTCTGGCCACGCCGATCGCCAGGCACTCCCGCGTGTACTCGTCGATCAGCGTCAGCATCCGCAACGTTCTACCATCGTGTGTCTTGCCACTCACGAAGTCATAGCTCCACACGTGATTGGCTCGCTCCGGCCGCAGCCGGATGCAGGATCCGTCGTTTAGCCATAACCTTCCCCGGGGCCTTTGTTTTTGCGGTACTTTCAGCCCTTCCCGTCGCCAGATCCGCTGCACTCGATCCTTGCCCACATGCCAGCCTCGATCTCGCAACACCGCTGTGATCCGCCGGTAGCCGTAGCGCCCGTATTCGCTGGCCAGTGCGATGATGTCTCGCGTCAGCGCGTCCTCGTCGGTTCGGTAGATCCCCTCGTAGCGTTGTGTCCCTCTCCACTGCCCCAGCAGCCGGCAGGCATGCCGCTCGGATATCCGGTAGTTCTCGCGTGCATGCCTGACCGCGCCACGCCGCCGCTCAGGGCCTAGAAGTTTCCCTCCGCTACGTCCTTCAGAATTTGCTTCTCCAAAGACAGCTCCGCGACCAGCCGCTTCAGCTTCGTGTTCTCTTTCTCCAGTTCTTTGAGCCGTTTGGCTTGATCGAGTTTTAACCCGCCGAATTCCTTCCGCCAGCGGTAGTAGGTCTGTGCAGTGATTTCGGCTTCCTTGCAGGCTTGCGGCGTGCTTTTTCCGTTGGCGAGTCCCACTTCAACCTGCCGCAGCAGCGTCACGATCTGCTCCGGCTTGTATTTCCTGATCGGCATACCAGCTTCCCTCCAGAGTGAATTCTCTCTCACTCCCGCTGGTACAAAAAATCCCGGTCAGGTCATTTTTCAGCCTGAATTTTTAGCATATCGTACAGATTCCAAAGTCCAGCACGTTGACTTTTGCCACACATATAGTTACCCTCGCTTTATGCGAAGGTATCTATAGATGCCGCAAAAGCCCTCTCAATCCGCCAAGAGTGAACAGGGCGAATACGCGACGTTTACTGACGCACTCAAAAAAGTCTTATCGGTTCCACACGCTCAAATGAAAGCTACGCTCGACGCGGAGAAGAAACGTAAGGCTTCTTCCCGCGTTTCCCGCGCCAAGCATTAGTTTTTCGCCGTTTCTCCCACCTTGCCAGTGACCTCCGCGAAGGTCAGCCGCTTTCCCGCAATCTGCGATAAGGCTATTTGAAACCGTTCACCATCTTCTAACTTTTCGCCTTTATTGTCTTTCCGATTATTGTAGCGGAAAGCTTGTTCATCCACATAGCGGAACAGGTGAAACGGCTCTACGGCAACGTATGTGCCCTTTAGTCCGCGCTTGAGCAAGCTCCAAAAGTTTTCAATGCCGTTAGTGTGGACGCGGCCATCGACATACTTTTCCAAGTGATTGACGAATCCGTGGACGTACATCTCGGGCGGCAATGCCCGATAGAGCTTCGATTCATCGGTATAGATTTTCGATCCTGGCGCGACGTGATTCAGAATCTCGGATTGAAGGGTTTCACGGTTGATCCGCGAGATTACGGTTGCCCTAACCTTGCGCTGCTGGCGGTCCATAATACCCATTACAGCAGTTTTGCCGATTAGACGGGTGTCACCATGTAAGCAGGCTTCTTCGGCCTTGTGGAGACGTGCGCGGCGATCCCCATGCATGTTCTTGGTTTTCCCGCCAACGAAAGTTTCATCGGCTTCGACCTCCCCGTCAGGACCGCCGAGCTTACCGAGATTGCCAGCGTGGAGCGCAAGGCGCAGGCGCTGTAGAACGAACCAAGCAGACTTCTGAGTGATTCCCAAATCGCGGGCAATCTCGTAGCTGCTAACACCGTTGCGGCAGTTTACGAGCATCCACAGCGCGATTAGCCACTTGTCCATCTTGATTGGAGAATCCTCGAAGATGGTGCCCACTTTGACTGAGAACTGCTTGTGGCAATCCTTGCACTTCCAACGGCGCTGAGACTTCAGGTAGTAGTGGTCTTTATGGCCACAAGCGGGGCACACGGGGCCTTTCGGCCAGCGCATCGAGGCTACGGTATCAATACAGACCTGCTCATCCGAGAAGTGCTTAATTGCGTCTTGGAGTGTATTGGGCTTGTTCATGCCCAAAGAATAAGCTAAAAACTGTGGTTAGTCAAGTATATTATTGCCCGTTGTTGTCGTGGTAAAAAATCGCCCAAGGCAAACCGGCGCAGCCGCAGCCGCACCGGCATCCCTGGGCACATCCAAATCGAAGCAAGGCACCCGAACCCATCCCCACTCCGATGTTCGCAAACGCTGGCACTCTCTGAGGAACATCTCTTAGGTCAACAAGGAGGGAACAACACCGAACCAGCGACACAATTCGAGGCTAACAAAAAAAGTTCTACGCTTTTCCAAAATTCCTGTCAACTCGTTGTTGT
>CAWCQH010000002.1:0-125827 GCA_963797585.1 uncultured Acidobacteriota bacterium
GTGGGAATAGTCCTCAGACTAAAGCGTCATTCCTCTATGACGCGGCCCCTGTGTTCGCCCGTGACTGCTCTCGCGCGCCGTCGCTGCGCGTAAGAGGCAATAGCGTCCCTTCAGGCTCCTGAAGCACGAGCAACTTTTGTGGTATTCCTGGGTTGTATCGAAGGAGCCATGAAACTAACTCGTTCAAAGCGCAGCGTTGCAGCCCGGCTAAAGACGGCGACGACAGTCGGGCGTCGTCCAGTTGCCGTGGAAGCGGCGTTTGTTGCCGGCGTAATCGCGATTCTACTCTCGCTTTTGGGCAGCGCAATCGTGCCTGCCGCGAGCGCCGGCAAACGCGACAAAAGCAAGAACACCGATGCCATCGCTCTCAGCAAGAAGTTCAAGGGCAAGCTTCCGATCACCGAACTTACCGAGGACGAGGCCATCGATCACGCCCTCAACCGCCTCGCCTACGGGCCGAGGCCGGAAGACGTCGAGCGCATCCGCGAGATCGGGCTGGAGAAGTGGATCGACCAGCAGCTGAATCCCGAATCCATCGACGATTCGGCTCTCGATAAGCGCCTCAAAAAATATCCCACGCTGAAGATGACTTCGCAGGAGTTGTTGCAGGAATATCCACAGCCCGCTCAAGCGGCGAAACAGCAGGGCGTCACCAAGGAAGAAATTCAGGAAGAGCAACGCGAGAAGCGGCGCGAGGCGATGACCTCGGTGCCGGTGACCGGCGACGACAATCGGACAAGGCGCAACTGCAGCTGGCGAAGATCCAGGGCCCCGGCCGCATCGTCGCGGAGCTTTCGATGGCGAAGGTCGACCGCGCAATCTACAGCCAGCGGCAGCTGGAAGCCGTGATGGAGGATTTCTGGTTCAACCATTTCAACGTGTATGCGAACAAGGGCGCGGACCGGTGGTTTCTCACCTCCTACATGCGCGACACGATCCGTCCCCACACGCTGGGCAAGTTTGACGATCTGCTCATCGCCACCGCCAAGAGCCCGGCGATGCTCTTTTTCCTGGATAACTGGCAGAGCGTGGATCCCGAGGCTTTCCAGAAATGGCGCCAACAGATGGAAGGCCGGCGCCGCTTTCAGGGCATGTTCCGCGGCGGCTTTACGCCGCCCATGCCTGGGGAGTTTCCGCGCCCCGGCGCGAACATGCCGGGATTTCCAGCGGCGGGCCAACAGCCGCAGCGCCCGGAAGAGCGCGGCCTGAACGAAAACTATGGCCGCGAGGTCATGGAGCTGCACACCATCGGCGTGGACGCCGGCTACACCCAGCAGGACGTGATCGAGATGGCCAAATGCCTCACCGGCTGGACGATTCGCGAGCCGCGCCGCGATCCTGAATATGTCTTCAAGCCCGAGTTCCACACGCAAGGCAAGAAAATCGTGATGGGGCGTACGATCGACTACGGCGGGGAAAAGGACGGCGAGGAAGCGCTGCGAATGCTCGCCAACGACCCGCGCGCCGCTGCCTTTATCTCGACGGAAATCGCCCGGCATTTTGTTTCCGACAATCCGCCGCAATCGCTGATCGACAGAATGACCAGGGAGTATGAAGAGAGCGGCGGCAACATCCGCGACGTGTTGCGCGCGATGATCTACTCGCCCGAGTTCTGGTCGAAGCAGGCGTATCGAGCCAAGGTGAAAACGCCCTTCGAGCTGGTCGCCAGCACCGCACGCGCCCTGGATGCCGACATTGCCGTTTCGCTGCCCGTGGCGCAATGGGTGGGCCGCATGGGCGAGCCGCTGTTCCTGTGCGAGCCTCCCACGGGCTATTCCGACAAGTCGGAAACCTGGGTGAACACCGGCGCGCTGCTGAACCGGCTGAATTTCGCGCTGTCGTTTGCGAGCGATCACATGCTGGGCGCGACCGTGGATTTGGGCATCATGCTGGGCGACGACGCTTCCAAGGATGCGGAGATGGCGCTCTCCCGTGCCCTGGATGTTTTCCTTAACGGGCAGGTGGCTTCCGGCACGCGCGATACGCTCGAAGAGCGCCTGAAAGATCCGCAGATTCTGCAGGCGAAGCTGGACGATCCGGTGAAGCAGGTGAACGAAGGGCTGATCTCGGGATTGGTTCTCGGCGCGCCGGAATTTCAGCGGCGGTAGTTTTCCGGGCACGCGCAACCAACGGCCCGCGGTGAGGAGAAGTACGATGGCAATTTCACGGCGATATTTTCTGAAGAGCGGCGGAATCGCGATGCTGGGGATGGCGTCACTGCCGTCTTTTCTGCAGCGCGCCGTGGCTTCCACCGTCTCGCCCAACAAGAAAAAGATGGTCGTGCTGTTCCAGCGCGGCGCGATGGACGGCTTGAACGTGGTGGTTCCGTTTGCCGAGCCGAATTATTACCAGATGCGCCCCACGATCGCCATTCCGCAGCCGCAGCGCGGCGGCGCCGAGGCGGCCCTCGATCTCGACGGGTTCTTCGGCCTGCACCCGAGCCTTCAGCCGCTGCTGCCGCTGTTTCAGAAGAACGAGCTGGCCATCGTGCAGGCGGTTGGCTCGCCCGATCCGACCCGGTCGCATTTCGACGCGCAGGATTTTATGGAGTCCGGCACGCCCGGCGTGAAGTCGACCGAAGATGGATGGCTCAATCGCGCGCTGCAGGCGATCCCGGAGGATCACCCGTCGCCCTTCCGGGCGGTGGCGTTTGGCCCGTATCTGCCGCGCACTTTGCAGGGCAGCGTCTCCGCGGTTGCCATCCCCGACCTGAAGCAGTTCAAGATGAATGGCCCGCAGGATAGCGCCCAGGGCGGCTTCGAGGCGATGTACGCGCAAACCGTCGATCAGGCCCTGCGCGGAGTTGGCCATGAGACATTCGAAGCGATCGACCAGCTGAAGAAGATCAATCCCGACTTGTACGAGCCCGAGAACGGCGCGGCGTACCCCAAGAGCCGCTTCGGCCAGAGCTTGATGGAGATTGCCGAGCTGTTCAAGGCCGACGTGGGGCTGGAGGTTGCGTTCCTCGATAGCGGCGGCTGGGATCATCACGTGAACGAGGGCGGCGTGCAGGGACAGCTCTCGAACCTGCTGCGCGATCTGGGGCAGGGAATCGCGGCGTTTCACCAGGATATGGGCGATCGCATGGGCGACGTCGTGTTCGTGAGCATGTCCGAGTTTGGCCGGACCGCGCACGAGAATGGCAATCGCGGCACGGACCATGGGCACGCGAACTGCATGTTCGTGATGGGCGGCGACGTGAAGGGCGGCAAGGTCTACACGCGATGGCCTGGGTTGAGCGAGGGTCAGTTGAATCAGGGGCGCGACCTGGCGATGACGACGGACTATCGCAGCGTGCTGGGGGAGATTATTTCCACGCACTTGGGCGACAAGGACCTGAAGAAGGTGTTTCCGGGGTATGCGAACGATCCGCGGCAGTTTTTGGGGTTGCTGAAGACGTAGTGCTTCGCAGCGGGTCGCCGAGTGTCAGCGAGAACCCAAGAGAGATCCTTCGTCGCTGCGCTCCTCAGGATGACGACCAAAAGTTAAACCGGGAAACCAAAGCAGATCCTTCACTTCGTTCAGGATGACACGTGTGGGGTGGTTCGGGGACGAGACGGAGTGCTCGTTGCTTCGTTCGCTCTGAATGACAACGAAAGGCGAAGGCGCGAGCAACATCGAAAGAAAGACCCACCCTTAAAATCGAAGGGTGGGGCACCCGCAACTGCAACTGCCACGGCAGTGGCTTCGCTCTGCTGGGATTACAACGAACGGCCTGCACGCCTGAGATCACTGCGAAAAATCGAACGGCGAAAGAATTAGAGGCGGAAACAAAAAGGGAGGGCGATTTCGCCCTCCCTTTTTGTTTTGGATTACCCGGCCCCTGCGGTTGAGAAAACTAGGCGCTTTCGACGCCCTCGCGGCCCGGCGCGGCATGCGCTGCTTCGGCCTTGATTCGCATCCCGAAGAACGACCGGTAGACGAACAGGAAGGACACGAGGAAGAACACGGCCGCCAGTATGTGCGTCAATTGCGGATTCTTGGAGGTGAGCTCCACCGCCAGCTCGACGGCGAGCAGTCCGAAGAGGGTGGTGAATTTGATGATCGGGTTCAGGGCCACGGAAGAGGTGTCCTTGAACGGATCGCCCACGGTGTCGCCGACGACGGTTGCGTCATGCAGCGGCGTGCCTTTCTGCTTCAGCTCCACTTCGACGATCTTCTTCGCGTTGTCCCATGCGCCGCCGGCGTTGGCCATGAAAATGGCCTGGTACAGGCCGGAGATCGCGATGGAGATCAGGTAGCCGATGAAGAAGAACGGTTCGACGAACGCGAACGACAGCGTGGCGAAAAACACCGCGAAAAAGATGTTCCACATGCCCTTTTGCGCGTACAGCGTGCAGATTTCCACCACCTTCTTGCTGTCGGTGATGGACGCCTTGTCGATGCCTTCGAGCTTGATATTCGCCTTGATGAACTCGACGGCCCGGTAGGCGCCGGTGGTCACGGCCTGCGTGGACGCGCCGGTGAACCAGTAAATCATGGCCCCGCCGGTGATCAGGCCGAGCACGAACGGCGCGTGCAGCAGCGAGAGCTTGTCGACGTTGGTGGTGATTCCGTTGGTGAGCGCCATGATGATCGAGAAGATCATCGTGGTGGCGCCGACCACGGCGGTTCCGATGAGCACGGGCTTGGCCGTGGCTTTAAAGGTGTTGCCCGCGCCGTCGTTGGCTTCGAGGAGATCCTTGGCGCGGTGGAAGTTCACGTCGATACCGTAGTCCTTCTTCAGCTCCTGCTCGATATTGGGCACCTGCTCGATCAGCGAGAGTTCATAGACCGACTGCGCGTTGTCCGTTACTGGTCCATAGGAATCGACGGCGATGGTCACCGGCCCCATTCCCAGGAATCCGAAGGCCACCAGACCAAACGCGAACACGGGCGCGGCAATCATCATGGCGCCCAGCCCCATCGAACTGAAGATGTAGCCGACCGACATCAGGCCGACCATCGTCAAGCCCAGGTAATAGCAGGAGAAATTCCCGGCCACGAACCCGGAGAGGATTCCCAGCGATGCTCCGCCTTCGCGCGCCGAGCTGACGACTTCACGCACGTGCCGCGAGTCCACCGAGGTGAACACCTTCACGAGTTCGGGGATCACGGCGCCGGCCAGCGTGCCGCAGGAGATGATCGTCGAAAGCTTCCACCATTGCGTGGAGTCGCCGCCGAGATCGGGAATCATGTAGTAGGAAATGATGTAGGTCATCGCGATCGAAACGATGGAGGTGATCCATACGAGCGAGGTGAGCGGGCTCTCGAAGTTCATTTCGTCCACGTTGGCGTAGCGCGCTTTGGCTATAGCGCCGTTGAGGAAGTAAGCGCCTGCCGCGGAAACCAGCATGGCGATGCGCATCACGAATATCCACACCAGCAATTGCACCTGCACCGTGGGGCTTTTTACGCCGAGCAGAATGAAGGTGATCAGCGCGACGCCAGTGACGCCGTAGGTTTCGAAGCCGTCCGCGCTGGGGCCGACCGAGTCGCCCGCGTTGTCGCCGGTGCAATCGGCGATCACGCCGGGGTTGCGCGCGTCGTCTTCCTTGATCTTGAACACGATCTTCATCAGGTCGGAGCCGATGTCGGCGATCTTGGTGAAGATGCCGCCGGCGATGCGCAGCGCAGCCGCGCCGAGCGATTCGCCGATGGCGAAGCCGATGAAGCAGGGGCCGGCGTAGTCGCCGGGGACGAAGAGGAGAATCACCAGCATCATCAGCAGCTCGACGCTGATGAGCATCATGCCGATGCTCATGCCCGCGCTGAGGGGGATCTGGTAGATCGGGTAAGGCTTGCCGCGAAGGCCGGCGAAGGCGGTGCGCGAGTTGGCGAAGGTGTTCACGCGAATGCCGAACCATGCCACGCCGTAGCTGCCCGCGATTCCCAGGACGCTGAAGGCGAGGATCATGATCACGCGCGACGCTTCGTATTTCAGCAGCACGCCGAAGTAGAGCACGATGATCGCCGCGATGAACGACCACAGCAGCATGAGGAACTTGCCCTGCGTGATTAGGTAGGTCTTGCAGGTCTCATAGATCAGTTCGGAAACTTCGCGCATGGTGCGGTGCACCGGCAGATTCTTCAGGCCTACGTAAATCGACATGCCGAAGATCAGCCCGAAGACGCAGAAGACGAGGCCGAAGGTCAGCAGCTTGTGGCCGTCGATGCCGAAGAAGGGCACCGAGGAGAGGTCGGGGAGCTTGAGATTGGCCTCGCCGCCAACGCTACTGCCAGCGCTATTGCCAACGCTATTATCCTGGGCGCGAGCCGCTGCCGCTCCGAGCAGCGCCGTCAACAACAAAGCCGTACCGGCCGTGCATATCCTGGAAAGGCGGCAACGGAGCCATCCATTGCCCGCGAAACTTTCTTGCATCAGTTTCCTCCACCGTCGATTTTCGTTCCTGTAACGCGCGTCCACTGGCCCTGCCTGCGCCAGCGATTGAAATTTGAAAGGCTTGGAATGGGCCGGGAATGACTCGATGGGCGGGAATCGCGGCCGCTACACACAACCGTCCCGTCTCTTTGTTAGCACCGGCCGCCAAAAACAGCAGGCGCAAGCGGTTTCCGGCATGCTAACACCCATAAACTTCGCGAACTCTGTCTCCTTCGGAACAAGGCTCCCTGAACAGGAACCCGCGATGCAGAAGCCACACACTCCCAGACGTTCTTTTGTAGCAGCTTTCGCCATGTTCCGTCAAGAAAAGGGGGGCTTTGTGGTGCGCTAATGATGCGTTGACGCGTTGTATGTCGCTAAGGTAAGGTCTGGTGTTTGTTTGGGCGAAGCGATGCATGCCTGCTTGCGGCGAGACGGTTTCTGCTGAGGGAGCGGCACTTCGCACGCCTTTCGTGATTGCAGCGGAGCGCCCAGCGGCTCCGCTACGACCAAACCCCAGGGGGAACTTTTATGGCCATCGCCACCACAAATCCGGCTACCGGGCAGGTTATCAAGACATTCGAACCGCTCACCGACGCGCAAATCGACGAGAAGCTGCAGCGCGCGAAGGACGCTTTCGTCCGGTTCCGCAAGACCACCTTTGCCGAGCGTGCCAAGGCCATGCTGAAGGCGGCTGAAATCCTCGAGGGCGAAAAAGAGCTGTACGCGAAGATGATGACGCTAGAGATGGGCAAGACGTTCCGGTCGGCCATCGACGAAGCCGTGAAATGCGCCTCGGCGTGCCGCTACTACGTGACGAATGCCGAGAAATTCCTGGCGGACGAAGTCGTGGAGACGGGAGCGAAGAAGAGCTTTGTGCGCTATCAGCCGCTCGGGCCGGTGCTCGCCGTGATGCCCTGGAATTTTCCGTTCTGGCAGGCGATCCGCGCCGCCGCGCCCGCGCTGATGGCGGGCAACACGATGCTCCTCAAGCATGCCTCGAACGTGCCGCAGTGTGCGTTGATGATTGAAGACCTCTACCGGCGGGCGGGCTTCCCCGAAGGCGTGTTTCAAACACTGCTGATTGGCGCGGCGAAGGTGGATGGCATCCTGAACGATCCGCGCGTGGCTGCGGCGACGCTGACGGGCAGTGAAGGGGCCGGAATCGACGTGGGGATGGGCGCGGCCAAGCGCGTGAAGAAAGTGGTGCTGGAGCTGGGCGGCAGCGATCCGTTTATCGTGATGCCCAGCGCGAATCTCGACGAAGCCGTCGTGAGCGCGGTGAAATCGCGCATCCTGAACAACGGCCAGTCCTGCATCAACGCCAAGAGATTCATCATTGCCGAACCGATTGCCGAGGAATTCCAGAAGCGTTTTGTAGCGGCGATGGAGGCTCTCAAGATCGGCGATCCGTTCGATGAAAAGACCGACCTTGGCCCGCTTTCCACCGAAAGCGGCTTGAAAGATATCGAGGACCAGGTGGCGCGGTCGGTTAAAACGGGGACGCGCATCCTCACCGGCGGCAAGAAGCTCGACCGTCCCGGTTACTTCTACCTTCCCACTGTGATGACCAACATCGCGAAGGATACGCCGGCTTACGTCGAGGAGTTCTTTGGTCCGGTGGCCAACATGTTCACGGCGAAAAACATCGATGACGCGATCCGCATCGCTAACGACAGCCGCTTCGGCCTGGGCGCGAGCGCGTGGACCACGGATGATTCGGAGCGCGAGCGCTTCATCAACGATATTGAATCCGGCATGGTGTTTGTGAACAAGATGGTGGCGTCCGATCCGCGGCTTCCCTTTGGCGGGATCAAGTGGTCGGGCTATGGGCGCGAATTGGGCGTCCATGGGATTCGCGAGTTCACCGATATCAAGACGGTCTGGGTGCAGTAGCTCGCGTCGCAACGACTTACGGTATCTACCTCGAAGAACTTCAGAAACGGCGGCGTTTGGGCGAACGGAAGCTTTGGGGCGAGACAGGGAGAGATCCTTCGTCGCTGCGCTCCTCATGATGACAACGAAAGACAACTGCGAAAGCCGGGCTACAGAGGATGGGACGCAACTGCAAAAGCCCGGGCCGGAAAAACACCGCAAGATCAACTGCGAGAACCTGGCAGTGAGGCGTTCGCTCAAAGCGAGTTGCCAGCAAGAGCCCCGGCCGCGACTCGGTTTGGTCAAAATGAGTCACCGCAAAGACTTGCGCCGCGCGAATTGACTGCTTTTGTGGCCGGTGTTACCGTTCCTCGCGGAAATTATTGAAGAGCTCAGAAGATCGTGGCCGAAGACCGGGAAGGCAGTCGCAAACGGATTGCCTTCGTGTTTTGGAAGGGAACGGGGAGATAAGGGCTTGACTATGAACATCCGGCGGGAATTCTTACTTCGCGCGCTCCTCTTGGTAGCGATCTTCATCGCGGTTGAATTGTTTGGAGGAATGTCCGCCGCGCGGCGCGCGCCGGGGCCTGAGAGCGTTTCGATCACACTCCTCGGCACCACCGATCTGCATGGGCGGATCGAACCCTGGGATTATTATGCGGGCAAACCTATCGACCTGGGACTCGAGAAAATCGCCACGCTGGTGAAGCAGGCGCGCGTGGAGGCTCCCGACGCCCTGTTGTTCGATTCGGGAGACATGGTTCAGGACCCGGAGTCGCTGCTTACGAATTATTTTCTGAATAAGAAGCCCGAGAGCCTGAACCCCATGATTGCGGCCATGAACCAGCTTCACTATGACGCTATGGCGGTCGGCAATCACGAGTTCAATTTCGCGCCGCAGCCGATGTGGAAGATCAAGGGCGAATCGCAGTTTCCCTGGCTGTGCGCCAACATTAAGCAAACCTACACGGAGGGCGCTCCCTACTTCCCGCCGTACATCATCAAGAACGTGCAGGGCGTGCGGGTGGGAATCGTCGGATTTGTGACCACCGTGGCGCCTCCGAGCAAAGGCTATGAGTTCGAGCCCATCCTGCAGGCGGCTAAGAGGGTGATTCCCGAACTGCGTCCGAAGGTGGACCTGCTCGTCGTACTGCTGCATTCGGGCTTTTCCAGCAACCCGTCGGGTGGGCAGTCCGCGAGAATCCAGGAGGAGAGCGAGAATCTGGCTCCCGATGTTGCGGAGCAGATCCCGGGCATCGATGTGATTTTCTTCGGGCACACACACAGCGAGTTGCCGGAGAAATTCATCGGCGGCGCGCTGCTAACGGAGGCGAAATACTGGGGAATGTCGCTGGCGCGAGCGGACGTGGTGATGACGAAAGCGGCCAACGGGCGCTGGGAAGTCGCGTCCAAGCATTCGCACACTATTCCCGTGACGGCGGACGTGCCTCCCGATCCCGATACCGCCGCGGTGGTGAAGCCCTACCGCCAGCAGCTCGAAGAGTATCTCGACACGCCTGTCGCCAGCGCCGCGAAAGACGTGTCCGGAAAACACGCGCGCTACGAAGACACTCCGCTTCTCGACGTGATCCAGGAAACCGAACTCGATGCGGGGCACGCCGATGTGTCCATGGCGAACCTGTTGAACGAAGGGGTGAGGATTTCCGCGGGAGCTGTAACCGTGCGCCAGGTCGGCGCGCTCTATCCCGAAGCCGGGGGCGGCGTGGTTCTCGAGATGACCGGGGCGCAGCTCAAGGAGGCGCTCGAGCATTCCGCGAGCTCTTTCCCGCAGTGGCCACCGCCTGCCGGCAGCGCGATTCAGGCCCCTTCGTTCACTCCGGATCAAGCCGGAGGCGTCTCCTACGAGATCGACCTGGCCAGACCCGCGGGAGACCGGATCCGCGATCTGCAGTTTCATGGCAAGCCGCTCGATGCCGCGCAGAAGCTGCGGGTGGCGGTGTCCTCTTCGCGGCGCATGGGGGAAGGCGGATACACGGTGTATAAGGGAGTGCCGGTCGCTGGTCGTACCGGGGACATGCAGGAGCTGGTGATCGACTACGTGACGCGCACGAAGAAGATCCCCGCCGAAGCCGAGGGGAACTGGAAGATCGTGCCGGCGGAGGCCGTCGCCGCGATGGAGAAGGTGGCCGGCGCGGGCTGGACTTCAAAAACAGACTAATCGGCTGCCTGTTTCTTATGCCTGTCTTTTTGAGGAGGGCTATGTATTCACGACGGGAGATTCTGGCGGGGGCGATCGGCGCGGCCGGAGCCGCTGCGCTCGCTCGGCCATTCGGAACTGTGCTGGCGAGCGCCCCGGAGCCGCGCACGCCTGTAAACTTTAGGGTTCCCGCGGGCGCGTGCGATTGCCACACGCATATTTTTGACCCCGGGGAATTTTCTTACGCGGCGTCGCGTCCTTACACGCCGGAGACCGCTTCGATTGCAGATGTGCGCGCGCTGCACCGGGCGCTGCACATCGACCGCGTGGTCATCTCGCAACCCACCGTGTACGGTACGGATCACGCCTGCACGCTGAACGCGATCAAGCAGCTTGGCCGCAACGCGCGCGGCGTCGCGGCGTTTGCTCCCGGTACTTCCAGCGAGGAACTTGACCGGCTGCATCGCGGAGGAATGCGCGGGCTGGTCGTCCACAAGATGAGCGATTTCAAGGACGCCGCGGCCCAGATCGGCGATCGCCCCTGGAACGTCGAAACCTACGTGCGTTTGCCGCAGATGGAAGCCTTCCGGGATCAAGTGATGGCTTCAAAGGTGGCTGTGAAGCTCACCCTTTTTGGCGGGGCACAGAATGCAGGGGATGTCCATCAGCCGGGCTTCGGCATACTGTTGGATATGCTTCGCAGCGGCAGGGTTCTACGTGGAACTGTCGACGCCGTCCCACCTCTCGAGCCAGGCGCCGGACTATGCGGACGCCGCTCCCATCCCCAAGGCTCTCATTGCGGCGAATCCGCAGCGAATTACCTGGGGCAGCGATTGGCCCCACGCGGCCACAGTACCTGGGCGCCAGATGACAGGAGTCGTGCCGTTCGAACAGATCGACGATGCCGTGAGCCTCAATTCGCTGGCCACCTGGGTTTCCGGCACTGACCAGTTGAAACTCATCCTGGTGGAAAATGCCGCGCGGCTTTACGGCTTCTGAGGGAGCCCCAGCAAAAATACAATGATTCTCAAAGACGCTGAAGCACTTGCCCGCCGGTTATTGTTCGCTCACGGCCTTTCCCATTGGCACTTTGAATTTGACCGGGCGGTGCGCCGGTTCGGTGTCTGCAAATATCGCGCGCGCACGATCGCGCTGAGCAGGAAATTTACGCTGCTGAATTCCGAGCCGGACGTCAGAAACACGATCCTCCATGAGATTGCACATGCGCTGGTGGGGCCGAATCACGCGCATGACCGGGTGTGGCGAGCCAAAGCAAGTGAGCTGGGCTGCAGCGGCTCTCGCTGCTGCGAGCGGTCGGTGGTCGCTCCGTCATCGAAGTGGATAGCGGAATGCCCGGGCTGCAGGCGTGTGGTCACAAGGCATCGGCGGCGGATTGCGTCCTGCGGGCGATGCAGCGGCGGGTCGTTCAATCCGCGATACCAGCTGCACTGGAAGAGGACCGAAGAGAGTCGTTCGAAAAGGGGAACACAATGAGAATTCGCGACGTGATCGGAATCGGAGTGGTATGTATCGGGTGTTTGTGGGGCGGCAACGGGGTGCGGGCGCAGCAGTCACTCGCCGCAAGACCTTCCTCCGGATCGACGGAGCCCGCAACGATTACGTCCGTGCTGCACGCGCAGCTTTCGTCCGAAGAGCGCGAAATCACCGATGCCGCGAATGCCATGCCGGAAGAGAAGTACTCCTTCGCGCCGACCAATGGGGAGTTCAAGGGCGTGCGCACGTTCGCTCAGGAGGTGAAGCACATCGCGACCGTGAATAACCGGTTCTTTGGCGCGATTCTGGACCGGCCGGCTGAAACGCGGGACTCGGAATTCGAGCGCGAAAACGGCCCGGATGCGATTCAGACCAAGGCGCAGATCCTGGAGTATCTGCGCGATTCGTTCGCCCTAGGACACAAAGCCATCGCTACAGTCGATGCGGAGACCGCTTTCTCATCGATCAAGAGGCCGCCGACGCCTTTCTTGAAGACGCCCGCCGCGGTCGTGATTTTCGATTGCGCCCACTCGATGGACCACTACGGCCAGATGGTCGAGTATCTGCGCGACAACGGAATCGTGCCTCCGGCAAGCCGCCAGAGACCGGCCGCAAATCCAACAACGAAATGAGGCGGGAGCCGTAACGGCGAAGGTCTAAGTTTCCTACTTTAGGGCCATCTGCAAATCGCGACTTACTTATGCGCTTACCGACAGGGCTTCCTTCGTCGATGCAGCTCGGGCGCTTCCTAATCGCGCGTCCACCGAAAGCGGACCCGGTCCCTGCGCGAACATAAACAAAAGGCCACCGGTGATCGCGAAATCCAGGAAAAAGTGTTCGACCTCGGAGGGATTGCCGAAGTCCGAATGGAACAGTGACGGCGCGATGATGCAAAAGCCTGCGAGAGCCAGTGCGCCGTACCGTGTCTTATAGCCGAGCAGCACGAGCAGGGGCGGGACGATCTGCGTCACAATCGCCAGATAGACGAGATTCGTCGGCACGTGCGCGTTATGCCTCACCATGTAGGCTTTGATTTCCGGCGTGTGCAATATTTTGGAAACGCCGAAAAAGAAGAAAACAAAAACCGTCAGCAGGCGCCCCCCAAGCAACAGCGGTCCAATGAACGCGCTGTTGTTGGCGATGCCTGTTGGTTTGTCGTTGCCCTGAAGCCGGTCGACCGATAGCGGCCCGGGCCCGTATGCGAACATGAACAGGAAGCCGCCCGTTATAGCGAGCACCTTCTCGGCGATGGTCACCAGAAAATTGTGGAACCCTAATTCCCCGCGGAAAAGTACAAGCGTCGCGAGAATACACACGGCGAGGAGGATGGCCGCGAATCTTGTCTTATAACCGAGCGCGACGAGGGCGATCCCGAGAATCTGTGCCGCAATGGCAACGTAGAGTAAGGGTCCGAGCGGATGGATTTTGGCCAACTCGTTGAGGATATAAAAGACGAAGGTACCAGTCGTTAGCAAACGCGCGACCAAAAGCAGGGGGCCCATGAGCGCGTCACTGCTCAAAATAGGGGCGAACAGATCCGGCTGGGAGTTATCGTTCATATTGTCTTCCTCCAATTACAGTTTCAGAAAACGATGTCAGTATTCCTAAGGACGGGGTGCTAGCGCGGCACTCTATCGAACCCTGAGGAGGAAGACAAGTATCTTGCGCGGGGTCGCCGGCCAGTATATCTTTCCCGGCAGTTAGCGCGACGAAACAAAATGTGATTGCAGACGAATGCACGTCACGGAGGATCGATGCTATCGCGACGAGATATTCTTAAGGGAGCGGGTGTGGCCGGGGCTGCGGCACTCACCGGGCCAATCGAGACCGCTTTTGCCACCGCGGCTCAGCCGAGCACGCCCGTAAATTTCAGCGTTCCTGCGGGAGCGTGCGACTCCCATGCGTGCGTCATTGGAGATCCGGGGCGGTTTCCGTTTACAGCCGACCGCGGTTACACCCCCGAAACCGCTTCGCTTGAGGAGTTGCGCTCAGTCTATCGTGCCCTGCACATCGACCGCGTGGTCTTCGTGCAGCCGAGCTTCTACGGCACCGATAATTCCTGCATTCTGGACGCCGTTAAACGGATCGGACGCCAGGCCCGTGCCGTGGTCATAGTAAGAGATGACATTTCCGCTGCCGAACTCGAGCAGATGCGCGGCAGCGGAGTTTGCGGGATCATCAGCGCTGCAGTTGAAGGCCAGGCGGACGCGGAGTCGGCGCGGCACCGTTTCAAGATCGCGGTCGAAAGGGCGAAGGCCTACGGCTGGCATGTTGAATTTCACGGGCACTTGTCGGAGATCGAGGCTATCCAGGATCAGGTGATGACTTCTCCCGTTCCCGTCATATTTGACCACTTTGGGGGCGCGCAGCCGGAGCGCGGCCTCGGCCAGCCCGGTTTTGACACGCTTCTGAAGCTCGTCCGCGGTGGCAAAGCTTACGTGGATGTTTCGGCGCCCTATCGCATCTCGAAGCAGGCGCCGGACTATCCGGACGTCGTGCCGCTCGCGAAAGCCATCATCGCGGCGAATCCGGAGAGAATTACGTGGGGAACGGGTTGGCCGCATCCCGAGAGGGCGCCTGGGCACGCGCTTACAGAAATCTCGCCGCTGTACCAGATCGACGACGGCCGCAATCTCAATCTGCTGGCCACCTGGACTTCGGGACCTGCGCAGCTCAAACTCGCCTTGGTAGAGAACCCGGCACGGCTCTACGGCTTTTGAGGCGCGGCGGCGCTACCTTACATTGTTTCGCCCTGCGTCGAGGCTTTGCCGCAGTTTTTCGTGCCAGCGCGGCTTGAATTTTCCTGGGGAGCCTGGTGAAGACAAGCGCATGCGCCCGGGTGAGGAGTTGCTGCAGTTCGGCCAGCGGAAGCGTGTCCTCGGATTCGAGCGCAATCCAATGCGCGCGGGCGAGGTAGGGAGCTGGAAAAATTCCTGGCCGCTCCACGAGCTCGACAAATTCCTCATCGCTGCACTTCAAAGAGAGCCAGTGCTCGCCGGGTTCCAGCCTGGCGATGGCGTACATTTTTCCTCCCACCTTGAATACCAAAGCGTCTTCCCACTGCACCTGTTCGGTCGTGTGCGGGAGAGAAAGACAGAATTCGCGGAGCGAGTCGATGCTCATAGCCACAGAGTAGCGCGGTTGGCTGGACGGTGAACATGCACAGAAAATGAGCCGTAAAGCCCCACGCTGCTCTCGTTCGGGAATATTATGGCAATTTCATGTAACGGGTATGGCAGCCGTCGCAGGAAAGATTGATCAGGTGGCCGGCGTCCAGGAGCGCGCGGGCATTTTTCGTCTCCGCCGCTTTTGCCGCCATGGCCCCGGCCTCGATGAGCGCCCTGGACTGCTCCATCCACAGGCCTCCGTCGCGGGCGCGCCCCGGCATCATCAGCAGATTCCCGCTCTCCATCAGGGTGATGGCGCTGCTGCGGACCGTTTCCCACTGCGCGTCCGTCTCCGGCTTTCGTTCGTGCGTGCCCTGGCTGTCGACGTCAATCTCCACCGCACCGAACACGACATCCGAGGACGGCCCGACCGTTGCCTTCATGATCTGTGAGACCTCGGCAACCGGCTCGAACGGCGGTGTGGGCCGCAGATACAAGGTGAGCGCGGAACCGGCAGCCGCTGCTACAATCACCGACACGATCCGAAGAAAAATTCGCATGGGCCGACCAATATACGCTTGTTTTAGGAAACGGGTCGACCCGACGGCTGCTTCGCCTTCGACAAGCGGACGAGGCCGCTAGCTGGTGCTCCATGCCTGCCAGGAGAGCTTTGTGGTGTTCAATCCACGCGTCAAAAAGAACTAGCGGGGCGCGATGATCCGCGGGTATCTCGACGGCCGCCCGGCTCGCGGTTTAGCGCGCTGTGTTTGCAATAGCGACGCTTATAACGGACCACGAGCCGAACGGGCGAGATCGGTTCTTCCAGGCTAAAGCAAAGCCTAGTTCGCAGGTTTGTCTGCCGGCTTCTTGGTTGCTGCCGGGGCTGGCTTGCGCTTCCAGAAGTCCGGATCGGCCTTTATCCACTCGTCCGGTACATAGCTCATCGAGGGGGTGAAGGAAAAGAGATTGGTCTGCACGGAGGAGAGCGCCGAGCTTTCCAGTTCCGAGAACTTCTTCATGCCGTCCGCGCCCATCGCCGCCAGGAAGTCCTTATCCTGCCCGGGTTCCGCGTCGATTTCCGAACCAGATTTCAGGCCCGAGAATACGATGTAGAGGGGACCTTCCGTTTGCCCGTACTGCACCTCGTAGGTAGCCCAGTGCATGCCCGGGACGTTCTGGTAGCCCGCGATCGCCATCTTTACGAGTTCATTCCATTCCTGGCGGTGCCCAGGCTTGACGGCGAACAGAGAGATCTCGAAGTAGCGCATGTGAGCGATCTCGATGTTGGGACGCAGGCTCTGTTCCTCCGAAAATGTGCACACGGTTTGGTCATAATCGCTCAACAGATCGCCATCGGCGACCGTCGCGCGGTCCAGCGACGCCATGAAGCCTGCATTTTTCCTCATCGCGTGATCGTCCTTCTCCCAGGCGTCGAACGAACTGTAGCCCGTGAGGAACAGGACTCGGGATCGGCCGGACAGCGACGAAACCGCAAAATAATGCGTCGGCCATTTCGCCTTGGCCATGGCCTCCACAAAGCTGCTCTCGGATTTGTCGTGCACCATTCCGGTCTTGCCGGGTTTGACGAACTCGCGCGAAATAACCAGCACCTTGGGCGGAGGCATCGTCGCTTCCTGCGCCGCGACGCTCCCTCCACCAAACAGAAGACACGTACCCAAAAGGACTCCGGTGAGCCTGTGCATACACTTCCTCCTCAGCGTGGAGCAGATTTGAGATTCAGGGTTGAAAATCAGGGTTGCGCCGAAATTAGCGCCTTGGATCGCGTTGAGCTGGAACATCTTTCACAGCAAGAGGGAACAGTCTACACCCATCTCGCCCTCAGGACGCCCTGAAATGACGGATTCGCGCACCAAATACCCTCATCCAGGAATCGAATCTTTCATAGCGACAACGCGATACACATCCGGGGTCACGAGGGAACATCCAAATTACTTGCTGGCGAACCGCCGCTGAATCCGGCTCAGGAGTGTATTCGGGCCGCCATATATGAATTCGAGTGCCTCATCCCGCCCGAGTTGCCCCACCAGACTGTGGGAAAAAAGGCGCGCCGAACCGTTTCGCGAACGGGGGAACTTAGAGAATGTTTACAGCTCGTGCCGCCAGCAGAACGACAATCGTCAGTGAAATCAGGGCCTGCAGCATGGTGCCGGCTTTTGCCCAGCGGGACAGCACCGCTGTGTCGGTCGGAGAGAAAGCCGTGCTGGTGTTGAACGCGAGAAAGAGATAGTCCATGAACTGGGGCGACCACGAATCGAGGCCGTCCTCGACCAGCATCTGGGGAAAAAGAAACGAACTATCCAGGCGGCAGCGCGCGTGGTCCCGCTGCACCGGGCCTCCCGCATCCAGCTTCCAATACCAGAGCGCGAACACCAGAACGTTGGTGACCCAAAGCGCCGTCGCCGAACGCAGCAGGATCTGCGGCGAATCGCGATGTTCCGGGATTCCATGGATCAGAAAAATCAACGAAGCGATCATGGCGAACGTGATTGCCCCGTTGGCGCACAAGGTGAGAATCCGGGTCACGTTGTAATGGCCGCGGCGGTGAGAGACGGTAATCGGTATCAGCAAAGCGAAGACCACCGCCAGTAAAAGCCAGCCTGGGCCTACGGAGAGGTGTTCCGGCAGTGCCCAGTACATGCATGCGGCCGCCAGCATCGCCACGAACGCGGGCCAGCGCGGTTCGCGGACAATTGGGCCGCCCGTTCCGATTCGGATTTCCATTTCCCCCATCGTACGCTTCCCCTGCTCACGGAGCGTACCACAGCACGCTAATCGAGCCATCCAGCCGCATGAACCAATGAAACGCGCCTGTTGGTTAAGACGTCTTTCGGGTGCTCGTAATTTGTGGACATCGCAGCAAATTATACGTATATATCACTCGGAACGGATAACCCGCCGGGCTTGCCCGGAGCAGGCATAGATAAAAGGTACTGGTTTTGATGGTGTGGATCGACGTACTGGAGTCAGGGATGCGGATAGGCGGTAGACGGGCGGTTCTTGCATTGGTTGTTGCGATTTTTTGTTCCGCAGCGGTTCGGGTGGAGGCTCGGCAGACTGGAGTCGGCGATTCGAGTGCGGACACCAAGGACGTCCACGTTCTCAATGTGCGCGGGAACGTTTATATGCTGGTGGGCGCGGGTTGCAATATTACGGTACAGGTAGGCGAAGCGTTTGTGGTCGTGGTGGACGCAGGGCTCCCCCAGTTTTCCGATGAAGTGATTGCGACAATCCGGAAATTATCCAGCCTGCCGATCATGTTTATTGGGAATACAAGTTCCGATGCGGATCACACCGGAGGGAACGCCAAGCTCGTTCCGGCCGGGGGAGCGTTGCCGAATGCCACGATGGGTTTTTCGCGCGAGGACGAAAAGGATACCACCCGGCTGAAACTGTTCCCGGGCGCCACAATCGTCGCGAGTCTCAACACGGTGAACCGCACCGAGGAAGAGGCGGGCAGGATAAATGCCATCGGCTTTGAGAGCGAAGGCTTCAAGCTTTACAACAATGAGCCGGTGGTTTTTTATCATATGGCGAAGGCCCACACCGATGGGGACTCGATCGTGCTTTTTCGCTCGTCGGATGTGGTCAGCGTGGGAGATATTTTCACGACGGCGAGTTACCCGGTGATCGAGACGTCGAACGGCGGAACCGTCAGCGGATTTCTCGATGCCATCAATGACCTGATCGAATTACTCGTCCCCAAGTACGGCGAGGAGGGCGGCACGTACGTGATACCGGGGCACGGGCATTTGTCGGATCGAGCGGATGTCGTGAACTACCGGGATATGGTGACCATGATTCAGGGCCGGGTACAGGACATGGTGAAAAGCGGAATGACGCTGGAGCAGGTACAGGCGGCCAAGCCGACTCTGGATTTCGACGGCATCTACGGAGCCGACGGAGGCCGGAAATTCACCGAGATCGTCTATCGTGAACTGACTAAGAAGCCGGGGCCGAAATAGCCGGAACAGGAATCATACTAATGACAACGAGGTATCGGACTTTTACAGGTCGAAAACCCGCCTGCGCAGCCGCATTGCTTGTCTTGCTGCTCGTTTTATTTTTTATTCCCGGAACTGGCGCCTCGCAGCCTCAAAGTGCGCCACCACCTACTCCGGCATCCGCGAAAGCGAGAGCCGTGATCGATCTGACGGGCTATTGGGTATCCATCGTTGACGAAGATTGGGTGTGGCGCATGATGACGCCCGCGAAGGGCGACTTTACGAGCGTTCCCCTGAATGCCGAGGGCAAGAAGGTGACGAACGCGTGGGATCCGGCGAAGGACGAAGCGGAAGGGAATGGATGCAGGGCCTACGGCGCGGGCGGAATCATGCGGATACCGGAGCGGCTCCATATCACCTGGGTGGACGATAACACTCTCGAGGTGGACATCGACGCAGGGATGCAGAAGCGCCTGTTCCATTTTGACGGATCGAAATGGCGCGGCGGCGATCCTCAGTGGCAGGGTGATTCCGTGGCGACCTGGGAGAAGCAAATCCAGAGGCGCTCGAATGGCGCGCCGTTCGGCGGGCCCGAACCGGGGAAGGGCGGCAACCTGCATGTGATCACCACGCACATGCGGCCGGGATATATCGAGAAGAATGGAATCCCGTACAGCGGTAACGCCGTGCTGAACGAGCACTTCCGGGTGATCGATGTGAATGGCGCTCCCGCGTATCTGGTTCTGACCTCGGTGATTCAGGACCCAACCTATCTGGTGGACACCTTCGCCCTGAGCAGCCAGTTCAAACGAGAGCCGGACGGCTCCAAGTGGGATCCCACTCCGTGTCGCCCGTTATGGCCCCTTACGCTCCACGAGATATTGGGCAGGAATGCGCGGAGCGCCGAGAGTCAATAGATTGTAATTTTCAGGTTAGGAGAAGCCGCGATGCAAATTAGCATGTGGAAGTCGGTCGGAATTTCAGTCGCGTTGGGATTGGTCGCTGTGGTCGCCATCGTCCGCACGGACGCTCATCCTCGGCCGCAGCCGCGGGCGGCGGCGGTCGATGCCGACGTGATCTCCGGCGTGGTGACCAGCTCGAATGGCCCCGAGGCCGGCGTTTGGGTCATCGCCGAGACAAACGAGCTTCCCACCCAGTTTCGCAAGATTGTGGTGACGGACGATCAGGGCCGGTACGTGCTGCCCCAGTTGCCGAAGAAGAATTACAAGGTGTGGGTGCGAGGGTACGGCCTCGTTGACTCTCCGCCCGTGCAGGCCCTGCCGGGCACGGCCCTGAATCTGCAAGCGGTGGTCGCCCCCGATGCGAGAGCTGCCGCTCAATATTATCCGGCAGATTATTGGTATTCGCTCATGCAGCTGCCGCCCAAAAGTGCTTTTCCGATGACCATCGGTCCTGCGGCGTCCGATGACGATTCACCCTCAGCCGCCGCACCCAAGCGCCCCAGCACTCTATCGGAGGCTGCATGGATCTACAGATTGAAGAGAGGGTGCGGGTCCTGCCACCAGATGGGAGACAAAGCCACCCGCGAAATTCCCGCGGCGCTTGGCCATTTCGATACCGGCGCTCAGGCGTGGCAGCGGCGGATTGAGTCGGGACAGATTGGCGCTTCGATGGTAGGTGGTGTTTCACAGCTTGGTTACGACAACGCCATCGCGATGTTTTCCGATTGGACGGACCGCGTTGCCGCGGGTGAATTGCCTCCGGCCCCGGCGCGTCCGCAGGGGATCGAGCGCAACGTCGTGATCACGCTGTGGGATGTGGGTACGGCGAAATCCTTCGTGCACGATGCGATGAGCACCGACAAGCATCATCCGACGGCCAACGCCTACGGGAAGGTGTACGCGACCGAATGGTCGTCGGGCATGCTGGAGGGGATCGATCCCGTCGAGGACACCAAGTTCGCGATTCCCGTTCCCGTGCCGGAGGTTGCCGCGGAGTTCCGGCGCACGCACCCGCAAACTTTTTTGAAGCCTTCTCCCTACTGGGGGCGAGAGGTGGTATTTGACGACACGCTCGAAGAGGAGGCGGGTCAACTCGACAGCAAGGGCCGCGTCTGGTTCATCCTGGAAGATCACCGCGAAGCGATTCCTCCCTATTGTAATGGCGTATCGAGCAATGCTTTCGGCAAAAATTTCCCGATCGGGGCGAACGGGCGCCAGATAGCCTACTTCGATCCGAAGAGCGGCAATTTCGGCCTGGTCGATACCTGCTTCGGCGGCTCGCACGAGGTGATCGACAACGACAAGGACGAAACCTTGTATGTGACTGCGGGCGATAATGGCGGCCCCACGTCGCGCTTTGGAATCGGCTGGGTGAAGATCAGGGTCTGGGACGAGACACACGACGGAGAGAAATCCCAGGGTTGGTGCCCGGCGGTCATCGATTACAACGGCGACGGAAAAACGGGCGCCTTCACGAAACCGAATGAGCCACTCGATCCGAAATTGGATCGCCGGGTTCCGGGCGGCGGCTATGGAATCAGTGTCAATCCGGTGGACCACAGCGTGTGGTACGCGGCGCAGGACCCGGTGCCTGGAAGAATCGTTCGCATAACGCTTGGTTCGAATCCCCCGGCCACGTGCCTCACGGAAGCTTACGAGCCACCCTTTAACAACCCGAAGGTTCCGGGCGTGGTGGCTTTTTCGCCCGAGGGAATCGATGTCGATACCGATGGCGTGGTGTGGACTGCGCTGGCCGGCACAAACCAGCTCGCCAGCTTCGACCGGCGCAAATGCAAAGTATTTAACGGGCCCGCCGCAGCGGGCCAGCACTGCCCAGAGGGCTGGACGCTATATCCGGTGCCCGGTCCCACCTTTAAGGGAGGCACCGTTCCGGCGGATTTCTTTTATTACAACTGGGTGGATCGGTTCAATACTTTCGGCCTTGGCGACAACGTCCCGGTGATTACCGGCACGTTTTCGGATTCATTGATCGTCTTCGACCCTAAAGCCAAAAAGCTCGCCACCCTGCGCGTGCCGTATCCGCTGGGGTTCTACTCGCGCTTTGTGGATGGCCGGATCGACGATCCCAAAGCGGGTTGGAAAGGGCGGGGGCTGTGGTCGTCCGACGATACCCGGGTTAGCTCTCACAACGAAGGCGGAAAGGGCGCCACGAGTTACGTCGCGCACTTCCAGCTTCGTCCTGACCCGCTCGCCAAGTAAGAGTGGAGCGTTCGGGTACTCATTTGTTTCTGGTTTGGTTTCGAAGGGAAGTTGAGGGAGATTGCAATGGGTCGGACACAAGCAGGGATCAACAGAAACCTTGTATATAGCAGCGCGTGTTTGTTTCTGTTGTCGGCGTTTACCGCTTTGCTGGCCGGCGCGCCAGTTCGCGCGCAAGTCGACTTCGCGGGCACCTGGGGGCAAAAGTTCCAGGAAGATATCGCCGAGCGCGGAGATGCGGCGATCGGCGATTACGTGAGCCTGCCGATCAACGATGCCACGCGCATGAGGGCGGATGCCTGGGATGCCGAGCAATGGACGATGGTGGAACACTTGTGCCATGCGCACCCGATCGATTACGCCCCCCGCGGACCATCGCAGATGCGCATCTGGTCGGATATCGATCCGATGACGCAAGGCGTTACGGCCTGGCACACGATACTCAGTTACATGCTTCCGCAGCGGACCATCTACATGGATGGGCGCCCCCATCCGCCGGAGTGGGCGGCTCACACGTGGCAGGGATTCTCCACCGGCGAATGGGTGGGGGATATGCTGAAGGTGACAACCACGCACTTGAAAGAGGGTTACTTCCGGCGAAACGGTCTTGCGCGCAGCGAGAAGGCTACTATCACCGAGTACTTCTTCATGGACGAAAATAACCTGACGGACGTGGCGATCATCAACGACCCGGTCTATTTGACCGAGCCCTTTGTCCTGAGCACGGATTGGGTGCGCGATGTGGGCAAGCAGCTTTCTCCGAATTTTTGCATTTCCACGGTGGAAATCACTCACCCGAAGGGGTGGGTCGCTTACCACTTGCCCGGGCACAATCCCTGGCTGCACGAATATTCGGACAAGTCCGGTATACCGTACGAAGCGATACGCGGCGGAGCGGAAACGATGTACCCGGAGTATCAGAAGAAGCTGGCAACCATGACCATAGCGCCCAAGCCGGACAGTAATTCAGCGGAAAAAGGCAAATGAGTGACGGCGGTTCGATGATGTTGGTATCGCTCGCAGCGTCTTGCAGAGGGTGGTCGCTTTAACTCCTCTCACTTTCCTTCCTCACGGAGCACAATTGCAATCCCACGAAGCCGTTCGCTTTCGAGCGAAGAAGTAAATTGCGCTTGACAATGCGTTGCGGAAGTACTATTAGCTGCTGTCAAAGAAAGCATGAAGGGGCTGATCGAGCTCAAAGCCGGGAGGGGTGCCTGGATGAGTTCGGGTGAATAAGAGTTCCGCGGAATATTCACGAGCCAAGGGTTGGGATCGGGATTTCTTGACGGGGGGGTGGGGATTCGATGAAGGGCCTCAATCTTGGGCGTTGGGGTTTGCGGTTATCGTCAGTTCCACGCTGCGCCGGTTTCCTTTTCGTAGTACCTCCTCCCTTTTTGGCGGCTTCCTCCACAGTAGTTCAGTTCGGTGAGCAGATTACGTCTCCGCAGAAGCAGGAGCTGGGGGCCCCGTTCGCGTCACGAGTGCATCAACAGGCCACGTAGATGCAAAAAAAAGGGGTGACATATGTCCAATAACACGAATGTGCGGTTTGGTTGGATCGTAGTTCTTTCGCTCTTGATGATTTGTTGCCCCATTCTCATGGGCCAGACCGCCGCCACCGGAGCGCTGTCGGGCGTAGTTACCGATGCAACGGGCGCCGTGGTGGCGGGAGTGACGGTTACGGCCACGAATACGGGTACTGGCCAGTCGCGCACCGCGACGACAGGAGCGAACGGCTCCTACAATATCGGTCTGCTTCCGCCAGGCGATTACCGCGTGAAGTTTGCGGCCGCCGGGTTCAAGACGGTCGAGATTCCCTCCGTCAACATTAACGTGACGGAAACTCCCGTCGTGAACTACCAACTGGAAGTGGGCGCGCAATCCCAGGAAGTGACGGTGACCGGCGAATCGGAAACGGTTCAGACCTCGAATGCGGCGGTGGGAACGGTGATGAGCTCTCAGACCGTCAGCGGGCTTCCTCTGACCACGCGGAACTATTCGAATCTTTTGGGTCTCTCGGTCGGAGCGAATGCCTCGGTCTACAACGCCACCACGATGGGAAAGGGCACCACCGACATTTTCGTGAACGGGCAAAGCAGCATTCAGAATAATTTCCTGATGGATGGAGTCTCCATCGTGAACTTTTCTTCCGGCGGAGTCGCCAACGATGCGACCACCAACGCTGGAGTTGGAATCGTGAACCCGGATGCGATTCAGGAGTTCAAGATACAGACCTCGCAGTATGATGCGGGCTACGGCCGCGAACCCGGCGCGAATGTGAATGTGGTAACCAAGTCCGGCACCAATCAGTTTCACGGAAGCGTATTTGAGTTCTTCCGCAACACGGCTCTCAATGCCAATGATTACTTCCGGAAGCTGACGCCGCCCGTCGTCACTGCCAGTGGCGCGTCCGTGCCCAACAATACGCGGCAGGTTTTAAACCAGAACCAATATGGCGGAACCTTTGGCGGGCCGGTCAAGAAGGACAAGATTTTCTTCTTTGCGTCCTACCAGGAAACTCAGCAGAAGAACGGGGCGGGGTCTCAGGGCTACTCCGCTGGCGTGGTTTTGCCTCCGATTCCCACAGGCGATCGCTCGAACACGGCCGCCTTTCAGGCGGCGCTAGGGGCGGCGGTTTGTCAAGCGGGCCATCCGACAGTGAAGAATGACTCCACACAGCTCGGTGGTACGCAGGTCGCTTGTAATGGATCGAACATCAATCCGGTCGCCCTCAACCTGCTGCAACTCAAGAACCCCGACGGCAGTTATCTGGTTCCCAGCTCGGGCGTTTCTCCCAGCTCCTCAACGGGAGGGTACCTCTCCGGGCAGACTTACAGCATTCCCGCCCAGTATAAGGAGCACCAGGCGGTAGGCAACTTCGATTACACGATCAACGACAAGAACACGCTGTCGGGCCGCTACTTCTACACCAGCGACCCCACGGCCGTCTCTTTCAACCAGGGCTATGCCGGCACCACCATCTGCGCCTGCCTGCCGGACACCGGCTTGACCACCCGATTCACCACCGTGACTTCACTCCTGAAGCTCACCTCGATCGTCAACAACAACTTCGTGAACGAGGCCCGGGTCTCCTACCAGCGCATCGATTCATTCCTGGCTCACAATATTCCATTCACAAATACTCAGGTGGGCATTGCTCCGATCCTCCCCTCCCTGACGACTCTCGACCAAATCACCGTCACGGGTTTCTTTCAGTTCGGCGCAATCCCCAATATTCCCAACAAGAAATGGACGGGCGCACTTGAGGTGGCCGACCAGATTTCCTGGAACCACGGCATTCACACGTTCAGGGCCGGGGCGGAGTATGAGAAGGACCAGGAAAACTGGGCATTTGTGGGTTTCCTGGTGGGGGCGGAAGTTTTTCAGAGTTTTCCTGACTTCCTGCTGGGATTGCCCGGCTGTGCCGCTACTGGGCCAGCTTGCACAGCCAGCCAGGCGAGCAGCACTAGCGCACCACTACCAGGGCAGACGAACGGAACTTCAAACAGCAATATTTCTCAAACAGGCACGATTCCCGCTGTTGTGTCCCCCAATGGCGTTGTGCATGCGTTCCGGCAGCCCAATGCGAATGCCTTCGTTCAAGACGACATCAAGCTTAACAAGCGGTTGACCGTAAACCTGGGCGTACGATGGGAATACAACGGCTACTTCTGGGACAAGTATGGACAGAACGATACCGTCTGGACCAGCCTGGTCAGCACCGTCAACACGCCCGCATTGCTGGGAACGTCAAACGCCACCGGCTCACTCGCCGGGTGGGTGGTGCCGTCCAATTTCAGCTCAACCCGGTTTCCCGCTCCCACTGTTTCAGGCGTTTTCCAGAACAGCCATCTGAGCCCCGCCCAGCAAAACGCGCCGATCGACAACTTTGCCCCGCGCGTCGGAGTTGCCTGGCAGCCCCTGGCGAACGGCCGGCTCGTCGTGCGCAGCGGTTTCGGGTATTTCTACACCCGGTTGCCGGTCAACGTCTACTCATCCTCGACGGTGCAGTCCGCGCCCTACGCGGTGAACGTGTTCAATTCCGGCGCGGCGAATTATTACTCCACCGAGGCGCAGCCCTATGCCCCTGCCCAGCTCGGATGGCAGAGTTCTATCCGCTGGGTCGACTTTACCAAGGGGACAAGTTCCAGCCGGACGACTCCCAGCATTTTCGATCCACAGTTCAATTCGCCGCTGGTGTATGAGTGGAATCTGAACCTTCAGTACGAACTTGCGCCCAGTTGGGTTCTGGAAGTGGGTTACGTCGGATCTCACGGGAATCATCTGCTATCTACGCGCAATTCGAACGAAGCCCTTCTGGCCGGCAATCCCCTGGGCACGAACAAAGGTTACGCCCCCGGCCTTGACTGTAGCTCCGCTGGTGCTGGCGCATTATGCGTCACCACCAATACCGCCTCAAACGCATCTCTGCGAGTCCCCTACCTGGGGTATCAGGCGTCAGGTCTTCCCGAGGTGGGCAACTTCGGGGATTCGCTGTACGACAGTCTGCAGGTGGCCTTGCGGAAGCAGCTCTCTCACGGAGTATCGTTTCAGGCGAACTACACTTGGGCGAAGGCAAAAAATCAGATAACGACCAGCAACGACCCCAACAACACTGCGCAGCAATATGGATTAAATCCCGGGTACCGCCCGCAGCGGCTCACCGTGAACTACAGCTGGGATTTGCCATTTGGTCATCCGGATGGGTTGAAGGGCAAGCTTGTGAATGGTTGGGCCGTCTCGGGAGTAACAACCGTCCAGGATGGCTTGCCTCTCACAGTTGTCGATACTCGAGGGGGCACAGCTTATGGGTTTGGTCCGGGGACAACGCAAATCTCCAGGGCTCAATTCGCTTCGGGAATGGGGAATGCAAATGTCGCAACGCCAGGGGGGGTGAAGGCCCGGCTCGGTGGTCTAAGCGGTGGCCCTGGTTACCTCAATGCGGCTGCGTTTACAACCACGCCGGTGATCGGAAGCGGGACTGGCTACGGCAATAGCGGCGTGGGCGTTATTCTCGGCCCGGGGCAATTCAACTGGGATGCCTCTATCGTAAAGACGACTACCGTGGGAGGCCTGCGGGAGAATGCCACGCTGCAGTTCCGCGCGGAGTTTTTCAACGCGTTCAACCACGCGCAGTTTAACGTGCCGGCCCAGGTAACCGCCGGTCTCGGAAACATTGACGTTTCGAAGACATCAACCTTCGGGGTGATTTCGAGCACGTCGGTAAACCCGCGACTGGTCCAGTTCGCGCTGAAGTATCAATTTTAGAAGCGGGATGTAACGGAAAATCGGCGGCGTTCGTCTGAGTTAGCAGCGTGGGGTCCATTTAGGAGCTGACTATGAAATACAAGGTGGTTGGTCTCGCCGTGGCGATTTCGATGTTGTTGCTCGGTAGCCGGGCGTACGCGCACCATTCTTTTGCGGCGACCTACATTGTCGAACAAACGGCAACCGTCGAGGGAACCATGGTCGAGTTCCTCTATCGCAATCCGCACTCCTTCGTGAAGATCGAAGCTACCGACCCGAAGGGTCAGGTGCAGACATGGGCGCTGGAGTGGGGAGGCGCCGCGCAGTTGAGCCAGGATCACGTGTCCAAGGATCAGCTCAGGATTGGCGATCATGTGATCGTCACGGGCAACCCGGCTCGCGATCCTTCCGAGCATCGGATGCGCATCAAGAGCATCACGCGTCCGTCGGACGGTTGGAAGTGGCAGGGAGTCGTGCAGTAGGCGCGTGCAGTAATCGAAGATCCGCTCATGACCTGCCGCCTGGGGGATTCGCCGGTGCGAGGGGGAGCCATGTCGAAGAGGAAGTCGATTCTAGTTCCGGTAACAGCTCTGGCGGTTGCGAGTGTGGTGTGGGCTTTCGCAATTGCGCGCACAGAGGCTCGCGCCGAAGCCAGTAAAGCAGCCGCGCAGACTGCGGCAAATCGCGTGAAGGTCGGCGCGGACAATATCGGCGGTGTGGTCACCAGCTCGAAGGGGCCGGAGGCCGGCGTGTGGGTGATCGCCGAAACCACCGATACGCCAACGAAGTTCCGCAAGATCGTGGTGACCGACGAGCGCGGCCGCTACCTGCTCCCCGATTTGCCGATGGCGAATTACAAGATATGGGTAAGAGGGTATGGCCTGGTGGATTCGAAGCCGGTGGAAAGCGGTCCGGGAAAGCGGCTGGCGTTGACTGCAGTGATCGCGCCCAGTGCACGAGCGGCGGCGCAGTACTATCCGGCCGATTATTGGTATTCGCTGATCAACGTGCCATCGAAAGAAAATTTCCCCGGCACGGGCCCGCAGGGAAATGGTATTGCGGTCACCATGAAGACGCAGGCGCAATGGCTGCAGCAGATGAAGACCGGCTGCGAGGTGTGTCATCAGCTCGGCGACAAAGCCACGCGCGAACTTGAGCCGTCCCTGGGGCAATTTGATTCACCCTCTTTGGCGTGGGACCACCGCGTTCAAGTGGGGCAGGACGGCGCGGGCATGACCGCCACGATGAACAGTTTCGGCCGCGACCGCGCGCTCGCCATGTATGCGGACTGGACGAATCGAATCGCCGCCGGTGAAGTGCCGCAAGCGCCGCCGCGGCCGCAAGGAGTCGAGCGCAACGTGGTGCTCACCCTGTGGGAGTGGGGCGGTCCGGCAAGCTTCGTCCATGACGAGGTTTCCACGGACTGGCGGCATCCCACTGCCAATGCGTACGGCCCCATCTACGGAGCGGACTGGGGTAACGATGGGTTTCTGATCATCGATCCGGTAAAGAACACGGCTTCGGAGACCAGGATACCTCTGGCCGATCCGAGCGTCCCGCCTAACAAGGATCAGACCATGCCGCAGCCATCGCCTTACTGGGGCAAAGAGCTGTACTGGAACGATCCTGCCGATCCGGCGGCCATGGCGATGGACACCAAGGGCCGCGTTTGGATTTCGGCCAGAAGCCGACGGAACGAAAACCAGCCTGCCTATTGCAAGGAAGGCTCCGACAACCCTTACGCGAAAAATTATCCGATCAGCGAGAACCGCCGGGAATTGGCCGTCTACGATCCCAAGACAAAAACGTTCAAGCTCGTGAACACGTGCTTTGAAGCGCACCACGTGGTGTTCGCGGACGACAAAGATGAGACCGTCTACGTCGACGGCATCGGCAGCGGGACGATCGGCTGGGTGAAAACGCGCGTGCTCGACGAGACCGGGGACGAGCAGGCCGCGCAGGGCTGGTGCGGCGGCTATTTCGACATCAACGGGAATGGCAAATACGACGAAGGGATCGACAAGAAGATCAACATGCGGGGAGTTTACAGCGTGGCCCCCAATCCCGTTGACGGTAGTGTGTGGGGCGCGCGAGCCGGCGTTCCCGGTCAGATGTTCCGCATCGATCCGAAGACCTGCGCCACCGAGGTGTACGAACCGCCCTTCCAGAACCCGAAGGCGCCGGCAGGAGTCGTGGCGTTTTCGCCGCGCGGAATTGACGTGGATAGCAAGGGCATCGTCTGGTCCGCCCTGGGCAGCGGCCACATGGCCAGTTTCGACCGCAGCAAGTGCGCCGTGCTGACGGGAGAGGCCGCAACCGATGGGCAGCATTGCCCGGAAGGGTGGACGTTCTATCCCTCGCCAGGGCCGCGGTTTAAGAGCGGAGTCACCGACAACATTGCCGTGGACCATCATTATTATAACTGGGTGGACAAGTTCAATACGCTGGGCCTGGGCAACGATATACCGGTGGCCGATGGCACCGGCTCAGACTCCTTGCTCGCATTGATACCCAGCACGGGGAAGTGGGTGGTGCTGCGGGTACCCTATCCGATGGGATTCTATCAGCGGGGAATGGACGGGCGGATCGACGATCCGAACGGGGGATGGAAGGGGCGGGCGATGTATGCCGACTACGGCCCGAATGCCATTTGGCACAGCGAGGGCGGCAAAGGGACAAAGGGCAACCTGGTGAAGTTCCAATTGCGGCCCAACCCGCTCGCGAACTGATTTGGGTGATGGAGGAGAATATCCGATGGCCAATATTCATCGAGTGACTCTGCTGGCGGCCTTGCTGTTGCTTTTCGGCGGACTGCTGGTGCGCCCCGCAGTTGCTCAAGAGGATTTGTCGGGCGGATGGGCTCAGAAAACGCACGAGGATGCCCTGGAACGAGGCCCCGGCCCCGAGATTGGCGATTACACGGGTGAGCCCATTAACGATGAGGCGCGCAGCCGGGCCGACGCCTGGGATGCACAGAAGTGGGAGATGATCGAGCACGAGTGCGAGCCGCATCCTTCCGACTATGCCGTCCGCGGCCCGGGAAGCATGCGGATCTATGCGGATATCCGGCAGTTGGACCAGAAAGTGATGGCCTGGCACACCCAGCTTTTGTGGATGCTGCCCCAGCGCACGATTTACATGGACGGCCGTGCTCATCCGTCTGAATACGCCCCGCACACCTGGCAGGGCTTCTCGACCGGAGAATGGGTAGCGGACATGCTGAAGGTCACCACGACCCACATGAAAGAAGGATGGATTCGCAGGAATGGCCTACCGCGGAGCGATAAAGCGACCATGACGGAATTCTTCATCCGTCACGGGAGTTACTTCACGATTGCCACGATTGTGGATGATCCGATCTATTTGACCGAGTCGCACATCCTGACGTCGAACTGGATTGCCAACCCGGCTGTTTCCTTCGCTCCCATGAACTGCATACCGAGCCAGGAGGTGCCGCATCCGCGAGGCTATGTCGCCCACCACTTGCCCGGAACGAACCAGTGGCTGGCGCAGTACCCTTCGAAGTATGGAATACCCGTAGAGGCGTCGCGCGGCGGTGCGGAGACCATGTACCCGGAATATATATTGAAGATGGCGAAGATGCCCCCGCCACCTAAGTTCGAACAGAGCGCGGAGAACCAATGACGAAGACACCCACTCCTTTGAGGATATTGCCGTTACTCATTCTGGTCGCCCTTGCTCTCCTGGGGACGCCAATCCGCAGCCATGCCCAAACGGGTTCAGCCAAGGCTAAGGATGGAAAGATCGAGGCATTTCCGGTTCAGGGCAACGTGTACATGATCGTCGGCGCGGGAGCCAACATCACTGTTCAGGTGGGCGAGGAAGCTCTTCTGGTCGTGAACACCGGGGCGACTGGCAAGGGCAAAGACGTCCTCGCGGCCATTCGAACCATATCGGACAAGCCTGTTTCCTACATCGTCGATACCAGCGGCGATGAAGATGTTATCGGCGGCAATCACGACGTCGGAGAAGGTGGATCGTTCGCGCCTTATGTGCAAGCGGGCACTTCGGGAGAAAGAACCGGAGCGTCGGTGATGGCGTATATCGACGTGCTGAAACGCATGAGTGTTCCCTCCGGGAAAACCCCGGTGATATCGGAAGAGCTCTGGCCGAGCGACACGTATGACACTCCCGACTGGAGGCTGTTCAACAACGAAGGAGTGATCATCGAGCACATGCCCGCGGCGCATACCGACGGCGACAGCATCGTGTTTTTTCGCAGGTCGGATGTGGTGACCACCGGAGCTATTTTCGATCCGGAGCATTTCCCGATTATCGACCTGGCCCGAGGCGGCAGCATCAACGGGACGATCGATGCGCTCAATCATATCGTGGACGATCTGCTGATCACCAAGTTCGGCGAAGAGGCCGGCACCTATGTGATTCCGGGGCACGGCCGGCTCTGTGACCGGACCGACATTGTGAACTACCGGGATATGGTGACGATCATCCGCGACCGCATTCAGGACCTTCTGAACAAGGGGATGACCCTCGATCAGGTGAAGGCGGCGAAGCCGGCGCTCGGTTTCGATACCCTGTACGGCGGCGGAGAGAAGTCGCCGGCCACACAGACCTTCGTGGAAACCATCTACCGCGATTTAAGCAAGGGCAAGACCAAGCAGGGGCAATGAGGCCCGAGAGACGATGAGGTATGGCGAGCATGCGGGAGGAAAAGGGAATGAGTGAACGAGGACTCCAGACGCGCACGGCGTGGTTGCTGGCTGCGGGCACAGCCCTGCTGCTCGCCGGTTTCATACTGGCTGGAAAAGTTGCCGCACAAGGCCCGGCTGCGCAGAGCAAGCCTCCCATCACCGGCAAGGCGGAGGCCGTAATCGATATAACGGGCTACTGGGTGGCCATCGTAGACGAAGACTGGCGCTGGAGGATGATGACTCCGGCTAAGGGCGACTTCGCGAGCGTTCCTCTCAATCCCGAAGGACGGAAAGTGGGCAATACCTGGGATCCGGCGAAAGACGAGGCGGATGGGAATCAGTGCAAAGCCTATGGAGCGGCCGGAATCATGCGGGTTCCGGAGCGGCTGCACATCACCTGGGCGGATGACAACACGCTCGAAATCGACACCGACGCGGGAATGCAGAAGCGCCTTCTCCACTTTGATGGCTCCAAATGGCAGGGCGGCGATCCCCAATGGCAAGGCGACTCCGTCGCCGAATGGGGAAAGCAGGTGCAGAACGCCGGATACGGCCGGCAGTTTGGAGGCTTGGTGCCTGGCAAGGGTGGGACGCTCCACGTGGTCACCACGCACATGCGCCCGGGTTATCTTCGCAAGAACGGCGTTCCCTATAGCGCAGATGCTGTGCTCATCGAGTACTTCGATCGCGTCGAACACGACGGCAGTTCCTACCTGATCCTCACCACGGTTGTGGATGACCCGAAATATCTCAGCGATGAGTTCATCACCAGCGAGCAGTACAAGCTCGAGCCGAACGCCGCCAAATGGAATCCCACGCCGTGCAAGGCCAACGCGGCTCCTTGAAATTCGGGAAGGTTGACCTCCGCTTCCGCCGCTATTCTGGAATGGCCGGGTAAGTAAGGCCGAAAAGGCTATCAGGGGAGATTTCGTGCTGAATAGAGCCACAGACCTACGAATGGCGATCCTGCTTCTTTCGCTCGCCTTTGCTGGCAGGGCCGCGGCACAGTCCGCGCCTGAATCCTTGCCCGATCCCTATACAAAAACCATTGAGCGCTGGGCCAAGCTGCCGGAGGGAAGAGTCTGGGGATCGGCGGCCGGGATTTCGGTGGACAGCAAGGGAGATATCTGGATATTCGAGCGATGCTCGGCCAATTCCTGCGCGGGCAGCGACGAATCTCCCATTCTCGAGTTCGATCCGTCCGGCCGCCTGCTGACGAGTTTCGGCGCCGGGATGTTCATTTTTCCGCATTCGCTCTTTGTGGACAAGGACGACAACATCTGGGTTAGCGATGCCACTGGGCAGGACGGGAAGGGCCAGCAGGTGATCGAGTTCAGTCCCCAGGGAAAGATTCTGCTGACGCTCGGCAAGGCAGGTGTGGCGGGCGATGGCCCCGATACCTTCAATCGGCCATCGGGAGTGGTCGTAGCGCAAGACGGCAGTATTTTCGTCGCCGACGGGCACGGCGGCGATTCGAATGCCCGCATCGTCAAATTCTCGAAGGATGGGAAATTCGTCAAGTCCTGGGGAAAGAAGGGAACCGGCCCGGGTGAATTCGGCGAGCTTCACGCGATTGCCATCGATTCCAAAGGCCGCCTCTACGTCGCCGACCGTGGCAATAAGCGCATTCAGATATTCGATCAGGATGGCAATTTCATCGATCAGTGGACGCAGTTCGGCCGCCCGAGTGGCATTTACGTCGATAAAAAGGGCATGGTTTACGTGGCGCGCATCCAGGACGGGATTATGATCGGCAACGCCAGCGACGGCAAGGTCACCGCGCTGATTCCTCCTCCGCCACAGGACCCCGTCCACGCCGGCCAGGGTTCCGAAGGCGTGGTGGCGGATGCGGACGGCAACGTGTATGGAGCGGAGGTTAACCGCAAAATGGTAACGAAGTATGTGAAGCAGTAGGCGGCGTCATCTAGTCCTCTTTGCCGCCTTCATCCTGTCCCCCACCCTGTCCCGCTGTTACCGGCATTTGACGTTGAAGAACCAGAATGTGCCGTCGATCTCCTTGAACCAGTGCGTCACGCCGTTGGGAACCACGATCACGTCGCCCGCAGACACTTTCCTGGATTCGCCGCCCTCCATGCTGCGCGCCAGCTTGGTCTCCGTGAACGGCCGGCCGTCCGGCCACGCGCGGGGGGTGATGTCGTCCACCAGCTTCCCGCCCGTCACAAGCGTTGCCGATCCTTTCACGATGTAGAGCACGTCGGTGAAATCCTTGTGTACTTCGGCGGCGGGAACTTTCGTGCGGCTGGTTACCTTCACTTTGAAGTTTTCGCCGCCATAATCGCTGTCGTAGAGCGTGCCGAAGTCCGTTTGGTCGTTGAACTCCTTCTCGACCTGCTCCTTCGAGAAATACTTTACGGGCGGCAGCTTGGAGATTGTGGGCGTATCGCCGGGGGAGCCTGCGCGGGCATCCCGGCCAAGTCTGGCCCATGCCATTCCCGCGCCGGCCGCACTACCGAAGACAAACGCCGCGATGACTACAAGCGACCACGATTTCATCTTCCCTGCAATCATGTAATCCTCCCGATTCCTGCTTTGCCTGATGGGTTTGCGCTGAAGATATGATAGATCGATTGGCTCAATGCCCGCCGCCGCTGCCGACGCCGGACTTCAGCTCCTGATATAACTGGCTCACAAAACGATCGGCGGTTTCCGGGCCCTGGGGCACCTTGGCGTCGTAGTCCGCCGTGGGATGGGCCGCGAGCACCTCCTGCTCCGATTTTCCCTGCTGGATCAGCGCGGCGACCTTATCCCGCAGCGCCAGGATCATCTCCCGCGTGAGCCGGACTCTCTCCTTGGCCACTATAGGGCCATGGCCTGGGATGATCCTGGTGTCCGGCCCCGAATTGTAGACGATGTAGGCGAGCCCATCGATCAGCCCGTTGAGTGTGCCACCGTTGGCGCGGTCGATATTGGGATAGCCCACCGAGCGGTAAACATCTCCCGTCATGATCACGTTATTCTCGGGGAATCCGACCATGGTGTCGCCGTCGGTGTGCGCGCGCGGGATGGGGTTGAGCTCCACGTTTTCGTCGTCCATGTGAATCGTCATCTTGCCTTCATAGGTGATCATGGGCAGCGCGGCAGGCGGGACCGGAGGACGCGCGGCCGCGCCGTTGACAGCGGGAGCCCCATCCGCGAGGCGCTTGCGCAACTCGTCGCGCGCGATAATCGTCACGCCCAGTTTGGCGATGTTTTCGTTGCCTCCGGTGTGGTCGCCGTGAAAGTGCGTGTCCACCAGAAAGCGAATGGGGGCGCCGGTGATCTGCTTCACGGCGGCGACGATCTTATCGCTCAACGGAGCGAATTCGGAATCCACCATGAAAACGCCGTCTGAACCCACGAGAACGCCGATGGTGCCGCCCTGGCCCTCGAGCGTGTAGAAGTGATCCGTGATTTTCGTGGTTTTGATTTCGACCTTGCTGTAGTCGGGCGGTGCCTGGGGCCTGGCGCCCGCTGGGAAAGTCATTACTGCCAGCGCCAGAAGAAACACTCGCGAGATATGCATGCCCTTCGTCTTCGTCATTCCTTCCTCCTGCATCCAGCATGTTGAAACGCAGCCGTCCTCACCTGCTTAGCGCGGGAGGCGGCGTTACGATGGCCGTCATTTTGCGAATCATTCCGTCGGACTTCGTCAGCACGTAGATTTCGTCGTCATCGCCTACGGCAATGCGCGGATCGGCGCGCCCTCCGCCATACTCGACGCCCTCGGGGTCCGCCGCGGGCGGAGTGGTATCATGGCCCGTGCCGGGCAGCACGCGGTCCTCGAGAGGGATGCCGCCCTTGTGCGACCACGTCTCCGCCACGACGTCGAACATCCGGCGTTTCACGGCTTGTGGGTGAGCGGTGTCGTAGGGGCTCTTGTACATGATTTGCAGCTCGTGAACGGCGGCCTGCTTGTTGCGTTCTCCGTGCGTCGCAATCATTTCCGCCAGATCGGCGTAGAAGATTCGGCCCGTGGTCATGTCGTTGAAAATATACTTTCCGCGAAGTTGCGGCATCAGCTTGCCCCGATACACGAAACCGCTGCCGATTGCGTCGCCATCCCGGTGGCTGTAGAGAGCCGCTGCATAGATGGGCGTCACCGGTTCAGGCAGCCCTTCCACCGTAAGGCGATCGGTCGAGGGAAACGGCACCGGCGGATCCATGAGGCTTCCGGTCTTTGCTGCGTCGTAAGGAAGCGGGAACAACTGCTCGTTACCTTCCCGCTCTGCATACCCGTAGTTGCCGCCTTTGGTGACGATGTTGATTTCTTCCCAGGAGTTGACGCCGATATCGTTCACGAGAAAGGTTTTCGAAGGAATGTCCCAGGTCATGCGATGCGGATGCCGCAAGCCGTAAGCATAAATTTCGGCTCGCGCGCCGGGGACGGAGACAAACGGATTGGGGTCCGCGCCCGTTGACGGAATCCGGTAACGCCCGTTTTCGCTCAGCATGTCCTTTGGGCGCAGAGTGAGGTCGGGGGTAATCCGCATTATCTTTCCCATTAGGGAACTGAGCTGCTGGGGAGACGTCTGACCGGGCCCCGGCGTTTCTCCGGTAAAGTCGTCTCCTTCCGAAATGTAGAGATTTTCATAGTCTGGGTCGCCAGGCCGGGCCAGCGGATTGAAAATCAGATCCCCCATAATGTGGCCGCCGCGGTAAAAGCCCACGCGCAGAAGTTCGCGCGCCGTTCCCTCAAACGTCGCGTTGCGGATATTGGTATCCGTCCATTCGATCAGGACGCATTCCAGCCGCGCGGGCGCCGCCAGACGATTCACCGATGGCGTGAGCGTGTAACCGCTCAGATCCAAAGCGGGGATTTCGCCGTTCGTCGGCGTTCCCGGACCCTTGCCGGGCCGTTCGGAATGCACCGTATAAAACTTGCCGTTTTTTGCATAGTTGGGGTCGAAGGCAAAAGAGACGATTCCCGAAGGCCCACCCGAGCCGGAGGCGAAATTCGGAAAGATCTGGTCAAAATGAAGGTAGGGTGTGAACTCTTTCGATTTCTTGTCCAGGATGTACAGCGTTCCGCTCTGATCGTCGACGAAAAAGCGCGACGCCGCCAGCGGGGCGTTGGCGGGTTCCGATCGTAAGGAGGTCGCGCGGCCCAGCTGGCCTTTGAAATCGATCACGCCCTTCTTCGCGCCCGGAAGGGTCCCGCTTGAGAGCGGCAGGCTGGCATAATCCTCGAGCAGCACGGCGGTTCCGTCTTTGGCAATCTGAGGGTGCTCCGGATATTGCGCGCGCACGACGCCTGCGCTGGAGCCCAACAGCAACAGGAGAAGAACGCATCGTCTCGTCCAGCCGCCAAGAATCCCTTCCTTGTTTCTCACGGGAACGATCTCCTTCCGCCGCTAACCGCGTCGCATCGGCTGGTAATCTACACTTGACGCAGTCCATATGCAATTCGTTCCGCCCTGATCGCGCCGCCGGAAATCGATGGCTTGCCGCCGTTTCCTTCCATCGCATAAAGTGATATATAGTGACGATCTTGCCAACGAACCGAAGCAAGGAGCTTTTATGAATCTCGCATGCAGGCTCCATGTGTTTCTAGGCGTGATTTTTTCCGCTGGTTCCTTGTGTTACGGCGCAACGGTAACCGGCACCGTCAAAAGCCCGGATGGCCAGCCGTTCGCGGGCGCGTTCGTCCAGGCTCAAAACACCAAGACCAGAATCACAACCATCGGCGTATCGGACAGCCAGGGGCATTATCGTGCGGAGGGCTTGCAGGCGGGGGACTATCGCGTGCAAATCCGGGCGGTGGGCTATCGCGCCGACCCGCAAACCGGCGTGCATGTGACCGACGGCCGGAATGCTCCGCTCGATTTTGCGCTGCAGAAAAGCGCGGTACGCTGGAACGACCTGTCGATTTATCAGGCCGGGAAGCTGCTCCCGGCGGCGGCCGGAAAGAACATCCTGTTCCGGAATTGTTTTATCTGCCACGGATTTCAAACGCGCATGGCTTCGGTTACGCGCGACGAAGACGGCTGGAGAGACCGCGTCGAGTACATGCGCACAGCCATGAGCGACGCGTTGTCGCGGTTCACCGATCAGAATGAATCGGACGTGGCATCGTATCTGACCAGCATGTTTGGCCCGGAGTCGAGTTTGCCGAAATCGCCCGCGGACATGCCCGAATATAAAGAAACGCTCCGCACGTCCGCCGCGACCGCAACCAATATTGTATATGTCGAGTACGACATGCCCGGGCCGAGCCGCATGCCCTTCAGCGCCGCGCCCGCCAAAGATGGCAGCGTGTGGATTCCCAATTTCGGGGTGGCGAATAAGATTACCCGTCTGGATCCGAACACCGGGGCGATGCAGGATTTCCCTGTGCCCAACGTGGGTACTGCGTCGGTCCATTCCGCTTTTCCGGCTCCCGACGGTTCCGTGTGGCTGGCCGAACAGGGGCCCGATAAGGTGGGACATTGGGACCCCACCACGCAAAAAATCACCGAGTACCAGGACGGTTATCTTCCCGACAAGGATGGCCACGTGGAGGCGGGGGAGAAGCACACAGTCCGCCTCGACCCTGACGGGAACGTGTGGGCCACCGGCAGCCCGCTGAGCCGCTTCGACCCTGAAACGCGCAAGTTCACGCGCTTCGAGCAGATCCCCCATTTGTATACCCTCGCGTTGGACAAGAACGGCAATTTCTGGTTCACGAAGCACGACACCTCGCAAATCGGCAAGGTGAACTGGAAGACGCTGCAAATAACTTTGTACACGCCTCCCAATCACAATGTTCCCCTGTTCGGAGTCCAGCCGAATAAAGATGGAAGCATCCGCAGCTATCCCCGCCGGTTGCTGGTCGATTCCGACGGGATCGTGTGGTTCGGCGAGTTCAATGCAGGTTATCTGGAGCGATTCGACCCCGCGACCGAGACATTCAAGGAGTATCCGCTGCCGGGGCCGGAGGCCACGCCCTACGGCCTCGGACTCGATGCCGAAAATTACATTTGGTACTCGTCGTATAATCAAGATGTGCTGGGGCGCTTCGATCCGCGAACCGGGAGCGTGGTCGAATATCCCTTTCCGCACTCCGAGAATACGATTCGTGAGTTCTTCCTCGATGCGCAGGGGAGGATGTGGTACGGCAGTCCTGCGAACAACAAAGTCGGCTACTTTTATCTGACGCATGCTGCTGGCGGCGACGCGCAGGCCGGTAAAGGCAATTAGTCCGTCAGGCACAGGTTTTGCAACGGGGGAGGGAAACGATGTCGGCACTTCATAGGGCGAATCTGCTAGCGGTCTTGCTGTTGCTCACTACCGGATTGCTTGCTCGCCCCGCGGCCGCTCAAATGGATTTGTCAGGCGGATGGGCTCAGAAACTGCACGAGGATTTCGCCGAGCGGCTGCACGGTCCTGAAATCGGCGACTACACCGGCTTGCCGATCAACGACGAAGCGCGCAGCCGGGCCGACACCTGGGACGCCCAGAAGTGGGAAATGATCGAGCACGAATGCGAGCCGCACCCCTCCGACTATGCGGTCCGCGGCCCGGGAAGCATGAAGATCTATGCGGATATCCGGCAGCTGGACCAGAAAGTGATGGCCTGGCACACCCAGCTTTTGTGGATGCTGCCCCAGCGCACGATTTACATGGATGGGCGTCCTCATCCGTCAGAGTATGCCGCTCACACGTGGCAGGGCTTTTCGACCGGCGAGTGGGTGGCGGACATGCTGAAAGTGACCACGACCCACATGAAGGAAGGGTGGCTCCGCCGGAATGGCCTTCCGCGGAGCGATAAGGCAACCATGGAGGAATTCTACATCCGTCACGGGAGTTATTTCACGGTCGCCACTTTTGTGGATGATCCGGTTTATCTGACCGAACCTTTGATTCGAACTTCGAACTGGATTCTCTCCGAGACCGTCGAGTTTAAGCCGATGAACTGCATCCCGAGCGACGAAGTGCCGCATCCGCGAGGCTATGTCGCGCACCACTTGCCCGGAGAGAATCCGTGGCTCGGAGAGTATCCTTCGAACTACGGCATACCGATAGAAGCCGCGCGCGGCGGCGCGGAAACGATGTATCCGGAATATTTGCCGAAGCTGGCGAAGCTGCCCCCGCCCCCGAAGTTCAAGCAGAGCGCGGAAAATCAGTAACGAGTCGAGGTCGCGCGTTGCGCCTATCGGGCGGGAAGCATGGGTGTTTGTCCCGGCAGTAATTGCTGGTCGAAAGCGGTCAGCTCCAGTCCGGTGGCCCAGTAAAGGGCCATCAGGTTGGTCAAATCCACCATGCCGCGGGGACCGAATAAACGCAGAGCGTGAGCGAACGTCTCGGACGAGACTTTTTTCTGCCCTAACAGCTCGCGTCCGAACTGAATAATCACCGTTTCCTTCTCGCCGAGGCCCGTTGCCGGCTTGTTGTACTTGATGATGTCGATGATGCCCGGTTCCACGTGTCCGGGGCCGTCCATCCGCCCGTGTATTTCCCATTGCGTCCATTCGAACTGGTTGTCCATCTCGCGCGCCGTCACCAGAACAGCTATCTCGGTTAATCGGTCTCCCAGTCCCGATTGAAATTTCAGATAGTAATGGGCGTCGCTCATCGGTTTGGCGAGTCGCGGACTATAGAGGCGCAGCGGAACCTGTTTGGTCCACGATATTCTCGGCCCGGTCAGTTCGTCGAAGACCTTCTTGCCGTAATCGTCCATGTCGTCCCGTTTCGGTGGAGGAAGGCGGTTCCCGGTTTCAGGATAGATGTCCTTCGGTAGCGGGGCCGTCGCCGCCGATGCTGCGCCGCTCGCCGTGCTTCCTGCGTGCATCCTCCCGCCCAACGCCAGCACCACCACAGCCGCGAGAAAAATCACTGCGGCGCTTTTTGAAATGTCCATGTCGATCTCCTTTGCGGAAACGATTTCAGCTAGGTCCTACCATAGCCCGTCCGGTCGTCGCAACTTGGTGCGAGCGAGCCCTTCCGGCGCAACAATCCGTGGAGCGCCAGCGCCGCCAACAACATCAGCACCGGCTCAATCGGCTGGCGATAGCGCAAGTACGGCAAAGTCACGTAGTACATCACGGGAAATATAATTGGAAACGCCGACAACAGGAACGCGTAGCGCCGGTATCTGATCCATATCGCGACCAGCCCGCCGACCGTACCCGCCGTGGCGAAGAAATTAGCCAGCAGGAGGATGCGATCGCCCAGCGAGTCGGCGTCGAGGAATCGCTTCAGCGGATAGTCCAGCCCGAACCAGAACGCCACAAACCTCTGTTCGAACAGGCTCGCCTCGAGTGCGGGATGGGTGCGGATAAATTGCACCGCCTCGGTCCACTTCGTTCGCATGAACGCATCTTCGCCGAGCCGCCTGTATTCGCGCCCCTCTTCGTAAGGAGTCACTCGCGTTGTTGGGGGCGATTGCGGATCGAAGACGCGGTTATGTCCGAGCCAAAGCGCGAAGGGAAACGTTGTGCGCAGCGGCACGAAGTGATGGAAGGCGACATAGTTGCGCACCGTCCACGGCGCGCAACAGAGCGCCAGCGTCAAAACCGCCAGCGCGGCGAGCCCCAGACTCCGCGCTCCGCGCGCTTTCGTGCGGTACGCCGCCCATCCCAGAAGAAACGGAAGCAGCGTGCCGAGCGCCGGGTTCGTCAACAACGCAAATCCCCACAAAACTCCGTACAGGCACCAATCGATCGCGCGCCTCGATTCGGCGAGTTTCAGCGTGAACCAAAGAATGAACGTCGCCAGAAGCGTCGTGAGGCACGTGTCCCAGATCCATTCGTAGGGAATCATGATGGCATTGGGGAAAAGCGCCCAGAACCACGCCGCTGTCGCCCCCACACCTGCGCCCGCAATCTTCCGACCGGCATAAAAGATCGGCACGCAGGCAGCGGCCGAGAAGAGGATATTCAGCGCCACCGCCGCGATAAACGACGCCACGGTGTAGATTCCGAAAATGCGGAAGATGGCTGCAAGGAGCAGAGGATATACCGGCGTGAGCCAGGCCGTCGCGCCGGTGCCCTGGCGGAAGGCGTCGCTGAAGCCGTTGCCCAATACGAGCGACCGCGCGATGTTGCCGGTCTCCCCCAGGAATGGGACGGTGCTCAGAAGGTTTGCCGGAACCTGCCGCCCTTCGTGCCATGCGAATCCGGCGCGTGCGGCGATAGCCACCACCACGATCAGCGGAAGAGACATGAGAAGCCTGCGCCAGGAGCGCACGGGATTCACGAAAGCGCGCACGCGGCGGCCGCCGGTTCGATGCTCAATGCAATCCTCGACACAATCCAAAGAAAAATCCGCATGGACCGACAATATACGCTTTTTCCAGCGGAAGGGTCGAGGAGGGCGATGAGGGACGATTTAACCAGTTGCCACACAGGCTCTCGCCGGTTCCGCGAGAGTTCACTTCAACCGATCGGCGACCTTGGCCAAACCCGCCTTCGCGCAATCGGCGTCCTGTTCGCCGTTGTGGGCTCCGCTGACGGAGATCGCCCCGAGCAGGTCATCGCCTACTTTGATGGGGATGCCACCCTTCGCGAATACCGAATCGCTCATGGGCACCGGTGTAGCGGTTCCGGGCGGTGGATTCGCCGCCGGAGGGCCCGACGGATATCCGAAATGCATCACGCTGTTGGTCTTCATCCGGCCGATCTGGACGCTCCCCAGGCCGGCCCCATCGTCCCGTATCAGAGCCTTCAGTTCATTGCCCCGGTCGACCACGGTTACCGTTACTTTGTAGCCCTTTGCGCGACACTGGAGCATAGCTTCCTGCGCCATCGTCAATGCCACATCGATGGTCAGCACTTTCTCAGTCGGGAGCCCTTGCGCTGAAGCGGGAGGCATCCACAAAACGGAAGTAGCGATGCATATGATAAGAAGACCTGGTTTCATATCCGACCTTTCCTTTCAGACACCTTTACATGGATGTTGGTGTCCGGCCTTCCGGGCCGTTCCTTGCGAGCGGCGTGGTTTACAAACTCCAAACCCATTTTGCAGGGCTATATAGCACATTTATCCAAATAGGATTACTAATTTGCGGAAATGATTTTTGCGGGCGCCTGGCACAACTCAGCCATTTCATCTGTAACCATACATAGTGGATAGAGCGTTAGTACCTGTTCAAGGTTATTGCCGTTGACAATAAGCACGGAACAGACGTACAAGGTTCGCGGCGACGAGTGCGTGCAAAAGGGGAAATGTGATCGCAGCGAAATGGATGAGAGGCGTGATCGGACCGGCGATAGTCCTGAGCAGTTTGCTCGCAGTATTCGCAATTGCCCGAACCGATGCCAGGCCTCAGTCTGCCCAGACCAGCGCGAGCGGCGTCACTGTGGGTCCCGACAACATTGGTGGCGTGGTCATCAGTCCGAAAGGGCCAGAAGCAGGCGTATGGGTGATTGCGGAATCCACCGACTTCCAGACCAAGCTGCGCAAGATCGTGGTCACCGACGATCTGGGCAGATTCCTCTTACCGGAACTACCCAAGGCCAGCTACAAAGTGTGGGTGCGGGGCTACGGGCTGGTGGATTCCGTCCCGGTGCAGGCAGCGCCCGGTAAGACTCTCGCGCTGAAAGCGAAACTGGCGCCGAGTCCCCAGGCAGCCGCACAGATATATCCCCCCAACTACTGGATGTCCCTTTTGAAGATACCGCCCAAGGGCGCGTTTCCCATGGCGGCGCCCGGCACGAACAGTGTGCTCTATGGCATCAGCGGCGTAATTCCCACGCAGGCGCATTGGATCGATTTGGTGAAGTCGGGCTGCCAGCCATGCCACCAGATGGGAACCAAAATCACACGGGAAATGCCCAGGAACCTTGGCGCGTTCCCATCCGTCACAGAGGCCTGGAAGCGCAGGGTTAGGTCGGGCCAGGTGGGCGGTGAGATGGCCAATACCATGCAACAGTTCGGAGATGATCGCGGCATAGCGATGTTCGCGGATTGGACCCAGCGCATTACCGCTGGGGAGGTTCCACCTGCCCCTCCGCGTCCGCAGGGCATTGAACGTAACGTCGTACTCACGCTGTGGGATCTTGGCGGACCGAAATCGTTCTTTCACGGCATGGTTTCCACCAACAAGTGGAATCCTCGCGTCAACGAAAATGGTCCGGCTTACGAGGCGGACTGGGAAGGCGGCACGCTGACCCTCGTCGATCCTCAGGAAAATTCCGCCAGCACGATCAAACTCCCGCTCCGCAACGAAGCCGACAGAAAATTCATGCCCACGTGGTCTCCGCAGACCGTCACCGCGCCATCTCCTTATTGGGGCAACGAAATCGTTTGGAAAGATGACGCCGTAAATCCCGCAAACACGCAGATGGACAGCAAGGGCCGCCTCTGGATCAACATGCAGAACCGCAAGCCCGAAGCTCCCGATTACTGCAAGGCCAGCTCCGGAAACGTGTTTGCGAAAACCTGGGAGTCGGGAAATCCGATGAACCAGGCCATCCAGCGGATCGATCTTGACCTTCGCCAGAGCGCGGGCCGCACCCTGAAGCCCTGGGAAAATCCGCCGGGCTGGGGAGTGGACATTTACGACCCCAAGACTCTCAAGATCGAAGCCGTGGATCTCTGTTTCGGTCAGAGCCACGCCGCAATTGCCAATGACAAGGACGAGACCATTTACTTTTCTCTGCGGCGCGGAGGCCTTGGGTGGCTCAAGACGCGCGTCTGGGACGAAACCCATGACGCGGCCAAAGCCCAGGGCTGGTGCGCCCCGGTTGTCGACTATAACGGCGACGGCAAGACCGGGCCCTTCACCATGCTCAACGAGCCGCCCGATCCAAAGCTCGATCGCATCGGCACCCCGGACGGCTACGGGATTTCCATCGACCCAGTCGACGGCAGTGTGTGGTATGCGGGTCCTTTTCCTCCGCCGGGCAGGATCGTACGCGCAACACCTGGCCCGAATCCCCCGTCCACTTGCGCCACGGAAGTCTACGAGCCGCCGTTCAACAATCCCAAGCTTCCCGGCGAGCTTCACTACGGGCCGCACGGAATCGACGTGGATACCAACGGGATCGTTTGGACCGCGCTGGCAGGCAGCGGCGAACTCGCCAGCTTTGATCGCCGCAAATGTAAGGTGCTCAACGGACCCACAGCAACAGGGCAGCAGTGTCCCGAAGGCTGGACGATCTATCCCGTTCCGGGTCCCATGTTCAAGGGAACCGACGCGCACACGGACTGGCATTACCTGAATTGGGTCGATCGCTACAATACTCTGGGCCTGGGAAATAATGTGTCGGTGGTGCTCGGCACAAGTTCGGATTCTTTGCGAATCTTCAATCCCGCCACGAAAGAGTGGTTCACTTTCCGCGTCCCTTATCCGATGGGATTCTATACGCGCGATCTCGATGGCCGCATCGACGATCCGAAAACAGGCTGGAAGGGCCGCGGCCTGTGGGCGTCGACGGAGACCCGGGTGATCTGGCATGCCGAAGGAGGCAAGGGCCAAGTCCCGCAGATGGTGCACTTCCAGCTCCGGCCGGACCCGCTGGCCAGGTAACAGGGCTATAGTGTCTGCGGACAGCGCGGCGCGTGCCGTGCCTGGCGGAGTCAACCTGAACGGAAATTTTGAATTCTGGTTTTGCAATAGGAGATGGTGATGCGAACAAACCGCCCGAGACGCGCGATGGGATGGGGACTGCTGTTCGGGAGTTTGCTCGTGGCTTCGGCAATCATCCGAACCGAAGCGCTGCCGCGGGCGGCACAACCTCAGGTCGTTAGCGTCGCCTCCGATAATATCGCAGGCTCGGTCACCAGCTCGAAAGGCCCCGAAGCGGGCGTATGGGTGATTGCCGAGACTAAGGATTTCCAGACCAAGCTGCGCAAAATCGTAGTCACCGACGATCGGGGCCGGTACCTCCTTCCGGAATTGCCGAAAGCCAATTACAAAGTGTGGGTGCGCGGCTATGGGCTTGTGGATTCGCCTCCGGTCGAGACAGCACCCGGTAAGAGTTTGGCCCTCCACGCGGTGATCGCTCCCAGCGCCGTTTCCGCCGCCCAGTATTATCCGCCCAACTATTGGCTCTCCATGCTGAAGATCCCGCCCAAGAGCGCCTTCCCGATGCAGCCCGAGAATGCCAAAGGAAAAGTCATCCCCACCCAGGCCGATTGGATTCACGCCGTGAAGGACGATTGCCAGGTTTGTCACCAGATGGGCAACAAAATCACGCGCGAGATGCCGAGAAACCTCGGTACGTTTCCCTCCGCGACGGAAGCGTGGAAGCGCCGAATCATATCGGGCCAGCTCGGCGAGGAAATGAAGATCAACATGGGTCACTTCGGCTACGACCGCGGCATCGCCATGTTCGCCGATTGGACCCAGCGCATCAACGCGGGTGAAGTTCCGCCTGCTCCGCCGCGGCCGCAGGGCATCGAGCGGAATATCGTGCTCACCATTTGGGATTTCGGCGGACCCGCCACGTTTCTGCACGGAGAGGTCGCCAGCGATAAATGGAATCCCCAGGTGAACGCGAACGGGCCGGTCTATAACGGAGATTGGTCCGGAGGCACTCTCGTTCTGGTGGACCCGGAGGAGAATTCCGCCAGCACCATCAAGCTTCCGTTGCGCAATGAGGCCGACAGAAAGTTCATGCCCACCTGGTCGCCGCAGCATGTGGTGGCGCCCTCTCCCTACTGGGGAAATCAGATCGTCTGGAAAGACGACGTCGTAAATCCCAAGAACACGCTGATGGATCACAGCGGCCGGCTCTGGATCAGCATGGAAAATCGCAAGCCGGAAGCCCCTGATTTCTGCAAAGCGAGCTCCGGCAACAAATATGCGCAGGCGTGGGAATCCGGGAATCCCTCGTACGCCTCCGTCCCCAGGATGAGCATCGATGCCGAACAAGGCGGAGGGCGCGCGCTGAAGCCGTGGGAGACGCCGCCCGGATTGGGCGTCGATATCTACGATCCCAAGACTGGCAAATTTGAGGCTGTGGACATCTGTTACGCGTTAAGCCACGCCGCTTTCGCGAATGACCCCGACCGCACCATCTACTTTTCCTTGCGCCGCAGCGGCCTCGGCTGGCTCAAGACCCGCGTCTGGGACGAAACGCACGATGCGGCGAAGGCCCAGGGCTGGTGCGCCCCGATTCTCGACACCAATGCCGACGGAAAAACCGGCCCTACGTTCACCATGTACAACCAGCCGGTCGATCCCAGGCTTGACCATATTGGCTCGAATGGCGGCTACGGAATCTCGGTCAGTCCCGTAGATGGCAGCGTCTGGTATACGTCCCCTGTAGAGGATTTGCCGGCAAAAATTGTTCGCGCAACGATCGGTTCCAATCCCCCTGCTACTTGCACCACGGAAGTCTACGAGCCGCCGTTCAACAATCCGAAATTGCCGGGCGAAATGCACTACGGCCCGCGCGGCATTGACGTCGATAGCCACGGCCTCGTTTGGACGGCTCTTGCCGGCAGCGGCGAGCTCGCCAGCTTCGACCGCAGCAAGTGCAAGGTGCTGAACGGCCCGACGGCCACCGGCCAGCACTGTCCTGACGGTTGGACGATCTATCCGGTGCCTGGCCCCATGTTCAAGGGAACCGACGCCCGCGTGGACTGGCACTATGTCAATTGGGTGGATCGCTACAACACCCTGGGTCTGGGCCCGGACATTTCCGTGGTTCTCGGCACCTGCTCCGATTCGTTGCAGATCTACAAGCCGGATACGAAGCAGTGGTTCACCATACGCGTGCCTTATCCGATGGGCCTCTACACCCGCGATATAGACGGTCGCATTGACGATCCGAAAGCGGGATGGAAAGGCCGTGGGCTGTGGGCCGCCACGGAGACTCGCGTCATCTGGCATGTGGAAGGGGGCAAGGGGCAGACGCCGCAGATGGTGCACTTCCAGCTTCGCCCGGATCCACTCGCGCGATAGGGTAACGGTCGGTACTCGCAAATCTTTGCGCGCAGTTTGCGCTTGACAACACATTGCCCGAGGGACTAACAGGTCTTCTCGGAAGAGGACTCGTAAAGGGGGACCCATGTTGCACAAAAAATCAGTCATCGTTTCGCTGCTCGCTCTGGCAAGCGTGAGCTTTGTCCTGGCCCTGGTTATCGCTGGCGCAGACGCTCGGTCGGAAGCCGGCATTGCCGCCGCGCAGGCTGCCGCCAATCTTGTGAAGGTGGATGCCGACAACATCGGCGGGGTGGTCACCAGTTCGAAGGGACCCGAAGCCGGCGTCTGGGTGATCGCGGAAACCACCGATACGCCGACCAAGTTCCGCAAGATCGTGGTGACCGACGAGCGCGGCCGCTACCTGCTGCCCGATTTGCCGATGGCGAATTACAAGGTCTGGGTAAGAGGGTATGGCTTGGTGGATTCGAAGCCGGTGGAAAGCACTCCGGGCAAGCGGCTGGCGCTGACCGCGGTAATCGCGCCCAACGCGAAAGCGGCGGCGCAGTACTATCCCGCCGATTATTGGTATTCGCTGGTCAATGTGCCCTCGAAAGAAAACTTTCCCGGTACGGGCCCGCAGGGAAATGGCATCGCCGTCACCATGAAGACGCAGGCGGATTGGCTCCAGCAGATGAAAACGGGCTGCGAGGTGTGTCATCAGCTTGGCGACAAGGCCACGCGCGAACTCGAGCCGTCCCTTGGGCAGTTTGATTCACCAGCGCTGGCGTGGGATCACCGAGTTCAGGTCGGGCAAAACGGCGCCAGCATGAGTACCACGATGAATAGTTTCGGCCGCGACCGTGCTCTCGCGATGTATGCCGATTGGACCAACCGGATCGCCGCCGGCGAGTTGCCGCCGGCGCCGCCGCGCCCACAAGGAGTCGAGCGCAACGTGGTGCTCACCTTGTGGGAGTGGGGCGGGCCCGCAAGCTTTGTCCATGACGAGCTTTCCACGGACTGGCGGCATCCCACTGCCAACGCCAACGGCCCAATTTATGGCGCGGACTGGGGCAACGATGGATTCCTGATGGTCGATCCGGTCAAGAACTCTGCGTCCGAAACAAGAGTGCCGGTAGCCGATCCCAGCCTCCCCTCGAGCACGCCGCAGAGTATGCAGCAGCCTTCGCCGTATTGGGGCGATCAACTCTATTGGTACGATCCCGCGGACCCCGCAGCCATGGCGATGGACAGCAAGGGCCGCGTTTGGATTTCAGCGAGAAGCCGCAAAGACGACAGCCAGCCGGCGTATTGCAAGGAAGGATCGGATAATCCCTACGCGAAAAATCTTCCACTCAATGTCAGCTTCCGCCAGTTGGCCGTCTACGATCCCAAAACGAAAACATTCAAGCTCGTGAACACCTGCTTTGAAGCGCATCACGTGGTGTTCGCGGACGACAAGGACGAGACCGTGTATGTGGACGGCATCCGCACCGGCACGATCGGCTGGGTGAAAACGCGCGTGCTGGATGAAACCGGAGACGAGCAGGCCGCGCAGGGTTGGTGCGGAGGTTATTTCGATATCAACGGCAACGGCAAATTCGATGAGGGCGTCGACAAGAAGATCAACATGCGGGGAGTTTACAGCGTGGCCCCCAATCCCGTGGACGGCAGCGTGTGGGGTGCCCGGGCAGGCGTTCCGGGCCAGATGTTCCGCATCGATCCGAAGACCTGTGCCACAGAGGTCTACGAGCCACCCTTCCAGAACCCGAAATATCCAAAAGTAATGGCCTTCTCGCCGCGCGGCATCGACATCGACAGCAAGGGCATCGTCTGGTCCGCGCTCGGCAGCGGTCACATGGCCAGTTTCGATCGCAGCAAGTGCGCCGTGCTGACCGGAGAGGCCGCAACCGATGGGCAGCATTGCCCGGAGGGATGGACGTTGTATCCTTCGCCCGGGCCGCGGTTCAAGAGCGGGGTCACGGACAATATCGCCGTGGACCATCACTATTACAACTGGGTGGACAAATTCAATACGCTGGGCCTGGGCAACGATATCCCGGTAGCCGATGGAACTGGCTCAGACTCTCTGCTGGCGCTGATACCCAGCACGGGAAAGTGGGTGGTGCTGCGCGTGCCCTACCCAATGGGATTTTATCAGCGCGGAATGGATGGCCGAATCGACGATCCCAACGCCGGATGGAAAGGGCGCGGGATGTATGCGGACTATGGCCCGAACGCCATATGGCACGCCGAGGGCGGCAAAGGGACAAAAGGCAACGTGGTGAAGTTCCAGTTGCGGCCCAATCCACTCGCGAGGTGAGCCTGCGTATCGCGTAGATGAAACGATGTCGTCGATTGAATCTGGTCGAAATGGACGCTGCTGAGAGGAAAGTCCGAATGGAAAAACGCGTTGTCTTTCGGTTTCTGATCCTGGGTCTTTTTCTGATCTGTGCTGACTTCGGCCGCATCGCGATTGTGCGGCTCGAAGCCATGCCCCGGGGAAAGACTCTCCCCGCGGCGGCCGTCGATGTAGCGGTGGGCTCTGACGACATCGGGGGCGTCGTTACGAGTTCCCATGGCGCCGAGGCGGGGGTATGGGTGATCGCGGAGACGAAGGATTTTCAAACCAAGCTGCGCAAAATAGTGGTTACCGACGATCAGGGCAGGTTCCTCCTGCCGGAACTGCCCAAGGCCAATTACAAAGTATGGGTGCGCGGCTATGGCCTGGTGGATTCCACTCCGGTCGAGTCGGCGCCGGGGAAGACTTTGGCTCTCCACGCCGTGATCGCCCCCACTCCTGTTGACGCCGCGCAATACTACCCGCCCAACTACTGGCTCTCTTTGCTCAAGATTCCTCCGAAGGACGCTTTTCCCATGCCGGCTCCCGGCGCCAACAGCGTGAATTACGGCACGCACAATGAGATTCCCACGCAGGCGCATTACATCGATTTGGTGAAGTCCGGCTGCCAGGCCTGCCACCAGATGGGCACCAAAATCACGCGGGACATGCCGAAGAACCTCGGCACGTTTCCCTCCGTCACCGCTGCCTGGGACCGCCGGATACGCTCGGGACAAATCGGCAGTGGAATGGTCGGCACCATGAGCCAGTTTGGGTACGACCGTGGTATCGCGATGTTTGCGGACTGGACCTCCCGCATCACTGCCGGCGAAGTTCCGCCCATGCCTCCGCGGCCGCAGGGGTTGGAACGCAACGTGGTCCTCACGCTCTGGGATTTGGGCGCGCCGGAATCTTTCTTTCATGGCCTGGTCACCACCTATAAATGGAATCCCCGCGTGAACGCGAACGGCCCCGCTTTCGAGGCCGATTGGGAAAGGGGCAACCTGGTTTTTGTCGATCCGCAGGAAAACTCCGCCAGCACCATCCGGCTTCCGCTGCGCAACGAAGCTGACCGAAAATCCATGCCCCCCTGGTCGGAGCAGAAGATTACCGCGCCATCTCCCTATTGGGGCAACGATTTGGTGTGGAAGGAAGACGTCGTGAACCCGGCCAACACCCAGATGGACAGCAAAGGCCGCCTCTGGATCAACATGCAGAATCGCAAGCCGGAGGCGCCCGATTTCTGCAAGTCGAGTTCCGGAAACGTGTTCGCGAAAACCTGGGAAGAAGGAAATACCAGAAACGCGGATGTGGAGCGCATCGATCTGGACCTGCGTCAGAGCGCGGGCCGCGTCCTGAAGCCGTGGGAAAATCCCCCCGGCTGGGGCGTGGACATCTACGATCCCAAGACGGAAAAAATTGTGGCCGTGGATCTCTGCTTCGGCCAGAGCCACGCTGCCGTCGCCAACGACAAGGACGAAACCGTTTATTTCTCCCTGCGCCGCGGCGGGCTCGGTTGGTTCAAGACGCGCGTGTGGGACGAGACGCACGATGCTGCCAAAGCGCAGGGCTGGTGCGCTCCCGTAATTGACTACAACGGCGACGGGAAATCCGGTCCGTTCACGATGCTCAATCAGCCTCCCGATCCGAAGCTGGATCGCATCGGCACGCCCGACGGCTACGGCATCTCCGTGAGTCCGGCGGACGGAAGCGTCTGGTATGCAGGGCCGTTTCCTTTGCCGGGAAGAATCGTCCGCGCGGTAACCGGCTCCAATCCGCCTTACACCTGCGCCACGGAAGTCTACGAACCTCCCTTCAACAATCCAAAGTTTCCCGGCGAAATGCATTACGCCTCGCACGGAATCGACATCGACACCAACGGCGTGGTGTGGACGGCGCTGGCCGGCAGCAGCGAACTAGCCAGCTTTGATCGCCGCAAATGCAAGGTGCTGAACGGGCCCACGGCTACCGGCCAGCATTGCACGGAAGGCTGGACGATTTATCCGATCCCCGGCCCGGTGTTCAAGGGGACCAATATTCGCACCGATTGGCATTACCTGAATTGGGTCGACCGTTACAACACGCTGGGCCTCGGCAATAACGTTTCGGTTGTGCTCGGCACGGACTCCGACTCTTTGAAGGTTTTCAAACCGGATACAAAAGAGTGGTTCACGTTCCGCGTCCCGTACCCAATGGGCTTCTACACGCGCGATATGGACGGCCGCATCGACGATGCGAAGACAGGCTGGAAAGGGCGAGGGCTTTGGGCCTCTACCGAGACGCGGGTCATCTGGCACGCGGAGGGCGGCAAAGGACAAACGCCGCAAATGGTGCACTTCCAGCTTCGCCCGGATCCGCTGGCGAAGTGAGGCATTCGTTGAAGAGTAGGTTGAAGCGTGCGTACTTAGTTTAGGTGGCAGTGAGGCAAGGTCTGTTTATGTCGATTCGATTTCGGTTTGCGGTGCATACAGGGGCTATCCTTTTCCTGGCTCTCTTAATTTTTCTTCCGTTTTCGACTTTTGCTCAGGTCGATCTCTCCGGCGGATGGGACACCATCCGGCACGAGGATGGGCCCGAACGCGGAATGGGTCCGGAGATCGGCGATTACACCGGCATCCCTCTCAACGCCGAGGCGCGCTCGAGAGCCGATAGCTGGGACGCGGAGAAGTGGACGCAACCGGAACACGAATGCGAGCCCCACCCGGCGGATTACGGTGCGCGTGGCGGCGGCAGCATGAGGATCTGGGCGGATGCCAATCCAGTCACGCTCGAAGTCACGGCCTGGCACACGCAGATGATGTGGATGCAGCCTCTGCGCACAATCTATATGGATCATCGGGCGCACCCCGCCGACGATGCCGCCCATACCTGGCAGGGTTTCTCAACAGGCGAATGGGTGCAGGATATGTTGAAGGTGACCACGACGCATCTGAAAGAGGGATGGATTCGCCGCAACGGAATTCCGCGCAGCGATAAAGCCACGCTTATCGAGTATTTCATTCGCCACGGCAATTATCTGACGGTCATCACCATCGTGAACGACCCGGTATACCTCACCGAGCCCTTCATTCGCACCTCCGACTGGCTCGAGGACGTCGGCTACAAAACCAAGCCCTCCACGTGCATTCCATCTGTAGAGATCGAGCATCCCAAGGGCTGGGTCGCTTTTCACCTGCCGGGAGAAAATCCCTTCCTGGACGAATATTCGGAAACCTATGGAATCCCCGAAGAGGCCGTCCGCGGTGGCGCCGAGACGATGTATCCGGAGTACCTCGAAAAACTGAAGCGACTGCCGGTTCCCCCGAAGAAGGCAACAGACCGGGACAAACAATGACCATGAAGTCGTCGGCCGCGTCCCGGGCCACGCGTTCCGTGCTTTTCCTTCCGGTCATCGCCCTCCTGCTAACCTCCAGCCTGCGGGCCCAGGAGAAAAAAAGCCCTGGCGACTTGCATATTCAACACGTGCAAGGCCGCGTCTACATGATTTCGGGAGCGGGCGGAAACGTAACTGTTCAAGTCGGCGACAATGCCGTCACCGTGGTGGACACCGGAACGCCGGAGATGGCGGAGAAGGTTCTCGCCGCCATTCGGACGCTGTCTCCGAATCCCGTAGCCTTCATTATCGACACCTCGATCGACCAGGATCACCTGGGTGGCAACTCCGTCCTCGCCAAGGCCGGCAGCAAAGAATTGGCTGGGGCGGCCGGTGACAGGACAGGCGATATTCTCGGCCAGACGCGCGAGGGCGCCGCGATTGTCGCCTATATCGCCGTCCTCAATCGCATGACGGAGACCGGCGGGAGTCGCATGAAATTCCCGGAGTCCAGTTGGCCGACCGACACCTACGACACCGGCAACTGGAAGATCTTTAACGACGAGCCAATCGTCATCTACCACGCCCCCGCGGCGCACTCGGACGGAGATAGCTTCGTTTTCTTCCGCCGGTCGGATGTGGTGAGCACCGGAGAGCTTTTCGTGCCCTCGCGCTATCCGGTGATTGACGAGCGGCAGGGCGGCACAATCGACGGAATCATCGACGCGTTGAGCACCATGATCGACGACGTTCTGGTGCCCAGGGAAAACGAAGAGGGCGGCACGTACGTGATTCCGGGACAGGGAAGGCTCTGCGACCGCACCGACGTCTCCAACTACCGCGACATGCTGGCAATCGTGCGGGGGCGCATCGCCAGTTTAGTCAGCAAGGGCAAAACCCTGGACGAAGTCAAAGCCGCGAAACCGACATTCGGCTTCGACGGACTCTACGGCGCCCAGACCGGCCCTTGGACCACGGATAACTTCATAGAAGCCGTGTATCACAACCTCACGTGGGATAAGCACCCTAAATGAAGAAGATGAAAAGAATCTCCGCTGCCGCACTCTTGTTGGGGATCATCGGAGCGACGCTTGGTTTGCTCGGCAGGCAGGGCCTTGCTTCCGCCGCGCCTCAGTCAGGCAAGGACTCTGCCGTGATTGACCTCACCGGCTACTGGGTCTCCATTGTTGACGAAGACTGGCGCTGGCGCATGGTCACACCGGCGAAAGGCGACTACGCCAGCATTCCCCTCAACGCCGAAGGCAAGAAGGTAGCCGATAGTTGGGACTTGGCGAAGGATGAGGCCGAAGGAAATCAATGCCGGCCTTACGGCGCAGCCGCCCTCATGCGTTTGCCCACCAGGCTGCATGTCACCTGGAAGGACGATAATACCCTGCAAATTGACACCGACGCCGGCATGCAAAGCCGCCTGCTGCATTTCGATGGTCCCAAGTGGAAGGACGGCGAACCCACTTGGCAGGGAGATTCATTCGCCGCATGGGAGAAACAAAGCATCGGCAATGGATACGGGCCGCGTTCGGGCGGGCCTGTCCCGGGGAAAGGCGGCACTCTGCACGTCATCACCATGCACATGCGCCCGGGCTACTATCGCAAGAACGGTGTGCCCTACAGCCAGGATGCAATTTTGACCGAGTACTTCAACCGCGTTGACATGGGAACAGGCGCGGGCCCCGGCGAGGGCGACAGCAAGAGCAATGGGGAGGGCAACCGGTCCTACCTGATCGTTCTCACCGTGGTGCACGATCCAAAATATCTTCGGGAAGATTTCATCACCAGCGAGCAGTTCCTGCGCGAGCCTGACGGTGCGAAGTGGCATCCCACTCCATGCACGACGGAAAAACCGTCTCGTTAAAATCGTTTCGCAGGTTCATCCGCTCGTAACGTTCGCAAGGAGTCAGGCAATGACCGTTTGCAGAAACGTCGCCATTCTTTTTCTCGTCTGCATTTTGGCCGCGCTCTCAAGTGGCGATGTCAGAATATCTGCGGACTCAAGCGAAGCGCAGCTTCCTCAGGACGTGTATCCGGATTCGCGAGACCGACTACCCCTGCCGAAGCGCGCCGACATGGACGATTACGGCAAGAAGATCCTCGACGCATTGCCGGCAGGGAAGCAGTTGCCGGCAAGCGTGCACTCCATCCGTCTCTATAGCCCCGTGGCGAGATCCCTGGAAGAAGCCGATCGATACCTCAACTTCGAATCAGGATTGCCGGATCCCGTCGTCGAGATCGCAATTCTGGTGACGGCGCGCGAGGTGGACTCCCAGTTTGAATGGACGCAGAACGAGCCCCATGCGCGCGATCCGCGCAATCCACATCATCTCGACCCCGTGATTATCGACACAATCAAATACGACAAGCCTGTTGCCGGACTCGGCGAAAAGGAAGCCGCCATCATTGCGCTCGGCCGCGAAATGTTTGGCCGCAAGCGCGTGTCTCCCGAAACGTTCGCGAAGGTCCTGCGCTTGTTCGGCAGCAGAGGCACCGTGGATCTGGTTGAGTTGATGACGAATTACTCGGCAGCCGCGGCCGAGCTGATCGCCTTCGACCAGCAGCTAAAAGAAGGGCAGTTGCCTCTGCTTCCTCCGCGCCAGAAGCGTTCATCGACGAAAATAGCGGATTGAAAAAACAGCAGATTACTCTTGACAAGATACGGCGAAAGAGCTAAATCCTCCCATCAATACACGAAACGCCAACATATCAGGTGGGGTTCGGGGACCAATCAAAGTGTAGCTGATAGTTCCATATGTCGGGCCAAGTACCAGGTTCACGCCTGGAAGCAGCAACTTCCAGGAAATGGGAGATGGCTATGACCGAGTCTCGTCGTTGGGCGTTTGGTGTCATTCTGTTCGCACTTGCGTGTCTTCTTCTTGTTCAATCTCCTTCGCTCTGGGCGCAGTCGGCTTCCACAGGTGCGTTAGCGGGCACAGTGACCGACGCCTCAGGCGCCGTCGTGCCCAACGTTACCGTGACGGCCACCAACACCGACACCGGGCAGGTGCGTACGGGCGCCACCTCGGCGGATGGTTCGTACAAGTTCGCTTTGCTGCCTCCCGGCACCTATCGCGTCAAGTTTGAAGCCGCGGGGTTTAAGGCGTCCGAGGTTCCTTCGGTCACGGTTGTGGTGACGGAAACGGGTGTTTTGGATGGGCACCTGGAAGTGGGGACGCAGACCGAACAAGTTACCGTAGAAGGCCAAACCGAGACGATTCAGACCTCCAACGCGACTCTTGGCACCGTAATGAGTTCGCAGACCGTCAGCGGTCTTCCCCTGACCACCCGCAACTATACGAACCTTATTGGCTTGTCTGCCGGGGCCAACAGCAGCGTCTTTAACGCTACCGCGCTTGGAAAAGGCCTTCAGGACGTGGCCGTCAACGGCGCGCCCGCGACCTCGAACAATTTCCAGATGGACGGGGCGAGCATCGTGAATTCCCAGGCCCCGGGGAACGCCGGAGATACGAACGGTTTCGTGGGCTTCGGCATCCCGAATCCGGATGCGCTTCAGGAGTTCAAGATCCAGACATCGCAGTATGACGCCGGTTACGGACGCGGCGCGGGTGCCAACGTAAACGTGGTCACCAAGTCCGGAACGAACGCCATTCACGGCACCGCCTTTGAGTTTTTCCGCAACACCGTTCTCAACGCGGAAGACTTCTTCGCCAAGTATTCCGGAACCCCGCGCGGAGTATTGAATCAGAACCAGTGGGGCGGCGTAGTAGGCGGCCCGATCATCAAGGACAAATTCTTCTTTTTCACTTCTTTTCAAGACACCGCGCAGAAGAACGGGCTCGACCCAAAGGGCTTTTCCACGGGCGTGACTTTGCCTCCGATTCCAACCGGTCCCCGCGAGAACACCGCCGCTTTCCAGGCGGCGCTGGGCGCGGCGATCTGCCCGGGAAATCATGGCAATGGCGCTAAATACGAGGCTGCGACCGCTGGCAGCCCGAGCCTGAACAGCGTGCAGGTTGCCTGCAATGGATCGAACATCAATCCGGTAGCCATTAACATCCTGCAGCTCAAGAATCCCGACGGCACCTATTACATTCCCAGCTCGACCAACGGAGGCTTCCAGCCAACCACCTACAGTATCCCGGCTATTTTTCACGAGTATCAGATCATGGGGAACTTCGATTTCGTGGTAAACAGCAAGAACACGATATCGACCCGTTATTTCTACGCCACCTATCCGACGACCTTTGCTTTCGTGTGTACCACTGCGGGCGGCGGGTGCGTCCCGGACAGCGGCGCGCATACCAACTTTCTCAACCAGGATATGGTATTCAAGCTCACCTCGATCGTAACCAACAACCTGGTGAACGAGGCCCGCGCGTCGATTCAGCGCAACATCATAAATGCGTCGATTACGACTCCGTTCACGAATACGCAGGTCGGGATCACTTCGGCATCGCCGAGCGTCCCCAATCTGGACCGCCTTACCGTCACCGGATTGTTTGCCGCCGGTCCCAGCGGAGGCGCTTTCGACTCGAAAGTGAACATAACCCAGTGGCAGGTGGCCGACCAGCTTTCCTGGACGCATGGCAAACAGACGTTTCGGTTTGGCGGTGAGGTCGAGCGCGACCTGTGGAACTGGATATTCCCGGGCGTCTCCATCGGATCGCTGACCTTCAACAGTTTCTCCGATTTCCTGTTGGGGTTGCCCGGGTGCACTCCCAGCAACGCAACGTGCAGCCCTGCCAATCCGGGTAACACTAATGGAACGGCATTCAGCAATATCGCGAACACCGGCGGTGCCATCGCCCGCGTAGGGCCGAATGGCCTCATTCACGGTTGGCGCGAACCCGACGGGAATGCCTTCGTACAGGACGATATCAAGTTCAACAAACGGCTGACCGTCAATCTCGGCTTGCGATGGGAATACGACGGCCTGATAAAAGATAAATACGGCGAACTAAGCGATTTCTGGCCCAATCTTGCCTCCACGGTCACACCGGGGACCACTCCGGCCACGGGAACTCTTGTGGGATACGTGGTGGCCTCGAATTATTACCAGCAGCCTGTCCCGCAGGGTGTGTTCAGGGAAAACCATACCATCCAAGCGCAGAACAACCCGCCGCTAGATAACTTCGCTCCGCGGATTGGATTTGCTGTGCAGCCCCTCAAAACCGACCGGTTCGTCGTGCGCGGCGGATTCGGCTATTTCTACGACCGCGTGGCCGGAACCTACATCATCGGCGCTGGCGAGCAGGGTCCTCCGTACTCGGCTACGGTTTCCGCGTCTGGAACTTCCACCTATTTCTCGACGCTCGCTCAGCCGTATAACAGCAATCCTCTGGGATGGACGCCTCTCTGGGCGAATCCTCAAACTTTGTCGGGCTCGCTCATAACCGTGCCGTATCTGACGCCAAACTTCGTAACTCCGTTGGTCTACCAATGGAATCTGAACACGCAATACGAATTCGCGCGGAATTGGGTGCTCGAACTGGGCTACGTAGGGGAGACCGGAATTCATCAGCCCTACGGCGCAGGATCGCCGCGCAACATGAACGAGGCGCTGTTAGCCAGCGCAGCGAATCCCGTCAATGGCCTCCAAACCAACACTGTGGCTAACGCGAATTACCGGGTGCCTTACCTGGGCATCGGGACCACAGGTTTGCAGGCGCAGGGCACCGAGGGAAATTTTAAATCCAACGATCTTCAGGTGACCGTACGGAAGCAAATGTCCCATGGACTGCAACTGCAGGGCGCTTACACATGGATTCGGGCGTTTACAACTGCCATCTTCACCAACGATCCCAACAACTCCGCCTCCTACTATGGACTCAACGCCGTCACCTCTGGCGGGAGCGGCGGCTATCGTCCGCAGCGCTTCGTTTTCAACTATAGCTGGGACTTGCCGCTCGGTAACCCAGAGGGGCTCAAAGGCAAGCTCGTTCATGGCTGGAACGTGTCTGGTGTAACGATTCTCCAGAACGGACTTCCCTTGACGATTACCGATGGCAGAGGAGGCTCGATTTTCGGAACAGCTGCGCCCTCGAGGGCTCAGTTCTGTCCGGGAATGGGAAATGGCAACGCGGCCGCCTCCGGCGACCTTTACAGCAAGGTATTGAACGGTTTGAGCACGACTTCGACGGGCGGATATTTTAATAAAACCGCGTTCTGCGTGGGCGGAGAACCCGCCATCGGAAACGGCTTGGGGTACGGCAATACCGGCATCGGCTTCATTCTCGGCCCGGGTCAGTTCAACTGGGATATGTCGCTGGTAAAGACGACGGTGGTTGGGGGCCTGAGGGAGGATGCCACGCTCACGTTCCGCACCGAGTTTTTCAACGCGTTCAATCATCCACAGTTCAGCCCCCCGGTGGTGTCTTCTTCTGCCACCAACTTCGGGCAGATCAACAGCGCGTCCGTGAATCCGCGCCTGATCCAATTCGCGCTGAAGTACGCTTTCTAGGAGCCGAAGAGCGGCGAGGCAACGGAACGGAAGGGAAGTTGAGAAGGACCAGCAGAGAAAACTAGCGAGGGGTCGAGCGCTTTCACTCGACCCCGAACGCCAGCAGCACATTTCCAGGATAGGCCTCGCCCGGCCCCGGGTTCGAAAGATACCCCGAGCCGACGAAGATCATGCCCCCGGCAATCGTCGGCCCGGGAGCGCCCATCGATCCTCCCATTCCCGCAACGCCGTTTACCGTTTCAAATTTCCAGACCGTGTCGTATTGCCAGATCACTTTTCCGTCGCTGGTCGAAAGAGCCCGCAAAATTCCGTCCCAGCCGCCCGTGAAAAAAACTCCCGCGATGGCAGAGCCTGCGGCTGTTTCGCCGTAAGGGCGAGGATTACCCGCTGAGTCTGTCCCCGGCATTTCGAAGCGTGTTACCCATTTGCGCTCGCCCGTCGCTAGCTCAAGAGCCGCCGCGCCGCCCGTCGTCAAAGGGAAGTACGCCCCTTGCTCATCCGCCGCCCCGCCAAAAACAATAAGCCCCTCCTCGGAGAGGCCGCCCTCCGCCAGGCTCGTCTTCCATAGCAGAGTTCCGCGATGGCCTGGATCATACGCAAAGACGCTTCCGCTCTTCTGCGCCGCTACGATGATCCGGCGGCCGTTTGGCAACGTCCGCAGAATCGGCGAACTGCCAAAATCATGGTCGGGCCCGAGATGCTTGGGACAGTTCTCCGATGCGGAAGACTCACAGCCCCGGATCCACGTGTCGCCCTGTGTGCCTTGCGCGGACCAGAGAATTCGGCCGTTCTTCAAGTCCAGCGCCAGGATCGAATCGGACCGCTCGGAGGCGGGCTCCGTGTAACCATTCCCGGTGCCCACGTACAGGGCATGGCGCTTGGGATCGATTGTCGGCGAGTTCCAGACGGCCGCGCCGGAGGGCGCCCACAGTTGAGTTCCCGCCGAATTTTTTCGCGCCGGTTTCGGCGGCTCGGAAATCGTGTACGTCTTCCACAATTGCCGCCCAGTCGTGGCATCCAGGGCCACGACGCTTCCGCGAAAAGTGCAGCAGGAATAATGCACGTCTGCGGATCGCCCTTCTTCGGAAGAGGAAACCGGAACATATAGAAAGTTTCTGTAGAGCTGCGGGGCGCCCGTGATGTGCGCGAGCGGATGATCTTCCACGCGAACCTTCCACAAGAGCTTCCCGGTGCCCGCATCGAGAGCGTAGACGTTCGCCCTCATATCGCCGAAGTAGATCGCGAATTTCCGCGGGTGTGAGCCTTCTACGGAACCAATGTTGATCGCTGTGTGAACGCCTGGTCCAGCCCGAAATGACCAATAAACACAGCCGGTAGCCGCGTCCAGCGAATAAACGTACCCGTTATTGCTCCCGAAAAAAACACGTCCCGACGCGATTGTCGGTTGGCTGTAAGCGATCCCGTTGGGAATGCCGAAGGCCCACTTTAATCGCAATCGCGGCACCTGATCTGCCAACATTCCGGCGTCCCTTGTTTTCTGGAAGCGCGTGTTGGCGGCGTCCACTCCCCAGCCATTCCACGCGGCACCGGAAGATGGATCAGCGAGGGGAGGATTGGAAGGGCACTGGTCCGACATGGATTTAGCATCGCCGCTCGCTCCCGCGCCCGCTGGCTGCGTGCTGATCGCCTTCGCGATCATGCGCTTTTCGGCGTCTGACAAGCCTTGCGCTTGCCCGCTCATGGAGCCGATGGTGAGAGCGTTCACGATTTCTTCCGGCGGCAGCTTCCTCAAGACGGATAGATCGGGCGCCCGTTGCCCCCCGCTGCCGCTGACGTGGCACATCGCGCAGTGCTGTTCGAATAATTGGATTCCCGTCCGCGCGCTGGTGGTGGGCGCTTGGCTGAAAAGGGAAGGCGCAAACAGCATTGAGGCGCCGAGCAGGACGAAGAAAGTTGTGGCAATCGCCAAGGACGCACGCGCGGAAAGTTGTGTCAACAAATCACTCGCAATCTCATTGTTTCGCGTTGTTGCTCGGCGGAAGCTTGGGCGGCGCGGGCATTTTCGCCAGCTTCTCCTGGTACTCCGGATACATCGTCTCCGCTCCGCCGCGCACCGCCTCCACAGGGATTCCCCAGCGAGAGGCAAACTCGGTCAGAGACATGTTCTTCCCCGGCAGATGATATGCCACATACCCTTCCGGATGGTCGACTTCCGCCCCGGGAATGCAGCCGAAATCGGGAGGCAATCTGCCGCCAAGGTCGAGAATCCAATTCAGAGTTCGAACCAGGGGTTCGGTCAGATAAACAGGATCCTCGACGTCGGAAACAAGCGTCAGCAAATCGCCGTGCCGGATGAGGTATTCCGTCATCGTGGCCCGTTCACTGCGCGGGAGTCCGTTGCGCCGCACCCAGCCCCCCTTCAGATGGGTGGTCGTCACCTTGAGCATATCTGCTTCCCATTCTCCGGTGGAGAACCCCTGCCACAACTTCGGCGCATTTGCGGAGGGATGTGGCCGCCCGTCCATGTAGATCGTGCGTTCCGTGAGTTTGTAGCGCAGCGTCAAATGCCACGCCACGATGTCCTGCGTGAACGGATGCTTATCGGACCATAGCCGCATGTCCGCTGGCCCGCGCGGCGCGTCATCCACCGGATGCGGATCGCATTCGTGCTCCACCATCTCCCACTTTTGCGAGTCCCAGGTGTCCGCCTTCATGCGCGCCGCGTCGTTGACCGGCATCCCGCCGTAGTCCCCGATTTCGGGCCCGGGCCCGCGTTCGGGCTCGTCCTCGTGCATTCTCTGTCCCCATTGCCCGGAGAGGTCCACTTGAGCCGAATCCGGCGCAGTCATGACCAGGGTGGCGGCTAACAGAATTATTAGCTGAATGTGTCGCAGTCGGGCCCTGGGCATCGCTCCTCCTGATCCGTCCAGTGCTGCATGGCCGCTCGATTCGCTGCAATACTATCCAATATCAACTGAGGAATCCAATTTTGCAGGTGACTGCGGAGGGTAAAAGTGGTAATAGAACGGCCACGAAGCTTACTCGAAAGGTGGGGGGAATGGAGTCTGGGGGCGCCGTGCGAACTCGCAACCGCGTCGTCGCGCCACTGTTCGTAATTGCGGCCTTGGTACTGGTGTTGGCCCCGCGCGCTTCCGCCGGCCGGAATCCGGGCTCTGGTCATACCGATCCGCCGTCAGGAAAAGTCGAGTTGCTGCACGTGCAGGGGGACGTGTACATGATCGCCGGCGCCGGCGCGAACATTACCGTCCAGGTCGGCGAGGAGTTTGTAATCGTGGTCGACGCCGGTCTGCCGGAGAAGAGCCAGGAAGTCCTCGGCGCGATCCGCAGTGTAACGGACAAGCACATCCTCTACGTCATTGATACGAGCGCCGATGAGGATCACGTCGGCGGCAACGGAAACATCTCGCAGGCAGGGTGGGCCTTGCCGAACACGAGCCGCAATCCGGTGGTGAGCGACGAAGAGAAATTTCACGTGCAGACGGGTGCGTCGATCATCGCGCACATCAACGTTCTCAATCGCATGAGCGCGCCCACCGGCAAGGTTCCTCTGTTCCCCGAAGCCCTCTGGCCTACCGATATCTACGACAACAGGTACTGGAGGCTTTACAACGGCGAGGGCGTCTATATTTACCACCCGTCTCACGCGCACACCGACGGCGATAGCTACGTGTTTTTTCGCAGATCGGATGTTGTCAGCACCGGCGATATTTTTACGTTGGCGAGCTACCCGGTCATCAAGGCCGACCAGGGCGGCAGCGTCAATGGGCTGATCGACGCCCTGAACCAGATCATTGAGCTTCTCGAACCCAAGGCCAACGAAGAGGGCGGCACCTACGTAATTCCTGGACATGGCCCCATATGCGACCGCCACGATATTGTGGAATATCGCGACATGGTGACCATCGTTCGCGGGCGCATCCAATATTACATAAAGCAGGGAATGTCGCTCGACGCCATAAAGGCAGCCAGGCCGACGCTCGACTACGACGGCCTGTACGGGTCCACGACCGGTTTGTGGACCACCGGCATGTTCATCGAAGCAGTCTATCGGGAACTCAGCAGCAGCACGCAACAAGAACAGAAAGCGGGTGCGGGAAGATGACGATCCGCCGCATCCCGGCAATGCAACAGTCAATATCGGCAACCAAGGAGATTCACGCCATGCAGAAAACGTTTCGCCATCTGCTGTTCTTCGCTGTCTTCGCCATTTCGCTCTTCGCTGTGTGTGTGTTTGTGCAAGCCGCCACCTCCTCCAACAGGCAGACCGACGTGCTGCAGACCTCCCGCGGGGAACTCCGCATCATGCCCATCTATCACGGAAGCGTGATGCTTGAATTCGGCGGCAACGTCATCCACGTCGATCCCTGGAGCCAGGGAGATTACACCGGCCTCCCGCCCGCGGACTTGATCATCTCGACGCACACCCACCGCGACCATCTCGACCGCGACATGATGGACAAGCTGAAAAAGCCCGCAACGATCATCGTCGGGCCGCCCGCCGTGATCGACACCCTGAACTGCGCCCCTGCCTGCGGCCAGGTGGAAGCCATCAGCGATTCAGAGAAGCGCACCGTGATGGGCATCGAGATCGAAGGCGTCCCGATGTACAACCTCGTGAAGGGTTCCGCGCCGGGGAAGCCGTTTCACCACCGGGGAGTCGGCAGCGGTTACATTTTGAATTTTGGCGATACCCGTGTTTATTTTTCGGGGGATTCGGAGTGCACGCCGGAAATGAAGGCCTTGAAGAACATCACCGTTGCCTTCCTAGCGATGAGCGAAAGCAGAGTCTCGTCGCCCGTGGAAGTAGCGGAGTGCGCGAAAGTGTTCAAGCCCAAGATTGTGTACCCCTACCACTATCGCGGCTCCAAGCCCGAGGAATTCGCCGCCGCCGTCAAGGACACGCCGGGGATCGAAGTCCGTATCCGGAAGCTGGAAGGCGAACCCTAAAAAGCGTGTTTGGCCAATTTCACTTACCGCTTGCCGCAACTCGGTGCTTGCACGCATCGACCCAGCCTTCGCGGCAAGCGCGAGCGTAGAGCGTCGCCGGGCTTCGCTCCGTAATCGGCCCTTTGCTCCCGCGCAGGATGATCGGGTAGTCGTCTAGCGTCGGTGGTGCGGTCTGAAATTCTCCGTGGCCGGCGATGGCCTGGCGGGCGTTGCCGCAAGCTGGCGGAAACCCGAGCACGCAGCCGCGCTCGAGCGTGATCACCGCGGCGGCGCGGTCTTTCGCTCGCGTTGCCTCCTGAATCCCGAACTCATTGCAGGCCCAGCCCGACCCATCTGCGCAATAGTTCGCTTCCAGGTTGGTGAGATACTTACAGGAATATGACCGGTTTTTCGTACAGGCCTGCTGCCAGAACGGAATCCACTGGCCGGGCTGCTCATCCCCCAGGCCGTGCGCCGCGCTCATCGCAGCAAAAACCATCGCCCACACGCAGATGTAGGCGAGATTACGCTGCCTCCCCACAAGCGAGCGGCCGAGATTCGCTGGATCGATACACCGGAACACCTTCGACCGCGCCGCGCCATCGATGAATTGGATCGCCACATTCAGAATGGGCACCGGCAGCAGCTTGTCGTAAAAAGGCGGCAGCCCCGCGCGCCCCAGCGCTTCGTAGAGCGCAATCACACCAGCGCCGTAAAGCACACCGAAGATGATGCGCCCCAGTTCACTGCGCGGCGAAGTGGAAGGGTCGGTGAACAGCAGGTGCATCCCCAGAAATACCGCAATCGGGATGTACGAATCCCCGAAGAAGTAGACACCCGTCGCCGCGAAATACGCGGCGCTCCACAAATAGGTAGTGGTCACCGCCGACATCGTCATCGTCGTCACGCCAAAAAGGTATTGCCCGGGCAACCCGACCAGGAAAAGAAACAGGTACATGTGCGGCGGATAAAACTGCGTAACCGCGATGTCCTTGCCCCAGGTGATGTCGGTTGTGCCCGTAAGCAGCAGCCCGATCGAAAACGCCATCAGCGCAAAGGACGAAGGATTGAAGATGTGCACGCGCCGCCCGCCCTTGTCCCATCGGATCAGCTCTTTGGCCGCGAAGCCCAGCGCGAGCATCAGAAACTGCATGTAAAACCAGTCCGGCCGGAACCAGAGAAACAGGTTCATGCTGAAGACAACGGGAAACGGACCAAAGCCCAGCGTGTAGGTGTCCCGCCTCGACCACGACAGCAAAATGTCGAACGCATAAGCGAAGATCACCTGCGCGATGATGAGATAGTAGGAGGCATATACCGGCCGCCAGTACCAGCCCCAGTACAGAAATATCGAAGTATGCGCGCACGCCTGTAGATAGTGCTGCGCCCGCAGACTCACCTCGATAATAAAAGTGCGATGCGTGCGCCGCGCCGAAGCAATGAGGATGGCGTTCCAGACCAGCAGCGCGGCTGCCGCCACCACAAACGACCACCACAGCCGCGGATTGTCCCGCACGCGTTCGAGAAGCACGAACGCAACCAGGCCCGCGGTAAATAAAAAGGGCAGAGCAAAGGCCTGCGCAGGGGACAACCGGAACGAGCGGAGCGCGGAAGGCGCTGTCGTCGCCGTCGATGGTCTAATGCTGACTTCACTCGAAATCACGGTCATGATTTTATGGCGCGGAATTCGCCCCTCAGCGAAACAGACGAAACGCCGGCACGTAGCTATATCACGCCGCGGATTTCTTCTCTTCTCTTTTTTTCGCAGGAATCAGGGCAGGGAACTAAGGAAGAAATGTCAGCCAGGCTCGGGAAGATAACCCCGAGCCCGACTCACCATATTTTCTACTGTTCCAGCGCATTCAACACGCCGCCAAAGTCCTAATCGGCGGCGGTAAGCGTCGGAAGGTCCTTGACGATCTGAGCGATATCCAGTCCCAGCCCCTTCGCCACGCCAGTCCCGTAAGCGGGATCGGCCTTGTAGAAGTGCTGGATCTGGAGCGTCTGGATCCGTTCGGGAATGCCCTTCATGCTCCCGACGATATTCCCGATCAGCCGCTCGCGCGCATCCGGTGTCATCAGGCGGAACAGATTCCCCGGCTGCGTGTAGTAGTCGCTGTCAGACCGGTGATCGTGACGATCGACAGTTCCCGACACAAACTTCGGCCGCTCGCGGTAAGCCGGATCCTGCGTGGGGCCGCCAAAGCTGTTCGGCTCGTAATTCACCGCGCTTCCCTCGTTGCCGTCGAAACGCATCGCGCCATCCTTGTTATACGTGTGATACGGGCACTGCGGCTTGTTCACCGGCAGGCTGTCGTAATTGACGCCCAGCCGGTAGCGGTGCGCGTCGGGATAGGAAATCAGCCGCGCCTGCAGCATTTTGTCCGGCGAAAATCCCATGCCTGGCACCACGTTGCGCGGTTCGAACGCCGCCTGTTCGACGTCGGCAAAGTAGTTCTCCGGGTTCCGGTCAAGCACCAGTTCACCCACTTCATGCAGCGGGTAATCCTTGTGCGGCCACACCTTCGTCAGGTCGAACGGGTTGATGTGGTAGGTCTCGGCGTCTTTTTCCGGCATGATCTGCACGGCCACGCGCCACTTCGGAAAATCGCCCTTGGCAATGTGGTCGAACAGATCGCGCTGCGCGTAATCCGGATCGACCCCGCGCATCTCGCTCGCGCGCTCCCCCGTGAAATTCTTGATGCCCTGCTTGGTCTTGAAATGCCATTTCACGTAAAACAGCTCGTTCTTGCTGTTGATCAGGCTGAACGTGTGGCTGCTGAACCCGTCCATGTGCCGGTAGCCGTCGGGTGTGCCGCGGTCGGAGAACAGAATCGTCACCTGGTGCAGCGATTCCGGCGAGAGGGACCAGAAGTCCCACATCATGGTGGGGGATTTCAGGTTCGTCTGCGGGTCTCTTTTCTGCGTGTGGATGAAATCGCCGAACTTGAGAGGGTCGCGGATAAAAAAGACCGGCGTGTTGTTGCCGGTCATGTCCCAGTTGCCCTCTTCGGTATAGAACTTCAGCGCGAAGCCGCGCGGGTCGCGTTCCGTGTCCGCCGAGCCTTTTTCCCCGCCCACCGTGGAGAAGCGCAGGAACGTCGGCGTCTTCTTGCCTACGGCGGAAAACAAATTTGCCGTGGTGTACTTCGTAATCTCCGCGCTGTTGCACACGAAATAGCCGTACGCTCCGGAGCCTTTTGCGTGCACCACGCGCTCGGGAATCCGCTCCCGGTTGAAATGCGCCATTTTTTCAAACAGCAGAAAATCTTCGAAGACAACCGGCCCGCGCGGTCCTACGGTCAGCGAGTTCTGGTTGTCGCCTACCGGACGCCCGGCGTCCGTCGTCATGATCGGTTTCTTCTCAGCCATAAATCTCCTTTTCCTCTTTCGTACCACGACAGAAATTTTGAGGGGCTTCCGCCCCCTTCGTTGTGCTGTAGAACACGATTCTATCGCTACCGGCTGTCCCTGACCAGCCATGATGTAAAAGCGACGCTCCAAGCAGGCCATTCTGACCTCGCACTGGTGTCTGGCCGTCTCTTCGCCCGATCCGGGTCCTGTCCTTGAACAGCGCTCCCTTCCACACCACGATGAGTAGACTTGTCTGGCGCATCACTACTACCGGATTGCAATATCCCCCCTTAACTCATTTTCCAGCAATAACATGCGCTCTGGCCGTCGCAGTTCTCTGCGGTTTTGTCTCTGTGCGTCCGTGCTGTTTTTGCTCTCATACGTGGGTCTAAAGAGATTGCGGCGGCACCACGGGCATTTGCCCGATGAGATCAGCATCTTGACCCGATCTGAACGCCGCAATGGGACCGCAATGGGACAAATCCGCTCAGCGAGTTCCGGAACGGAATTTGATGCTCGTTCAGGCCGGTTCGTGCGGAAGCGGAAAAACATTTGTCTGGAAAATTGTTAGTACCAGACATTCATCCCAAACAAACCGCAACGTCCGCATAAGAGGCAACTTCCGCCGCATTAGAACTCAGCAACATAGCAGCCGTGAATCCACTTCCTTCCAGGCCCATTGTAATCCCGGCTTACTCATTGTGGTCCGTCCGATGCTTTCGTCCTTCGGGTGGATCGGGTAACGAGAGCACCTCAAAGGAGGTTTGAATGTCCATTGGTCGTGGTGTGTCCATCGGGTGCAAGAGACCGGCACGCGCGATGGAACTGGTTGTAATTGCTATAGTGTTTTCATTCCTGGCTCAACTTCGCGTCGTATCCGCGAGAGCACAGGCGTTCTCAACACCGGGGTCGCCCTCAAGCTTTGCTTCTGTGAGATTCTTTGACTTGAACCGAAGTCGCAACGAACAAACCGATGGACAAAAACACTCGACTTCATTCGTGGCCGCCGAGACAAAGACTGAAAAGCACAACGAGCTTTTCCGTAGCAAGCCGTTTGTCGCGTTAGCGATTGGAACTTACGCTTTCGGCACTCTGGATATGCGGCAGAGCATGATCGATGGTGCGACGGCAAGTTCAGAGCGCGATCCACTTGCCAAACCGCTGTTGGCGCTGCCACATCCACTCTATTTCGTAACCGGGTACGCACTTTTGACCGGCGTCAATTGGATTGCATGGAAAATGGACCGTTCGCCCCGATGGCACAGGATATGGTGGCTTCCACAGTTGGCAACCATGTCAGGGAACGTATATGGATACGCGACCAGCAGAACCTGGTAAGTCAGCACTGCTCGCTTCTTAGTCGTGACTCAATCACGGAGAAACGTCCGCCGCGCGCGACTGTCGGCCGCCTGGATTTCAGCCAGACGACGATGTTCACCACGCTCAGCCCCTGTGACATCTGCGCCGCGCTCATCTACAGGCGTCAATTCCATCGCCTGGTCGTCGGCGGCATCACGAATTTCGCCGGCAACGAAGACATGCTTCGCCAAAAGGGCGTCCTGGTGGACATTCTGGAAGACCCCGACGGCGTAGCCTTCTTCGCGAAATACCTGAAGGAAAAGCCCGATCAGCATATGGAAGACGCCTACGGCCTCGCCGCAGTCCGCAAAGGCGCCGCGCCAAAATCCCAGCTAGGACCTGGCCAAAATCAGCCCAAAGCCTCCGCGGCAACAAGGAGAGGTTTTGCGGGTGCCCCACCCCTGTGCTTTCCAACACGCGCCGTCAGCGCTACCGTGGGGGAGTTAAACCGGTCTACAAAGAAGTGGCTGGGAGGCCTGGACTCGAACCAGGATAATCAGATCCAGAATCTGATGTACTGCCAATTGTACGACCTCCCAATTTTTTAGAGAATTGGCGTCCCACAACTTTAGCGAAACTCGTATTCGAAAGCAATTTTGAAACGAATTTTTTGCAGTGGCCTCGCAATAAAAATCCGCGCCCCACGGCCCGGGAGCTATTCCAAGTCTCGTCTGGTGAAGATTTCTTGCAAGAAGGAAGAAAGACCCGCCAATCGGGAGATTGGCGCTCCCGGGCGGCTAACTTCTGTCGAAAGGGAGCTCGGTTTTACTCCAAGCTCCCTCCCAGCCAGCCTTCATTCTTTCGGCAACCGGTAAGCCACATATTCGCCGGTGTACGTGCCTCCGCTGATGGCCAGCACGATGTATTGCCTCCCGTTGAGCATGTACGTCATCGGTGACCCGCTCTGCGGCGCGGGCATGTAGATGCCTCCCACTTCCTTACCGGTCATCTTGTCGTACGCGTGCAGGATCCCGCCACGGCCTTTTCCGGGAACCGTGGTCACCAGCGGATCGCCTGCAATCACGAGCGACTTCGTCACCAGCGTCCCCGCGTGAAACGGCTGCCCGGTTTTCGGGATCGTGAGCCCCTTGAGCGCCGGGTTGTCGCGCACCACGTCCGGCGTTTCCCCGTGCGGCACCTGCCACACGAATTCGCCGGTATCCAGATTGATCGCCGTAATCGTCCCGTAGGGCGGCTTGATCAGGGGCATTCCTTTCACATACAGCTCCTCCTGGCCAATGTGCCCCTCCACATAATTCATATCCGAAGCTTCCGGCTTGGGTTTGAAGAGGCTCATCACCATGAGGCAGGCGTTGCACGCCTCCACATAGAAGATGTGCGTCTCCGGATCGTACGACCCTCCCGGCCAGTTCGTGCCTCCCGCCGTGGTTCCCAGCGTGAGTGTGCCCCGCAGCGTGTCCGTATGCACCACCGGTGGAGTAAACGCCGGCCCGATCTTGAATTGTTCTGAGAGCTGCAGCGCCTGGTTGCGAAGGTCAGGCGTGAAATCGATCAAGTCATCCACGCCAATGCCATTCCGCGCGTATGCCTGCGGCTTCGTCGGTATGGGCTGTGTGGGCGAATACCACTCCCCCGGCACGTCGCCTTTCGCCACAGGCTTTTCTTCGATCGGCCACACCGGTTTTCCCGTCACGCGGTCGAAGACGTACAGAATTCCCTGTTTGGTCGGCTGCGCCACGGCCTTGATCATCTTTCCGTTGACGGTAATGTCGGTCAACACGGGCGCAGAAGAAATATCCATGTCCCACATCCCGTGATGGACCAGCTGGTAGTGCCACTTCCGCTGCCCGGTTTTCAGGTCGACAGCCACCAGCGTCTCGCCGAACAATCCATTTCCGGGCCGGTGCCCCGCGTAGTAGTCGCCGGTCGGTTCCTCGACCGGCAGATACGCGATCCCCAGATCTTCGTCCACCGACATCTGCGTCCACACGCCTGTATTCCCGTTCGTGGCCCACGATCCATTGAGCCACGTGTCATTCCCAAATTCTCCGGGTTTCGGAATCGTGCGGAACGTCCAGATCAGCTTGCCGGTTCGCACATCGAACGCCCGCACCAGGCCTTTCGAATTGTTGTGCGTCACCGGAATCGACCCTTCCTTGAACGACGACCCGATCAGCACTTCGTCTTTCGCCACAATCGGCGTCGCATGCAGCCCGATTTCACCTTTTACCAGGTCGATCTGCGTTCCGGTGCCATACACCACGCCTTGCTTCAGGTCCACAACGCCGTTTTCGCCGAAGCCCTTCGCCGGAATGCCCGTCTTTGCGTCGAGGGCAATCAGCCGGTAACCCGGCGTGATGTAGAGCACGCGCGATTCGCTGCCGCCGCTCCAGTACGCCAGTCCGCGGCCGGATAGCTTTCGCGGCGCCTCTTCTCCGCGCTCTCCTTCATTCTCGCTGTGCATCCACAGCAGCTCGCCCGTCGCAGCATCGAGCGCCACCACGGCGCGGCGCGTTCCGGCAGTGGCATACACCACGCCGCCCACTTCGAGCGGGGTCCCTTCCAGCTTGTACTCCGGCCGGGGCCCGTAGCTGTCGGTCTTGAATCGCCACGCCACCTCCAGCTTGTTGAAATTGGAAGCGTCGATCTGGTCGAAGGCCTTGTATCGCGTGCTCGCCAGATCGGCGGCGTACGTTGGCCAGTCGGGGCTGCTCGCGCCACCTTGCGCCCCCGATTGCGCCTTGCTCTTTCGACGGCAGCGCTCCAAGCCCAACCAGCAGGAGCAGCGCCGCGATCGCGCAGAAATCCAGCCGCGCGGCGGCTCGTGCGTCCCGCATTGCTTATGTCTAGTTTTGTTTTCAGTCATTTTGATCCCCGCTCCGTCTCGCATCACGGTCTGAATCTAAGGTTGCAGTCCCAGGATCATCGCCGGATTCGTCTTCGCCATCATGTTGATCTCATCCACGGAGAATCCCTGCTTCTGCAGCGCAAGCATGAAATTGAGCAATCCCTGCGGATGAAACTCCTTGTGTCCCGCCCCGCCATAATCGGTGCCCAGCACGCAATACTTCGGCCCCACCCCGCGGATTCCCTTGGCGTACTCTTCCATGGAAAGCTGCGGCTTCGGAGGAAGCACGGTGTTGTAAGTCCACTCGATGAACGCGCCCTCGCGGGTGGCCTCCTGCATTTGCGGGATGGTCAGGTGCGTGAAGATGCCCATCGGATTGGTCGCCACGATGTGCGCCACGCCGCGCTCGTGCGCCTCGTGGATCACCATCATCGTTCTTCAGGCCCTGAAATGTGCCCGGTTTCCAGAACCAGCTGCGGGATTCTTGGCGATGAAATCGATCACCTCCAGCACCGAGGGAAGCAGGTGCCCGTCTTTCGATACCGGCACCGTCGGCCCGTCGATGTGGAGATAGTTTACAAACGCCTCCGCGTCGATCGTGGGGAGCCACACCACCCGCCCGTAGCCGCCCTTCATCATCGTCATGCGCTTCACGGCTTCCAGGTTGATTCCGCCGACGGACTTATCCAGCACGATCCCGCCAAATACCTCCAGCCCCGGCACTTCCTTCCGCACCAGGTACGCCACCGCGGCCGTCGACTCCCAGTGGTTCTTCAACACCAGCCCCCGCATGCCGCTTTCCTTGGCCAGGCGGGCCAGGTCGTCCGCGTCGATCGACCGCTCCATGCTGTCCGGAGAGGTGTGCGCCCGGAAATCGATGGCGCCTTTCAAATTGATTTCCGACTGCCCGCGCGCCGGCCAACACAGCAAGCACATGCCTGCCAGCACACTCAAAAGTGCCGAAATCTTCCTGAATTCCCTCATCGAAATTCCTCCAACCTGCTAGTCGGTGGGATAAACGCTTCCTTGGCCCGCAGATATTAACACAAGACGCAAGCCCCTCAGGATAGAGGTACCGCCTTTGTCATCCCGGTTCCAGGTAGGTGTACTGGCTTTCTCGGGTGGGTTCAACTCGGGTTGATGTGCGTGAGTACAGCAGTCGCGGCGGCGCCGCATATGTGGGCAGTCGTAGCTGTCTTTGCAGTCATTCTGAGCGCTATTTATCCGAGTAATACCCATCCCGCGCCTGCACGATCAAATCCTTCTGCTTCGCCGCAAGATGAATTTTGTGATACCCCGCCTCGGCATTGCCGCGGTCCGGTGTGTACCCGATGCTGTACTGATGCCGCAGTTCCTCTTCAATGCGCGCGTAAATCTCCTCAATCGACTCTTTCTTCGAAACCTCATACATCTGCGCGCCCGTCTCGTGTGAGAGACGCTGGAGCACCTTTTTGCCGTCAACAGTTTCTCCGCGCTGTCCCCCGCCTCCACGACGGCCTCCGCCCCCGCCGCCTCCGCCGGGCCACCCGCCGCCCATGCGCGGGCCCCCGAATCCGCCGCGTCCGCTCCCGGGTTCCTCGCCCGAGAACAGGATCGAATACACCAGCGTGTCGGCGCGTTGCGCGGATTCGATCGCCGTCTCCAGCGATTCCTTGCTCCCGTGATCGACTCCATCGGTCAGCACAATCAGCGCCTTCCGGCCCTGCTGCTTCTTCATCACCTCGTTGGAAGCCAGATAGACGGCATCGTAGAGGAGCGTGCCGCCCCCGCCTCCGCCTCCGTGCCCGTGTCCACGCCCGCCGCCTCCGCCCTGCCCCCCGCCATATCCGCCGCCACTCGAGTCCCGCTCCGGGTTCTCGATCAACTGCAGCGCGGATTCCAGTTTCTGCCGCGACGACGTCAGGTCCTCCAGCAACTCCACCTCATGGTCGAAATGAATCAAAAACGCCTTGTCCTTATCCTCGCGCAGCATGTGATCGAAAAAGCTGTAGCTCGCGGTGCGCTCCTGCCCCAGGACGGATCGCTGGCTCATGCTCGTATCCACCAGAAGCCCCAGCGTCAGCGGAAGATCGGATTCCTGCGAAAAATACTGGATCGTTTGCGGGCGCCCATCCTCTTCGAGGGTGAAATCGTCCTTGGTCAGGTTGCGGACGATCTCGCCCTTCTTGTTTCGCACCGTCGCAAGGACATTCACCAGCTTCACATCCACGGAGATGTCCGGCTTCTGCTGCGTCTGGCTCAACACCGGCCTCTCCGGCGCGAGCACCAGGCAGCACAGAGCCGCGACGCACACAGACACCGCAGCCCCGCAAGTCGCAAGGGAATGATGGATTCTAATGTTCATGGATGTGTGATGCGGTTGCGCCTCAAAGGGTAATTCCGCCTTCTAGGCAAAAACGTTCCAGCGTTTTCGAGTAAATGCGGTACTACAGGGGCTTTTTTAGGAGTTCGAAAAGAGGAGTTTAGACGTGCTCGAGCTGCGCCAGGCGGAACGGATCGCCCACCTTCTCGTGGAGCTCCCGCCAGAGCTGTTCCGGCTGTGCGAGAAACACTTTTACGACGCGCGGGTCAAACTGCTTTCCCGAATATCGGGCTATTTCGTCGCGCGCCGCCGAAATAGGGAGCGCCTTTCGATAAGGCCGGTCGGAAATCATCGCATCCAGCGTGTCCGCCACCGCGAAAATTCGCGCCCCGAGAGGAATTTGCTCTCCCTTGAGGCCGCGCGGGTAGCCCGACCCGTCATAGAATTCCTGGTGCGACAGCACGATTTCCGCCGCCTCCTTCAGAAACGGGATCCGCTCGAGCACCGCGAATCCAATCTCGCAATGGCGACGCATGATTTCGCGTTCCTCGGCCGTCAGGGGGCCGGGCTTCCGCAGATATCTGGTCCGGGACGCCCATCTTCCCGATATCATGCAGAAAAGCGCCGCGCGCAATGTGCCGCAGAAGACCCTTGTCCACATCCATCGCCCGCGCGATCGTGATCGTGAAGGCGGTAACGCGCTGGCAGTGGCCTTCCGTTTCCGCGTCCTTCGCGTCCAGTGCCCCGCCCAGGGCTTCCAGCGTGTAATCGTAGGATTGCTCCAGATCCTGCAGGGCGATCGAAAGCTGCTGCGTTCGCTCCGCCACGAGGTGTTCGAGGTCGCTCTGGTATGTGCGATTTTCAATCACCAGCTGCCGGTGTTCCAGCGCCCGGCGCACGCTCAAATGGAGCTGATCTTTTTCAAACGGTTTCAGAATGTAGTCGTAGGCGCCTGCCCGGATTGCTTCCAGCGCGATCGAGATGTCGTGCATCGCCGTGACCATGATCACCGGCACGTCGGGGTCGTCCATACGCAGTTCGGCCAGAAGCTTGAGTCCGTCCATCTCCGGCATCACGATGTCGCTTAGAACGAGATCGAAGGAATCCTTGCGGAACGCATCCAGTGCCAACCGCCCGTTCGAGCAAGCCGTGCAGCGATAGCCCTGCGCCTCGAGAAGCGTCGAAATGACTTCCCGAATCGCCTCTTCATCGTCTACGACGAGTATTTTTTCTGCGTCCACCATGACCCTATTATCCAACCATTATTAGGGAGGACACACGCGCAGCAAGCGGTTCGTTGTTCTATCTGACACGTACGCTATAGTTTCCCAAGCGGGCTTCCAGCCCATTTACTAGCCAGTTTTCGTCTCGGAAGTGGCTGTGCCTAAAGAGTTTCGTCGGTTTTGCGAACTGTTGCTCCGATGGCATACGATACCAACACGGTTCTTTTAGCCACCGCTTTCTTCGAAGGCGCCGCCGCACTGATCGTGCTGGTCATCTATTCCTTACTTACCACCGCCCTCCCCACCCGATTCTTCCGCTACTGGGTCGCCGGATGGTCCTTCTTCTTCATTCTTCAGATATCCAAGATCGTTTCGCGCCTTCACGGCATTTCCGGCAACAACCCCACCGTGTATCCCTGGGCGATTGCCTGCGGAGCTTTCTTCCTGGCGGCAGCCTTTGAGTGCGCCGGCTGGCGCAAGCGTCTGAAGTACCTCGTGTACGTCGGAGCTGCGCTATTCGGCGGATTTATCGCCCTCGATCTTGCGAACCGGTCCACGCTCCTGCAGTGGGGAAAGAGCCTCACAGAGTCCGGGCTTTTCCTGGCGGCAGGGTGGATTCTGTGGCGCTCGCAGTCCCGGCATCGGGGATTCGGCTGGAAACTCCTGGCGTTTGCACTGCTGCTTTGCGGGATCCACGGCCTGGACCGGCCCATTTGGGTGGGGCAGTCTCCTTTCCTGTTCCGGGTGGCGCTGCAAGGGGTTCTCACGCTGACGGCGGGCATTGCCATGGCGGTCCTCGTCCTGGAAGCTGATCGCGCGCGCAATGACGATCTCCACGAGAGGCTGCGGCGCCTGGCTCTGATCACCGCGCAAGCAACTCAATGCCTCCGCGTTGAAAAAGCGCTCAATGGAATCCTGCGCCATCTTGTCGAGAGCCTGAACGCCACCCACGGCATCGTCTTTCTGCTCGACGATTCCGCGGACGCTCCCGCTCTCGCAATTGCGGCGTCGGTGGGCTTCAGCGAGGAATACCGCGAACAATATGCGCGTGTTTCGCCCCACGAGCCCTGGGTTCGCGACATGTTTCGCAACCCGTCGCAGTTCGCTTCCGGAAGCGTCCGCGAAAATCCCGGATTGCTCGATTGCCTTGGTCCCGAAAAGCTCGTCGCCGGGATTCTTGTGCCCGTGCCGGGAAAGGACGCGCCGCTCGGCTTACTGGCGATCGGATCGAGGATTCCGCGCAAGTTTGACCACGACGAGAGGGACTTTCTCGTCAACGTGTCCAATCTCCTCGGCTTGACGGTCCAGAACATCGCGCTGTTCGAGGGCGCCGCGGTCTCCCGCACGCAATGGCGCGACACCTTTGACTCCATCGACGACCTGATCTTCGTCCATTCCAACGAAGGCCGCATATTGAGGACCAACCGCGCCTTCGCCGCCAGCGTCAACATCGAGCCGGTAGCCGTCGTCGGCAAGTATGTTCGCGAAGTGCTGACCCGCGGTGCGGCTCATTGGATTCGCTGCCCCTACTGCGAGGGCGTCGCCGGAAAGGCCGAGGAAATCGATCCCACCTTCGGCGGGTACTTTCTGGCTACGAATTCCACCCTTCACGGCACCGAAGACGGGCGCCTCGGAACCATCCACGTCCTGAAGGATTTCACGAGCAGGCGCCTCGCCGAGAACAAGTTCCGCAATCTCTTCGAAAAAGCCCAGGAAGGCGTTTTCATAGTTAGCCCCCAGGGTCGCCTACTGGATTGTAACGACGCGCTGACGCGCCTGTTTGGCTATGAAGATCGCGCCGAACTGATTCGGACCTACGCCCCCGAAAATTTTTATCTGAATATCGCGGACCGCCGCCGCTGGATTGCGCGGCTCGATGAATTCGGCGAAATCAGGGATTTCGAATTCGAGTTCCGCCGTCGCGACGGCGAGATTCGCACGGCTCACCTTTCCGCCTTCTGCACTCGGGACGCTGCAGGTTCCTCCGTCGCATATCAGGGATTTCTTCTCGACATCACCGAACGCAAGCAGGCGGAAACAGAAATCCGCCGCCGCAACGAAGAGTTGCTTGCGCTCAATGCCATTGGCGACCTTCTTCGGCAATCGTCGACGCTCGATGACGGTCTCGCGCAAGCCCTTGCCAAGGTCGGAGAACTTTTCAGCGCCGACGCCGGGGCCGTGTATCGCCTTGACGAACCCGAAGACGTCCTGCGGCTATCCGGAGCCGTAGGCTGCAAATTCGCCGAATCCCGCAGTTTTGCCTCTATCCCGTCCGCCGGCGCGTTGCTCAGGCAAATACGCGAGTCTCATGCCACCCTTCTTACCGGAACCGCCCCGGAGCTTCCGGAGGATTTCCGGACGCTTCAGACTCACGAAGGGATTGTTGCCTCGCAAATTTCCGTGTTGTGGGCCAAAGACCGCATCATGGGTCTTCTGTTCCTTGGCCGCCGGCAGCAGCGGGAGTTTTCGCCAGCCGAGCTCAACCTGCTGGGAGCCATCGGAAACCAATTCGCCACCACCATCGACAAATCCCTCCTGCTCGAAGAAACGCGTGAAGCCTACGAAACCTTGCGCCAGACGCAGGAGCAGCTGTTGCAAAGCGAGAAGATGGCCGCCGTTGGCCAGCTCGTTGCCGGAGTCGCCCACGAACTCAACAACCCGCTTACCGCGGTTCTCGGTTACAGCCAGCTTCTTCAGTCGCAGGAGTTCACCAGCCCTCGCGGCGCGGACTATCTCGAAAAGCTCTACAAGCAGGCCCAGCGCACCCATCACATCGTCCAGAGCCTGCTGAGCTTCGCCCGCCAGCACCGCCCGGAACGCGCCCTCGTGGACCTCAACCAGATCCTCGAAGACACGCTGATCCTGCGCGGCTACGACATGAAGTCCGCCAATATCACGCTCCACCGGCAATTCGATCCCCGGTTGCCCGCCACCGGCGCGGACTTCCACCAGCTCCAGCAGGTCTTCCTGAATATCTTGAACAACGCAGTAGATGCGGTCTCCGAAAACGCCGCCGGCGGCGAGATCTGGATTCACACCCAGCGCGTTGGCGATCAGCTGTGCGTCGAGTTTACGAATAACGGCCCTCCGATAAAGAACCCTCAGCGCGTCTTCGATCCCTTCTACACCACGAAACCTGTGGGGAAGGGAACCGGCCTGGGCCTGAGCATTTGCTACGGCATCATCAAAGAGCACGGGGGCGAAATTCAGGCTCGCAATTCGCCTCGGGGCGCCGCGTTTACCATCCTGCTGCCTTTGGTCGCTGCCACTTCATCGCCGCACCCGGAACAGCCCGCATTGTCGGGAGAGAGCGTCGCCGGTAAGGTCCTTGTGCTCGAAGGCGAGGAAGCGATCCTACAGCTTGAGCAGGAAGTCTTGAAGGCCCACGGGCTTTGCGTTCGGACGGCGCGAAGCACCTGGGAAGCGATGGATATATTAAAGGATGAATCGTTCGATGTTGCCGTTCTGGATGCCCAGATTCCCGGAGACACTTCCACCACCGCCCTTTATGGTTGGATCGAACAGCATCGCCCGGAACTCGCCGCCCGCGTCGTCTTCACTACGTCGAGCGTTCGCGATCCCGAAGTAGCCGGGTTGATCGACAAGTTCGCCTGTCCCCTTCTAGCCAAGCCTTTCGACATCAAGGATTTCTGGAATTCCATCCAAAAGGTTCTTGCCGACGAAACTCCCGTATCTGTAAAGCGATAGGTCTACCCTTTTATTTTGACCCGCCTCGGGGGCCGAACACTTCCACGCCAAAAGGAAAGTCCTAGGAAACCTGCTATCCTGACCATGTCATCCAAGTCTTGGGAGGTTCGGGTGAAGCAATTGTGCTGCCTGCTTGTGCTTACTTTGCTGGGATTCGCCGTAGGAGCTCGGCAAGCGAGCCCGCCCAGCAAAGTCATCGCTCCGTCCGCACCCTCCTCGCCTTCGTCCCAGGCACCCACCGGCTCAAGCCCGGAGTTTCTCCACGCAGCCGACGAAGTTCTCGCGCAGATGAGCCAGCTGCTCGACCTCCCGATCAAAGAGCCGCTCAAGAAGAGCCTCCGCTCCAAGCAGCAGATCCGCGAGTACCTCGTCCAGGAGGAAAAAGAAGACAAGGACGAAGACAAGCGCGATGCCGATGCCAAGACCATCGAGGCCTTCGGGCTAATCCCGAAAGGCTTTCCGCTCGATTCGTTCATGCTGGACGTTCTAACCGACCAGATCGCCGGTCTCTACGACCCCAAAGCCAAGGAATTCTATATTGCGGACTGGATTCCGCCGGACGAGCAGCGCTCCGTGATGGCCCATGAATTGACGCACGCGCTCGAAGATCAGTCCTACCACATCGATCCGTGGATCAAGTCCGCGCGCCCCAACGACGACGCCGAACTTGCCCGCGAATCCGTCAGCGAAGGCAGCGCCATGGCCGCCATGGTCGACTATTCGTTGCGCGAGCAGAAAATCGGCGTTCGCGATCTCCCGGATGTCACCCTGCTTCTCCGCTCCGGCGCCGTCGACGAAATGAGCAAGGATCCTCACCTTTCGAAGGCTCCGCCCTACATCCGCGACGACCTCCTTTTCCCCTATCTAGCGGGCACCACTTTTTCGCAGCAGTTCCTGAAGGCCCATTCCGGCTGGGCGGACTTGAATATCCTTTTCGCCAATCCCCCTGTGTCCACCCAGCAGATCATGCACCCGGACCTCTATCTTGCCGGTGTGAAGCCCGAAAAGGTCACCCTGCCCGAATGGAAAGGCCTCATTCCCGCGGACTGGAAATTCCTGGAAGAAAACGTCATGGGCGAGTTCAACCTGGACGAAGTTCTGAAGCAGTTTCTCGATCAGCCCCGCGGCGATAAGCTAGCGGCCGCCTGGCGCGGCGACCGCTACGCCTCCTTCGAGAATCAGAAAACGAAGGAAATTCTCCTCGTGTTCCTGGTCGATCTAGATAACGTCGAAGATGCCGCCCGCTTCTCCGGCCAGTACAGCGAAGCCCTGGAAAAGAAATATCCCACGCGCACACAGCTCGTGCGTCGTCCCAATTTCTTTCAGTTCCAGGCCAATGGCAGCGGCGTGTTCCTTCACTGCGTAGGCACGCAGTGCCTAACGGTAGAGGGAGCCTCTCGCGACCTCTTCGACAAAATCAACTCTGCGATGGGCTGGATACCGGCTCCCGGTTCCACCACTCCGCCTGCAAGCAACGAGTCCATCGCGCAGCTAATGCCTTTTTCTTGGCCACACGTAGCGTCCCTCACCGCCTCGCGATAAATCGGCTCGTGTCCTGTCGTTCGCCAATTCGAGCAACATCACTGCAACCCGCTACTCCCTTTAGGGTGTCGTGGCTTTAGCTACGACATAGAAACCGGCGCGCAGCGCCTTCCTCTCGCGGTGTTTTTCCCGCGAGCCTTTGCGTTTCCACCAATCAGGCGCCACCGTAAATCGACATTCGTTGCCCCGGATAGCTTTTCTCGATAGTCTGGCCTTCGCAACAACAGCACTCTGGCAGCCAACTCCCGATGAGCCTATTCGATCTCCCACGCGTACCGGAAGCCGAAGTGATGGAGGATTCCACCGAGGTCGAAGCCTATTCCTCCGCAGCCGCCCAGGCCTACCTCGATAAAATTGACGACACCTTCGTCGAACACGCCGTCCGCCTCGTCGCCGGCAAGGAGCGCGGCCGCGCCCTCGACATCGGCACCGGCCCCGGACAAATCGTCCTGAAGCTGGCCCAGCGCCTCAAGCTGTGGAAGTTTGTCGGGATCGACCGCTCAGCGAATATGATTGCCCAGGCCGAAGAGAATCTCGCTGGCACAACAGAAGCCGCCGGCCGCGTCGACTTCCACACCGCCGACGGAAACCGCCTCGCTTTCCCGGACGCATCTTTCGATCTCGTGATGTGCAATTCCGTCCTGCACCATCTCGTGGAGCCGCGAAATCTCCTCGCGGAGATGGCCCGCGTAGCAAAGCCCAACGCGGCGATCCTGCTTCGCGATCTCCGCCGGCCGAGCCGAGTTGCCTTCCCGCTCCACGTGCGCTGGCACGGACGCCACTACACCGGCGCCATGTACAAATTGTACAAAGATTCGGTACACGCCGCCTACACGTCAGCCGAGTTAAAAGCGTTGCTCGACGCCTCTCCCATCCAGCACGCCCGGGTATTCACACACCACGCCACGCACATAGGCATTGAGCGCCCCGCGAAAACCTGAGTCGCAAGCGAGAATAGGATCGTCTGCGCAAAGCGGTGGGGGGGGGGCGATTTGACAGGGGTTTTGCGGCAACATACGATTCTTGCTTCCCTATGCGAACAAGCAGACAAGTTGATTTACGGGCGAATCACGCGGCGCAGCTATTTTTTCCGCGCTTCTGCAGAGGCTTGGTTGCGGCGGTGCTGGGGCTTGCGCTCGTGGCGGGCGCGCCCGCGCAGGCGCCTGCCGTGGCCGCGGCGGATGCTTCGCGCTACCTCGACACGATCAAGGCGCTTACCGTGCCGGCGATGGAGGGGCGGGGCGACGACACGAAGGGGATCGTGCGGGCAGCGGATTTGCTCGAGCAGCGCTACAAGAGCCTTGGGCTGGAGCCCGCGGGTACGAAGGGGTACCTGCAACCGTTCAGCGTGATTACCGGAGCGAAGCTGGCCGGCAACAATCGCGTGTTAGAGCAGGTGGGCACGGACAAGAAAGAGCTGAAGCTGAACGAGGATTTTGTGCCGTTCAGCTTTTCGTCGTCCGGGGAAGTGAGTGCGCCGGTGGTGTTTGCGGGGTACGGCGCGTCGGCGGACGAGTTTCACTACGACGATTACAGCGGGATCGACGTGAAAGGCAAGATCGTGGTGCTGTTGCGCTACGAGCCCGCGGGATTCGCAGCGAAGAGCGGCAACCAAGGGTTGACGCGCTATGCCACGCTCGTGACCAAGGCCATCAATGCACGGAATCATGGCGCGGCGGCGGTAGTGATCGTGAATGGTGCGCCAGACGGGAAAACCGGCAGCGTCGGCGAGGATTTGCTGACGCGGTTTGGAAGCGTCAGCGGGCCGGAAGATACCGGGATCGTGCTGGTGCAGGTGAAAAACGCGATGGCGCGGGAATGGTTTGCGGCGGCGGGGAAAACCCTTGCGGGCGTGCAGGACGAAATCAACGCGGGGACGAAGCCGGAATCGTTTGCGTTTCCCGACAGCGTACGGCTGACGCTCGACGTGCACATCGAGACGGAGCGGGCGGCCGTGAACAACGTGCTGGCGTATCTGCCGGGCAAGTCGGATGAATACGTGATCATCGGGGCGCACTACGATCATCTGGGTTATGGGCATTACGATTCGCTGGCGCCGGCGCAGATCGGGCAGATTCATCCGGGAGCGGATGACAATGCGTCGGGCACGGCGGGAGTTCTGGAGCTGGCGCGATTGTTTGCGCCGCTCAAGGGCCAGCTGCCGCGCGGGATTTTATTTGCCTCGTTTGCGGGCGAGGAACTCGGGCTGCTGGGATCGGCCGATTGGGTAAAGGAGCCCACGCGTCCGCTGGGTAAGGCCGTGGCGATGCTGAATATGGATATGATCGGGCGCATCCGGGGCGAGAAGGTGTACATCGGAGGCGTGGGGACGGGATCGACGTTCGCGGCGGCGCTCACGAAGGCGGAGAGCGGATTTCCATTCCATGTGGAGAATTCGGCCGGGGGATACGCGTCGAGCGACCACACGTCGTTTGTGGCCAAGAAGATTCCGGTGCTGTTCTTTTTCTCGGGACTGCACTCGGATTACCACCGGCCGTCGGACACGTGGGACAAGCTCAACGCGCCGGATGCGGCGCGGCTGCTCGACATGGTGGCGCGGGTGCTGCTGGGGATCGATGAGTCAACGGAGAGGCCGCAGTTCGTCGCGGTGGTCGAGCACGACAATCCGCATGAAGGAGTGGCGAGCAGCGGCGGGGGCGGCGGCTACGGGCCTTACTTTGGCTCGATTCCGGATTTTGGGCAGGTTGCAAAAGGCGTCCGATTCAGCGACGTGCAGCCGGGATCGCCCGCGGCGAAGGCGGGATTGAAGGGCGGCGACGTGCTGGTGAAATTCGGTGAGAAGGCGATCATGAATCTGTACGATTTTACCGACGCGCTGCGGGCCAGCAAAGTCGGGGATGTGGTGGAAGTGACCGTGCTGCGCGACGGGAAGCCGGTGAAGGCGTCGGTGACGCTGGAGCAGCGGCGCTAGGCCCGGCCAGGTAAGTAAAAGGCACAGAATGCGACGACACTTTTTGTTCTATCCCTCGGTTTCGTTCCTGGCGATTGCGGTGTGCTTTGCGCCGTTTTTTCTGCCGGGATGGAACAAAGGTGGGGCGGGGGCCGCAGCAGCTTCGAGCGACGGCAATGCGCCGCTGGTGTTTGACGGGGAAAAGCACCTGGCGAATGTGCGCCAGCTGACCTTCGGCGGCACGAACGCGGAGGCGTACTTTTCGGCGGACGACAAGTTTCTGACGTTCCAGCACCAGGGGCAGTTCTACGACCCAGCGACGCACGCGAATGTAGGTCCGGCAATTCCCTGCGACCAGATTTATACGATGCCCGTCCCGAGCGCCGCTGGCGGCGAATTGGGAGAGATGAAGATGGTAAGCAACGGGAAGGGGCGCACCACATGCAGCTATTTTTTCCCTTCCGGCGACCGAATGCTGTACTCGTCCACGTTCGCCGCGGGCGATGCGTGCCCGTCGCTTCCGGATTATTCGCATGGATATGTCTGGCCGATCTATAACACGTACTCAATCTACACCGCCAAGCGCGACGGCAGTGATATCCAGCCGCTCTCGAAGGCTCCCGGGTATAACGCCGAATCGACGATTTCGCGCGACGGGAAGCACATCGTATTCACGTCCACGCGGAACGGCGACATCGACATTTACACGATGGATGCGGACGGGTCGCATGTAAAGCAACTGACTCACGAGCTGGGATACGACGGCGGGCCCTTCTGGTCTTACGACGGGAAGAAAATCGTGTATCGCGCGGAACATCCCAGGACGGAGGAGCAGATCAAGGATTACAAGGACCTGCTGGCGCGCGGGCTGATTCGTCCCGGTAACCTGGAATTGTGGGTGATGAACGCGGACGGGTCGGACAAGCGGCAGGTGACGCACAACGGCGCGGCGAACTTCGGCCCTTACTGGCTGCCGGACGGGAAGCGAATCATTTTTGCCTCGAATGTGGGGGATACCAAGGACCCTAGCGGATTCGACCTTTACGTGATCAACGAAGACGGCACCGGGATGGAACGCGTCACCTACTATCCCGGGTTCGATGCCTTTCCCATGTTTTCTTCGGATGGGAAGAGGCTGGTGTGGTCGTCGAACCGGAACGGCCGCGCGCCGCATGAGACGAATGTGTTTATTGCGGATTGGATGGAATAGAGGATGAGGCTTGGGATTCTTGAAAGATCCACCTGCGTTGTGGCATCGGAAATCCAGGAGGCCGGAACCAGAGCTCCGGCACCACCCCCGGGAACGCCAATCTCCCGATCGGCGAAGTTCTCTCAAAAACGATAGGCCCCGCAAGAAGAAAAGGAACAACGCCATGCCGTAGCGGCTTGCCGCAGAGAGTGATCGCAATGCTACTGCTAGCTTAGCTGGCTAACCCATCACCACCAGAATCTCATGTTCCGCGCCGTCGTTTACGAGGCCGATCGTCGCTTTGCCTGGCACGAGATTTCCATCGATGCGGGTCAGCGCGATTCCGTGCGTAACATTGGAGGGATTCTCGACTTTTATCTTGTAGATGGACGAGTGGTAGCGGAAGGTGATCGAGAAGTTCGACCAGTTGCGCGGTACACAGGGATCGATGCTCAGGGACATGCCCTGCAGCCGGAATCCCAGGATGGATTCGAGCCCCACGCGATACAGCCAGCCGGCCGAGCCTGAATACCACGTCCAGCCGCCGCGAGCCACGTGAGGCGATTCGGAGTAGATATCGCCTGCGACGACGTAGGGCTCGACCTTGTAGCGCTGCACGTCCGCGCGGGAGCGCGCGTGATTGATCGGATTCAGCATGCGGAACATTTCACCGGCGCGTTCACCGTCGCCCAGAGCGGCGAAGGCGAGAACTGCCCACGTGGCTGCGTGGGTATACTGGCCCCCGTTTTCGCGGATTCCCGGGAGATAGCCGCGGATGTAGCCCGGATTGGGCTCGGCGTGATCGAAGGGCGGCGCTAGCAAAAGGATCAGGCCGTCGCGGCGGCGCACCAGCTGCTGGTCGACTGCGGCCATGGCGCGCTGGCCGCGTCCCGGTTCCGCGGCACCGCTGATGACGCCCCAGGTCTGCGCGATGGAATCGATCTTGCACTCTTCGTTCTGCGCGGAGCCGAGCGGCGTGCCGTCGTCGAAGTACGCACGGCGATACCAATCGCCGTCCCAGGCTTCGCGTTCCAGGGCGGCTTTGAGGGCAGTACCGTGCAGGCGCCAGGTTTCCGCCCGCGCGCTTTCGCCGCGCGCATCGGCAATCGGGGCGAAGTCGGAGAGAACGAGGTGCAGGAACCAGGCTAGCCAGACGCTTTCGCCCTTGCCCTGCTGACCTACGAGATTCATACCGTCGTTCCAATCGCCGGTGCCCATCAACGGCAGGCCGTGCGCGCCAACGGAGAGGCTGCGATCGAGAGCGCGCGCGCAGTGCTCGAATAAAGTGGCCTTCGTTTCGGAGACGCGCGGCTGGAAGTAGGACGATTCCTGGCCCTCGGCCAGCGTGTCGCCCTCCAGAAACGCTACAGACTCATCGAGGACGGGCCTATCGCCGGTTACATCGATGAAGCGGCTTACGGCGTAGGGCAGCCACAGCAGATCATCTGAGATGCGCGTGCGTACGCCTCGCCCCGAGGGCGGATGCCACCAGTGCTGGACGTCGCCTTCGACAAACTGCCGCGATGCGGCCCGCAGCAGGTGTTCGCGCGCGACCTCGCGCTTGGCGATGCACAGGGCGAGAACGTCCTGGAGTTGATCGCGGAATCCGTAAGCGCCGCTGACCTGGTAGAAAGCGGCGCGTCCCCAGATGCGGCACGACAGGGTTTGGTAGAGGAGCCAGCGATTGAGCATTACGTCCATGGCTGGCTCGGGAGTGGTGACGTGGACGGCGCCGAGCACGTCGTCCCAGGCCGCGATCACTTCCCTGAGAATTTCGTCCAGGCTGGCCGCCCGATAGCGCCCGATCAACTCCTGGGCTTTTTCGCGGCTTTCCGCCTGACCGAGAAAGAAAACAATTTCAGCGCGGCCGCCGGGGCGCAGCTCGACGGAAGTCAGCAGAGCTGCACACGGGTCAAGTCCCGCGCCCGCTTTCCCGGAAAGGCGTTCACCCCGGGCCAGTGCCGCGGGATGCGCCAGCGTTCCGTTGCGTCCGATAAATTCCTTGCGGTCGCAGGTAAAAGAGGCTTGTTTCCCGGCGAGGTCGGCGAAAGCGATGCGCCCGCCGAATTCGCCTTCCCACGCGTTTCTCGCGAAGATCGCGCCGGTCTTTGTGTCCGCTTCTGTGACTATATAGGGCGCCGTCGCGCTTCGCGAACTCCCGAGCACCCATTCGGCATAGGCGGCAATGGAAAGGTATCGCGTGCGATTGGATGTGTTCTGCAGCCTAAGGCGCGAAATCTTGACGGGGTCGTTGGGCGGAACGAATTGTGTCAGTTCGTGCCGGATTCCGTGCGAGGAGTGCTCGAAGCGCGTGTAGCCTTGGCCGTGCCGGCAGACATAGGTGTCGGCCTCCTCGCGGATGGGCAGGGGCGTGGGACTCCATAGTTCGCCCGTGGCCTGATCGCGGATATAGATTGCTTCGCCGGGGGGATCGCTGACGGGATCGTTGGACCAGGGCGTGAGCTGGTTTTCGTGGCTGTTGACCGACCACGTGTAGCCCGAGCCGGATTCGGACGCGAGAAAACCGAACGCGGGATTGGCGATCACGTTGATCCAGGGCTGGGGCGTGCGGACGCCCTCGCCGAGCACGACGACATATTCGCGCCCGTTGTCGTCGAAGCCGCCGAGTCCGTTGGCGAAAGCGAGGTCCTCAAAGGGAAACTGCGGGTTGACTGCCTTTTCACGCGCGGAGGCAGGCGATGGCTGGGGCGCCCCGGAAACCACGGCGGGGGCCGAACGCTGCGACCGGTTCACCTGCTCGGACAGTGTGCCGCGGCGGCTGAAGATCACGGCCCGCGCCACCCCCTGCAGAATGGCGCGCAACTGCGGAGAGACCAAATCCGCTTTCAGCAGATAGATCTTGCCCAGGGCGTCTCCGCTTTCCGGCGAAACGCGCAGCTGGCTGCCTCGAACAAGCGCTTCGAGAGCGCCCTGCAGCTCTTGCGCGTAGGAGTGCGCTTTTTCGTTTACGATCACCAGGTCCGCGGGGAGATTTTTCATTCGCCAGTAATCGTGGGCGCGCAGGAGCTGGCGGATGATCTCGATGTCAGAGCTTTCGTCGATGAACGCGAGCACGATGGGCCGGTCGCCGGAGATTCCCTGCGACCACAGAGCCCCCAGGTCGAGCGAACCGCGGCTCAGCGCGTCGGACGAGGGACGGAGAGCCGCGTCGGTGTAGAGAATGGCGTTGGCCAGCCGCTGAAAAAGATTGGCCTCGTCCGCATCGATTCCCAGATGCCGGAGCTGGACCTGCGCCTGCGTCCACGCAAGCGTCAGGGTGCGCTCAAAAGTGCTGGCGTCGCGATGTTTATCGGCGAGCTCCAAAGCGTGCTCGCGAGTGGCGGCGACGATGGTCGAGAAGATGACGCGCGCGGTGGTGCCCGGCGCAATGCGCAGGGTGCGGCGCAAACTCACGATGGGATCGAGGACGGGGCCGGTGTTTTTGCCGAGCGGCGTGTTGTCCACAATCGATACGGGATTGCGGGTTTCGCGGTTGCGGCCGACGAACTGCGAACGGTCGGTCTCGTACTCGATGTCCCCCACGGTGTCGCCCTCGACCGCGGTTACGTGGGCCAGCCAGACGGGTGTGTCCTTGCCGGACTGGCTGCGCCGGGTGGCCAGCAGCGCGCCGGTTTCCGCGTCGAATTCCGTTTCGACGAACAGGTTGGAAAAGGCCGGATGCGCCACATCGGCCGCCTGGGACGTCAGGCAGATTTCCGCATAGGACGTGACCTGAATTTCACGCGTGCGGAGGCTTTGGTTGGTGATCGAGACGCGGCGCAATTCCGCGTCATCGTCCGATGAGACGATGACTTCGAGCAGCGTGTGAAGCGAACGGTCGCGGCGCTGGAATTCTGCGCGATCCTCGAAAAAGCAGGCCTCGTAGGTTTCAGGTTCGACGCCCGCGGGCTGGTACCCGGCCGACCACATCTGGCCGGTTTGGGAATCGCGAAGATAGATATAGCTGCCCCAGGAGTCGCGCGTGGCGTCTTCGCGCCAGCGCGTGACGGCGATATCCCGCCAGCGGCTGTAGCCCGAGCCCGCGGAAGTAAGCATCACGGCGTAGCGCCCGTTGGAGAGCAGTTGCGTGCGAGGAGACGGATCGTGCGGGGTGACGAAGCGCCGCAAAGCCGGCGGAACAAGGTCGCGAACGCGCGCGGCCAGGACTTCCTCGGCGCGGGGTCGCGCGACCAGAACGTCGCGGGGCGTCTTTTCCTGCAGAAGCAATTCGACCGCTCTGACGATCGGCTCCTCATGGAAGCGGGCGCGCATCCGGCTGCCGGTCAGCACGTTGGCGAGCGAGATCAGCGTCATCCCCTGGTGGTGGGCGAAGTAGGCCTGGATCACAGCCACCTTCTTGCCTTCGGGGAGGCGGCTGGCGGTGTAATCGAGCGCTTCGTAAAGGCCGTAAACACCCTTCGCTCCGGCCTCCATCAGCTTCGTTATGTTGTGCGCGGCGGCCACCGGATCGACCATAGCCGCGAGGGCGGTGGCGTACGGGGCGATCACCACATCTTCGCTGAGGCCGCGCTTCAATCCGAGCCCCGGAACTCCGAAGGCGGAGTATTGATAGCGGAGGTCGGTATCCCGCGCATTGAAGGCCGATTCGGAAACGCCCCAGGGGACGCCGCGCTCCGTGCCGTATTCAATCTGCCTGCGGACAACGAGGCGCGCCGTTTCGCTCAGCACGCTATCTTCGGGCGCGCGCATCACCAGGGCGGGCATCAGGTACTCGAACATCGAGCCGGACCAGGAAATGAGCGCCGAACCCCGGTCGACCGGCGTGAGTGTGCGCCCGAGGCGGAACCAGTGGGAGGATTCGGCATCTCCTTTGGCGATGGCGATATAACTCGCGAGCCGCGCCTCAGACGCCAGCAGGTCATAGCATGCCTCGTCGACCGTGCCGTCTGAGACGCGGTACCCGATGGAGAAAAGCTTGCGGGTGTGGTCGAACAGAAAGGTGAAATCCATCGCGTGAAACATGTTCTCGGCGGTCTGCGCGATGACTTTCAGGCGGTGGGCTAGAGATTCGGCGTCCGCGGCGGCCTTTCGCACGGCTTCGGCCAGAGCGTCGATGTGTGCGATGACGGCGGCGTTGCCGGGCGAGTCGTGAACCACGCGGTCGCGCAGGGTTGCCAGATCGACGAGCACGCCCGCGAGATACGTGGGCGCCTCCGAAAGTTTGGGAAGCTTCTGAAGAAAGGGCTCTACGACCAGCCAGTCGCTGCCGCCTTTGGAAATGGCGGCGATATCTTTGGCGCCGAGGCGGGTCCACGGGGCGAGGATCTGCGCATCGCGCCAATGGCTTTCCATGCATTCGCGGGTGGCGTCGGCCCAGGCGTGCAACTCGGTTTCCGCGCCGTCGCTGCGACCCTGCGCGAAGGCTTGGGCGATGTCGGCGAGCGTGTGAGTCTGGGTGCGAAGGTCCGCGAGGCGCGCGGCCAGCGCCGCCGAATTGGCAGGCAACGGCTGCAAAGAGGCCGCCAGCGCTTCGACGGCATTGCCGAGTTGCTTGCGCGTGACGATATTGGTGCGCCGCGTATCGGTTAGCCCGGTGAGAGGCTCGCGGAGAAGCCCGATGCAATCCTGGAGCCCCGAGATCAGTTGTGTGGCCGCGAACGGCTTCTCCAGGAGTTCGCGGCAGCCGTTGGACAGTGCGAGCAAATGTCCGGCGAGGTTTCCGCTGTCGACCGACGAAATGTAGCGCGGTTCCAGCGGGCGGAGATCGCTGGTGTCGTACCAGTTGTAGAAATGTCCCCGGAAAAGCTCCAGGCGGCTCATCGTGGCGAGCGTTGCTCCGAGGCGTTCGACCGTTTCGGTGGTTCCAATGCAGCCGAGATCATTCGCAGCGAGGGTGGAAAGCAGATACAAGCCGATGTTGGTGGGCGAGGTGCGGTGCGCGACGACGGGTTTGGGGTCTTCCTGGAAATTGTCGGGCGGCAGCGCGTGGTCTGCTTCGGTGACGAATGTCGAGAAAAAGCGCCAGGTTTTGCGCGACGTGATGCGAAGGATCCGCTCTTCGGAATCACTGAGCGGCACAGTCTCTTTCGATTTAGGGGACACGCTGATCCACTGCGCGATGGCGGGAGCGAGCGCCCAGGCAACGAGAAACGGCGCCGCGGCGACAAAGGCCGCGTGGCGGCCCAGCGCGAGAATCACGGCGGCCGCCGCGGCGAAGGCGATTCCCCCGGCCATGCGGCGATACATGTTCACGAGGTTGAAGTCGACCGCGTACTTCGACTGCGCCGCCGTCACCCACTCAAGCATATTTTTGTGGGTGAGATAGAGCCGGGCGAGCGTGCGCACGATGGCATCGAGCATCAGCCACGCCTGGTAGGCGAGGAAAGTGAGCGCCAGGCCCGCCTGCGAGAGGCCAATTACAAGATCGCCCCAGAGCGCGCGCAGGTGGCTGCGCTTGGAAACACCGGCAAAGCGCGGATCCAGGCCGATGAGGAAGGGAAGCAGAGGCGGAATAGCGAGAGTGAGCACCAGGAAGCGCGTCCACACCCATGGGGACGCGGGTGGAACCAACCAGCCCGCGAGGAGCAGCAGAAACGAAGCGGGGGCGGAAAGGCTGCGCCGGAGGTTGTCGAGCATCTTCCAGCGGCCGACCGCGGGTACGCTTACGGGATTGCGCCGGGCCACGCTCTTCGGACCACGGCCGAAAATCCAGGGGAGCAACTGCCAGTCGCCGCGAACCCATCGATGCGCTCTCGCAGCCGCTGTCTCATAGTGTATCGGGAATTCTTCGAACAGCTCGATATCGGTTACCAATCCCGTTCGAGCGAAAATGCCTTCGAAAAGATCGTGGCTCAGCAGCGCATTTTCAGGAACCTTTCCGGCGAGGGCTGCCTGAAAGGCGTCGATTTCGTAGATGCCCTTGCCGGTGAACGATCCCTCGCGGAACAAATCGTGGTAGACGTCGGAAACGGCGGTGGCATAGGCGTCCATTCCGCTCGGTCCGGAGAATATCTTCTGGAAGAGAGACCCGCCATGGCCGGTGGGGAGAGTCGGCATGGTGCGCGGCTGCATGATTCCGTAGCCTTCCACGACACGGCCCGCCGACGGAGAGAATACCGGGCGGTTCAATGGATGGGCCATGGTTCCCACGAGCCGGTAGGTGACGCCGGGAGGCAGTCGCGTGTCGGCGTCGAGCGTGATCACGTAGCGGGTGGCCAGCAACCAATTTGGGGCGCGCTCGTCCACTCCGACAAATGTGGTGTTGGTGGCGCCTCGCAGGAATTGGTTCAGCTCATGCAGCTTTCCCCGTTTGCGCTCCCAACCCATCCATTTGTGTTCTTCCTTGTTCCACATGCGGCGGCGGTGGAAAAGCAGAAAACGCTCCCCGCCTCCGGGAGCGGGGCCGTAGAGGGCATTCAATGCGGCGATGCCGTCTGTTGCGGCGGCGAGGAGTTCTTCGTCGCCCGGGAGAGCTTCGGTGGGGGCGTCGACCCAATCGGAGAGCAAAGCGAAGTGCAGGTTACCCTCGGAGTTGGCCAGATAGTGGATTTCGAGGCGCGACACTAATTCTTCCACTTCGCGGCGCCGCGTGAGCAGGACGGGCATCACGACGATGGTCCGCAAGTGCTCCGGCACGCCTTTGCGGAGATCGAGACGGGGCAGGGAACGCGGGCCGAGCCAGTCCGCAACCGCGCGATTGATCAGGGCGATGGCGAGATCGGAGGCAGGGAACACAGCCAGCAGGCCCAGAACGAAGAGGGCCGCTCCGGGGACGCCCGCCTCGCGATCGTGCAGCAGCGGGAGTGCCATGATCGCGGCAGTTATAAGGGCAATCGTACCCAGATAACCCGGCAGCGCGGTTTCCATGTAGGACCGCAGCGCGCGGCGGCTCCAGGAAAGCCGATAGCCGAGCTCGCGTTCGAATGCGGCGCGTCCCTGGGAGATCAGGTAATAGCCCGGATCGGTTCTCTCCTGCGCGGGAGAGGGATTGCTGGAAGCGTCGATCCTCGCCCGCTTGACGTGCTGCACCACGCGCTGGGCGATCTCGACTTCGGTGTGGCGCGAGCCGCGAGACAAACTCTCAATGGAATGGCGATAAGAATCGCGGGTGACGAAATCCAGTTCCGCGAAATTGGTGTCTTGGGCGAGAAGTGCGTCCACCAGGCTGACGTTCTCGAAGAAGTCGGGCCACTGGAACGCGGACATCAGGCGCATGCTGGTGATGATGTTCCGCACCGTGACGTTCATGGCCGCTTGCTGCTGGTGTTCCTGGCGGACGATATCGTCCGCGGTAGTTTTCTGCTCTGCCAGGCGCTCATCGAGCCACTCGAGCACCGGGCGGACGTTGGGATTCACATCGCGCAGGCGCTGGAGAAGTTGCACGCCGAAGGCTGCGGCCAGCGGGCGGCCTGCGAATTTTTTGAGCAGGTCCGCGGGCGGCAGGGCGGGGAGCCCGTTGGTGCCGAGCAGGCTGTCGGCGAGAGTGTCCGCTTCCTGCCTGGCGGCGCGGCTGCGCACGATTCGTTCGGCAATCCGGCGTAGATTTTCCACCAGCACGATGCGCAGCGTGATGGCTACCGCCCAGAGTTCGCCGATGGTGAGCGGCTGCACGCGTTGATAGGCCTTCACGAAGCGGGTGAGCACTTCGGGATCGAAGCGGCTATCGGTATGGGCAACGAAGGCCCACGCTACGCCAAATACGCGCGGATAGCCCTCGAGGTGCCCGGAAGAAAGCTTGGGAAGCTTGCGGTAAAAACCGGGAGGCAGGTCCTCGCGGATTTCGCGAAGCTGCTCGTCGACGATATGGAAATTATCGACGAGCCATTCCGCCGCGGGAGTAATGGTATGTTCCTGCTGGATCGCCTGCGCGAGGGCCCGGTAGGCTTCGAGCAGCATGCGGCCATTTTCGAAAACGCGCGGCGTGAGGGGGCGCCCGCGAGTGAGTTCGGCTTCCACCGTTTGCGCGGCCGCCAGGGTCTCGGCATGCTGTTCGAGCCGCTCGACGCTGAACAACTCAGCGCGAATCGGCTGTTCCTCGTCAGGCAAAAACGTGGTGATGGGGGATGCACTGCTCATGGGCGCGCCGAAGCGAAAAGAAATCCTTTCACGACATCTGCATCCCGAAAATCAATCATACAGAGTTCGACGATGAGGGGCGGAAAGTATTAGAAAAACGAGCAGAATTGCGAACTCGAGAAGAAGACGGATACCGTGAAATGACGCGCCCCTCAATCCACGTGCTGTGTCTTGCGGCGAATAAACGGAAGAATACTCGTGGCGACTGCCAGAGCCAGAAGAATGTGAATATAACCATGCAAAGTGGATGGCGTGCTGATTCCCACGAGCCACAGACTGAGCAGAATCACCGAAATCGTCCAAAGCATAATTCACTCCTTCGTTGTGTGGCGGGCTGAGTCGATACACCTCGAGTCGCGCCGCAAAATACTAAAAACGTTCAACTGTGCTCGTTAACCAGGTAGCTGCGTTTAACGCGTAGAAGCCTGGGTGGGGGAGGCTTCTAAATGGTGTTGCACCAACAAATCACAGCCAAAACAAAATTAAGCGAAGGGCGAAAAATCGTCTATCCCAGCGTTGCTGTAGCGTGGCTAGGAAGATTAGTGTAGCACCGTTCCGCCGGAGAAACTCAGGCAAAACCGTCTTAAATCCACCCAATACAAGGGCCTATTGAAGCCCGTCGAGGGAAATCGGGGCAAATATTCGCTGCGCCACAAGCGAGCGTCGCCGCAGTCGTTGCTTTAGAGATCGATGATCTGGTTGCGGACCGCGTAGCGCACGATTTGGCCCACGGAATGGAATTCCATCTTGCGCATGATATGCGCCCGATGCGTTTCGGCCGTTTTTGCGCTGATGTTGAGGACCGCGGCCACTTCCTTGCTCGTTTTGCCTTCGGCGAGCAGTTGGACGATTTCGCGCTCCCGGGCCGTCAGCCTCTGGGCCATCGAGGCATCCGGATTTTCTACAGGGGCTTCGCCAGCATAGCCACTCAACAACATCTCCGTAGCCTGAGCCGTAAAGAACGGTTTGTGGTGGGAGAGGGATTCGACGGCAGCTACCAAGTCGCGGTCCGAATCGGATTTTACGAGATATCCCCGTGCGCCGGCGTCGATCACCTCGCGGATCAAATGATCCGAGTGATGCACGGACAGGATAAGAACTTCCGTGCGCGACGATGCCTTGCGGATTTGCCGTGTGGCCTCGATCCCGTTCAACTCCGGCATGCAGACATCCAGAACCACGACATCGGGGCGCAACTGAGCCGCTTTCGTCACGGCTTCACGGCCGGTGTGGGCCTCGGCACAGACTTCCCAGCCAGGCTTCGATTCCAGGATCGCTTTCAGGCCCCGGCGCATCAGGGAGTGATCGTCCGCCAAGAGGATTCGAAGATTCTTCATCGCTAAGTCTCCCCCAAGTCTTTGGTTTTCGTGCTCCTTCTTCCATCTACAGAAAAAGAATTCGTGCGTCAGTTCTCGCCAAAAACTGCGTCGGGTACAATACAGTTTTGTACCTAGTGCTGAGGCAAAATTCAGATAGTGGGCTCCGCTGGAAGCGCAGCGCCAAACTTCAGCGATTGCGAGTCAGGAAGCGGTCCCCGTCGCAGCCTGGCGGAGCGGGGCTACGACGGGGTCCGCAGCCCGCGAATGGGCGCGGTCGTCGCGTTTGGCCTGAATGACCATCCACTCGACGTCCGTGGGACGGCAGGGAACGGCGATTACGTCGAAGGCGCCGAGCCGCATGGCTTCGAGGTATTCGTCCCAGTCCGCCTGGTGCGAGGTGACGACCACGCGCACCCTCGTTTTGAGCCCGCGGGCGGCAGTCAGCAAATCCCGATAGGTCCCGTCAGGCAGACTCTTGTCGCAGAAGACGAGCCCCACGGGCTCTTTTCGCAAGATCTCAACAGCCTCCCGCAAAGTAGAACAGCAGAGCGGCTCGACCTGCTGCGACGCAAGGATGTGTGTCAGCGACCGGCGGTCTTCGAATTGAGCGGAGAGGACCAGAACTTCCCATGGAACTGTCATAAGAGACTCCTCCGGTCCCCTAGAGGACCGAACAGGCTGGGTGAGGCTCGCATACCTGAGGGCGATACTAAGGGGAACAGCCGTGCGTCGCAATCCGTCTCAGCCCTGATAGGTATCAGGGAAAATACTGTAGGCCTGTAGATAATTCCTTTCCTGTCTGGCAATTCCGCACTCCGGAGACAGCAGATATAACTGCGTTTGTCGTTGGATGGGGCCCGTTTCTGCCGAAAATGGCAATGTCTCCCGGCGTGATACGATTAATTCGTAAATCTTCAATCGGCTCTTCCGGGAGGGGCCGCTCTCTTGCATATCGTTTGGGTGGTGCTACTCGGGGCGGTCGCTCTTTTGTGGGTCTTCGAAGCAGTCGCCATCCGCCGGGGCGTTCTTTCCATGCCTTCTCTGGATGACGTTCAACCCCTTCCGGATGACCGCTGCCCGCCGGTTTCGGTACTTGTCGCGGCTCGTGACGAAGCGGAAAAGCTGCCCGCCGCTCTCGATACGTTTCTGGCACTGGATTACCCCTCGTACGAGGTTGTGGCGGTGGACGATCGTTCTCTCGATGCCACAGGAGAAATCTTCAGGGCTGTGGCCAAAAACGACCCGCGGTTGAAGTTGCTGCGCATCGACTCGCTTCCTTCGGGCTGGTTGGGCAAGCCTCACGCGCTGCAGCAGGCCTACGGCAAATCGTCGGGCGAGTGGCTGGTGTTCACCGATGCGGACGTGCACTTTCGTCCGGACCTGCTGCGGCGCTCTTTGGCACTCGCCCTGGAAAAAGGCTGGAACCATTTGACGCTGCTGGGGCGCGCCAAAATGTTCAACCCGGGGGAAAAGATCGCGATGGCGTTTTTCTCGCTGGGGTTCCTGATGGGCATCCGTCCATGGAAGGTGAGCGATTCAAGGTCTAGGGTCTATGCGGGCGTGGGGGCGTTTCAACTGATCCGGCGCAGCGCTTACGAAAAGATCGGGACGCACCGGCGGCTGGCGATGGAAGTTGTGGACGACATGAAGCTGGGGAAGCTGGTGAAGGAGGCCGGGATTCCGTCTGGACTTGCGACGGCGGGGGATGCCGTGAGCGTCCACTGGCATGCGGGAATCGGCAACATGATTCTGGGGACTACGAAGAATTTCTTTGCGACCACGGGGTTTCGCGTATGGGTTGCCGCGCTGCAGATTCTGGGGCTACTGGCGGCGTTTATCTTCCCTGTTTTGGCGCTGCCTTTTACGCATGGCTTGGGGCAGTGGTTCGATCTAGTGGCCATTGCCGTGCCGGTGATTGCGATGGGAGGCGTGTGCCGGGAATTCGGAATTTCGCTGCTCTACGCGCTGACGTTTCCGGTGGGCGCGTTGATATTTATATGCATGCTGGCGCGCTCGACGATCGTGACGTTGTGGAAGGGCGGAATCGACTGGCGCGGGACGTTTTATCCGCTGAAGGAATTGAAACGCGGGGCCGTGTGAGCGGGTCGCAGGATGGCGGAGGAAGGCGTGCGAAGGGTGCGTAACGCGCGCAACTTGCTCTACAGCAAATCCACGAATTGCCCGGGTGTAAGGCCAGCTTGTTCGATAATCGATGAAAGAGTTTTGCGCTTCAGATCTTTGTTGTGGAAAGGCACGGTGACGCGCAGGTGCGGCTTGTTTGGATGCTTGAGAACATAGTGGCTTCCGGAGGTGTGGTGAATGACGAAGCCCGCTCTAGCCAGAGCCCTCAAGACTTCCTTGGGCTTGGCTGCGGGCAGGCGCCCACTCATGCCGGAATCGCGACTTTGATCTTCTCTTTCACGGGAACCGAGGTGAGCCTCGGATCTCGGGGTATGGACTCGCCGTCCTTACGAAGGCTCTCCAGGTAGACGCGAATGGCGTCCCGTGCCATCCGCCTCGCCTCCGCCAAGGTGTCGCCTTCGGTGACAAGACCGGGCAAAGCGGGACAAGTAACGACATAGCCGCCTTCCACGGCAGGCTCAAAGAACACCGTGAAGTTATACTCGATCGTCGCTTCCGGCTTCGATGCGTTGTGCTTTTGCCGTTTGGTCATTTTTCTCTTCTCAAAAGCCTACCATCGGAACACGACATGTCAAGAAGGTAGGCGCGAACGGCGAATGGCAACAGCAACAGGCAGCAGCAAACTGCAAACGGCAACAGCGACTGCGACGCCAACGGGTAGGAGCTTGGCTAGAGCCTGGCTAGCGGCGCTGGCGTGGCCTGGATGCTGGCGCTGATGCGGCGATTTTTTCCGGGTTTGCTGCGAGGGTGGGCGGTTGCGGCTGCTGATTTCCGGCTGGCAACTCGGTCGTTAGGATTACGCCTAAGTCGCGCTGCTTGAGGGAGCGGATTTTGTCGCGGAGGGTGGCGGCGCGCTCGAATTCGAAATTTTTGGCGGCTTCGCGCATTTGCGATTCGAGCTGGGCGATCGCCCGCAACAACTGCTCCTCGTTGCCGATGTCGCCGATGGCGGTGTCGTCCGCGGGCACCGTGACGTAATCGGCTTCCACGATCGCGGCCAGCTGCATATCCACTGACTTGCGGATGGATTGCGGCGTGATGTTGTTGGCGATGTTGTAGGCTTCCTGCTTGGCGCGGCGGCGATTGGTCTCGCCCATGGCCTGGCGCATGGAATCGGTGATGCGGTCGGCGTAGAGGATGGCGCGGCCTTCGATGTGGCGGGCGCAGCGGCCCATCGACTGAATCAGGGATGTGGTGCTGCGGAGGAAACCTTCTTTATCGGCGTCGAGGATGGCTACCAGCGATACTTCCGGCAGGTCGAGGCCTTCGCGCAACAGGTTGATGCCGATGAGCACGTCGAACTCGCCGCGACGCAGATCGCGCAGGATGCGCACGCGCTCGAGGGTTTCGATTTCCGAGTGAAGATAGCGGCAGCGCACTCCCACCTCGGCGAAGTATTCCGCAAGGTCCTCGGACATTCGCTTGGTTAACGTGGTTACCAGAACGCGTTCGTTGCGTTCTGCCCGCACGCGGATTTCTTCCAGTAAATCGTCGACCTGGCCCTTTACCGGGCGCACCTCCACCTGCGGATCGACCAGCCCCGTGGGGCGAATCACCTGCTCGATCACAGTGCCGCCGGACTTCGTAAGTTCATAGGGACCGGGCGTGGCCGAAACGTAGACCACCTGGTTCATGCGGTGCTCGAATTCCTCGAATGTGAGCGGGCGGTTGTCGAGGGCCGAAGGCATGCGGAAGCCGTAGTCGACCAGGGTTTCCTTGCGGGAGCGGTCGCCCGCGTACATGCCGCGAAGCTGCGGGACCGTCTGGTGCGACTCGTCGACGAAGAGCAGGAAATCGGCGGGCACGTAATCGAGCAGCGTGGGTGGCGCTTCTCCCGGCAGCCGGCCGGAAAGATGGCGCGAATAATTTTCAATTCCGTGGCAGAAGCCGATGGTGCGCATCATTTCGATATCGAACAGCGTGCGCTGCACCACGCGCTGCGCTTCGACGATCTTTCCCTTGCGCTCGAGTTCGCCCTTCCACCAGTCCAGCTCTTCGTAGATGGTCTGAATGGCTCGTTCTTTTTGCTCGGCGGGCAGTACGTAGTGCGTCTTCGGGTAAATGGCCAGGCGGTCGACGTCGCTATTGCGCGAGCGGATTTCGCCGGTGAGCGGGTCGATCTTGCGGATGGCTTCGATCTGGCTGCCCCACATCTCCACGCGCACGGCGAAATCGTCATAAGGGGGATAGATCTCGATCACGTCGCCGCGGACGCGGAACGTGCCGCGGCGCAGGTCCTCGGCGCGATCGTACTGAATCTCGACGAGCTTGCGCAGCATGGCTTCGCGCGCGATGGACTGGCCCTTTTCGAGCATCAGCATCATGCCGTAATAGGCTTCCGGCGAGCCGATGCCGTAAATGCAGGATACCGATGCCACGATGATCACGTCGCGCCGCTCGAAGAGGGAGCGCGTGGCGCTCATGCGGAGCTTGTCGAGCTCGTCGTTGATCGTGGATTCTTTTTCGATGAAGGTGTCGCTGGCCGGGACGTAGGCCTCCGGCTGGTAATAATCGTAATAGCTGACGAAGTATTCCACCGCGTTCTGCGGGAAGAACGATTTGAACTCGTGAAAAAGCTGGGCGGCGAGAGTCTTGTTGTGCGCGAGCACGATGGCCGGGCGGTTGATCTGCTCGATCACCTTGGCCATGGTGAACGTCTTGCCCGAGCCGGTGACGCCCAGCAGCACCTGGTGGCGGTCACCGTCAGTGACGCCCCGGACGAGCTGGGAGATGGCTTCGGGCTGGTCGCCGCGGGGCTCGTAATCACTGGCTAGCTTGAAGTTCATGGTGCGAGTGCCTCAGTACGGATAATAGCGATCACGGAAACTTCCTATTATAGCGCATCCCGCAAGCGCGCGGTTCAGGGGCGCGCCGACGCTATTGGAGCGCCGGCGGGGCCGGAAACGAGGCGGATCTCCGACTGGCTCTGCACCTGGCCCACGTGATGGATGCGCGAACCCGAGCTGGCGCTGGTGATTAGGTAATCCATGTTCTGGGTGCTGGTTTGGGTGGCGCTTTTGAGCAGGCCGGTGGCGAGCGAAATGGTGTTGAGGCTCTCGCCGGACCCGGTCCACGTGCCGGAGGTGCGGAGGCCATTGCGGCGGTAATCGTCGGGAGTGGCATCGGCTTGGGCTGAGCCGCGATGAACGATCTCGAAGCGCGTCAGCAGGACGGCGCATGATCCTCGATCCCCTTTAGTTTCTGGCTGCTCGCCGGGGATCGCGCTGGCCGGTGCGCAAACGTCGTCCCGGAGATAGGTGGATTCGGTGCGCCACGAGAGCCCCGTGAGGGGCCAGCCCTCGAGCGAGCGTTCGTCGCTCCATTTCTGGCCCAGGGCGATGCCGTTGCCGGGAATGCTGTTGCCGGTGGAAAGTGCCGATATCCAGGAAAGGATGGGATCGGTCTGGGAGCGGTTGGGAAACAAGTCTTCGAGCCCGGTGATATTGGTCAAGTGGCCGTCCGGCATCAGGGTGAACTCGATGGAGCCCCCCTCGAGTTTCGCGTATTGGTCTTCGAGGGAAGGCGCGTCGGGGTTGAGCGCGTCGCTCTCCGACTGCGCGCGGGACTTTTCATAGGTGGCGCGAAGGCGCGATTGCCCGGAAGCGAGAGTCCCCTGATTGCCAGCACCGATTACATCCAGGCGAACGAGTAGACTGATGGTTTGGCTTACCTTTGTTTCGCCCTCAGGATTTGCGATGGGGGTGGTGGTGTTGCCGGTGGAAACCGTCCGCATGTCGATCTGGTAGCGAAGCGACTCGCCTTCCACGAATTTCGGGGCAAAGCGAACGCGCTGGCTGGGCGCGGCGAAGACCATCGCACAGACCACAGCGAAAGCTACCGGGAGGACGAGAATGACCCTGCGAAGGGGAATCAAGCGCCATTCGGAAGGGAAAAATCGCCACATCGCGAAACGCTAGTATAGCCCACCGGGGGCAGACAAACCGCTGAGGTTGCCGGTAGCCGCCGGCGCAGAAGGTCTCGGAAGGGGAAAATAGACGGGGAATCCGCCGAGCGGTCCTGGTGATTTATTTGTGCGGGTCTTTGGGATTTCGTTTTCGTTACGCCCACCAAACTCGTTGCGTCAGGGCTGCGAGGGGCGTACTATGCGGCACTAGAAAAATGTACAAAAACTAAAGCTTATACAGAAGATAATGAAACAGTTTCAAATCGAACCCATAACTTCGGCAAATGTGGAAGCGGTGGTCTATTTGTTGCTGGAGCGAAGCGGCACGATACCTTCCTATACTCGATGGAAGTATGGTCAACACCGCGAATCGCTTTTTCAAGGCATTGTAGCCAGCTTAAATGGAGAACCTGTCGGGTGCTTCGGTCTGGTAGCCCGCAACTTACTTCTGGGAGATGGGCGGGAGATACCGTGTGGCTGGTTTGCCGATTGGTATGTTACGAGCCGGATGCGAGGCGGTGGTTTGGGGACGGAAATGCTGCGCCGGATTTCGCAGGCTTACCCGGTTGTGTTTGGCCACCCAGGGCCGGAGAAAGCTCGATCGATCTGCCTCGCGAATGGATACCAGCCGCTCGGTTTCCAGTCACGGCGAAGATTGATTTTACGCCGCTACGATTATGAGCGGATACGAACAAGATTTTCCGTCAAGGCGGCGGCGAAGGTGTTCGCTGGGTTGAGGCAGAGTGGCAAAGCCCGCCGATATCCGCACACGTTCCTCAAGAATGCGGACACGAACACGATTTCAGATACACCTGTGTCGCGCTTTACCCGCGTCGAAAAGCATCGGGAATGGATCCTATCGCAGCCAGCGGACCCCACCGTTTCAAGGAAGGTTGCCAACTGGGCGGGAGGCGGCTTGGAAGTGGTGTCTATCGATGACAACGTTCCGTCCGCGGGACTGCGAAGGCGCGTACTTTATACGTCTGGAACCAAGCAGTACTCGCAGGATGCCTGGAAGGCTTTCATACGAGATGCTCGAGATGCGGGTTGCGTCTATGTGGAACTTTTCACAACGGACGTGCAGTTGGACAACACGTGGGCACTCTTGGGCGCGTGCCCGTGCCCGGACGCTCCGGTCCTGGTCCACGGCGAACTGAGCCTGACAAACAATATCCTCTTGCACGGATGGGACCGTGAAAATTGGACATTTCTTGCGGACAGACCGGGTGAGGGCAAGCACTCACCCATCAGGAACACCTCAAGTGCGGTGCCGTTCTCTCCCGGCTTGCGCGGCAACGAGCGGGTGTCCGTAATAATCCCCACTTACAGACGTCGCGATCACCTTCAGAAGGTCCTCGGTCAGCTTGCGCTGCAAACCCGCCAGCCGTCGGAGGTAATTGTGGTAGACGCGTCGCCCGCGGCGGATCGGCCCGGTGAGAAGGCTATTTCCGGTTATCCCCCCTGGCTGCGCTATGTCGTCGTTCCCGAGTCCGGAAACATTTCGAAGCAGCGAAATGCGGGTCTACAAAGATCTGCGGGCGACATTGTTCTTTTCCTCGACGACGACGTGGAATTTGGGCCGGATCTGATTGCGGCCTACCTCGACGCCTTCTGGGAGACTCACGCCGCAGGGATCAACGGAGTCGTGCTGCTTCCCAACGAAAAACGAAGCACCGCACCAAAGTTTCTGAACCCTCTGGCTATCCAGTATCCCGGAGCGCCAAATTATCAGGCTTTTGACGGGATATGCGAAACGGACGTCATCTGTACGGCGAGTTTTGCCGCGACGAGGAGCGCACTTTGGGAGGTTGGCGGATTCGACGAACAGATTCACGGCTCGCTGGACGATGTGGATCTCGGGATAAGAATGAGAAAAGCAGGATTTCGAGTGATCCATCACAACAGGCCCCAGGTTCTGCACTTGATGCTCCGCGTCAATGGCTCAAGGTCTCCTGAATTGGGGCTGCGGTGGACCTTGGCGAACCTTTTCTACTTCCAGTTCCGGCATTTTTGGATGAGGTACCGCTTGGTCCTGCTCGTCAGGACTCTGTGGGACTATTGCCAGCCCTCACGCCACTGGCTGACCCCGGGTATCGTGAAAAGCCGATGCTTCGCAGTGGTGCAAGGCTATCGAGAGGCGCTCCGCAGGGTGAGCAAGGGCCCGCAGTACCTTGAGGAGGGCGAAGCAAATGAAGCCAATCCGCAAACCTCCCGGGCAGCAAGCCAGTGTTCATGAGTTGGTTTCGCCTGCCCGGCTCGGTTCATCGCGAGTGGTTGGCAAGCAGATGGCCACTCAGCGGGCGCGGTGGGGCGAGGATGAAATACGCGTGAGCTGGGGGGAAGAGATCGGGCCGCTAAGCTCATAGGAGACTGCACTCGGCGTGGAGGCGGGTGTGTCTTTTTGTGCGCCTGGCGGCGCTGACAAGGCGGAATCGCGCACCACGCTGAGCCGAAAATCGAGGATGCGGCTGAAATCGATGCTGCCGGCGCCGTCGATTTCTTCGGCGGGATCGATCAGGGCGAAGTCGTGGAACTGGATTTTTCCGTTCGCGCAGGTAAAGGCCGCGGAAGCGTCATGAAAGAGGCTGGTTCCCGGGCGGATGACGACATCGCGGAGCGAGTCCGCAAGAGCGATGCTTTGCAGGCGCGGTGCATCCACGTCCGCCGAGCCCCGGCACTGCAGCGACAAAACAATATCGGAACGCGAAGCTCCGTGAGCCGTGAAAAAGATTTGTCCGGTGGCTGTGCCGTCGAAGAGACCGGCGGTGCTGGGGGAAGCGGCGGACAACGCGGACAAATCCACCTTTGCGAAGTCGGCATTCACCTGATAGGAGGGAACCGCCTTCATATCCGTGATGAACATTCCGCTCACCGTGCCGCCATAGAACTGCCCGCTTGCGTCCGTGAATTCGAAATGGCGTCCATCGAGAGAGGCGTCCCCCTGCAAGTGCCGCACGGTTACCGGCGCCACGGTGAGTTGATCGACGCTGAGACGCCCGCTGGCCCGCAGAGTTTCAGGGACGGCGCCCGCCGCGGCGCGCGTGTTCAAAAATGGCAGCATGCGATCGATAAGACTCTCACGCCATCGGGGATTCAGCCAGCGGTCCACGTCCGACGTGGCGAGGCGGTCGGCTGAAAGAACGAATTGCCAGCGGCCGTCATTGTCGCGGCGGTCGAATGAGCCGCTCCAGCGAGCGCCGAAGGCCTGCGCCAAGGAAAGAGCGACGTGGCGCACACCAAGCTTCCAATCGGCGCGAACCTTGATTTGCTCAATAGGGCGGTTCAGGAAGGCCGAGCGGAGGGACGCGCCGTCTGTTCCGTCCGGGCCGCCCAGCTCGACGCTTCCAGCCGAAGGTAAGCGCCACGGCAACTGCGGCTCCTGCCAGCGAACGTCGCATCGAAACGGTCCGGCCAGATCCCAGCCTCGCGAGAGGTTCCACCCAAGCGAACCTGCCGCGGCGATCAGGTCGCGCACCTGCTCTATATTTCCCACCAGGCGCCAGGCTGCCGCTTTCGAGCGCGGCTTGGTGGATTTATCGAGCTGGAAAGCGCCCGAAAAGGGGCCTGCCGGGGGACCGAAGGAAATCTTCAGGGGCGACAGCGAGACCTTTTCCAGGGCGTAATCGATTTCGGCGTTTGCCAGATGTACGGGGACGCGCAGGCCGGGGCCGCTCAGATCGGCGCCACCGGTGAGCAATGTCGCCGAGTCAATTCGCGGGGGCCAGCCGAGGATCACTGCGCTGGCTTTCGCCTCGCCTTTCATCGCAACCGTGTCGGCGACTCCGGGGTGGAAGGCGCGGACCCAGGCGAGAATGTCGTTTGCGTCGAGGTTGAGATCGGAAAGCTTCAGTATGAGCGGGGAGGGCGCGATTTTCGGCGAACGTTCGACATCGCTCCAAAGAATCTGGCCGGAAGCACGGGCGTTCGAGCGCGGGGCTTCCAGCCGCGCTTCGGTCAATTCAAGCTGCGAGGCGTTCGCGCCGACTTTCATCTTCGCGATCAGGTTCAGGGCGGGGTTGTCAGGGCGCAGCGAAAGATCCCAACGGTGCAACTGGCGCATTTCGACGCGAGTATCGAGGTTCCAGCCGTCATCGCCGGCGCGCGCGGAAAGCGCTACGGCGAGCGCTCCGCGCACGCCGTAATCGTCTCCCCCGATGAGGCGCAGCGCGTCCGAGATCGAAGCGTCGGTCCAGGAGAAATCCAGCACTGCGGGGAGCAGGCGGGAAGATGTGCCGCCAACGTGACCCGCCACGTAGATCGATCCGGGCTGTTGAGTGACGATCGAAGCACGCCAGGGGTCGGCTGCAATGTTCATCTGCCAGCGCCCGGGACCATCGGCATGCACCGTTCCTCTTACGTCGACAAACGCGAACGGGAGCTTCTCATCGGCGCGTTTGAAGTTCACGCGGCCGCCTTCAATGTCGATGCGCTCAAAACGCAAGGTCGATGCAGGCACCTGCGGGCCCGCGGCGCCCCGCGAAGCAGGGCGGGGAAGCCACTCCGCGAGGTTCCAGTCGCCGTCGGTGTTGCGAACGATATTCAGGCTGGGCTGCGTGAGCAAAAGGCCGCCCAGTTCGAGATGTCCTCGCAGAAGGCTTCGCCAGCGCGGGCGAACGCGAAGCGATTCGGCCCGGAGGAAATACTCCTGGCCGAAACGGGGGTCCTCGCTGACGGTGACGGATTGCGCTTCCAGGGTCGGCCCGGTCCAGATGCTGACTTCATAGCGGCCGACTTCGACGGGCCTGCCGAACGCCGCCGAGAGCCGGGCCGTGAGCTTCTTTTGAAGAACAGTATGGTGAATCAACAGGGAGATCCCCGCGTCGGCGGCCCACAACGCAATGAAAAGCAGCAGAAGCCACTGGATCGGCCGTTTCCAAAGGCCGCGTTTAGACGGGCGGTCGGCGGCCACGTCAGCCGAAGCGATCGCTGCGGGGTCTTCGTCGACGATCAGCGGCAAGGGTGGTTCAGCCAATTCAAATGTCTCCCAGCGTGTAAGCGTATGCGCGATGTGTATCTGCTGCAAGATGAAAGGAGAAGCGCCGGGCGCGAACGGAGACCTGCGTTCCACTTGCTGAGGAATCGAATTAATGGACCTCGCGAAGCATGCGGTGCCAGCGCGTGCGGCTGGGCAGGTGAGCGACGGTCTCCTCTACCCCGTGGACGGTGCCGGAAACGCTGCGGTCGCCGTAGTCTCCGGAAGTGGCGTCCACCGACCAGTAAATCAACATGGGGCGCCCGATGATGGCGTTGCGGTCCACGAAGCCCCAGTAGCGGCTGTCCCAGCTGCGGTCGCGATTGTCGCCCATCACGAAGTAATGCTCGGGCGGGACGATGAGTTCGTCGCGCTGGACGTAATTCATGATTTGGCCCGCCCACTCGGGGCGCAGCCCGTATTGCATGAAGCGGCGGTCGGTGGGCGGGTAATTCGCGACCACGGGATCCTCGGCGGTTGGGTCATGAACCACGTAAGGCTCCGGCACGCGAGAGCCGTTTACGTAAACTCTGTCGCTCACGATGCGGATATGGTCGCCGGGCAGGCCGATGACGCGCTTCACGTAATGCGGATGATCGTCGAACGGGAACTTGAAGACGACGATATCGCCGTGGCGGATCGGCCGGTAGGGCAGCAGATGCTCGTACCAGGCGCCGCTGCCTTCGAAGACAAATTTGTTCACGAGAAGGTGATCGCCCACTAGAAGCGTCGGCTCCATCGATTCGGAAGGAATCTTGAACGCCTGAACGATGAACGTGGTGCCGAACAAGGCGAGCAGAACGGTGACGAGCAGGGAATCGATGAAGTCGACAATTCCGCCGACCGAGGATTCCGCTCTCGGCCTGGAGGGGAGTGCGACGGCCTCCTGTACGATTTCCGGTGCTGACGCCCCCGCTTCGAGTGGTGTCATCAGACGACGCCGTGGCCCGATGGGAGAGGGGATTCGATGGAAGATTCCAGAACCCGCAAGGCCTGTTCCGCGGCAGCTTGCTCCGCCGCTTTCTTAGTTGAACCCTCCGAGGACGAAAGCCTGCGGCCGCCGTGCCACACTTCCACTTCGAAGAGCTTTTGATGATCGGGGCCGGACTCTTTATGGATGCGGTATTCCACCATCCCCAGGGCGCGCTGCTGGAGCCATTCCTGGAGCGCCGATTTGTAGTCCGAGCGTTCCAATGAGAAGGGCTCGCCGAGAAGCGCCGGATCGATCAGGGTGCGCCTTAGAAAGGCAGCGGCGGCGGGAAGGCCCGCATCGAGATAGATCGCACCGACGATCGCCTCGTAGGCGTCTGCGAGGAGCTTTTTCTTCTCGCGGCCGCCCGTCTTCTCTTCGCCGGGTCCGAGGCGAAGATGGCTCCCCAGATTGAGGCGCCGCGCCGCCAGGTGAATCGATGAAGTGTTCACGATGCGCGCCAGACCCTTCGAGAGCTGACCCGCATCCCAGTCCGGGAAGTAGTGAAACAGGTGTTCGCTTGCGACCAGGCCCAAAACGCGGTCACCGAGAAATTCCAGGCGCTCGTTATCGACGTCCGCCAGGTTCTGGCGGTGCGAGCGATGCGTGAGCGCCCGTTCCAACCGGTCGGAATGCTCGAAACGGTGGCCCAACGCGGCTTCGAGTTGTCCGCGTTCATCCACCGTCATGGGAGCGAGTCCCCATACTACTTCGCGCTCTTTGCCGTGGCCGCCGATTGCTTGCAGCGATCCTGCAGGACGCCGGGAATCTGAGCGCATTTGGTGAACGCGTCGGCGGCTTCCGGATTCTTGTTCGATTGCTGCAGGCTCACGCCCAGCACGTAGAGATCGGTCGCGTCCGGCATGGGATTATCGTTGGTAGCCAGCTGGAGTTCTTTGGTGGCGTTGTCGAAATCCTGCTGCCGGAAATAGACCAGACCCAGGCCGCTGTGCGCTTCGATCAGCTTCTGCGACCTGGCTTGCGCGAATTGCTCATCGGTAAGGTTGGCGGGCTTTTGAATGTTTGCCAGAAGTTCGATGGCGTGCTTCTCGTAGCCCTCGGCTTTACTAAGCTTTTTATCTTTGTCCGGGTCGTCCCCGTTATAGAGGTGCGGGATCACCCAGCCGACGACGGTCAGCGCGTCCACGTCATCGGGATCCTTTTCGATGACTCTGGCGGACACGGAATAAAAGCTGTTCCAGTCCTGCGTGGTGTAATAGGCGTCGACCAGCTGGTTTTCGACCGCCTCTTCGTAGCGGGTGCCGGGATAATTCTGGAGAAACTGCTGGCCCAGCTGGATCTTCTTGGAGGCGTCGGAAGGCGCCACGGCCGCGAAGGCCTTGTAATCGGCTTCTTCCTTGGGGTTCAACTTGGGAGGCTGCGCCGGGGCGGCCTTGTCCTGCGCGCCTGAGGGCGCGCCAGGTTGAGCGGCGGGCGCCGGAGCTTGTTGCGAGGGAGCGGCCTGCACAACGGAACTGGCCGCGGCGGCGAAGGCAAGTGAAATGGCCGCCCGGAGTATCAGCGCATTGCGAGTCGAAAAGAGCTTCATATTTTTCCCCTTCCAGATTTTAGAACTGGTCGTCCTGTTCAGGGCGACTCATGGCTTTTGTGTTGCGGTACCTGTAGTGCCCGGTTGCGCGCTGTAGGCCGCATCCATTCCCCGCTGAGCGGCAAGCCTCGCCGACTCAGGAGCACCATCTACCCCGAGCGCAGCTTTGTATTCACCCACGGCCGAGCTTCGGTCTCCTTCGAGATCGTGTATCCGCCCGAGATAAATGTGCGACCACGATACCAGAGTGGGGTCTACAGGATTACTCGGAGGATCGGAGCCCGCAGAAGGCGGTGACGATACCAGCTTCTCGAACAGATCCTTGGCCCGCGGGGCGTCTCCGGTGAGCACCGACGCGATCGCCAGGCCGTAGATCGCCCTCGGCTGATCGGGACTCTGCTTCCAGGACCTTCTCGAAAGTCGCGCGGGCGGCGGTGGCATTCTGGAGGGCGATTTCGCGATCTCCCTGGTCGAGCAGGTGGTCGATATCGGACTTCTGAGCGGCCTCGCCGCCGGCCGCGGACGCTTTCTCCTGGTTCGGAGCGGCCGTTGATGGCGCCGCGGCGAAAGTTATTCCGTGCAAGCGCTTTTGCTCGGCGGCCACATCGACCCCGCCGATGAGTTCTCCGAAGAAGTAGGACATGGACGGATCGGATTTCTCGAAGACTTTCAGTTGCGCGACGAGCGGGCGAACCAGGATATATCCGGCCAGATCGTCCTCGACGAGCGCCGCTTCGAGCTGATCCGGAGAGAGGCGGCGCAGGCGCAACTCGACGGCCTTGATGAAGCATTCGTCGGCGAGAGCCACAAAGTCGTCGCGGTATTCCGGGGGCAGATTCGGCGCCCGCGCGGCGATATTGAGCAGCATCTTCTTCGTTTCGATTGCCTGGCGGTTCCTCAGGGCGATAGGGTCGAGCAGAAAGTGCAGATAGGCGTGCTGAATGTCACCGGCCGGGACCTCCGACGTGCTTCCCGCGACGATGGCGTAGCGGTCACCGGTGTTGCTGGCGATGGTGCGGTTGCCGACGAGCGGCTCCACGAACACCGAAAAAGTAAGCGCGCCCGAGGGCCTGACCACTTCTCGAAGATAGCCGTTGGAAACCGACACGATCCGCGCGACGACCGCCTGATACCGCGACATCACGGCCTGGTGTTCCGGGTTCAGTTGCCGCCAGCGGGCGGCGAGATTGGCTTCCCGGTAGAAATCGGCGAGCACGTCCTCAAAGCCGTCGATGGAAAGCACGGCGGGGGGCAGCAGGTCGCGGTCTACCACAAACCCGAACTTGGGCGGGGGGCCCGCAACCACGGCAAAGGCGATGTAGCGCGAAAGATTCTCGCCGGAATCGGCGAGCGCGTGGCCGCGATAGAACTCCCTCAGCGCGACCGTGGCGGGTCCCTTCAACTTCAGCAGGTCCGCTCGCAATGCCAGGCGTCCTGGCATCTGGCCTAGCGTGCTCTCGTCGGCGTCAAATCCCGCGGCATCGAGCGCGCACATGGTGTCGAAAATCTGCTCGCTCGGGTCGACGCTTACGCCGGAATAACTGGCGGATCCGGGAGACTGAGCCGGCTGAATCTGGCCGAAAGCACGCGGCGAACCGAGGGCTGCGAAGGCAGCCAGCGTCAGCACCAAAGCACGCATTCGAGGAGCTTTTTGTATGGCGAGTCCCTTAATCCTCAAAAGTTTTCTGGGAGTTCACTGCCCGGGCGCGGCATATAAGCAGACTTTAACGGGACGTTCGGGCGGAGTCAAGAATCGCACCAGGGTCGCGAATGAATGCACGAGCGGGAACGGAACAGTAGCCGGACTCTGCCGGCTCGCGGGCAATCTTATTCGAAGCTTATCCGTGGACGTGAACTTCACTGAAGCTCAGGAAGACGTGGCCGCCGGCCATGGGCAGTCCGAAGCTCAGTTCCGGCCGGAACTTGGAAAACAGCAGCACCTGGTCGATCTGATGCTGAACGGCGGAATTGTTAGGCCCCGATAGAATTTTATAGAACACCACCTGCCCTTGCGCGTTCACCGTCGCATCGAGCAGGAGCGGACCGGAATCGGGATGGCCTTCGGCGGAAACGATGCCGGGCATGGGGAAGGGGGCGAGACTTTCCAGCCTAGCCGGCTGCACCAGGTCGAGCGGCAAATCGTTGGGGACCACTCCGGTCGTCGGGACGCCGACGAGGATGTTCTGGACGACGAGCACAAAAACCGCAAGAGCCGTGAGGAATCCGCCCGTGGCCGGTACGGCGAGAGGCTCCAGGATATTCTTGAAGGTCAGCCGAGCGCTGGAAGCGAGGCGGCCCAGGCTCAGCCATGCGGAATCGATGTGCGACGCCTGAACCCGTATACGCACGGCCAGATCGGCGGGAGGAATCGCCGGATCCACCGTAGCCATGCAGTTGCTCATCAGCCGATAGTTCTCCAGCTCGCTCCGGCAATCGGCGCAAGAGGACAAATGCTCCCGAAGCGGCGCGTGCTTGCGCGCCGGGATTACGCCATCCAGGTAGCCGGGTAGATATCGTCCCGCTTCGTCGCATTTCATTTATTCAACTCCCTGCAGTTTCGGAAAGGCAGTCCGAACTGGCTGAGGCAAGGGCAAACCGGATAGCTCCGAGCCCCGTCGAGGCGATTGAGCCGGTTGTGCATGAAGGATGGGGCCGAGAATTTCGCGGAGCATTCGCCGGCCGCGGAGAATGCGCGATTTCACGGTTCCCACGGAAACTTCCAGGACTTCGGCGACCTCTTCGTACGCAAGCCCTTCGAGATCTCGCAAAATCACGGCGCTGCGGAAGGCGGTGGGAACTCCGGAGAGGGCGCGGCGGACGGTGGCCTGCATTTCGTGCGTGGCGCACTGCTCGAAGGGCGTCGCTTCCAGGTCCTGCAAGTGCAGGGTCTCGTGGCAGGCCGATTCTTCGGAGTCGATGGAAACCTGGTTGCGGTGATGCCGCCAGAACCAGCGGCGATGGTTGAGCGCCTGGCGCACGGAGATGCGGTAGAGCCACGTCTTCAGCGAGCTTCCGCGGCGGAATCCGCGGATTCCGCGGAAAGCGTGAATGAACACTTCCTGCGTGACGTCGGCTGCATCGGAAGGGTCGGATAAGATTCCGTAAACCAGGTTATAGACGTTGGCGTGGTAGTAAGTAACAAGCCAGTCGAAAGCGGCGTCCGAGCCTTCCTGGAGCCTGGTAACCAGCTCGGATTCGTCTTGTCCCCAAGAAAGGCTTTGTGCCAGTTCAGACATTCCGCGCAACTCCCGAAAGGGCCTGTTCCTTACCGTGTTTAGACACCGGGTCGCCCGAATTGTTACAAGGATACCAGAAATGTGCGTGAACAGTATCGGACGGAAATGGGGGCCGAAGGGTGCGTTCAGAGATGCCGGGGTAGCAGAAATGCAGGGGTTACGTGCGCAACGAGCGCCGACAAAAAGGCGAAACGCCAGAAAAGAACAAAACTTCGTATTTCCAAACTGCGCACTAAATGTTTCGCGCAATGACCGCGGTGCATGAGATGCGGGCGCGGGGAAATCGCTGTCCCGTGTCTACGGATAGGTTTGCTCCAAGTCAAGTACGCGGAGATTCACGAGTATTGCGCGAATTACTGCTTGACGCGGAAATACTGCTGGCATATGTTGCACGGCGATTGAGGAAGGCTCGATTCGAGACTGGGGCTAACAGTCCGATGCGGGTTTTGGGTGTGGTTTTTCTCGACGGCCACGGGGGTTGTGCACGAGCACAACGAGTTCCTGCGGCTTTTTGCCGGAAATATCCGCCCCAGCGGCCACGTACTGACAAATCCGAAAATACACGGGGGAGGATCTTCATGTTGACAGATATCTCCAAGCGTTCAGACGCGCGCCTGGTTGCGGCAGCCTGCGTGATTCTACTTCTGGTCTCCATGATGGCCGGTCCGTCGCTCTTCGGGCAGACGGCGGCGACCGGCGCTTTGACCGGAACTGTGAAGGATTCCTCCGGGGCGGTTGTGCCGAATGCAATGGTCACGGCGACCAGCGTGGGCACAGACCAGTCGCGCGCCACCACAACGGACGCGGGCGGCGTATACAAGTTTGGATTTTTGCCGCCGGACAACTACAAGCTGAGGTTTGAGGCCTCCGGCTTTACTACGGCGGAGGTGCCATCGGTCACCGTTACCGTCACAGAGACCGCCGTTTTCGATCAGGCGCTGCAGGTGGGCACGCAGACGCAGCAGGTAGAGGTACGCGGCGAAGTGGAAGCGGTGCAGACGGCGAGTTCGACCGTGGGCACGGTCATCAACTCCAACACGGTGACTGCCATGCCTCTGACGACGCGCAATTACACCAATCTGCTGGGACTGGCTGCCGGAGCGAACGTCGGCGTGTTCGACGCGGCGAACCTGGGACGCGGCTCGCAGGACATTTTGGTGAATGGGTCCAGCACGGTGCAGAACAACTATCAGCAGGACGGCGCGACGATTATCGATATCGGCGGCCGGGGAAACGGCGCCGATTCGGGCAACAACGGATCGGGAATCGGGATCGTGAATCCGGACGCCATTCAGGAATTCAAGATTCAAACTTCGTTGTTCGATGCGGGTTACGGGCGCAATCCGGGCGCCAGCGTGAACGTGGTCACCCGGTCAGGAACGAATGGTTTCCACGGTACGGCGTTTGAGTTCTTCCGCAACACCGTACTCAATGCCAACGATTTTTTCCGGAAGATCAGCGCGCCCGTCGGGGGCGTCCCGAATAACGGGCGGCAGGTATTAAACCAGAACCAATACGGCGGAACGTTCGGCGGCCCGGTGAAGAAGGACAAGCTTTTCTTTTTCGTCGCGGTTCAGGAGACGAAACAGCGCAACGGAATTTCGCCGGCGGGTTTTTCCGCTCCCACGCTTTTGGGTATCCCGTCAGGCGACCGCACCACTCCTGCTTTCCAGGCGGCGCTGGGCGCGGCATTCTGCCCGAATGGAAGCGCGGCGGGAACGGTGAAGGCCACCTCCGTCGTTCAGGTCGTCGTGCAACGGCTCGAACATCAATCCCGTGGCCCTCAACATTCTTCGACTGAAGCTTCCCAGCGGGAACTATTACATTCCCAGCTCTTCCACGGGGATCAATCAGAACACCACGTTCAGCATTCCAGCGGTCTTTTCAGAACCCCAGGCGCTGGGGAACTTCGATTACGTTCTCAACAGCAAGAACACCGTGTCGGGACGCTGGTTCTACGGTCCGGACTCAACGACCGCACCCATGGCTTGCGGCACGGGGGCTCGTCCATCACATTGTGCCTTCCTGGCGGACCCGCGCTTCTTTATTACTCCACCCAGTACGTGGTGCTGAAGCTCACTTCGATCCTCTCGCCGAATCTGGTGAACGAAGCGAGGTTTTCGGGGCAACGTGCGGTGGCCACTTCGGCCAGCGGGAGTCCCTTCACCGATACTGGGGTGGGAATCACGCCGATCGTTCCCACCAACAACGCCTTCAATAAAATTGTGGTCAGCGGACTGTTTCAGATTCAGGGGGTCGGGATCAGCGACTCGTGGACGGACTCGGTGGAATGGGCGGACCAGCTATCGTGGTCGCACGGAAAGCACACCGTCCGCACCGGCGTTGAATTCGAGAAGGACGCGCAAAACCGATTCTTCCCGGGTCTTTCCATCGGAAGCGAGACGTTCACAACCTTCCAGGATTTCTTGCTGGGGCTTCCCGGTTGCGCGCCCACCCAGAACGCGGCGAATGCTCGAGCTAGCGCGACTGGCTGGGCTTACCAACGGCAGCGCCACCAGCAATATCTCATCTTCCGGCACGTCCGCCGCCGCTACGGAACCGGGCGGCGAATTCAGCCACTTCCGGGCTCCGAGCTTTTCCGCCTTTGTGCAGGACGATTTCAAAGTGACCAGCAATTTGACGCTGAACATGGGCCTGCGCTGGGAGTACAACGGATTAATCGATGACACTGCCGGGCAACTGACCAACGTCTGGCCCGGGCTGATCAATACGGTCAATGTTCCCGTTACTCAGGGAGGCACGCTCGGAACCTCGGCCGCGACCGGTTCGCTGGCCGGGTTCGTGGTGCCCTCCAACTACAACCCGGCGCTGAACCCGCCACCGACCGTGGGCGGAATTTTCCAGAACAACCGAAAAACTCCCACGCAAAACAAGCCGCCCATCACGGCATTTGCCCCGCGTCTTGGCTTTGCGTGGAAGCCTCTGGCGACCGACCGGTTTGTGGTGCGCGGCGGAGCGGGATATTTTTACGACAAGCCGGGACTTTCCGCCTTCGACAATACGTTTATTCAGGCGTTCCCGTACACAGCCCCCGCCTTCCAGACCGGCGCCGCAAATTATTTCGCCACCGACGCCATGCCTTATGCTCCCGCTTCGATCGGGTGGGCGCCGCGCTGGGTGAATATCTCGGGGCAGACCGGAACGAGCTCCAATCTGAACGTCGATTTGATGGGGCCCATCTACCTTGTCCCGACAACCTATCAATGGAACCTGAATACGCAATATGAATTCCTGCCACAGTGGGTGTTGGAAGTCGGCTACGTGGGGAGCCGCGCGGTCCACCAGGTTCCCGACTTTATTCCCGGCGGCGGATTTGCGTTCCACCAGCTCAACGAAGCGCAACTGGCGAGTCCGACGAACCCCATCAACGGCATTAACACGAACACCGTCGCCAACGCAGCGGTTCGCGTGCCTTACCTGGGATTTTCAGCGGCTGGTCTGGCGAACGATCCCACCATCGGAGACAGCAAATTCAACAGCTTCCAGGTGACCGTACGCAAGCAGATGTCCCACGGGCTGCAGATGCAGGCGGCATACACGTTCAGCCGCTCGTTCACCAACACCGCTTACGATGTGTACAACGATCCCAACAACAAGCGATATGGGCCTTACGCCTACTATCGACCGCATCGTCTGGCGATCACCTACGGTTGGGACATTCCTTTCGGCAAGCATGAAGGGCTGCTCGATAAGGTCGCAGGCGGGTGGAATGTGTCCGGTGTGACCATCGTGCAGGACGGCACGCCGCTGACCCTCACCGATACTCGCGGCGGATCGGTCTACGGATACGGCCCGGGAGCCACGCAAACCTCCACTGCGGAGTTCGCTCCGGGAATGGGCAATGCGAACGTGCCCTCTCCGGGAGGGGTCCTGCAGAGGCTGGGAGGCGCGCTGGGCGGGCCCGGTTACTTCAACAAGGCGGCGTTTCTATCCACCGGGCCACCGATAGTCGGAAGCGACGCAAAAGCGACCACGTACGGAAACGCGGGATATGGAATTCTTCTCGGCCCCGGCCAGTTCAACTTCGACGCGGCGATCCAGAAGACGACCAAGGTGGGAGGCATACACGAGGACGCGAATTTGGTCTTCCGCACGGAGTTCTTCAACGTATTCAATCACCCGCAGTTCAACGCTCCGACCGGATCGCAGCTCGATGCCTCGAACTCTCAGTTTGGGCAGATCACCAGCGAGTCGGTGAACCCGCGGCTGATTCAGTTCGCGCTGAAGTACGTGTTCTGATCGCTGGCTTAGAGTAGAGAAAGAATACAACTGTCGGCTGTTGTGTTGACCGTGGGCCGAGACCCTTCTGACCGACCCGAGACATAGGTAACAAATCGTTCCGGACACATGGGTTACACTTCCCCCCTTTTTTGTGAAAGGGGGAGAGCGGGGATGCCATGGAAGGACCGGACGGTTATGGACGAGCGCATTCGCTTTGTTGCCCGATTGCTGGAGGGAGAGTCGATGGCCCTGCTGTGTCGAGAATTCCATATTTCCCGTAAGACCGGTTACAAGATCTTTGACCGTTACAAGGAGTGTGGCCTGGAGGGAATCTCCGACCGCACACGGCGGCCTCACCGCTACGGTAATCAGCTGCCGGTGCAGGTGGAGACGGCTATCCTGACTCTGAAGCAAGATAAGCCTCATTGGGGAGCGCGGAAGATCCGGGAAAAATTACTCCGCCGCTTTGCGAGCGAGGTCAAAGTTCCCGCGCAAAGTACCATCCATGCAGTGCTCGACCGCCATGGTCTGGTCAAACGCATGGGGCGCCGGCGCGGACGTGCGGAAGGCACAGCCCTATCGTTGGGACAGAAGCCCAATGAACTTTGGTGCACCGATTACAAAGGTGAGTTCCTACTGGGCAATCAGAAATATTGCTATCCGCTGACCGTCACCGATCACGCATCGCGGTATCTACTTCTCTGTGAAGCTCTGGAGTCCACACGAGAAACGCTGGCCATTACGGCCTTTGAGCGTCTGTTCAAGGAACGGGGTCTGCCGAACTCGATTCGTTCCGATAATGGCATACCCTTCGCCTCCGGTAATTCGCTCTTTAATCTCAGCCGCCTTTCGGTCTGGTGGCTTCGGCTGGGCATTCAAATCGAAAGGATCAGGCCTTCAGAAGCGAAACCATCGCGCCCTTTTACAGAAGTAGATGGGGGGCCGGCCCCTCTCAACTTCGACCGTAATGCGCCGAGGACAGGTCCACCACCTTCGACTCCGACATCGAATTTCCTCATCGTCTTTCCATTTGAAAGAATTATCTCGATATTCGGGGGGCTGTAGTTAACAGCGCTCACGTGCCGAAAATAAACCTCCTCACCTTGTGCGGGCAATTGAAGGTCGAGTTCCGCGAGGTTAAAGGTCGCTCCCTGGTAGACAGCAAAGAACGCATCGCAAATGTAAACAATTGAAATGATGTACTCAGGGTTGGGTGTGGCACCGAGTGGTGGTTTACCTCGTCCCGTTCGCAAAACGGTAGATTGGGCACTGTCCAAGCTGACGCCGAGCCTGCTGGCGCCCTCTTGTTTGACGAGAAGTTCAGCTCTACTGAGATGCTCTCGCCAGCTCCCATTTATTAGGCCGATGGCCTTCCATTGAGGGATCAATCCTAAAAAGCCAAGGATCAAACCGATTGGATGTTGCAATAGAAACCATCCGAAAACGGCCATGCTAACGATCAACCCGTATGTTGGGAAGGGATTCCATCCAAGACGCCATAGGATCCTCGTAACGCCTCCATACGGGTGTCTATCGGAACACGTTCAGTATTCCCCATTCACGCCCCTCACGTTGAGCACAGCCGGGCCTTGAACGATTCGCGAGAAACAGCTTGGCCCATGACGTTTTTGTCGCTGCAATATATATATACTTAGCCTATCACTACGTTGCAAGTAATCTGTCACTATCCGTTATGTAGACTTGCGGGGGCCTTAGACACTGTGACCCGTGAAACCTGCAAGGTCCGTTGCATTTCAAAAACAAGTTGGAGCACGTGTCCGAGAACTACGGTTGATAAAGGGTGTATCACAGGAAGCGTTCGCGGATGCATGCGGTTTGCATAGAACCCACATGAGTCTCCTCGAACGTGGGCGGATCAACATCACCCTAAATACTCTGCGTCAAATCACCGATGTCCTTGAAGTTCAGTTAAAGGACTTCTTCGCTGGAATTAAAGAGACTCACAGCAAACGCGCGTAGCCAGCTCAAGCCGATTTGTCACCTCAACAAAACCAACAACATATTGTTCGTCTTGTCCATTCCCGGATTACTCGTTTAGCGTAGCGGTGTCCGAAGATGCTGACTCGTAAACAACTCGAAAGCCGCAAGGAAAAGGCCGCGCGGTTTGTGCGTGACGTTCTCGGCGATCCCGAGCGTGCGGACGAGATCGAGAGCGAGAGTCTAGAGGACTACGCCGACAGGCGGAAAATTAAAATTGTGGGCAATCCACAAGGAGAAGATATGGCAACGAAAGACGATCTCTTGGAACGCATTCAGGAACTCGAAGAGGAAAACGACGAACTGCAAGACCAACTCGACCAAATCGCGGACATAGCGACTCCAGAGGACGACGGAGACCCCTCCCAAGACGAGGACGAGGAGCGCCCTACCCGTGCCGCAAATCCGGGGCGAAAACGACTGACCGTGCGGCGCGGTATCGAGCGAACTCGCCGGAATGTCGGCCGGTAGCGCCCCGCATCTGTTCCTTTTGCGGTTCAACACGTAACGTCGAAGTTCACCATGTGGACGGCGACGAGCACAATGCGGAAAGGCGGAATCTGGCATGGGCCTGCCGGTCGTGCAACACCACAATCGGCGTGGTGATGAAACGGCAGGGACTCGGATTCCGCACCCGCCAGAACAACCCGGCAAACGAGGGAGCGCAAACCCTCGCGCAATGGGTGACGGCCGTACTCAGCATGAAAGGCCAATCCGACGCGATGGAGCCAGCAGCAGCCATCGAAGTCATCCACGCAACGCCGCCCGCACGCCGCTCCACATTCGCCAGGCAGATCTGGCGCATTCGGCGCGAGCGCGGCACCGATAATCGATAGCCGCCCGGAACTGCGAAAAATCGGCAATTATCACGCACGCAACGCGCACGAGAGAATCCGCGAACCCTCAAGAACCACAAACGAAAAACGTGAAAAATCGAGAGAAAAATCGACAAAAATCTTCGTCTGACGAGGCTTTCACCGTAGCAGAAGCGGCTCGGGCTCTCCGAATTTCCATACCAACCCTGAAGGAGCTCTGCTCGCGCGGTACGCTTGCGTCATTCCGTACGCCCGGCGGCCATCTGCGGGTTTCAGCACATGCGATAGAGACCTTTCGAGAATCCGCTGGGCCTCCACGTACCAACCGCGCACCCTCCGAAGTCCTACAAAATCGGCGCGAGCGAGTCGAGGAGCTTAATCTCGAAGCGTTGGAATTGCGGGCCAAGCGCGACCTTGCGAAACTCCGGCGAGAAGAGGAAGCAGAGCGCCGCCAAGCCGAGCAGCAAGCAGACATCGCTGAACAGGAAAGAACGGAACGTGTGCAGCAAGCACGAGCCGGGCGCGAGGCCGATGCGGCGAGGGAAGCGCGAGCCCGCCAACGTCGTATATGGGAAAGCCAATGGGTTCAGGAGGCCCTTGATTTACTGCCGAGCGATACTCCCCCGGAAATGAGGTTGAACGTTGGTCGGGCAGTTCGCGAGGAACTAGCACACCTATCGCCATCGGATTCCGATGACGTCACTTCGAACTTAGTGGGTGCATTGATCCAAAGCGCACTGCGGCCCTGGGAGCGCCGCAAGGAAGTGGAGAAGATCATTGAAAGCGCGGTAGAGGATTTGCCAGCGCTTGCCCGTTCTTTCCGACTGCCGCCGCCCTTCGATTCCCCGCTTACGGAGTGGGAGAAGCTTGCAAAGCAGGAAGCCAGGAGAGCGATCGATGCGCTATCGCCGGACTGTCAGATTGAGGAGATGCGGATCGAAGCAGGACGGGCCGTGAAGCGCGTCGAAGAACAGTACGAGCAGGAAAAAGCCCGAAAGGCTCACGGCGAACTACTCGATAGCGTCGTGGATTGGGTAGATGATGACGTAAAGGGACTCGTGAAGAAGGCACTCGCCAAATTGCCAGTTGGCTGCGGGTGGGTTCAGATGCATGCAGCCAGGGATGAAGTGCTCGTACCAATTCGCGAGAAAGCAAAGCTCGACGAAGAGATCAAGCGCAAGGAACAGAATGCGGTTTCTAATGCAGAGCGTCATCTCGGTTACGTCAACGAGTACATCGATAAAATCGGCGGCGAGAAGGGGAAATATGACCTGGGAAGTTTGTTCGAACGCTGTCTGCTCGCGGAAAAGATCAAACAGAGGATCCGCCCCCAGCTCGTTCTGTCTATCCTGCGCGGCGAACTGGACGAGGACGAGGTCCGGGAGTTTATCGAGGAGGCCGTAAACCGCGAGAGCTCTTAGGTCTTTGGGATCGCTGCCTACTCGCGGACAAAATCAAGCCAAAACTGCTACGGTTTTTATTGCTTGGCAAACTTTCGGGGGCCGCTACCCGCATCTTAAAATTCGCCACTTGCTCAGCCACTTCTCCCTGCAACCTTCGCTCGGGAGATGATGATCTCTTCCACTCTGCGAGATACGTTAAGAGCGGAAGTCCCGCTTGCTCCGCCTCACGCTCCGCTAGCTCCAAAAGGTCCATCGCCCACGGTCGAAACCAAAGAAAACCATACCAGAACTCTTGGACCTCCGAATCGAGCCTGGGGAGCCTCTCGCGAAAGGGATGGCGACTTTTCTGCCTGTTGAACAGAGCCCGAACCGTCTCGATCTTGCTACACAAATCGCGCTTACGCTTCGATGGTCTTCCCCGCTTGGAACGACCTATCCAACGCTCCACATGATCCGTAACTTTGTGGCAAGCCACATGGTTCGTTATGCCGAGAAACATCAGGGTGCGCACGCTCACATAGATTCGCCGCGAAAGGTCCGAACTTCTATACGGGTCAGGCCTTCCGTATGTAACAAATGCACCACTAAGTTGTTTCTTCTGATGTCTGTCCTCTGCAACCTCGCGGGTCGAAACATGCCGTAGTACGAACCAGAGAAAAAGGTCCGGGTCGCCGGGCAGTACGGTGTCGCGAATCAGTTCTTCCGTCGTTCTCTCAAGAAGTCCGGCACACAAGGGGCCTCATCCTCCCGCGGCGCCTAATATACCTCCAAGTCCTTGAAACCCGAAATCGCGTCATGCGAAAGTCCGTTTCATGGCAAGGGAAACCGCTCAGCGTAATTTCAAAGCAGCCCTCGCGAGAAACGGGCTCACGCAAAAGCAGCTCGCGCTCATGGCCGAGCTGAGTTGTGCTTGTCTTTCACGGATCGTCACTGGAAGGCGGCGAGCCCGAGCGAGCGAACGCGCCCGGATCGAGCTAATTCTAGGACGCGATGTAGCTGCCCTTTTGAGAGGCCGCACCGCGCGCCGGCCTCGTCGCACGAGGTGCCAGCCGTGACGGGCAGCGAACTTGCGGCGCGCCTCGAAGCGCGGTGCTGTCAGCGCGGCTGGATCGCGCGCTGCCCGGCACATGAGGATGGCTCGCCGTCTCTCAGTATCGGCGAAAGCGGCGGGCGCGTGTTGCTTCATTGCTTCGCTGGGTGCACCGTTGAGAGTGTCTGCGATGCTTTGAAAATCAAAGTCTCCGATCTTTTCTCCGGGCCTGGACCAGTTCGACCTAGGTCAGGTGCTTTTCAGACAGCGGAAAAGCAAATCGTGACACTTCGCAGTCGCTTGACTCCCCGGCAGAGAGTCTTGCCCGTGACGGTCGTCTATTGCGACGCTGAAGACTTGGGTAAGGGAATTGCGCGCGCTCTCGCACTCGCGGTGATCGGCGAAATCGTGCAGGTCGTTCTCACTGGGGATGCGGCGTGAACATCGGGCGCATCGAACGGGTTACGAAAACCGGGTCGCAAGTGATTTTTAACGCGGACTTACCCGGACAGTCGAAGTCTCCCACATCTTCCGCAATCATTCGGTCATTCAGCGAAATCAAACCCGAGACGCTGAAATGGCTTTGGCCTGGCCGTATTCCTCTTGGAAAGCTCACACTCCTAGTCGGCGATCCAGGCTTGGGAAAATCTCTCCTGACGATTGACATTGCGGCGCGCGTCTCGCGCGGAACTTCGTTCCCGGACAGTCTGGAGTGTGCGGCCGGAGCTGTCATCATGGCGAGCGCCGAGGACGATCCAGCCGACACGATCCGCCCACGCCTCGACGCAGCAAAAGCCGATTTGAGCCGTATACACGCACTCGAAGGAATGCGCGTCACCCTAGCGGACAGTTCAACCGGAGAGCGGCCTTTTGACTTGGAAGCGGGAATCTCAACGCTCGAAGATGCACTTGCCCGCATCCGTGGCGCGCGGCTCATTATCGTCGATCCGATCTCCGCGTATTTGGGCCGCGCGGACTCCAATAGTAATGCCGAGGTGCGCGGGCTGCTTTCTCCGCTGGCGAGTCTTGCGGCACGTCACAGCGTCGCCGTGCTCTGCGTGACTCATCTGCGGAAATCGGCAGGCGCGGCGGTTCATCGAGCCATCGCATCGATCGCCTTCACTGCGGCGGCACGCGCGGTGTGGGCGGTCGCTCCCGATCCGTCCGACGCGGAACGAAGACTCATGCTGGCGGTGAAGCAAAATCTCGGGCCGAACATGAGTGGCCTAGCCTTCCGAGTTCAAACGCAAGATGGTCTGCCACGGCTCGACTGGGAATCGGGAGCCGTAAGCTTGGACGCAAACTCAATCCTGAACACGGAAACTCACGAGGATCAGTCCGGACGCAAGGAAGCCGAGGAATGGCTGCGCGAATGCCTGGCAGACGGTCCAATTGGAGCACGCGAGGCAATACGAGCTGCAAACGACGACGGTATCAGCAGGAGCACACTCTGGCGTGCGGCCAATGCTATTCGCATCTCCAGACGCAAACTGGGCGGTCGCGGAGCCGGTTGGGAATGGTCGCTCGAAGATTCAAAGAATTCAGGCTCTACATGTACACCCGTGAATTCTTTGACGTCTTTGACTAATCAGTTGAAAACACAAGCTGGTAGCAGAGCCGAGACTCCGACGATTTCAAAGAATTCAGACATAGACACTTTGAAATCCTTGCCTCTCGCAAATGAGGAAAGCGAAGACGAAGGCGAGGTCAGGTTATGAACGCAGCGGCGATCCTGAGCGAGCTTGATCGGCGCGGGGTGCGCGTTACAGCCGACGGCGAGGCGCTTGTGCTGAAACCAAAGCGCGCGTTGGACGCTGAGTTGCTGGCCCACATTCGCGAGCACAAACCCGAGATTATCCGTGTGATCTCCACGCCGAGAGCACCGGACACAGTTAAAAGATTCGGCCAGCAGCACGCTCGGCTATTCCCGTTCATTGGGCGCAAAGTGCGGACTCCGGGCGGCCCCGGAACACTGCTTCAGGTGTTCGCAGATCGCACGACAGTGATTCTCGATTCCCAACTGAGTCAATGCACTGCTTTCGCGCCAGCAGAGATTGAACCAGTTTCAGCGGAGGCGTGAAGTACGTGAGAGCCGCAATTTACGCCCGAGTTAGCACTAAGAACGGAGAGCAGAATCCCGACATGCAACTCCGCGAATTGCGGGAGTACTGCCAGAGGCGCGGCTGGGAACTAGCCGAGTACGCGGATGTGGGCGCGAGCGGATCGAAGGACCAAAGGCCGGAGCTAAGCCGACTCTTCGCGGATTGCCAAAAGCGGCGAGTCGATGCGGTTGTTGTTTACCGCTATGACCGATTCGCGCGAAGTCTGCGCCAACTCGTGAACGCGCTCGAAGAGTTCCGCACGCTCGGCATTGAATTTGTTTCCTTGCACGAAGCTGTGGATACCTCGACGGCCAACGGACGGTTGTTATTCGGAATTTTCGCCAGCATCGCCGAGTTTGAACGCGAGTTAATTCGGGAACGCGTTCGGTCGGGCGTGGCGGCGGCGCGGGCACGCGGCAGGCGCATCGGTAGACCGCGAAAGACGGTGGATGTCGAAAAGATCGTACATCTGCGCGCCTGCGGCGCTTCCTGGCGCACGATTGCGCGTGGCATGGGCCTGTCAGTCGGAACGGTTCACGCCGCGTTCCTAAAGCGTTCAGAAAGCGTATTGCGGGCGGGTTCTGTAAGTCGTTGATTCTGCGATGGCCTCAAAAGCCAAAAACGGCGGTAGAAAAAACATCTGTTTTTTGAACGCCGATGCTATCCTGCCCGCAGAAGGGCAGCCGTTCGACGGGCCGGGAGAATCGATGGCACGTCGGCGGTACCAGAGGGGAAGGGTATTCCTAAGCGGCAAAGCGAAAGATGTTTGGAAAGGACGATGGCGAGAGGACGTGATCGGTGCCGATGGAGTGACGCGGCGTGTCGAGCGTTCCGAGGTTCTCGGCCGGAAGTCTGAGATACCAACCAAACCTCTCGCGCTCCGGCGATTAGAGGTCTTGCTCTGCAAGGTCAACGCGCCGGACTACCGGCCAGGGCGCATAGCGACCCTAGCCGAGTTTGCCGAACGGTGGACAGAAACGGTGCTCACACAACACAAACCGAGCAGCCAGAAAGCCGCGCAGTCTCATCTGCGATGTCATATTTTGCCGCAGCTTGGGACGCACCGTCTCGATGCACTCGGCAAGGAAGCGCAGCAGGTTTTTCTGACGCGGCTTTCGCGCACCGTTTCTCGCAAGACCACCCGCAACGTGATGGACACGCTTTCGGCGATATTGCGGAAAGCGAAGCAGTGGGGATACGTCTGCGATAAGGTGGATTTTAGCGACTTGGAGTTCGCAGAAAATGCCGTCAAGCCGGAGCCTCGATTCTTCACCGCGAAGCAAGTGCGGCAGATCATCGCGGCGGCTCCCGAGCCATACAAGACGATGTTCACCGTTCTTGCCATGACCGGGATGCGCGCTGGTGAAATGCTGGGCTTACAGTGGGATGATATCGACTTCGCGCGAGGCTGCATCCACATACGCCGCTCGGCGTGGTATGGAAAAACCCAAACCACAAAGAGCAAGAGCAGCACGGCTCCGGTGCCCCTGCCGGAGCCATTGGCGGTTACTCTGCGAGTCTACCGAGAACGATGGCGACCGAATTCGCTCGGTTTTTTGTTCGTGACCCGGAACAACAGACCGCCATCGTCCAACAAGGTCGTGGCCTACGGGCTGTGGCCTGTGCTGGACGCTTTGAAAATTCCACACTGCGGGCTTCACGCTTTCCGCCACACGCACGCGAGTCTGCTTTTAGATAGCGGCGCGACGCTGAAAGTCGTGCAAGAACAGTTGCGGCACTCCGATCCGCGCGTGACACTGGCGATCTATTCGCACGTGATCGGAGATTCGCAGCGAACTGCGGTAGAAAAGTTGGCGGAGTTGTTGCGCCCACTTGCGCCCAAGTCGGAGAGTGAAGGCCAGTTTATTCAG
>CAWCQH010000003.1:0-543825 GCA_963797585.1 uncultured Acidobacteriota bacterium
AAGAATGGTCGGGGCGAGTGGATTTGAACCACCGGCCTCCTGGTCCCGAACCAGGCGCGCTAGCCAGGCTGCGCTACGCCCCGAAATTAGCTACTTCGCTTCCGATCAGTTTACGCTGCATCATTGCCAACCGCAACCGGCCAAAGACCGATTTCTGACGCGAGTTCCGATGGCCGACCGACTTGAGAACGTTCGCGATTTATTTCAAAGGAAAAACATCTTCCAATGCTAAGATTCGCCCGCCAAATAAGCGCGGCATTGCGGCGAAGTTCCCTGCGCTTGAACCCAGGCTTGAGGACGTGCGCGACACAAAAGGAGACGGGAAAAGATGCGCAGCAGTTCATTCTTCAGCGTGATTCGAATTTTGATAACGGCATGCGCGCTCGCCGCGCTCACAGGCCACGCGGACGCACAAAAGATGGCCGAGTCCAGCGCGGAGACACGCTTCCAACTCGATCTGCACGTTCCCGACGCGGCCCTTGCGGCCTTTCTGCCGGCGGGCTGGTCGCCCAGCGTGGCGACGCAAGGTCCGGCGAAGGATGCGAATCTGCGTGCGGTTTTTATCGACCGGCTGACGATCAACGGACCCGATGGCAAGCCAATCGGAAGCACAGGATCGAATCGCCTCGCATATCTGGTGGCTCCTGTAAAAAATCCCGCCGGCGAGAGCGTTCAGCTCGTCATCGGAGGACTCACGGAGGATCCCTTGGACGCGCCCGGCCCCTTCGGCGTCTACCTGGCGGCTACCACCCACCGGATGCGGCGGACGGTGTCGAGTGGCAGTAGCGGCGCCGTACTTCAATCTCAGGATTGGGCGTTCGCGGCGACGAGCGGGGAGCGGCTTGAATTGCACATCCAATTCGAAAAGGGCACGGGGAATCGAGCCAATCCCGCCGATGTGAAATTCTACTCGGCGAAAAACCCAGGCTTTTATCAAATATCGCGGCAGGAACAGGTCGTCGATATCCTGCGCAACGTAACGACGAATCCTCCGGACCGCGTGAAGAAATTCTCGTTCAAAGCGTCGGGCGGCGGCTATGCCAAGCTCTTCGACGGCACGCAGAGGGTACTCAGCTGGGACGATATCGTGTGGATCAATCGTTCCGTGCTTCTGCCGTGAGAATTCGCTCCGCAGGGCCACCTAGAGTATGTTGCTCCGGGTGGAGCGTTGTGCTAAAAATCGCGCAAGTTAGCGGCCTTCATCGTCTATAGACCAAATCTAGACTAGGGATGCAATCCGAGCAGGAGGGCGTAATGAAGCTGAATCCGGCATTTTCCAAGAGTATGGCGCTCGCCTGCATTTTCGCCGGAGTGGTTCTCTTCGCCGCGATGGTGCGAAGCGAGGCGAGCCCGCGTGCTCCTCTGCCCGCGGCACAAGCGGCGCCGAATAGCGTGACAGTGGACTCGACCAGCATCGGTGGCGTCGTCACGAGTCCGAAAGGCCCGGAAGCGGGCGTGTGGGTGATCGCCGAGACCACCGACTTGCCTACAAAATTCAGAAAGATCGTCGTCACCGACGATGCCGGCCGCTATCTGCTGCCGGAACTTCCCAAGGCTACCTACAAAATCTGGGTGCGAGGCTACGGCCTGGTGGATTCGAAAACCGTCACGGCCAAGCCGGGCAGCACGCTGGCGTTGACGGCGCTGATCGCTCCCGATGCCCAGGCTGCGGCGCAATATTATCCCGCCAACTACTGGTACACGCTCTTGAAGGTGCCGCCCAAAACCGCGTTCCCGATGAAGAATCCGGGGATTCAATCGCAGGCAGAATTCGTATACGACCTCAAGCGCGGATGCAGCGTCTGCCATCAGACGGGCAACAAGGCCACGCGCGAGATCGAGCCCAGCCTCGGGAGCTTTGACTCCCCTTCCCTGGCCTGGGAGCGGCGGCTCATGTCCGGCCAGGTGGGCCCGCAGATGACCGACGCGCTCAACAAATTCGGGCATGACCGCGGCCTGGCGCTCTTTGCGGACTGGAGCAACCGTATCGCCGCGGGCGAAGTGCCGGAGGCGCCGCCCCGGCCGCAGGGCGTAGAACGGAATGTCGTCGTAACATTGTGGGAAATCGACACCGACAAAGCGTTCATTCACGACGTGATTAGCACCAACGACGAGTGGAATCCCCGGGCCAATGCCTACGGCCCGGTCTATGCGCCCGACTTTGCTTCCGCCCAGATCTGGGCTTTGAATCCGAAGGACAACACGAAGTCGATGGTTCAGGTTCCGCTGCGCAAAGAGAGCGACCGCCCGCTCATGAAGCCGTTCACGCCGCGAGCGGTAGCCGCGCCGTCCCCCTATTGGGGCAATGAAATGGTGTGGGACGATCCGAACTTCATCGCCATGCCGCACATGGACAGCGCCGGGCGCGTCTGGTTCCACGCGCAGACCCGCCCCGACTTGCCCGATTATTGCAAGAAGGGATCGGGAAATCCCTACGCGGAAGCCTTTCCAATGCCAGACGGCTGGGTTCCCCGGGGCATGGATAACTACGATCCCAAGACGGGCAAAATCGAGCTGATCGATCTCTGCTATTCCGCCGGACATATGGCCTTCGGCAACGACAAAAACGAAACGCTCTATTACACCAGCACGCAGGCCGTAGCTCCCAGGATGGGTGGGATCGGTTGGGTGAAGACGCGCGTGTGGGACCAGACGCACGACGTGCAGAAATCCATGGGTTGGTGCGCCGCCGTTGTCGATTATAACGCCGACGGAAAAACCGGCGCTTACACGAAACCGGGTGAGCCAATCGATCCGAAACTCGATCGCGCGGTCGACGGCGGCAACGGCTACGGATTCGCTTTCAATCCCGCGGACGGCAGCGTGTGGTACGCGGGGCTGAGCTATCCCGTGCCGGGAAGAATTGTTCGCATGGTAACCGGGGACAATCCTCCAGCCACGTGCAAAACGGAAGTCTACGAGCCGCCGTTCGATAATCCGAAGCGTCCCGGCGTGGAAGCGTACGGCACCCTGGGAATCGCGATTGATACCAACGGCCTCGTGTGGGTGGCGCTGACGGGAAGCGACGATCTGGCCAGCTTCGACCGCCGCAAATGCAAAGGACCGTTCAACGGCCCGAAAGCCATGGGACAGCAGTGCCCCGAAGGCTGGACGCTCTATCCCGTGCCCGGCCCGAAATTCAAGGGAACCACGGTTCCGGCGGACCACTTCTATCACAACTGGGTGGACCGCTACGACACACTGGGACTTGGCAAGAACGTGCCTATCGTGAACGGGACCGGCTCGGATTCGCTGATCGCATTTCTGCCCGAGACGAAAAAATTCATCACCATGCGCGTGCCGTATCCGCTCGATTTCTACACCCGCAACATGGATGGTCGCATCGACGATCCAAACGCCGGATGGAAAGGCCGCGGGATCTGGACCGGCAATGAAGAACGAGTGATCTGGCACCTCGAGGGAGGCAAGGGCAACACCACTTCCATCGCGCACTTCCAGATCCGCCCCGACCCGCTCGCCAAGTAGTCGGCGAAAGCAGGTCGCGCGCGCGCGTTTTCAGAAAGATTTCGCGCCGAAAGCAACTGAATCGAACCTCTGATTTAGCGCTTCAGCCAACGGCGTTTTCGCGCGCTCGGTTTGCATTCCGGCTTGTCCTCAGGGTCCGCCTACAGTAGAGTTTTCACCCAGGCCATTAAAGACCAATGAAAGTACCCATCCTTGACCTCAAGACCGAGTATGCCGGGCTGCGCGATGAAATACTGGCCGCGCTGGATCGCGTCTGCCAAAAGTCTGCTTTCATTCTTGGAGAGGAAGTCGAGGCGTTCGAGCGCGAGTTTGCCGATTTCTGCGGCACGAAGCATTGCGTCGCGCTGGCAAACGGAACGGCGGCGCTGCATGTGGGCCTTCTCGCGCTAGGCGTTCAGGCGGACCACGAAGTCATCACCACGCCGAACACGTTTCTCGCCACGGTGGAGGCCATCACGTACTGCGGCGCGCGCCCGGTGCTCGTCGATATCGACCCGGCCACCGCCAACATCGACCCCAAGCTTCTGGAGCGAGCCATAACGCCGCGCACCCGGGCCATCCTGCCCGTGCATCTCTACGGGCGGCCTGCGGACATGGATGCGATTCGCGAGGTTGCTGCGCGCCACAATCTGAAGATTCTGGAAGATGCCGCGCAGGCGCATGGCGCGCGCTACCGGGGACGCCGTGCCGGCAGCCTTGGCAACGCCGCTGCTTTCAGCTTCTACCCGACGAAGAACCTCGGCGCCTACGGAGAAGGCGGTGCTCTCACCACCGACGACGACCAGGTTGCGAAATTTGCCAGGGCCGCTCGCTCGCACGGCCAGACCGCGCGCTACGAACATGAATTCGTGGGATACAACTACCGCATGGATGGCTTTCAGGGCGCGATCCTGAGAATCAAGCTCCGCCACTTGTACGCGTCCACCGCCAGGCGCCAGGAAATCGCGAGGGAGTATCGCGCAAGGCTGGCGGGCGCACGCGTGGAGATTCCCGTCGACGACAGCCGGGACGAAAGCGTGTATCACCAGTTCGTGATTTACGCGAACAATCGCAACGCCCTGATCGCGCAGCTTACCGCGCGCGAGATCGAAACGGTGGTGCATTACCCGCGGCCGGTTCACCTTCAGCCCGCGTATTCCTCGATCGGCTATCCCCCGGGCACATTTCCACACGCCGAAAGAGCCTGCCAGAGAGTGTTGAGCCTTCCGGTATTTCCAGGGATGTCCGCGGAGCAGATTGCTTTCGTGGCGGATTCGGTGCGAGAACTGGCCGGAACGAAATCGTAGCGCCCAACGTGGCCCAATTGGGCGCAGATTCAGAACGGTCACCCTGGTAAACAACGGACGATAAGGCACGGAACACTATGGGAGCCAAAAATCGGGACAGGATATCGCTATGGCAGATTTTAATACCGACCTCGATGGGTGGCGAAGAAATCCTGGTCGATCATCACGCTATGTGGGATGCGCAAGTATGCATACTGGCCGGAGGGCTAACGATTCTCAAAGGCGTAAAGGGAAAGTGGAACTCGCCAGAAGAGAATACGGTTCATGAAGGAATGATTCCTGTGCTGGTCTGTTGTACGCCCGAGCAACTGGACGCCATCCTCGATTTCACTTTGACGCATTATAAGCAGCAAGAGGTATTGGCATTCAAAATCTCGGACGAAGTCAGAATTAAACGAGCCGGAAATTGAGTCCAAACTGAGTTCAAATTAATTAAGCGCAGCTTAAAGCGATGTCCGCTATTGAGCCGGATTTTCGCTGACTTCGCGGGCCGAAGACTGAGCGAATCCGGGGAATCCGCTGCTCCCACCGGACCTGCCCCGGATTGTTTCGGCAAGCCCTTCGAACACCCGCGCGCACGAATCGCGCAAGGCCTGATCGGTGGACCTCAAGAGGGACTCCACGACGTTCTGTCCGTGCTCGTTGAGCCGGCGCACGGAAGAAACCAGCCATGCATCGCAGGCGTTCTGCAGCCGGTCCTGATGCTTTTCGGTGGCTTCCTCGCTGAGGCGGCTCAAACCCTGCGCCCAATCTTGTTCGCGAGCAGCACGCTCGCTGCCGAAGCGTTCCAGCATCGCGGACAACTCCGCTGCCAGAGCATTGCGGCCTTCGGCAACGGACGCTTCTGCCTGGAAAGCCATCTGCTGCCGGAAGCCTTCCAGCGACGCTTCCCCGCTCGACGTCAGCCTGCCGAGAACTTCCTGGGCGAACCGATCGAGATCCTGAGTGCGTTCCTGGAGAAGTTTTCGGCTTGTATCGACGAAATGCTCGGCTTCGGTCCCGGCGATAGTTTGAAGTAACTGCCCGAAGGAAGCGGCCGCGGCGCTCGCCGCCTCGTTCAGGCTCGATTGCGTCCGGCTGGCAACATCGCTCCCGGCATTTTCGAGCTGTTGGTGAATGTCAAGGAGATGCGCGGCGGCCCGATGCCCGGCCTCTTCCGTGAACTTTTGCGCGGCTTCCGAATTGATGCCCTCGCAGTGAGTCCTGGCTGTCGCAAGGACCTGCTCCGCGACAACCTGAAGCCTAGCGCGTGTATCGTCTTGAAACCACTCGGCACTCTGATCGAGGGACTCGGAAACAGCCTGCGAAGCGCGCGCCCCGATCGCGCCGATTTCCTCATTCCATTTCCCGGCAGCTTCTTTTCGCGCGGCTTCGAAATCGTTGCGCAGGCCGGAGAGCGCATCGACTGCCTGGGCGGCCGCCTCGCGCTGATTGTTATCGGACAGCTGTCGAAGCCTCTCGCGATGCAGCCGCAGGCTATCCTCGGCCTGCATCTCGCGAGCGGAAAGATCCCGGATCAGGCCCGGGACGCGGTCGAGGTAGGGCGTCAGCCGGGACTCGGCTTCCGCCGTCGCGCGTTCGACCAGCTGATTGCCGAGAGCCTCGAAGGAGGGGTTCAGCCGGTCCCACATGCCGGCCACCAGGCTCTCCGCGTGGCGATTCATCTCGCGCGTGTGGCCCTCAAGGATATTCTCGAGGCGCCGGTGGAGCTCGTTCAGCGTATCGTGGCTCGACGCCTCCAGCTGGCCCGAATAATCCTTCAGCCGCGCCGTCACGTGCTCGATGTCCGCCAGCGATTCGCGCGCCTGAGCCATCTCGCGTTCCAGATCCGAACGCAAGCGGTTCAATCCATCGCGCGCCTCTGCGGAGGCTTCCGCAAGAGGTTGGCGGAGTTCGGCAAAGCGGTTCGCAAGCCTCTGCTCGGCATTCCGGAGCACGTCCTGAGAGCGCTCGGACAACTGCAGCGCGAGGCGCTCGACGCCGCTATCGAGCGAAGATTGAAGCAATTCGTTCCACTGCGACTGCGCCACTCCTAACTCGAGGGTGAGGCGCTCGTTCCAGCGCTCCGCCGCGGAGGCGGAGTCGTTCGAGTGTTCGCCAGCAGCCGCCGGCTGAGCTTGCTGCGCAGACGCCGATCGTTCCACGCGGCCCGCCAATTCAATTTCCGCTTCGCGCGCGATGCGCGTCTTCTGATCGAGTTCGTCCAGCACATGGCCCGCTTCGCTAAAACGCTGTTCGAATTGGGATCTAAGTTCCGTGAGGAATTCTTCCTGCTTCGCCGATAAGTGCGCTGAAAAGCCGCTCCGCGCGTCCTCTTGAGCCTGATGGAGATTTTCCTTCCAACGCTGGAAAAACTCCTCCGCGGTCGACAGGTTCCGCTGCTCGCTCTCTTCCGCCGTCCGGCGAATGCCTTCCGCAGCTTGCGCCGCGGCGGATTCCATCGCCTGGTTCGCCTGCCGCTGAAGTTCGGCGGTCAGGTCGCGCAAGAGCGGACTCGGGTCGGGGACTGGGGAATGTTCTTCAGAAGGAAATGCGGAATTTTCGGGTAAGCCGGGATTTTCGCCGATAAGATCGCTTATCACATTCGCCTCGGTGGTGCCTATGATGACTGGGATGCGCTTCGCTTCGGATTGGCCGCCTGCCCGCGCTTCCTGCGAGTCTGCAGCCTGATATGAAAAAGCCGGCGTCGCGCCGGCCGCCCAATTCTCGGGCGGAAACTGAATTCCCCAAACGTTCCCCGGACTTTCAAGCTCGACGGCAACCTCGAACGCCTCACGGACAGACTGCGGGCGCTGGAGCCAGGCTATGCGGGCCCGGACGTTGCGAAATTCCGAACCTTCTCGCAATCCCAGGGTAACCCATGAGTTTTTAGGTAAGTGGTGTTTCGATGAATAAATGCATCCGTGAAGATTCAGGTACAGCGTCGAGGTGCGTTCCTCGAATGGCTGTCCCAGCAGGTCCAAGCCCCGTACGATAAGGGGGATCGACTCCGAAACGCGCTCACTGCGCCGCCGTTCGCTCTTGACGTGGCTAAAATCCACTTCTCGCACCGCGTTCCTCGAATCGCATGCGAGAGAATAGCACTCTCGCAACTTCGGGTCGAGAGCGAAAGCGGCGCCATAAAAAAATTAAATGTGGAAAAAGTTTTGCAGTGCAGTTCCCTGCCCCGCGAGACCGCAAAACCGCTGGTTTACTTTTTCTTCTTTTTCGCGCTGCTATCGGTGCCAATTTGCGTCAGTACGCCTCCGCTGAGCTGCGCGATGTTGTCGAGCGCGGCCTTCGCCTGCGGAGCGTACGGTCCATTCGGGTCGGCGTCGATGCACTTCTGGTACGACTCAGCGGTTCCTGGGGGAATGATGTAGACGACCTTGTCGCCTTCCTGCTTGGTATCGATTGTGCCGGTATAGGCGCTGCCGAGCAGGAAATAGGCTTGGGCGTCCTTCGGGTTGGCCTGCGTCGCCTTCTGGAACGGGACGATTGCGTCTTTCAGGTCGCCCTTGTTGCTCAATACGATGCCGACGTTCTTCCAGCAGGTATTAGCCGTCGTAGGATCGAGAGCAGTCGCCTTGTCGCAGGCGGCGCCGGCGTCGGCGATTTTTTGCGGGTCGTTCTTGTCCGCGCCGGTCCGCGCGAGAGCCGTGCTCAGACTGACGTAGTAGTTTGGCTGTGGCTGAAGGTCAACCGCTTTCTGGTACGCTCCGGCCGCGTCGCCGAAATTTCCCGACAAGTCGTACGCCTGTCCGAGGTTGGCCCAGATCAAAGCGTGGTTCTTGGGGTCTTTGGGGCTGGCGCCCTGCTCGGCTTGCTGAAATTCAGTTACCGCCGTCTGGCCGTCCGCCTTGATCTTGTCCTGGAGCGCCGATTTCTGATCGGCGGAGGCGGTCGCGAGCTGCTGGCGAACCTGAGTCGAGTCGTTGATCGCCGCGATGCCCGCATTGAAGTGAGTCTTCATATTCTCAAAGGCGTGGGCTTGCTCTTCGGCCTTCTTGGCGTCTTCGGCGCTGGCGTTCTTCTGCTGCGCGATGAGGTCTTTGAAGTTGAACGTGATGCTATTAGGGCTGCCCTCCATAATGGAGTGCCTTTCGGTGAAGTTGAGCTTCGCCGCGTCGTTGGTGAGCACGAATTCGTAGATCCCACCTTTAGGCACGAGCTGGCTGTAATGACCTGTGCGGTCCGTTTTCACCGTAAACACCTGGCTGGTGTCCACGTTCTTGATCTGCACGGTTACATCCGGCCAGGGATTGGCCTGAGGGTCCAGTACCTGACCCTCAATTCGAGTCGACTGCGCACACACGATCGGGGCCAGCAGGAGAGCAAACAGCAGCGCTCCCAGGGCGGGAATCGTTCGTCTCATTAGCTATCTCCTCCAACTATAAAGTGCGTCACCTATTATCGCCCAAGTGGTACTCGACAGGCGATAGCGAACCCCAACAGCCCGCGTGAATTGGCGGGCAATCATAACAAATTGGAGCCGCTGAGCCGCAAGCAAAATGGCAGCGCCACCCGAATGTCTGAAGTAGTACTACGGCTTGTAGGTCGCCGCGGTTACATCCGATTCCCAAACCGTGATACTTGCGATTCCCGCGCCGTTGGCCGCCCGGGGGAGCTGCCTGGCCGTTTCATCATAAATGTAACGGGCGATATTCTCGGCCGAAGGGTTCAACACGTCAAACGGAGGGCGCTCGTTCAGGTATGTGTGGTCCAGCGACCGAATCACCTCCTGAATAGCCTTCTTCAGCTGGACAAAATCGTACAGCAGCCCCGTCGAATCGAGTTCCTGGCCTGCCAGCGTGATGCGTACCTTGTAGTTGTGCCCGTGCAGGTTCTCGCACTTGCCCCGGTAGTTGCGCAGGTTATGCGCCGCGGCAAACGACTCATCCACACTGACTTCGTACATGCGATTCCTTCGAGTTCGGAGAGCCGGGCGCTCAGGCCCACGATGCCAGTTCCTACTCCGGGTGATTTTCCATGAAACGCGCCACTTCGGCGAGGTCCTGCGTGGTCTGATAATCGGGCAGGGACTCGAGAAAAATTTTACCATACTGCATGCGCTGGATCCGGTTATCGAGGATCGCCAGAATGCCGCGATCCGTCTTGGTGCGGATGAGTCGCCCGAAGCCCTGCTTCAGCGCAAGGACGGCTTCGGGAATCTGGAATTCGGCGAACGGGTTGCGGCCGTCTTCCTGAAGCGCGCGCACCCGGGCCGCAACGATCGGATCGCTGGGCACGGCGAAGGGCAGCTTGTCGATGATCACGCAGGAGAGCTGCGAACCCGGGACGTCCACGCCCTGCCAGAAACTGGCCGTTGCGAACAGAACCGCGTTGGCGGTGGATCGGAAGCGATCGAGCAGTATAGAGCGCGGCGCCGTTCCTTGCAGCAGCAGCGGAAAACGCACCTTGGAAGAAACGCGCTCGTACACGTCCCGCATCTGCGCGTAGCTGGTGAACAGGCAGAAGGCGCGGCCCTGGGAAATTTCGAGCAGTTGGGCGATTTCGTTGGCCGCGCTGGCCGAAAAGGAAGGGTGTCGCACGTCGGGCATCGACCTGGGCATGTAGAGCAGCGCCTGCTCGTGAAAATCGAACTCCGGCGGCAATACCACTTCTTTGGCGGGTAGCACGCCGAGACGCTGCTTCAGGTAGTCGAACCGCCCGGCAACGGCGACCGTGGCAGACGTGAGCACCACCGTGTCGAAACGTTCGAAAAGCTGTTCGCGGAGGATCTGGCTCACGTCGATGGGAGTCGCCGCGAGGAAAACTCCGCGCCCGCGGCGTTCATACCAATAGACGTAGCTTTTTTCATCGCTTTCCAGAAGGAACGCCAGCTCGCGGCGTGACTCGGCGGCCCGGCGCGCTAGCGTGATCACTTCCTCGGGCTTAGGCGAGAGCGCCGATAGCTCCGCCTCCACGCGCTTGATCGCCGCGGCGAGCTCGTCGTAGGGCTCGCGATGGCTCTCCAGGAAGGCGTGGCGCTCGGCGGGGCCAAACGGAAACCGTCCTTCGCGCTCGGGGAACGTTTCAAAGAAGGCGCGGCCACGCTCGCGGACACGGGCCAGATCGCGCCGAAGCGGGGCCGACTCGATCCGCAGCACGCGCAGCATGCTCTCGGTGTCGCGAGCCAGTTCGTCGAAACGGTAACTGGATACCTGGCGGCCGAAATAATCGCTCGCAACATCTTCGATCTCGTGCGCCTCGTCGAAAACCACGGCGGAATATTCCGGGAGAATCGAGCCGAAATCGTCCTGTCGAATGGCCAGATCGGCGAAGAACAGATGATGATTCACTACGATCAGGTCGGCTTCCTGGGCGCGCTGGTGCATTGCCGTGATGAAGCAGCGCTGGAACTCGGGGCATTTCTGGCCGCCGCAGAGGTCGCGGCGCGCGTCGATGCGGTTCCAGAGCTCCGCGTCGTCGGGCAGAAACGTCAGCTCGCTGCGGTCGCCGGTGTCGGTAAGCTTTCCCCAGTCGCGGATTTGCGAGAACCAGTCGATTTCGTCCATTCCCTTGAGAACCGGCTGGCCTTCCATCTGATACACCTTCTGCCGGCAAAGGAAATTGGCGCGGCCCTTCATCAGGGCGACTTTCAGGTTCGGAGCGAAGTGCTTCTGGAGAAACGGGACATCTTTTTGAAATAGCTGCTCCTGCAACGATTTGGTCGCGGTGGAGATCACCACGCGCCGCCCGCTGCGGATGGCGGGGATCAGGTAGGCAAGCGTCTTGCCGGTGCCGGTGCCCGCTTCGATCACGGCATGCTGGTGGCGCTGAAAGGCTTCTTCGACAATTCGGGCCATTTCGAGTTGGGAGGGGCGAAATTCGTAACCGGAATGGCGCGATTCGAGCAGGCCGCCGGGGCCAAAGATGCCATCGACGGTGAGTTCATCAGGTTTTTCCGCGGTCGCTTTTTTCGGCATGAAGGGAGCGCTTGCGAGCCCGCAAGAGCCAGACGCTACCATAGCACAGGCCGGCTTTCCGCCGAGGCCTCCCAAACGGGAGAATTTTTCTGTGCAGCGCACCCCTCTAAGAGTGTCGAGTGAGCGAGAACGCTTTTGTTTGTTTTCAATAACATAGATATCTTTCCGTTCGTCCCAGTGTGTCGAATCTGCTGGTTCGTTTTTGCCCTCTTTTTTCGCTCGTTTTTTCGTTCCATGAGGCCACCGTAGCACAGGAAAGAGGGCTTGTCCGATTGGGTCTCACGTGGTGAAATTCAGTGGCTAGTGCGAAGAGCGGTGGCTAGACAGGCCCCGAGCGGGACGCCGACAGGGGTGCCTGTGCCACCAGGACAAGGCACATCAGGCTGAGGTGATCTTATGGAGTACATCGCGTACTTACACAAAGACCGCAAGTCCGATTTTGGAGTGAGCTTTCCGGACTTTCCCGGTTGCGTAACAGCGGGCCGGACGCTGGAAGAAGCGCGGCTAATGGCTATTGAAGCTTTGACGTTTCACGTCAAAGGCATGAACGAAGACGGGGCTGCGATCCCCGAGCCCTCGACGATCGACGATATCGCCAACGATCCGGCGGCGAAACACGCCGTGATGTTTCTGGTGCCGGTCACTCTCGAAAGAACGGTGCGCGTGAACATCACCGCGCGCGAAAGCCAGATCAAACGCATCGATCAGTTGGCGGAAGCGGCCGGGTTAAATAGATCGGCTTATATGGTGCGTTCGGCCATGGGTGACGAAACAGAATAAGCCCGTTGAGGAGACCAAGTCTCGCTAGCGCCGGACGAGATCTTCGAGGGCTTTGGCCCAGTGCGAGAGATGATTCAAGGACGCGGCGTGGGTGTGATCGAGCACGAGCGGGGTGATCGAGACGGCTCCGTCGCGGATGGCGGCGTGATCCGTGTTGGCTTCGATGTCCTCGGTAAGCTCCTGCTCGTGCAGCCAAAAATAGCGGCGGCCGCGAGGATCGATTCCCGCCTGCAGCAGGTTGCGGGTGATCTTTGACGATTGCCGCGTGAAGCGCACTTCCCCGGTCCAGGGCTGCGGGACGTTGACATTCAGCAGCACGCCCTTCGGCAGGCCTTCTTTCAGAACAACGGGAACCAGCGTCCGCGTAAAGCTCGCGGCGGGCGCGAAATCGAAATTCTTGCCGCGGTAGGCGACTGAAACCGCCAGCGAAGGAGTGCGATTGATGGCCCCTTCCATCGCGGCGCCGATCGTCCCGGAGTAATACACGTTCTCGCCAAGATTTCCGCCCGGGTTGATCCCGGAAACGACGATATCGGGCTTGTCTTTGAGAATCGTGTTGAAGGCGAGGATCATGGCGTCGGCGGGCGTTCCGTCCACGGCGAATTCGCGCTCGGCAAGCTGCTCGCAATAAATCGGCTGGCGCAGGGTCAGCGATTGCGCCGCGGCACTGCGCTCGTGGGCGGGAGCGACGACCGTAACGATGCCGATTTGGCCGAGCTCCTTCGCCAGCGCGCGCAGTCCGGGGGCATGAATCCCGTCATCGTTGGTGACCAGAATGTGGAGTGCCATGATGTTTCGCTGTGGGAGAGCCTTGCAGCCACTCGCCGCCTTCTTTACCAATGTAGCAGCAGAAATGGCCGCCCGCCAGCGCGGTGGCCGAAAACCTATTTACTGATCGGATCGCGGAGGCCGCAGGCGGTTAAATGATGCAGCCTAAGTGGTGCAGGACACAGCAAGGCTTCCATGCAATGCATAAGCTTTGGTCCTGAAATGCGGAAATTTCCCAGCTAGTAGTGATTATGAGTGTCTGTCCGCAGACGTGCTTCGTTAATTCCGGCCCAGCCGAATGGTTGACGTCTGTCCCGAGAAGCGCGCGATAACTGAAGAGCGGAATGCGGTAGCTGCACACTTTTCCCAGCTGGCTTCTGAAGTCCAAAAAATCGCCGGCAGGTAGGCTCGCAGTGGCCTTCATCAATCGGCATTATCACCGGGAATTACATCCAGCTCAAGACGTGCAACTGGTGGGTCGCAAACCATTGACAGGATTCCTGAGACGGCGGACTCAGACGAAGTGCGCGCCAAGTCAAAAGAATAGCCCACTTATCGTTGCGGATAAGCATCAGCATGCTCTTTGGGGCTCAATCATTGTGGCTAAGAGGCCGATTACGATTACAGTTCGAGAATTGTCAGGATAATCGTGCTGGGCGATAATGTTGTCGGTTTCAGCAATTGCGCAGTCAACTTTCTTCAGGTGTTCTTCCATTTTCGTTAATGAACTGCTGCGCTAAACGGCCATGCAGGCATCACAAAAAAAGACAGATTTCCGTCATGCACTCGAGCATGCGCGAATATGTCACGGCCGAACTGCCATAGGGTTCGCCATCAAGATATTGCAACGCGGATCTAAACGCGGTTATGCTCCGGGAAGGCAGTGGCCCTGATACCTACTGACCGTCCACAGAACGCGTGTCGTGGTGCTGCGCTGATTCCTGATTTTATCCATACATCTCTAAGACAGATAGTTGCCGTGGTCGCACTTTGCCGCGTATCATTCCCGGACGGAGAACTCAATGAAATTGAGTGACGAAAAGGTCATGGAGTTTTTGTCAAAAAGCCCGCTGAAAACTTTCCCCGCGATGCTAGATGCGTTGCGTCATTTGGAAGACAACTCCATCAATGCGGACGCGGAGTACGAACTTTTTAACGAACCGCTCGGTGACAATGAACAAGCGGAGAGAACAATCAGAATGCCCGAAGTCGGCGGCATTACTGCGAATGCTCTCCTCGCCTCATGGGGCATGCGCAGACCTTCCAGTTAGACAGAAGGCGCCCTAGAATTTAGATAAATTGGAGCCAGAACCTGAAGGACATGTTTTATATCAACTGACACCTTTTGGTAGCTATGTCTTGAACATTCTTGAAGCCCTGACCGATGTCAGTTCTCTCGCAAAACAGTGATTGCCATAACTCGTAATTTCAAGCCTTGGCTTGAAGTTGGGGGGGCGGAATCCAGGGTGGCGGGGAGGCAGTTTAAGTTAATGGTCGGGACGACTGGATTTGAACCAGCGACCTCACGCACCCCAAGCGTGCGCGCTACCAGGCTGCGCTACGTCCCGACCGCTTTGCGACTGCCGTTCAGGGTATCACTCGCCTTTGAGGAGGGTCAAGACAGCGAGCAATTCTTCGTGCAGATCGAGGAGGAGCTTTTTGGGGATGCGATTGGCAGGTTCGGGCCGCGCGGCCGACTGAACTGCATGTGCGACCTGGTTTGAATCGGCAGCCGCTTCCCTGCCGATGCTTCCATTGGCGCTGCCGCTTACGCTTCCGTTGCCGCTTCCCTGCTCCGCGAGATGTTTCCGGGCTCCCGCGATGGTAAAACCCTGCTCATAGAGGAGGCGCTTGATTTCGAGAACGGTCTCGATATCTTCGCGGCGGTAGAGGCGATGTCCGCTGGGGCTCTTCACCGGCTGCAGCGTGGGGAATTCGCTTTCCCAGAAGCGCAGGACGAAGGCCTTCGTTTCCGTCAGACGGCTCACTTCGCCGATGCGGAACAGGCTCTTTTCCGGAATTTCGCGCGCAGCTTGTGCAGCACTCGCCATGGCTTTTCTGTATCGTAGGCCGATTTCGCGCGGTGTCAACCCCACATCTGTGGATCGCCAGGTGGTTGATGGCCGTGCTGAGCGATCAGCGGCGCTCGCGGGCTTCGCGCTTTTTCTCGGTGCCGCGGCCGTCGCGCTTCTTTAGGCGCTGCATGAAACGGATGGGCGTGCCGGTGAAGTCGAAGGCGTCGCGCAGGCGGTTTTCCAGGAAGCGCTGAAAACTGAAGTGTAGCGGCTTGGTCTGATTGGTGAACAGCACGAACGTGGGCGGAGCTGATGTGGCCTGCGTGATGTAATAGATTTTTACGTGGCGGCTGGCGGGAGACGTTCCGCGGTCGAGATCGACATTCGCAAGCCAGCGATTGAGTTCGCCGGTGGAAATGCGGCGGTTGCGCGCTTCAACGACGCGGTCGATCTGGGCGTACAGCTTGGTGACGCGATCGCCGGTGAGAGCGGAGAGGAATACCAGCGGGGCGTAGGAGAGAAACTTCAGCTTGCCGCGCACCATCGGCTCGTAATCCGCCAGCAGCTTGCTGGGATTTCCGCCGCCGCCCTTCCCTCCCACGCGCTTTTCCTTCTCGGCTTTCTCCTGTGCGGCCTTCAGCGCCAGATCCCACTTGTTCATCACGATGATCACGGAGCGGCCGGACTGCTCGGCATAGCTCGCGATAGTGGCGTCGTGGGAGGTGACGCCCACCGACGCATCGGACACGAGGATGGCGACGTCCGCGCGCTCGAGGTGCCTGCGCGCCATGATAACGCTCAGCTTTTCCGCGATGAGGTTCGTCTTGCCCTTGCGGCGGATGCCCGCCGTATCGAGGAAGCGGTATTTTTTGCCATTGTGCTCGACCACCGTGTCGACGGCATCTCGCGTGGTGCCAGGCTCGGGCGATACGATCGACCGTTCCGCGCCTACCAACTGATTGAGCAGCGTCGACTTGCCGACGTTCGGGCGCCCGATAATCGCGATGCTTACATCGGGCTGCGCCTCCGTAAATTCGCCTACGGGAAAATCCTGAGTCAACGAATCGAGCAGCGTGTCGATTCCAAATCCGTGCTCGGCGGAGATCGGGAAAATACGGTCCCCGAGTTCGTAGAACTGCGCAGCCAGCTCGGCCTGTTTGGGAGAGTCCACTTTGTTCACGGCGAGCACCGGGGGCTTGCCGGCCCGGCGCAGGAGTTGCGCCAACTCCTCATCGAGGGGGACGGGGCCGGTGCGGCCGTCAACTACTTGTACGACGCACGACGCGTTTTCAATGGCGACGCGGGCTTGCCGCAGAATCTCGCCGGGGATTCCCGCCTTGTCCTCGGGCACGATGCCGCCCGTATCGACCACCTCGAACTCGCGGCCTTCCCACTCCGATTTTCCGTAGATGCGGTCGCGGGTGATCCCGGGTTCGTTCGTGACTATCGAGCGGCGCGTTCCGGTTAAGCGGTTAAAGAGCGTGGACTTGCCCACGTTGGGGCGTCCCACAATCACAATCGACGGCAGTTTTCGGGTCATCAGGTCTCTTCGTGTGGCGGTTTGAGGCTTCTACACTATCACGTCAGTGTCACGTCGCGGCGAAACGCAGCATTCAGCGCACGCAAAGAAAAAGCGCGCTGGCCGGGAACTCCCTTCCCCAACCAGCGCGCTTTTCAGATCGCAGATGCTAAAAGAACGGCGGCTTATTCTTCTTTCTTCGCCGCGCCGGCCTTCGCTCCGAAACTGCGGATGTAGAGCACCAGCTGCCAGCGCTCGGTTTCCGAAAGCTGATCTTCCCAGCTGGGCATCGCTCCGCGCCCCTTGCTCATCTTCCAGAAGAGCGAGCCATCGGTTTCGGGAGCCATCAGCTTCGGATCGGTGAAGTTCGCCGGCTTGATCGTGAGAGTCTTGGCCGTGGGGCCGGTTCCGTCGCCCTTGGGACCGTGACAAACTTCGCAATTTTCCCGGAAGGTTTCTGCACCCGCAGCGATCACATCCGGCGTCTTCTTCAAGGGGTTCTTTACCGCCTTCGCGTCAGGCGGAGCAACCCATGGGACATAAGGCTTAGGAGGAGCCGTTTGCGCTTCTACCCGAGTGGAGAACGAAGCGAAGGAAGCCAGCAGCGACAGCGCTACAAAGGCTCCCGCGATCTGCCTGACCCGCAATGACACATTCATTCCTTTCATGCTGGCTTACCCCTTTAAAGACTGATTTTTTGTATGCAATTGATGCTACCAAAGTCTCAATTTTAGATTCAACTACAAAACGAATAAGTTGCTCGCGATGTCACGTAAATAGCCGTGATGTCGGTCACTTAGAGGCTTTACCGGTAGGCTCCGGTTGGGATTCCTGCAAAAAAGAGGCCGAGGAACAATCTTCCCCGGCCTGTTTTTTTTGGTACTGACTGTCGCTGAAGCCCTACTTCGAGCCCCAGGTCATCGAGACCGGTCCCACACCATACACAAGGATAACGGTCGCGCCCTTGGCGTGGCCAAAATGGCGGAGCTGGGCTGGGAAGCGGACGACTTCTCCGGCATTCAGCGGCTGGAGCTTGCCGGCGTCATACGTGTCTCCGTTCCCGACTTCATACGTGCCCCGTAGGACCACGAGGTTCAGGTCCACCGATTGCGAGTGCGGGTCGATTTTTTGGTCCGCGGGCAGCTTCATCAGCGCCGAGAACAGGCCGGGCTTGGTGAAATCACCGGAAATCATGGACATCTGCACGGTGGAGGGGAGCCCCATCGAATCCGGCGGGGTTACAAACTGCGTCTGATCGGGGTCGACGATCGTGCTGGGAGCGGATGCAGCCGCTGGGGGCGCTGCCGCGGGAGTCACCGGAGCAGCCGCCGCGGGCCCGTTCGGTCCGTAATTCGCTGCGAGATAATTCACCACGGTCTTGGTTTCGTCGTCGGTGAGAGTCGCGCCCTCTTCGACCATCAAGTCGATGACGGCCTGCCAGTCATCCTTTTCACGCCGCGAGGTGACAATTCTTTCCAGCGAGTGGCAGACCTGGCATTTTTCGACGATGATCTTCTTGCCGGCGCCGTCCGGCATCTGGGACGCCGCGTCTTTCGCCTGCGCTCGCGGGACAGCGGCGGCGGGAGCTACCGAGCCCGCGGCCAGCGCCAACACAGCGGAGCAGGCTACCAGAATTCCCGGAACGATGATTGCGCTATTGAAACGCTTCCACTGCTGGCCTTTACGCGGCACGAGTCTCCTCCTCAATTTACTGTCGCCATCTTATATTCATGCATGAAATGGCTGAAATTTCACCGAAGAATTCAAATTCGCGAGGCTTCCGATGCTAGGTCGCGCGTTTTTCACTGTCAAGCATTTTCGGCCTTCGGTGGCGCGGTCAGTTTCCAAGTCCTGATAAACGTAACAGGAAACTGATGCACTACCCGACCTTCATAAGCAGAACGCCCGCCGCGGAATCAGACGACGAAGCGATAGCCGACACCTCGCACCGTCAACAAATGCCGGGGCTTCGAAGGATATTCCTCGATGTACCGGCGAAGGCGCACGATGAAGTTATCGATGGCCCGGGTGTCGGTGTCTTCGCGCAGGCCCCACACATCTTCGAGTATCGACTTGCGCGTGACCGTGCGGCCGTGGCTCTGCACCAGGTGGCGCAGAAGCTTCGCTTCCATCAGGGTCAACTGGATGGTCGAGGCGCCGGTTTGCAGCTCGAGGGTTTCGAAATTGATGGTTTTTCCGTCAAAGGAGAAGACCTGCTGCTGTGGAGGCGGCGGCTCCGCGACATTCCTAGCGCCATTTTCGGGGCTTCTGGCTTCCTCGGTTCCGCCGTTGCCGCCGCGAAGCCATTCGCTGCGGCGGAGCAAGCCCTGTAATCGCGCGAGAAAAATCGGCAGCTCGAAGGGCTTGGGCAGATAATCGTCGGCCCCTGCTGCAAAGCCCTGCAGAACATCTTCGGGGCGGCCTCGCGCGGTGAGCATGAGCACCGGCACGTAGTTCTTGGCCTTGCGCAGCTCCGTGGCTACCTCGAACCCGTTCGTGCCGGGCAGCATGACGTCCAATACGACTGCGTCAAACTTCTTGCCGGAGCGGAGCAGGCTTTCGATGGCCGATTCGCCGTCGCCCACTACGTCCACCGAATGTCCTTCGGCTTCCAGATTGAATCGCAGGCCGTCGGCCAGATGCGCTTCGTCCTCGACTACGAGCAGATGGCTCACGCATTGCTCCTGGGCAATTCAAAGGTAATGGTGGTGCCGCGCGTCCAACCGGCGCTTTCGGCAAATACCCGGCCTCCATGGGCGCGGGCGATGGCGCGCACGATGAACAGGCCCAGGCCTGTCCCCTTCACCTGCGAGGATGATCGCCCCGGCACGCGGTAGAAGCGCTTGAACACGCGCTTCAACGCATGGGCGGGGATGCCCACGCCGCGATCGCGGACGCGGAGCACCACGCGCTTCTCGTCGGGCGTTTCCACGCGGACCGAGATATCCACCTTGTCTCCCGAATACTTGATGGCGTTATCGAGAATATTCGACACCGCCGTGCGAAGCTCCGTGGGATCGGCCTCCACCGTGGCTCCCGAACCGTTTAGCGGACCCTGATACTGCAGAGCGGAGGGATCCAGGTGATGCCGCGTGCGGGCCAGTTCCATGCACTCGCGGACGAGGCTGCCGAAGTCCGTCTGGGCGCGGTGCAGAGTGCCGCGCTTGTATCCCACTTCCCCGGCCTTCAGGACCTGCTCGACGGTCCCGATCAGGCGGTCGGCATCTTCGAGCATCAACTGGTAGAACTGCTGCCGCTGGCGTTCGTCGACTTCACGGCGCTGCAACGTTTCGAGATACAGGCGGATCGAGGCGATGGGCGTCTTGAGTTCGTGGGTGACGGCATTGATGAAGCTGTCGTGCTGCTCGTTGCGGCGGATCTCGCGCACCAGGAAGCCCGTATTGAGGATCATGCCGAGAATGATCGCCGCAAAGAAAATGACGCCAAGAACGAGAAGAACGTCTTTACGCCAGTTCAGAATGATCCAGCTGATGTTCAGCGTGAGCGCCAACGCGACCAGGCAGACGCCCAGAACGATAAAGAAAGCGATCTTCTTCCGCCGGCTCGTGATGCGCATGGCTATTTAAGACAATTGTACAGCGGACGCCCGCCTCAGGGGTTAAAACCCTTTGGCCGCGGGGCTTTTTTGGCACGGCTGGAAGCCGTGCCCTGACGAGTTCTTTTTATGGGATGGGTTCTATGCGGAGACGAAATCGGTGGCGGATTCGGGTGCGACGATCGAGGTAGCATCCTCTTCCGGCGCCGCCTGCAGTTTCAAGCTGGAGAGATTCACGGCGTAGACCTGCTTCGCGAGTCCGAGCTTTTGCAGGACCCAAATGCCGTACCAGTTCAGATCGATCTCATACCACGCCAAGCCGTGCCGCGAAGACGTCGGGTGCGCGTGATGATTGTTGTGCCAGCCCTCGCCCCAGGTAAACATCGCTACCCACCAGCTGTTTGTCGAGAGGTCGCGAGTGGCAAAGCGCCGCGAGCCCCACGAATGCGTGGCCGAGTTGACCAGCCAGGTGGAATGCAGGCCCAGCACCGTCCGGAAGAAAATTCCCCACAGCACATACTGAATGCCGCCAAACGCCAGAAGGATGAGCCCGACCACAATCATCGGAACGTAATGGAATTTGGTGATCCACACGTGAAATTTGTCTTTGGCGAGATCGGGCACGTAGCGCGAGAGCGTCGAGGTATCGTGGTGCATCGACTTGCCCATCAGAATCCAGCCCATGTGGGCCCACCACTTGCCGTCGATGGGAGAGTGCGGGTCGCCCTCTTTGTCGGAGTACTGGTGATGAATGCGGTGGGTGGCCACCCAGAATATGGGGCCGCCCTCGAGCGCCAGGGTGGCGCAAAAGGTCAAGAAGTACTCCACCCACTTGGGCGTCTTGTAGCCGCGGTGCGTCAGCAACCGGTGGTATCCCATGCCGATCCCGAGGCTGCCCGCGACCCAGTACAGGAAGAGGCCCAGCAGAAACGGCTTCCAGCTGAAAAAGAAGAGCGCGGCCAGCGCCCCTGCGTGGAATGCAAACATGGCGATGGCGGTGACCCAATTAATCTGGTTCTCGCCCGCAGGCTGCTTCCCTAAATCGTCAATCTGCATTGACATGTCGCCTCTTGAAAGGGATTGGATACCCGATTAGTTGTGCGATTTGCTTGCAGGATACTAGCAGTTTTCAGGCGGAGTTTTTGTAATAGTTGTGTAATACCAAAGCTATTGCTCTGTATGAGTTAGCGGGTGTCGCCAGATGCACGGGGTGTCGCAGGACACAGGAAGGGCACTTCAACGCTGGATTTGAACGAGTTCCGCTTCCTCGGCCGGGAGGGACCTGCTTGCGGCGTCGTCATCCCATCGCGGAGGAGTGGTCGATCTAGCTCGGAGGCGGTTCATCAGTCGGCCGACGCGGATGGAGCCCCGCACCAGGTGGCCAACCTCCAGCGGGCCGGCAAGGTTGATGCCCTTGATCCAGTGCAAGCCGCTACTGATGGCGCAGCCGCACTGGGAGCAATCGGGCTTCCCGCCGAACACGCAGGGTTCGACGCGGGTGCTCAGGTCCGCGGAATAATTCGCCGACATCTTCGAGAAGACGCACTCGTCCGGGCTCTTTGGTGGCGCAGACGATCGCTCCGGCGATGCCCTTATTCATCAATAGTTTAGGATATTTCGATGCCAGTTTTGGCAACTCCTTGGCTAGCGTTACGCGGTCAGCGGCCGTGAGCGTTTCGGGGCTTGACTCCCCTACCTGGGGCGTGTAGACGCTCACCCAGATGCGGTTTACCTCCGGGCGGTCGTTCCAGAACGACACGTACTCTTCAAAATAGCCAGGGCGCTGCAGCATCGGGCGCGTGATTACCCAGTGGATGTTTACCTCGCGGCCCTCAATGTTCTTGAGGATTCGCACGTACGTGGCAGGCTTTCGCCGGATGTCATGGTCTTCGGGAAGCCCGTCCACGGAGATCGCTATGCGGACTCGCGGCAGGCTCATCCATTCCATGGGGACAGGAATCACGCCGCTCGTGACTACCAGCGTAAATATGCCCGCGGCGCTCAGCACGGGAAGGATCTGGCTCAGTTCCCGGTGGCGCACCATCGGCTCGCCCCCGACTAGAGAGACGTGGAGCGGCTTATGTTTTTCAACCACGTCGAGAATGCCTCGAACGAGGGCATCGCCGCGGAAATCGCTCAACTCGCGCAGAGTGGCGCCTCCGCCAAGATGGTCGGAGCCATAGGCGTAGCATCCCGGACAGCTGAGCGGGCATTCGCGGGTGATTTCTATTGAGAGGAAGGGGGCATTGCCGCGCAGAATGCTGCCCCACCCCGCGACGATTTCTCTGGTGGTCAAACTGGCGACTGGAGGGGTATTTGGCCCGCGGTTTGGCGCCTTCTTCGGCATGCAGTATTTTGGATGCAGAGAGAGAATAAGGGGCTGCATAGATTCTGAGGGGTTTTCGTTTCAATCAACAGCGGAGGGATGCGGACAATAGAGAATCAAAGCGAAAGGGGACTACTTTAAGTATTTCTTCAGAAAGGCGACGCTTCGAGCCCAGGCGTCTGCTGCTGCGTCCGGCTCATAGTTTGCGGTATCGGCGGGGTTCTCGAATCCGTGTTTGGCGCCATCGTATATTTTCAAGTCGACGCGCCGGGACAGGTTCTTCATTGTTTTTTCAAACGACTGCACGTCGCTGGGAAGGACGCCGTGATCCAGCGCGGCGAAATTTCCAAGTACGGGCGCGAAAATCACTTGTATGTCGTTGGGATCGGTGGGGAGCGCGCCGTAATTCACCACGCAGGCGCCCAGGCGCGGCTGGGTCATCGCGAGCTTCAGGGCGTAGGCCCCACCCATGTCCCAACCGATGACACCGATGTGGTCGCGGTCGACGTCATTGCGGGTCATCAGGTAATCGTACGCCGCCTGCACGTCCCGGACGGCGACATCGTCCTTGAGCGCCATTCGCAGATCGAGCGCGCCGGGGATATCGGTGGCCACGTGACCGCCGTACAAATCCACGGCTAGCGTCAGAAACCCCTCATGGGAGAGTTTCTGCGACTGATCCTTGATCCAATCGTTCAGACCCCACCAGGCGTGAAGTACGATCACGGCGGGGTGGCGCGCCGTTCCCAACGGCTCCGTAAGCAGAGCCCCGACGGTGTCTTTCGTGTCCTTGCCTGTGGGAAACTGCACCGACTCGGTCTTGAGGGCATCGTCCGCATTCACCTGGGCGGCGAAGCCGAGCCCCAGCAAACACACGGCAAAGATTGAAAGAAAAACTTTTCGATGAAACTTCATTCCTGCGATTCTCCTGCCATTCTTGAGATGGCGCTGCGGCCTTCTACGATGCCCGCTCCACCTGCACGGCTGTGCCGTAGGCAATCACTTCTGTGACGCCCTGCATCACTTCGGTAGCGTCGTAGCGCATGCCGATCACGGCGTTGGCGCCGCGGGCCACCGCGTGCTCCAGCATCAGATCGAGGGCCTGCTCGCGCGTCTTCTCGCACATGCTTTCAAAGAGCGTGATGTTGCCGCCAACGATTGTTTCCAGGGACGCGCCGAGCGTCCCGAGGATGCTGCGCGAACGCACCGTAACTCCGCGCACCAGCCCGAGGTTCTTCGAAATGCGGTAGCCCGGCAGTTCGAAGGCGGTGGTCACCATTTCTGCGTTCACCCTGACATTCATCGATACTCCCGGCATGCTCCCGGCTACACGTGTAACCCGAGCTTCCGTCTTGCGATGCGATTTTCGGCAGCTCCGCTGCCCCCGCAGCAGAGTTACCGCGCAGCATACCACACAAGCGGGCGCTGCCAGTGGGGGCAAGACGAAGTCAATTGCAGGCGCGCTCAACCGCTGAATTTGGCCGGGGTGCCTTCAGGCGGCAGAGCGCCCAGCTTGCGTGCTCTGCGAGGACAGCATCTTCGTTGGCGGCGAGCTTTTCCAAAATGCGCAGCACGCGCACATATTCTTCGGAATCGCGGGGGATGGGAGAGTTTCCCAGCGCGACACATGCATTGCGCACCAGGCCGCGCCACTTCGCTCGCTTCACCGCGCTCTTGCGGAATGTCGCGCTGAATTCCTGTTGGGTGAGCGAGGCCAGCCATTCGAGTGTGGGCGCGAAGAGCGAAGGATTGGGACCCTTTTCCGGCTCATTTGTTGCGGATGCTTCGATCGGGAACGACCGGGGCTGGAACGGGGGCATGTTTGTCACCGGGGCCTTGCGATTCCACGGGCAAACGTCCTGGCAGATGTCGCAACCGATCACAGCGTTGCCCATGCCGCCGCGCAGTTCCTCCGGGAGCGCGCCGCGAAGCTCGATGGTCAGGTAGGAGATGCAGCGGCGGGCATCCAGCACGTACGGTTCGGGGAACGCGTGGGTGGGGCACGCGTCCAGACAGCGCGTGCAGCTGCCGCAGAGATCAGGAGGAGGAGCGGCGCCGGCGGCGAGCGTGGGCTCAAGAGCCATGGTTGTGATCATGACGCCGAGAAACAGCCAGGAGCCAAGCTGCTGATTGATGAGGCAGGTGTTTTTTGCCAGCCAGCCGAGGCCGGCGTATTTTGCCGCCACGCGTTCGATGATCGGGCCGGTATCGACGTAGACGCGCACGTCAAAAGGCTCGCTGAATTTCTGCCGCATCTCCGCCGCCAGCGCATCCAGCTTTTCCTTGAGCACTTCGTGGTAGTCGTCTCCCCACGCATAGCGCGAGATCCATCCACGCGCGGATTCGTTTCTTCTGCCGGCCGGAATCTTCGTCGAGTACGGTGGCGGCGAATTGTAGTTGAGCGCGACGACGATCAGGCTCCGCGCGCCTTGAAGGACGAGGCGAGGATCCCCGCGCCGCTCATCACGCAGATAATTCATTTCGCCCGCATATCCGCGCGCGAGCCACTCAGGGAAATGGCCGAGATCTTCGAGCCCTTCCACCGGCGCAACGCCGCACAGATCGAAGCCCATCTCGCGAGCCCGCTCGCAGACCCAATGCGTTCGTTCGCTGGCGTTCACGCTCGCGCCATCTCCCGTGTCATGTCCCGTATCATTCCTCATGCCCTGCTCGTATCATGCCTCACCAGCCAACAATTTGCCGAAGCGGGACAGCGTCGCACGTATTCACCCGGGACTTCATTCGGACTTCCGAGCCTTTACTTGTTTGGCCTACGGGGGGAACCGCTGCTACAATGCTTGGACATGACTGATTGGCGGCAGATCCAGGCCCGCATCCGCAAGGCGAAAAACAGCCCGGACGCACTCGTAAAACTCTCCGAACTTTTCCAGCGCACGCGCGACGGCATGGTGGCATGGGAATTAGGCGCCGTCGAAGAAAAGGCTGAACGCATGAGCGAAGCCATTAAATGGTATACCGTTGCAGCCGAACGTTTCCGGCGCTCCGAATGGAAGAAGAAGGCGGAGGAAGCGCTCATACGGCTGGGCGCGCCCATTCCAGCCGCGAAAGCGGAGCCTGCCGCAGATACAGCTGACACACACGAGGAGTCTTCCCTGTCCACATCCGAGTTCGCATCCGAGTCCACACCCGAGAATATTGAGAAAGAAACACCGCTCCCGCTCGCGTACGGCGAAATTCCCGAAGAGGCCTCGAACGGCTCGGCTTCCCCGGAAGCAACGGCCCAGTCGGCGGCCACCGCCGCTGCCCCTGGCGACCCCGCAAGAAAGAAGCGCCGCCGGGGACGTCGCGGAGGCCGCGGCCGTCGCCGCAAGGATGGCACCACAGCACCTTCATTGCCGACGCAAGCCTATGCCGAATCCGGCGAAGCTCAGCCTGCGACGCAGGAAGCGCCCAAGCCTTTGCCGTTCCGCCAGCCGGAACCGCGTCCGGCAGCCTATGAACGTCCCGCTCGCGTCGAGCGACACGTTCCGGAACCGGTTCGCAGCGTTCCGGTGGAGGCAGGGCCGCCGCAGTTGCCTTCCGAGCGCACCGCTCATGGCCGCGCCGGCGATCCTGCGCTTGCTTCGCGGATGGCACAGCTTGATTCCATGCTGCGCCGCCTCGTCTCGAGCCCTCTGCACCGTCTTGACGAGGCCGATCAGGCACCCGCGGGCCCAGGCGTCTTCCTGCTTTCCGATTCTGACCAGATATCTTCTTATTACATCGAGGCGTGCCAGACGCTTCGCGTCGGGCTGGGAAACCTCGCCCGAGGCTCGCGAGGAAGCAAGAGCCCTCGAGTGAGCCGGGGATTTTCCGAGTCCGGCTTTAAGGAGAAGCTCGCCGAGCATCTGGGCATTCACGAGTCCAAGGTCTCGCAGTATATGAAAGACCATTGCGTGGTCCGCTGGATTCAACTGGACGACGACGCTCAGCACCTGGCGCATTTCGCCATCGGGGTTCTACGCACGCCTCTCAACCTGGACTGACGGATCGCGGCGGGCGTAAAACTCGTAGTACGAAAGGCATGGCCGTAGCATTCCCCGATGTTCCCGTTGGGCGCGGCAGGCTTCCGGCCGTTCCCGTTTGGTGCCTGTAATCGCCATTCAGCCCCCTAATTCCGCCATTCAAGCGACACCCATGGACGCAATTTGGAAACCACCCCAAAATCCGTAGTTGTAACAGGTTACGGGCCTTGTACCATACGTAGATCTTGCATTTCCGGGGATCCAGCGCCAACGTGCCGAAGTGGCATTTATCCCAAGTGAAGTCATCGAGGAAAGGAACAGATGCCCAACACAGTAAGCAACAAGCTCTGGAAGACCTTCGACTGGTCCATTTGCAAAGTGGCCGGTGTGACGTACAACACAATCCAGTTCTTCAACAAGTACAATCCGAATCCGTCCTTCACGCCGAAATGGTCTGACAAGCCGTTGCTGAAATCCTGGGAGAAGTCCAAGCCCACGCTCGGCTGGCCGCGTACGACGGACTCGCTCTGTCCCGACTGCGTCAAAGAGGCGCGCGACGCCATCATCAACGGCAAGAAGGATTGGACCGATCTCGTCCACGAGAAAGTCGGCGAGATCAAGGCGCAGATCATCGAGCGCGACGGGCAGGTCTGGATGGTGAAGGAATGCCCCATCCACGGCAAATACGAAGACCTGATGGCCGTGGACGCAAAGTTCCTCCAGTGGATCGAGCAGAACTTCCCCGGCCGCGATATCCCGGCGCACAACGACGAGGATCTGCACAAGCATGGCTCCAGCACGGTTCGCCACGGGCGCGGGGCGGTGCTGACCGTCGACCTGACCAACCGCTGCAACATGATGTGCGATCCCTGCTTCATGGACGCGAACCAGGTCGGATACGTCCACGAGCTGAATTGGGAAGAAATTCAGGAAATTCTCGACAACGCCCTGAAGATCAAGCCGCGGCGCCAGATGTCCGTGCAGTTCTCGGGCGGCGAACCCACGATGCATCCGCGCTTTACGGACGCGGTGCGCTACGCGCGCAAGATCGGCTACAACAGCGTGCAGGCGGCGACCAACGGCATCGAGTTTGCCAAGAGCAAGGAATTCTGCCGCGAGGCATTCGAAGCGGGCATGCGCTATGCATACCTGCAGTTCGACGGCATCGGCAACGACGCGAACGGCCACAGGCAGGTGGGCAACCTGTTCGACGTGAAGCTCCGCGCGATCGAGAACATGCACGAAGCCGGAATCGAAATCGTGCTGGTGACCACGATCGTCAACAATGTGAACAACGATCAGGTGGGCCCCATCGTGAAGTTCGCGATGGAAAATCCCAAGAAAATCGCGTTCCTCTCATTCCAGCCGGTTTCCTTCACCGGGCGCGACGAGGACATCACCCCGGAACGCCGCTTGCGCCAGCGCTATACGCTGTCGCACCTGGCGCAGGACGTGAGCAACCAGGTGGGCAAAGTGGAGCCGACACGCGACTGGTTCCCGCTGTCGTTCATTTCTCCCTTTGCGGGTTTTGCGGATCTCGTGCATGGTCCCGACGCGCAGTGGGGGGCGCTCTCCTGCGGTTGCCATCCAAACTGCGGCGTGGGCACGGCAATGATGATCCACAAGGAAACCAAGGAATGGGCGCCCATTTCGCGCTTCCTGAACGCGCCGCAGCTGGTGAAGGACGTTTCGTCCATCACCGACGCGGCCCGCGGAAAGAAGTTTTCCGCCTTCATGATGATGCTGGCTTTGCTGAGGAACTACAGCTCGTTCCAAGCTCCCCCCAGCCTGCGCTTGAAGGACATCTGGAAGAAGTTCGACAAGACCTGGGCGGTCTCGAAGAACTCCGACAAAAAGTACGGCCGTACAAACCCGGAGCGCACCTACGAAGACGCCATGAAGCGCCGCCAGGAAGACCCCTGGAACATGCTGTTCATCGCCGGCATGTGGTTCCAGGACCTGTTCAACTACGACTTCCGCCGCACCGAAATGTGCATCATCCCCTACGCCACGCAGCAGGGCGAAATTTCCTTCTGCGCGTACAACACCGGCGTGGGCTGGCGGAAAATCATCGAGAACATGCACAAGAACGCCACGGTCGCGCAGTGGTACAAGACGCACGGCAAGCATGAGATTTACGCCAAGGGCAAGAGCGTGACCCTCAACGAGTACGAACACTCGCTGAAGATCAATGCGGAAGATGCTGCCCGCGTTCGTCACCTCGAGCACGATATTCCGCTCACGGCGGCCGAGGAAGACCGTATCCGCCGCAAGAAGGCGCTGGAGGAAGCAGCCAAGGTTCGCAAGATTTACGAAGAGCTGGTCCTCAAGAAGCCCAAGGAGACTGTCGTGCAGATCGGCAGCATGGACCAGATCCGCATGGCCGTCCCCGGCGCAACCGTGCCGGTGCAGATTGCTCCGGCCAACGGAAACGGGAATGGCAATGGCGCTGCGGTCGAGAAGCCCCAAGCCGAGGCCGTCGCCGGCGACTAAGCCTTCTCTTCAATTATCGTTTTCCAACAGCCCCGGCCCCGGCCGGGGCTGTTGCTTTTTAAGGGCAGAAACGCGAGATCACCGGGGCGGTACCCAACCGCCCCAAGGCTATCGAAAATAGTGTCTTAAGACATTCCAACCAAATGGAACGGCCGCACTGCCGCGCGAATTGAATGACTTGCGCTGGAGGAAAACCGCTGTAGACTAATGCGCCTCTGAAAAAGGCGATTCGGCATGAAAACCGAGTCGGATGCGTAGTATTCCGAGGGCAAATCTTGGCTCGATGGCTCAACGTTTTTCGCGGATTAGCTGCTGTGACTATGCTCCTCGCCTGCGGACTGCAGGCGGCGCGGGCGCAGGAGGAGACTCCTGCCACGGCACAACTCCCTGAAGCTACTTTACCGACGCAGGAACAGGGTCAGGAAAACCCGCAAGAGCCGTGCGTACAACCCGCACCGATGGTTCGCTGGCAAGATTACCAGGGACCGTATGCCAAGATCGTTGGGGCCTTCGGACGAAGGCTGGATCGCGCTTCCGTACACCCGCCTCATTACAAACCAGGCGCCCTGCTGTGTTCCCTGACAACGAAGGGCAAGTTCATATTGTTCGTCGAAGACAGCGTGGACCCAGTGACCTTCCTCGGAGCCGCATTCAATGCGGGAATCGATCAGGCCGAGGATTCGGATCATAGCTTTGGGCAGGGCGCGGCTGGATACGGAAAGCGGTTTGGCGCGGAATTGGCGGATAACGCCTCCGGCGAATTTTTCAAGGAGTTTCTCTATCCCACGATATTTTCGGAAGACCCGCGCTACTACCGGCTGGCCCACGGAAGTACGGGGCAGCGATTGCTCCACGCAGTCGAACACGTCGTGGTGGCGCACCAGGAGAACGGCGGCCACATGTTCAATTTTTCCGAGTGGCTCGGAGCGGCAAGCACGGCGGCGCTATCGGACACGTATCATCCAGACAACAGGCCCGGAGTGGGTCCGGCCGCGAGAGGGGCTTCTTACGGAATTCTGCAGGACGCCGGATTCGATGTGCTGCGGGAATTCTGGCCGGAGATCGCGAGAAAATTAAAACTGCCATTCCGGGGGCAGAACGAGCCCTAGGAAGCTCGATCTTGCAAGCGCCGTTCAGGGAAACCTCGGCGCGCGATCAGGATTTGCGGTCGTCGTCTTCGCTGGGGTGGAACTTGTGGCCGGGCAACACCTGGGTCAGGCTCATCGGCTTGGGCCGAAATTCCTCGCCAAAGTGCTTGTCGACGTCGGCAGCCCAGCTCATCTGGGGCCCCGGAAAACCGATCAGCTGCCATCCGACCATGTCGATGTTCCCGCCATGGATCGGGTCGGAGAACATGCCTTCCAGGGTGTTTTTACGCAACATGCTGAAGAAGCGGGTTTCTTCTATCTGCTTGAGCTTCTGGTCCTGTTCCGCCGGTGTTAGCTGATCAAAACCGGCGAGGCCTTTCAATCCTTCGCGGTAGGTCTCGGCGAGAGTCGCTTTGCCCTGGTAGCCGACTTCGGGAGGGGCGCCCTCTTCCACGAAAGGGCCTTGCGTGTAGCGGTGAGCATCGCGTCCGCGCGGGCCGGCGAGCTGGCGGTCGATATAAATCACGACACCGGCTTCGTTCGCTCCGGGACCCGATTCGTCGCTCGGGAAGATTCGCGAGGCGGCGGCGGCGACAATTAACGCCTCGGCCTGGGTGAAAAAGCGAAGCGGGACGCGGATCGATTGCGCGGATGGCGCGGAGACGCGCGTCAATTGGCGGTCGAGTGTATATACAAACACTCCGCCCACGCTTGCGGCGGAAAGAACCAGGAATTCGCGGCGTTGCATCGGGCGCGAGTATAAAACGGCGATTGGACCAGCGCAACCGCAAGATCAACTGCCACAAGATCAGTCAGGCGAACTGCCGATCAACAACGTTCCTCGTTTTTGCCAAACGCGGCGGCCCCCTCCAGCGGCTCTCTTCAAAATGGCGCTCGATGCCGCCAACCTCGGCCGATTGTAAATTGGCGGCTCGGGCAGGAATAGATTTTCGGCGAGCCGCGAAGATTTTACACGCCTGCATCGCTGAATCTCCCTCCATCTAGGCGCTAAACCGCTGATTTGGAGCCACCTACGCGCGACGTCGGGTTGGCGATCAACATGCCGCAGGTGAGTGTGTGCGCCCATGGTAGGCGCTGGGGACGGTGATGGAAATGGCACCCATGTTCGACATTTTTGCCACGCTCCCGGATGGGAGCCCCTTATGGCTGGAAGCTGTGGAAGGGCTGGATGAGGCCCGGCAGCGCCTGAGCGGACTCGCGCAGGCGCGACCGGGCAATTACTTTATTTATTCGGAAAAGACCGGAGGAGTCGTTGAGCGGACTTCCGGCGATCCCTATACTTCGGGCACGGCTACAACGCGCCGCAACTAGAAGTGATCGGGCCTCGGATCAGATTTTCGGCAGCACAATTCCCTGCTGCGATTGATATTTCCCCTTTTTGTCCTTGTACGACACTTCGCAGATTTCGTCGGCCTCGAAGAAAATCACCTGGCAAAGGCCTTCGTTCGCGTAGATCTTCGCAGGCAGCGGCGTGGTGTTGCTGATTTCCAGCGTCACGAAGCCTTCCCACTCCGGCTCAAAGGGCGTGACGTTGACGATGATCCCGCAGCGGGCATAAGTGGACTTGCCCACGCAAATCGTGAGTACCGTGCGGGGAATCCGGAAATATTCCACCGAGCGCGCCAGTGCGAAGGAGTTCGGCGGGACGATGCAGACCGGCCCTTTGAATTCGACGAACGACTTGTCGTCGAAGCGCTTGGGGTCGACGATCGTGGAATTCACGTTGGTGAAAATGCGAAACTCGTCGGCGACGCGCATGTCGTAGCCGTAAGAAGAAACGCCATAGCTGATGACGCCATCCCGAACCTGGCGGTCTTCGTAGGGCTCGATCATCTTGTGCTCAGCCGCCATCCTGCGAATCCACTTGTCACACTTTACCGACATTCATCCTCCTGGAATGGGAACCGGTAATGGTAAACCATCGCGGAAGGATTGAGTAGCGAAAGTCGAACGCGGCATTTTCCGCGATGGATCGTGCGCCGGGGATCCTGTCCGGCGGCCGGGAAATTTCATGAATCAATTCATGAATCCGTGAAATTGCATTCTTCATCCAAACAGGGTCGTCCGCGGCAGACTAGAAACTTTATAAAACAGGAGCAAACCGATGTGCCGGAATATCAAGACTCTGTTTAATTTCGATCCGCCGGTTACTCCAGAAGAAGTCCACAGCGCTTCTCTTCAGTTTGTGCGAAAGATCAGCGGGTTCAGCAAACCTTCGAAGGCCAACGAAGCAGCGTTCCTTGCGGCCGTGGACGAGATCGCCGCAATTTCCAGCCGCCTGCTTCGTTCGCTCGAAACCAACGCTCCGCCGAAGAACCGGGAAGAAGAGACTGCGAGGTTGAAAGCGCGGTCCGCGGGGCGCTTCAGCGCATGAAACCGTTGCCGCGGGGGCAAGGCTTGCGGCGCGACGGTGAAATGGAGTAGCTTCCGCTGTCAGAATAGCGCCGCCTGGGATTCCTGTTTGGCCGGTGCGATCGTGTGAGAGGCGGAGATGAATTTTTCGAAGGCCGGAAGCAGAGTAGTCGGGTTTGCAGGGCTGATTGCGTTTCTGGTGGTAACAGCGGCGCCGGTTCGAGCGCAGTCGAAGCAAATGACGGCGCAGGAGCAGGCGAACCTGAAGCTGGTAATGGACTGGTGGCGCGAGGTGGTTTTTGCCCACCATGTCGACCTGGCGCAGAAGTACATGGCCGGGGATTTTGTGCAGCACGACCCGAACTTCCCGAACGGGCTGGCGGCTTTTGTGGAGATTTTCGGGAAGCGACCGGCGCAGGCGATTCCGGCGGCGCTGCCGAATCCGCCAGTGAAAGCGTTTGCCAAGGGCAATTATGTGGCGCTGGTGTGGGAGCACGAAGACGCGGACCCTGCCGATCCATCGAGGACCTACAAGTTCAACACGTTCGACGTCGTGCGCGTCCAGAACGGCAAGATCCAAGAGCATTGGGGCAGCGCGATGAAGAATCCGGGCGCCGCGACGCTCGCCCCCGCTTCCCCGCCTCCGATTGCGCAAGACCTGAAGCTCACGCCGGAAGAGCAGAAGAACCAGGAAATCGCCTTCGTGGAGTTTCACGACATGCTGCAATACGGGCATCTGGAACTGGCGGAGCAATATATCGCGCCTGGATACATCCAGCACAATCCCAACGTTCCCACGGGACGCGACGGGTTCGTGCAGTATATGAGCCGCGTGCGGAAGCCCGAGCCAATCCAGCCGGAGTGGAAAACCAAACCCAGCCTGGTGATCACAAGCGGCGATCTCGTGCTGATGATGTTCGACCGATCCGCGCCCGATCCGGACGACCCAAGCCGGAAGTACTCCTACAACAATTTCGACATGGTGCGCGTGGAGAACGGGCAGGTTCAGGAGCATTGGGACGCGGCGAAGAAAAATCCTCCCGCACAGCCGAAGCCGTAAATCCGGTTTTTGGGGAATCAGAACGAGTCTGTGGGGAGTTCCGTCGCGCGGGCGAGCATGACAGGCAGGTTCGTTTTCACGGCAGCGGCTTTTCTTCCGAGCTGGCTTTCGACCTGCCTGCGAATGGATTTGACCGTTTCCACTTCATTTCCCGAGGTTCCCACCATCAACCCCTCCGCACGCAGAAAGCACGCGTAGACCAATTCATCGGGCAGGCCGTGGCGCCGTAGAAACTGGCCGTAGTTGAACCAGTCGAAGGATGCGCTGCCAGGATCTTCGGCCTTATCATCGAGCGCGAGACCGTGTTGATAAGAGCTGGCGGCGGATTTCAGGTCGCCGGATTTCTCCTGCAGGTCAGCGTAATGCACGAGCGCGAGGCTTTCGAGCTTCGCGTCAGAGGCGCGTTGCGCGAGCGCAATTGCTTTTGAATAGGCATCTGACGCGGCGGCAGCATTGCCCAGACGCGCCTCGTCGTCGCCTAGCTGAATCCGCGCTGAAATCTGCTGCGCCGCCCCGGCGGCTGGATCGTCGGGATGCGCGCCGGCAAAACGTAGAAAGGACTCCCAGTGGAGAGCGGCTCGGGCTACGTCGCCCTTCTGGTCGAGCGCTTCGGCAAGATAGAGGTGGGGATTCGGCTGGTCCGGGTCCACCTGCTGGGCTTTTTCCCAGGAGTCGATGGCGATGTCGGGATGGCCGAGGCGGGCGGCCAGTAATCCATAGTTGACGAGGGCGTTGGCATCGCGCGGAAAAATGACGAGCATCTTCGCGTAGCGATCGTAGGCCTCCGGGTAGAGGCCGCTCTGGATATAGGCTCGGGCGAGCGCGTGCTGTAGCCCGGCGTTGTAGGGATTCACGGCGACGGCGCGGGTGAGCGCGGCAAGCGCCTCCGGTTTGCGGCCTTCTTTTGCCTCCGCTTGGGCGATGCGCGCCTGGAGCATACCGTCGTAGGGATTCAAAATCGCCGCCTGACGAAGTGCGGGAAGATTTCCTTCGTCCGTGCCGAGTGCGAAATGGACCTGGTCTATTCCTCCCCACAGGAAGAGCAGCGCAAGCAGTGAAACTCGAAGCGCGGCGGGCGAAAGAAACCTGCCTCCTAACCACCGCGCGCTTGCCGCCGGTGCCGTAGAGGTGCGAGCGCGCTCCTGGCTACTCGATTGCGCTGTCTCGCTGCTGCCGCGGTCGATCAACATGGCCGAAATGCGCGAATCGCGCAGCTTCCAGATTTGGCCGTCGAGAATGAAATGGTGGATGTTCACGATGGCGGTGAAGATGAGGAAGCTGGTGGTGAAGTCGAAATGAAACAGGCGGCTTACCAGCCACGGCCCAGGAATGAACAACGCGATGCCGCCCGCGATCAGCGTAAGGAAATAGGTGGCCATGCGCCAGCGCGGTTGGCCGGCGGCGCGCGCCTCGCGCTGCTGGTAATAGCTGGTGATCCACAGGTATTGCGCGGAATGAAGGACTGCCAGGATGCCGCTGCTGTAGCGCGTTTGCGGGATTTGATAGGCGGCGTGCAATTCGAGCAGCGTGGGCAGAACGAACCAGAGAAATTGCGTGAGGGCGAGAGTGAGCGGCGCCGCCATCGCCGCCCAGCTGCTGCGCGAGATGAGCCGGCGGAAGCCGATGAAGGTGGCGACAGCGAACACAGCGCCCAGAACGAGCCGCGCAGGCAGCGTGAACTTCGCGGGTATGCCGAGCGAAAGAACGAGTGGATCGGCCGAGCCGCCGGTTTCGAAACTGGCCAGCAGCATCAGGTAGGCCGCAATGAATGCGATGCGAATCGAGCGGCGCTCGTTCGGCGTCATGCTCGCGCCGCCGCGCCGCACGAACATCATCAGCAAGCCGTAGTTTTGCCCGGTGTAGTGCCAGGGGCTCCAGCAAATGTAGAGAGTGAAGACCCACGGAAGCAGCCAGTGGAAGGTGTGCAGCAACACACCCGTCAGGACCATCAGCAGAGTGACGTGCAGTGTGACTAGCTTGTATTTCTCGAACTCCGCGCGAGTGTGATAGGCGCGGTAGATCGTCGCCATGAAGTGCGGGTAGTTGAAGAGAATGGCGAGGAAGTAAAACGCCACGGTCCAGGAATGCGTGTGCGACGGGGTCATCCACGTGGCGATGGCAAGGAGAGGGGCGGACCACGCGCCGCATCCCACGAGAAAATCGAGCCACGGGCTGTAAATCCACTGCCCGTTTGGAGGAGACACAGGAATCGAATCGGCTCGGGCGCTCAAACACGACACTCCGCAGTTTTCAGTTTGTCTCAAACGACGGCCAGGTGCCTGCCGCGGTAAATTCTGATGGCCAGTCTACATCGGCTTGCGGGGCGCGATTCTGCAGGCTGCCCGATGTATGCCGAAGTCGTAACTGCGGATGGACGGCGGGGCGGAGCGCAAACGAAGCTTTGAAATGTCTTACGCGTGTTCGGCGGGAGTGGAGGGCGCAGACGGCGTCACGGAGGCTGCGGAGGATTTGCGGCGATGCAAATCCTGCAAGGCGTTTACTTCGGCTCCGTGGCCGGCCATGGCGCGGATGCCGAGCGCGGCGGCGCTCGCCGCGGAGAGCGTCGTGATGCACGGAATGTTGTAACGAATCGCCGCGCGGCGAATGGATTTTTCGTCGTAAAACGATTCACGGCCGAGCGGCGTGTTGATGAGCAGATTGACTTTGCCGGTTTTGATCAGGTCGACGATATTCGGTCGGCCTTCATTCACTTTGTAGACGGATTCCACTTCGATTCCCGCGCGCCTGAGGGCGGCGGCGGTTCCGCGCGTAGCAATGATTTTCAGCCCGGCCGCAACGAGATCCTTCGCGACGGGAGCGACATTCTTCTTGTCGCGGTCGCTGACGCTTATGAAAACGACGCCCGTCTGCGGCAAGCGCTGGCCGGCGGCAAGCTGCGCCTTGGCAAAAGCCAGTCCAAAGCTGGACGAAACGCCCATCACTTCTCCGGTGGAGCGCATTTCCGGGCCGAGAACCGGATCGACGCCGCGGAATTTGTTGAACGGGAACACGGGCGACTTCACCGCATAAAAATCGTGGACGGGCAGTTCCTTGACGCCGTTCGTTTCAATGAAGGGAAGGTTCAGATCGCGGAGCTTGCGGCCGGTCATCAGGCGAGCGGCCACCTTTGCGAGCGGCACGCCGGTAGCTTTGCTGACATATGGAATGGTGCGGGAGGCGCGCGGATTCACTTCGAGCACGTACACCGTGTCGTGCTGGATGGCGTATTGCACGTTCATCAGTCCGACGACATGAAGCGCCTTGGCGAGGCGCGCGGTGTAATCGCGGATGCGCTCGAGGACAGACTGCCTAAGAGAAACCGCAGGAAGCACGCAGGAAGAATCTCCGGAGTGAATGCCGGCTTCTTCGATGTGCTCCATGATGCCGGCGATCAGAACTTCGTCGCCGTCGGCCAGGGCGTCCACATCCACTTCGGTGGCGTCTTCCAGAAACTGATCGATCAGGATGGGGCGCTTGGGATCGGAGGCCGTGCCGATCTGCGCGGCCTGCACCACATATTCGTGGACCGTCTTCAAATCGTAGGCGATTACCATGGAGCGGCCGCCGAGCACGTAGCTCGGACGAACGAGAACCGGCAGGCCGATCTCCGTCGCAGCCCGCACGGCCTCTTCGGGAGCGAGGGCGGTGGCATTTTTCGGCTGCGGAATCTCCAACTCGTTGAGGAGCTGGCCGAAGCGGCGGCGGTCTTCGGCAAGGTCGATCGACTCGGGATCGGTGCCGACGATTTTCGCGCCGTTGCGCTTGAGCTCGATGGCCAGATTGAGCGGGGTCTGCCCGCCGAACTGCACGATCACGCCTTGCGGCTTCTCGCGTTCAAGAACGGCGAGAACGTCTTCGAGCGTGAGAGGCTCAAAGTAAAGGCGGTCGGAGGTGTCGTAATCGGTGGAAACCGTCTCGGGGTTGCAGTTCACCATCACGGTCTCGTAGCCGTCTTCCTTCAACGCGAACGACGCATGGCAGCAGCAATAATCGAACTCAATTCCCTGCCCGATGCGGTTGGGGCCGCTGCCGAGAATCACGATCTTGGGCCGGTCGACTGCGTTCGATTCGTCCTCCTGCTCATACGTGGAGTACAGATAAGGCGTAAACGATTCGAATTCGGCGGCGCAAGTGTCCACGCGCTTGAACACGGGCGTAACGCCCAGCTCGTGGCGGCGCGAGCGCACGGAGGACGATTTCACGTTCCAGAGCTTGGCGATTTCTTCATCGCTCGCGCCGGAACGCTTGGATTCCAGCAATAATTCGGCAGTGCAATGGCGCAGGGTGGTGGCAGCGATGGTTTTGTCCACCGCCAGCATTCCTTCGAGGTGGGCGATGAACCACGGGTCGATCTTCGTGAGCTCGCACACTTCGTCGCGGCCCATGCCGCGCTCAAGCGCCTCAAAAAGCCAGTGAAGGCGATCCGGACCGGGGACGTGGAGCTTTTCGCGCAAAAGGGCCGTCGTGACCTCGGCGGGCGGGCGCCAGGCCGTGCTCGGCTCCAGCGCGCGGATCGCTTTGCATAACGCCTCCTGGAACGTGCGGCCGATCGCCATCACCTCGCCGACGGACTTCATCTGCGTGGTGAGGGTAGTGTCACTGCCGGGGAACTTCTCGAATTGAAACTTGGGAATTTTCGCGACCACGTAATCGATGGACGGCTCGAAGGAGCAGGGCGTCTTGCGGGTGATGTCGTTGGGAATCTCGTCGAGGGTCATGCCCAGGGCGAGCTTTGCCGCGATCTTCGCAATCGGGAACCCGGTGGCCTTGCTGGCCAGCGCCGAGCTGCGCGAAACACGAGGATTCATCTCGATCACGGTCATGCGGCCCGTTTCCGGATCGACGGCGAACTGAATGTTCGAGCCGCCCGTCTCGACCCCGACCGCGCGAATAATGGCGGCGGCCGCGTCACGCATGCGCTGGTATTCCTTGTCGGTGAGCGTTTGCGCGGGAGCGACGGTGATCGAGTCGCCGGTGTGGATGCCCATCGGATCGAAATTTTCGATCGCGCAGATGACGACGAAGTTGTCGCGGCAGTCGCGCATGACTTCGAGTTCGTATTCCTTCCAACCGATGACCGATTCCTCGATGAGCGCCTGGCGCACCGGGCTCGCGTCAAGCGCGCGGGCGATCGCGTCGACGAACTCCTCGTGGTTGTAGGCAATCGAGCCGCCTGTTCCCCCCAGAGTGAAGGAAGGGCGGATGACAACCGGGTAGCCCAGCTCGTCGGCAAACTTGATGGCCGCCTGAATATCGGTGACGACCGCGGATGCCGGAACTTCGAGGCCGAGCTTGCGGCAGACATCCTTGAAGAGAAGGCGATCTTCGGCGATGCGAATAGCATCGAGCTGCGCGCCAATCAATTTGACGCCGTATTTGTCGAGAACGCCGGTCTCGGCGAGCTCGACGGCGAGGTTCAAGCCGGTCTGGCCGCCGACGGTCGGAAGGAGGGCGTCAGGCCGCTCTGCAGCGATGATCGCTTCGAGATATTCCTTCGAGAGCGGCTCGATGTAGGTGCGGTTAGCGATCTCGGGATCGGTCATGATCGTCGCGGGATTCGAATTGACGAGGACGACCTCGTATCCCTCGCTGCGCAAGGCCTTGCAGGCTTGCGTGCCGGAATAATCGAATTCGCAGGCCTGGCCGATGATGATGGGGCCGGAGCCGATGATCATGATTTTCTTGATGTCCGTGCGTTTCGGCATTAGGTGTCTTTTTCGTCTCTTCGTCTTGCGTTGTCATCCCGAGCGGAGCGAGGGATCTGCATTTCTTTAAAACAAAAATCCAACCCAACGAACGACTTGCGAAAAATGGCGCCGAACAAAAGGGGCGCGGGGCGCAGGATATTATGCACGGTTGTGCGTGGCCATCAAATTAAGGAATTGGTCGAAGAGGTAGCGGGCGTCGTGGGGGCCGGGCGACGCTTCGGGATGATACTGGACGCTGAAAAGCGGCAGCGAGCGGTGGCGCATGCCTTCGTTGGTGTGATCGTTCAGATTAACGTGGGTGATTTCGACATCGCTCGACGGAAGCGACTCGGGATCGACGCAGAAACCGTGATTCTGCGAGGTGATTTCGATTTTCTGCGTGAGCAGATTCTTTACCGGATGATTCGCCCCGTGGTGTCCGAATTTCAGCTTGAAGGTCCGGCCGCCGAGAGCCAGCCCGCACAACTGGTGCCCGAGGCAAATGCCAAATATCGGCGTGCGTCCCAGCAGCTTGCGGATATTCGCGACGGCATAGCCGATCGGCTCGGGATCGCCGGGGCCATTCGAGAGGAACACGCCATCGGGCTTGAGCGCCAGCACGTCGTCCGCGGAAGTTTTGGCCGGAACTACCGTGACGTCGCAACCGTGATCGACCAGCAGCCGGAGGATATTCTGCTTGATGCCAAAATCGTAGGCGACAACGCGATAGCGCTTCCCGGATTCGCCGTTGGCATTGTGCGATGAGTGTGGGCGTCCGCCGCCGTTGTTCGCGGAGGCCGCTGCCGAGGCGGCTGCGCCTATCGGCGCGGCCAAATCGATCGAACCACGGGTCCATTCATATGATTTTCGCGAGGTGACGCGGCTGGCCAACTCCTGGCCCGCCATCGTGGGAAGCGCGCGGGCCTCGGCGATCAGCTCTTGTTCGGAAGCGCCGTCGGTGGAGACGATGCCGCGCAGCGCGCCCACGTCGCGCAAATGGCGTACAAGCGCGCGCGTGTCGACATCCCAGATCACCGGGACGCCGTGGCGTTCGAGAAACTTCTGTGCGGATTCACTCGATCGCCAGTTGGAGGAGAGCGCGGAAAACTCGCGGACGACGAGGCCTTCTATATAAGGCTTCGCGGACTCTTCGTCCTCGACGTTCGTGCCCACGTTGCCGATGTGAGGATACGTGAGGCACACGATCTGGCCGGTGTAGCTCGGATCGGTGAAAACTTCCTGGTAGCCGGTAAGGCTGGTGTTGAAAACGACTTCGCCGCCACGGCGCGTGCGAGCGCCGGCCGCGCGGCCTTTAAAAACTCGTCCATCCTCGAGCGCGAGTATCGCGCGACCTGCGGGGTCCAGCGTCAGTGTATCCTCCAGAGGAGTTCATTTCGATGCGGCGTTCACCGTTGAAGATGAATCGAGCGAGCCAAAATGTCCCACGGGCCAGTAAGCGAAAACGGCCTTTCCGTAAATAAAGTCGCGCGGGACGGTGCCGAACATGCGCGAATCGTTCGAACTGTCGCGATGATCTCCCATCACGAAAAATTCATCGGGCGGGATGCGCCGCGCCGGATAGCTTCCTCCGTCGAGATAGAAGGCCGGCACGTAAGGCTCCTGCAACTCCTTGCTGTCCACGTAGAGATGCCCGGCGCGAATTTCGACGGTCTCTCCGGGTAGCCCAATCACGCGCTTGATGAACGACTTGGAACGATCCAGGGGATACCAGAAGACCACCACATCCCCGCGATCGATCGGCTCGAAGCGATATACAAACTTGTTGATGAAAATCCGCTCCTGATCGCTCAGCAGCGGGGCCATGCTCGTTCCTTCCACCTTCACAGGCTGATACAGGAAAATGATGATCACCAACGCAAGCCCGAGCGCCACCGCCAGATCCCGCGTCCAACTGCGCAGTTCTCGCCGCAATTGGGGAATAGGCGGATGATCGGAAGGATTCGACGGGCCGGATTGGGTGCTATCCAGCATTCTGCACTCCCTATTTATATCACGCCGGGACAACGTTCACCAGACACCCCGAGACGGGGATGCGAAATCCGGCATAGTTACAAATGGTTAGACGGCGCGGAGCCTGGATTCGTTATCTGCTGGGCGCCGGAAATTGCACCTTGGGCACCTCGCGCGAAGCTTCGGAAGCCGCGAAGTACGCGTCGTTGCGCTTGAAGCCGGACATGCCGGCCACGATATTGTTCGGGAAGAGAGCGATATAGGTGTTGTAGGCCTGGATTGCATCGTCATAGCGCTTGCGCTCGACGGAAATGCGATTCTCCGTGCCGGCGAGCTCGTCCTGGAGCCTCAGGAAGTTTTCATTAGATTTAAGCTGCGGATAATTCTCCACGATCACAAGGAGGCGGCCGAGCGCGCCATCGAGCTGGCCGTTCGCCGCAATCTTATCGGCGGGAGTCTGGGCGCCGAGCAGCGCGGAGCGGGCTTTGGCGATATCGCCATAGACAGTTTCTTCGTGGGCCGCGAAGCCTTTCACCGTTTCGACGAGATTGGGGATGAGATCGGCGCGGCGCTGGAGAACCACGTCGACCTGCGCCCAGTCGGATTTCACCGTTTCGTTCAGCGTCACCATTTCGTTGCGGCGGGAGACATACATGCTTCCGAAGATCAGGCCGCCGACCAGCAGAAGGCCCAGCAACACAACGATCACCGCTACCGCTTGCTTCATGGAATCCTCCGCGTGGCGTTCATGCGATCAGTGCCTGTATCTGGGAATTCTAAACCAGTTCGCGATGGCGGGCACGAACTTCGATGTCCTGGAACTTCGATGCTCAGGGCGCCGGCCGGCGTCGAAAGAGATTGACCGTCTTCACCGTCATTACGACCTCGCGATTCTGGTTCACGACTTCGACATACACGCGAACGACTCCCAGGTCCGGCTTGGATTTGGATAGGCGCGCATCGAGCGCAGTCACCCGAATCCACAGGGAATCCCCGGGACGGACGGGCTTCAACCAGCGGAGTTCGTCGATGCCGGGGGACGCAAGCGAGGCCACGCTCGACAGGTAGTTATCGGCGTAGAGGCGCATCATCAGGCTGGAGGTGTGCCAACCGCTCGCGATGAGGCCGCCAAACGGGCCGCGAGCCGCTTTTACCGGGTCGGTGTGAATGTACTGGGGATCGAACTTCTTCGCGAATCCAATGACCTCGGCTTCGGTCACCGCAATGGGCCCGTATTCAAAGACTGGACCCGGGACGTAATCCTCGAAATATCGCTCGTTGATGGGGACGCTGAATACCGGGTCGCTCATCCAGATCTCCCGACTACCCTTGACGCAGGGTGTTCTCACCCTGCGGCCTCGTGGTCGAAATTTGCAACGGAAAGTTACTATGCTTCCAGCCAAGGTCGAGGTCTTCGAAAAGAAACGTATTATTATGTGAGCCGTGAAAAATCCGCCCGTGTCAATTGGCGTCATCTCCGACACTCACGGACTTCTGCGCCCCGAGGCTCTCGAAGCTCTGCGCGGGTCCCAAATGATTATCCATGCGGGAGACATTGGCGGACAGGAAATCCTCGATGCGCTGCAAGCCTTGGCGCCCGTAATCGCCGTGAAGGGCAATACGGACCATGGGCGCTGGGCGGATGCGCTGCCTGAAACGGCAGTGGCCGAAGCGGGCCCGGCACTCATCTATGTACTCCATGATGTCCACGCGCTGGATCTTGATCCCGCAGCGGCGGGCTTCCAAATGGTGGTGAGCGGCCATTCCCACAAGCCGGAGCAAACGGAACGGTCCGGAGTTGCTTACCTCAATCCGGGCAGCGCGGGGCCTCGGCGGTTCCAGTTGCCCATTACGCTGGCGCGGATTGAAGTGCGGGATGCAGCCTGGGGTATTGAATTCATTGACCTTTCAAGCCATTCAACCAAGTGAGGAACGCGGGGGATCGCTTCAATCGTACTGAGCGGGGGCCTTGAGCAGGTTTTTGGGCAGCAAGAGCCGATGGAAAATTTAATGGGTGCGCGAAACACCATTTCCAATTCCGCGCGTCCAAGATGCCATTTAGCAAAGGGTGCATTCAGTCGAGAGGAAACAAAGCATCGGGTCGGCCCATAAAGTGCTTGACTGTTCGTGCTTATCATTATATACACGAATCAACCTTCGAGGTCTCCTTATGCGCAGGGGGTGATTTTGCGCGTATGGAGTCCCGATATCTCGGCGCGTTGGGCTCCACTTCGACCTCTCTGCATTTGAAACGACAGGTTAGTCAGTTTTGAAAGATGGTGGCTATGAGTCTGTGGCGTTGGGCGGTCTTACTGGGTGCGCTGGGCCCGCTCGTCTATTACGTGCTCGCGATTTTCTGTGGCTGGGACTACTTCCGCAAAGCCCGCCGGATGTGCGCCCCCGATCTCTCGTTCCACCCGCCCGTGAGCATCCTGAAGCCGGTTCGCGGCGTCGATCGCGAAGCCTACGAAAACTTCGCCAGTTTCTGCAGGCTCGACTACCCGGAATACGAAATCCTGTTTGCCGTCAGCGATGCGGACGATAGCGTAATCCCGGTCATCGAAAAACTGCAGCGTTCGTTCCCCGATAGACAGATTCGATTGCTGACCGGAGCGGCCCAGGTGGGTGCCAACAGCAAAGTGAACAAGCTTTGCCGCCTGGTGAAAGAGGCTCGCCACGATGTGCTGGCGATCAGCGACAGCGACGCGCGCGTGGAGCCCGACTATCTGCACGAAATGGTGGCTCCGCTTGCGAAGCCCGGCGTGGGTATGGTGACGGCGCTGTTTCGCGGGTTGACCGGCGGCGGCTTTTTCTCCGAGCTCGACGCTTTGGGCGTTCCCGCCGAATCTGCTCCGAGCGCTTTCGTGGCGCGAAAACTGGAAGGAAACATGAAGTTTGCCTTTGGCTGGTCCATGGCGACCACCAAGCGGCATTTGGCGGAAATTGGTGGCTTCGAGGGCTTCGCCAATTATCACTCGGACGATTTCGAGTTGGGCAACCGCATCGCCTCGAAGGGATACCGGGTCGAACTGATGAGGAAATGGATCTGGATGGTATTCCCTCGAGAAACCCTGCACGATTTCCTGCAACACGAACTGCGCTGGTCGATCGGACTGCGGAACGTGCGCAAAGCCGGGTATCTCGGCCTGGCATTGACCTATGGGCTGCCTTGGACAGTATTAGCCGCCATTGCCGCTCCCACCGCAAAGGTGGCACTCGCGTACGTGATGGCCTACTTTGTTTTGCGGCTTACGATGGCGTGGACGGTGGGCGTGTGGGGCCTGGGCGATCCGGTGACACGCCGCAGGATATGGCTCGTGCCGGTGCGCGACCTGGTCAATTTCACGGTCTGGCTCGCCGGATTTTTCTCCAACACGGTTCACTGGCGAGGACTTGCATTTCGCGTCAAGCAGGGGCTGCTGATTCCCTTGCCCGCGGTTAAGGACGTCGGCGCCGGCGATTAAGAGAGTTCCCCTTCCGGCAACGCGCTCCTTCCTTTTTCCCGTTCAACTTCACTCGCATGTTCTGGCTGGCATTGCTGCGTTCCTTTGATCTGCAAAAGGGGCTCGCGCGGTAAGAGTGGCTACGTCGGCATGACGGCGGCGGATGTCACTGCTGGAATTTCGAGGTGGATTTGAGTTCCCTCGCCCGCCTGGCTGCGGATATCCATCTTGAACTGATCTCCGTAGAGAAGGCGCAGGCGCTCATGGACGTTGCTGATTCCAATGCCGCCCCCGTATACCTCGACGAGCCGCTCCGGCGCGATGCCCATGCCGTTGTCTTCTATGTCGATGAGTAAGCGCCCGTCACGCCGGTGCGTGCGCAGATGAATCTGCCCGCCTTCCAAGCGCGGAGCCAGGCCATGCTTGATGGCGTTCTCGACGATCGGCTGCAGAAGCATGCTCGGTATAAACTCCTCGAGCGTTTCTTCGTCCACTTCCTTGAAGATTTGCAGCTTGTCGCGGCCGAAGCGGATCACCTCGATATCCAGGTAGTCGTCGATAAAGGCGAGTTCCTCGCGCAACGGCACAAACGTCTCGTGCTTGCGCAGCAGGCGTCGCAGGATGTTGGATAGCTTCAGCACCACGCCGCGGGCCATATCCGGATCGAAACGGATCAGCGAAGAAACGGTATTGAGCGTGTTGAAAAGGAAGTGCGGGTTGATCTGGCTGGTGAGCGCGTCCATGCGCGCTTTCAGGAGCAATTGCTGATTCTGCTCGAGGTTCATTTCAATGCGCGTGTTGTTCCAGATTTTGATCGCCATCGCCACGCACATCACCGAGGAAAGCACCACCAGCGCCATATAGCCCCAGTTGGCGGGCTGAATCGGGAAAAGCCAGTGCGAAGGAACGATATCGGCGAGCTCGATCCAGGCCACTTCGAACGCGGCGCAGGTAAACAGAGGCAGCATGGCCCAATTGCCTTTGCGGTCGCGGAAGAGGCTCCAGATCCACTGCGGAATATTCAGGAACAGGAAGGGGCCAAAGTGCCAGACATCTTCTTTTTCGGGGATCACCTCGCGCACCACGCCGGCAAGCAAGCCCACAAGGGCCGCCATCGGGCTCGAGAGCCATTCATGATTGCCAAACGCGGGAAGGCTGATCAGCGATCCGCCCAGCAGGCCTACTACCTGCCCGCCGATCAGGCCCATCAGGAACGAGCCTTCCAGCATGAGATCGAAGAAGCGATAGCCGCCAAAGATGCGCAACATCACGCCAATAGCGAGCGGCGGAACGAGGAAAAGAAGGAGCTTTACTTTCTGATCGGAATCGCGCGTCTCGATGAACAGCAATTTGCGGAAGGACCGAAAGCGCACCAGCAAAGCGGCCAGCGCGGCGGCCCAGCCCACCTTGAGCACGAGGGTAAACAGCAGTTCTCTTCCGCCGGAAAGTGGTTCCATTGAACTCGCAGGCTTATGCGATGGCAGCCTGCGGTTACGTTAGCCAATGAGCAACGCGTTGTAAAGCAATGTAGTTCCAAGCAGGTGCGCGGGGAAATTCGTCAGCGCGAAACCCGAGCGCAAGCCGAAGCCAAGCGTGATGTGCGTCACACGATCCCGTAGCTCCGGGCACATTTATCTCGCGGAGAGCGATCTAGAATGAAAAATGTGGAGAAAGAAATGGTCAACGTAAGCAACAAAGTCGTCTACTGGCACCGCGAATTGCCTCCGCTGGATGCGGAAGTTGTCGGCGAGCACACGCTGGAAGCAACGAGCATGCACGTGCCAGGGACGCTCGCCCACCGGGATGAGTTGTGGGATGAGTGCTATGCGAGCCTGATGGCAAACGTCTCCAGGAGACTGGAAGACGAAGTCAGCCGCCTCGGAGGGCACTATGCTCATGTGCTGACCGAGTCGGTCGCTAGCAAACGCAACGACGTGACCAACGAAGCGTGGCTTCATGGCAGCTTCGGCTACGTGGTATGCCGGCAGACGACGAGGAACTGAGATGGGAAGCTCATCCATGAAGGCCCGTTCGGCGAAGGCTGCTATAATCCTGTTCACATGGCACAGCGCAAAAAGAATGTCCGAGCGCAGGTTGTAGCGCGCGCGCAATTACCCACCAGCTTCGGGCAGTTCAAGATTTTTGGCATTGAAGGCGGCCCCGGCGAGGAGGCCGTGGCGATCCAGCACGGTCGAATTTCCGGCAACGCCCCGCTCGTGCGCGTCCACTCCCAATGCCTCACGGGAGACGTGTTCACCTCGCAGCGGTGCGATTGCCGGGCGCAATTGGAATTTTCCCTGCGCAAGATTGCGAAGGAGCCTTCCGGAATCGTGCTCTACCTTCCGCAAGAAGGCCGCGGCATCGGCCTGATCAATAAACTGAAGGCCTACGAACTGCAGGACCAGGGACTCGATACCGTCGAAGCCAACCGGCAACTCGGATTTGAAGCCGATTCGCGCGATTACGAATTCGCCGCGGAGGCGCTCAAGGCCCTGGGCGTGAAGTCGGTCCGGTTGCTGTCCAACAACCCGGACAAAGTGCAACAACTTGAGGAATCGGGCATCCGCGTCGCCGAGCGGGTTCCCTGCCGCCCGCGAACCAGCCGCCATTCGCGCAAATACCTGCGCACGAAAAAGAATAAGCTCGGGCATATTCTCGCCAACCTGTAGCGTCCCTTTTGTCGGAATTTTCTTCTTGACAGAAATCCCGTTTCGGCCAACACTAAACCATATGGTTAAATATGCAACGGGCGCACTGGACACCACTTTCGCGGCGCTTTCCGATGCGACGCGCCGGAGCATCCTCTCCCAGCTCGCCCTCGGCGAAAGTTCCGTGAGCGATCTGGCCGCTCCCTACAAAATGTCGCTTCCCGCGGTCTCGAAACATCTCCGTGTTCTGGAGTCGGCGGGCCTGATCGCCCGGCAAAAGGACGGCCGCGTTCACCGCTGCCGGCTGACCCCGGAACCGATGAAAAGCGCCGCGGAATGGATCGAGCACTACAGAAAGTTCTGGGAACAGCAATTCGATGCGCTGGCCGCTTATCTGGAAGAACAAAACGAAAAGGAGAAAGAACAATGGCAAGCCACACAGCAAGTCCGGAAACAACGCTCGAAGTCCGGCGCATGTTCACGGCCCCGCGGGAAAAAGTCTACGCCGCGTGGACCGAACGCCGGCACCTAGAACGCTGGATGGGCAATCCCGAAGGAAAAAACGTGACGAAGTACCTGGAGTTCGACCTGCGCGAAGGCGGCGGCTACGTGCTCGAACTGCTGCTGCCCGACGGCAAGAAATATCTCAACAGGGGCACCTACAAACTCGTGCAGCCTCCCGAGAAGCTGGTGTTCTCCTGGGCCTGGGAAAAATTCGACTCGGCCGGCAACAAATTTTCTGAATTGAGCGATACGTGGGTTACCGTGGAATTCCTCGCGCGCGGGCAGTGGACTGAAGTCGTACTGAAGCACGACTTCCTCCCAGACGCAGCCATGGTGGAAGCCCATCAGAAGGGCTGGATCGGGTGCCTCGAAGTTCTCGGAGGCTATCTGGAAGCGGAGAAGTAAAGACGAATCCGACCTCGCGAAACGGGGCGGCCAGAATGTGGCCGCCCTTTTCGTATTTGGAAACGCGAGATCCGCTATCCGCCGCCTACAAAGTGGACTATTTCAAACGTATCGCTGGGCTGCACTTGTGTTTCCTTCCACTGGCTGCGCGGCAGAATATCCAGGTTTCGTTCGAGGGCTACGCGGTCGAGCGGCATGCCAAGGTGCTCGATCAGGCCCGCAACGTTCAGACCATCGGGAATTTCGGCACGCTCTCCGTTAATTACAACGGTCATGAAGCGGCACCTGCCGGGGGAGCTTTGGGCTTCGAGCGCATCGCGAAGCGGATTTCGTCTTTGCCGGAACCCCCGCGAGCCTGGATCACGAGCGTCAACTCGCCTTTTCCCAACGGTGGCAGCGGAAACTCGATCGTGGCGCGCCCCTGGCCGTCACTCGTTCCCGTGTGCGCCTGATCCTGCGCGCCTTCGATGGACGCTTCCACCTGCGCGCCGCCCTCCGGTTGACGATCCGCGCGGCGGAGAATCGCCAAATCAAGCGAGACTTTGCCGCCCATCAGCCAGGACCTGGGATTCAGCAATTGCACTTCAATTCCCGAAGCCCGCGCAGCCTCCTCCATGGCGGTCGCGATTTCGGCATCGAATTCGCCGGAGCGAAGGTCCTCGATTACACAGCGATGCTGCTCTTCGACCCTCTCTCGCAAATCCTCCGTGCTGAATTCAGGCGACTTGGCAAAGTGTTCGTAATCGGTGGAGCGGCGGAGCAGTACCCTTCCGCTCCGGTACACCGCCGTATCGATCACATAGGGGTTCGGGCCGCGGTCTTCCGTCTGAACATGGAACACCTGCTCGCCGACCTGAACATCCGTGTTGAACCCCGAACTCATTGGCTATCGTTCGCCCACGTTCCCGCGACCGGAGAAGTCGCCTGCCTTATAAATTATTGGAAGTTCATTTGACCGACGTGCGATCGGACGCTATTATAACAGCGCATCGATCATGGACAGCGCCTACCTCGACAGCTACGGTGGACTTTTGCTCATGTTTATACTGGCCGCAGGATTGGCCGGTGTCCTCGTGGTCGCATCCACTGTTGTCGGCAAGCACTCGCATTCCAAGGCCAAAGATCAAGCTTATGAATGCGGAATGGCGCCCATCGGCGACGCGCGGCAGCCTTTCTCTGTCCACTTCTACATGGTGGCCCTGGTCTTTATCCTCTTCGACATCGAGGCCATCTTCCTGTATCCCTGGGCGCTCATTTACCACGACCTGAAGGTGTTCGGTTTTGTGGAGATGCTGCTCTACATTATAATTCTGTTGGTCGGTTACATCTTCCTCTGGAAGAAGGGCGCGCTCGATTGGGACTGAGCGGCCATCCGGAATCGGACTCATAGTGCCACAGGAAATCGACAAAATATCCCCCGTGCGCAAGCTTCAGGAATGGGACGCGCGATCCGTTGCGGAAGTGATTGAATCCAGGGGAGAAACTACAGTCGTAATCAGCCGCGACGACCTCCTCAAGGTGGCCGGATACCTTGCGACGGAACCCTCGCTGAAGTTTTCCTTTCTCTCGGATATCGCCACGGTGGACCGGTTTCCGATGGAACCGAGGTTTGAGGTGAATTATCAGCTCCTTTCGATGGATCTGCCGGCGCGGCTCCGTCTCAAAGTAAAGCTTTCGGGCAGCGATCCGGTGATCCCCTCAGTATTCGGAATCTGGCCCACCGCGGACTGGCACGAACGCGAGAATTTCGACCTTTTCGGCATCCGTTTTGAAGGACACCCCAATCTGCGGCGCATCGTGATGCCTGATGAGTGGGAAGGCCACCCGCTGCGGAAGGATTATCCGACGGAGGGGTATCGCTGATATGTCGCAAGCCCCGGGAGTGACCATCGAGACGACCACCGGCCCTTCCCCGTCGATGGTGCTGAACATGGGGCCGCAGCACCCCTCGACGCACGGCGTGCTGCGCGTGGTTCTCGAACTGGACGGCGAAATAGTGATGAAGGCCGATCCGGTGATCGGCTATCTGCACACAGGCATCGAGAAGTCCTGCGAATCGAAGACTTACACCCAGGCCATCACCCTCACCGACCGGATCGACTACCTGGCCCCGCTCTCGAATAACCTGGGCTACTGCCTCGCCGCCGAAAAGCTGCTCGGACTGGAGGTTCCCAAGCGCGCGCAATACATTCGCGTGCTGCTGACGGAACTGACGCGCATCACTTCGCATCTCGTCTGGCTGGGGACGCACGCGATCGATCTTGGCGCGATGTCGGTGTTCCTCTACAGCTTCCGCGAGCGCGAAGAGATCATGAAGATTTACGAGTTCGTCTCCGGACAGCGGATGATGACGAGCTACTTCCGCATCGGAGGCCTGGCGCTCGAACCGCCCACGGGCTGGCTCGACAAGGTGCAGCGCGTGATGGATTCGCTGCCGGCGCACATCGACGAATACGAGGACCTGCTCACCGGCAACCGCATCTGGATGGCGCGCACCAAGGGCGTGGGCATGATGACCGCGGCCCAGGCCATTGCGCTGGGCGCGTCAGGCCCTCTGCTGCGCGCGAGCGGCGTCCCGTACGACATTCGCAAGGTGTTTCCGTATTCGAGCTACGACGAATTCGATTTCCAGGTGCAGACGCAGACGGCGGGCGACTGCTTCGCGCGGTACCAGGTGCGCGTGGCCGAGATTCGCGAGAGCATCAAGATCGTCAAGCAGGCGATGGAGAAAATTCCGTCCGAAGGTCCGTTCCGCGCGGAGATGCCAGGCATCATTCCGCCGTCGCGCGAAGAGATGAAAACCTCGATCGAGGGCCTCATCTACCACTTCAAGATCTGGACCGAGGGATTCGCGCCGCCTGCGGGCGAGGTGTATCAGGCGATCGAATCTCCGCGCGGCGAATTAGGCGTCTTCATGGCGAGCGACGGGTCGCCCAAACCGTATCGCGTGCACTTCCGCACACCGTCTTTCGTGAATTTGCAGACCCTGCGCACTCTTTGTGAGGGGCGCCTGATCGCCGATGTGGTAGCTTGCATCGGCACCACCGACATCGTTCTGGGAGAAGTGGACCGCTAACCCACATGCAACTTCCGCCGGCACTCGAAGAAAAATTCAAGGACCTTGCGGGCCGCTACCCGATCAAGCGTTCGGCCCTGATCCCGATGATGATGTACGGGCAGGATCACTTTGGCTTCCTGAGCGACGAACTGCTCGATGAAATCGCCAAACGGCTCGACCTGAACTTCCTTCAGGTGACCGAAACACTCGCCTATTACTCCATGCTGCGCCGCAAGCCCGCCGGTAAATATCATCTGCAGGTGTGCACGAATATTTCGTGTATGGTTCGCGGCGGCAACGAACTTCTCGATCACGTAAAAACCCGCCTCGGCATCGGGCATAAGGAAGTTTCCCCCTCCGGCACGTTCTCGCTGGAGGAAGTGGAATGCATGGGAGCCTGTACCGGCGCGCCCTGCATGCAGGTCAATTACGACTTCCACGAAAATCTCGATCCCGATAAGGTGGACGCGCTCCTGGAACAATTCCAGGAAGGCAAAAAACCGGCGCCGGTTGCGGTGACCTCCGGCTCGGTGCACGAGCGGCTGCCCGCGGAAGTTCCGGTGATCAGCAAGCGGTTCGGACTCCGCAATTCGAGAAAGATCGAGACGTATCTGCAGACGGAGGGCTACAAGGCCCTTGAAAAAGCCCTCAAGCAGATGACGGCGGACCAGATCATCGACGAAGTGAAGAAGTCGGGGCTTCGAGGCCGTGGCGGCGCGGGCTTCCCCGCCGGGATGAAATGGAGCTTTGTCCCCAAAGAAACGGGCGGCAAGCCGAAATACATTCTCGCCAATGGCGATGAGAGCGAACCGGGCACCTGCAAAGATCGGCCGCTAATGGAGATGGACCCGCACCAGCTGATCGAAGGCATGGTCATCGCGGGCAAGGCGGTGGACGCGCATCGCGGGTTTATCTACATTCGCGGCGAATACCGCTACATAATCGACATCATGGACGTGGCGATCGCCGAAGCATACGCCAAAGGCTATCTCGGCAAGAACATTCTCGGCAGCGGCTTCGATTTCGACCTGATCACTCACACCGGCGCGGGCGCCTACGAGTGCGGCGAAGAATCCGCCCTGATGGAATCGCTGGAAGGCAAGCGCGGCTACCCGCGCATCCGCCCGCCCTTTCCTGCCGTAGTCGGATTGTATGGCTGCCCGACCGTCATAAACAACGTCGAGACGCTGAGCACGATTCCCGCGATTATTAACGGGGGCGGCGAATGGTACGCGGGCCTTGGCACGCCGAAAAATGGCGGCACGCGGCTCTATTCCATCTCCGGTCACGTGAACCGGCCTGGAATCTACGAATTGCCCCTCGGTTTTCCGCTGCGGCGCTTGATTGAAGAAGTTGCCGGCGGCGTGAAGGACGGCAAGAAGCTGAAAGCGGTGATCCCGGGCGGAAGTTCGTGCCCGTTGCTGAGCGCGGATGAAATCGACGTCGCCATGGACTACGACTCGGTGGCCAAAATCGGCTCGATGCTCGGTTCCGGCGGCACGGTGATCTTCGACGAAGACACCTGCATGGTCGACGTGGCCCGCCGCATCATGCACTTCTACGCGCACGAGTCCTGCGGCTGGTGCATCCCCTGCCGTGAAGGCACCGCCTGGTTGCGCAAGATGCTCGACCGCTTCCACGAAGGCGGCGGAACCATGGAAGATATCCCCCTCATTTCGGAGCTTTCCCAGAACATACTCGGGCGCTCCTTCTGCCCGTTGGGAGACGCAGCGGCGCTGCCGACGATCAGCATCGTTAAGAAATGGCGCAATGAGTTCGAGGATCACCTCAACGGAAAATGTGCGTACCAGCAGCGCTGATTTCATTGCGGCGGCGCACTAACTGTTTTATCGTGTGGAGTCTTCGCACGCGGAATTCTTGGTTCAGAAGGCGCGGGGTAGCGCCGGGTCGCTTTAGGAGCTTCAGGGACAGGCATGGCTGAACAGAAGCCCATCACATTCACGCTCGACGGACGGCAGATCACCACGCCGGCCGGCACGCTCGTCATCGAAGCGGCCAAGACGCAGGGCATCGAAGTGCCCTCGTTCTGCTATTACCCTGGGCTGTCGCTGCAGGCGGCGTGCCGCATGTGCCTCGTCGAAGTGGAAAAAATGCCGAAGCTGCAAACGGCCTGCACCCTGGTTGCGACCGAAGGCATGGTCGTCAAGACGGACACCCAGCAGGTCCACGGCGCCCGCAAGAACATGATCGAGTTCCTGCTCTCCAACCATCCGCTCGATTGCCCGGTGTGCGACAAAGGCGGCGAATGCGAACTGCAGGATATGACTTTCCGCTACGGGCTCGACAAGACGCGCTTCATCGAGGAAAAGCTTCACCAACCCGAGGAGAAGTGGTCGCCGCTGGTTTATTACGATGCCCCGCGGTGCATTCTGTGCTTCCGCTGTGTGCGCGTATGCGATGAGGGCATGGACGTGAAGGCCCTTGGAGTCGGCGCGCGCGGCGTACAGTCGGTAATTCTGCCGAACAATTCCGGCGAACTCGCCTGCGAAGAATGCGGCATGTGCATCGATATCTGCCCCGTCGGAGCGCTCACCAGCGGCACCTACCGCTACCAAACGCGCCCGTGGGAGATGACCTACGTCGCCAATCCCTGCACGCACTGCTCGAACGGCTGCAAGACCACCCTGAGCGTGCGCAACAACGAGATCCTGCGCGCGAATAACCGCGATCATTCGGGCTTCAACGGCGAATTTCTTTGCGGCAAGGGCCGCTTTGGGCACGACTTCACCAGCAACCCCGAGCGCGTGCGAGGGCCGCTCGTGCGCCGCAACGGCAAACTCGAGCCCGCCAGCTGGGAAGATGCTCTGGAAGAGGTGGCGCGCCGCTTGAAGCAGGTGCACTCTGCGCACGGCGGAAGCGCCATCGGCGTGATCGGCTCCAATCACACCACCAACGAAGAAAACTACCTGCTCAACCGCTTCGCGCGCGTCACGCTGGGCACGAACAACCTCGATCATCACCGCACCGCCGATTACGCGGGCCTGGCCGCGGCTCTCGGGCCGAACTCCAAGAATTCGCTCGCGACCATGGCCGATGTCTACAACGCGAACGCGATTTTCCTGATCGGCAACGACGTTACCAACCAGAATCCGCTGGTGGCCTGGCAGATTCGCACCGCCGTGCGCCATCACAACGCCAAGCTATACGTCGTCAACGGCCGCCCCAGCAAAATCCACCGGCAGGCCGCTGTCGCCGTGCAGGTGCCGGAAGGCGAAGAGGCGCAGGCGATTCGCTGGCTCGCGTCAGAACACGGCCAGTTCGATCCGAAGACTACCGAGGGTCTCGTCCAGCTGAAAGCGGCGCTCGAAGCGTCGTCGAATGTGGTGGTTCTTTTCGGCGCGAACCTTCAGGGCGCGGCCATTCGCGACCTCGTTTCGCTGGCGGCACGCTTCGGCGGCCAGACTCGCTTCATAGCGCTGGGGGATTACGCGAATTCACGCGGAGCCTCCGACATGGGAGTCCTGCCGGACCGCCTGCCAGGCTATGCCCCGCTATCGGATGCGGCCGAACGGGCGCGCTTCGGCAAGATCTGGGGCGCCGAGCCGTCCTCAACGCCGGGGCTTACCGCTCGCGCGATGATGGAGGCCGCCGTAGCCGGCAAGCTGAAGGCCCTCTACGTGGTCGGCGCGAATCCGTTAAAAACATTCGCGATTTCAGCTCCGGACCGCCTCGCCGGCCTCGAATTGCTGGTGGTGCAGGACATGTTCCTCACCGAGACCGCGCAGCGCGCCGACGTAGTGCTGCCCGCCGCATCAACTTACGAAAAGGACGGCACGCTGACCAACACGGCGGGAGAGGTGCAGTTGACGCATCGCTCGATCGACCCGCAAGGCCCGCGCAGCGATTTCGATCTGATCCGCATCCTGTCGCACCAATTAGGAATGCTCGGGCTCGGCTCGCCCATCAAACTGCGCACTCCGGAAGCCGCATTCGACGAGATTCGGCAAAACGTTGCGGGCTACAGCCTTTCGCACGCGAATCTGCTGGCGGGCGGCTCGGAAATCGCCACGGCAAGCGCCAGAAACGCGGAACCGTCTTACGACGTGCCCGCCGGCACAGTATTTTCTTCCAACGATTATTTGTTTACGAGCGGCACACTGGGCCGTTACTGTTCCAAGCTCACTTCTACCAACGAGGCAAAAGACAAGCCGTGGAGTTCGTCAAGCGAGTCGAAGAATTCGTCAGCCAGCACCCAGTCCTGGTGGTATCGCTAGTCAAGATTGCCGTCCTGTTGTTTGTCGTGATGACGGCTTTGGCATACCTCACCTGGTTTGAACGGAAAGTCGTCGCGCGCATCCAATCGCGATGGGGGCCGTACTATGTGGGCGCCCACGGATTGCTGCAACCCCTCGCGGACGGCGTGAAGTTCCTGTTCAAAGAGGACATGACTCCTCCGACGGCGGACAAGTTCACCTACACCATCGCGCCTTTTCTCGCTCTGATGCTGGCGCTCACCGCCATCGCGCTGATTCCCTTCGGCTCGCCCGCCATACAGGTGCTCGGCCAGCCGGTCTTCATGGTCTCGAACCTGGATATCGGGCTGCTTTTCCTTTTTGCGATCACATCGATTGGCGTTTACGGCGTGGCGCTTGCAGGATGGTCTTCCAACAGCAAATATCCGCTGCTTGGCGGACTGCGCAGCTCGGCGCAGATGATCAGCTACGAAGTTTCGCTCACGCTTTCGGTGGTCGGCGTGCTGCTGATCGCCGGGACGCTCAATTTCAACAGCATCATCAGCGGCCAGTCGGGATATTACTTCCACTTCATCCCCCGCTGGCACGTAATTCCGCAACTCATCGGATTCCTGTGCTACATCACCGCCGCTATCGCGGAAACCAACCGCATCCCCTTTGACTTGCCCGAAGCGGAAACCGAATTGGTGGCTGGATTCCACACCGAGTATTCGAGCTTCAAGTTCGCCATGTTCTTTATGGCCGAATACGCGAACATGATTACGGTCTCCTGCCTCGCCACAATTCTTTTCTTCGGCGGCTGGCTCTCGCCCTTTCCGGACAGCTGGTCGGGGCAACTGTTTATTCCTGGCGTCGGACTCGTGCTGCTGGGAATGTATTGCGCGTGGGACACAGTGGTGAATATGCGCGGCATCGCGCAGCTTCAATTCGCCGTGGTTACCATGATATGCCTCGTCGGCGGGGCGATCTGCCTGATGCCCGGCGTGCGGGAAGTGATTCAGGGGCCGTTCTGGTTCACCACCAAGGTGATCTTCTTTCTCTTCTTCTATGTCTGGACGCGCGGCACGCTTCCCCGCTTCCGCTATGACCAGCTCATGGACTTCGGCTGGAAGCTGCTGCTTCCCGTGTCTCTCGCGAATCTGGTGGTCACCAGCTTCGTGATGATCGTTCCGTATCTGAGGCACGGATGAGCGTACCGTTCATCGTATTCTTCGCCTGCGCTTTTCTGGCCGTGCTGGGAGCGGTGTTGCTGATCTTCTCCTGGGAGCCCATCCATAGCGCGCTTTCGCTCGTCCTGGTGATGATGTCTCTGGCCGTGCTCTATCTGCTGCTCGGCGCGGAATTCATCGCCGCGGTGCAGATCATCGTGTACGCGGGCGCCATCATGGTGCTGTTCGTCTTTGTGATCATGCTGCTCAATGCCGGCACCGAAGAACGCACCGACGCGAGCAAGCTCGCGAAGCTAGCGGGCGTCCCGATGGGTTTCTTTCTGTTGCTTCTGATTGCGCGCTGGCTTTGGACCTCGGTGATCGGCACGACCATCGCGAACGGCTTGGGCGCGCGCTCGAACGCGGGAGTATCCACCCGCGAGCTTTCCATGGTTCTTTTTCAGCAATACCTGTTCCCTTTTGAGGCAACTTCGATCCTGATCCTGGTCGCGCTTCTCGGTGCGTGGATCCTGGCGAGGAAAAACGATTGAGCGTCATTCCGATTTCCTACTACCTGGTGCTTAGCGCCATTCTGTTTGGACTGGGCGCGGTGGGTGTTGTGTTCAAGCGCAACATCATCACCATTCTGATGTCCATCGAGCTGATGCTCAACGCCGTGAATCTGGCGTTCGTGGCTTTCGCGCGCGCCCATGGCCAGATTGACGGGCTGGTGTTCGTCTTCTTCGTCATTGTGGTGGCGGCGGCGGAATCGGCCGTCGGACTCGCCATCGTGATCATGCTCACGCAAAACCGCCAGTCGCTCAACGTCGAGCGGATCAACCTGCTCAAGTTCTAATGCCAATACTCGACCATCTCTGGATCATCATGGCCCTGCCGCTGCTGGGCGCGGCGGTGAACGGCCTATTGGGCAAGAACTGGTCCAAGCCCGTCGTCAACTCCATCGCTATCGGCTCCGTGTCGCTTTCGTTCCTCGCCGTCCTTGAGCTGATCCGCGAGTTCGCGCAGCTTCCCGCCGAGTCAAATTCCATGGGTGAAGGAATATTTCACGTGGATGACCGCGGGGACGTTCCGTATCGCCTTCTCGCTGCAGGTTGACCAGCTCACCATCGTCATGCTGCTGGTGGTCACCTTCGTCAGCACGCTGGTGCACATCTACTCGACCGGCTACATGGCGCACGAAGGCGGATACTACCGCTTCTTCTGCTACCTGAACCTTTTCGTGTTCTTCATGCTGACGCTGGTGCTGGCATCGAATCTCATCGTGATGTTCGTCGGATGGGAAGGCGTGGGCTTGTGCAGCTACCTGCTGATCGGCTTCTGGTTCCTGAAGCAATCGGCCATCTCGGCGGGCAAGAAAGCGTTCATCACCACGCGCTTGGGCGACACGGCCTTTACCATCGGCATCCTGCTCGCGTTCTGGACGTTCAGCTCGCTGAATTTCGGCGACATGTTCAAGAGCATCGTCCAGATGCCGTCCGACACGATGGCCCATGCCGGGGTGCTGACGATCATCGCCATCCTGCTGTTCATCGGAGCAATCGGCAAGTCCGCGCAGATTCCTCTGTATGTGTGGTTGCCGGACGCGATGGAAGGCCCCACGCCGGTCAGCGCGCTGATCCACGCCGCGACGATGGTTACCGCCGGCGTGTACATGGTGGCGCGGATGAACCCGCTGTTCTCGCGCGCGCCGATTGCCATGCTAGTGGTCGCGATTGTGGGAGCCGCCACAGCTCTTTTTGCAGCCACGATCGGTCTGGTGCAGACCGACATCAAGAAAGTTCTCGCCTACTCGACGGTGTCGCAGCTGGGCTACATGTTCCTCGGCTGCGGCGTCGGCGCCTACGCGGCGGGCATTTTTCACCTGATGACGCACGCGTTCTTCAAGGGCCTGCTGTTCCTGGCGGCCGGCAGCGTGATCCACGCCATGGGCGGCGAGCAGGACATGCGCCACATGGGCGGCCTGCGCAAGCAAATCCCCATCACCTACTGGACGATGCTGATCGGCACCATCGCCATCGCGGGGATTCCCGGCTTCTCCGGCTTTTTCAGTAAGGATGAAATTCTCGATGCCGCCGGTTCCGGCCCGCACAAGAACACGGTCCTCTGGTTGCTCGGTCTGATCGGCGCGGGGCTGACGTCGTTTTATATGTTCCGCCTGGTGTTCCTGACGTTCTTCGGCAAGGAGCGCTTCGACCATCACAAAGTTCACGTGCACGAGTCCCCGAAGAGCATGACGATCCCGCTCATTCTCCTCGCGATTCTTTCACTCGGCGGCGGATGGGTCGCGGCTCCGCATCTGATGGGTGGCACCGACCATTTTGAAGCGTTCCTGCATCCGGTTTTTGCGGCTTATGCCCCGCAGGAAGCGGGAGTGGAACAAGGGGCTTCGCTCGCCGGTGACGCCGGAGCAGCGGGGGAAATCAGCGGTAACTCCACGATGGAAGGAATTGATACACGCGATCACTGGGCCGCCCGTGATTGTTGCGGTCGTTGGCCTGCTGCTGGCGTGGTGGTTCTACATCCGCAAGCCGGAGCTGCCGGAGAAGCTCGCGAAAAGCCTCCACGCGCCCTACGTGCTTCTCTACAACAAGTATTATGTCGACGAAATTTACAACGCGCTGTTTGTCGCGCCGCTGCTTTTCATCTCGAAGTACATCCTGTGGCACGTCATCGACGAAGGAATCATCGACGGCGTCGTGAATGGCACGGCCAGTGCCGCCCGCGGTTCCGGCGGCAAGCTTCGGCAGCTGCAATCGGGCAACGCTCGCAGCTACGCCTCGTGGGTGGTGCTGGGCGCGGTGGGCTTCGCGGTGCTTCTGCTCGCCCTGCTGAGGGTGAGCCACTAACATGCCGACACAACCTCTATTGCTCACCGTCATCACCTTCCTGCCGCTGCTGAGCGTGCTGGCGCTGCTGCTGCTGCGGTCAGACGATCATGCCTGGATCCGCCGCATCGCTCTGGCAGCGTCTCTCGCTGAATTCGTGATTTCGCTGTTCCTGCTCCGTGGCTTCGACGCGGCGGAACCGCACTACCAGTTCGAGGAAGTTCACAACTGGATCGGCCAGGCCATCCACTACCATCTCGGCGTGGACGGCATCAGTCTCTTTCTGGTCCTGCTCACCACGTTCCTGACGCCCATCGCCATCCTCTGCTCCTGGCAATCGATCCACGAAAACGTAAAAGGCTTCTTCCTTTCGATCCTGGTGATCGAGACGGCCATGATCGGCGTGTTCGTATCGCTCGATCTGTTCCTGTTCTTCGTCTTCTGGGAGCTCACGCTGATCCCGATGTACTTCATGATCGGGATGTGGGGGCACGAGCGCCGGATTTACGCGGCCGTGAAATTCATTTTGTACACAATGTTCGGCTCAATCCTGATGCTGGTCGCGATTCTGTGGCTCTACAACCTGTCAGGCACGTTCGACCTGCAGGAAATCGAGGCCAAGCTGCAAGCCGGCGTTCTCGCGTTCCCGCCGTATACGGAGCTTCTGCTGTTCGGTGCGTTCTTCCTGGCATTCGCGATCAAGGTTCCCTTGTTTCCGCTGCACACCTGGCTGCCGGACGCGCATACCGAAGCGCCCACGGCCGGTTCCGTGATCCTCGCGGGCGTGATGCTGAAGCTGGGCACCTACGGCATCCTGCGCTTCTGCCTGCCGCTCTTCCCCGGCGCCGCGCATCGCATGGCGCCGCTCATTGGCGTCCTCGCAGTGATCGGCATTGTTTACGGCGCGCTGGTCGCCACCGTACAGCACGACTTGAAGCGCCTGGTCGCCTACACGTCGGTGAGCCATCTTGGTTTCGTCGTCCTGGGACTCTTTGCGTTCAGCACGATTTCAATCCAGGGCGCGATCTATCAGATGCTGAACCACGGCATCTCCACCGGCGCGCTCTTCCTTGGCGTCGGAATGCTTTACGACCGGCGGCACACGCACGAAATCTCGGAATTCGGCGGGCTGGTCAATCCCATGCCGGTGCTGATGGCGTTCTTTCTTTTTATCAGCCTTTCTTCGCTGGCGCTACCGCCGCTGAATGGCTTCATCGGAGAATTTCTCATTTTGATTGGCACCTTCGAGCACCATCACCAGTGGGCTTCTTGGGCCGCGAGCGGCGCGGTGCTTTCCGCGATTTATTTGCTGTGGGCTTACCAGCGCGTCGCGCTGGGGGAAGTAACCGTCGAGAAAAATCGTACCCTGCCCGACGCCAACGGCCGCGAGCGCCTCATTCTCGTCACCATGTCCGTCATGATCATTTTCATGGGCATCGCTTCCCCGCTCTTCACACGGCGGATGGAAGTCTCGACAAATAACCTGCTGCGCCTGATGGACCGGCCTCAGAACGCATCGAGTCGACCAGCTGGACTTCCCGTCCTGCCGCCTGCCGGCAAACGTGCCGCACTCGTGCCGCAGCCGCCGCTGCCCTCTGAGCGTCCGCTAGCCGCCATTGCCGAAAGGCAGGTGCGGCCGTGATTTCGTTCCCTGCCGAGCAAATCTCGAATTTCCACCGGTTGCTGCCGGAGGTCGTTCTTTGCTTCTTCGGCATCGTGGTTATGTTCGCCGATCCCTTCGTGGCTGCAGCGAACAAGCGCGTTCTGGCGTGGGTAGCGCTGATTGGCGCGGTCCTGGCCCTGATTTCGGTCCGGGTGGTCGCGAATGACCCCGGCCCGGCTTACAGCAACCTGATCAGCTCCGACCAGTTCAGCATTTTCCTGCACGTTACGGTGATTGCCGCCGCGGTGCTCGCCATCCTCGGCTCGGTCAATTACCTCGACGAAGAACACCTGCAGCGCGGCGAATTCTACGCGCTCGTGCTGTTTGCGACGGCCGGTATGGGCATTCTCGCCGGCGCCAACGAACTCGTTACCGGCTTCGTCGGCCTGGAGATGAGTTCCATCTCCACCTACATTCTCGCGGGCTTCCGGCGGCATTCCCTAAAATCGAACGAAGCCTCGCTCAAGTATTTCGTGCTGGGCTCGTTCGCCACGGCCTTCTTTCTCTACGGCGTGGCGATGGTGTATGGCGCCACGGGCACCACCAGGGTGGACGGCATTCAGGCCTACCTGGCGGCCCAATCGTCCACACCCGCGCTCGCGATGCTCGGCCTCGGGCTGATCTTTGTCGGGCTGGGATTCAAGGTCGTCGCCGCGCCATTCCAGATTTACGGCCCGGACGTCTACGAAGGCGCGCCGACGCCTGTCACGGCGCTGCTGGCCTCCGGCCCCAAGGCCGCTACGTTTGCCATCATGCTGCGCATCTTCGTGGTTGCGTTTGGCGCCTCGGCGAACATCTGGTTCTGGGCGATTGCGATCTCCGCCGTGCTCACGATGTTCATCGGCAATCTCGCCGCGATCGTGCAGACCAACGTGAAGCGCATGCTGGCTTATTCTTCGATTGCCCACGCGGGATATATCCTCGTAGCCTTCGCGGCCTCCACGGCCGTGGGCGTCGCTGCGGTGCTCTTCTACCTCGGGGCGTACGTGCTGATGAAGGTCGGGGCGTTCCTGGTGGTCACGCATCTCGGGCAGCAGGGCGAAAAGCGGCTGGAAATCCGCGACTACGCCGGCCTCAGCACAAAGCAGCCGGTGCTGGCCGCGTGCTTCTCGCTGTTCCTGTTCTCGCTTCTGGGATTGCCGGCAACCGGCGGCTTCCTGGGGAAATTCTTCGCGTTCCAGGCGGCGCTCGATCTGCGCGACCCGCGCTTCGTCTGGCTGGTGGTAATCGCTGCGATCAACAGCGTCATCGGCGCGTACTACTATCTCCGCGTCATCATCGTGATGTACTTCTCCGAGCCGTCGAAAGACTACACGCCCACGTCCGTGGCGCCGGCCCTTAGTCTCGCGCTGGCCATAGCCGCCATCGGCACTGTCTATCTTGGCATCCTCCCCGGCAGAGTGCTCGCGCTGGCAAAGTCCGCCGCGGATTCGCTCTCCATCCACTAACAGAAGCTGCTTCGAACTTCTCTTCCGCAATCCGCTTCCACTCGGCGTCCGCACTTTTACGCGGTGCGCGCCGCGCTCAGTGTAGCTTTGGCTCGCACAGCCGGGAAATGCCGGGAACTCCCCATACGCCTACAAGGGGCTGAGTATCCTGGAATCGCCATGAGGGTAAGGAATCTCCACTCGCGCTGAAGGTCCGCTCACGGCAGGGCCAGAATTACGGTTGGCTGTTGGTTTTGCCGCTTGGTATACCAGCACGGATCGTAGCCGAGGTGGGGAAAGAGGGAGTGCACGCACGTCTGGGTCTCGGGATCGCCGAAGTCGAGCTCCGCTTTTCCGTCTTTGCGCGGCACGGCGTACAGCGTCCGCACCTGCGTGGTTTCGAGGGGATCGGTTTTCGTCCTGTGCGCCATGCGGCGATGAACAGAAAAATCGTCGGCGATGTATGCAAGGGCCACGCAGGCGATGCCCACTATGACCATCCAACGCACGATTTTCCACGCTTGCTCCAATGAAGCTCTCCCGCGCCTGGTCGCTGCAATTATCGCGCGTTCTCGATCTGCATCCGAGCGGCGAATCCTCTAATGCGTCCGAATCTCGCGGAGAATGTTCATAAATTCCGCCTTGGCGTCGGCGTCTACCCCGAGCCTGGCATAGGCGACATGGAGAATGGTCGCGTCCTTGCGGCTGGAATCGGCAACGAATGGGAAGGGGCTGGTGCAGGCGATGGCCCAGAAGAAATCGGGCTGGCCGCCCTGTGAATTCGCCGGCAGGTGAAAACGCCTGGCGGCATCGCTGGTTACCGAGTTCATCCCCTGGGCTTCGAACACGAAGAAAGTGATTCCGGAGGATTCGAACTGTTCCATCGGAGCGACGTAAAAGTCCCCGATGGGCGCCAGCACGCGCGTGCCGTTATCCGTATGCTGGAAGGTGATGCCCGCGCTGATCTGCGTGGAGTAGAAATCCGAAAGAGTGTCGGAGAGCGGGCAGGAATAATAGACCTGCAAGTAGCCGGCGAGTCGGAGTCGGCTGGTGAGACGCGGCTGGCTGGCGCGTACGTGGTAAGCACCTGGTGCATGCACGCGTCCGAGGGCGGGAAGAAATAATAGAAAAAGAAATCGAGCAGGCTCATGCCGGAGCCGGTGGGCGAGTGCATCTGCGTGTCGAGCCAGTAGGCGTCGTGGCCGATAAAAGGATTATCGGAACTGGCGAATTGGAGAATGCCGCCGCGCTGCAGGTTTTCAAGCACGAGATTCCCCGAAAGGTGAAACGGCGGGGCATAAGGACTCAAAGGCGCCGGTGGCGGAATTTCACTCTTCGTGTTCGCGGCCCACTCCAGCGGGAGCGTGACGGAATAGGTGTTCGTCAATGAATACGACAGGCTGACTGGTTCGGATTTCGTCTGCTTCCTTTTTGGGCGGTATCAGGAGCATTTTGCGTGAGGCGGCTGCGCGGCAGGCAGGCTTCCCGACAGAGCCATCCTTAGGGCTGGTCGTCTTTGGGCTGACCGTCTTTAGGCTCACCTGCCGGCGGGGGGAGCGCTTTGGGAAGAAGGTCCGGCCGGAACTTGCGCCGCCGGTGTTTCGTCCGCGTTCTGGCGCGCGAGCACATGCAGCGGAAAAGCCAGCAGCAGAAACAGCGGAAGAAAATGCAGCCATCTCAGACGTTCTTTCTTGCCCATTTCGGCGACGCTTTCTCCTGCCAGGTTTCTCTGAGACGGCGGGCAACTTCAGTTTAGCACCGCGACCGGCTCCGCCCACGCGGCAAAGACACAAAGTTGCTTTTCCAAACACGCTCCGGCGAGCAGCCGCGTTTCGGGCTCGTCTCCGCCTCGTGGTACACTCGGCGGGTTTGAAAACGCATAAAAAGAAAGCATTAGAAAGCGAAGGCGGCCTGAAGCGATGTGGATGAGCCGCCCGTGTTATCGCCTCCGAGGCGTAAAGGAGAACTCGACTTTGAATACCGACAAATCGCGCATCGCGATTCGCATTTCTATCGCATGGCGCTCGGCATCTTTCTGCTGGCGGCCATTCCCGCATCCCACGCGCAGGTCGACTTGACCGGTGTGATCGACATCCACGCGCATTCGGATCCCGACAGCATGCCCCGCGCGATCGACGCGATCGATCTGGCGAAGTTGGCGAAGGCCCGCGGGATGCGCGGTCTGGTGCTGAAAAATCACTATGAATCGACCGCCGCGCTGGCCTACGTGGTGCGCAAAGAGGTTCCCGGCCTCGACGTTTTTGGCGGCATCGACCTCAACCTTACGGTGGGAGGCCTGAATCCCGCGGCCGTCGAGCGTATGGCCATGCTGAAGGGCGGCTACGGCAAGGTGGTGTGGTTCCCCACCTTCGACAATGAACAGGCGGTGAAGGTGGACAAGACCAATCGCCCGTTCATCACAATTTCGAAGGACGGAAAACTAGTTCCCGAAGCGGTCGCGGTGATCGCCATGGTCGCAAAGTATCAGCTGGTGCTTGAAACCGGCCACTCCTCGGCCACGGACGGTCTCCTGATCGTTCACGAAGGGCGTAAGCAGGGCGTGCAGCACATCGTGGTGACCCACGCGATGGCCACGCCTGTCCAAATGACGATCCCGCAAATGAAGGAAGCGGTGGCCGACGGGGCGTACATCGAGTTTGTAAACAATGCGACCAGAGTCCCCAACGCAGTCGTGAGCTACGCCGATTACGCGACGGCGATAAAAGCCATCGGTCCGCAATACTGCATTCTTGCATCGGACTCGGGCGGCCTGGGCGGCGCTCCTCTTCATCCCGACGCGATGGTCAACATCATGGGAGCCATGCTGAAAGCGGGCTTCACTCAGGCGGAAGTCGACATGATGGCCAAGACGAATCCAGCACATATCCTCGGCTTGCAGTAACGCGCAGTAACGCCGCGTTCGTTCGGTCACACTGACGAGCTTGCCGGGTGACAGGCAGCGGCTCACCTGTCGCCCGGCCTCTTTGGCTGACCGAGACGCCTGACCGGGAGTTGCCGTTCCAATTAGCCGCTGGCGGACTGGCTCATCGCCACGGCCATGCGCTTTTCTATTTCTTCCGCTGAAACGTCCTCGATGTGTGTGGCAATCGACCACAGATGGCCGAAGGGATCGACCACCGAGCCGCTGCGGTCTCCGTAGAACTGATCTTTCACCGGGCGATGGAGCTGCGCGCCTTCCGCGAGCGCCTTCTGCACCACGGAATCCACATTCTCAACATAGACATGTAGGCTCGTCGCGCTTCCGCCGAGCGTATGAGGGCCCTTCGTTCCCCACTGCGGATTCTCGTCGCTCAGCATGATGACGGAGTTGCCGATCTTGAGCTCGGCGTGGCCGACAAGCCCGCCGGGAGCGGGCAAGTGCATGATCTCCTGCGCGCCGAAAACCTTCTTGTAATACTCGATGGCGGCGGCAGCGCCCTTTGATGAATAGATACGGCGTAACGGTGGAATATCCGTCGGGAATCGGTTTCACATTGGCCATTTTGTTTCTCCTCGCTGAGATTGGATTCGCGGACCCCGCAGGCTCCGTGGGCGGGGTATGCCGCCGATTCTACACCCGGTTTGTGTCTGGAGTGTTATCCGGCGATGAAAGCGGGCGCCCGCGATCTTTCAATCCAACCCGTGATATTGGAAGTTGCGGAACACCACATCGCCCGTGCCGGCCGCATACAGAGAGAGACGGCGCCCGTCGGTTACGCGCGAAGCATTCTCAAACTGCGTCCAGTTCTTTCCATCCTGGCTGTAGAACGCGGAGATATCGTAGTTCATGTCGCGAAGGCGCAGAAACAGATGCGTGTCCTTGGACTCGACCGACGATTTGTGATCGCCGTTGCGGAACAGCTCCCCTTTTCGCATTCCGACCGAGGCCCAAGTTCCTGTTTCGCCGCGTCCGGATGAAAGCAACAACCCTCCCTCCGCGGTCTCCGGGATAGTAACTTCCACCTCGGCTTCATAGGCATGATTGAGAGCCAGGACGCCCAGCATCGTCGCGTGCGAAGGGAACTGCGTGCGCGAATCCGCCGCATCCGCCACCCTGCCGGTCAGGTTTCCCTGGGCCTTCATCACCAGCTCGCCTTCCCCAACCTTGAAAGATTCTTCCGGTTTCACGGACGGGTCGTAGAGCCACTGAATTCCCAGCGTGGCCTTTGTAAAATCGTCGGACAAAGGCATGCCGTGTCCTATATTTTCTCCCGCCGGTTTGCTCAGCACGTCCGCCGCCGAGACGCCGAACGGAACGCGGGGCCATCCATCGGCTGTCCATTCGAGCGGGAGCAGCAGGCTTTGCTTGCCGTAAAGCTCGTAGCCATTTTCAAAGCCGGTGTACATGAACCACCATTTGCCGGCTTCGTCCTCGACGAACGTGCCGTGACCCTGGCGCCACCACTTATCGGCGGAACTCCCGGTGTGTACGAGAGGATTGTAGGGCGAATTTTCCCAGGGCCCATCCACCGCTTTGGAGCGGGCTACAACCGACATGTGGGCGATGCTTGGCCCGTCGGTGCCTCCTTCCGCGGAGGTCATATAGTAGTAGCCGTTGTGGAAGATCAGCTTGGGCGCTTCCAGGCATTTGCAGGACACGAGCCAGCTTTTCGGGTAATCCCAGCCGTCATAAACTTTTCGGAGCTCTCCCACCGCGCTGAGGCCATCGGGCGAGAGGCGAACAATCATCCCCTTGTTAAAATAGAGATAGCGATTGCCCTGCTGATCGACTATGTGCCCCGGATCGAAAAGGCCATACACGCCGATGTCGATGGGGTCGCTCCACGGGCCTTCAATGTGATCGGCCCACATCACGATGTTCTTCCAGGCCTTGTCTCCCTGTTCCCTGACGGGAACCGTCAGCGAGCCATGATGGCCCACATTGCCGCGGGAAGCGTCCATCTGCGTCGTGTAGATGTAATACTTGCCCTTGTAATAGGTGAGGTCGGAGGCCCATGCGCCGCCGTCAAATTTGCGGAGCGTGCGCACAACCGGCGCCCAGTTGACCAAATCCCGGGAATGCCAGATCAGCTGATCCGGCCATCCGCCGCCGGCCATCATGTAATAGTCGCTTCCCACCTTCAGGAGAGTGTTGTCGCTGCCAGGCCCCAGAACCGGGTTGCGATAAAAACCGCCGCCCAAATCAGCGTGGGGAATGCCCTCCGCCCAAGCCTCTTCCGCGCGGGGGTTGTTCTTCTGCGGAGCCTGCCCGCCGCCGGCAGAAATTTTCAGCGCAACAACAGAAACCATAACAGCGGCTGCGATCAGCGTCTTCGGCGCGAGGAACTTCATAGTGCCTCCATACTTCGCGAGGATTTTTCTTTTCGCTCCCTGGGGCCTGAAACAAGCAGAACAGCTGCTCGACGCCTGTTACTTCTTCTCCGGCGCCGGGTCGGAAGCGATTGCGATCGGCAGCGGAGCGCCAGGCTTATATTGCGAAACGTCGGGCGGAATAAAACCGTCGCGGTTCGGCATTTTCACTTTGGGAAGAGACTGCGCGTCGAGAACGTCGTTTTCCTGAATGATGCCGTTCTTATAGAGCAGGAACGCCGTTAGGCCGTAGACCTCGTCCGGCTTCAGCGTGCCGGCCCGCTGCAGCGGCATGGCGCGATGGATGAAATCCCACAGCGTCGTCGCGAACGGCGAGAACGTCACGATGGTCTTTTCGGGGTGCGAGGAAGGCGAAGCCGGGTCTTTCGTTTGCACCAGGTGCGGCGCGAGGCCTCCCGTCCCGTCGGGCCCATGGCAAATCACGCACCCCTTGCGCACGTAGAGCTTTGCGCCTTCGACCGCCGTGCCGCTGCCTGCCGGGAGCCCTTTTCCGTCCGGAGTAATGGAGATGTCCCACGCGCGAATCTCGTCGTCGGTGGCCGTTTTCCCCAGATTATAGTCGGGCGCCTGCGCGGACGCTGCGGCACACGTCGCCAGGATCGCCGCGGAAGCGAGAAGTGCGCTACGCCAGGCCATTTTGAACGTTGCCATCGCGATCGATCTTCCAGGGAAGGATGTAGTTGTTATGTCCGTTGGGGGTGTTCTGTTTGTTGAAAAGATATTCGGTGGTCTGATTAAAAAAGCGGGCGAAATCGGCCGCCGTCGGCTGAGACTGATTGAGTTCATCGGTGCAGCGGGACATAATCGCGCACTCTTCCCCGTTCCAGACCCAATCCATGCCGAACCGCGTGTGCGCCATGCGATGCACAGTCGGACTGAATGTCGGCATCCTTCCAGGTGCGTCCGCCATCGGTGGAAATTTCAACTCTGCGAATGGCGCCCCCGCCCGACCACGCCAATCCCGTGATCTGATAGTGGCCGCGCTCCGGCAATTTCTGGCCGCCCGAGGGAAAGGTGATGACTGATTTCGGGCCTTGTTCGAAAGGGATCGGCTTGACGGTTCTTGGATCGACGGAGGTATAGCGGTCCATTTCGTTGTAGGTGCCGTAGAACTCATCCACCACTTTGATTCGCCGCAGCCACTTCACATTGCAGAGGCCTTCGAAGCCAGGAACCAGCAGCCGCAAGGGAAAGCCATTTTGCGGGCGAACCGGCTCGCCGTTCTGGCCGTAGGCGACGAGCATGTCGTCCATGGCCTTCGACAACGGAAGCGTCATCGAGCCTTTGTTGTCTTCGACGCCTTCCGCCACGATCCATTTCGCGCCGTTGTGCACGCCCGCTTGTTTCAGCAACAGAGACAGCGGGACGCCCGTCCACTCGCTGCAACTGGTGAGGCCGCACGCGCGCTGGACGGTCTTGTGGTCGGGCCTGGCCTTGTTTCCGTTGCACTCGAGATAATGGACCCGGGAAACCGGCGGGAAGCGCTTCAAGTCGTCCATGGTGAAAATCAACGGGCGATCCACCATGCCGTGAATCATCAGGCGGTGCTGCGCCGGGTTGATGTCCGGAACGTAGAAGCCCTTGTGGGCCATCGTGTAATGCAGCGAGGAGGGAGTGATGATTCCCACCGAATCCTGAAGCGGCGTGAAAAGATGGCTGGTGAGACCGAAGGGATCGGGGCCAAAAGGCGGCGGAAAAATGCGCACCGAAGTTACATAGTGCGAGCGCTCGCCATACGCTTCGAGGTCCTTCGCGGGCTCCGTCGCCGAGTCGGCCGTCTGACCTTTTGCCAGCCCTGCTCCGCCCGCCGCGGCCCAGCCCGCGAGAGCGACGCTCTTCTTGATAAATCCTCTTCGGCCGGGTTCTCTCTTGTCCACGCGGGAGCCTCCTATTCAAAGCAGGGTAATAGTAACAATTTTTTCATCAGTTCGGCTCTTCACCCGACCAGGGACATGTTGCTCTTTTCGACCGACAGGCTGGGCTTTCCCGGCGGCACTGGCGCGCGCCAGGCGCGCGTCCACGGAAAACGGTCCCGGGCCATACGCGAACATGAACAAGAGCCCCCCGGCGATCGCGAAATCGAGCAGGAACTGCTCCACCTCGGCGTGATTGCCGAATTCGGCATGAAACAGGCACGTCGCAATGATGCAAAATCCGGAGAGCGCCAGAGCTCCGTAGCGCGTCTTGTAGCCGAGCAACACCAGCGCGGGCGGAACGATCTGCGTGAGTATCGCCAGGTAGATAAGATTCGTGGGCACGTGCGAGTTGTGCTTCACCATGTAGGCCTGCATCTGCGGCGTATGCATGATTTTGAACGTGCCGTAATAGAGGAAGAGCACGGCGGAAAATATTCGCCCCACAAACAGCAGAAATCCCATGAAAATACCGTTGCCGGAGATTCCGTTTGGCTTGCCACCGGCCGAAAGCCTATCGAGCGATAGAGGACCCGGGCCGTACGCAAACATGAACAAGAAACCGCTCGCCACGGCCAGATCCTTCAGCATGTGCGTCATGAAAAGTCCGGCCCATTCCTTGCTGCCGTTAAAGAGAACCGCGGTCAGAATACAGTAGGCAGCCAGCATGAGAGCCGCGGCGCGCGTCTTGTAACCGAGCGCCACCAGTGCGATGCCAACGAACTGGATGGCCATGGCCGCGTAGATGAGCAGGCTGGTCCGCCCGGAGTGAAGTTCATCAAGGATATAGAAAACGAAGACGCCCGTAGTGAAGAGGCGCGCCGTCAGAAGGAACGGCCCCATCAGGAAATCGCTGCTGAGGATGGGTGAGAATAAATCGCGCGGAGCATTCTCTTGCATGCCTGGGTCTCCTGTTGTTCGGTGCAAAAGCCCGTTAACCTCTTACACCGCGTTCTGAACGTACATCATCTATCACTCGCGAGAAGTGGATGTCAACCTTGCTGGCCTTACGGGCCTGAGGTGGCAAGCGCAGTTCGCGGCGTGGCGACTCGGCAAACAGCTGGACAGGCTCAGCTATTCCACAGTGACGATGTGGAGTTCTTCATGGCGCACTTTGTCGCCGTCCTGGTATTCGAATTCGAATCCGTGCGCGGTGCGGCGCGCGGGGTATAACCCAGGCTGCAGCCACGTATGGTGCTGAAAAGGACGCTTTTGGCGCAGCGGCAGCTTGATCGAAAGCCGATACGTCTTGCCTCCTATTTCCGCCTTCACCAGGTGCGTCGTAGAGGTCTCACCGGTCCCGTTCGTCAGGTCCTGCTGCTGCTGCGTCTCAACGGACACGATATTTGCCTGTAGCGGAAAATTCTTTGAAACGGGCAGCTGAGGCTGCTGCGCGAATGCCGAGAGCGCTGAGATAAACAGCAAAATCGATGCTAGCCACCACTTCACAGTGAATCTCCCTATTAGCAGGGCGTCATCGCCCAATCTTCAACATAGTTGCCTCAGCTGCCTACCGCTATTTCGCAACTCCGGCCGTCCGGGCCAGCGTCTCAAACACAATCGCGAAATCCCGCTTCCCGAAGCCAAGGGCGCGGGAAGCCGTCATATACTCGTTCGCGACGGAACTGGTCGGAAGTGGAACCAGAAGCTGCCGCCCCATTTCGAGAGCCAGCAGCAAATCCTTTTGCATCATCTCGACATCGAACCACGCTTCTTCGGGCATCTTCAGAACGAAGGGGCCGCGGTATTGAACCATGGGCGACGCGATCGCGCTGTGAGTAAGCACGTCAACCGCGGTTTCGCGCGCGATTCCACTCTTCTCGGCAAGCAGAACGCCTTCGGAAAACGCGATCATCTGCACAGCCAGACTAAGGTTCATGGCGATTTTCATCGACACGGCCAGGCCAACCTCGCCCACCCACGTGACCTTGGAGCCGATATCTTCGAGCAGCGGCTTCACGCGATCGAAAGTCTCGCGGTGCCCTCCCACCATGATGGAAACCTTGCCCTCCTTCAGCATCACCGGACTTCCCGAAACCGGGGCATCCACCATGTCCGCGCCTTTTTCGCGGACTTTCGCGGCGAGTTCGCGGCATTTGGCGGGGCTGCCAGTGGTCATATCGATCAGGATTTTTCCGTGACCGAGACCGGCAAGAAATCCGTCGGGACCGCTGGCGAGCGATTCGAGGGCAGAAGCATTGGTAACCATGCTGAAGATCACATCGGTGCCTTGCGCGAGCGCTCGCGGAGAATCCGCCCAGCGCATGCCGCGTGCGATCAGGGGCTCCGCCTTGGCGCGGGTGCGGTTGTAACCCGTTACGGTATGCCCCTTCTCGATCAGCCGGTTCACCATGCTGCTGCCCATCATTCCCAATCCGATATAGCCGAGATTTGCCATGCTGAGATTGCTCCACTCTGCACCATCGAGGTGCGCTGCTGTTTGCCGGACAACAACTATATCCAAATCGGAGTGAGGGCGTCAGCGAATTTCTGGAGCGGCGGGACGTGCAAACGGTTCGGGCGATTCGGGCACCGCGGGCGTCGGCCCTTTCAATTCGGCGAGCAGAATTCCCGCGAGGATCAGGATGGCGCCGAGCAAAATCCTCGTCCCGAGGCGCTCGTGGACAAACAGCCACGAAGTGAGCGCCGCGAAAACCGGTTCGAGACTGATCAAGAGCGCCGTGTGGCTTGGCGACGTATGCTGCTGGGCCCACACCTGAAGCGAGAATCCGATCACAGTGGAACCGATTGCGGTGATCAAAACAGCGGAGAGCAATTGCCCGCTCCAGTGAATGCGGGGATGTTCCCAGCCCATGGTGGCAAAGACAGACAAGAGGATGGCAGAAGCCACCGCCGTTGTCGCAACCTGGAGGAAGGCAAGGGACCCTACGGAGGAGCGCCCGACATAGCGGCCTATGAAAATGATATGCAGCGCAAACATCACCGAACAGACAAACACGAGCGGGTCGCCGCGATTGAATCCGCCGAACCCCTCGGCCGGCACCGTGAGGAGATAAAGGCCGACAAGTGCAGCGAGCGCACCGCTCCAAATCCACGCGTTAAGCCGGCGCCAACCGAGCGCAGCAAGAAGAACCGGCACCAGGACGACGCTCGATCCGGTAATGAATGCAGCTTTCGACGGAGTGGTGAATTTAAGGCCCGCGGTCTGAAAAACGTAGCCGCCGAGCATGAAGAAGCCGATCTGGACACCGGCCCAAACGGTGCGGCCGTCGAGCTGGCGAAGAGATCGCCAGTAGAGGATTGCCATCAAGGCCGCCGCAAGGGTGAATCGCACGGCGATATAGACGAACACGGAAACGTCCGCGAGCGCATCCTTCACGACAACAAACGTCGATCCCCAGATGAGGGAGCAGAAAGCGAGGGCAAGGTCGGCGCGGAGGCGTTTGGTAAACATGCTGCTGCGAGTTTATGCGGCAGATAAGCGGACGGGCAAGCTGTGCTGGCTACGAAATCAAGGCTGCACGCCGGAAAGTGAGACAGCTGTGAGGAAGAGTCGCTTCAGGCCGAGTTCGCGGCCGGACGGATCGTACCACTCGCCCAGCGTGTGCGAACCGCCTCCTATTCCACCGGACCCGATTGCGACAGCAGGAATCCCGAGCGACAGCGGAATGTTGGCGTCGGTGGAGCTTCGTTCAAGGCGCGAGCGATTGCCAAGAAAGCGGTCGACATCGCGAATCGTCTGCAGCAAAGGAGAATTATCGGGAAGCGTTCCGGCCGGACGCGTGCCCAGCGAACGAAAACTCACCTGGATCGAATCTTTCGAGGAACGCGCGCCATACGCCTCGTCCTTCGCGCCCGCTTGCATGGCGTCTCGCAGGGCATTCTCCATGCGCGTGAGCTGTTTCTCGTCCTCGGAGCGCAGGTCTACTTTCGCCACCGCCCGAGCGGGAATGGAGTTGACGGACTGGCCGCCCTCGATCACCCCAAAATTGTAAGAAGTGCGCGGCGTTTCCGGGAGCCGGATCGCCGAGAAGCGCACAATGCCACGCGAAAGAGCGGTGATCGGGTTGGGAACGCCAAAATCCGACCAGCTGTGCCCGCCAGGTCCGGTAATCGTCACTTCGATGCGGCGCGAAGCAATGCCCTGAGTCGTGATGTGTTCGGCGGATGGCCCGTCAACCGCTATAACCGCGGCCAGGCGCGGCCCATAGTGCTCGACGAGCGCGCGCATTCCGCGCAAGTTCCCTTCACCTTCTTCGCCCACGTCGCCAGCCAGCACAATCGTCTTGTCCGTGCGAACGCCGGATTCCGAAAAGGCCCGGGCGATGCCAACCAGCGCCGCAAGCCCGGCTCCGTTATCCGAAATTCCAGGCCCCAGCAGGCGATCGCCGGAACGCTTGACGCGCACGTCGGTATCGCCGGGGAAAACAGTATCCAAATGGGCGGCGAGCAGGACGACGTTCTTCGGATCGGATCCCGGCCGCTCCGCGATCACATTTCCCGTCTCGTCGACGCGAACGTGAAGTCCTTCCGCCTCAAAGAGTTGCTTGAGGAACTGGCCGCGTTCGGCCTCGTGGAACTCCGGGGCAGGTATTTCCGTGAGACGAACCTGCTGCTCGGTCACCCAGCTCGCATTCTTGCCAATCCAATCGAGGGCGCGGCCGGTGGCCGGGTCCTGGGCGACCCGGGCGGACGAGTCTTCGGCTGCGCGGACTGAAAGCGTTGCCATCCAGACTAAGATACAGCAGATACGGGCGAGTTTCACGCGATTCGTTGGCGTCGGCGCCAGCAATCAAGAGCGTCAACAGCATCCCGATTGTAGCCCGACGAAGCATCGCCCGTCTCGCCAAGCCCTCCGTTGCGCGTCTCAGGAGGGTGGATGTAGCTCTAGCCTTTGCGGGTGCCCGACCCTTCGGTTTCAAGGGTCGGTCTTCCCGGCAATTGCAATGTTCGCGCTTCCGCATTCATGCGTGAGACGGGCATCTCTATTGCAGCTTTTTAGGGCGCGGCCCGCGAAAACTGCCCGTCAGATTCGGTCCCGGCGCAAGATAAGCCTTCGCGCTCCTCGCCGCGATGTGAGCGCCGAAACGCGACGCCGCCAATCGCGCGCAAAAAGAAAATCGACGAAGCGATCGGCGGCAAAGGCAAGCTCTGACGTGTAGCCGAACCACCAAGCCTTGGCTACCCGTGGCAGCCGGTCGACGTCCACATATTTTGTATGCACCATTTCGAGGAGTCCGAGCCGCGAGTGCGAGCGTCCCCAGCCGCTGGCCCCGCGGCCCCCGTGAGGCGCTTCGGAGATGCCGTAATAGCTCGCCACGTCGTTGACCATCACGGAACCGGCACGCAGGCGCGATGCGAGTTCCCTGCCGCGGCGGGCGTCGGCCGTCCAAACGCTGCCGCTCAGCGCAAAGGGAGAATCGTTGGCGAGAGCGATCGCTTCATCCGCGGAATCGACGGCTTGAATCGCCAGCACTGGTCCGAATGTCTCTTCTCGCATGATCTTCATCGAGTGGTCGACATTGGCGATAACGGCGGGTTCGAGGAAGTTCGGGCCAAGGTCCGGTCGTCGATGGCCTCCGAAGAGGATTTTGGCACCCCGCGATACCGCGTCGCGCAAATGCTCCTCCACTTTTTCCAGCTGGCGGAGCCGAATCATTGGACCGACTTCGGCATCGGCATCCGACGGCGGCCCCAGGCGAAGCTTCGCGGTCTTTTGCACGCAAAGCTCGGTGAAACGGTCGGCAATCGGGCGCTCGACGTAAATGCGCTCGACCGAGAGACACGCCTGGCCGCAATTCGTGAAGCTGCCCCAGACCGCCGCACTCGATGCGATGTCGAGATCGGTATCGCCGAGGACGATCATCGCGTCCTTGCCGCCAAGTTCCAGGACACTCGGGATCAGCTTCCTACCACATGCTTCCGCGATGCGCTGCCCCGTCGCCACGCTGCCCGTAAAGAAGACTTTGTCCGGCGAAGCGTCGATGAGTGCGGCGCCTGCGTCACCTGCGCCCTGCACGACCTGCACCAGGTTCAGCGGGAGTTTCGAGGCGCCAGTCAACCTACTGATCAGGTCTCCAATCAGCGCTCCGGTCGAAGGCGTCAACTCCGACGGCTTCAGCACCACGGCATTGCCGGCCAAGAGCGCCGGTATAATCTGCGCCATAGGAATCGCGAAGGGATAATTCCAGGGCGAGACGATGGCGACCACGCCCAACGGCTCAAATTCGAGCCAGCCGGACTTAGCCTTGAGCGCGAAGTTGTGGTGAGAAACGCGTTCGGGCCGAAGCCAGCGTGGCGCACGGCGCGCGAGGAAGCCGGCCGTATCGAGGGAGAGAACGATCTCAGCAAAAATCGCTTCGACGCGGGGCTTGCCCGTTTCCCGCGTAATCACAGTGGCGATTTCGTCGCGCGAGTCGAAGATCGCGTCGCGAAGACGCTGCACCATCGCGCAGCGTTCCTGAAGTGGCCGCGCCGCCCATTCCTTTTGCGCGATGCGAGCCCGCTCAAAAATCACGGGAATACCCGTTGAGTTCGTGGCAGCGAAACGCGCGTGCACCACGCCGGAAGCAGGATCGATGGATTCCACCACATCCGAAACGGGAGCGGTTGCTGCGGCGAAAGGCTCCGGCGGAACGGCCATCTATCAAACGCTCGAAACGCTGGAGACTTTCGAACCGAGGCGGGATGGAAGAGACGCGAGCGAATCCGCCGGATCGGGATACTCCAGCGCGACGAGGTAAAGGCCTTCGGGTGGCACCGTGGGGCCGGAACGCGAACGATCGCGCGCCTCAAACACCTGCGGGATGTCGCCCGGAAGAAGTCTCCCCTTCCCCACTTCCAGCAAGGTCCCCACGATTTTACGCACCATGTAGCGCAGGAACGATTTCCCCCGAATCACAAAAGCGATTTCGTCGCGCTCGTGCTCGCGGATAATTTCGGACGTATAGATCACACGCAACATGTCCCGATCGCGGTCGTCTTCTTCCGAACCAGAGGACGCCGCAAACGACGTGAAATCGTGCTCGCCCTCGAATTCGCGCGCGGCGGCGGACATCGCATCTTCGTCGAGCGGCCACGGATAGTGCAGAACCCGGCGATAATCGAAGGGCGGCAGCACTTTGCCGCGGTAAATCCGGTAACGATAAGTCTTGCCCTCGGATTGCCAGCGCGAGTGAAAATCGTGACCCACTTCTTCGGCGCACACAATACGAATCGCGGGCGGCAATAGAGCGTTGAGTGCGCGCTGAAGTTCCATCGCGGACAGCGGCGAGCGCGTCTTGAAATGAGCGACCTGCCCCAGCGCGTGGACGCCGGTGTCGGTGCGGCTCGCCCCGTGCACGACGATCTTTTCCTGCGTGATCTTGCGCGCCGCGTCATGGATCGCGCCCTGGATCGTCGCAATGCCGGGCTGGGATTGCCAGCCGTGGAAGTTTGTGCCCTCGTACGCGATAATGATCTTGATATTTCTCATCGGGCTGTAAGCCGCATTATCGCACGCCGGGCCACGGCTGGCCCAACAACGCCGGCGCGCAAGCAGCCTAAGGGTGCTGCGCGCGGGTCATGCGGGAACCAGGGCGCGTGGTGGCGCCCCCGGCGCGGCACAGCGGACAATCGTCGGGCTCGTAGCTGGGGACGTCCATTTCGAGCAACGCGCGCGCCGGAACATTCCATTCGACGCGGCCGCCGGTGCGATCGATCAGCGCCCCGGCAGCAACCACCAATCCTTCCTCTTGCTCTACGACGCCGATGGTTTCGCGCGTAGAGCCACCGGTGGTCCAGACATCCTCGATCACGAGAACGCGTTCACCGGGTTTGAGTTCCCAACCGCGACGAAGAGCCATCTGGCCGGACCGGTCGCGCTCAACCCAAAGAGAGCGGACACCAAGCGCGCGCGCCACTTCATACCCGATGGTGATGCCGCCCATCGCGGGAGCGACCACGCAGGCCACCTGAAGATTCGCAAAAAGCTCGGAAAGGGCCCGGCCCAGAATCTCGGCCTGATTGGGATACTGAAGAACGAGGGCGCACTGGATGTATGTGCTGCTGTGAAGGCCGCTCGACAGCTCGAAATGGCCTTTGCGGACAGCGCCAGCCTGCTCAAAAATCTTTTGCACCTCTTCGCGTTTCATCGCGGGCCTCCTCAGCGGCGCTCCCCGGCCTGAAAACTCCAGCCCTGGCAGCTCGCGGCGCTAGCCTAAAGGCGACGGCTCGAAGTGTCAATGTAAACTCGATGGCTTCCAGCCCCGCGTCCGCGGGACTCCAAGCAATTATTGGAAATCAATCTGGCGGTAAGCGATCCTGCCGTTAAGGATCGTCATCTGGGGAATGAGCCAATCTTCCACGGTGATGGAGTCGCCCGAATCGTCCTTCACCACCAGTGGTTGCTTCTTCACCCGGCGGAAGATGGCGATATCCGCGAACGCCCATGGCGCAAGAGTGCCCAATTTACCTTGCATCCCGATCTGCCGGGCCGGAACGGAGGTGGATGCCGCAACGACTCTTTCGATCAGCATGCCCAGCTTGAGAAACTTCATCATCGTGAACGGCAGGCTGAAAACAAAATCGGAGAAAAGCGTCTTTTTAGTGACATCGCTGCTGATGATGTCCGGCGGAAATCCCTCGGCAAGCGCCGCTTTGGCAACGCGAAAGGAAAAATTCTTTCTGCCATTGGCCGAGTCGAAGATGACGCCTCGCCGCCTTGCCTCGTAAAGCCCCGCGCGTACCTTCCCATCGGGGCCGAGGATCGTGTCGCCCACCCCCTGATACATGTGGCAGTACACATCGCCCGGGCGCAGCATCCCCGCGATTTCGTCGGGAGGGATCGGGGGGTTCGTGGTGTGCACAGTAACCGAACAGCCAAGCCGATCCGCAATCTGCAGGGTACGCTCGAGAGGCTTGCTGCCCAGACTGTCAACGATTTCCTTCGAGAGCCGGATTTTCAGTCCGAGGCACTGGCCGCGGTAGCGCCGAAAGAGTTCCGCGATTCTCGGCTCGTCGTAATATTGCGGATCCAACTGTTCCGCGTAACGTGTGCAGATGAGCCCCCCGGGCGAAATGTTGATAAAACTGAAAATGCGCACCTGGCTGGCGGCCACCGCCGTCCGGACGAAGCTCTCGTAGTTAGCCGACCCGCAACTGCCCGCGTCAACAGCCGTGGTGACGCCCATAGGCAGCAATGCGCTGTCCGCGTGCACACCGGACTCGGTGCCGCCGGCATAGAGATGCGCGTGGAAATCGATCAAGCCGGGAAGCACGAGACAGCCCCGCGCGTCGATGGTGGTCGCAGCATCGATTCCCTCTCCCGCTGCGGGTTCTACGACCGTATTTCCACGGATCAGCACGTCTCCCTGTGTATTTATCCCGCGCTCGGGATCGATGATCGTTCCACCGGCAATCTTCAAATCGACGTTCATGAGCTAAAGCTATCCAAAAGTTCGGCTTGCAGGTCCTCGGGAAGCCCGATCTCGAAAGCGACCAAAGTCATAGATACAAACGAGTAGTACCCGAGCACGCCCACAAGCTCCACCACCTGCTGCTCGCCGAGTTCGGAGAGGGCTTGCTGATAAAGGTCATCGGGAATACTTCGAGTTTCAAGCATTTGGGTCGCTACCTCATAGACCACGCGATCGGCGTTGTTTTTGAACGAGGGCCGGCGGCGGGCTGCTATGTCCGCCACGGTATCGGCTTCCACGCCGGCTTCGAGGGCAATCTTTTTGTGTACGAGCCATTCGTGGTGCGCCGACCAATAGCGCGCAACAACGAGAATGGCCAGCTCTCGCAGCCGGGCGGGCAAGGTCATTTCAAAGCGGATGAATTCGCCCAGCTTCTGCGCCCTGCGCGCCAACTCGGGATTCTTCAGCCACGCGGTCAACGGGGCGGGGGCATGGCCGCGTAATCCCGCAGCGGCTTCTTCGTAGGCGCGCTTCTCCTCGGGCGACATGGCGCTCGGTGCTGGCAATTTAATACGAGCCAAAGGAACCTCGATTCAAAAACGGGGTGATCGATTCGCCGCGGCGGAATCTACGGCCTGGCCGCCGAGATGCCACCGTCCACAATCAACTCCGTGGCCGTGATGTAACGCGCTTCATCGGACACGAGGAAGAGCGCGGCGTTCGCGACATCCCAGGCATCGCCCATGCGTCCCATCGGTATGCCCGCGTTGCGTTGAGCGATGAGCCTTTCAACGTCACCGCCAGCAGTCTGATGGACGACGCGGGCCTCCACCAGCGGGGTATGCATGGTGCCGACCACAAGAGTATTGCAGCGGATGCCCTTTTTCACATAGGCCATCGCGGTGGCCTTGCCGAAGGCGATCAGTCCCGCCTTGGCGGAGCTGTAGGCTACGTAGGTGCGCCCCGCGACGTGATGACGAAGCGCTGCAATGGAGGCGATATTCAGAATCGCGCCGGAACCCTGCTTTTCCATGACCGGAAGCGCGTATTTGCAGCTAAGGAATGCCGTCTTGAGATTGAAGTCGATCTGGCCGTCCCACACATCTTCGCTCATCGACACGGGATCGCCCGGCTCCGACCCTCCTACGTTATTGACCAGAATATCGATGCGCCCGAAGCGCTCGACGCACGCATCGACAGACCCGCGGACTTCCTTCGCGACCAGCATATTGCACGTATGTGCGACGAATGTGCCGCCTTCCTTCTGAATGATTTCGCCTGTGACCGATGCCGCGTCGCTATTTAGGTCAATTCCAAAAACCTTGGCGCCCTGGCGCGCAAACAATACCGACATCGCCTTGCCATTTCCCCAGCCGGGCCCGACGGAGCCCGCTCCCGTGACGATCGCAATCTTCCCCGTTAGATCGAGCACCCTGTTCCGCTTTCCATGCAAGGCGCATGTACGAGCAACAACAAATATGAACTGCGATGCGTTCTATCTGCGGCAGGACTACGGCGCGATTGGTTCATTGCGCGGGAAATGCGTCGCTACAAGCCAGTCGCAATATACTACGATCGTCGCGCGCGACAACGGGAATTACTGGGACGCCGATGAGCTTGGCAGTTTCTGGCCGCTGGCCCAGGCGGCCATGGCCTGCCAGTCGGGGTCATCTTTCGATTCAAACTGTCGGCCGCCGCCGTGGACATCTCCACCCGCCATCGGCGACAGGGGATGGATGAGGAAGCGGCTGTTCATCGGGTCGGAATGATCGATGAGCCGGGATACGTTCTGGAACATTTTGCGGGATTGCTCTTCGTTCCAGGAAGTGGCTCCCGGCGAAAGCTTTACCAGATATTGCGGGCCGGTATTGGACGCATGGCAGGCGTAGCAGCGCGCGTGCGTGGGGCGCTGTTTCAGGAAAATAGGCTCCACGCGGGCTTTGAAGAATTCATAGTCAAGAGTCACGGACTTGGACGGGTCTTGCCTCGCTGGGGCACCGCCGGACGGGACCGCGGCGAAGGCCGACGCCCCGACTGCGAGGAGCGCCAAAATATTCTTATAGAAGTTTCCCGACATCGTATCGCCTCCAAGAAGCTATTCCGTGCGATCTGTAAAAAACGCCACGCGTCACCCACGCAACGGGTCTCGAACATTCCTTTAAGGCAGCACTAAGGTGTTCATCCGCCCGGGCGCTTCGCCTACCTGAACGCGGGCGACCGCCTTCAGCGACTTCATATCGATCGCCGATACTGACCTGTCGCCTGCGTTGGCGATGTAAGCCATCTTGCTGTCCGGCGTGAAAGCGATCCACTCCGGGCCGCCGCTGATCGGCTCACGTCCCGGGGCCAAGATCTGAGGCAAATGAACGCGCCCCATCAATTTGAGGTCAGGGAGCGAGTAGACAAAAACGGAGTCGTAGGTCGCGCTGTTGACCCAAAGCGTTTTGCCGTCGGGCGCGACACTGATGCCGTGGCTGGGAGGACTTCCGGCACGAGTGAGGCTCGGTTGGTCATCCGGAAACTTGATCCTGGTCACTTCTTTGTGCGTGGCGAAATCCACGACCGTGAATCCATCCGATTCGGCCAACTGCACGAAGATGCGGCGAGGCGAGCCGTCCGGACCGCTTTCAATAGCCGGGACCAGCGTTCCCTGATCGAACTTGACCTCCCATGCCTGCTGCTGGCTCTGAAGATCGAAGACCCTTACAAATTTTCCGTTCGGCGAAGTGGTGACGGCAAACCTGCTGTCGGGCGATATAACCACGTCATGCAGCCGGGTTTCCGCCGGTATGGTCTTTACGTTCTCGAGTGAAGTTGTGTCGATCAGATCAAGGCCGCCGGGAACCTGGCCGATGCAGACCACGACCCATTTCCCGTTCCGCGTGACCGCCAGATCGTTGGCATGGCCGCTCAGCGGTATCTTCTTGATCTCGCTTCCCGGTCTTGCGATCGATAACGGTGACCACGTTATCGGGGCCCTGCGTAATGTAGAGTCGGCTTCCGTCGGGAGAGAAGTCGACCGCTTCGGGTACCTCGATGTCCTTGATCTCACCGACCACTTTATTGCCTTTGGGGTCGATGATCGAAATAGTGGTTCCGGCATGGTTGGTGATATAGATGCGCGCCGTGGCAGCCGCTAGCGGCATCGCCAGCAATATCCAGACCCCACCCAGTTGTCCGAGCCTGCGGAAACTTGCTTTCATCGAGTTGACCTCATCGGAGCGAAGGGCTACTTCCTATCCGGTCGCAGAGGGTACTGAAGGCGCGAAACCAAGTCAAGTTCTGGGCGACTTGGAGCAAACTCGATCAGATGCTCTGTTTTGACGGGATGGCCTCGACCAAACCGGCCAGAAAACGCGGCTTGGTCGAGGGCCCGAAAGGGGGTTGCGTGATTTACTTTGCAGCCTGCTTTGCAATCACCAAGCTGGCGATCTTGTTGTAGGTTGCCTGCGGGATGATCTTCTTCTTTACCAGGTCTGTCTTGGCCTTGTACGGCCGCCCGTCGATTATCTTCTGCGAATAGACGGCACCAATGCCCGGAAGGGCGGACAAATCAGCTTTCGAGGCGGTGTTCAGGTCCACCAGGCTGCCCGCCGCCGAAGCGGCAGCCGTCTTGCTGGCCGGCGCTGATTGCCCCCGGCTGGGCGACAGGAAAACCACGCACATCAAAAGCATCAACACAACAGTCGATACGATTCGTTTTCTGGTCACGCTCAGTCTCCTTTAGTTAGCTCTTTTTCTCGTTCTTTGCGGCGTGGTACCCGGCCTTGATCGCATCTGCTTCGGACATATACTTCCCGCTTTTGGTTTTGCCGTAATACCGGCTGCTCTGATAGTGGTAGACGCCGGTCTCCAGGTTCACCCACACCATACCTGCACCAGGTGAGCCCTGCGATGCAGCTGCCGCTGGCGCCGGCTTGCTTGGCGTTGCTGGAGGAGGAGGTTGGCTGGGAGCAGCTGCGGCCGGAGCAGGCTGCGAAACGGGCGCAGAAGCCTTCGCGGTTGATTTCGGAGTCGGAGCGGGAGCCGCAGCTGCCGCGCCGCTCACTGTTACCAGGGAAGAAATCTTGCCGATGGTGCGAGCCGGGACTCCTGCTTTTGACAGGCCATCCACCGAGGAATAAGGCCGGCCGGCAATAATCTTCTTTGCCGTCGCGGGGCCCACGCCTGGAAGATCCTCCAAGTCCTTCTCACTCGCACTGTTCAAATCAACTTTGGCCCCCGAAGCTGCCGCTTTGCTGCCTGACTGACGGGCAGATACGGTTACAGGCGCACTTCCGCAAATCAGCGCCCCGACTACCAACAGGAAGAAAAATCCATTACGAACTATTCTCATCTGTTCCCCTTTTTTGAAGTGACTGTTCTGACTTCCGGCCGAAATTCATTCCGAGACCCAACGGCTTACGCTTGCTTCTGACGCTCCGAAACCTTTGCCAGTACAACTGTGAGAGCCGCCCCACCCAGCGACTTCACCAGCGTGCTGTGCTGGGCGTAGAAGCTTCCCAGAGAGTCCACAATCGACGGATCCGCTTTCTCCGCGTGCGCCGCCAATTGCTGCACTATCTGGGGAGTCAGCTGCTGCGCCTGGTCTGGAGTAAGCTGCGCGCCCGCCCCTGCGCCTCCCAGGAGCGAACCCAAGCCGGCGCCCGAGAGGATCTGCGTCAGAGCGGCGGGGTTCACGGAAGAAATCAGCTGGTTGAGCATGCCAGCCTTTTGATCCGCGTTGGAGTTGGTGAACAGCGTCGACAACATCTGTCCAAAAGCGGGCGTCTGGCTCGATCGGAAAGCCGCAGCCAGACCTTCCGCGATTGCGCTGCTGGGCGCGGCTTGAGCCACCTGGTCGAAATGCTCATGAACGTCCGCTGCGGGCGCTGCGGCTGCAGCTCCGCCCGAATACTGCTGCAACAAATTTCCTACCTCATTTAGCCAGCTCATCGTTTGTCTCCTTGTGGTGCGAATAATTCCAGCATGGATGGCCGCTTATATGAACCGGTTTACAACGGGCCGGGGATGCCATGGCCAAAAGGAACACATTTTGGCCGTTCTTCGCTTCCGCTACTTGGCCGGCGCGGACTTGCCCGGAGGCGTTCCTAATTCCCTCTCGAAGTAACTAGCCTCATCCTCGGGGATACAGTAATCCTCCTGGATTTCCCAGTTCTTCAAGTCGAAGTCGATTTGCCATCCCCAGGGGGCGGTGTAGACCTTCGGGTCGTCGATGGTAAAAGAAACCTTCATATGATCGTGATCCACGCGGTGAAAACGCTCGGTCAGCTTAAAAGCGTCGCTATGAGGATGCCCGGCAGCATCGATCCACGTCTTGTCGTTGAAATCCGCTGTCTCGACCACGAGGTCGTCGCCGTCCCAGTGGCCGATGGAATAGCCCATCCACAGGGAGTCGGAGTCCCTGGGCATCTCCCGGCCATCCATCCAGACCGTTCGCCACACATGATAGCCTTCGTGGAAAATAAAGATTCTCTGCGGAGTCTGCAAAATCTCGAACGGATGGCTGCTGTTGAAATAAGCATGCGGCAAACCGGGAGGGTGGCAGGAATAGGTGGGATCGATCGTGATGGCGTGGCCTTCTTTCGTTTCGTGCGTGTTGAAATCGAATTGAGCCTGCCCGGCCGGCGTGAATGGGGCAGTTTGCTTCGGAGGAGCGATGTTTCTGGGATTCCAGACGCCGGACATGTCATGAGCCATGCCGGTTCCCGATTTATCCGGCGACGGGGACTGCGCTCGTGAGCAGAGAACGAACACAAGCATTGCCACCGACAACCTTCCCCACACTCTCGCCAGACGAATCCTCATCTTTTGACCTGACACTTACCTATCATTAGTTGGAAGCGAGCTGCCTGGAACCGGCCCCGGTATCGAGGTAGCCAATCCTGCCTACCCAATATTCCGTAAACCATATCTTCCCGTCGGCATCGACATCGATAAACCGTGGGGTAGAAGGGCGCGTCGGCAGCGGATATTCAATGAATTTTTCCGTCTTTGGATCGAATTGCGTGATGTTGTCGCCGCTCTGGTCCGCGTACCAGATCAGGCCGGTCTTCTTGTCTTCGATGATCCCATAGGGAGTCGCGCCCGCGGTGGGAGGCTGATACAGACGGAATGTTCCGTTCTTCGTATCGAGCTTTCCTATCTTGTGATCGTAGTAGGCGCTGAACCAGACGTTATCGTGCTGGTCCACGGCTATTCCGCGGGACATGTGAATCGGCGGAAAAAACTCCTTCACTTCGCCCGTGGCCGGATCCAGGCGCACGAGCATGCCCAAGTCGGAAATGCTGGCCCAGATCGCGCCCTTCGAGTCTTGCGCGAGATGATAAACGGTCCCGGCCGGCGCGGAAGCGGGATCGGCTGGAACGTCCTTCCACGGCCCCAGCGCATTTTCCGGATACTTCGCGGGGACGGGGAATTTGTAGGACTTGAATTTCGACGTCTCGACGTCAAAGTTCAAAATCTCGCCGGCGCCGCCGGAGAGCCAGACATTTCCGGCGCGATCGATCATCGGTGTGTGCAGGCGCTCGCCATCCGGGTCCTTGAAGTAATTGATCTGGTTCGTGGCGGGATCGATCACGGCGAGATTGGGCGACGTCTTGTTGCGCATTCCCTCGGCATACCAGACGCGGCCATCCTTGCCGACGGCTCCGGTGTGCGGATGCGGAGCGGGAAACTCGAGGAAAGTCTCGGTCTTGATATCAAAACGGCCGATGTGATTGTGGCCGCAATTCGCGTCCGGGGGGTTAGGCGTGCTGGGCGTGAAGCGGCCGCACACGGCCGGATCGAGGCCGCGATTCCCTACTTCGCTGAACCAGGCGATGCCGCGCTGCGAATCCACTGCAATGCTGTGTGGAAAGCCATCGCCGCCGGACGGGGCGGTCCACTCGACCACGGTTGCCTTCAAAACCGCGTCCGAAAGCTCGGCATGGTGAACGTCGGATTGCGCCGGAGGCGGGGAATCCGGACCGAAGAAGCGGGAATCGGGGCCAAAATATTTCCCCAGGGCCATGCTGAGCGCGTCGAGCTTGGCTGGCGTGAATACCGGCTGGTCGCGCCGGCCATTGGTCATCGTGGGAAGAAAGCTCTTCCATTCATCGACGCTCTGACCCGTTCGGTGCATAACAACGGCAAAATCGTGGCATTCCACGCAGGTGGACCTCAAAAGCCTTCCATCGGCATCGTCGGGAATAAAGCGGTCAATTTCTGCGCCCGAGAGCCGGGTTGCATCCCACTTTGGCGTGAGGGTGAAATTCGTGTCTCCGGGCTGCGCGGTGTCTTTGGTTTGCCGCTTCACCACAAAACCGAAAGCGCTGGCCGAAACCTCGTACGTGCCAGGAGCGACTGCGATTTCATAGCGGCCGTCCGCCTGCGTAAACCGGGAGATCGCTTTGATGCCGGATCTTGCCCTGATCACCGCTCCGCGAACGGGCTTGCCGTCGGCATCCGTCACAACTCCCCGGATGGAAGCGCCCGGCGCGCCGAAAGAAATCGTCGCGCAGGCCACAGCAACGAAGAGCAACAGCATTCTGGCAGCTCGCATACTCGTCCTCCTTGAGGAAGGCTTCGCTGCGTAAGGGGCCGAAAGGAAGTCTGTGGACTTAGATCAAAAGCACCCATCGCAAACTGCCGCTAACCTAGAATACGCACAAATGCATGTCAAGGTCTTTTACTTCCCGCGCATGGTCTTCTAGAATTTCGCTGGCGACTTTCGCCTCAATCGCACATTGGGATTTCGGGTTGGCCCGAAGAGCCGGGCCGCTGTGTTTGTGCGCCGCGGCATTTCCTATGCCGGTCAGCATTCAGGAGCGTGGAGAGTTGGAAATCGGGTCGGCAGAAAAACCCTGGAAACAGTACGCGGCCTGGGTACTTTTGGCGGCTGCGGCGATTTATCTTACCAGCATAATTTCGCCTCCGTCTCTGATGGATGACGTGGATGCGGTGCAGGCGCAGATCGCCCGCAACATGCTCACGTCCGGGGACTGGGTTACGGCTCGTCTCGATGGCGTGGTCTATTTCGAAAAATCGCCGCTGATCTACTGGCTGATCGCCTTCGCTTACAAGCTTTTCGGCGTGCATGACTGGGCCGCGCGCATCCCTATCGCACTCTCCGCGATCGGACTGGCATGGCTAACGGCGAGCTTTGGGAACTGGGCCTTCGGGAGAAGAGCAGGCTTCTACGCCGGGCTGGTGATGGCTACCTGCGTGGGACTCTGGCTATTCACGCGCATTTTGATACCCGATGTGATGCTCACTTTCACGATTGCGCTCGCGATGTGGGCATTCCTGCGCGTGTTTGATGACGAGGAAAAGCACCCGCGGGCGTGGGCCTGCGTGCTGGCCGCGAGCCTGGGGATCGGCTTGCTGCTGAAGAGCCTGGTCGCTCTCGTGTTTCCGGTTGCGGCTGGGCTGCTGTTCTTGTTTTTTACGGGACGGCTGTTTTCATGGAAGGAGTGGAAGCGGCTGCATCCCGTGGCGGGCGTTCTTATCATCCTCGTGATCGCCGCGCCCTGGCACGTTCTGGCCGCGCTCCGAAATCCGCCCTTCTTCGCCTGGACGCTCAAGAGCATGCCCGGGCACTATCATGGATTTCTCTGGTTCTATTTCATCAACGAGCAACTACTGCGCTTCCTCAATTTGCGGTATCCGCGTGATTACAACACGGTGCCGCGCGTCTGGTTCTGGCTGTTTCATCTGATATGGCTGTTTCCGTGGAGTGTGTATCTTCCCGCCGTCGCAAGGCTGTCGTTCAAGCCCGTCGATCGCGCGGGCCGCACCCGTCTGCTGGCGCTCTGCTGGACGGGTTTTATCCTGATCTTCTTCACTTTTTCCACCACGCAGGAGTATTACTCGATGCCGTGCTACCCGGCGCTCGCGCTGCTGCTCGGTTCGGCAATGGCGGAGGGCGGCGCATGGATTCGCCGCGGGACCCGCGCACTCAGCGTGATTTCAGGAATGGCGTTCGTGGCTGCCGCCGCGATTCTGATTGCTGTGCGGCACGTGCCGCGTCCGGGCGATATATCGGCGGCGCTGAGCAGCCATCCGCAGGTCTATTCCCTCTCGATGGGGCACATGGAAGACCTGACGCTGAACTCGTTCGCGTACTTGCGCGCGCCTCTGGCGATTGCGGCGTTTGCGTTTCTGGTGGGAGCGCTGGGCACGATGAGAGCGAAAGCAGCCAGCGGATTTCTGGCCGCGGCGCTCATGATGATTGTCTTCTTTCAAGGGGCGCGGCTCGCGCTGATCAGGTTCGATCCGCTGCTGTCTTCGCGTGATATGGCAGCGCTCATCGAGCGCAGCGCTCCCGGCCGGATCATCGTGGATCACCACTACTACACGTTTTCTTCCATCGCCTTCTACACGGGGCAGCCCGAACTGCTGCTGAACGGCCGCTGGAACAATTTCGAATATGGCTCGAACGCACCGGGCGTTCCGGACGTTTTTATCGACGACGATAAGTTGCGCGCGTTGTGGCCGGGGCCTGAGCGGTTTTACCTCGTCGCGAAAGCGGATCAGCTTCCGCGATTTGCAAACCTGCTGGGAAACGGGCACTTTCAGATCATGGATACGAGCGGCGGCAAAATCCTGCTGGCAAACAGCTCGTCGTCGCAGCCCTGAAGGACATGTTATTTGCGGCCTTCGCGCCGCTGGGCGATTACGACTCCGCGCGGCGTGGACAGCAGGACAGCGGAAATCAAACCTTCTGCCTCAAGCCGCAGAGCCGCGTCGCGCACGATCTTGAAGTGCGAACTGGCGTCGTGAATTACCAGCAATCCGCGCGGATCGAGGCTGGGCAGCAACCGGCGAATTTCCGCTTCGCGATTGGCCAGGTGGCTATCGCTATAGAGAAGGTCGATCGTGCCTTCGATGTTGGTTTCCAGGCTCGACTCCAGGCGCGACTCGATCCACGGAGCTAATCCGGAAGCCTTGAAACGTTCCTCGGCCCTCGCGCGAATGGCCGGATCGAACTCGATCGTAATCACCTTGCCGAATCCATTTTCTTTCACGCCTTCCGCGAGCTTTACGGTGCCATGGCCAAGAAATGTCCCGGTCTCGACAATCAGCTTGGGCTTCAGCGTGGTCACGAGCGTCTTGAGGAAATCGAGCACTTCCACTTCGGTTGTTTGCGAATCGAGCATTTTCCAAAGCTGCGGTTGAGGGCATTCGGGAGTCGGCGGTGTGTACTCGGGTTGGGCGAACTGCTCGTCTCCTGCCACGCGCTCCAGAATTCGCAATCCCTCGTACTTTTTCATGAACGGAGGAACGACCACCGCAATCAGCGCTCCTCCAGCAATCAACAGGAGAAAAGCGAAGACGTCCGCGCGGACCATCAGAGGACGGTTTGCATGAAGAAAGGCGGAGGTGGCCAGGGCGATTGCCAGACCCGCAAACATGAGCCCTTCGGCAAACAGCAACCCCGCCGGTCGCTGGAATTGAATCTGTTTTCCTCCCTCAGTCCAGATTACCGGGAAGAAAACGAGGCAGAGAAACAGGCCAAGCACGTTTGGCGAGCGCAGAGGAAGCACACCTTGCGATGCGGCTTGCGGGTATAGGCCGGCAGCCAGTGCCGTCGCGAATGCAGCCGTAAAGGCTGGAACCAGAAGATCGAGCATCGACAGCGCGGGCAGCCGGGCCACATCACTTGGGCTGAGACGCCGGCGGCGAAGATCGACGACCAGCATGGCAAAAAACGCAGCGCCGCCCAGAACGATAGCGGCGGCGGAGTTTGAAAGGCCCATGGGCGCGCAGTATATCTTCAACGCGGACAGCCTCACAAGGCGACGGCGGCAAATGGCGCAAAGCCGGCGCGGTGGTTTGCCGAATCGCAGAGGGGCAAAAACGCGACTTGCCGTTGACACAATTGCGCGGGAAAGCTAGGCTCTCGGGCGGCTAGCAGACCGAGGAGCCGGTGACATAAGGCCGGCGCCGTTCGCGTCTTTTCATACAGGAGACACCAAAATGGGCCAGGATATTTCGCGCCGCGAAATGATGGGGACCGTTGCAGGAGCAGGCTTGGCAGCCGCCGGGGTAACGTCCGCCGCTTCCCTGCCCCAAACCTCTGCCACGCACGCGGCATCCGATCGTGTGTTTGACATTCATGCGCATTTCGATCCGCCCTCGGAAAACTTCGCCGACTTCGGCTCGCCCGACGAAGTGATCGCCAAAGACTACGCCCAGCGCGTCAAGTATCTGGACCGCAATGGTATCGAGCAATCCGTCTTGACCACGGGGTTCACCTACCGGAGAACCGAGGGCATCGCCAGCACCAGGAAGATGAACGATCTGGTCGCCAGCTACATCGCGAAGCACTCCGACCGCTTCCCGGTGGCACTCGGAACGGTGCAATTGTCCGATGGCGAGGCCTCCCTGGTGGAACTGGACCGCATGGCGAAGGACCTGAAGTTTCGAGGCGTGATCTGGCACCACGGATACACCGGCTTCAACATCGATCACCCTTTCATGCGTCCCCTTTTGCGGCAGGCACGCGACCTGAAGCTGATTCCATTTATCCATTGCCGCCAGCCGGAACACGAAGCGCTCTGGAGGCTGGAGATTCTGGCGGAGGAGTTCCCGGACATGACGTTCGTGGCCCTCGACACGTTCACCACCGGAGACGACCGCGAGCATGCCGCCCAGATATTGCAGCGGCGCAAAAACATCCTCTGCGACACCGGCGCGTGCGTCTATAACGGCGAGCGAACCATTGAAACCTTTGTGAAGCGGTTCGGGGCGGAGCGCCTGCTGGTGGGATCGGATGGAAATCCCAGTCTCAATCTACAAATCGTGCGCAACGCGCAGCTCTCGCCCCAGGAGAAGCAGATGGTGCTTTCCGGAAACGCAAAGAAGTTGCTGAATCTGTAGGCGTCCGCGCCACATCGCAACGATTCAAAGGGAGAACGGATATATGAAATTTCCGAAGAAAATGGGAGCCGCGCTTCTTGCAAGCGCGGCGGCGATGCTGCTGGTGGGAACCATCCACGGTAAGAATCCGGCGCGAAGCGCGGACCCCACCGCCGACACCCTGCCCAAGGATATTTATCCCGATTCCAGAAATCGCCTGCCGCTGCCGAAGCGCGAGGATATGTCTCCCGAAGATCAGAAGATTTTCGACGAGATCACCCGCAAATCCGAGCTGCCCGTGGGGATCGAGCAACCCGGCGTTCGTCTGTGGGACCCAAAACTCGCCAAGGACACCGGTGCCGTCGGCCATTACCTTAAGTACGAAACCGGTTTGCCGGACCCGCTTCTTGAAATCGCCGTACTCGTCGCCGCGCGCGAGCTCGATTGCCAGTATGAATGGACGCAGTGGGAAACCCATGGCCGCGATCCCAAAGATCCCCGCCATATCGACCCCGCCATCATCGACATCATCAAGTACGAAAAGCCCGTCACCGGCCTCGGCGAGAAGGAAGCCGCCATCATCACCTTCGGCCGCGAGACCTTCGGCGCCAGAATGGTCTCTTCCGAAACCTTTGCCAATGTAATGCGTCTGTTCGGCCGCAAAGGCACCATCGACCTGCTCTGGCTGATGGGCAATTATTCCGCGGCCGCCGCCGAGCTCACCGCTTTCGACAATCATCTGCGAGCCGATCAGAAACCGCTGCTCCCTCCCATCGCGCATCCGCGGAATCCGGCCCGCTTCGCCGCAGCAGCCGCCAACCCGCTACCGCCCGATGTCTATGCCGACTCCCGGAACCGCCTGCCCTTGCCAAATCGTGAGCAAATGGACGCGGAAGGCCAGAAGATTTTCGACGAGCTCAATCGAAAATCGGAGTTGCCTGTCGGTATCGAGCAGCCCGAGGTGCGCGTCTGGGACCCGAAGCTCGCCAAGCCCCTGGCCGCAACGAGCCACTATCTCAAGTACGAAACGGGATTGCCGGACCGGTTGCTTGAAATCGCCGTACTCGTGACGGCGCGCGAGCTCGATTGCCAGTACGAATGGACCCAGTGGGAAACGCACGGCCGGGATCCGAAAGACCCTCGCCACATCGAACCGGAGCTGATCGACATCATCAAGTACGGGAAGCCCGCGGTAGGCCTTGGCGAGAAGGAAACCGCCATCATCAAATTCGGGCGCGAAACCTTCGGCCAGAGGAAAGTTTCTTCCGAAACTTTCGCGCAGGTCCTCAGCCTGTTCGGCCGCAAGGGCACCGTCGATTTGCTCTGGGTGATGGCCAATTACTCGGCTGCCGCGGCGGAACTCATCGCTTTCGATAACCAGCTGAGGGCCGATCAGAAGCCGCTGCTCCCCGTCCGATAGCTTTTCGGACATGGGAAATCTTTTTTCGCCAGTATCCGCTGGCTTGTTGGCATTCCCCTCCTTCATCCAGGTCATGGCGTCGCGTTGGCGTAATCGTAGTAAGTCAGAAACGAGGCGCCGATAATCGCGGCAGAGTCTTAGCCGAGAGACATGTACTCCTTCAAGGAGTACATATTGACAAGGGCTAAAAAATTATGTACTCTTTAAATGTGTACAGGATGAAAGGAAACCACCATGCCCCGAGTAGCCGTTAACGACAACAAGCGGATGCAGCTTCGCGTCCGACCGGAGCAAAAGGCGACGCTCATGCGGGCGGCCGCGCTGCGGAACACCGACCTGACGGATTTCATCGTTCAGCTCGCCTTGCGCGAGGCCAAAACCGTGATCGAGGAAGCGGAGCGGATTCGGTTGTCGGAAAGAGACAGCCTGCTGGTGCTCGACCTGCTGGAAAAGCCGCCGAAACCGAATGCCAGGCTGAGCGCGGCCATTGCCGCGATGCCCAAGCCCAGATGAAGCTTCCGGCCTGGCACGAAGAGCCGATCTCCAGGAAGCACGACCGCAAGGCGTTCGATTGCGGCGATGCGGAACTAAACGATTTCCTGCAACGCTACGCACGTCAAAGCCACGATCTCGGCGGCGCGAAAACCATCCTCGCTATCGACAACGCCGATAACAAAACAATCTTAGGCTTCTACAGCCTGGCGCCGGGCGCGGTTGCCTATGCCGGCACGCCGGGGATTTTGCGGCGCGGCCTTGCGCAGCACGATGTGCCGGGATTCCGTCTCGCGCGCATTGCTACGCACGTCCGCGTGCAAGGTCAGGGCCTCGGCGGTCAGCTTCTGGCCGCGGCCGCGCGCCGCTGCCTGCGCGCGGCAGCCGAGGCGGGCGGCGTGCTGCTGATCATCGATGCGAAGAATGAGCGCGCGGCCAAATGGTATGCGTCGTACGGCGCGGTGCCGCTGAACAACAGGCCGCTGACGCTCGTGATGTCGCTGGCGACCTTCGCCGCTGAACTGAAAGCGGCGGCTCAGCTCTAGGTTCTCGTTCGTGCCAGGTCAGAAGTAGCGAGGGTTCTACTGGGCCGGGAGTCCCTGTATCCAGTTCACCATCACCGTGATGGGCGATAGGTAGGTGCTCTGGTCCTCCACATTGATCAGGAATCTTTGGCCATCGGGGCTGACAACGTAGTGATTGCGGGTACTCGAGGTATTCACGGGCGCTCGAAACAGCGGCGTGGGCTGTCCGATGCGCGGTGGGTCGCTTGGTTCGAACGGGACCGAGACAATCGAATAATCCGGTGAAAGATAGAATAGCTCCTTCCCGTCTTTTCTCCACATCGGTTCGACGCCGCCTCCAATCGAGACAATGCGCTTATCTCCGAGCGACGGAAAACGCTGCACGTACACTTCTTGGGTTCCGGATTCGTCTGAAACGTAGGCGATCCACCGGCCGTTCGGCGAAATTCGCCCTTCTGATTCGTTGAACTGCGTGTGCAAAAGCGGAATGGGCTTCCTGTCGCCCGACATCGGCAGAGCCACCAAATCGAGTTTGGTGTTGGCGTTCAGGGTCGCATAGACCAGATAATCGCCCGCCGGCGACCAATCACTCAGAATCTTACGCTCGTTGTCATTGACGAGAACCTGATCAGCCATGGCGCTGCCGATGCTCCGCACGTACACAGTGAGGCTGTTGTAAGACTCGAAGGCAATGCGGCTGCCGTCAGGGGACCACAACGGGTACATCCCCTGCCCTAAACGAGTGCCGGCGTTGCGCTCCAGGTCCACCATCCACAATCCCGGGCCCAGATCCATGGCAACCAATTGTTTCTGGTCTCCGGAGATCATTGGACTGCGAAGCGCCTTCCCTCCCGGAATGGAACTCCCGCGCCGGCCGCCGCGGTCAAACCATGCAAGCTCCTGCGTTTTCGCTCCGAAGCGGTAAGTGAGCAGGCTCGCCGATGCCGAGATCATCTGCCCATCCGCGTCATTGGGCGCGGACACATTCCGCGCCACCTCCACAGGCTTGCCGGTGACCTGGAGGCGTGATGCGTCAAACCGCTGGGCCATGAGGATCTGATTCTGCACGTACAGAAGATAACCGGGGGCCGCGTACGTCGCCGCCGCATTGGATTGCGGCAACACGCGCACTCGCGCGGAAGAATCGAGGGAGCCAACGTAACTCCCGGTCTGATCCGGGTTCGAACTCAGAAGGTAGAAGAGGAAGTGCCGCCCATCGGGCAGGAATTGCGGCAGATTCTGCACAATCTCACCGGCCGACCGCGCCACTGTCGAGACTCGCACCACGCGGCCAACCGCGGGGTCCACTCGATACAAACCGGTTTGCCAGTCCGAGAAAAGAATCGTGCCGCTTGCACTCCACGTTCCGCCTCCGGCGCTCACCGGAACAGCAGCAATCGCTTTGGGAAGATCTCCCTGGAGGTTCACCATTTTGAGTTGGCCATCGGCAAAAAAACCGATCAACTCGCTCGAAGGAGACCAGAATGGATGGGACGCGCCTTCGGTCCCTGCGAGGGACTCGAGGTCGGGTGAATCCATCTGTTTCAAATACAAACGCGCTTGGGCAGATTTGGGATCGTGCGCCACGAACACCATGTAACGGCCGTCGGGCGAGAGAATCCCCCCGGATGCAAGGATTGCGCCTTCCGGAGCCGGTTGAGTCAAAAGGATCGTTGCAGCAACAGGACGTTTGGGAGGAGTTAAAAAGGGCCACGCAATCACGCCCATGGCAACCGCAACCGCGATCGCTGCCAGTATCCAGGGATTCAGCCACCGCCATTGCGCTCGCGGCGCAAGCGGAAGCATCTGCACCGGGTCCGCTTCCACGCTCGTGGGCGTCGCAGACGCCACGGCGGCAACCGCGATAGGATCGCCGAAAGGCTCAGGAATCGTCCTCACCGGCCCATTTAATCGGTAGCCTCTGCGGGGGACGGTTATGATCAGTCGCGGGTTTGTAGAATCGTCACCAAGCGCACGCCTCAATGCGGACATGCTATGGACGAGACTGTCCTCGGAAACGGAAACATCTTTCCACACGGCGCTGATCAGGTCGTCTTTTGTGACAGTGCGGTCAGGGCGGGCGACCAGGTAAATCAGTGCGTCGAATGCTTTCGAGGGAACAACGACAGCGTCACCGTCCCGCCAGATTTGGCGAGACGCGACATCGACAACGATTGGCCCAAAAGCGTAGCCCGCTACAGCTGCGTCTTGGGAAACAGACGCGTCAGCTTTCATCACCACTTCCCCAGATTCGGCAACTTTTAGCCGTTTTCCTCAGGACTTTCCTCAAAACATACCCTATATTTTGCCACACTGGCAAGGCTGAGTTCGACGCCTTGGGGGGACGAGGTTTCACGGCGGGGGGCGCGCGGCAATCGCGTGAGATATGCTGCGGAGGCATGGGCTAAGCTGTTTCCGTCCTTCCAGATTAAATTAAAATGACGCAGGGGAGCCATTCAATGAATCGCCGGGGCCTGGTATCCATTCAATTTCTTGTTTTGGGTTTTGTTTTGGCGGCAGTTGCGGCAGCAGTGATGGCGGGCCGCCAGTCCCGTTCCGCTGAGGCGCAAGCCGAGGCCAGTCAGGTACAGGTGGACTCCGACGACATCGGCGGGGTCGTAACCGGAACCAAAGGCGCGGAGTCCGGCGTATGGGTGATCGCGGAGACCTCTGACTTCCCCACCAAGCTTCGCAAAATCGTAGTCACGGACGACCGTGGCAGGTTTCTCCTGCCTGATTTGCCGAAAGCCAATTACCGAGTCTGGGTGCGCGGCTACGGATTGGTGGATTCCCAGCCGGTCGAGTCCGCTCCGGGGAAAACTCTGGCGCTCGCGGCGGTGCAAGCCCCCGATGCCAAGGCGGCGGCGCAATATTATCCCGCGAACTACTGGTATTCCCTGCTGCATGTCCCGCCCAAGCAGGCTTTCCCCATGAAGGTGGACGTTCCGGCACCGGTAGGCGGAGGTCCCGCCGTGGGATCGATGACCATCGCCACCCAGGAACAATGGATCAGCCAGCTGAAGGGCTGCGTCATCTGCCATCAGATGGGAGACAAGGCTACGCGGGAAATTCCGCCGGGGCTTGGAAAATACAGCTCCACCTTCGAGGCCTGGGAGCAGGTTTTCAGAATCGGAGGGAACGCAGGCGGAGCGAATCTTGTAAATCAGATGGGCCACGAGCAGATGGTGGGGTTCTACGCCGACTGGACCGATCGAATCGCAGCGGGCGAAGTTCCCGAGGCGCCGCCCCGGCCTTCCGGAATCGAGAAAAACCTCGTGCTCACAGTGTGGGACGCCGGAGCGCCCACCACGTTCATGCATGACGTGATCAGCACCGACAAGCGCAACCCCACCCTGAACAGCAACGGCAAGATCTACGGCATCGATTACCACAACGGAACGCTGGTAATCATGGACCCGGTGAAGAACACGAACGAAACCATCCCGCTTCCGACGATCGACAATAAGAAGAATATGCGGGCCAATGAGGTAGGGCGCGTCGAGCCGCCCAATCCCGTTCCGTCTCCTTATTGGACGCCCAAAGAATTCAATCCCATCGACGATCCATCGAATCCGAATTCGCTCACGATGGATGAACTCGGGCGCATTTGGATGAGTTCCGGCGTGCGCGCGCCGCAGACACAGGCGGTTTGCAGAAAGGGCTCGTCCAACAAGTTCGCCCAGGCATTTCCAATCGACTATACCGACCGGCATCTGTCTGTCTACGATCCAAGAACGAAGACCTTCAAGCTGATCCCCACCTGCTTCCGCACGCATCACGTGAACTTCGGTTATGACAAAGACCGCACCGTCTATGCCGACGGCGGTTCACCGAGCGGCGTGAACGGCGTCGTCGGATGGGTCAACACGCGGATGTACGACGAGACGGGGGACGCGATGGCGTCCCAGGGCTGGTGCGCTCCCTACATCGACCTGAATGAGAACGGCAGGTTCGATCCCGAGGTGGACCTCCGCGTTACGGGCAATCCCTACAGCGTGCAGCCAAGCCCCCTCGATGGCAGCGTGTGGGTGGCGTATGCGAGCTATCCCGGGAAAAATCCTGCGAATGACGCGGGGCGACAATCCTCCGGCAACCTGCAAATTCGAAGTGTACGAGCCTCCTTTCGACAATCCGGCGAGGCCGGGCGTCCGGGCGTTCTTCCCGCGCGGCATCGATGTGGACTCGAACGGCGTCGTGTGGACGGCGCTCGCCGGAAGCAGCCAGTTCGCGAGCTTCGACCGCACCAAGTGCAGGGTGATCAGCGGCCCCACAGCCACCGGACAGCATTGTCCCGAGGGCTGGACGCTGTATCCGATCCCGGGACCGAATTTCAAGGGTGTCGACATACAGACTTCCACCGAGTGGGCCTACTACAACTGGGTGGACAAGTACAACACTTTCGGCATGGGCGACAACATTCCCATCGCCAACGGCACCAACTCGGATTCGTTGATGGTGCTGAATCCCCAAACGGGCAAGTGGACGATGCTGCGCGTCCCGTACCCGCTTTCGTTCTATCAACGCGGGCTGGACGGGCGGATTGACGATCCGAATGCGGGCTGGAAGGGCCGCGGCTTGTGGGCTGGAAACGGCACAAGGACGCCCTGGCACCAGGAAACCGGCAAAGGACAAGTAAGCACAATCGTCCGGTTCCAACTGCGGCCCGATCCGCTCGCGAAGTAGCCGTTGGAGTCCCATAGCTTCGACAGACTTCTTATCAGAAATGAGGTAATCACTTGAAAAGCTTACTCGCGGTGGCTGCGGGAATTGCGCTTGGCGCGGCATTGACTCTCGGGCTCGTGATGCCCAGGGTCGAGGCTCGCGCCGGGGAGAACGCACCTCGGTTTCCGGAATTCAAGCTGGAGCAGTTGAACGACCAGCAGCGCCCGCTCGGGGAAAAGATCCTTAAAGTATCGAGCACTGGCACCCTGAGCGGACCGAACAACCTGATGCTGCGCAGCCCCGAAATGGGCGACCGCCTGTTCACGCTGATCGACTATCTCCGCTTCCACACCTCCATTTCGCATCGCCTGAATGAATTTGCGATTCTGATTCAGGCGCGCCTCTGGACCTCCCAGGTGGAATGGAGGGCGCATTATTCGCTCGCCCTGAAGGCCGGGTTGGCACAATCGGTTGCCGATGACCTCGCCGAAGGCAAGCGCCCAGCCTCGATGCAGCCCGACGAAGCCGTTGTCTACGACATGTGCACAGAGCTCTCAAACAGGCGCGAGTTGACCGACGCCACGTTCCAGAGAGCCCGCGCCATTTTCACGGATCAGCAACTCGTGGATCTGACCACCGTCACCGGAACATACGAACTGCTCGCCATGATGCTCAAGACCGCCGCTGACGATGGAGTGCCCGACGGGAAGACCGCGCTCCTCAAGCCGCTGCCTGCAAGGTGAGGCACCCGCACACGGCGCTTTTCACTCGCAGCCCCGAAATCCGCGAATGAATCATGTGCCGGTTGACATCTACTGGCACGTTAGCTACCTTGGCGAACCTCAGAGAGATTGAAAGGACGACAGCTCCCCATGAAACGGTCTGACTCATTGCTTCGCACAGCTGCCAACATTTTTTTTCAGACGGCCATCGCGTTTTCCCTGGCACCCATGGCGATGGCGCAGGAAGCACCGGCCCCCGCGGCAGTGGCCACGCCGAATCCGTTCGTCGTGCAGGATAACGTGAAGCGCGTATCCGACCATGTCTGGGCAATTCCGGACGGCGGCAGATTCGGCGTGCCCAACGTCGGCATCATCGTCGGAAGCCGAGCGACGCTAGTGTTGGATACGGGCATGGGACCGAAAAGCGGAGAGGTGGATGCGCGCGAAGCCCAGAAACTCGGCAAGAACAACCTGATTTATCTCACCACAACCGATTTTCGGCCCGAGCACGTTTCCGGCGGACAGTCGTTCCCGCCCAACAGCGTGTGGATCGTTCCCGAAGCCCAGAAAGCCGATATCGAAGAAAGCACGATGAAGTTTCTCGACTCGTTCGTGAAAAGATCGCCGGAACTGGCGGACGCCCTGAAAGACGTCAAGCTCCGATCTCCGGACGTCGTCTTCCACGACGAAGCGATCCTCGATCTGGGCGGCGTCACGGCCCAGATCATCTGGTATGGCCCCGCTGTAACTCACGGCGATATCGTTGTGTTCGTGCCCGAAGATGGCGTGCTGCTTTCCGGGAATTTCCTGCAGAACAAGTCCTATCCCGGAATGGGTGAAAGCACCGTAAGCGCGGCCAATTGGCTCTCGGTTTTCGACAAGCTCGAAGCCCTCCGGCCGCGCATCATTTTCACCAATCACGGCCAATTCGGCGATGCGTCGCTCATTCCCCGCGAACGTGAAGTGCTCCGCGATTTGCAGCAAAGCGCGAGAGAGCTCAAGGCCCAGGGAAAAACGGCGGAAGAAGCGGGACAAATCCTCACGGGGCAATTTGACGTCAAGTACCCCGACATTAAGGGACCGACCGCCATACCCGCAATCGTGCGCCGGTTCTACGCGGAGCCGCAATAGCGCCCCGCCACTTTCTCTGCATCCGACCTGTGACCCAAGTCACGCTTGTGCGTGACTCCGGGGTTATACTCGTTCCACGAAATTGAGAGACTTGAATTGAGAGCGTTGATGCGCGCGCATGAATGCCAACCCGGGGGATTCGACAAGTGAAAGTTCTACTGGCAATCGACGATTCCCAATATTCTCAGGAAGCCACGCAAACCCTGCTTGCTCAATTTCGCGTTCAAGGCACCGAAGTGCGAGTTCTCAGCGTCGTCGAACCGATCAGCGTGTATGTTTCGGCCGACGTATTCCCGCATTTCACGCCGCAAGTGGAGGAAATTGAAGAGGACCGCAAGGCCCAGGCGACCGAACTGGTGAAGCAGGTCGCCAAGCAGCTTCGCGACGCGGGCTTCACTGCCAGCGAACTCGTCGATTTTGGAGACGCGAAAACCATCATCATCGACAACGCCACCAAATGGGGCGCCGACCTCATCCTCATGGGGTCGCACGGCTGGAAGGGGCTGAATCGGTTTCTGCTGGGTAGCGTGTCGGATGCCGTCGCTCGCCACGCGTCCTGCTCGGTTGAAATCGTCCGCATTCGCCCAGGTCCCGGATTCCGCCCCGCAAAAGAGTTGAGTCGGATTCGCCTAAGCCAACCCTATTCTTCCTCGGGTGACCTGCATCACAACGCCTCGTGAGTGAAGTCACCGCATCACTTCAGCCGCCGCTCCATATTGGCGCAGAGGTGAGTTATGACAGTCACTCACACCGAGACCCTCGCCGACAAAAACAAGACAAAAAACAATATAAAAAACCTCCTTTATCTGACGGACTTCTCGCAAACTTCCGGCTCAGCACAGACTTATGCCTTGGCGGTCGCCCGCAAATATGGCGCAACAGTCCATGCGCTCCATGTGCTGACTCCCGTAATCCCCGAATCCTGCGTGGAGGCCGTCAAGGCCGACGAAGACCTGGCCGATGCGGAAATGCGCAAGGTGAAGCTGCAGATGGGCGACGTCGCGTCCACCACGATCATGTCTCACGAGGGCAGCGTGTGGGCCGCGGTCGAGCGGGCGATTCGCGAGAATCACATCGACCTGATCGTGCTGGGGACTCACGGCCGCACCGGTGCGCCGAGACTGCTCCTGGGCTCTGTCGCCGAAGAAATCTTCAGGCGATCCCCAGTGCCGGTTCTGACCGTGGGCCCGGCATCGCACTCGAATGCTCTGAAGGACATCCGATTCGAACGCGTGCTTTTTGCCACCGATTTCAGCCCCGAATCCAGAGCCGCCGTGCCGTACGTGCTTTCACTCGCCCATGAAAAAAGCGCGCAGCTTGTGCTGCTCCACGTCATGCCGAAGTTGGCGGCGCCCGACCGAGGGCTGGACCGTAACCGGGAGAAGCAATTCGAAGTCTCGGTGGCCGAAGCGATCAATGAGCTGTACGAGATCGTTCCCAGCGGCGAAGTTTATAACCCGCCAGAAGTTGCCGTGGAGTATGGCGAACCCGCTGAACGCATTGTGGAAGCGGCAAAAGAACGGGAAGCACACCTGATCGTCCTGGGTATTCGCAGCGCCGCAGCACATCTTGGCGCCGCCACGCATCTGGAACGGCCCATCGCCCACAAAGTGGTTGTTCACGCGCACTGCCCGGTGATTACCGTACGGGCCAGCTAGGCCCCTGCGGAGGAAGCACAAGCCGATGACGCTAGTCGAACGTCCGACTCACAGACCTGAGCACGCAAACGAAGTCTGCAACATCTGCGGCAAGCCCTCTCCGAACACGATTTGCGACGCCTGCGCGGACAGGGTCCGAGCCGAGGCGCTCGACCGCAAAAAACATGAGGAAAAGCCTTACTCCTGACGCACAAGAGTGGGAGACAAGGTAGCAGGCCCGAGAGAGCCCGAAAAGAGAAGGTGACCCATGGCAACAACAGCCGCATTGCCCGGAGTAAAAATCAAAAACATCGCCTACGCCACGGATTTCCACGAAACATCGAGAGCAGCCTTGCCTTACGCGCTTTCCCTCGCCCGCAAGTACGACTCGAAGGTTTACGTCGTGCATGTCGTAAATCTATCCCCGTTCCCGGGGCCTGGTCCCACCAACGCATTACGCGCGATCGAAGCACAGGCGATACGCGAAGCCCATGAGGCGGCGCTGGAAGCCAACGCCGCGTTCGGAACGGTCCCGCATGAAGCGATCATCCGCAAAGGAAACATCTGGAAGGAAATTGCCGGTGTCGTCGATCAGAAGAATATCGATCTGATCGTAACCGGCACCCATGGCCGCTCCGGCATAAGCAAGGCGCTCATGGGTTCGGTCGCCGAAAAGATTTTCCGGCATGCGCCGTGCCCTGTTCTGGCAATCGGACCCAAAGTTCACGGCGATCCGGATGTGTTCGGCGATTTGCACTCGATCCTGGTGCCCACCGATTTCAGCCCCGAATCCCTCGCCGGGTTGTCGTGGGCGCTTTCGCTCGCGCAAACGAACCACTCGCGGCTCTACCTGCTTCATGTGACGCCGGCAGAGGACGGAGTGAAGTCATCGTTGAAATTGGCGCTTCACGGCCTCATCCCCGCCGCCGCGGAACTGGGATGCGCGCCGAAGGCAATCGTCGAACATGGCTTGCCTTCCGAGAAAATCCTGGACCTGGCGGAAGAGCTGGCCGCGGACTTGATCGTGCTTGGAGTAAAGCCGCCCACACTTCTTGAGGGGACCTTGCCGCACCAGACGATGGCTACCGCAAGCAAAGTGATCGGCAACGCCCCGTGCCCGGTGGTCACAATAAGGCCGCACGCATAACCGAATCAGCTTTTGGAAACTGTTTTGTCCAAGCCCTTGGCGGGCACATTTCGGTCCGCGTGGGGAAACGGCGTGCGAGGGGTATTCCGCCATTCGCGGCCATCCCGCCGCAGCAATTCGTTCGCTTGCTCCGGCCCCCAGCTTCCGGCTGCGTAATTGGGGAAATCCCGCGCGGGCAGCGCATTCCATAAGTCGAGAATCGGCTGAACCGCGGCCCATCCCGCCTCCACCATATCGGCACGCTGAAACAGCGTTGCGTCGCCCATCATGCAGTCATAGAGCAGCGTTTCGTACCCCGTCGAAGGAGTGGTTCCGAAGTAATCGGAGTACTGAAAATCCATGTTCACGGCGCCCAGGCGAACCACCGGTCCGGGAACCTTGGCTTCAAAGCTCAACGAAATGCCCTCGTTGGGCTGGATGCTGATCACGAGTTCGTTGGGAGCGAGGTTCTCCACGGACGTGTTGCGGAATAAAACAAAAGGCGGGCGGCGGAAGCGGATGACCACCTGCGTGATCCTATCGGCCAGGCGCTTGCCGGTCCGAAGATAAAACGGAACGCCGGCCCAGCGCCAGTTGTCGATGTGCAGGGCCATCGCGACGTACGTGGGCGTGTTCGAATTGGGAGCGACATTAGGCTCCGCGCGATAGGCCTGCACGCGCTTGCCATCGATTGTCCCTTCGCCGTACTGTCCGCGGACCGCCTGGTCGAGCACGTGCTCGGGCGTAAGCATCTGGATCGCGCGCAGCACTTTCGTCTGTTCGTCGTGTACTTCTTCCGCCGCAAACGATATCGGCGGCTCCATCGCCGTCAGCGTAATCAACTGGAAGATGTGATTGGGGACCATGTCGCGCAGGGCGCCCGCCGTGTCGTAATACCCGCCGCGCATTTCGACTCCCAATTCCTCCGCCACGGTCACCTGCACGTGATCCACGTACCGGCGGTTCCAGACGGGCTCGAAAATGCCGTTGGCAAAACGAAACGCCAGGATGTTCTGCACGGTTTCTTTCCCGAGGTAGTGATCGATGCGAAAGATCTGCTTTTCCTCGAGGCTTTCCAGCAGCGCGCGATTGAGCGCCACCGCGGACGCCAGGTCGTGTCCGAAGGGCTTCTCGATCACCACCCGCCTCCACTTCTTGTCGTCCTGCCTGGTGAGGCCCGCCTCCCCGAGGTGCTTCGCGATGGTCGCGAAAAACGTGGGGCTGGTTGCGAAATAGAAAAGGCAGCTTCCGCCGGTTCCCTGTTCCCTCTCCACCGTGCCGAGCTGCTCTTCCAGTTTTTTATACAGCCCGGGGTCATTGAAGTCGCCCGGAATATAGAAGAGGCGTTGAGCGAACCACTCCCAGGTCTTCTCATCCACGCCGCTCGGGGAATAGCCCTTGATCTCTTCGGTGGCGTGGGCGCGGAATTCGTCGGTGGAAAAGTTCTCCACGGAAACTCCGACGATCGCGAACTTTTCCGGCAGCAGCTTCCCTTTCGCCAGGTTGTAAACCGCGGGAATCAGCTTCCGCTTGGTGAGATCGCCTCCCGCGCCAAAAATCACCATCGTGCAGGGGGCGGGAGGTTGGCCAAGCGTTTCGCGTGTAGCTGGAGCGGAACCATCGTTCGAATCCATCAGCTGGGCCTCCTAGGAGCCGCCCTACCGTTAAATCGAGAAATCCGTTCTTCGTGCGGCGAAGGCACAGCCACTTCGCGATGTGTTAACCGAGCTGTTTCGTTCGGAAGTGCCAGTTTACCCTCGACAACTGCCGAATGACAGCGGGTCTGCCGATTCCCCAATGGATGTTCTCCCATCCAAGGGCGGAATACTTTACAATCCGCAGGGTAGCCCCACCCGGCTTGCATTTAGCGGCTGGGAATCCCAAGCCCTAAAGTGACCGTCATGAAGCTTTTCACTCCTCGCGAAGCGGCCAAGGTCCTGGGTATCAGCTACCCCACCCTGAAGCAGTGGATTTATAAGCGCAAGATTCGCACCGTAAAAACCGCCGGCGGCCACCACCGCATCCCCGAGAAGCAAGTAGACAAATTTCTTTACCGCGCGGGCGAGCGCGGCCCCGTGCGCGAACGCCGGCCGAACTTTCGCAGGATCAGCGGGCGCAACCAGCTGGCCGGCCGCGTCACCGACATTAAAGTCAGCGGGCTGATGGCCCAGGTGACGCTATCGATCGGCGGCCAGCACATCACCTCCATCATTACCGCCGACGCCGTGCGCGAAATGCGCCTGAAAGTGGGCGAGACCGCGGCGGCCTTGATCAAGTCCACCGAAGTGATGATCGTCCGGCCGTAATTCGTAACGAGCAAACTATCCACGAAGCGCCATTGCCACTACTTATATCGCATAAAGTCGATTTGACATTACTTATCCATACGTATTAAAACGTATAGCGCTTTCCAGTGGCCCTACCATGGCGTGGGCCAACATTCCTTCTTGAGGTGGATACCCGATGCGTTTCGGCTTCCTTGCTTTTCTACTGTTGTGGAGTTCCAGTGTTTTTGCCCAGGTGTCAGCGACTGTTTCCGGCACGGTCACCGATCCGTCCGGCGCGGCCGTGACGGGGGCCGCGGTTACGGCGAAGCAACTGGATACCGGCATCACCCGCTCGACTGCGACCGGCGATGCAGGCCGCTACGATCTTTTCGGGCTGCCGGTCGGCGGCTATGAAGTCCACGTCAAAAAGCAGGGATTCGCCGAGGAAGTCCGCACCGGCATTCAACTGGTGGTCGGTCAGGAAGCAATCGTCAACCTGACCTTGCGCCTCGGGCAGGTCGAAGAGCAGGTAACGGTCAACGAGAACGCTCCCATCGTCAGTACCACCACGGCGGACATCTCGGGGTTAGTCGGCGAGCAGCAGATCAAGGACCTGCCTCTCAACGGCCGCAGCTACGATCTGCTGATGCTCCTCAATCCCGGCGTCGTGAATTTCACCTTTGAGAAGACCGGTGGCATCGGAATTTCCAATTCGACAACCGCCAACAATTTCGCCGTCTCCGGAAACCGCCCTCAGCAGAACCTTTTCCTGCTGAACGGCGTGGAGTTCTCGGGCGCGGCCGAGAATAACATGACCCCCGGCGGAACCAGCGGCCAATTGCTGGGCATCGATTCGGTGCGAGAATTCAACGTTCTGCTGGACACCTACAGCGCTGAGTACGGCAAAAAACCGGGTGGACAAGTCAGTATCGTCACCCAGTCCGGCACCAACCAGTGGCACGGCTCGGTTTTTGAGTTTTTGCGCAACAATGACTTCGACTCACGCAACTACTTCGACGCTGGCGCTTCCGCGCCTCCGTTTCAGAGAAATCAGTTCGGTGGTTCGATGGGCGGCCCTATCCAAAAGGACAAAACATTCGTCTTCGCCAACTACGAAGGGTTCCGCCAGAACCTGCACCAGACCTCCGTCGCATTCGTTCCCGACGCGCAGGCCAGGCTCGACGCCGCCGCAGTTGTCAAGAACATGGGTCTGCTCAATCTATGGCCTATAGCCCCGGCGGGCGCTCCCGATTTCAAGGTTACCGCCGCTGGAGATGGAGTCGCCCAGGTACTCAGCAGTCCTTTGCAGACCATTCGGGAGGACTTCGGAACGGTGCGACTTGACCATGTATTTTCAAATCGAGATTCGGCCAGCGCCGTCTACACGATTGACGACAGCTTTGGCAACACGGCAACCCCGCTCGATCCTTACAGCACGGATCTGCTGAGCCTGCGCGAACAGGTCCTCAGCTTGCAGGAAACGCACGTTTTCTCGCCGACGGTGCTCAACACGTTCCGCTTCGGCTTCTCTCGCGCAGGATACTTCTTTGCGGGCGAACCTACTCCCGGCACTCCGGCTGCCACCGTTCCGGGCTTCCTGTCAGGGCTTCCCGTCGGCGCGGTCGTGGTTGGCGGCAGTCAGGCTTCGAACCCTCAGGCGCAGTTGGGCCTTGCGGGAAGTAACAATGGAAGCAATCTGCACATCGCTCGCAATCTGTTCACATTCACCGACAACGTCGAGGTCACCAAAGGGCGCCACCAGATTCGAGTCGGCGCCTGGTTCCAGCCGTTCCAATCCAACGAGACCATCGCGCTCAGCCAGTACGGACAGATGACCTTTACCGGACTCCCGACATTGCTCACCGGCACAGCCAGCTTCCTCTACGACCCCACGCCCACCGAAATGAACTGGCGCTCGTTTTTCGGAGCCTTGTACGCCGAAGACGTGATCCGCGTGCGCTCAAATCTGAGTGTGTCACTGGGCTTCCGCGGCGAATTCAGCTCAGGCTGGAACGAAGCGAACGGGCGGGCTGCCAACTATGCGCTCAACAGCTCAGGAGTCCCGGTATGCGCGTCCCAACCCGCCGCGAACATTTGCTTGCCGCAGGTTGGAGGCTCTCTGTTCTCGAAGAACCTCGCGAAATTCCTGCCGCAGCCGCGAGTCGCGGTCGCGTGGAGCCCCTTCGGCGACAAGACGACCGTCCGCGCCGCTTTTGGTATGTACAACGACCTGCAGGATGCGCTGGGTTATCGTGCGGACCAGAATGCTCCTTTCAACCCGGCCTATAACATCGCCGCCACCAGCATCGCCACCATATTTCCCGGAGGCAACCCCATCCAGCGCAGCGCGGCACCGCCAGCCACCGCTCTGTTGGTGCCGGGAGGCGTTCAACCCAACATGTCTACTCCTACCCTGATCTCTTACTCGCTCAAGGTCGAACGGGCGCTGACTACCAACACCTCGCTCAGCGTCGGCTACGTCGGAAGCCATGGCTATCACGAAATCATCGGTGCGGACGCCAACATCCCGGCTCCTGTTATATGCCCGGCGTCGCCCTGCCCTGCAACCTTCCCCACCACACTCAACCCAATAACCGGCGTGCCCTTGTACGGCGCGTTGGCAGGTCAGCCCGTCCCGGCTGGCACCTATTTCAATCCCACCAGCATCAAGCCCAACACCGCGCTCGCCAATACCTGGACGTGGTATTCCCGAGGCGTCAGTTCGTATAACGCGCTGCAGGTCGACCTGAACCATCGCTTCACCAACGGGCTCTTGCTGCGAGGTGTCTACACGTGGTCCAAGGCCCTTGACGATGGGGATTCCCTCAACGCCACCGCCGCAAACAATGCCGTCGCGCTGCTATCGAACCCCTACAACCCGCGCGCGGATTGGGGTCTGGCAACCTACGACGTTCGCAACGATGCCTCGGTGAACGTGGTTTACGAGCTGCCGATCGGACACGGGAAGCCGTTTCTAAATAGCATGGACGGCATTTCGAACGGTATTGTAAGCGGCTGGACGGTGAACTCCATTGTCACCCTGCAGGGAGGGTTCCCGTTCACGCCGCAGCTCAGCTACAACCCGGCAAACAACGGCGACACGCGCAACCCGGTCCGTCCGTTTCTCAATCCCGCGTTTTCCGGCCCGGTGGTTCTTGGGACTCCGAGCCAGTGGTTCAATCCCAACGCCTTCATCGCGCCGCCCAGCAACAGCGGTTTCTATGGCAACGTAGGCCGGGATTCCTACATCGGTCCGGGCCTGGCCACGTGGGACTTCTCTGTGTTCAAAGACACCCGCGTGAATGAGAGAATGAGTGTGGAATTCCGGGCGGAGATTTTCAACCTCTTGAACCGCGCCAATTTCAACACTCCCAATCTCATCACGTACGTGTTGCAAGCGCCGCCCAACACCACCGTTCCCGAACAATCGCCCACGGCCGGGTCGATCACCAGCACTTCGACGTCGTCGCGCCAGGTTCAATTCGGATTGAAGCTGCTTTGGTAACGGAGACATAGTGCGCGCCCTGCGATCGCAAGTCTGCTGGCTGCTTCTTTTGGCGCCGGCCCTTCTGGGGCCCCTGCGCGCGCGTCCAGGCGGCCTGCCGGCGGCCAAGCAGGAGATAACCGTCTCGGCCGCCGTCAGCCTCAAGGATGCACTGGAGGAAATCGCCCGGCTCTATCGCACCGGGAAGCCCGACGTCACCGTGCACTTCAACCTCGGAGGCTCCGGGACATTGCAGCGCCAGATCGAGCAGGGCGCGCCGGTAGATGTATTCATCTCCGCTTCGCTCGCCGAGATGGACAATCTCGAAGCAAAAGGCCTGCTCTTGCCCGGCACGCGAACCAATCTGGTCGCGAACCGCGTCGTGCTGATCGTCCCGGTCGGCACCACTAACATTACGAGTTTTCAGGACCTCGCCCTGCCACAGGTGAAACTCATCGCCATCGGTGAGCCGCAAACGGTTCCCGCGGGGAAATACGCGCAGCAGGTGTTGACGCACCTGGGACTATACGACCGATTGAAGCCCCGGTTCGTTCTCGCCAAGGACGTGCGCCAGGTGCTCACCTACGTCGCCACTGGCAACGCAGACGCGGGCATTGTCTACGCCACCGATGCGCGCATACCATCGAAAGTGAAAATCGTCGCGACGGCGCCCGCCGGTTCTCATTCGCCGGTGATTTATCCGATGGCGATCGTCAAGGATTCGCGCGATCCGTCGAATGCGAAGGAGTTTGAAACGTTTCTTCAGAAGCCGGCGGCGCAATCGGTCTTCCAGAAATACGGCTTCCTTCCCCCAGGCCGGTGATTCGCTCGAAGCCGCCGCAGCCGCCAGGCTTTTATCGGCAGCCCTCAAAGGAGTGGGCGCAAAATGGCGATCCCAGCCCATCGCACAATCTTTCGCGCAATCTTTCCCTTCGTCGCAGCGCTCGCCCTGCTTTTCGCCGCGGCTTCCCCCGCGATACATGGCCAGGCTGGCACGGCCGCCTCGACTGCGCCTTCCGAACCTTTCCGTCTCACCGTGAGCGGCGATGTAAAAACTCCATTGTCTCTTTCCCTGGACGACGTGCGGCAATTGCCCCGCAAAACCATCACGGTTGCCAATGAGCACGCCGGAGAAAACGAAGTGTACGAAGGAACGCCGCTCGCGGGATTGCTCAAACAGGCCGGCGCGGTCCAGGGACCGCAACTACGCGGAAAAGCCATGGCGACCTACGTCGTCGCCGAAGGGTCGGACGGTTATCGCGTGATTTATTCCCTGGCCGAATTGGATTCGGACTTTCTGGACTCGGAAGTAATCATCGCCGACACCATGGACGGCAAGCCCCTTGGCGAAAAGCTCGGCCCCTTGCGACTGGTAGCCCCGCACGATAAGCGCCCGGCCCGCTGGGTGCGCATGCTCCGCTCCATCCAAGTGGTGAATATTTCGAAGTAGCGGATCGTTTCGAAGTAATCGATTATTTCGAAGTGGTCGATGATCTCGAAATAGTTGATCAGGCCGTTTCATGCGAGCGCCCGTATTTCCGGATCAAACGCAGCGGCCGCAGCAGGATGTAAAGCGGCGCGAGCGGACGCGGTAGCCGAAGCGTCAGCCAATCCTCCTCGGCCGGAGCCATCGCGAGGCGCAAAGCATAACGCCAGCCCGAGAAAAATGCGGGAACCAGCCTCCGACGAAGCCGAAATCGTTCCAATGCGCCCATTGTGGGAGCGCCCGAACCCAGCAGGCTCCGTTCCAACTCCATCGCAATTGCTTCCGCGTGTCGATCCTCTTTCACCCTTACCGCAATTTCTTCCGGAAGCGTTGCATCGAGAACCCTCGCCGCAAGGATCAGTCCAACGTGGAGCATGCGCTGAACGTACAAAGCCGCCGCCCGAGCGCTGATTGCTTTCCAGTCGATGCCGGGCGACTGAATCAACTCCGACACATCGGCAATCCACGATAAGCGCGCCCAGAAATCCTTCGAGCCGTGCACGCAAATCGCCAGCAGCGCGTCCTCCGGTGAAAACGTGCGCACATCGTGGCCGCCAAGATTTACGGTTACGCCCCGCGACGAGAATTCGTCGAGATCGGGCGCGACGGGAAAATGTCGCAAGGTTCGCTCGGTATGAAGCTCGACGATCGCCGCCCGCGTCTCGCTGTAATATTTGTATTCTCCCGGAACGAGCGAAGAATCCAAATCGGGAGACATCAGCCCGGGAAACTTTGCCGAATAGCCCAGTCTCAGCATCACCCCATGGGCCTTCGCCATGTCCCGGCCCCGCACAATGATGTCGACATCATCGAACTGTCGCAGCAGCACGTCGCCGTAAGCCTGCGCCGCCAGAACCGGCCCCTTGTAAGGAAGCGCCACAATCCCTTCGGAGTGGAACAAGCGGAGAATTTGGACCAGCGCCGCGGTAAGACTCAAACAACGAAGCGTGTTCGCGCGGCTCGCCTCACTGACGCGGTGCATTTGCTCTGCCGGCGCCACATCCGCCGCAATCGCGTTTAGTTGCCGGTGAAGCAGCGGCACAACCGCGTTTCCCTCGGCCTCGGAAAGCAGCGCATCCCAGTTGAGTCCGGTCGCAGCCAGCGCACGAATTTTTTCCGCAATCTCAGGCCGCGTTCTGGTGCGCGCGCAGCAGATCAGCAACTGCTTTTCCGGCGCCAATGTGTCAATCGGAGAAGAAGGCATCAACAAGCGGGAACCGTTCCCGCACGATTCTACGCCAACTCAGCCGCGTCGGGGATTCAGCCGGGGGGCGACTCGGCCACGCATCGCTGGCAGCCGAACCGAAGTTACATTTGAGGGAAGCAACCGTCTTTTTAACGAAACTATGCCACCAGCCTGCCGCGCACTTCATCGCGCCAGGAATTCTGCATCTCCACACGGTGCCCTATCTTGAGCAGCTTGGCTCGCAGACTGCTTGGGTCGATTCCGGCAGATGCGCAAACCGCCATGAAATCTTTGTCGTCATCGAACAGGAATCGCTGCGCTTCGCGGCGCGCCCGCAGTGAGCCGTTGCGCCAATCCTCCACCGCCATCACCACCACCGCCGTCCAAAGCCTGCGCTCCCCAATCATTTCCTCCGTGACGGTTTCCTGCAAACTGCCCCGAGCATTCGTCGACATTTTCTTCTCCCCCGGCTAATTGCCTGCCCCCGATTGAGGTGGCTGCAGGAAGAAAAGCATTCAAACCGCCAACGTCGGATTCGTAATGTCACCTTGCGAGATCCACGGCAAACAGCTCCAGCAAATAGACATACAAGAACCTCGATGTGCAATGGCTTGAGAGGGAAAACCTTGGGCGGAAGCCCCGCGTGGTTCAACTGTTCCAATTCGGAGCAATATGGGGCGGATTCTGTACGCGGACAAGAACTGCACACTCTCTAATGAACGGCTTCAGCTGTCAGGATTTCTCGCAGCTTCGCGGCCAGAGTCGCCAGCGTGAAAGGCTTTTGGAGCAGCACCGCGTCAGTCTCCAAAACCCCGTGATGGACAATCGCGCGATCGGTGTATCCGGTCATGTAGAGAATCTTTATTCCGGGGCGAATCTGCGACACCCGCTCCGCCAGTTCGCGCCCGCCGATCCCCGGCATCACCACATCGGTCAAAAGCACATCGATCTTTCCGGCATGCATCGCAGCCAGTTCCAGAGCGGTATGGCCGTCCTCTGCTTCAATCACCTGGTAGCCGCTGGTCTCCAGGTATTCGCGCGCGAGCTGCCGCACGCCGTTTTCATCCTCCACCAGAAGAACCATTTCCGACGACCCGCGCTGGAGAGCGCGAATCTCGGAAGGCTCTCGCACGAGGGGGCTTTCTTCGTGTTCGATCCTGGGCAAATATACCTTGAAGGTCGCGCCGTGGCCCGGCTCGCTGTAGACCCACACGTACCCGCCGCTCTGTTTGACAATTCCGTAGACGGTCGCGAGGCCCAGCCCGGTCCCCTTGCCCTTTTCCTTCGTGGTAAAGAAAGGCTCGAAGATATGAGCCTGTGTGTCGGCGTCCATGCCTGTTCCGTTGTCCGTCACCGCCAGCATCACGTAGTTGCCCGGCGCGAGAACCTGCGGAGCGCGCGTAAACGAAGAATCCAGTTCGACATTCGCCGTCTCGATGGTAAGCCTTCCTCCGTTGGGCATGGCGTCGCGGGCGTTCACCGCCAGATTCAGGATCACCTGCTCGATTTGGCTGCGATCTGCCTTGACCAGCCCCAGGTCCTTTTCCGAAGTCGCCTCCAGCTGAATATCCTCGCCGATCAGTCGCCGCAGGATCTTTTCCATATCCGCGACCACCGTATGAACGTTCAGCACTTTCGGCGCAAGGATCTGTTTGCGGCTGAAGGCCAGAAGTTGCTGCGTGAGCGCAGCCGCGCGTTGCGACGCCATCTGGATTTGTTCGGCATTCCGCCGCGCGGGATCGCCCGCGGGAAGGCGGTCGGCGAGCAAATCGGCGTAGCCCTGAATCACCATCAGCAGATTGTTGAAGTCGTGCGCGATTCCTCCGGCCAGCCGTCCCACGGCCTCCATTTTCTGCGCCTGCCGAAAGCGCTCCTCGAGTTCCTTCCGGTCGGTGATATCGAGCGCCATGCAGATCGCTCCCAGCGATTCCCCGTTGGCGCCTCGAAGCGGCTCCACATGGCACGCGTACGAACCATTCTTCCATTCGACGTGGAATGTCACCGGCTCCCCGGCCACTGCCCGGCGGTGAGCCGCAACCGGCACGTAGGTTGGATCGGAGGTTTCCAGATAATCCTGCAAAGTGAGGCCGACAATTTGATTCGGCCGAAGACCGAGACGCGCCAGCCCCGCTCCCAGCGCCGAGGTAAAGCGCAGATCCTTGTCCACGGTCCATAGCACGGCCGGCAACTGCTCGATCAGAACGCGCAGCCGCGCTTCGCTTTCGCGTATGCGCCCATCGGCGCGCTTCCGTTCCAGCGCAAAAGCGATCTGATCGCCCACCGAAGAGAGAAACTCCAGGTCCCGCTGCGTATAGACGTTTTCGCGCTCGTAATTCTGCACGGCCAATACGCCGATGGTTCCCGCCGTGGCGCGCAACGGAACGCCCAGCCACGATTTGGGTGGGTTGATGCTCGCCTCTACCTCCTCATTCGCCACCAGCTCATAGAAGACATTGGGAGGTATCAGCATCGGCCTGGCAGCGCGATATACGTAAGCCGCGCAACTCCGCCATACCATTTGGGGCGGCGGCGCCGCCTGCACCTGGTCGACAAAGAACGGAAAGTTAAACACGCCGGTGGACGGCTCATAGAGGGCGACGAAGCAGTTATCCGCCGACAGAACTCCTTGAAGCGCGTGGTGCACCCGGTGAAGGAGATCGCCAAGATTGTCGGTGACGCTCGACGCGTGAACGATTTCGGTGATCGCCTGCCGTTCGGTCTCCGAACGCTTGCGGTCGCTGATATCTTCGACCGTTCCCTCATAACTTGTTATTTTGCCAGACTCATCCAATACGGCGCGGGCGTTCTCGGAAATCCATATTTTCGCTCCATCCCGCTTGAAGATCTCCGACTCGAAGCCCTCGACCACCCCGGCAGACTCGATGAGTCTCTTGAATTCCTCGCGCCGCCCGGGCGAAACGTATAGCGTCTGGCCTATTTGCCGGACGTTCGCGATCAACTCGGCAGGCGACGCATATCCGTACATGCGCGCCAGCGCGGGATTTGCAGTCAGGTAACGCCCGTCGACCGTCGATTGAAAAATGCCCTCGATGGCATTTTCAAAGATGCGCTGGAATCTCTCTTCCGCGCTGCGTTGCGCGCGCGCCGCGGCGGCGTGTTCGCCGATATCCTCATAAATTCCTACACTGCCGATGATTTTGCCGTTGAGGATGAGAGGCGTTGCCAACAACTGCACATCCAGGAGTTGTCCGTCACGGCGCTTCCGCTGGGTTTTCGTCCGGACCGTTTCTCCCTTCATCAGGCTGGCGACGATGCCGTCCGATTCTTTTTCGCGGTCACCCGGCGTTAAAAAGGATTTCGGTACCTGGCCGGCAATTTCAGAAAGCTGATAGCCAAAAAGCCTCGCGAAAGCGGGATTGCACATCCGGACGCGGCATTGGTGATCCAGAACCATCACCGCCAGCGGCAAATTCAACAGCAGCGCTTCCAGGTAGACGCCATGCTCCGCGGCCTTTTGTTCGGCATTGCGCTGAAGTGTGACGTCCTGAACCACCGCCAGCAGCCCCTTGTGGCCCGCGAACGAAATCCCTTCAGTGGTGACCTCCACCTCGAAGACTTCGCCGTTTTTCTTCCGGTGCCGCAGCTGTCCCTGCACCGCGAACTTGTCGCCAACGCCTTGCACGGCCTTCAAGTAACGCGGCACGTCCTCAGCGAGGCGAATATCGGTAGTCCGCATGGCCAGAAATTCATCGCGCGTATACCCGTACTGGCGAACCGCGGCGGCGTTGACCTCGAGAAACTCCAGGCTCTCGCGGTCAAAAACATACATGGGCGCGGGATTGTGGGAGAACAGGAGCTGAAAACCGGCGCCGCCCGCCTGCGCGCCCCCGAAATTTCCGGATTCACGTTTGCCCGGGGAAGCCTTCGGATTTTTGGCCGCAGGGGCAGAAGGCTTGCGCCTGGGAGATGTCGGGACGGTTTTGTGCCTCATGGCCCTCAGGAAATGCCAAAAAGGAAGCTGGTTACCCCGTTTAGAACTGTTCCTGTTAGAGATAGCAACCGGGCCAGCTGTCCCACAATGGTACTAACGGGCTAGGGCGGAACTAATTGGGCACACGCGCCGGGTCGGGGGGGCTCTGTTCGGGGCTTGTAAAACCTTAAATAACTAGCTGTCCCTCACATTCGTCGCCACTTACGGTTGTCTCCTGGCGTTCTCTGCCCCTGTGCGCGAGCCAATCCCGGTACTGCATAGTCTGGATAGCGGGTTGTCCGCCGCTTCTGTAAGATGTACCTGACGAGCTAAGGCTGCCTGGACCTCTCTATGACGAAGGAAACCCAGAACAACGTGAGCGACACCGAAACCCTCCGAGCCCCCTTCCAGATCGAGATTGAAAACATCACCCGCGCCGAGCATTCCGATCCCTTTCACGTTCTGGGGCCGCACTGGATTGACCGCGAGGGAACGCCATCGGTCTCGATCAGGGCCTTCCATCCCGCAGCCGTCGACGTAACTGTACTTTCCAATGGTGGTGAGCATCCCGCCGTAAAGATCCACCCGGATGGGCTGTTTGAAGCAATCGTCGCGCCCCGCACGGTAAAGGCCCGCGAAGATGGATCGATTCCGCCGGCTGCGTATCGTTTGCGCTTCAGGTTCCCTGACGGGAACACCTGGGAAACATACGATCCCTACGCGTTTCCCACTCTACTCACCGATTACGATCTCTACCTGTCCGGCGAAGGCACCCACTACCTGAAGTATGAAAAGCTGGGCGCACACGTGCGCGAAGTAGAGGGTGTGCGGGGTGTTGCCTTCGGAGTCTGGGCGCCCAACGCAAAAAGAGTCAGCGTCGTTGGCGACTTCAATCAATGGGATGGCCGTGTGAATCCCATGCGCAGCCGCGGATCGTCCGGCATTTGGGAGCTTTTCGTCCCAGGCCTCGACGAAGGCAGCCTCTACAAGTTTGAAATCCTATCGAGAGAGAATGGCCATCTCGGGCTGAAATCCGATCCCTATGCCTTCGCCGGAGAGCTTCGCCCCAAAAACGCCTCGGTCGTCTACAACATCGACCAGTACAAGTGGCAGGATTCGGCATGGCTCGAAGCCCGCGCCTCGCGCGACTGGCTGCATTCCCCCATGTCGATCTACGAGGTGCATGCGGGCTCCTGGCGGCGCAAAGCGGAGGAGGGCCACCGGTGGCTCACCTATCGCGAGCTCGCGGACGAACTCATTCCTTACGCCAAAGCGATGGGCTTCACCCATCTCGAGCTGCTGCCCATCATGGAACATCCTTTTGACGCCTCCTGGGGCTATCAAACGGTCGGGTACTACGGCGTCACCAGCCGCTTCGGCACGCCCTCCGATTTCATGTACTTCGTGGATCGCTGTCATCAGGCCGGACTCGGTGTGATTCTCGATTGGACGCCCGCGCATTTTCCGCGCGACGCTCACGGCCTGGCATTTTTCGACGGCACCCACCTCTACGAGCACGCCGACCCGCGCCGCGGCGAGCATCCGGACTGGGGAACCCTGGTCTTTAATTACGGCCGCAATGAAGTGCAGAATTTCCTGCTATCGAACGCGCTTTTCTGGATCGACAAGTATCACATCGACGGCTTGCGCGTGGACGCGGTCGCGTCCATGCTCTATCTCGACTACTCCCGCCGCGCCGGCGAATGGATTCCCAACGCCCTGGGCGGCCGCGAAAACCTCGAAGCCATCGCTTTCATCAAGCGGCTCAACGAAGTCCTTCATCAGCGCCACCCCGGCGCGCTGACCATCGCCGAGGAATCCACCGCGTGGCCCGCGGTTTCCCGCCCCGTTTACATCGGAGGGCTCGGCTTCGACTTGAAATGGAACATGGGCTGGATGAATGACACGCTGCGCTACATGTCCCTCGATCCCATCTTTCGCCAGCATCACCACGGCGAACTCACCTTCTCCTTGCTCTACGCCTTCCACGAGAATTTCGTTCTGCCGCTTTCGCATGACGAAGTGGTTCACGGAAAGCGCTCCCTGCTTGAGAAAATGCCCGGCGACAACTGGCAGCAGTTTGCCAACCTGCGGCTGCTTTTCGGCTACATGTTCGCGCATCCCGGCAAGAAGCTGAACTTCATGGGCAGCGAGCTCGGCCAGCGGGGTGAATTCTGGGAAGCCAGCGCCGTGGATTGGTCCCTCGAGAAATCGCCGTGGCACCTCGGGATTCAACGGCTGATGACGGATTTGAACCGCCTGCATCGCACCGAGCGAGCGCTCTATGAGGTCGATTTTGAATGGTCCGGCTTCGAGTGGATCAACGCCAACGACGCCGCTTCCAGCGTCCTGACGTTCATGCGCCGCGCGAAGAATCTCGATGACTTTGTAGTCGTCATTTGCAATTTCACCCCGGTGGCGCGCGAGGAATACCGCATCGGCGTTCCCCGCCCCGGTTTCTACCACGAAATCCTGAACACCGATTCCGAGTATTACGCCGGAACCAACCTCGGCAATGCCGGCGGCGTCCAGGCCGAACCCATTCCGTGGAACGATCGCCCCTATTCCATTAAGGTGCGCCTCCCGGGCCTCGCCGCAGTCTATTTCAAGTCCTAGCGCCCGGCCTCCCCGGCTCCACGGAGACAACGTGGCAAAGCGGTTTTTTCGTCAGTGCACTGATAAATCCGTGCCGAAACTGCCTGAAAATCAACGCGGCTTCTCACAGACCGCGGAGGTTTTTAGGGGGTCGGAGCTTCAGCTCCGACGTAACCGACGGCGCGCAGCGCCTACCGCTCGCGGTGCCTTTCCCGCGAGCTTCCATTTGCGGCCATAGCAAATCGATACGGCTTTCGGCCGCTGAGGGACGACTTAGTCAGTCGCCGCACAAACTCTCCGCACCCCTTAAATTCCTTTGAAATCGAATGGCGAGGTGTACAATCCCCTGCGTCCAGCTCCGGGAAGGTGCCAACCGCCTATGGATAACCAGGGCCAGCACTTCGTTGCAATCGTCGGCGGAGCCATCTCCGGCTCGGTCTCGGCGGAAATCCTGGCGGATCGCGGAATCCGCGTCGCGGTCATCGAGCAGAACACCCGGCCGTACGGAAAAATCGAGGACGGCCTGCCGCGCTGGCACGTAGAACAACGTAAGCAGGAATACGCACGCATAGATGAACGGCTGAAGAAGCCCGGCGTTTATTTCGTTCCCGCAACCAAGCTGGGGCGCGATATCACCCTGCCGGAACTCTGCGGCTGGGGATTCTCCGCGGTTATTCTAGCCAACGGCGCCTGGCGCGACCGCGATCTCGGGGTTCCCGGAGCCGACAAGTTCATCAATAAGGGCCTCGTCTACCAAAACCCTTTCATTTACTGGTACAACCACAAGAATGAAGCAGCCTACTCGGGGCCGCGCTACGAAACTCCCGATGAAACGCTCGTGGTCGGCGGCGGCCTGGCCTCGATCGACGTGGTGAAGGTCCTTCAACTGGAAAACTACGAACGAGCGCTGAAAGCCATCGGTATTACTACGGGCATGCACCAACTCGAGAAAGGCATTCCTGCCGCTTGCAAAGCGCATGGCGTCAAGCCGGAGGACTTAGGCGTGAACGGGTGTCTTCTGATCTACCGCCGCCGCGAGCAGGACATGCCGCTCGCCCAGCCCCCCGACAACGCCACACCCGAGCAAATCGCGAAGACCGAGCAGGTTCGCCTCAAGATGCTCAAGCTGGCGCGCGACAGGTATTTGTTCCGCGTTCAGGACCGCAGGCTCACCACCGGCCTCGTCGTCGAAAACGACCGCCTGGTGGGATTGAAAGTAGCCGAAACAAAAATCGAAGGGCGCAAAGCCGAGCCCATTCCCGGCTCCGAGCACGAAATTCGAGCCCCGCTCGTGATTTCGTCCATCGGATCGGTTCCCGAGAGGCTCCCGGGGATCACGATGAATGGCGAATATTACACCTTCAGCGACGAAGACCTGCCGCGCTACACAGGCTGCGAGAACGTCTACGGCGTGGGAAACGTGGTCACAGGCCAGGGAAACATACGCGTCTCGCTCATACACAGCCAGAAGGTGACCACCCAATTAATCGAAACCTACCTTGGGGTCGGCGCCCGAAACGGCTCTCTTTCCGGCATGTATAAGGCTGCGGAATCGCAAATCGCGGGACAAGCGCAGACAATCGAAGAAAAGATCGAAAAGCTTCCGCCGCTTTCTGAAAACCAGGTCGCGGCCATCGAGCAGCGCATTCGCGCCCTGCAGGAACGCGCTGGTTATACCTCGGACTACCCTTCCTGGATCGCCAAGGTCACCCCGCCCGACCTGGAATAATCCCCGACGGGCTGCGACTCAGTTGCCCGCTCTCTTGAGCGGCCACAGCTTGAAAAATTCCGCGTGGAAAATCAGGAACGGAAACGTGACGCCAAGCAACGCCGAGGCAAGCCATATCTCGAAATCATAAGGCGGCGGACCCGGACGCAACACTCCAGTAACGACAGGAGCCAGCAGGCCATAAGCCATGGCCAGCAGCGAACCTATGACGGCAGCTGCCACCGTGCTCACAATTCCCTTCACCGGCTGCGTCAGTTTCGAAAACATCGCCCCCTGCATCATGTTGAGGACGACGATCGTGCCAAATATAAACGGCACCGGCACCCGCACCATAAACTGCACCGGGTCCATTTTGAGCACGAACACTCCGATGTAAAAAGCCGCGCCTCCCAGCACGAGCGCCACAATCGTCCACACGATGCCGAGCACCGGCTGCTGCATCACCGCCGGAAACTTAGTCATGGGCCACAAGTCGAAATGGATGACGACGAACATCATCATCAGCGCGCTAAGGTAGAACACCTGGGCCAGCCACGCGTTGAACAATCCATGCGGATCGAGCGACGGCACGTACACCGGCGCGCCCGCCATGAATTCATAGCTGAAGAAAATCCGGAACAGCAGGTAATTCAGCAGGTAGCAGACCACCAGAAGCGTCAGGCCCGCGGCCACCGGGTTCTTGATCATTTTCGTGAACGGCCAGCCGCCCCACATAATGGCCAGCCAGAAGGTAATCACCACCGAGACCACGGTACACATCATCAGCATGGGAGTCGGCGGCCCGATGCTCTTCCCCACGGTGGCAAACATGACCGGCGCGATGATCGCGCCCGCCAGAAGGCATATCACCACGTAGGCCAATCCCTTTGCCGGCTGCTTGAGCGCTCCCACGAACGCCGGCTGCTGCGCTCCCCACGTCACCGAAGCGATGATTTCCATGGGAATGATGCACAGAAGATAGAAAGAAACCCATCCCGCAAACATGGGGAACGAAAACCGCGAAATGAATCCCAGAGCGATGGCAATGACGATCAGTGTGGCAGCCGCTCCCACACCTACCTGCTTCCCTTGCGACATCGATTGCCTCCTTATTTCTGTGGCTTTATCTTCGCGACAGGAACGAGCGGTCAAACGGAGGCGGATGCTATCACGGCCTGTTGAGCGGATACAAGGCCGGTGCGAGCCGGAGGAAAACGGGTTTTACGAGCGATTGTTTTGCCGCCGGTAAGCGGCGGGAGAGATGCCCACCATGCGCAGGAACCAATTGGAGAGGTGGCTCTGCGACGAAAATCCCGACGACAGGGCCACATCCACGATGGGCAGATCCGTGTCGCGCAGAAGTTCCCGGGCGCGTTCGATGCGGCGCGCCAGCACATATTGATGCGGAGACTGTCCTACCGCCGTCTTGAAGGCGCGCGGCAGATAAAGCGGGCTGATCTCCACTTCGCCGGCCATCGCTTCCAGACTGAGGTCGCGATCGAGGTTCTCTTCCACAAACTCGATCAAACGCCGCATTTTCCAGCCGGGGATGGCCTTCGGCGTGGGTCCGTGCGCGATGCGAGAGCGCGTGGAGTATTGACGAGCCAGGTGCACGGCGATCATGTGCGCCAACGTGTCCACGTAAAGCCCGTCCTCCACGGTGCCATCGCGCAAAGCCGTGGTTATGGTGATCGCCAGCTGCTCGAGCAGCGGATCCAGAATGGCGAAACGCGGCACGATCGGCGCCTGCGAAACGTCGCAGCCGTACATCTCGTTCACAGCCGATGCGTAGATCGATCCGCGCAGGTAAATCTGCAGAATTTCGGGGTTGCCGGCATGCTCCCACTGCGCCGCCGTGGTGCCCGGCGTCAGGCAGAACCGCCGAGGCCCAATCAGCGCCTTCTCCCGGGGGCCGCCCTCGATTTTTCGCGATACCGTCGTCGGGCGGCACAAATGATAAATCAGGGAGGGATGCCCAATCGGGGGTTCGGTCGCCTGAAAGGGTACTTCTTCGAGAATCGCGGCGTAAAGAGAGCGCCAGCCGATCGTCTGGCTGTGGGCAATCAGGCGATTTTCGGACCGGAGCGCACGACCGTGCGTCTCGGCAACCGTAAAAACCGCATTCGTATGAGCAGCCGTCTCGAACTCCGCAAAATTACAGAAGCAATCCACCAATTCTATACCAATCCCGGGCGCGGTCAAGTGCCACGGAACTCGCTCAAAAGAGCCCCTAACCCACTTAGAATGTGCAAGAAAGAGGCATCTCAAGATAGGCCTTCTTCCAGCCACTCCCCGCCATCGCGGCGCCGGGTCATGATTCTGCTCAGAAAAGTTTAATTTCTGCAAGCCGAGGCGGGGCAAATCTGTTAACTTAACGCCACGAAAAATAGCCGTTGAGTTCGTGGGGGAAGATCGATGCATCACGTTTCGAAGATCGATGAAGCGAGCGCGCGCACGCCGAAGGCTTACGAAAAGCACAGCACTGGTTACCGGCGCGCCACGTATGTGGATCATTCCATGGGCTCTGTCCACATGGGAGTGGGAATTTGCTACCTGGATCCCGGCGGCGAGATCAAGCCCCACCGCCATTCATTTGAGGAGAGTTTTTATATTCTAAACGGTAGCGCAATCGTTCAAATTGATGACCAGAGCTACGAGGTCGGTCCGGGAAACTACGGATTGATCGCTACGGGAAAGCCGCATACCTGGCGCAACGCGGGCGACAAGCCCCTGCGATGGCTGGAAATGCAGGCGCCGCAACCCCGCTCGCTGGAACATGGGCGCGACACGTTTTTTGAAAAAGGCGAGTGGGTCTCCCAGGGTTCGCCCATCCGCTACCACGACAAGATCGAAGGGTTACTCGGCCATTTTGACGAATCCGCTTTGCCGCGCCCCGGCGGCGCCTCGCAGATGGAGGGTTTTAATCCCACCACCGGCGTAGCCATCAAGATGTTCGTGGACCGGTCCTTCGGCTCGATTCACCAGTCTTTGTTCTTGATTCAATACTCCCCCAGCGCGAAAATCGATCCCCACGACCACACTTTTGAGGAGTCCTATTTCATCGTGGGCGGGCGTGTGAAGGCCGTCGCCGACGGCAGGACGTACGATCTCGGTCCGGGAGACGTGATCTGGACGAGCGTGGGCTGCATCCATAGTTTCGAGAACGTCGGGAGCGAGCCGGTGCGCTGGATCGAGACGCAGGCGCCGCTGCCGCCCTCGAAGGAAGTATTCCGGTTCGAGCGGGATTGGACGCAGTTTGCATAAGTTCTGTTGCGACTTTAGGTGGATGGAAACGGAAAGAGATTCACGCCGCGCCTGAATTCGGCCGGCTTTCGAAATCGGCACATAAAAAAGAATCGAAGGAGAGAGAGCGATGGCGACAAACGACCAGATGCAAGCGGTTATAGAGGGCAGTTCGGGAAACACCTGGGGCCGCAAGCAGCCCTTTACGTCGCAGGAATTCATTGAAAGCCTGCGCGACGGCCGCGAGATATGGATTTACGGCGAGCGCGTGAAGGACGTAACGACGCACCCGGCATTCCGCAACACGGTGCGCATGCTGGCCCGGCTCTACGACGCCGTCCACGACAGCAAGAGAAATCCGATCCTGTGCTGCCCCACCGAGACGGGTAACGGCAGCTACACGCACAAGTTTTTCAAGGCCTCGCGCAATGTGGAAGAAATGGTCGGCGCGCGGGACGCCATCGTGGAATGGGCCAAGGTCACTTACGGCTGGATGGGACGCAGCCCCGACTACAAGGCGGCGTTTTTGGCCACGCTGGGAGCCAATTCCGATTTCTATACGCCGTTCCAGGAAAACGCCAAGCGCTGGTACAAGAAGGTTCTCGAGGAGATCACCTTCGTCAACCACGCGATCGTGAATCCTCCGGTCGATCGCAACAAGGAACTCGCCGAAGTCCGCGACGTGTACATGCACGTCGAGAAGGAAACCGACGGCGGCCTGGTCATCAGCGGAGCGAAAGTGGTGGCCACCACTTCCACCCTGACGCACTACAACTTCATCGCCAACAACGGCGCGCTCCCGATCAAGACGAAGGATTTCGCGTTCGTCTGCATCGTGCCCACGGCCGCGCCGGGGCTGAAACTGTTCTGCCGCCCGTCGTATGAAATGACGGCGACGGTGATGGGCAGCCCGTTCGACTATCCGCTCTCGAGCCGCCTGGACGAAAACGACTCGATCATCGTGTTCGACAAGGTGTTCGTGCCCTGGGAAAACGTGTTCGCCTACGGCGACATCGAAAAGGTGAACCACTTCTTCCCGCGCTCGGGATTCCTGCCGCGCTTCATGTTCCACGGCTGCACGCGCCTCGCGGTAAAGCTCGACTTCATCGCCGGGCTGTTGCTCAAGGGCGTCGACGCCACCGGTTCCAAGGAATTTCGCGGCGTGCAGGCGGCCGTGGGCGAAGTGCTGGCCTGGCGGAACCTGTTCTGGTCGCTGACGGATTCGATGGCGCGCACCGTAAACCCCTGGACCCCGGGGTACGTGCTGCCCAACCTCGATTACGGCCTGGCGTACCGCGTCATGTCCAGCATCGCGTATCCGCGGCTGAAGGAAATCATCGAGAACACGCTGGCCAGCGCGCTGATTTACCTGCCTTCGCACTCGAGCGACTTCAAGCAGCCCGAAACGCGAAAATACCTGGATCAGTTTGTCCGGGGCTCTAACGGGTACACGCGCCGAGGATCGCGTGAAGCTGATGAAGCTGATGTGGGACGCGATGGGCACCGAATTCGGCGGCCGTCACGAACTCTACGAGCGCAATTACTTCGGCAACCACGAGAGCATTCGCTTCGAATGCCTGATGGTCGCCGACATGATGGGCCAGTCGGCGAAGTACAAGGGTTTCGCCGAGCAGTGCATGAGCGAATACAACCTCGACGGCTGGACGGTACCGGACCTCATTAATCCGGACGACTTCAGCGCGGTGATGAAGAAGAATGGAAACGGGAAGCCTTAAGCGAGGCGGAGGCGAGCCGGCCGAAAGCGCTCCACCACCGGCGCCGGCCTTTGACGCGCGGCAGTTTCGAAGCGCGTTAGGCCGGTTCGCCAGCGGCGTCACGATCATTACGGCCAGCTACGAGGGGCAAACGCATGGCATGACCGCCAATGCGTTTGTCTCCGTGTCGCTCGATCCCCCGTTGGTGTTGGTGTCGCTCGACAACCGCTCCTACATGCACAAAATCCTGCCCAGCGCGGGCCACTACGGCGTAAGCGTGCTGGCCGAAAAACAGGAGCAGTTGAGCAATCACTTCGCCGGCCGCACACAGGAAGGCCTGCACATCCGCTTTACCACGCGGGCCGATGTTCCGTTGATCGACGGCGCCGTCGCCTACTTTGCGGTGAAGGTGATCGACGTGCACCCAGCCGGCGACCATACGCTTTATGTCGGCCACGTGCAGCATTTCGAGTCGCGGGACGACAAGCCTCTGCTTTTCTACGCTGGAAGATACCAACTGCTCCATGAGAAGATAGGTGCGACGGCGTGGCCCCAGGATGAGTTCTCCCTGTTCTCGATAGGCAACGTTGATCCCCCGATCACATAAGTGGGATAATACGCGTACTCAAAAATAACCTGCGTATCCAGGAGTGCGATGAAAACGACTGTGGCCGTAAACGATCGCAGTGCCAACAAAGCCGCCGCCGAAAAGTGGCTGGGGGCCTATAGCCGGATGATGGCGATCCGGCTGTTTGAAGAGCAGGTCAACGACCTGTATACCCGCGCCATTATGCCGGGCCTAGCCCACCTGTATATTGGCGAAGAAGCCGTCGCAGTGGGCATTTGCGACGCGCTGCGCAAGGAAGATTACATCACCAGCACGCACCGCGGCCACGGCCACTGCCTCGCCAAGGGCGCAGACCCGGACCGCATGTTCGCCGAATTGCTTGGCAAGGAAGCCGGCTATTGCAAGGGAAAGGGCGGCTCGATGCACATCGCCGACCCCTCCACCGGCAACCTGGGCGCCAACGCCATCGTCGCGGGCAGCGCGGGCATCGCCACGGGCGCGGCATTCTCCGCCAAGCAACTGGGCACCGGCAGCGTGGCCGTCTGCTTCTTCGGCGAAGGCGCGCTCGGCCAGGGCGTGCTCTACGAAGTGATGAACCTCGCGGCCATCTGGAAGCTTCCCGCCATCTACGTCTGCGAAAACAACATGTACAACGAGTACACGCACTTCTCCGAAGTCACCGCGGGAGACATCCTCACGCGCGCGACGGGATTTGGAGTGCATGGAGTCGCCGTCGACGGGCAGGATGTGCGCGCCGTCAACGCCGCAACCGAAAAGCTCGTCGACCGCGCCCGCAAGGGCGAAGGTCCTTCGTTTTTGCTGGCCAACACCTATCGCTACCGCGGGCATCACGTGGGCGATATGAATCGCGAATACCGCACCAAGCAGGAAGAAAGCAAGTGGCTGTCCGAGCGCGACCCAATTAAGCTACTTGCGGATTGGCTCATTGCGGAAAAGCTCGCGGACGCGGCACAGCTTGCAAGCATCGACAAAGAAATAAAAGCCGAAATCGAACAGGCGGCTAAATTCGCGCTGGATACACCGTATCCCAAGCCGGAAGAAGTCGACCAAGACGTTTACGCCTAAGCGGGAGAGCCATGCCGGAAACCATGACAGCAACAGCGCAGCGTGAAATAACCCTGGGAGAAGCCGTCCGCGAAGCCATCGCCGAGGAAATGCGCCGCGATCCGCGCGTCTTCCTGCTGGGGGAAGATGTCGCCGAAGCGGGCACCCCGTTCAAAGTGCTCACCGGCCTTTCCACGGAATTCGGCACCGATCGCGTGATCGATACGCCCATCTCGGAGGCCGGATTTACCGGTCTCGGAGTGGGAGCGGCCATGACGGGGCTTCGGCCGATCGTGGACATCATGTTCGGCGACTTCGTCTGCCTGATCATGGACCAGATGGTGAACCAGGCGGCGAAGGTTCATTACATGTCGGGCGGCAAGTGGAAAGTTCCCATGGTGCTGCGAACGACTCTGGGCGCCACGCGGCGTTCGGCCGCACAGCATTCGCAGTCGCTGCATGCGTGGTTCAGCCACATTCCCGGACTCAAAGTGGTGATGCCCTCGACGCCCTACGACGCCAAGGGCCTGATGAAGTCCGCGATCCGCGACGAAAACCCGGTGGTTTTCTACGAAGACAAGATGATGTTCCGCTTCAAGGGCCCGGTGCCGGTCGAAGAGTACACCATTCCCATCGGCCTGGCGGACGTCAAGCGCGAGGGCAGCGACATCAGCCTGGTCGCGACCAGCAGCATGGTGCAGGTCGCCCTCGGCGCCGCGAAGATGCTCGACGAAATCGGCATCAGCGCCGAAGTGGTCGACCCGCGGACCACGTGGCCGCTGGACGAGAAAACGCTCATCGACTCGGTGAAGAAGACTTCGCGATGCATCGTCATCGACGAAGGCTACCATCGCTACGGGGTGACCGGAGAAATCGCCTCGGTGATCACCGAAGGCGCGTTCCATTATCTCGACGGCCCCGTGAAGCGCATGGGCGCGATGCACGTGCCCATTCCGTTCTCGCCGGCGCTCGAAGACTCAACGGTGCCCAGCGAGAAGCAGGTATTCGAAGCGGCCCGCGCGCTCTGCAATCGGAGCTAACGGATCTGACCTGGCGTCACTTTTGCATTTTTTGTATTGGCAGTTGCAGTTGCTTTTCGTTGTCATCCCGAACGCAGTGAGGGATCTCTCTTCGGCCTGGTAAGGAGGCTTTCCATGGCACTACCCACATACGGATCGATGGCGGTTGATTGGGAACAGCGTATCGATTTTGACCGCCTGCGCCGAGAGCGCCTCGAACGCGTGAAAGCCCTGCTGTCCAAATCCGAGATGGGCGCGCTGCTCTGCTTCGACATGAACAACGTGCGCTACATCACCGCCACCCACATCGGCACATGGGCGCAGGACAAGAACAGCCGCTTCACGCTGCTTGCGCAGAACTCCGAGCCGATCCTGTGGGACTTCGGCTCCGCCGCCAAGCATCATCAATTGCATTGTCCCTGGCTGGGCGAGCGTTCCCGCCCCGGCATCGGCTTGCTCCGCGGCGCTATGTCGCCTGAGACCGGCCGCGCCGAAGACGTTGCCAAGAAGATCAAGCGCGAACTCGAAAAGCTCGGTCTGCACAACGAGCCTCTCGGCGTCGATATCATCGAGCCGCCCATTCTCTTCGCTCTGCAAAAGGAAGGAATCAAGATCGTCGACGGCCAGCAGCTCATGTCCGACGCTCGCGTGATCAAAACGCGCGACGAAATTTCGCTGCTCAACCACTCCGCCATGATGGTGGACGTCGCCTACGACGAGCTCTATCGCGCGATGCGTCCTGGCATGAAGGAAAACGAAGCGGTCGGCCTGATGAGCAAAGTGCTCTACGACATGGGCTCGGAATACGTGGAAGCGGTGAACGCCATCTCCGGCGAGCGCTGCTGCCCGCACCCGCACGTCTTCTCCGACCGCACCCTGCGGCCGGGCGACCCGGTTTATTACGACGTGCTGCACTCCTACATGGGCTACCGCACCTGCTATTACCGCACTTTCAGCGTCGGGTATGCCCCGCACGCCATGGTGGACGCTTACAAGCGCTGCCGCGATTACATTGACGCTTCGATTGAACTGATCCGCCCCGGCCGCACCACGGCGCAGGTGGCTTCCGTGTGGCCCAAGGCGAAAGAGTTCGGCTTCCCCGACGAAGAAGCTGCCTTCGCGCTGCAATTCGGACACGGCATCGGCCTGGCCATCTGGGAGAAGCCGGTGATCAGCCGCCTGGTTTCGTTCAATCAGGAATACGTGCTCAAGCCGGGCATGGTGTTCGCGCTGGAAACATTCTGGCCCTCCACCGACGGCTGGAGCGCCGCGCGCATCGAGGAAGAAATCGTCGTCACCGAAACGGGCCACGAAGTGATCACGCGCTTCCCTGCCGAGGAGTTGCTCGTCGCCGGCCAGCGCTATTACACCGTGAACGGTCCTCTTCCGACGACTCGCGAGACCGAAGCGGCGCCGAGCCGCCACGTCCGCGAAATGGTGGAAGAAAGCGCCAAGTCCGAAGGGATCGGCGTCGCCGACTAAGCGCCGACGAAGCAAAGTTTTGCAGCCGTGCACGCGGGTGGCGGGCACGTTCTTTGGCTGCTCTTTGTTGGAATTGTTGAATTGATTCCTGCTGTTGCGGTACTTTGTCAGCCGGTTTCGTGGACCGCGCGCTCCAGCTGTGCGGCATAGCCGCGATTGGCTGAGCCACTGCCTGTAAAAATTCTCTCAAGGATCATCGACCCGACCATGGCTATCAGCGTCGTAATGCCCGCTCTCGAAATGGCGCAGGACACCGGCAAGCTCGTCTCCTGGCGCAAAAAAGAAGGAGAAGCCGTAGCCAAAGGCGAAATTTTGCTGGAAGTGGAGACGGACAAGGCCGTCGTCGAAGTCGAAGCACAGGCGGAAGGTATCCTCGGCGGCGTGAAAGCGCAGCCTGGGGACGTGATCCCCGTCGGACACACCATTGCGTGGCTGCTCGGCCCCGGAGAAAGTGTTCCCACTGGCGACGCCCCGACGCAAGCCGCAGCCGACGCCGCGCGCCCTGCTTCCGCTTCGTCTTCTGCCGCCGCGCAAGCTCCGAAGGCCGCTCCGGCTGGGGCGCCGTCCGACGGCCGCCAGGTGCGCATCTCTCCGAAAGCGCGCCGCCTCGCCAAAGAGAACAACATCGACATCGCGACATTGCGCGGCTCCGGCCCCGACGGCGAAATTCTCGCCGCCGATATTCTGGCGGCAGCTTCTGCTCCAGCAGGGGCCGCAGCGGCAGCACCCTCGGCTGCTGGTGAAGAAAAGCTGAGCTCGATTGGCCGCCTCATGGCCGAGCGCACCACGCAGAGCTGGACGACCGTGCCGCACTTTTTCGTCACCCGCGAACTGGACGCCTCCGCTCTCAACCACGCCCGCGGCGAGTTGCTGCGGGACATCGAGAAATCGCTCGGCGTTCGCCCCACGCACACCGACGTGCTCGTCGCCCTCGTGGCTCGCACGCTGGCGAAGCACCCCCGTGTCAACGGCACCTGGACCGGCACGGGCATTCGCCTCAATCCTGAAATTAATGTAGCGGTCGCCATGGCGGTCGACGATGGCGTCGTCACCGCCGTAATTCGCAACGCTGCAAAACTGGGCGTCGGCGAGATAGCCGTGCAGCGCCGCGACCTCACCGAACGCGCCCGCGCCAACCGCTTGCGCCCGGAAGATCTCTCAGGCGCTACATTCACCATCAGCAATCTCGGCATGCATCATGTGGACTCGTTCACCGCGATCATCGTCCAGCCGCAGGCCGGCATTCTGGCAGTGAGCGCCATTAAAGACCGCGTCGTCGCGGTGGACGGCCACCCTGCGGTGCGCCCGATAATGTCCCTGACGCTTTCCTCCGATCATCGCGTCGTCGACGGCGCCCGCGCAGCCGCCTTCATGCACGATCTGGTGGGCATGCTTCTCGATCCACAGCAATCGCTTCAAAGCTGAGGCATAGGAAGTTGAGGAGGCAGATGAGGTAGAGGAGAAACCCTCCTCCATTTCTGTCGCTTCCTCGAATTGGCGCGATCCCCAGTTTCAGGCTGTTTCCCTCTGCCTCCTCTGCTTCCTTTCCCCTCCACTAAAGCTTCGCTTCTAATTCGCCGATACATTTTTTGTCACATGGCCAGGCCGGAAATTTCGCGCGCTCAATAGCGACGGAACGCGTGCGGGGAACTTCAAGTCGCTCCGGGAAAGGCTCAGGATGAGAAATTTCAAATCATTTGCGCCCCTTCCAACGTGGCAAGCATTCTGGGGCGCGGCGTTTCTGCTCTTCGTCTTTGCAGCCGCTACGCTGGCGCAGGAAGCCGCGCAGACCGCGGGCGGCGCTGTGCCGGGAGCGGACGTGACTTCGATGGACATCGAAGCGCTGATGAACATCGACGTGACCACCGCCTCCCGCTTCGCGGACAAGCTGTCGGACGCGCCCAGCATCATGTCCGTGGTCACCAGCGACGAGTTGCGCCGCTTCGGCGGCATGACCCTTGGTGAAATCCTCCAGCGCGTGACGGGCTTGACTGGAACGAGCCAGTACTTCACCGACCGCAGCATGGTCGCGGCCCGCGGCGACCAAACCAAAACCGCCGGCGGTCACATTCTTTTCCTGATCAACGGGCGCCCGACGCGGGAAGTGCAGGAGGGCGGAATCATCTCCGATCTTCTCGAATCGTTTCCCGTGGAGATCATCGATCGCATTGAAGTGATCCGCGGCCCCGGCTCGGTGCTCTATGGAACCAACGCCTTCTCGGCGGTGATCAACCTGATCACGCGGAAGGCGAAAAACAACCAGGCGTCCGCCGATGCGCTGGGCGGAGCCAAAGGCGCCGTGGATTCTTCGGCGCAGCTCATGTACAAGCGCGGCGACCTCAGCGCGGTGGGAGCGGCGCAGCTTCACGACGCGCCGGACTGGCCCGTTACCTACTCGGTTCCCATCCCCCTGAGAAATTCTCCGGTTGCGCCGCACGTGCCGAACACGCAGAACGTAACTGTCGCAGACAGGGGCGTAGGCGCTTACTTTGAATCGGACTACAAGGGCCTGAGCTTCATGTCCGCTTTCACGGAGTGGCAATCCACCGCTTTCGTGATGGGCAATGTCGGCGAAACTCGGCTGACCCGGGACTTCGCGAATCTCGGCTACGACCACAAAGCCACTAAAAACTGGGACATGGATTTCAACGTCACTTTCACGCGCACGACGTTCGGCGAAGTTCCGTATCCCAGCACCTCCAGGGATTCCAACGAGCTCGTCGCCGAATGGACCAACCTGATCACTCTCGGCAGTAAGGACCGGCTTGACGGCGGGCGCGCTCTTCAATCGCATCGCCGGTACGGAAGAATATACCGCCGTCATTCCCCATCAGATGGCGGCGCAAGGCACGCGACCCGGGGGCGCGTTCTACGCTCAGATCGACCATCAATTGCGGCACGATCTGAAACTGATCGGCGGCTTCCAGTCCAACAAGATCGGCGACATTTCGCTCAACACCGTGCCACGGGGCGGCGCGGTTTGGAGTCCTTCGCCGTGGATGAGCATCAAGGCGCTCTACGGCCAGGCCTTTCGGGCCCCGGCGCTGGATGAACTCCATCTGAACAGGCCCGGGATCGTCGGCAATCCCAATCTGCAGCCGGAAAAAGTCGGCACGTTTGACCTCGGCATAGGCTTTCAGGGAGGCCGCCTGCAGGCCGGTGTGGATTATTTTCACAGCAAACAGAGCAACAGCATTGTCTCCGTCAGCGGTAAGCCGATTCGTTATGTGAACCTCGGGGAGCTCACCTTCAACGGCGCCGAACTGGAAGGGAAATATTACTTCCGCAAGGACTTCTTCTTAGAGGGGTCGATGCTCTATCAAACCAACGTGGATGGGAACGGGAGAAGCGATGTAACTCCCATCCCCAACCTTGGCTTTAAGGCCGGTGGAAGCTACGAGGATAGGCACGGCCTCTCAGCCAGCCTCTTCGAAGTTTCCGACGGAACGATCAACGGCTATAGCAATTCCGTCAACCCGGTTCAGGGCTGGCACAATATTCTCAACGGAGACCTGCGCTACGACCTCGGCAAGGCCCTCCACCTTTCTGACAGAACCGGCGTGTCTTTCGTCGTACACGCCAACAACCTGACCGACTTCCGCGTGTGGCTACCGAGCTGGGGATTCACCAGCGTGGATGAGATCCCCGTCGAGCAGGGCCGAGTTGTGTACGTGGGCCTCCGGTTCTCAGTTGGCAAGAGCTAGCAGGCCGGAGCACGTCCGCCCACAGAGCGAAAACAGCGGCGACGCGGAATCCTTCGCTTGCCCCCCGCCGTAAACTCGGACACTCCGGCCTGCGCCTCGCGCGAACACCGAGACAGAAATCATTAAAGATAAGCGGCTTATCCAACGATATTTCTTTTAGGGTGCCGTCTAAGACTAAGAAGTGGTCCGATCCTTAGGAAGGGGCCCGCAGTTTCGCTGCTTCCGCCGGGACGAAACGCGGCGCCATAGGTCAAATTCACGTGGACACTCGGGACCGGGAGTTCTCTGTTGAACCGCCCCATTCGCACCGTACCGGATTCTGTCCCGCGCCGTTATTCCCGGGATCTTCCGCCGAGTGGTGCCGCGATTTCCTTGTTTCGCCGTCGCGGCATTCTGCTCCTGCTGATCCTCATGGCCACCTACGAGCCCTCGCACGCCCAGGGCAAAACCGAGGAATATCACGTGAAGGCTGGATTTCTTTTTCACTTCGCTCAGTTGGTGGACTGGCCCACTGCCGCCGCGGGCGGCCCGGGGTTCGACGTTTGCACGCTGGGAGACGATCCTTTCCGCGGAGAACTCGAGAACACGCTCAACGGAAAGGCCATCGGTTCCAAGCCCATCCGGGTCCTGCACCTCAAGCAGCCGCAGGAAGCCAGCACTTGCCAGGTGCTATTCATCAGCAACGGCGAGAACCCGCACCTTGCGAAAATTTTCGAAGGGCTGGGCAATTCCGCGGTGATGACCGTAGGCGAATCCGACGACTTCATCTCGCGGGGCGGCATGATTCGATTCTGCTCTGGACCAGGACAAAGTGCGCTTTGAAATCAATTTGAAAGCCTCGGACCCCGCGGGCCTGAAATTCAGCTCGCGGTTGCTGCTGCTCGCGAAGAACGTGTTCGGAAAGCAAGGATAAAGGAGCCTGGATGCCTTTCCGGGATTTGTCCATACGGCGAAAACTGACCGTGTTGATCCTCACTTCCAGCGTGCTGGGGCTCGTGATGGCCTGCGTCGGCCTGGCCGCTTACGAACGCAAAAGTTTTCGCGCCAGCACCACGAATGAGCTTTCCGCGCTCGCCGACACCTTGGGAGCCAATGCGGCGGCTTCCATGGTATTCAACGATCAGAAGACCGCGGCCGATATTCTCGGTGCCTTGAGGACCGAGCCGCACATCCTGGGCGCCCGGTTATATGACGCGAACGGCAAAGTGTTTGCCGAGTATCGCCGTGCAGATTCACCGGCGGCACTCCAGATGCCTTCCTGGCGGACGGACGGGGCGGCGTTTACCCCGGATTCCCTCGTGCTTTTTCGAAGCGTAGCCATGAACGGGGAAAAGGCCGGTTCCATCGCCATCGTTTCCGATTTGACGGGCTTTCGCGCCAAGATCGTCGAATACACCAAAATCGCCTCTTTCGTTCTTCTTATTTCTCTGCTGGCCACCTATCTTGTTTCTTCCCGCCTGCTGAGCATCGCCACCGCACCCATTCTGAAGCTGGCGGAGCTCGCCGAAACCGTCTCCGTGAGCGAGGACTTTACGCTGCGGGGCGCCATACAAAGCCGCGACGAGGTCGGAACCCTGGTCGCGTCTTTTAACGAAATGCTCGGGCGCATTCAGCAGCGCGATGCCGCCCTGAAAAAGTTGAACGCCGAGCTCGAGGAAAGAGTCGAAAAGCGCACTGCGGAGCTCTCCCGCGCCAAAGACGTGGCAGAAGAAGCGAGCCGGGCCAAAAGTGAATTCCTCGCCAACATGAGCCACGAGATCAGGACTCCTCTCAACGGCGTAATCGGGATGACGGAGCTCGCGCTGGAGACCCAGCTCACCCCCGAGCAGCAGGAATATCTGGACACGGTGAAACTTTCCGGGGATGCCCTGCTCACCGTGATCAACGATATTCTCGATTTCTCCAAAATTGAAGCCGGGAAGATCGATCTGGAGGAGATCGATTTCAACCTGAGAGACACGCTGGAGTCAACGCTCAAAACCCTGGCTTTGCGAGCCCACGAGAAAGGCCTCGAACTGTTGTGCGAAATCGCTCCGGAAGTGCCCGAGGCAGTGAACGGTGATTCCAGCCGTTTGCGGCAAATCATCGTCAACCTTATCGGCAACGCCATTAAGTTCACCCACCAGGGGGAAGTGGGCCTGAAGGTGTCCCTGGAAAAAGAAGAAGGCGGAGAGCGCATCCTGCGCTTCTGCGTGTCAGACACCGGAATCGGAATTCCCACCGGGAAGCAGAACCTGGTTTTCGATCCTTTTGCCCAGGCCGATACTTCTACCACCCGGAAATACGGTGGCACCGGTCTGGGCCTGACCATTTCGGCGCGCCTGGTGCAAATGATGGGCGGAAGAATCTGGGTGCAGAGCGAATCGGACCGTGGCAGCAGATTTTATTTCACCGCCAGGCTGAAAACCACGGAGGCCAAGCCCCAGATCGGAACGATTGCCGCGCCGGAAATCCTGCGGGGAGTCAAAGTGCTTATCGTGGACGATAACCAGACAAACCAGCGAATCCTGAAGGGCATGCTGAGCCGCTGGGAAATGCCTTCGACGGCCGTCGGGGGCGGTGAAGAAGCCCTCGAGGAACTCTTCTCCAGCGCGGACGCGGGAAAGCCCTACGGTCTCATTTTGACCGACATGCACATGCCTCATATGGACGGCTTCGACCTGGTCGAAAGAATTCGCCAGAGGCCGGAGCTGCGCACCGCCACCATCATGATGCTCACCTCGGCGGGCCACCGCGGAGACGCGGATCGCTGCAAAGAGCTGGGCGTCGCGGCCTACCTCCTCAAGCCTATTCGCCAGTCCGAACTGCGCGAGGCGATCGCCCGCGTGCTCGGCGCGCAGGCCCAGTCCGGTGCGATCCCCCTCGTCACGCGGTACTCGCTCCACGATGCCCGCGAGCCTTCGGAGGTTCTCAACATCTTGGTCACCGAAGACAACATCGTGAATCAGCGGCTAGCCACCCGCCTTCTCGAAAAAAGAGGACACCGCGTAACCGTCGCCTGCAACGGACGCAAGGCTGTCGAAGCCGTGGAAGCCGGCGCCTTCGACCTCGTTTTCATGGACGTCCAAATGCCGGAAATGGATGGGATCGAAGCCACGGCCACCATTCGCAGGAAGGAAGCCGCCACCGGAAAGCATCAGCCGATCATCGCGCTTACCGCCCACGCCATGAAACGCGACCAGGAACGCTGCATGGCCGCGGGAATGGACGGCTACCTCACCAAGCCGATTCGCCCGCAGGAACTAGACGTGGTCCTGGAAAGATATCTGGCGCTGCGAAACAAGTCGGCGGACCGAGTCAGCCCGGGCGTGGAAACAATATCGTAGAGCCGCTGTTTGCCTTTGCGGGTGCCCGACCCTTCAGTTTTAAGGGTCGGGCTTCTGCTTCTGCCTTTGCTCTCTAAGCAGTTCGAAAACGCAGACTACTGGGGTTAGTTGGAGGCGCTCAGCTTTTCCCCGCTGGCCCACGCGGCCATGGCCTTCCACTCGGGATCGTCCTTGGATTCAAACTGCCTTCCGCCGGTGTGAACAAACTCGATATCGCCCCCCGCCACGGGCGAGAGCGGATGAATCAGAAAGCGGCTTTTCATCGGGTCGTTGCGGTTCACGAGCTTGGAAACGTTCTCGAAAATTTGCCGGGATTGCTCCTCGGTCCAAGTAGTGCTCCCGGGAGACAGCCTCACAAGATACTGCGGCCCGTTTCCCGATCCGTGGCAGGAGTAGCAGCGGGCGTGGCCCGGCCGGTCCCTCAGAAAGATGGGCTCCACGCGCGCCTTGAAAAATTCGAAATCGAGCGACTGCACCAGTTTCGATGCTTCCTGCCGCGCGGGAGACTGCGCCGCGCCAAACCCGGCAGCGATCAACAGCAAAAACCCGGCAACTTCCTTCGAGAAAATTCGAATCATCGCGAGATCGTCTCCGAAAAGTGAATTACGCAGCGGGTGAGTAAGCTCCGCCGGAATTGCTACTTGGAAAGCACCGACGCTGTCATCCGGCCGGGTTGCTCCCCCACCTGGATGCGTGCCACCACCTTCATCGACTTCACATCCACGGCGGACACGGACCTGTCCGCGCCGTTCGAGATGTACGCGGTTTTGCTGTCCGGAGAGAACGTCACCCAGTTGGGCGAGCCGCCAATCGGATCGTGCCCTGGCGGCATCACTTCCGGCAGATGAACGCGGCCCAGCAATTTGATGTCAGGCAGCGAATAGACGAACACCGCATCGTAAATTCGACTGTTGGCCCACAAAGTCTTGCCGTCTGGCGCAATGCCGATCCCGTGACTGGGCGCTCCGCTGGGCACCACCGTTGGCTCGTCGTCAGGGAATGTAACCCTGGTGACTTCCTGGCGCGTCGCGAAATCCATCACCGCAAAGCCGCGCAGCTTGCCCAGCTGCAAGAACAGCCGGTGAGCGGAGCCGTCGGGATTCGGCTCGATCGCCAGCACCTGCGTCCCCATCTCGAACTTATGGTCCCAGGCAATTGTCTGCGTCTGCAGATCGAACACGGTGAGCACACCAGAGCCTTCGGAGGTGCCAATGGCATACTTGCTGTCCGGCGTGACGGCAATGTCGTGCTGCTTTGTTTTGGTGGGGATGTTCTTCACCAATTCGAGGGTGGCGGCATCAATGATATCCAGCCCGCCCGGTGTCTCCGCATCGCACACCAAAACAAAACGCCCGTCCCGGGTGACCGTGATGTCGTTCGCATGTCCGCTGACCGGCACCTCTTTGATCTTCTTGCCGGTCTTTCGATCAACAACGGTGAGAATTTTCTCCGGAAACTGGGTGATGTAGATGCGCTTTCCATCCGGAGAGACCGCCACTCCTTCCGGCACCTGAATGCCGCCGATCTCCTGCACGACTTTGTTCTTCGCCGGGTCAATCACCGACACCGAGGTTCCCGCCGTATTCGCCACGTAGATGCGGGACGAAGCCGCTGCCAGCGGGATCGCCAGCACAAGCCACGGAATCCCCAGCCGAATCGCCCGCCGCATATTTTTCTTCGTCTGCAATTCCATCGTGAATTCCATCGCGCTAACTCCTCATCGCCGTTTTTGGCTCAATCGGTCGTTTATCGACAGCGGTATCACAGCGGATCCGTTACTTTTTCTTCAGCCCAAAAGCATAAACTCTTCCATCCCACGTGGAAACGTAGACGTTCCCGCCCGCAACCACCGGCTCGCTGAAGTGCGTCCAGCTATCAATCGCCTTATCGCTGGAGTACAGCTGCTGCCCGGTTTCCCCGTCCAGCGCGTAGAGAACCGCGTTGGTGACGGGGGTACTTCGCGTCTTCGCGTCCGCCTTCTGCGCGGTATTTTCCCCGGTTTGCAGCACGTAGACGATGCCGTTGGCCACCACCGGCGGGTCCGGCACGTGCATATCGCGCGACATCCAAGTCGGAACAAGCGTTGGCGTATTCTTAGCCGGATCGAGGCTCACCTCAAACGCCATCACGCTACCCTGGTCCGCGTTCCCGTAGCTGTATTTGAACGCCGGCGCATCCTTCGACGGTGGTCCCCACAGCGGCAGCAACACGAATCGCTTCCCATCGGCATCCTGCCAGGTCGCCATGGCTCCCCAAAGGCCGCGCCCGGCCAGGAGGACTTCGTCGTTGCCCCACCGAGGCGATTGGTAGAGCGGCGTGTGATGGTCAGTCCCTCCAAGGTTGTCGGCGTCGAGCAGCGTAATCGTCGACTCCTTGCCCGCCGACGCTACGATCGTCCATTTCTGGAACGGAAACAGCACGGGATTCGCCGCCCCCAGGTCCAGGTCCTTCTCCCGCAGATACGCCCAGTTATTCGGCGTATAGGAATCGAGCAGCCGGAAGTTCTTGTAAGTGACCGCCAGAACGCTATCGCCGAAGCTGCCCGAGGCCGGATCGTACGGTCCATCAGCCGTCTGCATATAAATTGCCTTCGGGCCCGCAACCACGGAACCGCGTCCCCACACGCCGGAAGGCCGCCCGGTGCCCGTATAGAACTCCGTAATGTGGTGCGAAGGGTCCTTCAAATCCATAGCCGTAAGGTGAGCGGGAGCGTTGCCGCAACCCCGCGCGTTCGACGAATAAATCACGCCATCGATCAGGTTCAGGCTCCAGTTGCGCGCAAAGGGATCGGTAAACGTGGTCGCCGGCATGCGCTCGTCGCCATTCGCTAGGCTGAGCCCCCGGATTTTCCCGTCGTTCGTCGACACGTAAATGATCCCCGCCTCCTTGTCGATCACAGGAGTGGAATTTTGCGTGTTGGGGCACAGCCAGCTGGCAGCCTTCGGCGGCGTTGCCGTGTTGGGAAATTGCTTCTGCCAGCTCACTTCACCGGTTTCCGAGTCGATCGCGTAAACGGTGTTGTCGCTCCCCACCACGAAGATGCGCGTCTTGGGCCCCTGCGGTCCATCCACAGTGGCGACGAGGGGAGCCGTCAGCGTCGAAAGGACTTCCGGCCTCGGAACAGTCGAGAGCTGCGATTTCCACTTCAGTTCGAGATGCGCCACATTGTCCTTCGTCAGCGTTGTCTCGGAAGTATTCCAACCGGTGCGCCCCGGATCGTGGCCCCACGTCAGCCACTCGCTTTGCGCGGCGGCGAATCCCGGCGCCAGAAAGAGGGCGGCGCACAGGGCAACGCCAGCAACTCCGGCGAGCCTGCTGAACGCCCGCGAATTCGATTCGATCTTCCCCACGATGATCCTCCGTTTGCGAAACCACCCCAACCTGACACTACAAATTGCCGGTGTTTGTGCCGCCGGAAGAGTATCACAAAGATGCTTTATTTGACGGTTGCTCGGGGGTATACGGTTTCTCGAGAAGACCCTCAGCTTTCGCCGCTCAGCTATACCCTCACACGGGTCCTTACAGGCCATCCCGCACCTTTGTACAGGTTTCGATGGATTGCCGAAAAGTTCTGGTGGACTACACTTTTGCAACGAGGCGGTTGTAAGCGTCTCGCATCGAACAAATCCGTACGGAGGTCAGCTATGCCAGAGCAGCTCAAATGCAGTCAGTGCGGCCAGACGTTCAACTCTCCCACCGAATTGAGAGAACATCAGAAATCGAGCCACTCCGGATCGGGAAGCAGGAAGTAGTTTCCAGCGTCTCACGACAGCCGGGGCCGGGAGAGTCTCACGTGGCGGGATTGTCAGCGACTTCATTCTCCCGACCGTCCTCTCGAGTTCGCCTCGCCATCACTGGTATTCCGCGGGAAAGATTCATAGACTAGCTGCAACCTGAAGCACCGGGAAGAAAATGAAAACCTATTCGTGCGTCTGTGGACAGCTCATCTTCTTTCAAAATGTCGCCTGCGTAAATTGCGGCCGCGAACTCGGATTCCTCCCCGAGGAGCTTCGCCTTGCCAGCATCGAGCCTGCGGGCGACGGCTTCTGGAGGCCCACCGGCACCGGTCAGAGTCGAGAAACAGGAAGCCCTGCATCGCAAGTGCCAGAATTACGTAAAGGCCGCCGTCTGCAACTGGATGATTCCGGAAAAAGAAAAGGACGAAACCTTCTGCGCCTCCTGCCGCCTGAACGAAGTGATTCCCGATCTCAGCAACGACATCAACGTGGGGCTCTGGGCGCTCGTCGAGGCAGCCAAGCGCAGGGTGGTCTACAGCCTGATCCGTCTGAATCTGCCCATCAGCCGGAAAAAAGAAGATCCCCAGAGCGGCCTGGCCTTTCGTTTTCTCTCGGACGTGGTAAATGCGGACGGAACCAAATCGAAGGTTCTGACCGGCCACGAGGATGGCGTCATCACCCTGAATATCGCCGAAGCCGACGACGCCACCCGCGAAACCGTTCGCCACGCCATGAAGGAGCCCTACCGCACGCTGCTCGGGCACTTCCGACACGAGATCGGCCATTATTATTGGGATCGCCTCGTGCGCGACACAAACTTCATCGAGCCTTATCGCGACATCTTCGGCGACGAGCGCGCCGATTACCAGCAGGCGCTCAACCAGTATTACCAATCGGGCGCTCTCGCGAACTGGCAGGACAGCTACATCAGCGCGTACGCCACCGCGCATCCCTGGGAAGATTGGGCGGAAACCTGGGCGCACTTTCTCCACATTCAGGACGCGTTAGAAGTGGCCAACGATTTCGGCCTCGTCGGCAAGCGCATTCTCATCGACCCGCAGCAGGAAACCAATGGCCGCCCGCGCATGTCCCAGGAGCAATCCAACTTCGACGACGTGATCGTAGCGTGGGCGGAATTCGCCGTGGCGCTCAACAGCATCAACCGCAGCATGGGACTCCCCGACCTGTATCCCTTCGTGCTGTCGCACGCCGTAATCGCGAAGCTGCGCTTCGTCTACGAAGTGATTTCCGGAGGCGCCGCACCCGCCCTCCAGACAGCCCCGGCGGGCGCCGAAGCGCGCCGTTAGGGCCGCTGCCTTTGCTTTTCGTTGTCATCCTGAGCCCATACGCGCGAAGCGCGGATGGGTGAGGGACCTGCTTCTTCTGTCGTTGTCAGGCATTCCCGCTCCCCCTGGGAACGCCAATCTCCCGATTGGCGTTTTTGACTCACCTTTGCCCCGCGGTCCACGTTGCGTGCGCAGTCACGATGAGAAAGCCTCGGGCAAAAGCCGCTGCCCCGTTCCAGCGAGCATAATAGGAATTGGATAGGCCGGATTCGTATTTCGATTGGCGGCGCATGGCATAGAATAGGAAGAATAGAGAGCAGTAATCTGGACCAGGAAACCATAAGCCTATGGAACACGCGCACATGCATCGCGCCATCGAGTTGTCTGTCAAAAACGTTCACTCCGGCGGAGGCCCCTTTGGCGCCGTAGTCGTCAAAGACGGCAAAATCGTGGCCGAAGGCGCCAACAGCGTCACCTCCAGCAACGACCCCACCGCCCACGCGGAGATTCTGGCGATTCGCGCCGCCTGCAAGAAGCTGGGCGCGTTCGAACTCAAGGGCTGCGAAATGTACACCTCTTGCGAACCCTGCCCGATGTGTCTTGGGGCGATTTACTGGGCGCGCCTCGACCGCGTCTATTTCGGCAATTCCGCGGCGGACGCTCTCAAGGTCGGCTTCGACGACTCTTTCATTTACAAGCAAATCGGGCAGCCCCATCCCCAGCGCACCATCCCGATGATCCAGTTGATGCCCGAACAGGCCTGGGAGGGGTTTCGCACCTGGGACGAAAAGCCCGATAAGACCAGGTATTAGGACCCGCGACAGATGAAAGAAAGCATCATCGGAAAATCCATTCTGCGCCCGGAAGGCCGAGGCAAGGTCACCGGCAGCGCCCGCTATATCGACGATCTGGATTTCCCCGGCATGCTCCACGGCGCCACCGTGCGAAGCCCCGTCGCGCGCGGCCGGATCAAAGCGATCCATTTTGGCGAAAGCATTCCGTGGGATCAGTTTACGGTCGTCACCGCGAAGGACATTCCCGGCAAAAACTACGTCGCGTTGATGATCAACGACCAACCCTGCCTCGCGGATCGGTTCGTGAATCACGCGGAAGAGGCGGTAGTTCTCCTCGCGCACCCCGACAAATATCTCCTCGAAGAAGCGCGCCGCGCCGTTCGCATCGAGATCGAGCCCGCTTCCGGCAATCCTCACCATCGAGGATTCGCTCGCCAAGAAAGAAATCGTCTGGGGCGAGGACAACATCTTCAAAGCGTTCGCCGTAAACAAAGGCGACGTCGATAGCGTCTGGGCCGAGGCTGCGTTCATCGTCGAGGGCGAATACGAGACCGGCGCGCAGGAGCAGCTTTATATCGAGCCCCAGGGAATCATCGCGCGCGCGAATCCCTCCGAAGGCGTCACGATCTGGGGTTCCCTGCAATGCCCTTACTACATCCACAAGGCCCTCACCCCGATTTTTGGCCTGCCGAAAGATCGCATCCGCATCATCCAGGCCGAAACAGGCGGCGGCTTCGGCGGCAAGGAAGAATATCCTTCGATGATCTCCGCGCACGCCGCGCTGCTGGCGTGGAAGTCCGGCAAGCCGGTAAAAATCATTTACGACCGCGCCGAAGACATGGTCGCCACCACGAAACGCCATCCCTCGCGCACGCGCCATCGCACCGCCGTGAGCCGCGACGGAAAACTGCTCGCCATGGACATCGACTTCACCCTCGACGGCGGCGCGTACGAGACTGTTTCGCCGGTGGTGCTATCCCGCGGCACCATCCACGCCGCCGGCCCTTACGAATGCCCGAACGTGCGCATTCGCAGCCGTGCCGTGGCTACCAACGTCCCGCCGCATGGAGCTTTTCGCGGTTTCGGCGCCCCGCAAAGCGTGTTTGCCCTCGAGCGCCACATGGACCGCGTCGCCGAGGCGGCCGGCCTGCCGCCGGATGAATTCCGCCGCAGGAATTTCGTCCACGAAGGGCAGACCCTCGCCGTCAGCCAGGTCGTCCGCGAGAAAGTCGACATGGCCCGCCTGATGGAGCGCGCGTTCGAAGCGAGCGGCTATCACGAGAAGCGCGCCCGCTTTGAGCGTGAGAACCAAGGCAGCGCCGTCAAGAAAGGCATCGGGTTTGCCGCGTTCATGCACGGCGCCGGCTTCACCGGCTCCGGTGAGGAATATCTCGCGTCCGAAGCACTGCTGGAAGCCACGCCGGAGGGCATCGTTCGCGTGCTCGCGGGCAGCACGGAAATGGGACAGGGCGCGAACACCGTCTTCACCCAGGTCGCCGCCGAAGCCCTCGGCCTCGATTGCGATCGGATCGAAGTGCTTCAACCCGATACCGCGTATGTTCCCAATAGCGGGCCCACCGTCGCTTCCCGAACCACCATGATCGTCGGCGGCCTGGTCGAATCGGCGGCGCGAAATATCCTGAACACATTGCTCGAAAGCGGCCTGCTGAAAAGCTCGTATGACTCGAAAGATTTCGCGGAGGCCTGCCGGGAATACATCGCGAAATTCGGTCCGTTGAAATCCTTCGTAAAATATCATCAGCCCGCGGACGTCCACTGGGACGACACCACCTACCAGGGCGACGCCTACGGCGCCTACGGCTGGGCTGTCTACCTCGCAGAGGTCTCCGTCGACACTCGCACCGCCGAAGTTCGCGTCGACAATTTCACCGCCGTGCAGGAAGTGGGAACCATCGTGAATCCCATGCTCGCCGCCGGCCAGGTGGAAGGAGGCGTGGCGCAGGGAATCGGCTTCGCGGTCTACGAAAATGTCGTATGGAAAGACGGCCGCATGATCAACGGCCAGATGACCAACTACATCATGCCCACCTCCATGGACGTGCCTCCGATCCGCGTCATCTTCGAGGAGGTTCCCTACGGCACCGGACCGCACGGCGCAAAAGGCATCGGCGAATTGCCCCTCGACGGCACCGCTCCCGCCGTCGCGAACGCCATAGCACACGCCACCGGTGCCGACATTCGCCGCGTTCCCGTCACGCCCGAAACCCTGATCGAAACACTAGAAATGCTGGAACTAGCGCATGCCTGATCCGGCACGCGCCAAATCGGTTCAGAAGATTCGCGTAAGCTGCAGCGTGAATGGTGCAGCCAGCCTCGTTCGAGACATATCCCATGGCCCGCCTCCTCGACGTCCTCCGCGAAGAACTAAAACTAACCGGCACAAAAGAAGGCTGCGGCGAAGGCGAATGCGGCGCCTGCGCCATAGAAATGAACGGCGACCTGGTGAACAGCTGCCTAGTCCCCGCGCTCCAAGCCCAAGGCGCCACCATCCGCACCATAGAAGGCGTAGCAAACAAAGGACTTCTGGATGGGGTGCAGCAATCGTTTCTTGAGCATGGCGGAGCGCAGTGTGGTATTTGTACGCCGGGGATGATTCTGGCGGCCGTAAATCTACTTAGAAAATATCCTCGGCCTACCGAGATGCAGGTTCGCGAGGGGCTTGCCGGAAACCTTTGCCGATGCACGGGTTACACGAAGATTTTCGAATCGGTTCTCGATGCTTGCCGCAGCGAGGGTGAGGTTGCGAAACGGTGAGGGCCTACGTCCCGGCATATGAAATGTTGGCGCCTCCGGACCTTTCAGCCGCTCTCGACCGTATGGCTGCCGAACCTCATGAGTGGAAGCCATTTGCGGGCGGCACCGATCTGATGGTGCTGCTCGAAGCGGGAAAACTCGCCCACACGAAATATCTAAACATTTACCACTTGCGGGAACTACGAGGCATGTCAGTGAATCCCGCAAATATTACTTTTGGCGCGGCAACTACGTACGCACAAATACGGCGTGACAGCCTTCTCGCTGCGGAATTTACGTTGCTCTGCAGCGCCGCCGCGGAAACCGGGAGCATCGCCACGCAGAACCGCGGAACACTGGGAGGCAACATCGCCAACGCATCCCCTGCTGCGGATTCTCCGCCCGCGTTGATCGTTTACGACGCCGAACTGGAGCTGGTTTCGTCGCGAGGCTCGCGGTGGATCGCGTACCGGGATTTTCACACCGGCTACAAGCAAAGCCTGCTGCGGCCAGACGAACTCATTCGCTCCATTCGGTTGCCGCGCAATGGCGGACCCGCGTGGAAACAGCATTACCGCAAAGTTGGCACGCGCCGCGCCCAGGCGATTTCCAAGGTGTGCTTTGCCGGGGCGGCACTCGTTGAAAATGGAAAAATTGCGGACGTGCGCATCGCTTTGGGCAGCATCGCTCCCACCGTCCTGCGGGCCACAGCCACGGAACGGATGCTCCAGGGCGAGCAACTGTCGCCGGCGCTTTCCCAAGCTGCGCGACAAGCTCTCGCCCGCGAAATCGCGCCCATCGACGATATGCGATCCACCGCGCGCTACCGCCGCCGCGTCGCGCAAAACCTCCTCGCTGAATTCCTGGAAAAACTTTCCGCGTAGAGCGACATGCCAAATTCTCCCGCCAATTCGGCGCCCGCAGAGAAGCCCGATCTGATCGTTCGGGGCCGGCGAGTCGTTACGCCGGAAGGCGAACGCGCGGCCGCCATCCACATTCGCGGGGGCGTGATCATCGCAGTCTCAAGCTTCGAGGACGTTCCTTCCGGCGTGCCCCTGCACGAAGCAGCCGACTCGGTGGTTTTTCCCGGACTCGTTGACACGCACGTCCACATCAATGAGCCGGGCCGCACAGACTGGGAAGGTTTTTCGACCGCCACGCGGGCGGCGGCCGCCGGAGGCGTCACGACGATCATCGAGATGCCGCTGAACAGCCTCCCCGCCACTACAACTGCCTCCGCTTATCGCGAAAAAGTGGCCGCAGCCACGGGCAAGCTGAGCGTCGACGTCGGTTTCTGGGGCGGCGTGGTGCCGGGCAACACCGACCAACTCGCGCCCCTGTGGGAAGCGGGAGTATTCGGCTTCAAATGTTTTCTCGTGCCGAGCGGAGTGGACGACTTTCCCGGCGTCGCGGAATCGGATCTTCGCGACGCCTTGCCCACCCTGGCCGCCCTTGGCGCTCCTTTGCTGGCACACGCCGAACTCCCCGGCCCGATTGAAGAAGCGGCGAAGAAAAGCGCGAAGGACAACGCTTCGCCGTCTCCGCGAAAGTACGCAGCCTGGCTGGCGGCGCGGCCCCGCGCGGCCGAGGATGAAGCCATTGCTCTTCTCACACGGCTTGAGCGGCGAATTCAAGACGCATATTCACATCGTGCACGTTTCTTCCTCCGATGCGCTTCCGCAGCTGCGGGCCGCGAAGTCGCAAGGCATGGCCATCACATCCGAGACTTGCCCTCACTATCTGACGTTCACTTCCGAAGAAATCGCCGATGGCGCCACGGAATTCAAATGCGCGCCGCCCATTCGCGAGCGCGAGAATCGCGAAAAGCTTTGGCAGGCGCTCGGCGATGGCACGATCGGCATGATTGCCACCGATCACTCGCCGTGCCTGCCCTCGATGAAACTTCCCGAGCAGGGAGACTTTCTGCGCGCCTGGGGCGGAATCGCCTCCTTGCAACTCGGCCTTGCCGCCGTGTGGACGGAAGCGCGCCCTCGCGGCTATTCTGTGACGCATATGGCCGAGTGGCTTTGCCGCAATCCCGCGCGTCTGGCCGGAATCGAAAAGCGAAAAGGCTCGATTGCGCCGGGATGCGACGCCGACCTCGTCATCTGGAATCCCGAGGCCAAGTTCACCGTGGACGCGGCGCAACTGCACCATCGGCACAAGGTCACTCCCTACGCGGGTCGCAAACTCGCGGGCGTGGTCGAGTCAACCTTTCTCCGCGGACGCAAAATATTCGACCGCGGCGAATTTCTATCGCTTCCCCACGGGCAGGTTCTACTTCGCGGCAAGATATGAACGACTTCCGCAAGCTCGTCGATCTCGCGTCCGAACGCCTCGGCGGCCGCGCCATCGCGGCCAACGACGAATTTTTCGCTCCCAAATCGAACCTGCTCAAGTCCTCGAAGCCCATTTTTGCAGAGGGCAAGTTCACGTCGCGGGGCAAGTGGATGGACGGTTGGGAAACTCGCCGGCGCCGCACACCGGGCTACGACTGGTGCGTCATACGACTGGGACTGCCCGGCATCGTTCGCGGCGTCGTCGTGGACACGAGCCATTTCAAAGGGAACTACCCGGCACGATTTTCACTCAAGGCCTGCGATCTCGGCGGCGCGCCCTATGCGGGTGAACACGCTAAAGTCGTGTCGCCGAAAACGAAATGGGTCGAACTTCTCCCGGAAACTCCCCTCGCTGGCGATTCGCAAAACGAGTTCGCTGTTCCACGCAACGGGCGCTTCACCCACTTGCGGCTGAATATTTATCCCGATGGCGGCGTGGCCCGGCTGCGCGTGCATGGAGAGGTGGTTCCGGATAAGAGCCGCGTCGAGCGCCCGGAAATCGATCTCGCTAGCGTGGCCAACGGGGCGAGGATCATTCAGTCGAGCGACGAATTTTTTGGCGTGCCGCTTAACCTCCTCATGCCCGGCCCTGGCAAGAACATGGGCGACGGCTGGGAAACGCGCCGCAGGCGCGGCCCGGGCCACGACTGGACCATCGTAAAACTGGGCGTGCCGGGTTCGATCCGGCGCGTTGAAGTGGACACGTCGCACTTCAAAGGAAATTTTCCGGACACGTGTTCGCTGGAGGCTTGTTACGTGACAGGCAGCGCCGACGCGACGCCAGATCGACGGTTGGAAAGAGCTTCTGCCTAAAACCAAATTAAAGGCGCACTCGCGCCACGTCTTCCGCGATCAGGTCGTCTCGGACATCGGTGCGGCGACTCACGTGCGCTTCAATATCTACCCGGACGGCGGAGTCAGCCGGCTGCGTCTTTTCGGACGTCCCGAGCCGCAACCTCGCCCAAAGGGAATCGCGCTGCTGAACGAACTCTCCGACGCGGAAGCTCGCAAAGTCTTCCTCGATTGCTGCGGGTCCACAAAATGGGCGACCGAAATGCTCGCTCTCCGGCCATTCGCGGATGCCAACCACCTGCTCGAATCGGCTGACCGGATCTGGGGCGCTCTCGGCCCGGAGGATTGGATCGAGGCGTTCCGCCACCACCCTCCCATCGGCGGCAACAAAGCCGCAAAAAAGCAGTCGAAGGCGGCGCGGAGTTGGTCTTCGGGCGAGCAGTCTCGCGCGCAAATGGCATCCGATGAAACCCGCGCCCGGCTGGCCGAAGCGAATCAGGCGTATCAGGCTAAATTCGGGAACGTGTTTCTCATCTGCGCCACCGGCAAATCGGCGGAGGAAATTCTCGAACAGGCGCGCGCGCGCCTGTCGAACGATGCGAATACCGAACGCCGCATTGCCGCCGAGGAACAACGCAAGATCACGCGGCTTCGTCTGGAGAAACTTCTCGCGCTATGAGCCAGATCACAACGCATGTGCTCGACGTTTCCATCGGACGCCCGGCGGCGGGCGTGCCGATCTTGCTTGAAATCAAGAAAGCGGGCGGAGCGTGGCAGGAACTGAGCCGCGGCGCCACCGACGGCGATGGCCGCCTCCGACATCTGCTGGCGCCGGATGCGCTGGTAAAGGGCTTCTACCGGCTCACTTTCGACACGGCGTCTTACTTTGAATCGCGCAAGACGGCGGGGCTTTATCCCCAGGTGGCGGTTGAGTTCGAGGTGCGGGACGCGAGGGAGCATTACCACATCCCGCTGCTGCTGAGTCCCTACGGGTATTCCACTTATCGCGGGAGCTGAGGCGGGGCGTTCGGATCAAGAGAGATCCCTCGTCGCTTCGCTCTGTCGGGATGACAGCGAACGGCGACGACGAAGAGCGACAGCAAAAGAAAAGCAACGGCGAAAGAAGAAGCGGGTCCCTCACCCACCCGCGCTTCGCGCGTATGGTCTCAGGATGACAACGAAAAGCACAGGCAACGGCAGGAAAGGCAGAAGACCGACCCTTAACACCGAAGGGTCGGGCACCCGCAACGACAACGGCAACTGCGACTGCGAACGGCAAGAGGGATTCTTCGCTGTGCTCGGTCGACAATGCGAAATGCTGCACTGGCAGGAGTGCCCGTGCCACCGAGAGCGGAAAGCAAATACGCGCCTACGAGACGCTCAGCGCTTCGCCTGGGAGCCTTCTTACAGCGCGACTGGTGGAGGACATCATTAACGAGCCTATGAAACGCATCGCTCGACAATTTCTGCGGGCTGCGGGGTTGCTCTCGCTTCTTGCTGGCGGGTTGCATGGCCAGACGGCATCTCTTAAACCGGCGGCTGCGCCGATCCCCATCAAAGTGGTCGTTGTGACGATGTACCAGCGCGGGGAGGACACTGGCGGCACTCCGGGTGAATTTCAGTTTTGGGTCGAGCGCGAGCATCTCGACCAGGTGCTTCCGCTGGCCGCGGGCTACCATCACGTCCGCCTCAACAAAGACGGCGTGCTGGGGATGCTCACAGGTGTTGCCACCGCGAAGGCGGCCGCTTCCGTTATGGCGCTTGGGCTTGACCCGCGCTTCGATCTTTCGAAGGCTTACTGGATCGTGGCGGGCATCGGCGGCGGGGATCCGGCGGACGTGTCGCTCGGCTCGGCTGTGTGGGCGGGGCATGTGATCGACGGCGACATCTCGTTCGAAATCGACGCTCGCGAAATCCCACCCGACTGGCCGACCGGCTACGTGCCCTTGCGAAAATCTAAGCCCTACGAGCAGCCGCTGCGGGGCGAACTGGAAGGCGAAATCTATACACTCAACCAAGGCCTCGTGGATTGGGCGTTTCGGCTGACCCAAAATGTCCCGCTTGCCGATTCCGCCGATATTCGCGCGTCGCGCGCGCGCTTCACCGGTTTCCCCAATGCGCTGAAACCGCCTTTCGTGGCGAAAGGCGACACAATTTCCGGCAGCACTTTCTGGCACGGCGCGCGCATGGACGAGTGGGCCAACGCCTGGGATCGCTACTACACGGGCGGCAAGGGAAATTACATGATTGCGGGAATGGAGGACACCGGAACTCTACAGGCACTCACTTTTCTCGACCATGCAGGCCGCGCCGATCTGCGGCGCGTGCTGGTGCTACGCACGGTGAGCAATTATGACCGGCAGCCGCCCGGCGGCAGCGCCGCGGAGGACCTGAAAAATCTCTCCAGCGGCCGTTACTCGGCTTATATCCCCGCGCTGGAAGCCGCGGAGAGGGTGGGCGATAAAGTTGTGCGGGACATCGTGGAACACTGGGGCGAGCGGAAAGGGACGATCCCTTCCTCGCACTGAACACTTCACACTGAATTTGGGCGCCTCGATCCAACAGCTCTGGAGTCATTGTGGCAACTGGCTAAATCTTCCCTCAGCGGCTGGAAGGCTCGCGGGAAAGACACCGCGAGAGGAAGGCGCTGCGCGCCGCAGGTTATGTCGGAGCTGAAGCTCCGACCCCCTAAGAGGCGTTGCACGGCTGCCGTGATGTTGCTCGAATTGGCGCACCAAGAGAGATTCATCGCTCCAAAGTCCGCCGTTAAGAATTGATGTGTGGATTTAGGAGCAGAGTGCTGGCGGTGCGACAGGGTTTAGAAGGGCGAGAAGCGAGAAGAAGAACGGGCGCAAAAAATAAGGGACACGCTTCAAGAAGCGAAGCAGTTGGCGAAGGTTGAAGCCGGCGGCGGCCAGCAGCGTGTTGCAACGATCTCCGGTGCGACCCTTCAACCAGTTGCGCCCAAGCAGACCGTCGTTTTTGGCATGGCCGATGACGGGTTCGACTACCGCGCGCCGTTTCAGCCAGCGTTTGATCTTGTCGGTAACTCCGCGTTTCTGGCCGGTAATGTAAACCGCAGTGCCCCGAAGCGCCAGGCGATGTCCCTTGTATCCTTGATCGACCGCGACACGCCGAGGAGTGCGCCCGACGATGTTCTGGATATCCGCCAGAGCGGTTTTCAGCGTGTGCCCATCGTAGGGATTTCCGTGCAGCGCCCGGGCCTGCAGAATGAAGTGCCCACCGGCCGCCGGATGCAGATTGGTGGCGATGGAAACTTTGCAGCCGAATTCGTACGGGGCGCGCGCTTTTCCCTTGCTGATGCATTCCACCTCGGTGGCATGCCAGGAATAGAGATACCCGGGATCGCCGCGCTTCTGCTGCGCGATCCGCCAAGCCCGGCCGAGGGTCCTCTCGAGCCGTTCCACCATGCGCTCGGGGAGCGCCGGAACCCGCGCCATCTTGCGCCGCACGTCGCGGATCAGTCTCCGCAGTCGCACGCGCATGAATTTCAACTGCCGTCGCGCCCGTTTCTTCTGCTGGGCGTGCAAGTAACGGCCTGTTTTCATGGCCGCATACCGCGCCACTCGCACGTAGGACTGCCGCAAAGACAGTCCTGATTTCTTGGCTTGTGCCCCCAACCGCTCGATGGCGGCCAGCATCAGTCCGTGTTCGGTCGGATGCGCAATCGCCTTTTCCTGCACCGTCGTATCGACCGCCACCGCTTCGGTCGCGCGCACGCTCAGCGCTCCGCCGCGATGCGCTGCTGCCAGCGTCTCTTGCAACAACGTCTCCAGTGCCTCATCCCCCACCCGATTTCGAAAATGTGTCATGCCCGAGCGTTCCAGCGGAAAGGAGTGCTGAAAATATTCCTCCCCACAAAAATATTGCATGTACGGATCGCGCTCCCACCGCTCACACACCGCTTCGTCGGACAGCCCTTCGATGTGCTTCAGCAAGTGCAGCCCTACCACCAGCCGGATGGGCAACCCCGGACGTCCGGCTTGCTTGTAATAAGGCGCAAAGTGCTCTTCCAAACGCCCCCAGTCAATCAACTCTCCCAACCTGACCAGCTCATGGCGCAAGTTGATTATGTTTTTAAGCTTCGAGCGGAACAGCTCCTCGGATCCACTTTCCTGCGGCTTTGGTCTCGGTTTCATCCCCTACCCTCAAAATAAAAATTGCAAGATTTCAGCGCTCACCACGCCAAAACCTTGCAATCTCTCAGAGCCAAAATCAACAGAATTCGCTAATGAATTAGCGAATTTGCTCAATTTTTAACAGGGGACCCAAAAGCGAGTGATGGAGAACCGTACTTCGTCGCTGCGCCCCTCAGGATGACGGGCAAACAACCGAGAAAGAAAGAAGAAGCAGGTCCCTCACCCATCCGCGCTTCGCGCGTATGGGCTCAGGATGACAGCAAAAAGCGACTGCGACGGCAAAAGCCAAAGGCAAAGGCTGAGGCAAAGGCACAGGCAAAAGCAAAAGCAGAAGACCGACCCTTAAAACCGAAGGGTCGGGCACCCGCAATGGCTGGAGCAAGACATCGCCTACGCAGGCTTTCAGACTCCGGCGTAGGTCTGGCGCCTCACGAATTCTCCCGAGCCGGCCTTGCCTACAAACTTTCCGTTTTCTATCACGGGGCGGCCCCGGGAGAGAACTGTTTTGGGCATGCCCTTCACTTTGATCCCTTCGAACATCGAATAATCGACGCGCATGTGATGCGTCTTGGCGCTGATCACGTGTTCGGCATTCGGGTCGAACACTACCAGGTCGGCGTCCGAGCCGACCGCAATCGTGCCCTTGCGCGGGAAGAGTCCGAAAAGTTTCGCGGGGGCCGTCGACACTAGCTGGACGAACCGGTTCGGCGAAAACCTGTGGCCGTGGACGCCGCCGGTGTAGACGAGGCTCAGGCGGTGCTCGATGCCGGGGCCGCCGTTGGGAATCTTCGTGAAATCGTCGAGGCCGAGTTCCTTTTGCTCTTTGAAGCAGAAGGGGCAATGGTCGGTCGAGACCACTTGCAGCGTGTCTTGCGTTAGCCCCTGCCACAGCTTTTCCTGGTGCCACTTTTCGCGCAGCGGTGGTGTGAACACATACTTTGCGGCTTCGAAGCCGGGGGCGTCCATGTGTTCGAGAGACAAATACAGATACTGCGGGCAGGTTTCCGCGTACGCGGGCAAACCGCGGTCGCGCGCTTCGCGGACTTTTTCCAGCGCTTCGTTGCAGGAGAGATGAACGATGTACACGGGCGCGCCCGCCATTTCGGCCAACGCGATGGCGCGTCCCGTGGCTTCGGCTTCGGCGGTGGTGGGGCGCGTCAACGCGTGATATTTCGGAGCGCGCTTCCCTTCCGCCAGCGCCTGGCGCACGATCACGTCGATCACGCCGCCATTTTCCGCGTGCATGCAGATTAGCCCGCCGTATTTCGCCGCCTGCGACATCGCGCGGAAGATCGTGGCGTCATCCACCATCAGCGCGCCGGGATAGGCCATGAAGAGCTTGAAGCTCGAGACGCCCTCGTGGATCAGCGTGCCCATTTCTTCGAGTTGCGCGTCGCCGAGGTCGGTGATGATGCAGTGGAACGCGTAGTCGATGGCGGCCTTGCGGTCGGCTTTTTTCATCCAGGTGTCGAAGGCCTGCCGCAGGCTCTGACCTTTGGTCTGGATCGCGAAGTCGATCAGCGTGGTGGTGCCACCGAAGGCGGCGGCAATCGTGCCGGTTTCGAAGTCGTCCGCGCTGGTGGTGCCGCCGAAGGGCATGTCGAGGTGGGTGTGCGCGTCGACTCCGCCCGGCATCACCATTCGCTCCGCTGCCTCGACGATCTTTGCGGCGTTTTCTACCGGCAGCAACTGCGCTATCGCGGCGATCTTCCCGTTGACTATGCCGATGTCGCTCGCGTAGGTGTCGGTGGAGGTGACCACGGTGCCGTTGCGGACGACTGTGTCGAAGCGCATTCATTTCTCCCGTGAAACGCTGGTGAGAAATCTTAGGCCAGCTGCCGGTCAACGGCAAGCTAAGCGCTGCTTCGCGGGTATTTGTCTAATCGATAGACACCATCAGCACATAGAAGGCTCTTGCGGGGGCGATTGTCGTGGCCGCGATGCTAGAATGGGCTCTCCGACATTGCAGCCATTGGCGTTCAGCCGTTCCCGAGGCTCGATGATGCCCCTTCGCGAAACAGCGCCCAAGCTTCCCGCCGAGCAGTACGAGAAGAATTTCGCGGAGATTGAACCGGCGCTGAGTGAGAGCCAGGCCGCTGTGGAATCGGCTCGCTGCCTGTATTGCTTTGACGCACCTTGTACGCTTGCGTGTCCCACGCACATCGACGTGCCTGCTTTCATCCAGAAAATATCCACCGGCAACCTGCGCGGCTCTGCGCGCGTGATTCTTTCCGCGAATATTCTGGGGCACAGCTGCGGGCGTGTTTGTCCGACGGAGGTGCTGTGCGAAGGCGCTTGCGTGATGGTTGAAAAAGGCGAGGAGCCTATCGAGATCGGGCGCTTGCAGCGCCACGCCGTTGACTACGTTCTCGACCGCGGTATCCAGCTCTTTCGAGCCCGGCTCGCCGAATGGCAAACGCGTCGCTTGCATCGGCGCGGGTCCCGCTTCGCTCGCCTGCGCTGCGGAGCTTGCGAAGTGGGGCTACGACGTGACGGTCTTCGATCGCCGCGAAAATCCTGGCGGGCTGAACACGTATGGCATCGCTGCCTATAAAACGCGGGCCTCCGACGCTATTCGCGAGGTGACTCTCGTCAAGCAGCTCGGAGTCAAATTCCTTCAGAACACCGAGGTGGGGCGCGACGTAACTTTTTTCGGTCTTGAAAGCCAGTTCGACGCGATTTTCATCGGCGTCGGCCTTGGTGAGACCTGGGATCTCACGCTGCCCGGCGAGGAGCTGCACGGCGTGCTTGGCGCGATTGAGTTCATCGAGAAAACTAAGGTGCAGCCTTTGCACGAGGTGGAAATTGGGCGCCGCATCGCTTGCATCGGCGCTGGGAACACCGCGATTGACGTTGTCACCGCGGCTCGGCGGCTTGGCGCGGAGGCCGTGTACCTGATTTACCGCCGCGGCGAGCCGGAGATGCCCGCGTTCGCCTACGAGTACCAACTCGCCAAGCAGGACGCGGTTTCGTTTCTGTGGCAAACGCAGCCGGTGCGCGTGCTGGGAGCGAATGGCATGGTGACCGGACTTGAGTGCGTTCGCACGGAATTGGGCGCGCCGGACGCCAAGGGGCGGCGGACCCCCGCGCCGATTGCTGGCAGCGAGTTCACACTGCAGGTCGATATGGTTGTGCGGGCTGTCGGCCAGCAGCCCGTGACCGATTTGTTGCGCGCTATCCGCGGCGTGGAGCTGGAAAAGAACGGCACGGTGAAGATCGACGAGCGGCACCAGACTGGAAATCCCAAGTATTTCGCCGGGGGCGACTGCACCAACGGCGGGCGCGAGGTCGTGGATGCTGTGGCCGAAGGAATGGCGGCTGCGCGCGGCGTGGACGCGTGGCTCGGCGCGCCACGAAAAAAGTGAGAGGTCGCTTATGGCAGACTTGAAAGTCACCTTCGCCGGAATCACCAGCCCCAACCCGTTCTGGCTTGCCTCCGGGCCGCCCACCAACACGGCCGGCCAGGCCATGCGCGCCTTCGACGCCGGCTGGGGCGGCGTGGTCTGGAAGACAATCGGCGACCCCATCGTCAACACGAGCTCGCGCTACGGCGCCATCGATCTGCACAACGTGAAAATGATGGGCTTCAACAATATTGAGCTGATCAGCGACCGGCCCATCGAAGTGAACTTCCGCGAAATCTACGACGTGAAGAAGCGCTACCCGCACAACCTGGTGATCGCGTCGCTGATGGTCGAATCGAAGCGCGAGACCTGGCACGACATGGTGCGGCCGCGCCGAAGCTGCGGGCTCCGACGCGCTCGAACTCAATTTCGGATGCCCCCACGGCATGAGCGAGCGCGGCATGGGCTCCGCGGTGGGCCAGGTGCCGGAATACACGGAGATGATCACGTCGTGGGTGAAAGAGGTGGCGAAAATTCCGGTGATCGTGAAGCTCACGCCCAACGTTACCGACGTTACGCGCATCGCCGCGGCCGCCGAACGCGGCGGGGCGGACGCCGTCAGCCTGATCAACACGATCAACTCGCTGATCGGCGTCGATCTCGAAACGTTCACGCCGCGTCCCAACGTAGGCGGCAAATCCTCGCACGGCGGCTACTGCGGCCCCGCAGTCAAGCCCATTGCGCTACATCTGATTTCTTCTGTCGCGAAAACGGTGAAGATTCCCATCAGCGGAATTGGCGGCATCGGTTACTGGAATGATGCAGCGGAGCACATCGCGGTCGGCGCTACCACCGTGCAGGTCTGCACCGCCGCTATGCACTATGGCTTTCGCATCGTCGAGGACATGATTGACGGACTCTCGCAGTACATGGACGCGCACGGCTTCCGCTCAATTGAGGATTTTCGCGGGCGCGCCGTGCCTAACGTGCAGGATTGGGGCGACCTCGATCTGAATTACAAGATCATCGCCGAGATTCATCCCGAACTGTGCATCGGGTGCCAGCTCTGCTACGTCGCCTGCGAAGACGGCGCGCACCAGGCTATCGCTCCGTACAATTCCTCGCACAATGGTGCTTCAAGTGGTCCAAAGAACGGCAAAAAGAATCCCAACGGCATGGGCGTACACGTCCCGCGAATCATCGAAGAAGAATGCGTCGGCTGCAATCTGTGCGCGCTGGTGTGCCCGGTGGAGAATTGCATCACCATGAAGCACGTCGAGACTGACGCGCCGCACATGAGCTGGAAGGAGCGTACGCAGCGCAATCCGTCGTGTGCGCCGCCTACGCCCAGCGGCGATTGACGAGCGCCCGAAGCATTCACCTCTCGCCTAATCAGCGGTTTGCGGTGCCGGTTGCCGGACCGTCATCAGCAGCGAATAGGCCACGAAGCTTACGCCGAATCCTACGAACCACGCGTAGTCGTACAACACGCGGAGGGGCGCGTAGACTAGGCCGACAAACGCTACTCCGCAGCCTATCGCCAGCGCCGCTATGGCCTTCCAGTTCACCCCGTTGGAATACTCGTAGGCGCCATTGCGGCGGTACAAATCTTCGGGGACTAGAATCTTCTTCCGCAGAATGAAATAGTCGCAGATCAGCACGCCTGCGATCGGCCCGAGAAATCCCGAATATCCCACCAGCCAGCCGAACACGTAGCTGGCGTGATTCGCCAGCAGCTTCCAGGGCTGCATCGCAATGCCCACCAGGCAGGTAATCAGCCCGCCGATGCGAAAGCTGATGCGCCGCGGCCACAGATTCGAGAAATCGTTGGCGGGAGACACCACGTTCGCCGCCACGTTCACATTGAGCGTCGCCAGCAGCAGCGCAACCATCGCGATCACTACGGCCAGCGGGCTCTCCAACCGGGAAAGCACCGCTACGGGATCCCAGATCGCCTGGCCGAACACGATGACGGTCGCTGAAGTTACCGCAATGCCGATGAACGAATAGAACGTCATCGTGGTGGGCAGGCCGAGCGCCTGTCCTAGCATCTGGGCCTTCTGGCTGCGGGCGTATCTTGTGAAATCGGGAATGTTCAGAGCGACCGTGGCCCAGAAACCCACCACGCCGGTCAGCGAAGGCACGAAGAAGCGAAAAAACTCACCGAAGCTCCGGAATTTCGACGGCGTCGCAAGCATGGGACCGAAGCCCCCCGCCTTGCTGCGCGCCCAAAGCAGCAGCGCCGTCCCGATCAGCAGCAGAAAGGGCGCTGTCACTCCCTGCAGGAAACGAATCGTCGTGATCCCGCGCTCGATCACCAGCACGTTCAGCAGCCAGAAAAACAGAAAGCATGCGGGGACGATCCAGTGCGCGTCCCTCCAGGCCGGCACCAGCGCCAGCACCATGGCGCAGATGGCCTCACCCCCGATCCACGCCTGAATGCCAAACCAGCCGCAGGCCACCAGCGCCCGCAGAATCGCAGGCACATTGGCCCCCAGAACGCCAAACGCCGACCGCGCGAAAATCGGAAACGGAATCCCGTACTCGGCGCCCGCGTGGGCATTGAGCAGCATCGGAATCAGCACCAGCACATTGCCCAGGAATACCGTAAAGATCGCCTGCTTCCAATTCATGCCGCCGGCGATCATCGCGCTCGCCAACATGTACGTGGGAATGTTGACGCTCATGGCGATCCACAGCGCCGCATAGTTGTAGGTGCCCCAGGTGCGCCGCTCGCGCGGCACCGGAGCAAGGTCTTCGTTGTAAAGGGAGCTGTCGCGGACGGTCGCGGGTTCAAGCCTCTGCGCGTTGTGTTCGTTCATCGGTAATTTCCCAGGCATTCCACTCGTCACAGTCATACTGCCACGTCATGGAATAGCCGCGAGTCTACCCCCGCTCCGGCTCTCCAAACCATCGCATTTTTGTATGTGTGTCAGTAAAACCTATCTCATAAATGCTTCGACCGTTCGGTTTGCTCGCCTCAGGGGTTAAAACCCCTTTGTTCACGGGGGGTTGGCACGGCTGAACAGTCTGCGGACAAATGTCAAAATCTTTTCCTCAGGGGCTAAAGCCCGATTGAATGCTTGTACTTTATGTCGGAGCTGAAGCTCCGCCCCCCCCTAAAAATCTAGGATTTTCCGCGGCCCGTGAAGCCGTGCCCCGACGAGTTCCATTTATGGGATGGCTTCTAGAAAGCGCGGCACATCTCAAGCGGCGCTTTATGCGGTTGCATGGGCGCAAACACGGGCATGGTAATAATCCGTCGGGCTGCCACCCTCCTGTAGAATTAAAACAGCACGAAAGGCGAAAGAATCCAGGCGCCCATGGCTCCCTCGCATCCGGAACGGCAAACTGCGGACCTCCAGGCCGATCTCATGATTGTCGGCGGGACCGTTGTGACCATGGATGCCAGCCATCGCTTGATCGACGATGGCGCCGTCGCCATTCGCGGCGACTCGATCCTGGCCGTCGGCACCCGTTCCGAACTCTCGGCGCGGTACACAGCGCAAAAGACCCTCGACGCCCGGGGCGCCCTCATCCTGCCCGGCCTGATCAACGGGCACGCCCACGCTGCGATGAGCCTCTTTCGCGGCCTCGCGGACGACCTTGCGCTGGACGAATGGCTGCAGAAGCACATTTTTCCCGCCGAAGCGCACAACGTGAACGAAGAATTTGTGGCGTGCGGCACGCGACTCAGCGTCCTCGAAATGCTTCGCGGCGGCATCACCACGTACGCGGACATGTATTACTTCGAGGATGTCGTCGCCCGCGTCACAAAAGAAGCGGGCATGCGCGGCATCCTGGGCGAAACCATCGTGGACTTCCCTGCCCCGGACAACAAGACTCCCGCCGAGGCCCTCGCCTACGCGCAGGATTACATTACGAAATGGAAAAACGATCCGCTCATCAGCCCGGCGGTGGCGCCTCATGCGATTTACACCTGCTCGGAGAAGACGCTTCTCGATTCCGCCGCTCTCGCACGCCGCAATCAAGTCCCAATCCTCATCCACATCTCCGAAGCGCTCTTTGAAATCGAGCAAAGCCGCAAGAAACAGGCCCTCTCGCCCGTGAGCTACCTGGGCAAGATCGGATTCCTGGGCCCGGACGTGGTGGCGGCCCATTGCATCTGGGTGGACGCCGCGGACGTCGCGCTGCTGAAGCATTTTTCCGTCGGCTGCATCCACAATCCCTCGAGCAACATGAAGCTCGCCTCGGGCGTGATGCCGGTGGTCGATTTCCTCGCTTCCGGCCAGGCGGTCGCCCTTGCCACCGACGGCGCCGCCAGCAACAACAGCCAGGACATCTTCGAGGAAATGGACACCGCCGCGAAATTGCAGAAAATCGCCCGGATGGACCCGCGCGCATTGCCGGCCGTGCAGGTGGTCGAGATGGCTACGCTCGGCGGCGCCCGCGCCCTCCACATGGACAAGCAGATCGGCTCGCTCGAGCCCGGCAAGAAAGCGGACGTGATCTTCGTCGATACCAGCGGCCCGCACGCCACTCCGATGTATGACGTTTACTCCCAACTCGTTTATGCTTTAAGAGGCTCCGACGTAAAAACGGTGATCGTCGGCGGGAAGCTGCTGATGGAGAATCACCACATGCTCACGCTCGACGAAGAACAAATCCTGCGCGAGGCTCGCGAGTACCAGAAGAAGCTCTCCGCGTGGGCGAAAACAAAATAACCGGGAATCCCTGCGCCATGAAACTTGCCATCGATCAAGCTCGCCTGTCGTCGGAAATCGAAGCGCTTGCAGCTATCTCCGAGGCCGAGCCGCCGGTCGTCACGCGGGTGGTCTTCGGCCCCGCGGACATGAAGGCGCGTGCGTGGATGATTTCGCTGTGCGAGGCATCCGGGCTTTCCGTGCGCCAGGACGCCATCGGAAATACTTTCGCCCGCTGGAAGGGCTCCGATCCGGGAGCGCCCGCGGTGGGCACTGGCTCGCACATTGACGCGATCCCGAACGCCGGAAAGTACGACGGCGTCGTGGGCGTCCTTGGGGGCCTCGAAGCGATCCGTTCGCTGCAGCAATCCGGATTTCGCCCGAAACATTCCATCGAGCTTCTGGTGTTCACGTCGGAAGAGCCCACGCGCTTCGGGATTGGCTGCCTCGGCAGCCGATTGCTTTCGGGAACCCTTTCAGCGGAGGCCGCCCGGAAGCTAACCGGCAAGGGCGGCGAGTCACTCGATGTCGCTCGCGGCAGCGCGGGCGTTCACGGCGATCTGGAATCCGTAAAGCTCCCGGGCGGCTACTACAAAGCGTTTCTTGAACTGCACATCGAGCAAGGGCCGGTGCTCGAACGCGAAGGCCTGCATCTGGGGATCGTCACGAAAATTGCCGCGCCGGCAAGTTTTCGGGTCACGATCGAAGGTTCAGGCGGCCACGCCGGCGCTTTGCTGATGCCGGATCGCCGCGACGCTCTTTGCGCGGCCGCGGAATTCATCCTGGCGGTCGAGCGCTCCGCGAAAACCACCGGCGGCCTCGACACGGTCGCCACCGTCGGCATCTGCGACGTTTTCCCCGGGGCAATCAACAGCGTTCCCAGCCGCGTGGGCATGGGTGTGGACATTCGCGATACCGATCTCGCGCGCCGCGACGCGGTGCTTCGCGAGGTCTCCGCCGTTTGCGAGGAAATCTCCCGGAAGCGCGAGGTCGCCGTGAGCGTCGAGCCGCTTAACGCCGATGCACCCGCCACGTGCGCGCCGGAATTGGTCGAAGCGCTCTCCCAATCCTGCGCCGCGCATGGTTTTCCGTTCCTCACAATAATCAGCCGCGCCTATCATGATTCGCTTTTCATGTCGCGCATCGCGCCCACTGTGATGCTGTTCATCCCCTGCCGCCACGGCTACAGCCATCGCCCCGACGAATACGCCTCCCCGGAAGACATTTCTCGCGGCGCGCTCATCCTAGCCGAAACCATGGCCGCTTTGTCCGCTTGACTCCGCCGCGCCGCCGGCTCACAAATCAACACTTGCCCACAGTTGTCCGAATCGCAAGGAGAGAATCCGCTACGTGAGGTGCGTCACCCGACGGGGTGACCGGAGACACGGAGACCGGCGCGTCCGCGTTCCACCATCTGTTGCGGCGGATGCCCAAGTCCGGCACGCACAGGAGCACCCAAGATGAACCACACAACACCCTCCGATGACCAAGTAATGAAGATCGTCTTCTGGATCATCATGTCCGCGGCGGTGGTTTTCATTTCGACCGCGATTCTTCTGGTGAGATAAACAGAATCCGCGCCTTAAAGCGAATACCGCTGTTCGCGAAACGGGTCGCCATACATGCTATAGCCGTTGCGCTCCCAGAACCCCGGAGCGTCTTCCTTCATGAATTCCAGCCCGCGCACCCACTTGACGCTTTTCCACGCGTATAAATGCGGCACGACGAGTCGCACAGGGTAACCGTGGTCGGCCGGCAGCGGCTCGCCATTGTGTTTCAGCGCGAAAAGAGTGGTGGGGCGCATCAGATCGGCGAGCGGAACGTTCGAGGTATAGCCCTGCTCGGCTTCCACCATGACGTATTTGGCTTCCGGCTTGGGATTCGCAAGCCTGGCCACTTCGGTGAACGCGACGCCTTCCCAGCGAACGTCGAAGCGGCTCCAGCGAGTGACGCAGTGCATGTCCGCGGTGACCTGAATCATCGGCAGCCGCGAGAATTCCTCCCAGCTGAGGCGCACGGGCTTCTCGACGAGTCCGGCGATGCGAAAGTCCCAGGTTTGAGGGTCGAATCGCGGAACGCTGCCGGCGTGCAGAACGGGCCACTTGAGCGTCAGCGATTGACCGGAAGGCAACCGCCCGGCCTCGCGCATCGCGCGCTCGCGCTGCCTGCGTTCCGAGGCTTCCTCAAACATATCTGCGGCCCCCGGGAGAAACATAGCACGATGCCGGCTGCGGTGACGCCGCATTCTGCTACATGCTATTTTGGAGAAAGGGCTGAGACACAGTCCGGAGGAGCAATCATGGACTTGCAACTAAAGGGCAAGAAAGCGCTGGTGAGCGGCTCGACGGCCGGAATAGGTTTTGCCACCGCGCAAGGGCTCGCGGCCGAAGGTGCGACGGTAATCGTCAACGGGCGCGGCCAGCAACGCGTCGACGCAGCCATTCACGAAATCCGCAAGCTGCACCCGCAGGCGGAAGTGTCGGGCATCGCCGCCGACGTTTCGAACGCGGCGGGCTGCGCCAGGTTGGTTCGGGAATTGGATCGAGTGGATATCCTGGTCAACAACATGGGCATTTTCGAGCCCAAGCCCTTTGAACAAATCCCGGATGAGGATTGGCTGCGCTTTTTCGAGGCCAACGTGATGAGCGGCGTTCGGCTCTCCCGCCACTATATTTTGGGCATGCGCGACAAAAACTGGGGACGCATTATTTTTGTGTCGAGCGAGTCCGCCGTCCAGATTCCGGCGGAGATGATTCACTATGGGATGACTAAAACCGCGCAAGTCTCCATCGCCCGCGGCATCGCCGAAACCGTCGCCGGAACGAACATCACCGTGAATAGCGTGCTCCCGGGACCTACCCGTTCCGAAGGCGTGGAAACATTCATCCAGAAGATGGGAGCGAAGCCGGGCGCCGACACTGCCGCCTTCGAAAACGATTTCTTCAAAACGATTCGACCCACTTCGCTGTTGAAAAGATTCGAGACGGTCGACGAAGTGGCCAATATGATTGTTTATCTGTGCAGCCCGCTGGCTTCCGGGACGACCGGCGCCGCGCTGCGGGTGGAGGGTGGCGTGGTGCGCGCGATTCTTTGAAGCCTTCCATCGGCGCGTAACCTGCCCGTAACAATGTTGAAGTAGCCTCGGGCGTCTCAGAGGCACCCATGCGCCGCGCTCAGTCCGACAATCCAAAGCTCTTTCTAAACCGGCATCTCTCCTGGATGCAATTCAATCAGCGCGTTCTCGACGAAGCGCTGGACACGCACAATCCCGTACTCGAGCGCGTGAAGTTTCTGGCGATCACCGCCAGCAACCTCGACGAATTCGTCGAGGTTCGCGTCGCGGGTATTCTGCAGCAGGCCGAGCAGGGCAAAGGCGAGGCCGGGCCGGACGGGCTGGCCCCGCGCGAAGTGCTCACGCTGCTTTCCGCATCGATCCACGATTTTGTGAAGGGCCAGTACGATTGCTGGCGCGACAAGCTGGTGCCGGCTCTGGCGGAGGAGTCCATTCGGGTGCGGAGCTTCCGGGAATTAAAGCCGGAGGCCCGCAAGGCGGTGGACCGCTTTTATCTCGATCGCGTCGAGCCGCTGATGACGCCGGTTACCGTGGACCCGGCGCACCCGTTTCCTCGGGTGCTGAACAAGGCTCTGTGCATGGCGTTCCTGCTGCAGAAGCGGCGCAAGGATTCGCAAATTTATCTCGGCGTGGTCACCGTGCCGCGGGCCCTGCCGCGCGTGCTGCGCATACCTTCGGCCGAAGGAACGATCGAATATATTTTCCTGCACGATATCGTGCAGGCTTATGCGGAGCGTCTCTACCACGGCTACAAGATTCTCTCCTCGGCGCCGTTCCGCGTAACGCGCAACAGCAATCTCTATCTGCGCGAGGAGGAATCGCGCAGCATTCTCGATTCGGTGGACTCGCAGCTTCACCGGCGGCGCAAAGGCGCGGCGGTTCGCCTGGAAATCGAAGCCGGCGCGGATCTCGAGATTATCGAGCGCCTGCGGTCGAACTTCGTGCTGGCGGCCTGGCAGGTTTTTCAGGTGAATGGCCCGATCAATTTGTCGCGCCTGTTCAATCTGTACGACCAGACTGTGCTTCCCGAGCTGAAATTCCCGTCGTTCACGCCCCGGGAGCTGGACGTGCCGCCCGATCCGCCGGCGCTCTTCAGCCTCCTGCGCCAGCGGGACATTCTGCTGCACCACCCGTACGATTCCTACTCCGCGGTGGTGCGCTTCATCGAAAGCGCGGCGCTCGATCCCGACGTGCTTTCGATCAAGCAGACGCTCTATCGCACCAGCGAAGACTCGCCGATCGCGCGCGCGCTGATGGAAGCGGCGGCGAAAAAAGAAGTGACCGTGGTGGTGGAGCTCAAGGCGCGCTTCGACGAAGCTTCGAACATCCGCTGGGCGCGCAGCCTGCAGGAGGCCGGCGTGCAGGTGTATCACGGGCTCGTCGGGCTGAAGACGCATTGCAAGCTGGCGCTGCTGGTTCGGCGCGATCCCGACGGCAAGGTGCGCCGGTACGCGCATCTCGGCACCGGCAATTACAACCCGTCCACCGCGCGCTTCTACACCGACCTCAGCTTGCTCACCAGCGATCCGCAGATCACCGAGGCGGTGCATTACGTGTTCAATTTTTTGACGGCGTATTCCGAGCGGGCGCATTTCGGGCCGCTTTCGGTGGCGCCTCTCAACCTGGGCAAGAACTGCGTCAGCCTGATCGACCGCGAAGCGGCGCATGCCAAGGCGGGGCGCCCGGCGATGATCGTCGCCAAGGTGAATTCGCTTCTCGATAAAAACATTATCCAGGCGCTTTACCGGGCGTCGCAGGCGGGAGTGCATGTGGAATTGATCGTGCGCGGGGCGTGCGCGCTGCGCCCCGGTGTGCGGGGAGTCAGCAGCCGCATTCGCGTGCGCAGCGTGGTGGGGCGTTTTCTGGAGCACAGCCGGATATACGTCTTTGGGAATGGCGGCGATACGGAGGTCTACCTGGGCAGCGCCGACTGGATGCCGCGCAATCTCTACGAACGCGTCGAGGTCATCTTCCGGCTGAAGGACCCTTCTCTCTGCCAGAAAGTGTGTAACGAAATTCTTCTGCCTTACTTTGCCGATACCGAGAAGGTTCGGTTCCTCCTGTCCACCGGGCAATACGCACGAAAACTGCCCGGCACGATTCACGCGCCGGCGAACGGAACGCGCTTTAACGTGCAGGACTTCTTTATGGGCCTCGCGGAAGATCGCGAGCCTTCGAGCGCCGCGCTTAGTCCGGCGCTGCTGGAAAAACTGCAGGATTTGCCGATGTACGAAGCTCTCTCGGCAAAGTGGGTGGAAGACGCCGGCGAACCGGAAGCCCCCGTTCCGGCTGAGCCGGCGCGCTGACTCTCGCAGAAAAAAAACTTAACGTCCGGAGGGTTTGCGCGCGCGGATCGAGTTGCGGATGAGTCGCAGCAGTGACGACATCTGGTCCACCCGCGCCGGATGATTGCCGAAACGCGCGGACTGATACAACTCCGTGAGCCGGGCCACGGGGCCAGCCAAGTCCGCAGCCGGGATCGCGGCGGCAAATTCCAGCGGTGTCTGCGAGGCAGTCTTCTTCCATCCCCGGCGCTCCAGCAGGCGCAGCATTTCGTTGTATTCCAGCGCGGCCAGTCCGGCGGTCAAATTGCCTCCGCGGCGCGCTCGAAGACTCCAGCGCTGCACCAGATAGCCGATCATCGAGCGTCCGCGCAGATAGAAAAGCAGCGCCAGAAGCAGCACGAGCAGGCTGGGCAGGAACAAGGGCGAGGCCTCGGCCTTGGTATCGAGGGCCAGGATCGATTGCATGGCGCGGTCCTGGCTCTGGTTGTAAAAATCGCGGGCGCGGTCGCTCCAGCTTCGCGAGGCCTGCTGCGCGTTCTCGGCGAGGGTGAACTGATGGGAGAAGTCGTAGTTCACCACCCATTCACTCCACGTGAACTGGAACGAATCCCAATACAGGCTGAGGCGTTCGAAAATGCCCGCGTGCTTCAAATCCCCCGGAGGCGTGGGGTCGAACGTGATCCAGCCATAGCCGGGGAAATACACTTCCACCCAGGCGTGCGCGTCGCTCTCCCGAATGATGTAATCGCCGCCCACATCGTTATATTCGCCGGGTGAAAATCCGGTGACGTAGCGAGCGGGAATGCCTTCGGCGCGCAGCAGGACGGTCATCGCCGAGGCAAAATACTCGCAATGGCCAGCGCGGCGCACGAAAAGAAAATCGGCGAGGGGATCTTCCCCGTGCGTTCCGCTCAAATCGAGCGTGTACGCATAGTGAGACATCAAATGCCGCTCGATGTTGGCGGCTTTGTCGTATTCGTTGTGCGAGCCGGCCGTGATTTCGTCGGCAAGCCGCTTCACTCGCGGATCGAGCCGCGGCAATTGCAGGTAAACCTGGCGAATCGGCTCGGGATAGTCAGGCGACGCGGTGCGAAGGTCGCGCGGCAGGATCGTGGGGAGATTCGACGCGCCTTCGTAGCGGATCTTCGAATTGTTGTGGGCCGGGTTAAAGACCGAACCGGTCACGTCCTGCACCAGATAGCCGTGCCGCGGCGGCGCTCCGGCGCGCGAGGCCTCATTCTGGAAGCGCCCCTTCAGGACCAGCGCGCGCGGAGCGATGAAAATCGCGTCGGTGGCGATCGGCTCCATCAGCACGGTGTAGCGCAGCGGCACGAATCTCTCGTGCGATGCGGCAGTCGTCCCCAGCCAGTAGTCCCCATCACCCGAGGAGGCGATCACGCGCTCGTCGTGCCGGGGGGTGAACCAGCGATGCCCGTCGAAGTTGGTTAGGGCGATGCCGCGCCAATGGACGTCCTGCGCGCGCGTGGGGTCCCCGTCGATGCGGATGCGCATCACGACGGAGGGGTTCTGCTGTATCTTTCCGATCTCGCCGAGGGAGACGTCGTCGCTGAAACCCGTCATCAGGCTCGGCTGCAGGTTGAGTGCGCTGAGGTATCCCGTAGTGAAGCGCGGAATCAGGAAGAAGATTACCCCGCCGATCACCAGCGCGCTGACGGCCACCAGCACCGACGTGATGCCCAGCGCGCGATTCAGTTGCCGCGTAAGCGGCGAGCCGGGCTCGAACGGTGGCGCAACTGCCCCGGCGGAGCTTCGGCGAATCTCCAGGGCAACAAACGTCGACACCGCCAGAATCAGAAATAGCGCCAATGCCACAAGAAAGCCCGTCTCCACGGTAAGAATGGCGGAGGCCAGCATCGACGTAACCGCCAGAACGGCCAAAAACGCATAATCCCGGTTCGTGGTGGCCGAGTAGAGCCGCACAATCGTCGCAAACAGCAGCAGGTGAATCGCCGAGAGCAGCCCGGCGTACAACGCAGGGTTGGGCGCGCCCGCGGAGAGATTGCGCGAGAAAACCCAGAGGTCCGCCGGGAAAAACAGGAAGTAAGCCAGCACGAGCGAAGTGGCCACCCGCGCGGAGAGTTCCGGCCCGCGGCCCCGCCACAGGCGAAAACCTTTGTAGATCAGCGCCACGGCGGGCGCGAACGTCGATAGCGGATCAAGCTTGCCGGTCGACACTATGGCGTAAATTCCGGTCGCGACCAGGAAAAACAGCGATACCTCGAAGTAGCGTTGCACCGCCGGGAGGGGCGGCGCGCTGGGGCGTGCGGCGGAGGCCATGGGCGTCTTCACAATGCTAACACCCGGAAGCCAGCGGCGGGGAACGGGCGACGCGAATCCGCTACTGCGCGGAACCGGGCGCTGCCGCAGCGATTTTTCGGGTGGCGCTGGAAACGGGAAGGCTCGCGAAGCGGTTCAAAGGAACGATCCGCGCGCGCGGCCGTTTCGGAAGTTGAGGGACTTGCGCAAGAAAAGGCAGCAGCGTGATGTTCCGGAAAGTGACGCCGTGGCGGGCGGTGGCCAGCGGCTCCAGCGACGGAGCCTCGACGCGCAGCGTGGCGAGAAGATGCGCACGCAGTTCCGCTGCCGCGTCGCTTTTCACTTCGACTGCCGGGAACTGCCACATGCGCGAGAAGAGCACGCCATCGTGCGCGCCGGGGTCTTTGACGAGGAGCGTGCGGCCGGAAGGATCGCGCAGGATCGCCGCCGCGATTTGAATCTTCACCGGCGCGCGTTTCCGCCGCGGCGCCGGAATTTTAGCGACAAGATTCAGCGCGTAAGCGCGGCACGCCTGCGCCACCGGACACTCCGTGCAGCGTGGATTCTGCGGCGTGCAGACGATTTCGCCCAGTTCCATCAGGCCCTGGTTCCAATCGGACGCCGCGTGCCGGGCAAGAAGCCGATCGGCCGCTTCGCTGAGCCGCTGCCAGCGCCGCGGGGCGCGCAGGTCGCCTCGCACCGCTCCAAGCCGCGCGAGCACGCGCGCCACGTTTCCATCGAGCACGGCCAGCGGGGCATCGTAGGCGATGCTGAGAACCGCTGCCGCCGTGTAGCGCCCGATGCCGGGCAGCGCGAGGGCGGCATCCAGCTCGCGCGGGAAATTCCCCGCCGTGGTCATCGACAATCTTCTTCGCGGAGGCGTGCAGGTTGCGCGCGCGGCTGTAATAGCCAAGTCCGGCCCAGAATTTCAGCACCTCCTGCGGGCGGGCTTGCGCCAGGGACTCCACGGTCGGAAAGCGCGCCAGGAAGCGGTCGTAATAAGGGATCACAGCCGCGATGCGCGTCTGCTGGAGCATCACCTCGGCCACCCAGATGCGGTACGGATCGCGGCTGGCCCGCCACGGAAGTTCGCGGCGATGCTTGCGAAACCACGCGAGCAGCCGCCGCTGGAACTTCGCGCGCGGCAATAAGGACATTTCATGAGGCATATTTAAGAATCATTCGCGGCTGCCCGCATCGATTTGCTGTGACCGCAGACCGAAGGCTCGCGGAAAAAGCACCGCGAGCGGTAGGCGCTGCGCGCCGTGGCTTTATGTCGGAGCTGAAGCTCCGACCCCCTAAACACCTTGGCCCGAACGCAATTCTTGCTGCCGCGCGTTTCGAAGAGGCGATTTGCAAAGAATCGCGATTTTTTTCGCGGCCCGTTCAGGACGTGAACCGCCCCATGAGTGAAGATCACGCTTTCGCCTTCTTTGCTTTCACTTCCGAGCAATCCTTCTTTCCTTCGTGCTGTGAGCAACGGCCGATATAGTCTGTCACGCCTTCGGAGCGAAACCAAAAGGGAAGGGAGCCACTGCATTGAGACTTGGGCAGGATCATTTAGCGCGCGGCACTGCGGAAAACGAACCTCGCATGAAGAGAAAGACGATCCAGTGCCCGAATTGCGCTTCCCAACTCGACCCGCAATGGCTCCGCAGCCGTTGGAGAAATCCAAACGAGTTATTGTGCCCGATCTGCTGCTTGCGGCTTCGCTATTCCCCGCCTTACAAGCTCATCATGCTGGGCGCTTCTTTGCCATTACTGGCATTTTTCATCGCTACCACAGGCTTTCGCGAAGGTGCCCTTGTTGCCGTAGCTTCGGTGGCCGCTTGGATCGGAGTCTCTATGGCGGCCAGTGCCCTGCTCTCTTACGTGAGACCTCCCAAACTTGAGTTGGCGCCCCGCCGCCAGCCCCTATCCCCTGAACTACTTCGCAAGCGCGACTATAAAGAAAATTTTCGCTCTTAGGGCAACCATGCCCGCATCTGGATAGTAAGCAACACGGCGCCTGCTTGCATCCTCAAGCTTTTGTGCTAGCGTGAAAATGAGTATGTCAAAAGGTAATCGATCCTCGAGACCGGCTGCAAAGCGGATCGTGGTCGCCGCACGGCGAGTGAAAAATGTTGAGAAGTCTTCTGCGCCCGCGTCGCAGCGCGTGTTTTTGCTTTCCCCTGCGAATGCCGGCGGGGTGCGCGCCAGGAAGCTCCTGAGCGGCCGCGCGCAGTTCGATTTGGCGGTGCGCTTGCGGCGCGAAGCACTACCCCTGGGCGAAATCTTCAGCTTCATCAGCGGGCTGTATTTTCGAGGAAAACTGGCCTACGCGCGCGCTTTTGCGGGCGGCGAACCTGGCGATCCCCGGGCATTCGTGATTACCGCCGGAGGCGGCTTGATCCCGCCCGAGACTCCCTTCACCATCGAACAGCTGCAGCAAATTTCGGGGATCCCCATCGAAGCCGGCGAGCCGCGCTATCGCCTGCCTCTCGAGCGCGACGCCCGAAAGCTTCTGGCGCGAGTCGGCGCCGCGTGCGAGGTGGTGCTGCTCGGGAGCGTGGCAACGCCAAAGTACGTTGAACCGTTGCTCGAAATCTTCGGCGAGCGTCTCCTTTTTCCCGCCGAATTTGCGGGACGCGGGGACATGAGCCGCGGAGGACTCATGCTGCGCTGTGCCCGGTCCGGCGAGCAACTCACCTACGTGCCGGTAGCGACTGCCATGCGCCACGGTCCGCGGCCTCCCAAACTGCCGAAGGTGCCGCGAAATCTTCAGGCTTTGGCAGAAAGTTAGGCGCCCGTGGAGGCCGTGATTTTCGTGGGAGTCCAGGGCGCGGGGAAAAGCACCCTCTACCGCGAGCGCTTCTCAGACACCCACATCCGCATCAACCTGGACATGCTGAAAACCCGCCGCCGCGAACAGCTGATTCTCGAAGCGTGTCTCGCGGCGCAGCAATCCTTCGTCGTCGACAATACCAATCCGCTGCCCAGCGACCGCGCGCGCTACGTGCTCCCCTGCGCGCGCCGCGGGATTCCGCGTAATCGCGTATTTCTTCGAGACTCCTCTTGCCGAAGCGCTGCGCCGCAATAATCTGCGCGCTTTGAAACAGAAAATACCCGCCAGTTGCGGTCGCCGGGACGTTCAAAAAAATCCAGCGGCCCACACTGGAGGAGGGCTTCGACGAAATTCACTCCGTGACGCTCACCGCCGCAAATCAATTTATCCTCACTTGATTGCAAAAAGCGCCGATTTTCGCGAATCCTCGGCGAACGTACAGCGTCTTATCTATTGGCGATACAGAATCACCGGGATAGCAGGATTCCGAGAAAATGCTAGCCTGAGTCAACGCTAGGACACCTGGGCGGAGTTGGAGTGGATTTTAAGTTGGAGGAGGAACACACCGTGGACATCGTGCTGGGTTCGTTAGCAGGGGCCACCTGCATTTTCTATGCTTACGCTTTCGTCAAATTCGCCCGCGAGCGCGTCGCAAACGAAGCGCTGAAGCGCCGCCTGCCCACCGTAATTCTGCCGCTCTGTTGATTCTTGTGCCTATCGAAATTTCCTGTATCCCGCGCCCATCGCAACTGCAGCTTTAGTTTGAATTACGCCACGCCTTCTCACTCGCTTCCGCCCGGCTCATTTTCCACAGTCAGCACAAAGGGTTCACATCCTTGTCATACAGAAGTAACACGACAGAACTAGTGTCCAACCCGCAGGTTCCAGCATGCAACAACTGCATGCTTCAAGGAGTGAAGAATGGCGACCGGGGCATCCGTATTAGACACAAAGTTGACCGAAGGAGCTGGAAAGGGCGCGAAGATCGGCATGGCCGTCTTCGGTGTCGCGCTGATCGTCGGCTTTATCTACGCGGGCGCGCACCTGGCTTCCGATCTGGCGCAGGTTCACTCCAGCGAGATCATGCCTTTCGTGCTGCTGGGAATCGCGCTGCTCGTAGCGCTGGGCTTCGAGTTTGTGAACGGGTTTCACGACACGGCCAATGCCGTGGCTACCGTGATCTACACGCATTCGATGGAACCGCACATCGCCGTCGTCTGGTCGGGGGCGTGGAATTTCATCGGCGTGCTCGTCTCGAGCGGCGCCGTCGCGTTCGGGATCGTTTCGCTGCTGCCGGTGGAATTGATTCTGCAGGTCGGCGGAAAAGCGGGCTTCTCGATGGTGTTCGCGCTGCTGATCGCCGCGATCATCTGGAACCTGGGCACGTGGTTTTTCGGCCTGCCGGCGTCGAGTTCGCACACCATGGTGGGATCGATCATCGGCGTGGGCATTGCGAACCAGTTGATGTCCGTAAAGAGCGGGACCAGCGGCGTGGACTGGGGACAGGCCACCAACATCGGAAAGTCCCTGCTGCTCTCCCCGCTGGTTGGATTCGCTGGCGCCGCGCTTCTGTTGCTGCTGTGCAAGGCGCTCATCCCCAACAAGCAACTCTATGAAGCCCCCAAGGGAACCGAGCCGCCTCCGTTCTGGATTCGCTCGCTGCTGGTGCTCACCTGCACAGGCGTGAGCTTCGCGCACGGCTCCAACGACGGTCAGAAGGGCATGGGCCTCATCATGCTTATTCTGATCGGAACGGTGCCGACGGCCTACGCCGTCAATCACGCCATTACCCCGGCTCAGACCGCGGACTTCGTGGCCGTATCGACCCAGACCGCCGACGTGCTGGGGCACTACGTCGACCCCTCCGCGGTGGTGGGCGATTCGCGCGATGAAGTGACCGACTACATCCGCACCAAGAACTTCACCCCAACACCATGCTGGCGATGCGCGAACTGGTCAACGGAATCGGCACCGAAATGGCCCTCTACAAGGACCTGAAAGCCGTGCCGCAGGACAAGGTCCGCAACTTCCGCAATGACATGTACGTGGTGAGCGAAGGACTCCGCCTGATGCAGAAATCCGGCAAGCCGCAATTTTCGACGGCGGACGCAGCGGTGATCGCGAACTACAAGAAGCACATCGACAACGCCACCAAGTTCATTCCTAGCTGGGTGAAAGTTGCCGTGGCACTCGCTCTAGGCATGGGCACGATGATCGGCTGGAAGCGCATCGTCGTCACCGTCGGAGAGAAAATCGGAAAAGACCACCTCACCTACGGACAGGGCGCTGCGGCTGAAATCACCGCCATGTTCACGATCGGCGCGGCCGACTGGTTCGGGCTGCCCGTCAGTACCACGCACGTGCTCTCCTCGGGCGTTGCGGGTACGATGGCCGCCAACCGCACGGGTCTGCAGTGGGGCACGGTTCGCAATCTGGCGATGGCTTGGGTGCTCACTCTTCCCGCATCCATCATTTTGTCGGCCACGCTGTTCTGGGCTTTCCGCACGCTGGGCGGCTAATCGGCCGGACCGGACGTTCCCGCCGCATCGGCAGAGCGGGACGTCCGGAGTTTTTGTGATCGGTTCGCGACTAATCTGGCGATCGATTCGTGATTAATTGGTGATAAGGAGAACACGCATGTTGCCACCGAAGCTGATTATGTCTCCCATCGACTTCAGCGACCATTCCGACGTAGCGCTGAAAACGGCCACGGACATGGCTTCCAGGTTCGGAGCGGAGCTGTTGCTGGTTCACGTGGTGCCCGCTATCCCGAGGCTGCCGTCGGCCACCGCCTTCTTCCACGAAGGCGAGTACGAGGAAGAGCTGCACAAGTGCGCCCAGAAGCGCCTGGATGAGATGGTGCGGGAGCTGGAAGGGCGCGGGATCAAGGCGCGCGCCGAGATTGGCACCGCCAACGACGTGAGCATGGAACTGCTGCGCATCGCCGAACACAACAACGTCGACCTGATCGCCATCGCCACCCACGGCATGACCGGCTGGCACAAGCTCGCCTTCGGCTCGGTGACCGATAAGATCGTGCGCTTGGCAAGCTGCCCAGTGCTGGTCCTCCGCGCCCAACCCGTAGCCGAATCGACGGAATCGCCAAAAACGGTCCCGGTAGCCGCAGCCCGCTAGCCGGCGTCGGCTTCGAATTGCCGTTGTCTTCGCTTTTGGCAGTCATCCTGAGCGCAGCGAAGGATCCCTCCTTCGGTTGCAACGCAGTTCTCTTGTTACAGCTTCTCTGCGCTCAGCCCCGCAACCATTGCGCCGACAGTGACCCCCATCACAAATAAGTGTGATCAGAGCCACTCCATCGCGTTCCAAGGCCATGCTACGTTAAGCATTCATCATCGAAACAAAAGCCTTAGGGAAATCCGAAGGGAGTGCGATGCGCAGATATCTGGCGGTGGCTGGCCTTTTGACGTGCCTGTTCCTGGCAGGATGCCAGGCCGCAGCGCCACAGCCGGAATTCAAAGTTCCCGCGGAAGAATCCAGCGTCGCGAATCCGGTCAAAATGACCGCCGAATCCATCGCCGCCGGCGACGAGAGCTACCTCAAGTCCGATTGCGCCGTCTGCCACGGCAAGACCGGCAACGGCAAGGGGTTTATGTCCGGCGCATCCCACTACGACTGCCGCGACTGGCGCGATTCCGCGTCGCTCAAGGGCTTCACCGACGGCGACCTGTTCTACATCCTCAACAAGGGCAAAGGCAAAATGCCCAGCTACGAACACAAGCTCGATTCGCAGCAATCCTGGCTGATGATCGCCTTCATCCGCTCCCTCGCAAAGTAAAGCCCTTCGGAACCGCATCTCTTTTCCACACGCGTCCTTGATTCAGCCCGGACGCCCCGGCATACGCGCGCGAACGTGATAGAATCGCTTGTTTGCAAGCCGCTTAAGGGACTGGTCTGCGATGCCGAAGGTTGGATTTGTGAGCCTGGGGTGCCCGAAGAACCTCGTCGATAGCGAGGTGATGATGGGCATTCTCGCGCGCGGGGGATACGAGATCACCCCGCGGCCCGGCGAAGCGGACGTCCTCGTGGTCAACACTTGCAGCTTCATTGCGCCGGCGCAGCAGGAGTCGGTGAACTCGATCCTCGAAATGGCCGAATACAAGAAATTCGGCCGGGCGCAAAAGCTGATCGTTGCCGGCTGCATGGTCGAACGCTACCGCAACGAAATTCGCGAGCAGATTCCCGAAGTGGACGCGGTAATTGGCACGGGCGAAGTCGAGCAGATACTTGCGGCGTGCGAAGGCGAGCTGGACGCGCATGCGGCAACTACGGACCAGGCGCCTACGTATCTCTACCATGATCTTTCTCCGCGCATCCTGTCCACGCCGCGCCACACTGCCTATATCAAGATCAACGAAGGCTGCGACCATCCCTGCACGTTCTGCGTGATCCCGCAACTGCGGGGGAAATTCCGCAGCCGCCGCTTCGAGTCCGTGGTGCGCGAGGCGGAAAACCTCGCCGCGGCGGGCGTGCGCGAGATTTCGCTGATCGGGCAGGACACCACCTACTACGGCGAAGACCTCGGCCTGCGCGACGGCCTGCCACTCCTGCTGGAGCGCCTGGCGCAGGTGGAAGACCTGCACTGGGTCCGCTTTCTCTACTGCTACCCAAACCGCATCACGCCGCGCCTGCTGGACACCATCGCCGCGCACCCGCGGCTCGCCAAGTACATGGACATCCCTCTGCAGCACGCCAGCCGCAGCGTCCTGGCAAAAATGAAGCGCGGCTCCCACGCCGGGGCGTTCCTGAAGACGCTCGAAAAAATACGCGCGACGATTCCCGGCGTTTCCATCCGTACATCGTTCATCGTGGGCTTTCCCGGCGAGACGGAACAGGACTTCCAGGAACTCTGCGATTTCGTGTCCGCCGCCGACTTCGACTGGATGGGGGTCTTTGAGTATTCGGACGAAGATGCCGCGAAAAGCTTTAGCCACGAGAACAAGGTCGACGCGAAGACAATTTCGGAGCGCAAAAACGCGCTGATGAAGCTGCAAAAAGGCATTGTTAAGCGCAAGCTGCGGGCAAAGCTGCACCAAAGGCTTGAGGTGATGCTGGAAGGCCCTTCCAAGGACACGGACCTTATCTGGGAAGCACGCCTCGAAGGCATGGCTCCCGATATCGATGGGAAAGTCTATATCACTGAATTCGAGGGCGTTACCGACGCGGCCGACCTGCCACAGCCCGGGACCCTCGCGACCGTCGAAGTCACCGGAGTAAAGGACTACGATCTGATCGCGCGCGTTACGGAAATCCATGCGCCCGCTCGCCCTGCGCCGCACGTCGCCGCGCTCCCGGCAAACGATCTGTTCCCTATACTTACGTCCCGCTGAAATTCCTACCACGCGAAGTACTCCCTTCCAATTTTCTTTGCCCGTGCTACTGTGGCTTTCGGGAGCGCAAATGAGGTTGAAAAAGGCGGGGAAAATGGCGGAATCCAGTCGACACACATGGACGAACGGAATCATGCCTATCTTGCTGAAAACAAAAGAAAGCGCACCCGCTTACTCGACACTCTTAGCGACCTTTGTGCGTCGGAAAAACAGCGCCTTTTTCAGGAGTATTCCTGGACTATGAAGTGGCAATGCCCCATTTGCCGGAAGCCGACCGATTCCGAATCGTCCGCCGATTTCCCTTTCTGCAGCGAGCGCTGCCGGCTCACCGACCTCGGCAACTGGGCCAGCGAGAAGTACAAAATCAGCGAGCCGGTGATCGACGAATCGATGCCGGACGAGACTCAGCAGAAACCTCCGCAGAAATACGTAAGGAAAGATACTGATGAGCGCCAGGACTGACGCGCCTTCTCCGGCCCCGGCGAAAAGCCCGGTGGCTTTCGCCCAAGCCAGCTCCAGGCCCGCGGTTGCCGTCGCCATCGCGACCGTGCTCAGCATCGGCTATATTCCGGTCGCTCCCGGGACGTGGGGTTCACTGGTCGGCGTCGCTCTCTACGTGCTTCTCGGTTCGCGCGTGACTCTGAGTGCCTACGGGACATTCTTCGCCGCTCATTCGGTACGGTGGCCATTGGCCTGGGCGATCACTTTGATTATTGCCGTCGTTGGCGTCTGGGCGGCGGACCGCACCGCAACATTCTTGCGAACGAAAGATCCGCAGTGCGTGGTGGTGGACGAAGTGTCGGGGCAATTGCTCACTTACGTCGCGGCGTTCGCTCCCCTCAACTGGAAATATTTGCTGCTGGGTTTTATACTTTTCCGGGCGTTCGATATCTGGAAACCGTTTCCGGCGCGGCAGGCGGAATCTTTGCCGGGCGGGCTGGGCATCATGGCCGACGATTGGATGGCCGGCGTTTATGCCGCGCTGGGCTTGTGGATCGCGCACGCAGCCGGACTCTAGCGGAACGCCGCGCGGGGAATTCGCGGGACTTTCCAGGCGGCAGCGAGTAGAACTGTAAAGGCTGGGGAATAATCGATTTGAGCGCAAAAACAAACGGCGCACCGAGGATTGAAAGCGTGAAACCGGCCGCGGCCCTTCCGGGCGGCGAGCTTTCCATCCGGGGAAACGGCTTCGCGGTGCGTAATCATACGCGGCCCCAAGTGCAATTTGGCGCGGCCGAAGGCAGCCTCGTGATGGCCGCGGAGGAAGTGCTGATCGCCCGCGTGCCTGAAGGGGCGGTCGGCGGGGCGGTGCGCGTGCGCATGGGCAGCGTCGAGAGTCCTCCGTTTCCGATCGCGCTGGGAGTGCAGGTTGCAGACAACCTGCATCCGGTGGGCAATCCCGCGGTGGATGCCGAGGGCAATGTCTACGTAACCTTCAGCGGGCAGCGCGGGCAGAAAGTCCCAGTCTCGCTTTATAAGATCACCGCCAATCACTCCATCAAGCCGTTTATCACCGAATTGATCAATCCCACGGGCCTCGCGCTCGACAAGAACGGCTACCTTTTCGTTACCTGCCGGAACGACGGCACGGTGCATCGCGTTTCTCCCGATGGACGCGCGATGCAGTGGATCGAAGGAATGGGCATCGCCACGGGCCTCGCGTTCGACAAGAACGGGAGCCTATACGTCGGGGATCGAAGCGGCACGATTTTCAAGATCAGCCCGGAGCGGGAAATTTTTGTGTTTGCGACGCTCGAACCGTCGATCGCCGCGTATCATCTCGCGTTCAGCCCGGCAGGCGAGCTTTTCGTCACCGGGCCGACCACGTCCAGCTTCGACCGCGTCTTCCGCATTTCGCCGGCGGGCGAAGTGAGCGTTTTTTTTCGCGGGCTGGGACGCCCCCAAGGCCTTGCTTTCGACCGCCTCGGCAACCTCTACGTAGCTGGATCGCTGGGAGGCAAACGCGGCATCGTTCGCCTGACGCCCGGCGCGGAAGCCGAGGTGGTGCTCGGCGGCAGCAACATCGTGGGACTGGCGCTTTTGCCCTCGCATCGCGCGGTCATCGCCACCAATAATGCTCTCTACACTCTCGACTGGGACGTCGAAGGGCTTCCCCTGAACGGTTAACTGACCGCGATGCGGGCCGAAATCATCGCAGTGGGTTCGGAACTGCTCACTCCCTACCGTCTCGATACCAATTCCCTTTTTCTTACTTCGCAGCTCAACCAGCTGGGCATTCGCGTGATTCACAAAGCCGTCGTGGGAGACGCGCCGGACGAAATGCGTTCGTCGTTCGGGCACGCGCTCGAGCGCGCCGAGCTGGTCGTCTCTTCAGGCGGACTCGGGCCCACCGACGACGACCGCACCCGCCAAACCGTCGCGGAACTGATGGGCCGCAAGCTGCACACCGACGAACGCATCCTGCAGCACATCAAGGAGCGCTTCCAGCGATTCCGCCCCGGGCGGGTGATGCCGGAGATCAATGCGCGCCAGGCACTCGTGCCCGAAGGGGCCACGGTTCTGCCCAATCCCAAGGGGACAGCCCCAGGACTTTGGCTCGAAGCGAACGGGCACATCGTGATTCTGCTTCCCGGCGTGCCGGCGGAGCTCCAGGGACTTTTCGAGACGGAAGTGAAGACGCGCCTGGCGCGATTTGCCGGGCGTGAGCGGCTGTTCACCCGCGAACTGCGCATCACCGGCTTGCCGGAATCGGAAGTGGAGACGCGCGTTTCGCCGCTCTACGCTCTTTATCCCGATACGGAAACCACAATCCTCGCTTCTCCTCCCGGAATTCAGCTCCATCCCAGCATCTGGTCGGGCGATGCGGGCAAAGCCGAAAAGCTGCTCGATGAAATCAGCGACCGGATGGCGCTGGCGCTCGGCGAACACCTTTATTCGACGCGCGGCGAGACGCTCGAAGAAGTGGTGGGACGGATTCTTACCGAGAATCGCGCGACCATTGCGGTGGCGGAGAGCTGCACGGGAGGATTGCTCGCCGAACGCCTCACCAACGTGCCGGGAAGCTCGATTTACTTCCTCGGGGGCGTGGTGTGCTACAGCAACGATCTGAAGACGCGGCTGGTGGATGTGCCGCCGTCCTTGCTGGAAGCAAAGGGCGCGGTGAACCCCGAAGTGGCGATGGCGCTGGCCGAAGGCATTCGCAAACGAACCGGAGCGACGATCGGAATCGGCGTTACGGGCATCGCGGGACCGGGTGGAGGCTCGCCTGAGAAGCCCGTGGGGCTGGTCTACATAGGAATTGCAGACGAACGCGTCCCGCGCCAGAAAGAGCACCGCTTTGTGGGCGACCGCGACCGGATACGCTTGTTCGCTTCGCAATCTGCGCTCGATATGGCGCGCCGTTATTTCCTGTTTCCTTCCTACGGGCGGGGTTGACGCGTGCGCCTTTTCGTCGCGCTCGATCTGCCCGAAGCGGTGAGGCAGGCGTTCCGGGAGTTGATCTCGCAGCTCAAAAAGAGTTGCCCGAATGCGCGCTGGGTTCGCCCCGAAGGGATACACGTCACGCTAAAATTTATCGGCCACACCGACGAAAAAAATGTCGAGCCGATTTGCGCAGCGCTTGCGCCGATCCGGTCCGAGCAGCCGGTGGAGATGGAATTTCGCGGGCTGGGATTTTTCCCGCACGAACGGAGTCCTCGCGTGCTGTGGTGCGCGGTGGCGGCTTCGCAGAATCTGGCTAGGCTTGCCGCTGACGTCGGGCAGGCTCTGGAGCCGCTGGGATTCGCGGGCGAATCGCGTGAATACGTGCCGCATTTGACTCTGGCGCGGCTGGAACCCGGAAAAATCTCTCCCACTGAAGTTCAAAAACTCGAAGAAGCGGCACAGGAGGCCGCCGGAAGCAGCTTCGGGTCGGCGCGCGAAAGCGAATTTTATCTGTTCGAGAGTATGCTGAAACCGGCTGGCGCCGAATACAGGCGGCTGCGGGCTTTCCCGTTCGTGAAAGGTTCCGTGTGAACGATCCAGGACTGGTGCTGATCATCGCGTATCTGCTTGGCTCGATACCGTTCGGGTATCTGGTCGTTAAGGCCGGCGAGGGCGATGACATCCGGGACCAGGGCAGCGGCAATATAGGCGCCGCAAACGTGGCGCGCAACGCGGGCCTTGGCGCAGGAGTTTTGACGCTGGTGCTCGATGCGGCGAAGGGCTACGCCGCAGTGCTGATCGCGGAGCGGTGGGCCACCGGGAGCAACAGCACGCGGTGGATGATGGCTAGTGCCATTGCCGCGGTTGTGGGGCATATGTACCCCGTATGGCTGGGATTCAAAGGCGGCAAGGGCGTCGCGACGAGCCTCGGAGTGTTTATTCCGATTTGCCGGGAAGCCGTGCTCGTGGCGATCATTCTGTGGATTCTGGTGGTGGCCTTCTGGCGGTACTCGTCGCTGGGATCGGTGGTGGCGGCGGCCGCGCTGCCGGTGCTGGTTCATCTGTTTTATGCCCCGCGCCACGCGCCGCCCGGTTACGTGACTCAGGGAACGATCCTCATTTCCCTTCTGGTGCTATGGAAACACCGGGCGAATATCGAACGGCTGATTGCCGGGGATGAGCCGCGCCTGAGATTCCCGCGCCTGTAGCCCGGCGCCCCACGTGGCGTATCCGCAACGCTGTACGACGGTTCCGTTGTGCCTACCCTTGCCGTCCGATAGCATCTTAGTGGGATTTCCATGTCCATTTCGGCGCCCAAGCAGCTCTCAACGCGCAAGTTGCGCATCCTCTGGATCGTGCTGGGCGCCCTTCTGCTCGTCAGCGTTACCCCCTTGTGGCTTTACCACCGGCAAGTAATAAGCCTGAGCGAAGAAAAGCTGCAGGATACCGAGCGCATCCAGCAGAGCGAGATTACGCGGTCCCTGGCAAGCGAAACGCTGCAGGTGGAGCAGAGTCTGCACGAACAGCTGCAGAGCCAACGGCAGGTGCTCGCGCTCACCGGGTGGATCGAGAACGTGGACGATCCCACTCACGCGCCGCAGCTTTCGCGCCTGTTGCAGGATTTTGTCGAGAACAATCCCAACATTCTTTACGTGACAGCAGTAAATAAAGAGGCCAAGGGCCAATCGGCCGGAAGCTTCCGGGCCGACCAGGACCCCTTCGTGGAAGTGGCGCTGAAGCGCGCGTTCACGGCCAGCATCGAGCAACTCAACTTCGTCAGCGAGCCATTCGGGCTGGGGAAAGACAACCGGCCCGCGCTGGTGATGTCCGTACCGCTGCTGGCGGACGGCCAGTTTGCGGGGATGTTCGGGTCGGTGGTTTCGATCGACCGGCTGGTGGCGCGCATTCAGGATGCCAGCGTCCGTGACCGCACCGTCTACATTGTGGATGTCCACGGACACATCGTCGCGTACCCGAATACGCGGGAGTTTGTGCCGGGGCAAGACGTGACTTCGCTCTCGCCAGTGGTGAAGCAAGTGCGGGAATTGCCGCAGGAATTGCGGGCGACCGAGACCATGCGTTTCACGCTGCCTGCCAAGGGAAAGGGACGCCCGGTCGAGATGATCGGGACCTACAGCACCATTCCGGAGCTGCGCTGGGCCGTGATCGCACAGCGGGGGCTCGACAACGCGCGGCTCGATGCCGGCGTGAAGGAATTGACGGCGCAGGCGCTCAGCTTCGTGGTAGTGGTGACGTTCGTCGCGCTGATCATCGGATATCTCTTCGCGCTGGGGATTACGCGGCCCATTCGGGGTCTCGTGGAATCGACGCGGGCGATGAGCCGGGCAGAGTTTCACGAGCGCGTCGAGGTGCGCGGCGCGGCGGAAATCGGAGAGCTGGCCGACACGTTCAATCAGATGGCCGGTCACATCGAGGTGTACGTCGACAAGCTGCGGCTGGCGGCCGAAGAAAACCACGAGCTTTTCCTTGGTTCGATCCGGATGCTCGCGGCGGCCATCGACGAGAAGGATCCTTACACCCGGGGTCACTCCGGGCGGGTGGCGCGCTATTCCACGATCATCGGGCACGGCATGGGGATGAACGCCGAGGATCTCGACCGGCTGCGCATCGCCGCGCTCCTGCACGACGTGGGAAAAATCGGCGTCGACGACCGGGTGCTAAAGAAGCCGGGCAAATTGACGGACGAAGAGTTCGACCTGATGAAGCAGCACACGATCAAGGGCGCGAATATCATGCGGCCGGTCGGGCAGCTGAAGGATGTGTTGCCGGGCATCGAACTGCATCACGAGCGCATGGACGGCAAGGGCTATCCCTACGGCTTACCCGCGGAGCAGATTCCGCTAATGGCGCGGATTATCGCGGTGGCGGATACGCTCGATGCCATCACTACGAACCGGCCCTACCAGTCCGCGATGGACCTGGACTTTGCACTCGAGCGGATTCGCTCGCTGGCCATTTCGCGGTTCGACCCCGAAGTCGTGGCGGCGCTCGAAGCGGCTATCCAAAAGGGCATGCTGAGGCTGAGCGCTACGCTTGTGGAAGTCTGATCGGTCCCCCCCTGAACTAACCGCATTTTGACGGGCAAACAACGGAGAAGGAAAGAAAAAGCAGGTCCCTCACCCATCCGCGCTTCGCGCGCATGGGCTCAGGATGACACGAAAAGCGACTGCGAAAAGCAAAGGCAGGAAGCAAAGGCAGAAGACCGAGCCTTAGAACCGAAGGGTCGGGCACCCGCAAAGGCTTGAGTTTTGTCAGCATTTGCGGCACGGATAAATCCGTGCCCTGACGCGAAAACCCGACGTTGCCACAGAGACTCTGAAGCTCCGACCCCCTAAAAATCCACACTTTTCGGCAGCCTGCTAAACCCATTCCATCCGCTCTTCTGGCTAGGCTACGAGTATCCCCAAACCATCCTCTGTTAGAATGAGGCTTCCTTTGAAGGACGCGGCAAACTTTCATGATCTCACTTTTCGGGAAACCTGAACCCACGCTGCTTGAGAAGCTGAAGGAGTCCGTCAGCAAGACCCGGACGGAGCTGGCGGCAAAGGTCGAGCAGATACTCACGGGCGACCGGCCGGTGGACCCCGAACTGCTGCGACAGCTGGAATCGGCGCTGCTGGGGGCCGACATGGGCGTGACCACCACGAAGGAAGTGCTGGCGGCTCTGCGGGAACAGGTGAATCAGCACAAGCTCGAAGGCGCGTCGTCGCTGAAGTTCGAGTTGAAGAACCAGATCACGAAAATACTGGCGAAGGCCGCGCCGCCGGCCGCCAACGGCAAGGCGGATGCGTCGCCGCGCGTGCTGTTTGTGGTGGGCGTGAACGGGACCGGGAAGACGACCACCATCGGCAAGCTCGCGAATCGCTTGAAAAAAGAGGGCGCGAGCGTGATGCTCTGCGCCGCGGACACGTTTCGCGCGGCGGCCATCGAGCAGCTGGAGGTGTGGGCGAAGCGCTCGGGCGTGGAATTGATCAAGCAGAAATCCGGCTCCGATCCTTCGGCGGTGATTTTCGACGCGCTCACGGCGGCCCGCGCGCGGTCGAGCGACGTGGTGATCGTGGATACGGCGGGACGGCTGCACACGAAATCGAACCTGATGGCAGAGCTTGAGAAAATGAAACGCACCGCAGCGAAGATCATTCCGGGCGCGCCGCATGACGTGCTGCTCGTGCTCGATGCCACTACCGGCCAGAACGGATTGAACCAGGCGCGCGAGTTCTGGAGCCATGCGGGAGTGACGGGGATCGTGCTGACGAAGCTCGACGGCACCGCAAAAGGTGGTATCGTCGTGGCCATCGCGCGGGAACTGAATCTGCCGATCCGGTTTGTCGGCACGGGCGAGCAGATAGACGATCTGGTGCCTTTCGATGCACAAACCTACGTTAATTCGCTCTTCGACTAGCGCCACCGCGGACGACATCGCGTGGATGGAGCGAGCGCTGGAACTGGCCCGCGAAGGCACCGCTCTCACGCATCCCAACCCGATGGTGGGCGCCGTGGTGGTGAAAGACGGCGAGGGGGTGGGGCGCGGATATCATCGTTACGACGAGCGCGATCATGCGGAAATCTTGGCCCTGCGGGAAGCGGGCGAAAAGGCGCGCGGCGCGACGCTGTATGTGACTCTCGAACCCTGCTGCCACATCGGCCGCACGGGCCCCTGCACGAAGGCGATCATCGCATCCGGGGTGCGGCGCGTGGTGGCAGCGATGGAAGATCCCAATCCCGAAGTGGCCGGGCAGGGTTTTGCCGAGCTGCGCACCGCTGGGCTTCACGTGACCGAGGGCGTCGAGGAAGACGAGGCGATGCGCCTCAATGAGGACTTCGCCTGCTGGATCAAGACGCAGTTGCCATTCGTCACGCTGAAGGCTGCGCTTACGCTCGATGGGCAAATCGCGATGAGGCCCGGGCACGAAACCGCCATCACCGGCGGACCGGCTCGGGATGCCGGCCAGCGGATGAGGCATGCGGCTGATGCCGTTCTTACCGGGATCGGCACTGTGCTGGCGGACGATCCGCTTTTGACCGACCGGACCGGGCTTGCGCGGAGGCGAAAGCTGCTGCGGGTGGTGGTGGATTCGAGTCTGCGGATCACTGCTAATAAAAAAATCGTCGAGTCGGCTGAGGAGGATGTGGTTGTGTTTACCGCGGAGCCCGCTACTGGGGAGAAGAGCCGCGCGATTGAGCGCGCGGGAGTCGAAGTGGTCAGCGTGCTCGGCGCGCGAGGGGCATGTGGAGCTCCGCGAAGTGCTGCGCGAATTGGGGCGGCGGCAGATTCTGAATTTGCTTCTGGAGGCCGGCGCGGAGCTGAATGGTGCGGCCATCGCCGAAGGAATTGTGGACAAGATGATGCTTTTCTATGCGCCGAAGATCATGGGAACCGGGGGAGTGCCGCTCGCGGCGTTGCCTTCGAGCAGGTTTCTCAACGCGCCTTCGCTTTCGCGATTGACGCTGCACGGATTGGGACGCGATTTCGCCGTCGAGGGATATTTTCGCGATGTTTACGGGCATAACGGAACACACCGGGAAGATTGAGTCGATCGAAGGGCGCGTGGATGGCGGGCGGCTGCGCGTAAGCCTTGCGGGAGCTGACGCCATCGCTCGCGATATGAAGCTTGGGGATAGCATTGCGGTGAATGGGTGCTGCCTTACCGTTGTGGAGTTCGATGCGGGGCACTTCGCTGCCGATCTTTCGGGTGAAACATTGCGGCGGACTTCGCTGGGCGAAAAGAAGGCCGGGGATCTCGTGAATCTGGAGAGGCCGCTCGCCGCTGGCGCCCGGCTGGGCGGGCATTTCGTTCAAGGGCACGTTGACGGAACTGGCCGCGTGACGGAATTGACGCCCGAAGGCGACAGCTGGTGGCTTTCGGTGCGGGTGCCGGAGGATTTGCGGCGCTACGTGGCGGAGAAGGGCTCGATTGCGATTGACGGGATTAGTCTCACGGTGGCGCGGTGGGCGGATGGCGTCGCCAGCATTGCGATTATTCCTTTTACTTACGAGCAGACCAACGTCGGGAAGATGCGCGTCGGGGATTCGGTGAATCTGGAGTGCGACATCCTGGCGAAATATGTGGAGAGTTTGCTCGGCGGGCGGGTGGCGCGGCCGGCTTCGCGGCTTACGGTGAGTCAATTGGTCGAAGAGGGTTTTTAGGCGGCGCGGCTGGGCGCCTTTGCAAAAACCTTTGCGCTTGGCTTAAGCTTGCGCACTTTGGGCGAAACAAGGAGAGATCCTTCGTCGCTACGCTCCTCAGGATGACTGCGAAAAACAACCACGCAAACAAAAGCGAAAGAAAGACCCACCCTTAACATCGAAGGGTGGGGCACCCGTAACTGCAACACCGGTGACTGCGGCAAGCGGCTAATTGATAGCCACTGCACCGAGAGATCCTTCGTCGCTGCGCTCCTCAGGATGACGACGAAAACCTTTACGGCGCCACAACCGCGAAGCATCAACGCAACGCTACGGGCGTCCAACCAACCTGCAGGCCTCCCTTCCCTACAGGCCGGTCCGCGCGAAACCAAAATTCACAACGAAGTGGCGTGGAGTTGGGCGGCGTCGCGGGCTTTTGCTCGGGCGCCGCGATAGTAGAGGATCAAGCCCAATAGCACCGAGACGATCGTGCATCCTAGTAGCTTGATTTCGAACAGCCACTTGTTCGCGGACTCACCGGGGGGTATCAGCGATAGCGCTATTCCACCTAGCGTTACCAGGAATCCTAGCGAGGCGGCTAGCCAGACTCCTGCTTTTCCGCCTGGGATCAGGATGGCGTTGGGGTGGGCGTCGCGATCCTGGCGATAGGCGAGCTTGATCGCCGAGGAGTACATGTAGAGGAGCGAGAGAAAATAGATGATGGTGGTGGCGTCTACCAGAATCTGGTAGGCGCTGTTGGCGGTTTCGTTGATCTGGATCAACAGCAGAACGACCGACGAGACGCCCGCCTGCACGAGAGATGGAAACGTAGGGAGTCTTCCATCGCGGATGAAGCCTGCCGAAGATGGGCGGCAGGTAGCGGTCGATTCCAACGACGAACGGGAGGCGGCCGGTGGCGGCAACCGTGGTTCCCACCCCGCCTGCGTTTCCCACCGACGCCAGCAGAGCCGCCAGAATTCCCACCGCTCCAATTCGAAGGATCGTGGAACCGGACGTGATTGCCTGAAAGACGCCGCTCTTGGTATCCACCTGCCCGGCGGGAATCAGGCCCAGCACCGCGACCGTTCCCAAGATGTAGAGCGCCGCGATCAGGCCGCCGGAGCCAAAGATCGCCCGCGGAAGGGTGCGGCGCGGGTCCTTGATTTCTTCGCTCATCATGGAGGCCATTTCGAGTCCGGTGAAGGCGAAGGCGAGCTGCGGCCAGAAATTGACCGTGTCCCAATCCCAATGCGGGAACCAGGCTGGGCAACGTGAAGTGCGTCATCGATCCATGGCGAAGCCACACGAAGAACGCGACTGCTAGAAGGATCAGCAGAGGAAGATACGTGCCGACGCCGCCCGCGTTCTGCAGCCACTTGCCGATGTTCAGCCCCACGATGTTGAGAATGACCGCTATCGCCAGCAGGAAAAAAGAGCCCGCCAGCAGGTAGGTGCGGTTCTGCGCGAGTTCCGCTCCGCGCGGCCCGATCACGTAGGCGCTCATCGACGTGCTGGCCAGCAACAGCGCGGGGAAATAAAAAACGCTGTAGATCCAATACGTCCAGCCGGCGAGGAAACCGTGGAAATCGCCGAAGGCGTCTTTCGACCACGCGTAGAGGCCGCCCTCCTCTGGGAAGCGGGAGGATAACTCGACGACGACCAGCGCGGTGGGCACGAAAAATCCCAGCGCCGCCAGAATCCAGAGCGTGATGGAGGATGCGCCGTTATGCGCGGCAGCCGCGATCCAGCGTGGGCCCAGCACGGCGGCGATGTTGAAGAGCAGCACGTCCCAGAAGCCCATCACGCGGGGAAGCTGCTGCTTTGAATCGGGCGGCGGATGCTCCGTCACGCGGTCATATCCAGCGCGGGGATGAGTTCGTCTTCCAGGAGGAAATTGCGAAGGAAGGGGTCCTGCGAGCGCTCCAGTTCCGCCCAGGTGCCGAAGAATGCCACGCGGCCTTCCTGGAGAAAAATGACACGATCGGCGAGCTTCTTGGCCAGGTGCGTGTCGTGCGTGACGACGACGGACGTCTTGTGAAACGTCGTCTTCAATTTCAGGATCAGGTTGCTCACGTGGGCCGCCATCAACGGATCGACCATGGTGGTGGGCTCGTCGTAAAGGATGGCCTCGGGTTCTTCGGCAAGGGCGCGGGCAATGGCGACGGCGCGCTTGGTGCCGGTGCTCAGGTCCGAGGGCAGGCGGTCGGCAAACTGCTGGACCTCGAGCATCTCGAGAAGCTCGGTGACGCGGCCGTGGATACTTTTCCTCGGTCTTGAAGTCCTCGCGGCCGGCCAGCGGGAAAGCCACGTTCTCGGCGACGGTGAGCGAGTCGAACAGGGCGCCGGACTGGAAAACCATGGTGGCGCGGCGGCGGATTTTCGCAAACTGCGCCTCGTTCCACCCGGTGACGTCTTCGCCCGCGACGAGGATGCGGCCTTCGTCCGGCTGAAGAAACCCGAGCAGCAGCTTCAGCGATACCGATTTCCCTACGCCGCTGCGGCCCATGATCACGGCGGTCTCACCCTGCTCGACGAAGAAATTTACGTTGTGCAGGACGGCTTTGTCGTCGAAGGATTTTGAGACGTCTTGGAATTCGAAGTAGTGGTTGGCCATTTCTGCGCGACTTTCGGATTCGCTTCTCCGGGAGTCGTTTTCCAATGATACGAGAAATACCGGGCGAGGAACCGATTTAAGTGAAGCTGTGCCGAGTGCCTCGCGCGAAGAGGGATTCTTCGTCGCTTCGCTCCTCAGAATGACGGCCAAAAGGCTAGGGCCGGTGAGGTGAGGCCGGGCAATGTGAGAGCGTCACCTTCTTCCGCAGCACCCGGCTCTGGTTATTTACCTTGCCGCCGAAGCGTTTAGGATGGATCGATTCCATCACAAATACGGCTGGATCGTCCAAATGCGAGGTTTTTACTAGTGGCTTAAAATATCCATAAATGAATGTAAGTAATGGCCTTACTTATATTTTTGCTGCAAACGTGAGTATGCCTCTATCAAACTTTTGGCTTGACACTCCAACGGGCTTTGCTATATTAGCACTCGCTTGAGAGGAGTGCTAAGAGCGCTCGCCTGTTCAAGCAATCTGAGCATCCCATCGGAGGAATTGCAAAAATGGCTGTCAACATCACACCGCTACACGACCGCGTGTTGGTGAAGCGGACCGAAGAGAAAGAGACCGTGAAGGGCGGCATCATCATCCCCGACTCGGCAAAAGAGAAACCGCAAGAAGGCGAAGTGGTCGCCGTGGGCAACGGACGGCGCGAGAAGGGCGAGTTGATCCCCCTCGACGTGAAGGCCGGGGACCGCATCCTGTTCGGCAAATACAGCGGCAACGACATCAAGATCGATGACGAGGAATATCTCATCCTGAAGGAAGACGAGATCCTCGCGAAGATCGGCACCTCCGCCAAAGCAGCCGGCGGCAAAAAGTAACTTCCCGGGGGCGTCAGGCCCTCCGGCAAAGCAATCTGAAAAACTTCCAGGAGGAAGAATAGACATGGCAAAGCAAATCGTAACTGGCGAGAATTCCCGCCAGGCGATCCTACGCGGCGTCAACGTGCTGGCCGACGCCGTCAAGATCACGCTGGGCCCCAAGGGCCGCAATGCGGTGATTGAGAAGAAGTTCGGCGCGCCGATCATCACCAAGGACGGCGTGACCGTGGCAAAAGAAATCGAGCTGCAGGATCCGCTCGAAAACATGGGCGCACAGATGGTGCGTGAAGTCGCGTCGAAGACCTCGGACGTCGCGGGCGACGGCACGACCACCGCGACCGTGCTGGCGCAGGCCATCTTCCGCGAAGGCGTGAAGACGGTGGCGGCCGGCGCAAGCCCCACGGCTCTCAAGCGCGGCATCGAACGCGCGGTGGAAGTGGCCGTCGAGGAAGTGAAGAAGTTCCACAAGGACGTGAAGGGCGAAATGATCGCGCAGGTCGGCACGATCAGCGCGAACAACGACAAGCAGATCGGCTCGATCATCGCGGAAGCAATGAAGAAGGTCGGCAAGGACGGCGTGATCACCGTCGAAGAATCCAAGACGATGGAAACGACGCTCGAAGTGGTCGAAGGTATGCAGTTCGACCGCGGATACCTTTCGCCCTACTTCGTCACGGACCCCGAGCGGATGGAATGCGCTCTGGAAGACGTGCGCATCCTGATCCACGAAAAGAAGATCAGCTCGATGAAGGACCTGCTTCCCCTGCTCGAGCAGATCGCCAAGATGGGCAAGCCTCTGATGATCATCGCGGAGGACGTGGAAGGCGAAGCGCTCGCCACACTCGTGGTGAACAAGCTGCGCGGCACGCTGCAGTGCGTCGCCGTGAAGGCGCCGGGCTTCGGGGATCGCCGCAAGGCCATGCTCGAAGACATCGCCACGCTGACGGGCGGCAAGGCCATCACCGAAGATCTCGGCATCAAGCTCGAGAATGTCAAGGTGGAGGATCTGGGCCGCGCGAAGAAGGTGACCATCGACAAGGACAACACCACCATCGTCGAGGGCGCCGGCAAGTCGAGTGAAATCGAAGGCCGCGTCAAGCAGATCCGCGCGCAGGTGGAAGACACCACGTCGGACTACGACCGCGAGAAACTGCAGGAGCGGCTGGCCAAGCTGGTGGGCGGCGTCGCCGTAATCAAGGTGGGCGCGGCTACCGAGACCGAGCTGAAGGAAAAGAAGGCTCGCGTCGAGGACGCCATGCACGCCACACGCGCGGCGGTGGAAGAAGGCATCGTTCCGGGCGGCGGCGTGGCGCTGGTTCGCTGCATCAACGCACTGGAAAAGCTGAAGCTCGAAGGCGACGAAGCGATTGGCGTCAACATCGTGAAGCGCGCTCTCGAAGAGCCGATGCGGCAGATCGCGCTCAACGCCGGACACGAAGGCGCGGTAATCGTCGGGCGCATCCGCGAATCGAAGGACGACAACTTCGGCTTCAATGCGGACAGCGGTGAGTTCGGGGACCTGGTGAAGGCTGGCGTCATCGATCCAGCCAAGGTGACCCGCCTCGCGCTGCAGAATGCCGCGTCGATTGCAGGATTGATGCTCACCACCGAAGCGCTGGTGGCCGACATCAAGGAAGATGAAAAGAAGGCGGCCGGCGGTGGTGGCGGTATGCCCCCGGGCGGCGGCATGGGCGGGATGTACTAAGCACCAGCCGGTCGCGCGCAAGCGATCGCCTGATTGGAAGCGAGGGCGCCCTGGTAACCCCGGGGCGCCCTTTTTGCTTGGGAAACGGGTTGATGGATTTTCTGCGATTATTGCTGGACAGATGGCTGCACTGTGACTCATTTTGGCCGGGGCGCGGCGCTAGTGCGATATCATTGGAACATCGAGAAATTGGAAGAGGACGCTGGGCCAGAAAGAGCGTGTCGGGCGGATCATGAGCGATCACAAACCACCATTTGCGACGATTGAAGAGGCGATCGAGGATATACGGCAGGGGCGGATGATCGTCCTTGTGGACGATGAAGATCGCGAGAACGAAGGCGACCTGACCATGGCCGCGGAAAAGGTGACGCCGGAAGCGATCAACTTCATGGCGAAGTATGGCCGCGGGCTGATCTGCATCACGCTCACCGAACAGCGTTGCGAACTGCTGGGCCTCGCGCCGATTTCGCCGCGCAATACTTCCGCATTTGGAACGCCTTTCTGCGAACCGATCGACGCACGCCTGGGGACGACCACCGGCACGAGCGCTTCGGATCGCGCCACCACGATTCTCGCCGCGACCGATCCCAAGACCCGGCCCGAAGACCTGGCGCGCCCGGGCCACGTGTACACTCTGCGCGCGCGCAACGGCGGCGTGCTGGTGCGGGCGGGGCAAACGGAGGCGTCGGTCGATCTGGCGCGCATTGCGGGGCTTGATCCTTCCGGCGTGATCTGCGAAGTGATGAACGACGATGGAACGATGGCGCGCATCCCGCAGCTGACGGAATTCTGCAGAGAGCATGGATTGAAACTGGTCACGGTGGCGGACGTGATCCGCTACCGGATGCAGCACGAGCGCTACGTGCGGCGGATCGCCGAGTCGGTGCTGCCAACGAAATATGGCGAGTTCAGGATGATCGCGTATTCGAGCGACGTGGACAACGAACTGCACGTCGCGCTGGTGCGGGGCGATTTGCAGCAGTGCGGCCGGGGGACATCGGACCATCATCTGCCGCTGGTGCGCGTGCATTCGCACTGCCTGACCGGGGATGTGCTTGGGTCGACCGCGTGCGACTGCCGCGAAATGGTGGAGCGGTCTCTCGAGGCGATCGCCGAATCGCATTGCGGCGTCTTTGTGTATCTGCACCATACGGGACGCGGGTTTCAAATCGACGCCCGGCCCGCGGAGGGCGCGACGCTGCCGCGGATTCTTTACCACACGCGTGGGCAGCTCGATAAGGATCTCGGGAGACAGCGGCTTGTGCAGCATGAGAGCGGAATCGGCGCGCAGATTCTGACCGACCTGGGCTTGCAGCGGATTCGCGTGCTGACGAATCACCCGCGCAAAGTGGTGGCGCTGGAGGGATACGGCGTGGAGATCGCGGATCAGATTCCGTTTTCGATCGGCAGCAGGAAGAAAAATCACCAGGTGCTTTGAGCGCCTTTGCGCCCGAACGCCGAAGAGAAGCCTCTCGTCGCTTGGCGCAAAGGTGAGACACAACGCCAATCGGGAGATTGGCGTTCCCGGGGGGCGCGGCTGTGGCGCGCGGAAGCTTTGATAGGCAGGAACGCCTGACACCGAAAGAAGAAGCAGGTCCCTCACCCATCCGCGCTTCGCGCGTATGGGCTCAGGATGACAACGAAAAGCAAAGGCAGCGGCAAGAAAAGCAGAAGACCGACCTTGGTACCTGACTTTCGGCGCCCGCAAAAAAAACTCAGGGCCTCTCAGGATGACGGCGAAACAATAAAGCCCAGGGCCTGCGCTAAATAGGTTTGTTTTTCACGAATACGTAGGGGCGGAGATTCTCTAGTTTGACTTTCGAGATGCCGTGAATGGCGAGCAGGTCTTCGACGCGCTGAAACGGCCCGCTCTTCTCCCGAAAACTTACGATCTCCTGTGCTGTGCCGGGGCCGACTCCCGGCAATTGCTGTAACTGTGCTGCGGTCGCAGCATTCAAGTCGAGGGGCTTTGCCGGCGGGCGTTTGGGGGCCGCGAAACAGCTCGTGATGGCAACGAGAGGAAGTAGGCAAGGAACGCAGCCGCAACGAATCTCTGGCGCAAGGGGTGCAGCAGCATCCGCTTCATCGGCCGCTTCATTGGCGGGTCATTGGCTGCCTCATCGGCGCCGCTTGATCGTCCAGAGGGCGAGAAATAGCGCGAGCGATGCCAGGAACAGTATGGCTAGCGCCAGTGTGATCAGCGCCAGGAAGCCTACGGCGAGAAGAGAAACGAGGAATATCGCGCCAAATACGTAGGCGCCGACCATGCACATCGCGCGGACAAACTTTTCGTTGCGCAGAATCCAGGGCTGCGGCCTCGCCGCAACTGTACGCCGGCCCTGGCGGGAATCCGTTGCGAGAGAGCCTCGAGTTTCCATTTCGTCCGGCATCGGATTTTTCCGCTCAGAGGCTGCGACTCAAATGCGAAAACGCGATTTTTGCGCATAAGGCGAGTTTTTCAGTATCCTTTTCGCAAAAAACAAAAAAGTCACGGCTTCTGAGTCTTTTATATGCGCCTTCCGGAGACGACTTCCTGCCCCTGCGCGGTGTACTCGGTGACATCGCCGAAGAGGGCGGCTTGTTCGAATACCTGGTCGCGGTCGCCCACTACGACGATCTCGGAGTTTTTGCTGTCGAAATGGCGGCGCGCGGCGGCCAGGATATCCGCGGCGGTTAGCTCGTGAATGCGCGCGCGATACGTTTCCAGATAATTTTCGGCTAAGCGCTCTAGATACACGTTGGAGAGCTGGCCTAGCACGCCATCCTGCGTCGCGACGCCCAGGGAAAAGACTCCGCTGAGGTAGTTGCGCGCGCTTTCGAGTTCTTCCGTGGTGACCGGCAAGGAGCGCATGCGGTCCATTTCGTAGAAGATTTCGGCTAGCGTGGCGGCGACCACGTCGTTGCGAACGGCCGCGTGCACGGTGAAGTAGCCGTATTCGCGGAGGGCGTTGTTGCCGCTGCGCGGGCTGTAGGTGTAGCCCTTCTGCTCGCGGATATTGAGCACGAGGCGCGAATGGAAAGCGCCGCCGTAGATGGAATTGGCTAGCACTACGCGGTACCAATCTGGATCGCGGCGCGTGATGCCTAAATTGCCGAGCACGATCTGCGTCTGAACGGTTCCCGGCAGATGCACGACGTGCACTTTGCGTCCCGAATGGCGCGGAGGAGCGGGAAACGCGACCGCGTCCGCGGCAGGGGCTTTCCACGCGCCGAAAATATTTTCCACTTCGTCGAGCATGGCGTCGGCGGCAAAGTCGCCCACTATCGCGAGCAGCGAGCCGGAGGGGACGTAATATTTCTGGTAGTAGTCGGCTAGCTGTTCGCGGCGGTAGGAGGCGACGTGCTCCTCGGAAGGCGCAATGATCGCGTAGGGATGCTCGCCGAAAAGCACGCGGCGGAAGCGTTCGTTGGCAAGAAAACCGGGAGTGGTGCGCTCGATGCGAAGTTCCTCGAAGCGCTGGCGGCGCTCGCGCTCGAATTCGTCCTCGGGAAACGACGCGTTTTGGGCGAGGTCGGCCATCAATTCCAGCAGCTGGCGCGAAAACTCCGCGAGCCCGGAGACGGAAATCGCGCTGGTGTCTGCGCCGGCGTGAGATCCGAGATCCGCGCCCATGCGGCGCAGGTCTTCCTCGATCTGGCGGCTGGTGCGAGAGGCGGTTCCGGTTCGCACCACAGTGGCTGTCATACCGGCGATTCCGGGATTGCTTTGCGCGACGACGGCGTTGCCGCTGCGGAAGAAAAGCTGCGCGGATATTTTCGGGAACGCGCGGCTTTCGGCGAGCACTACCTGCATGCCGTTGGAAAGCGTGCGCACCGTTCGTTTCGGCCACGCGACAGGGCGCTCGGGGCCTAACGACGGGGCATTTGTGTGATGCGGCGGGGCTACTTGCGTGTTGGCGGGCGTCATACCGTCACCTCCGAGACCAACGGGCGGCGTACGAGGACGGCGCGATTTTGCGGGACCAAATATTTCTTCGCCACGGACTGGGCCTCCGCCGGGGTGACGGCGAGAAAGCCGTCGAGAATGGTGTTGACGCGCTGCGGGTCGCCGTCGAAAAGGGTGAAGCAGGCCAGATAGTGCATCAATCCGAAGCGAGGCATGTAAGAACCCATTCCGCCTTCCAGCATGGAGTAAAAGTCGGAGCGAAACTTTACTTTGACAGGATCGAGCTCGGCTTCGGCGATGGGAACGTCCTGCACGCCATGGATAACTTCATCGTAGGCAGCGACCGTCGCTTCCGAGGTAAATTCGGGCTTGTGAAAGATGCGCGAAACCATTTGCGTCGGGCCGTTGGTGTCAAAGAGCTCGGCGCTGCCGTCGGCATCGACGGCAATTTCTTCTTCGAGAACCAGGCGGCGGTGGACGCGGCCGGCGCGGCCGCCGTGCAGGACGCGGTCGAGAATGCCGGAAGCGTACCAATCGCGCGTCTCGCGTTTCGGCAGGGTGTAGCCGATGGCAATCGCGGGAAGCGGCCCGAACTTCTCTTCCACTTCGCCGCGGCGCTCCTCGGTTTGCGGCTGCTCGGAGACATCCGCGCGCGGCGTGGGTGGCCCGGGCGGAATATCCTCGAAGTAGCGCTTGGCGAGTTTGAACGCTTCGGCGGCGTCGAAATCGCCGATCATCACGAGGACCGCATTATTGGGCGCGTAGTACGTGTGAAAGAAACTGCGCACGTCGGCAAGCGTGGCGGCGTCGAGATCGGCGAAATCGCCGTAAAAATTATGTGCGTTGGGCCAGTTGCGAAACGCTACGGGGGGAAGATCGAGCCACGGAAACCCGCCGTAGGGCTGGTTCATCACGTTCACGCGAACTTCTTCTTTCACCACGTCGCGCTGGTTGCGCAGGTTTTCATCGTCCACCTTGAGCGCGCGCATGCGGTCCGCTTCGAGCCACAGAACCCTTTCCAGGGCGTTGGAGGGGACGGCCTCGAAATAATTCGTGATGTCGTAGTGGGTGGTGCCGTTCAGCAGGCCGCCGGAAGAATTGATGAGGCGGATGTGTTCCATCTTCCCGGCATTTTCGGAGCCTTGAAACATCATGTGTTCGAAGAGGTGAGCAAAGCCGCTGCGGCCCTGCGGCTCCAGGCGAAAGCCGATCTGGTAATACACGCCGACGGTCACGACGGGCGCCGAGCGGTCCGGCGACGCGACCACGCGCAAACCATTCGCCAGCGTGGTGTGTTCCACTGGAATATGAAGCTTCTTCAATTCTTCCCTCCCCTTGGATCCTTGAGCGCCCGGTCAAGCCGACGAAGCTTCGCGCCGGGCTTTTCCGCCAACACGCGGACGCTCAGGCGCGCGAGCGTTTCATAAGCTCGATGAAATTCCGGCGGATAGCGCCGCAGCGCTTTCATGTGCCGCGCCACCACTGCGTAATCGCCGCGCGCGACCGGCCCAGTCCACGACGCTTGCGGGCCAAGCCGTTCGAAGTTATCCAGCACCTGCCTTATCAAGGGTAGCAGGGTTTGCAGAGCCCGGCGACGCGGAAAACCGAGGCCCGTAAGAACCTGCGTGGCGGCTTCGACTAATCCGAGCGCGTGGCCGGCGACCATGATGGCGGAGGCGTGATACGCGGGCTTATTCCTTCGGTCGATGACGATGGGAATACCGCCGAGAGAGCGGGCGATGGAGGCCGCCACGCGGCGGGCCTGCGGATCGCCCTCCACCCCGAATATCGTGCCCCGGAGCTTCGGCGTGTTGCGGCCGGAAAAAGTCTGCATGGGATGCAGAGAGCCGGTGGCGGCGCCGTGGCGGGCGAGGGGCTTGAGTATGGTGCGGTCGAGGGCGCCGCTGGTGTGCAGAACGATTTTCCCACCGCAGGCCTCACGCCCCAGGCTTGCCAGTTCGGCGGCTGTGGGAGCGAGCAAATCGTCCGGTGTGGTCAGAAAAATGACGCTGGAATCGAGCGCTTCCCTGCCGAGAGCGCTGTAGCCGGTGCCGTCGCCGATCGCGCGCACGGCGGCACGCGCGGTGGCGTCCGAACGAGTGACGACGGCGCCGATTTGCCATCCCAGGCCGCGCAGACATTTGCCGAGCGTTCTGCCGACGCGTCCGCCACCGATGATGGAAACAGTTCGCTTCATGGGCGTTCTAGGATAGCTTGTCCGGAGTTCTTTGCAGGAGAAAAACGGGAACTATATTTTTGATCAAGCTTTTGGAGCGTTGCGGAATCCGCTTATGACTTCCAGGATCTGCCGGCCGTACCTTTCGAGTTTCTTTTCGCCGATTCCCGGCACACCGAGAAGCGCCGCGGTCGACGATGGTTGGCGGCGGCAAATTTCATCTAGCGTGGTGTCATGGAGCACGACGAAGGCGGCCACGCCCTGCTCCTTTGCGGTTGTGCGACGCCATTCGCGGAGACGTCCGCGCAGATCGGGATCGGGCGCGATGGTTCCAGGCGCGGCAGACTTCCGAGGCCGATCCCATTTTTCACCGACGCTGCGAACAGGAACGGCTGGAGACTCCGGCTTCGCGGGCCGTCGCAATGGCTTCTGGGCCGGCTGGGTGAGGCATTCCGGCAGGTATCCGCAGATATCGCAAGCCTGGCAGGATGTCCATTTCGGCGTTTCGCCAAAATGGAGGCAAATCCCCCTGTGGCGGCATACTGTCGATTCGGCGAAGCCCTGGATATCGCGCCAGCGCTGCCAGCCGCGGGCCTTTTCGTCCGGGTCTTCAATCTGCTCGATGAAATGCGCGAGCAATCCCATGTCGCGCTTTCGCCACAGGAGAATGCAATCGGCCGGATCGCCGTCGCGCCCGGCGCGCCCTGCTTCCTGATAAAACTGCTCGATCGATTTCGGAAGGGACAGATGGATCACCGCGCGCACATTGGCCTTGTTGATGCCCAGGCCGAAGGCGACCGTGCCGACTAGCACGCGCACGTCGTCGGCCATCCAGGATTCCTGATTCCGTCGCCGCGTATCGCTATCCATTTTGCCGTGATAGCCGATCGCGGGAATGCCCTTCTCCTCGAGAAAATCCACGGTCTCCCCTACTCGCTTGATCGTGGGGGCGTAAACGATCACATTGCTGCCCGAGTAGTAACGGAGAGCGCCGATCAGCAGATCGGGCTGCGACGCGCCTTCGCATTGCTTGAGAACGTAGCGCAGATTGGGGCGGTGAAAGCTGGCGATGTATTTGTCCGGATTGCTTAGCTTGAGCTGGTCGATGATGTCGTGGCGGACGCGCCGCGTGGCGCTGGCCGTGAAAGCGGCGATGGGGCTATTCGGGAAATGCTCCCGCAGCGAATTCAGCTTGCGGTATTCGGGACGGAATTCGTGTCCCCATTCGGAAATACAATGAGCCTCGTCGATCGCGAAAAACGAGACGGGAACTTTCTTAAGCCACTCGATTGTGTCGGGACGCAAAAGGCGCTCCGGCGAGAGATAGACCAGCCGGTATTTCCCGCGGCGGGCTTCGTTCATCACCGAGGAACGCCCGGCCTCGGTCATCGAACTGTTCGCGAACGCCGCGGAAATGCCCATCTGGGTGAGTTGAGCGACCTGGTCCTGCATCAGCGCAATGAGGGGAGAAATAACGATGGCGGTCTGCTCGGCCAACATGGCCGCCGGCAATTGGTAGCAGAGAGACTTGCCGCCGCCGGTGGGCATTACAACGCACGCGTCGCGCCCCGCGACAAGGCTGTTCACGATTCGTTCCTGCAGCGGGCGAAAGGAATCGTAGCCCCAGTAGCGCCGCAGCGCGCCCATGAGTTCCGTCGGAGAGTTCACTGGGAGAGTATAGACTGACCGAATATGAGGGTCCACGAGAGCGCATCGAAAGTGGGGGGCCGTCGCCTTCGGAGGCGGGTGGCGCCTGCAAAAAACCTCCGCCGATGGCCTGAAACGCAATAGAATCGGCGTATGGCCTCCGGCGAATTCTTACCGACTTTGTGGCACTCCGCGCTGGTGACGCTGCGCGTGGTGTGGCGCGTGACCCGCCAGGTTTTCCATGAAGCCACCGGCGCGCTCTTCGGCATCTTCGCGGTGTACGGCCTTCTGCTGGCGTACCGGCAGTGGCATAGCCGTCCCGTGCTGTGGCTCGTGGGCTTCGCAATCCTCTATGCGATAATGATGGCGTTATTCGCATTCGGAGCATTTCGCCGGGCGCGGCGGATCCGGTGAGATCACGCCCCCTCTTCACCACCCGCCATGGCTGACGCAAAAAACGATCGCGCCGCCTCCGATAAAAAGTCTGCGACAACCACCGGACTGCCGATGGAAGCGGTGATCACGCCGGACGATCTGCCAGGCTGGGACGCGGAACGCGAACTGAATTATCCCGGGCAGTTCCCTTTTACGCGCGGCGTTTACCCCACGATGTATCGCGGCCGGCTCTGGACGATGCGCCAGTACGCAGGCTTCGGGGGCGCCGCGGAATCCAACCGGCGTTACCGCTACCTGCTGGAAAAAGGACAAACCGGCCTGTCCATCGCGTTCGATTTGCCGACGCAGATCGGCATGGACTCCGATCACGCGCTGGCGCTGGGCGAAGTGGGCAAAGTCGGCGTGGCCATCGACTCGCTCGAAGATATGCAGACGCTCTTCGACGGCATCCCGCTCGAGCGCGTGTCCACGTCGATGACCATCAATTCGACCGCCGCGATCCTGCTGGCTCTTTACGTGGCGGTGGCGAAGCAGCAGGGCGCGAACCTTGCGCGCCTGGCGGGAACGGTGCAGAACGACATCCTCAAGGAATACATCGCGCGCGGCACGTATATCTATCCGCTGCGGCCGGCGATGCGGATCGTCACCGACATCTTCGCGTGGTGCAAGAGCGAAATACCCAACTGGAATGCGATTTCCATTTCCGGCTACCACATTCGCGAAGCCGGCTCGACGGAAGTGCAGGAAGTGGCCTTCACGCTCGCCAATGCGATCGCGTACGTGGAGGCGGCGATTGCCGCCGGCCTTGCGGTGGACGATTTCGCGCCGCAGCTTTCGTTTTTCTTCAACGCGCACAACGAATTCCTGATGCAGATCGCGAAATTCCGGGCGGCGCGGCGCTTGTGGGCGCGCACCATGCGCGATCGATTTAAGGCGCGGGACCCGCGCTCCCAAATGCTGCGCTTCCACGCGCAGACGGCGGGTTCGTCCCTCACGGCGCAGCAGCCGGAGAACAATGTGGTCCGCGTGGGCCTGCAGTGCCTGGCCGCGGTGCTGGGTGGCTGCCAATCCCTGCACGCGAACTCGATGGACGAAGCCCTGGCGCTGCCGACGGAAAGCGCCGCGCTCGTGGCCCTGCGTACGCAGCAGATCCTTGCTTATGAAACCGGCGTGGCGAATACCGTGGATCCCGTCGCGGGTTCCTACGCCATCGAAAAGCTGACCGACGAAATCGAGGTGGCCGCGCAGGAATACATCGCGAGGATCGACGCGATGGGGGGAATGCTGCGGGCCATCGAGACCGGGTACGTCCAGCAGGAGATTCAGAAGTCCGCCTACGACTACCAGCGCGCGGTGGAGCGCGGCGAACAAATCGTGGTGGGAGTGAATCGGTTCCAGGCAGACCATGCGAAAGACGAGCGGCCTATTCCGACGCTGCAAATCGATCCGGAAATCGAGCGCACGCAAGTCGCTCGGTTGAGAGCGCTGCGGGCGCGCCGCGATGACGGGAAATCGCGCGCCGCTCTCGCGGAAGTCGAACGGCGCGCGCAGGGAAGTGAAAATCTGATGCCCGCCATACTCGCGGCCGTGGAAGCGTATGCCACGGTCGGTGAAATATCCGATGCGCTGCGGCGCGCCTTCGGCGAGTATCACGAATCCGTGGTTATCTAGCTTTGCTATAGCTGGCGAAAGGCCGCCGGCTACTTTTCCGCGGAGGTTGTCGTCGCCGGCCCCATTCCAACGATTTCCAGCACCGCGTCTCCATCCTTCGCGCCGTCATAATGAACGTGACCACCAGGATGGACTACGTAGCTGCCGGCCGGCATGGGAACCATGTGATCGGGGTCGTAATTGCTGCCGGTATTGACCCACCAGGTGCCAGAGAGCACGGTAATATAACGGTCGTTGGGATGGGAATGCGGGCGGCTGTTGTGATGCGCGTGCCATTTCGTGAGGACGATGTACAAGCCGGGCTTGCTGGGATCGCCAACCAACACTGCCGTGGCGGCGCCGCCGTTGGGCGCTTCCACCCACTTGATCTGATCGGGGGGTGTGAACCTCAGCGACTCTGGATCGAGATCGGGTTTCGGTTTCGGAACCCGGGCGGATCCCAGCGGAACCGCGATGATCATCCCCAGGACCACCAGTGCAACACTCCACAGCTTTCTGGAACGGAACATGATTCCTCCTGTTTCGCGTCTTAGATGCTACGATTGCGAATCCGCGCGGTTCAGCACGCCTTTCATTCTTCGCCGGAGCTTCGATTGGACTCCGGCAACCGGCACGATACATCCTGCCGCCTGCGAATTCAATGGAGGAATCGCGCCGACCGGTGGCACCGGCGCACGTAATCCTGTTTTTATAATGGGCGGCACCTGCGAAAATATCCTTCGACTATGAGACTTGTCCTTGCATCGGCTTCGCCCCGACGGGCGGAGATTCTGCGCAATGCGGGATTTTCTTTTGAGGTTTCCCCGGCGGATGTGGACGAAACTCCGCGGCCGCACGAGCCTGCGGAGGTTTACGTGCGGCGGCTTGCGGAAGAGAAGGCGCGCGTTGCCGTGAAGCGCTTCGCGCACGACGCAACGCCGGTGATCGTGATTGCCGCGGACACGACCGTCGTTGCCGGCGGCCAGATGCTGGGCAAACCGGAGAGCCGGGAAGATGCGCGCCGGATGCTCCGCTTGCTGAGCGGGCAGACTCACGAGGTGCTGACGGGAGTCTCGCTGATCCGTTCGAGCGATGGCCGCGCTGCTTCGCATGTGGAGATCACGCGGGTGAGTTTCGCGGAGCTATCGGAATCGGAGATCGAGGAATATGTCGCTTCCGGCGAACCGTTCGACAAGGCGGGGGGATACGGAATTCAGGGAATCGCCGGGCGGTATGTAAGTCGAATCGAAGGCTGCTACTTCAATGTAATGGGATTGCCGCTGTCGCGAGTGTGGTCGCTGGTGCAGGCGCTTCAGTCACCCGTTGCGCCTAACAAAACCTAGCGCTCCCGGCTACTAGGCCGCGAGTTACTTCTTTTCTTCGGTGGGTGCCGGCGTAACGACTGGCGGATTCACCGGCTGATTCGGATGGACCGGATCGGGGCCGCGCATGCCGTCCTTGAACTCGCGGATGCCCTGGCCCAAACCCTTCATCACGTCCGGGATTCGGCGGCCGCCAAAGAACACCAGCACGATCACCAGAATAATTAGCAGATGGGGAATGCTTAGCGCTTCCATTCTAACCTCTCTTGGGAGCTACCCTTGCGGGAGGTACTCTACTCCAATTCGGCACTGTCCGGATAGCACCCAATATCAGAGTATAACACGCTCGTTTCCGGCGCGCTGCGTGACCCTCTCGCGATCCAGGTATTCCAGCAGGGGGATGGCGTACTTGCGGGTGATGCCCGTAAGTTCTTTGAATGCAGGGATTGGGAGGCGGCTTCCCCGCGCCCGGCGGTAATCCGCAACGAGCTTCCGCAGATGCGCTAACGCTGCGCGATGAAACACCAGATCGCCCGAGATTTTTACGAGAACCTTCTCTCGAAGCAGTATCTGCAATATCTTCTGCGCGCGACGCGCTTCCACAGGCAATTTTTCAAGCACTTCGTCCAGACTTGGCACAGCCAGGCTGGCTTGCTCGAACTCTTTTTCGATCAGATCCTTGGCGCGCGTTTCCTCGGGGGTAAGCTCGACGGCGCGGCCTGTGCGTTGAACCAGGTCGCCTGAAATCGGCGAGGACGCCTGCTTGCAGCAGATCGCGCAAACTTGTTTCGAAAAGCTCGGCACCTGGATTGCCGGCTTTGGCGCGAAGTTCCTGCCGGGGAATTCCCGGTAGGAGGGGATTCTCCCGATGGTATGCCTCCACTGCAGCGCGCAATGCCCCAGTGCATTTCGTTACAGACTGGGTCGCGGCCACCACCAGCGGATTTTCCGCGATGATTCGCAGAGGCCCCCGTTGTCCTTGTTCAACTTGTTCCGCCAATTTCCTTGCTGAATCAGTGACCTCTTTTTCGAGCCAGCCGGTGCGCGCAACAATCTCCCCTGCCGTGAGGCCGTTCGGCGTGGCTTCAACCATGGCCCGTAATACTTCTTCGCGATTGCCGTTCTCAATCGTATTCAGATAACCGGCGACCGAGACATCGCCACGGCGGTGCCGCAGCGGTTTTACGTCGATCACAACACCGCCGCCCAGCGTTGCGGCGGGAGAAAATTGCCGCAGGATGAAGCGATCTCCCGGCAGCAGCAATGTCTTTTCGCCCAGGCGCAGCTGTGCGAGCGCGGACTCGCCGGAGGCAACATCATCGCGATCCAGCAGGATCACATCCGCGGTCGTCTCCACCGTGCCCTGATGAAAGCGCACGCGCGCGCGATTCTTGAGCGGCCGCGCTAAGGGCAGAAGAGTGACGCGCGTGTCGAGCCGATCCGTCGGTTCGAAAATCCCCGGGGGCGCCAGGACCATTCCCCGTTTTATCTCGGAATGATCGATCCCGGCGAGATTCACGGCAGTACGCTGCCCCGCTACCGCGCGTTCGTGCATTTTCCCGCCCGATTGCAGGCCGCGAACTCTTAGGCGCGGCCCGGTCGGGTAAAGCTCGACTTCCTCTTCGAGACCGACGCTGCCTGAAACGAGAGTCCCGGTCACCACCGTTCCAAAACCCTTCACGGCAAACGAGCGATCAATGGGCAGCCGCAGATGCCGTCCGGCATCCCGCGCCGGTGCCGATTCAGCGGCCGTGCTTAGTTCGCGCTTCAGGTCATCAAGACCGGAGCCAGTTAGCGAGCTCACCGGAACCAAAGGCGCTCCCTGCAGAAACGAGCCGCGCGTCAATTCCTCGATCTCGAGTTTCACTAGATCCAACAGGTGCGGTTCCACCAGATCGGATTTCGTGATGGCAACGATCCCCCGGGGAATTGCGAGGAGCCTGCAAATATCGAAATGCTCGCGAGTTTGCGGCTTGATGGATTCGTCGGCAGCCACCACCAGCATCAGCAAATCGATGCCGCCTGCGCCGGCGAGCATGTTGCGGACGAAGCGTTCGTGCCCCGGCACATCGACGAAGCCGAGACGCACGCCATCGACGTTCAGGAAGGCGAATCCCAGATCAATGGTAATTCCCCGCCGTTTCTCTTCTTCCAGGCGGTCGGGATGCGTGCCGGTCAGTGCCTCGACGAGCGCGGATTTTCCGTGGTCGATATGGCCGGCCGTTCCGACGATGACGTGTTTGACGTCCATGAGGCGATTGGCAGGCTGATGCTAGCGGAGTGGAGGAACGCGGTCAAACCGGCGTCAGGAGGGGCGGGAGGAAGCCGCCGAAGCCATTTCTTTGGCGATGGCCAAGGCGGCCTTTCGAGGATCGAGGGAGCCCGTTATAGGGCGGCCAACCACCAGATAGTCCGCTCCGCACCGGATCGCTTCAGCGGGAGTGGCCACCCGCGATTGATCGTTTGAGGAAGACTCCGTGGGCCTAATTCCAGGGACCACTATCAGGAACTTCGGGCCGCAGGCGGCGCGGATCGCCCGAACTTCGTGGGCGGAGGCCACCACCCCGTCGAGGCCCGACTGTTGGGCGAGGCGGGCCAGTGCCAGAGCGCGATTTCCCGGCGTATCCGAGATGCCAATCTCTGTAAGGGCGGCGGCGTCCATGCTGGTGAGAATCGTTACGCCCAGAAGGAACGGGCGCTTCTTCTTGCCCTGCACTGCCTCGCGGCCGGCCCGCATCATGGCGCTGCCGCCGAGGGTATGCACCGTAAGTAGCCGCAAACCGGGCAGTTGGGCGGCTGAGGCAACCGCCCCAGCCACCGTATTCGGGATATCGTGGAACTTGAGGTCGAGAAACACCCCGAACCCCATGCCCGCTAGCTTCTCGACGGCTCTGGGGCCTTCGGCCGTGAATAACTGGCTACCTACCTTCATCAGGCCCGCTGCGCCTCGCAGTTTACGCGCCAGGGCACACGCGGGCCTGAGGTTGTCTACATCCAGGGCAACGATTAGTTGTGACGATCCAGAGCGGGGCGTGACGGCACCTCGAGAAGCTCTACGCGGACCTTGGCAAGACCTCGTTCGTCGAAGCCAAGCCTCCGCGCAACTTCGTATGATACATCGAGTTCACGTCCTTCGACATAGGGGCCGCGGTCGTTGATCCGGACCACCTGGCTGCGATGGTTGCGGGTGTTCACAACGCGAATGATGGAACCGAGGGGCAGCGTGGGGTGGGCCGCCGTGGTGGCGTACATATCATAGGTCTCGCCGTTCGCGGTGGGCTGGCCGTCAAAGTCCTCACCGTACCATCCGGTTACGCACTGCCAGACCGCCAAAGGTTTTACGCGATTCTTTGAGCTGGGGACACCGAAGGAACTGTTACCCTGGAGCGAGGTTTCGAGTTGGGAGGGGTTGCTCGCGCTTGCGACTGTCGTGGGATTCACCGACGGCGTCAAAACGAGCAGACCCAACGCTAAAAATACTGACTGGAGGCCAACTAGAATCTTAGCACGCATAGGCACCTAACCTTTTTTGAATCAGCAAATTATATCGTTTCTGAAGCGCGTTATGCAAGCGTTTTAGACCTGCAACGTGCCCCGTAACTTGCTGATTTCAAGTAAGTTTTCGTCCCGGCACCACATTTCGAGTTGCTCCACAAGCTTTTCCGAGGCCTGCGGGTCCACGAAATGGGCTGTTCCCACTTCCGTTGCCGAGGCGCCTGCGACCATATACTCGGCCACATCGGCCGGGCTCTCAATACCTCCGAGCCCTATGATCGGGATTCGAATCACCCGACTCGCCTCGTAAACCAGTCTCATGGTTATAGGCCTGATGGCTGGACCCGACAATCCACCTGTCGTACTACCTAAACGGGACTTTCGGGTGTGGCTGTCGAGACACAGCGCGGGGTAGGTGTTCGCGATTACGACAGCGTCTGCGCCGGCCGATTCTGCTGCTTTGGCTGTAAGGCCAATGATTCCAACGGAGGGGGACAGCTTCACCCAGAGCGGCCTCTTCGCCGCCTTCCTGGCTGCACTGACGACCTCATTGATCTGCGCCGGATCTGTGCTGTACTCGATCCCGCCGCGTTCCACATTGGGGCAGGAGATGTTCAGCTCATAGGCGGCGAGGCCCGGCGCGTCCTCCAGAACGCGGATCACCTCGACATAGTCAGAAATGCTGTGGCCAAAGACGTTAGCAATTATGGCGGCGTCGTAGCGCCGGAGCGCGGGCAGTTTGTCGGCAACGAAGGCGCGAACCCCGATGTTCTGCAGCCCGATGGCATTCACCATCCCGCCAACGGTTTCGCACATTCGGGGGGCCGGGTTCCCGGCCATCGGCTGGGCGGACAGGCCTTTTACAACGATTCCACCCAGGCGGTTCAGGTCAACCAGGTGGGCGAACTCGACGCCATAGCCAAAGGTGCCACTGGCGGCAATTATGGGATTTTTGAGGGAAACCGATCCAACCGAAACCCGGAGGTCAATTCCTTCGTGCCCCTCGGGCGGTGCGGGCCGTTTGAGCTGAGTCGGCGCCGTCAAACTCATTGCTGAAGAGTCTAGCACGCAAAGGGATGGGTGGAAGCAACGTCTTTCTGTGGTTCTCGTCTACCTCCCTGTGCAAAATTCACAGCCGTCTATGCTAGGATGATGCGCCCCAATGCGCGTCGTAGAGAAAAGACAACTGCTGTCCGCCGAAGAAATCGCCCGAACGCTGCGAAGGGTGGCGCACGAAATCGTAGAGAAGAGCGGCGGGGCGAAAGACCTCGCGTTTGTGGGCATCCGCCGGCGCGGCGTGCCTCTTTCTCAGCGGCTGGCGAGAGAAATAAAGGGGTTCGCGCAAACGGACGTTCCGGTGGGCACGCTCGACATCACTCTCTACCGGGACGATCTTTCCACCGTCGGGGCGCAGCCGATCGTGCAGTCGACCGATATCGACTTCACCGTCGATAACCGCGACCTGGTGGTCGTGGACGACGTTCTCTATACCGGGCGGACCATTCGCGCAGCCATGAACGGCCTGTTTGACCTGGGGCGCCCGAGGCGGATCCGGCTCTGCGTTCTAATCGACCGCGGACACCGCGAACTCCCGGTGGAAGCGACGTTTATAGGCAGCACCGTCCAGACAAGAGACACGGAAATCGTGGAAGTACGCCTCCAGGAAATCGACGGCGAAGAACGCGTGATGCTGGTGGACCGGGTTCCCTGAAGGCGGTTCCAACAATTCTCACGAAGGCAGATCCCTTAAAGGCAAACAGTGCTCCAGCGGCTGCAGCACCTGCTCGATATTGAAAGCCTCACAACCGAGCAAATCACTTTCATTCTCGACCAGTCGAAGCCTTTCCAGGAATTCCAGCGGCATCCCTTAAAGAAACTGGCCACGCTGCGCGGAAAGACGGTTGCCTTGGCATTTTTCGAGGCGTCCACGCGCACCCGCATCAGCTTTACTACAGCAGCTTCACGCCTCGGCGCGGATACAATGAACCTGCAGGCCGAGTCGTCCAGCCTGAAGAAAGGCGAGTCGCTCATCGATACGGTGCGCACGCTGGAAGCGATGCGTCCCGATGGCATCGTGATGCGCCACAGCTCCTCCGGCGCGGCCGCATTCGTGGCCGAGCGGATCGCGGTGCCCGTGTTGAACGCGGGAGACGGCACGCACGAGCACCCCACGCAAGCGTTGCTCGACGCGCTGACCATTCGAGACCGCAAGGGGAAGCTCGACGGATGGAACGTCACCATCCTGGGGGACATTCTCCACAGCCGCGTGGCGCGCTCGAATATCCATTTGCTCGGCAAGTTCGGCACGCGCATCACGCTGTGTGGTCCCGCGATGTGGATTCCACGCCAGTTGGAAGAACTCGCGCCCGGCCTGCGCCGGACCAGCCGCATCGAGGAAGGTCTCGACGAAGCGGACGTGATCATGGTGCTTCGCACGCAGACGGAGCGAATCCACGAGCCCGCGCTCGCGGCCGACGAATACGTGCTGGGATACCAGCTCACGGAAGACCGGTTGCGCCTCGCGCGGCCTGACGCACTCGTGATGCACCCCGGCCCCATGATCCGGGGTCTCGAGATCGATCCCGCGGTGGCCGATAGCCCGCAATGCGCCGTACTCGAACAGGTGACCAACGGCCTCGCCGTACGCATGGCGCTGCTCTACCACCTGATCGGCGGCGCACCCGTAGATGCGCCACACCCCGCAAAGGAACGCTCGAATGCTGCTGATTAAGAACGGCCGCGTGCTGCGACCCGGCAACCAAGACAGATGCACTGCTCGATGTGCTGCTCGATGGCGACAGGATTTCGCGCGTCGGAGCGAATCTTTCGGCGCCCGATGCGGAGGTTTTCGACGCTACCGGCTTGATTGTCGCGCCCGGATTCATCGACCTCCACTGCCACTTGCGCGAACCCGGACAGGAGCTTTCGGAAACGATCGAGACCGGAACGCGCTCGGCCGCGCGCGGCGGATTCACGGCGGTCTGCTGCATGCCGAACACCGTGCCGGTCAACGACAACGCCTCGGTGACGCGCGGAATCGTGGAACGGGCCGACGCGAAGGCGAGCGTGCGAGTGTGGCCCATCGGCGCGGCGTCCATTGGGAGCAAAGGCGAAGCGCTCGCGGAAATCGCGGCGATGAAAAGCGCTGGCATCGTGGCCGTGAGCGACGACGGCAAACCGGTGGCGACCGCGCGGCTGATGCGCCAGGTGATGGAATACTGCAACTCGCTCGGCTTACCTGTAATCGACCATTGCGAGGACCCGTCGCTTTTTGCGGGCGGGGTGATGCGGGAAGGGCGCCAGTCCGTGAAGCTGGGACTCAAGGGCATCCCGGCGCAATCGGAATCAATCTGCGTGGGGCGCGACGTGGAAGTGGCGGGGCTTACCGGCGCGCAATTACATATCGCGCATATGTCCTCGCGAGGTTCGCTCGAATACGTGCGTTCGGCGAAAAGGCAGGGGCTGCGCGTGACCTGCGAAGTGACGCCGCACCACTTTACGCTGATCGACGAAGATGTCCGCTACGATTCGCACTACAAAATGAATCCGCCGCTGGCGTCCCGCGAAGACCGCGACGCGTTGATCGAGGGCTTGGCCGACGGCAGCATCGACGCCATCGCCACCGACCACGCTCCGCATCATCCCGCGAGCAAGGACGTGGAATTCGACCGTGCGCCTTTCGGCATCACCGGATTTGAGACGGCGCTCGCGCTGGGGTTGAGCGAGCTGGTGCATCCTGGGCGGATGCCGCTCGCGCGCCTGGTGGAACTGTTCACCAGCGGACCCGCACGGGTACTTGGCATCGAGCGAAAAATTGCCGAGGGGCAGACCGCCGACCTCACAATCTTCTCAACCGATTATTCATGGACGTTTCGCGCGGCGGATTCCCCCAGCAAGTCGCGCAACACTCCCTTCGATGGCCGAGCCTTCCGAGGAGCGCCGATGGCCACAATCGTAGCCGGACGCATCGTTTACAAAATGTAGTTTTGGAAATGTTCGGGCTGCTGCTGACGGCAGCTTAGTGCGCGGCGGGTTCGGAGGCGGGATGCATGCCGTGCTGCGGAACTTCGTGGACGCCCCGTGCCGGGGCCTCCTGGTAGAAGCGGAAAAGTTGATTCAGCGGACCGGCGCCTTTGCCGATGGCGTAGGACTTCTCGATCGCTTTGGTAACGTAGGCCTTCGCAAGAATCACGGCTTCGCGAAGCTGCTGACCGCCGGCGAGTTGCGCGGCGATGGCGGAGGAAAACGTGCAGCCCGATCCGTGCGTATTCGGGCTCCGGACGTGGTCGCCACCGAACACCTCCACCTCGATTCCCTCGCAAAGCACGTCGCTCGGCTTATCGAGATGCCCGCCGGTTACGATCACCGCGCGCGCGCCCATTTCCAGAAGCTTTTTCCCCGCGGCTTTCATTCCCTGCAGGTCTTTCACTTCGAGGCCCGTGAGAAACTCCGCTTCGGGCATGTTCGGAGTGATCACGCTGGCACGCTTGAGAAGTTCGTCACGAACGAATTTCAGACCGGCGGCATCGAGCAGGTCCGCGTTGCCCGAGGTGGGACGCGAGACCGGATCGAGCACGATGTGCACAAACTTGTGAGCGTCGAGAAAATCGGCCACCACGGAGGCATTCGCCCGGTTGGCCAGCATCCCGATTTTTACGCCCGCCAGCGCCACGTCATCGATCAGCGCATCGAGTTGAGCTCGCAGCGTCGCAGCGGGAGTCGCGTTCACGGCGCGCACGCCCTGCGTGGATTGTACGGTGATCGCGGTGACGGCCGCCACGCCGTAGCAGTTGTGCGCCGCGAAAGTTTTTAGGTCGGCGGCCACACCCGCGCCGCAAGATGGGTCGAATCCGGCGATGGTTAAGAGAATAGGGGGAATGTTGCTGGGGTGATTATTCAACTTCGCGCGCCCTCCGCGCTAGGCACAAAGGCCGGCACGCCTTTCCAGCCAGCGTGCATGCAGTTGGAAATGTACGCGGATGGATGCGGTATACGCAACTGGAAATTTACCCTAAAGGGACTGCGAGTGCGAATAAGGGCGTCACTGAATTCGCTTGCGGGCGATACTCTGGATCACGGGAACAGGCCGCGCGCCAGGGTCGCTTCCGCGACGCGCCCGACGGCCAGCACGTAGGTTCCCGTCCGCATGTGCGTGCGGTGCTTGCGCGTGGTCTCGTACGCCTCCAGAAACGCGCGCCGCATCACCGATTCCAGCTTGGCGTTGACCTCGGCCTCCGACCAGAAGAAGCTCTGCAAATCCTGCACCCACTCGAAGTAGCTCACGGTCACGCCACCGGCGTTCGTGAGGATATCGGGCAGCAGGGTGATGCCGCGGCGCGCCAGCACTTCGTCGGCATGCGGCGTGGTGGGTCCGTTTGCCGCCTCCGCAATCAACTTCGCCTTGATCTGCTCCACGTTATTCAGGGTAATCACGTTCTCGAGCGCGGCCGGAATCAGGATGTCGCACTTCATGGTGAGCAAATCGTCGTTGGAGATGCGCGTGGTGCCCGGCATTCCAACCACCGTTCCGGACCGCTCCTTGTAGCGCATGGCCTTGAGCGGATCGATGCCGCGCGGATTGGTGACGCCTCCACGGGAATCGCTGATGGCCACGATGCGCGCCTTCTTTTCGGCAAAAAGCTTGGCAATCAGCGATCCGGCGTTACCGAATCCCTGGATGGCGATGCTCGCGCCCCGCAGCGGTATCTTTTTAATCTTGCAGGCCTCTTCCACCACCACGAGAACTCCGCGCGCAGTGGCCTCCTTACGCCCTTCGGAGCCTCCCAGCGACACGGGCTTGCCCGTCACGACGCCGAGCGTGGAGTAGCCCTTCGTCATGGAGTAGGTGTCCATGATCCAGGCCATCGTTTGCGAGTCGGTATAAACGTCGGGCGCGGGAATGTCCTGCTCGGGGCCGATCACCGGCAAAATTTCCGAGGCGTATCGGCGCGTCATGCGCTCAAGCTCCGGCTTGCTCATGCGCTTCGGATCGCAGATCACGCCGCCTTTGCCGCCCCCAAAGGGAATGTTCACCGCAGCGGTCTTCCAGGTCATCCACGTGGCCAGCGCCTTCACTTCGTCGAGCGTGACGTTGGGATGGTAGCGAATACCGCCCTTGGCCGGGCCGCGCGCGACGTTGTGCTGCACGCGATAACCCGTGAAAACCTTGATCTGGCCGTTGTCCATCTTGGTGGGAATCGACACTTCGAGCATCCGCTTCGGCGTGCGGAGGATCTGGCGCACCCCCTGATCGAGCTTGAGGTATTCCGCGGCAAGGTCAAATTGAATCTGCGCGATGCGATAGGGATTCAGGTCTTCGCGCGGCGCAATCCGCGGAATCGGCTGCGGAGTGGGCTTGGGAGCCGTGGCCATCGTTGCTTTCCTCCTGACGTCCTTCCAACGTGTTTCTATTGCCCAGCTTTCGGAATGCAGGGGCCCGTAAGTGACGCGAGAATCGAAGTTTAGCCAAGCTAGGAAGAGATGTCAATGGAAACCACCCCCAAATTGTGAGATCGAAGGCTATGAATAGGACACATTGAGAGATCGGTAACAGGGTCACTACCTCACAAGTCACTGTAAACAAGCCGCTTGACTAAAGTGCAGTCGCCCAGCGGCAACCTCGGCTCCAGCCCGGAACAACTTCGTTGACGTAACAGAATGCGCAAGTTAGGCTGCATACGTTTCGCCGCAACCGCGCAGAAAGCTCTTCGCAACAAGCAATCCGGGGCAATCCGGGAGACTTCGCTGCCGCGTACTTCAAGGGAGCCGCTAGCACAGGTGAGTTCGGAGACGGAGCTGAGGGCCTCGGACGCGGCTCTCATGGCGCGGATGGTCCAGCGGGATGAAGCGGCGCTCGAGGCGCTGTATGACCGCTATGCAGGGCTGCTTTCGTCCGTCCTGAACCGGATCTTGCGCGATACGCAAGCCGCGGAGGAGATTTTGCAGGACGTCTTTTACCAGCTCTGGCGCACCGCGCCGCAATTCGATGCTTCGCGCGGGTCTCTGCCCGGCTGGCTGATGGTGATCGCTCGCAATCGCGCCATTTCCCGGCTGCGCCATCACAATCCCGCCGCCGGCGAGGAATTGTTCGAAAACACCTTAGTGCTGCTGCCTATGAGTCTGGAAAGCGCGATCACGCAAAAGGAGCTGATGGGGCGCGTGAAAGTCGCGATGGAGGCGCTCCCGAAGGAGCAACGGGCCGCGGTGGAACTAGCGTACTTCGAGGGGCTCACCCATAGCGAAATCGCCGAGCGCACGGGCGACCCGCTCGGCACGGTGAAGACGCGGCTGCGCACGGCGCTGGAAACATTGAAACGAGCTATGCACCCATGAACGGGCATCCAACTCGCGAAGAAGATTTCGATCTCTACGCCATCGGCGCCCTGGAAGGCGACGAGAAGGCGGCGATCGAAAACCACGTGGCTACTTGCTCGAGCTGCGCGGAGAAGCTCGCGGACGCGCGCGGTCGCCTGGCATTGCTGGCGCTGGCCGCCCCGGCTGTGGCGCCTTCGCCCAGCGTGAAGGCGCGCCTGATGAGCCAGGTCCGATCGGAAAAGCAGGGTGCTACGCGGGCTGCTGTTTCGCCTGTCCCCGAGACGACTGGTGGGCTCTTTGGGCGATGGTGGGCCGCCGTGCTTGTCCCGGTTGGTTTCGCGCTGGCTCTGGCTTCCTTCGTACTCTGGACGCAGAATCGCCGCCTGGATCAGCAACTCGCTGCGCTGCATGCCGACATCCAGCGAGAACAGCAGCAAACGCAGACGGCTCGCGAAGTAGCGGACTTGATCACCGCGCGCGATACGATGATCGTTCCGCTGGCGCCTCAACCCGGAATGCCGAAGGGCAGCGCCCACGTGATGTACAACGCCAAAATGGGAATGCTAATGTATGAAGGCCAGCTCGAACCGAACCCGGCGACGAAGTCGTATCAACTGTGGATCGTGCCCACCCAGGGAAATCCGATCAGCGCGGGCGTGTTCAATGCCGCCAGGACTGCAACCGATCACTTCTTCATGAAATTGCCTCCGGGAATCACGCCAAAAACCTTCGCGGTGACGCTGGAGCCTGCCGGCGGCCGCCCTGCGCCCACGGGACCGATGGTGCTCGTCGGCGCTGCTTCGTAATTTCGATCTCTGCGGCTACTTCTTCGTTGCCATACTTGTCTTTAGCGGGGCGCTATTGACGCCGGAAGGTTTTGCGTTGACCATACTGGTTCTCGTTCGAGGGCCGAATGCAACGCATCCTTTCCACTTACAGATACATCAATCACCCGCTTGCGCCGCCCCTTCTTGCGGAAATCGCCCGGGCTGACATTCGGCACATCGAGGTGTTTTGCGCGCCGGGACATTTTAATTATCGCTCGCCGGAGGCGATCCGCGACTTCGTGGGCGCCCTCGAGGAATACGGGCTGAGCCTGCATTCGCTGCATTCCCCCACCGAACGCGACCTTGCGCCGGGCCGCGAAAGCGGCATGCCCATTTCGATCTGCGACACGGAGCGGATTCGGCGCGTGGACGCGGTGGACGAAGTAAAGCGCGCCCTCGAAATCGCGGAGCGAGTTCCCTTTCGATTCCTCGTGCAGCACCTTGGCCGCGGCCACCAATCGATGGATTCCCGCAGTCTCGACGCGGCGTTCAACTCGCTCGAACACCTCGCCATTTTCGCGAAGGAGCGCGGCGTCACCATTGCGATCGAGAATACCCCCAATGAATTGGGCTCGCCCGAATCTCTCGATCACCTGATCAAAGAGACGCACCTACGCGACCTGAAATTCTGCTTCGATATCGGCCACGCCCACATGGAAGAAGGCGTGGAGAAAAGCTTCGACATAATGCGTGATCGCATCGTCACGGCTCACATTCATGACAATCACGGAGACAAGGACGAGCACCTGCTGCCTTTTGAAGGCACGATCGACTGGGAGGCCGCGCTACAGGCGTTTGCAGCCATGCCGCAGCCGCCCTATCTAGTTCTGGAGCTGAAAGAACAACCCGGCAGCAAGCCGACGCTCGATAAAGTTCGCGAGGCATTCGACAAACTGGAAGAGCGCCTTGAGTGACCAGTCACGAAGTACTTCGGCGCTATCGCCAAGGGCTCAAAATAAATGCGGGGTGAGTTCATGACCCCGGAGACAGCCCCGGTTGTCTCCATTGAACATGCCGGCGGCCATGCCGGCAGCGACGTCGTCATTCGCGGCTGGCTCTACAACCTTCGCGAATCCGGCAAGCTCCTTTTCCCGATTTTTCGCGACGGCACGGGAATCATGCAGGGCGTGGTCTCCCTCAAGGAGCACCCTGAGGCTTTCCAGTCCCTCAAAGGCCTGACCCAGGAATCGAGCGTCGTCGTCACCGGCAAGATCCAGGCGGAAGCCCGCGCTCCCGGCGGTTACGAAATTCATGTAAGCGCCATCGACGTGATCCAGCGCGTGCCGGAGTCCGATCCCTATCCGGTTCAGCTCAAGGAACACGGCGTCGATTTTCTTCTCGACCAGCGGCATCTCTGGATTCGCACGCCGCGACAGGCAGCCATCCTGCGCATCCGCGCCGAAGCCGAGCGCGCCGCCCGGAACTTCATGGACAGCCAGGACTACACCCTCACCGATTCTCCGATCTTCACGCCCGCGGCCTGCGAGGGCACCAGCACGCTGTTTGAGGTGAACTACATCGACGATCAGAAGGCCTACCTGACGCAATCCGGCCAGCTGTACGTCGAAGCCACCGCCGCGGCGCTCGGCAAAGTCTATTCGTTCGGTCCCACGTTTCGCGCCGAAAAATCGAAGACGCGCCGGCACCTCACCGAATTCTGGATGCTCGAGCCCGAGGCTTCCTACGCGCATCTGGAAGACATGGTCCAGCTGGCGGAAGGGCTGGTGAGCGCGGTCGTGCAATCGGTGGTGAAGAATCGCTCGCGAGAACTCCTCACGCTTCAGCGGGACATCGCCAGGCTTGAAAAGATCACGCCGCCGTTTCCGCGCATCAGCTACGAGGAAGCGGTCAGTGTGCTGAAGAAAGCAGGCAATCCCGCCAAGTGGGGAGACGACTTTGGCGGCGACGAAGAGACGATCCTTTCAAAGAACTTCGACAAGCCGGTGATCATTCACCGCTATCCCAGCGCGATGAAGGCCTTTTACATGGCTCGCGACCTCGAGCGGCCGGACCTTGCCCTGAACTTCGACATGATCGCCCCGGAAGGCCACGGCGAAATCATCGGCGGCAGCGAGCGTGAGTCGAGCTACGAAAACATCCTGGCGCGCATTCGCGAACACCACCTGCCGGAAGAGGAATTCCAGTGGTACCTCGACCTGCGCCGCTACGGCAGCGTTCCGCACGCGGGTTTCGGGCTGGGACTGGAACGCACAGTGGCCTGGATTTGCGGAACCGAGCACATCCGCGAAGTGATACCCTTTCCTCGGATGCTTTACCGCGTCTATCCTTAAGAGTCCCGCCGCCTTTCCGGGAAAGCGACCCGACAAGACACCATGGCCGAAAAAATTCGCATCATCGGCGTGCCGATGGACCTGGGCGCAAGCCGCCGCGGCGTCGATATGGGCCCCTCCGCCCTGCGCGTAGCCGGCCTGCAGGCAAAACTCAAGCATCTCGGCCGGCAGGTGGAAGATATCGGCAACGTGGACGTGCCGCTGCCCGAAGAGCAGCACTATGGCGAGAAGAACGCCAAATATCTCGCTGAGATTGCGCAGGCCTGCAAAGGCCTCGCCGAAATCGTCCGCAAGACGCTCGACGAGGACCTCGTGCCGCTCGTGCTGGGCGGCGATCACTCGATCGCCATCGGCACCACGGCGGGTGTGGCCGAGCATTTCCATCAGAAATCCAAGCGCATCGGCCTGATCTGGCTGGACGCCCACGGCGACATGAACACGCCAGACTCTTCGCCCTCGGGCAACGTCCACGGCATGCCTCTGGCGTCCATCATGGGATACGGACCGCCCGAACTCACCGGCCTCGCGAGCGTCAAACCGATGGTCGAGCCGCGCAACGTGGTGCTGGTCGGCATCCGCGAGCTCGATTCCAAGGAGCGGCGCCTGGTGAAGGAATCGGGCGTCCACGTGTATACCATGCGCGACATCGACGAACGCGGCATGCGCGAGGTCATGGCGGAAGCATTGCGCTTCGCTGGAGATGACACGGCCGGCATCGCCGTGAGCCTGGACATGGATTTCATCGATCCCTCGGATGCGCCCGGGGTCGGTACGCCGGTTCGCGGCGGAGTCACGTATCGCGAGGCGCACCTAGCTCTGGAAATGATTGCCGACAGCAGATCGATGGTTTCGTTCGAGATCGTCGAAAACAATCCGGTGATCGATGTGCACAACACGACGGCCACGCTGGGCGTCGAGCTGGCCCTTTCGGGCCTGGGAAAGAAAATCCTGTGATGAAAGTGCGTGGATCAATGGATTGGATCATGAATCGAATGGCCGACGTTGCCGAAGCGGTGTCTCGATGAGTTCGATGAGCTCGAACAAACGGCTGCGCATTGGGATTCTCTTCGGAGGCCGGTCCGGCGAGCATGAAGTCTCGCTGGCCTCCGCCGCTTCGGTGATCCGCGCGCTCGATCCTGAAAAATATGAAGCGGTGCCCATCGGCATCTCGAAAGACGGCCGCTGGCTCGTCGGTACCAAAGCGCACACGATGCTTCCCGAAGTGCTGAAATCAGGCGACCGCGTATCTCTGCCGCCCGACCCCACCGCCGGCACGCTGATTCCCATGGCCCAGGGCTCGGGGCGTCCGAGCATCAACGTGGATGTGATGTTCCCCGTGCTGCACGGCACGTTCGGAGAAGATGGTACGGTGCAGGGCCTGCTCGAACTGGCGGGATTGCCCTACGTTGGGGCCGGTGTGCTGGCATCCGCTGTTGGCATGGATAAAGACGTTCAGAAGCGGCTCTTCGAGCAAGCCGGGCTGCCCATCGTTCCGTTCCTCGCGATCCGGCGCTCGGAATGGGAGCGGGAGCGCGAGGTTGTTCTGCGTCAGATCAGGAAGAAATTTCGCTTCCCCATTTTTATAAAGCCGGCCACGCTGGGCTCGTCGGTGGGAATGTCCCGCGTGAAGGCGGCGAACGAGCTTCCCGCAGCGATGGACCTTGCGGCCGAGTTCGCGCTGAAAATTATCGTCGAGCGCGGCGTGACCGCCAGAGAAATCGAAGTGTCGGTGCTTGGAAACGACGACGTGCGCGCTTCCATCCCCGGCGAAATCGTGCCGCACCGCGAGTTCTACGATTACGCCGCGAAATATCTCGAAGAGGGCACGCGGCTGGTGATCCCCGCGGTTCTCACCAAGAAACAGGCGCTCACCTTTCAGGAATATGCCGTGCGCGCCTTCCGCGCCATCGAAGGAACGGGAATGTCGCGCTGCGACTTTTTCTTCGAACGCAAGACCAACAAGATTTTCGTCAATGAACTCAATACCATTCCCGGTTTCACGGCGATCAGCATGTATCCCAAGCTGTGGGAAGCTTCCGGGCTGCCCTATCCGAAGCTGATCGACCGCCTCATCGAACTCGCCCTCGAATTGCATCGCGAAAAAGCCCGCACGAAATATTCCATCGAGCTTCCCGCTGGCGCAGCGGGCGCCCTCGACGCCTGAGTCCGGCTTTCGGTAGGGAGCTCAGTTTTCGGTAATCCGACTATTCCACCAAACTCAAGTGCTAAGGCTTAAGCCCCAGGGCGAGCGCCGGATTCGTCTTCGCCATCAGGTTAATATCCGCGACGGAAATTCCTTCTTTGTGCAGGGCCTCCATAAAATCGAGCAGGCCTTGGGGATGCAGTGGGACAGGTGGTTTGCGGATCGTGCCGAAATTCGTTGCGAGAATGCAGAACTGCGGGCCTACCTGACGAATTGCTTCCGCGTAGTCGGCCATGGTATGCCGCGGCTGCGGTCCTACCATCGGGCCATCCGCGTCAAACTCAAGATACGCGCCATCACGAGCGGCCTGTTGCATCTGAGGGATGGTCATGTTTTCGAGGTAGTACATCGCGTGCGTGACGACAACGTGGGTTACTCCCCGCTGATGCGCCTCATGAGTAGCAAGCAACACTTCTTCCGCGGAGATGTGCCCGGTCTCAAACACCAGGTCATGGTGCTGCGCGATGAAGTCGATCAACTCCAACACGCTCGGGACCAGATGGCCATCCTTGGAGACGGGAACAAACGGATCCGCCGACTTCCTTCCCTTTACGTCGTTTTCAGCATCCTCGGTGGGCAACCACACGACCCTGCCCCAGCCGCCCTGCATCGCCATCAATTCCTTCACGGCATCGATATTGATCCCGCCGTTGGACAGGTCCATGGTAATGCCACCGAATACCTCGATGCCGGGAACCTGCTTGCGGACCATGTAGGCGAGCGCGGCCGTCGATTCGTAGTGGTTCTTCAGCACCAGTCCGCGCATGCCGCTCTGCTTGGCAAGCCGGGCCAGGTCGTCCGCGTCGATCGAGCGCGGGGTTCTATCGGGGCCGCTATGGACGTGGAAGTCGATCGCTCCGTTTAAATTTATTTCCGATTGGCCATGGGCCGGCACAACAAGAAAAAATAAACAGAACCACGCCCACCTCCACTGCTTGATGCGCATGCAAGATACCTGTGAGCCCATTTCGTTCTCCTTTTGGCTGCCTGCCTGCCGCCATCCATGACAGTCCGTCAACGCAGAAAGCTATCTTCAATCCTTAGACCGGAACACCCGCTCGGGCGTTCCAACAAGGCTTATGAGAACCCTCCGCACTTTTGCCGTCAGATTATTCAACGGATTGTGAAGTTTGGCAAAAAGACCCTCGCAAGTCTTGTCATTAAACTCAATACCATTCCCGGCTTCACGGCGATCAGCATGTGTCCCAGGCTGTGCGAAGCTTCCGGACTGCCCTATCCGAAGCTGATCGACCGCCTCATCGAACTCGCCCTCGAATTGCATCGCGAAAAAGCCCGCACGAAGTATTCCATCGAGCTTCCCGCTGGCGCGGCAGGCACCCTCGACGCCTGAGTGCGGCTTTCGGGAGTGGGTCAGTTTTCGGTTAGAGCATTTATCAGGAGTTGGGACTTTTTCGCTAGAGTGCGCCTCCGACATTTTGAACTCCTCCAACATGTCGGGGGTTGACCAAAGGTGACGTTTTTGCACTTTCCGCTCCGAACTCCGCAACCCGAGTCGCGGCTACGCATGCGGCAGCCCCGGGCGCCAGCCTTCTGGTACCCAGGCTCAGTGTGGGACATGTGGCGATCGAAGGAGAAATGGTCGATTCGGTGTCTGGCGACGTCATGGTGGCCTTTATGTCCAGCAAGAGCGGCCGCAGATATTTCAGCGGGCTGAAGGCGTACGAGAAATGGGGCGACATTGATGCCGCGTTTAGCTCCTGGGCGAAAAACTTTCGCGAGCGCCTGGACAAGGCGCACGAATCGTGGTGGCGGTCACTTGACGTATAGCCGGATAACCGTCCGTTTAAAGTGATACTTTATTTCTCCGGCAAGCGCGTTACTCAGGAGTTACGTTATGAGTCAACTTATACCGTGCCACCTCCCCCGCTCATGTCAGTCGTCATGGTCATTTCCTCAATGAATTGTTTCCGATAACCCGTCAGACGCGCCGCAGGAGCACCAAGTCGGCCGCTTCCTCAGCATCTTTGAGGAGCGTCTTGCGCGGCGTGCCTATCCGCGCACGCATGGTCAGGCCACGAGCAAAATCCGTGACTTGGATCGCGCGCACGGCTACCGGAAAGTCAGGCGGGATGTCTCCCGCACTGATCCCGTCCCGGAAACGGCGCTCCACCAGCGCCGCGCCGCCCGCGACCGTGCTCTGCAGGAACCGCTGAACCTCAGCGTCGTTCACAAGCGGCGCGACGCACACCATAAGGCAGCCCCGGGCGGACCCTTTCTCGGTCGCACTTTCGACGGCGTACCTCAGAAAGCCCGCGATCGAGTCGCGAAGACTCTGTGGCGAGAGGAGTGCCTTCGCGGCTGCTGCGCCCTTCCGTTCTGCGTACGCCTTAATGACGCGCAAGAATATCGCCCGCTTGTCCCCAAAGACGGCATACAGGCTCGGCCGTCCCACACCCATTCCGGCGACGAGATCGTCAATCGTCACTCCGTCGTAGCCTTTCGACCAGAACACCTGAGTCGCCTTTTCCAGCGCGTCCCTCTCGTCGAAGCTGCGCGGCCGTCCACGCGGCCTGGCGGCATTGTGAAACATTTAGTTCAAAACTCCTTGACAGTTTCCATCAGGCCAATATATAACCGAATAGTTCGAAATTGGCAAGCTGGCCCTGGCCTCGCGGGGCTTCGCGACTCGACCTTCACCCCTTTACCACGGAGACGCCCATGGAACATTCGATCGCTCTCGTCACTGGCACCACCTCTGGGCTCGGTTATGCGGCAGCCAGCATGCTCGCCACCAAGGGCTACCGCCAAGTCATCGTCACCGGCCGCAGCCTGGCCCGGGTCCAGGAAACGGCCGCTCAGCTCGCGGCTGAGACCAAGACCCAGGTCTTCACGCCGCTGGAGCTGGATCTGAACGCACCGACCAGCGTTCAGTCCGCCCTCGCCGCGCTGGTCAAGCGAGGTCAGCCGATCGATTTCCTGCTGCTCAATGCAGGGATGGTCCCAGGTAAGAAGCGCGTGCTCACTGCGGCGGGCGTCGAGGCGGCTCAGGCCCCGCTGATCGGGCATCATCAACTGACTGTCGGGTTGCTCCGCGCCAACCTGCTGAGCCCCAACGCGCGGATTGTTATCGCCGGCGCGGAACCTGCCCGAGGGGACGTACCCATGTTCAGCTACACCGACGTGGCGGCCTTCGCGGCCAAACACCACCAGGGTGACCGAACCGCCGCTGTTGAAGCCCTGGTACGCAACGGGCCGAACGTGAAGTACGAGCCCAACCGGACGTATGCCGACGCGAAGCTCATCGTTGCTTGGTGGGCGGCGGCGCTGGCTCGCCGGCTACCCTCCGGCATGGCCGTGTACGCCGTCTCGCCCGGCAGCGCGCCCGACACCAAGGCGGTGCGAAACCTTGGCGCGGTCATGAAGCGGGTGATGATCCCACTCGTGAAGCTCATTCCCGGCATGTCCCAGACGCCGGAGACCGCAGCTCGCCGGTATCTCCAGGCCTCGGAGTTCGGAACCGACCTCTCGGGCCAATTCTTCGCCTCGGCGCCGAAGAAGCTCACAGGCCCAATTGAGGCGATGCGTCACCCGCACTTTCACGATCGCGCCAATCAGGAAGCCGCGTGGCAGGCCGTCGTCAAGGTCTCTGGCGTCGATTTCTCTTCCGCAGCAACTTGAGAGCGGTGTCCCCTGGTCGAAGTCGAGTTAGAGCAAATCTCCAAGGTAAATGGGCCCCGTATGGGCAGGAAACAATCTCAACTCCCGTGTAGTCGGATTACCGGAAACTGACCACTACCCGGCTTTCCCCGCGCTTTGACATAACCGCTTGAAATCGTCTACACTAACCAGTTAGTTAAACAATTCTTAGACGAAACGCGTGGAATATCGCTGCCCGAGAATAGGTATCTTGCGTGTGCCAGCGACGGCTCTCGAGTGCAGTAAGCACATAGGAATCTGAGAAACAACACATGCCGCGAGGACGCAGAAAAGTCGAGAATCCCGCCACGGCGAGCCGCATCCTGGCCGCCGCCGAGAAGCATTTCGCCGCCGAAGGGATGGCCGGCGCGCGGACGGATGAAATCGCGGACGCGGCCCATGCCAACAAGGCCATGCTCTACTATTATTTTGGGAACAAGCGCCGGCTGCACCGGGCCGTCCTCGAGAATCTGTTTCGCCAGCTGCAAAGCACGTCCATTCCGCCGGCACAGATTGCGCAAAAACCGGGCGAACGCCTGAGCGCCTTCATTTCGGGATATTTCGATTTTCTGGCAACCCACCCGAATTATCCCCGGCTGGTGCAGCGGGAAGCCATGGAATCCTCCCGCAACTTCGGCTGGATCGTGCGCCGCTTCCTGCGGCCATTTCACCATCAGTTGGTGCGAACAATTGAGGAAGGCATCGCCGCGGGTGAATTTCGCCGAGTGGACCCGGACCACACCGCCTTGAGCATCCTGGGCATGACCACTTCTTACTTTGCGGCGGCGCCCATCATGAGCGAAGTGGTGGGCCGCGATCTCCTGGCGCCGCAATCGGTGGTGAAGCGCAAGAAGGCGCTGATGGATTTTCTCGATCACGGTTTGCACAGCAAACCCGGAGAGGTGAAGTCGCGATGACGGGCAAAAAGTTCCTCATGGTGATTGGCGTGCTGTTCACAATTGCCTTGATCGTCTACATCGTGAGCACGCCGCGGGGCAACAGCATCCCGCTGACGGGAATCGTCGACGGCAACGAGGTGATCGTCAGCCCGCAGATCACCGGCCGCATCATCACGCTGAAAGTCGACGAAGGCTCGGAAGTGAAGAAGGGCGATTTGATCGCGGAGCTTGACCCCAAGGAACTCGAAGCCAACCTGGCCGCCGCGAAAGCCAACGTCTCCAGCCTGGAAGCGCAGGTGAAAGAGGCCAATCACAATTATTCCTGGATGAACGACCAGACATTCGCTTCCATCGACCAGGCTCGCGCCCACGTGACTTCCAGCGGCGCGCAACTCGAGCAGGCTCGCGTGGCGCTCGGCCGCGACAAGGACGATCTGGCCCGGATGCAAAAGCTTTTCGATAAGGGAGAAGTGTCCGCGCAGGACCGAGACCATGCCGAGGCCGCCGTCAGAATGTCGCAGGCGAACGTCAGCGCCCTGGAAGAATCGGCTAAGGCCGAGGCCGCGGGGCTGAACGTGGCGCAGGCAAACCGCAAGCAGGTGGACGTCCGCCAGAGCGAAATCACCACCACTCTCGCGCAACTGGAGCAGGCGCGCGCCACCGAGGCGCAGGTTGCAACGCAACTCGGCTATACGGAGATTTACGCGCCCATCGGCGGGATCGTTTCAGTGCGCGTGGCCAAGCAGGGCGAGGTGGTGGCGCAGGGCTCTCCGATCGTCGTGCTGGTGGATATGGACGATCTTTGGGTCCGCGCCGACGTGGAGGAAAGTTACATCGATTCCATTCAATTCGGACAGAAGCTCCAGGTGCAGCTTCCCTCCGGAGAGATGCGAGAGGGCGAAGTGTTCTTCAAGGGAGTGGAGGGCGACTACGCGACACAGCGCGACGTGAGCCGCACCAAGCGCGATATCAAGACGTTCGCAATCAAGGTGTCGCTCCCGAATTCGGACCGGCGCTTGTTCACGGGAATGACGGCGACGGTGCTGCTGCCTTCGACCAACAACAAGAAAAGCTGGTTTGCGCGCCTTTAGAGCGCAGCGGGAATATTGGGCATGGATGCGATCGAAGTCGACCACCTGACGAAAAAGTTCGGCGATCTCGTTGCGGTGAACGACATCAGCTTCAGCGTCGCTCGCGGGGAGATCTTCGGACTGCTCGGCCCCAACGGCGCCGGCAAGACCACGCTGATTCGCATGATGACCACGCTCACGCCGCCCAGTTCCGGCACCGCGCGCATCGGCGGGCACGACATCGTGAAGGACGCCGACGGCGTTCGCCACGTTCTCGGCGTGATTCCCCAGGCGTTTACGTCCGACCCCGAACTCACCGCACGCGAGAACATGCTGATCCATGCCAAGCTCTACGGCGTGCCCTCGGACAAACGCGCCGGGCTCATCAACGAGCTTCTGGAATCGGTGGACCTGCTCAAGTTTCGCGACTCGCTGGTGCGGACTTTCTCCGGTGGCATGCGGCGCCGGCTGGAAATCGCGCGCGGCCTGATCCACTCGCCGGAAATTCTGTTTCTCGACGAACCGACCACCGGGCTCGACCCCGTTTCACGAACAAACGTGTGGGAAATGATTCGCACCCTGCGCTCCAAGTCCGATCTCACCATCCTGATCACCACTCACTATATGGACGAGGCGGACAAGCTCTGCGATCGCATCGCCATCGTCGATCACGGCAAGCTGGCCGCACTCGACACGCCCGAGCGCCTGAAAGACAGCATCCCCGGCACCGACGTGGTCGAGGCGGAATTCGTCAACGCTCCGCCGGACTGGCTCGATCAGTTGCGCGCGCTGGCTCAGGTGGTGTCGGTGACGCAGCGCGATGAGACGGTGCACGTCAGCTCGCATGACGGGCCGTCCACCGTGGCGGCGGTTATGGATCTCTCCCGGAACAGCAAAGTAATCGTGAAGAAGGTTCTGGTGCAGGGGACCACGCTCGACGATGTTTTCCTGCACTATACCGGCCGCGAGCTGCGCGACGCCGCGGCACACGGCGCCGGGTACGACATCAGCCATCTCTACAAGTAAAGCATCCGCAAGGCCGCAAGTTGCGGCAAAGGACTGAGGCCACACTGCAATGAAGTTCTACCGCATCTCGGCACTCATCGAACGCGACCTGCGAAAATTCTTTCGCAGCCCCGCTCTGATGATGGCGTCCATGGTATTCCCGCTCGTGCAGCTCATCGTGCTGGGTTACGCGTTCGGCGGAAAAATCAAAGGCGCCACGATCGCCTTCGTGGACGAAGACCCTTCCGTCGAATCCCGCCGCGTCCGCGAAATGTTTGTTGGGATTTCCGCGGGAGCGCAAACGTTCCGCGTCGTGGACTACGATTCCCTGCCCCGGGCCGTCGACGATCTTCGCGCGGGCTTTGTCCGCGGCGTGATCGACGTTCCCCTCAATTTCTCCCGGCGCTATTATCAGCGCGACCGGCCGCGCATCGCCTTCACCGAGGACAATACGGACCAGGTGATGGCCAGCGCGTTGCTCGAACGCATTCAGCAAATGGTCTCCGAGCTGAACACGCCGGACGTTTCGCCTCGTCTCGATTCCCAGGTGCAGCTCAACGTTGTCGAGGTGTATCCGTACGTGGAATACGCGAAATATCTTCTGGCGGGCTCGACGGCCATGGCCATCTTCATCGTCGCCATGATCGGCGGCGGCATCACCTTCATCGACGACAAATCCCGCGGCCTGCACGAAGGATATCTGCTGACGCCCATCCACAAGACCGAGTTGGTGCTCGGCCTCATCGGCGCCGGCGCATTCAAAGGAGTGCTCGCGGGCATGGCGCTCACGATTATCGGAGGCTTACTGGTAGGCATTCCCCGTCTTTGGGATCCCGTGCGCCTGTTCTACATGACGCTGGTGGTTCTGGTCGCCTCGCTGGCGATGATCAGCCTCATGTTTCTGGCCATGGTTCGCGTGGACGATCCTCTGGTGCCGCGCGCGATTTTCGGCGTGCTGAATACGCTGCTGTTTTTCCCGTCGGGCGCCATTTCTCCGATCGAGGGCTTTCCGCCGTGGCTGCGCTGGCTTTCGTTCATCGACCCGTTCACCTACACCGTACACGCCCTGCGGAACCTGACGGTCAAAAATACCGGCATTGAAGGAATTTACAGGGACGTGATAATTTTGAGCTGCTTCGCGGCCGTCATGATCGCGGGCAGCATCGCACTGTTCAAGCGGCAGATATGATCCGCAAGGAGCCTTCGTGGTTCTCTTCGATCCAATAGAGGAACATCCGCACGCAAAGAGCCGGCGGCGAATCATCGTGGCAATCGTGCTGGTGATTTTTGCGGCGGGTGGATTGTGGTGGCTGCTGCGCTATCACAAAGAACGCGTCACGATCCTTCATTTCATGAATGCCGTGATCGCCGGAAACATGCAGCAGGCTTACGAGATCTGGAAGCCGTCGCAATCGTACTCCTTGAAGGATTTCAACGACGACTGGGGCCCCAACGGCTACTACGGCCCGATCAAGAGCTTCCGAGTGGCGAAGACCGAACACCTGCGCGGGGGTTCGGGAGTGGAAATCAAAGTTCGCCTGAGCCCCTACCAGCCATTTCCCGATGATGACGACGTAGCCAAGCAGAACAAGACGAAGGAAGTTACTTTGTGGGTGCAGTTTAACGACGAGTCGATCAGCTTTCCGCCCTTCTGACGCTCCTGCTCAGCGCCAGCGTAGCGCGTTTATTTCTTGCGTCCGCCAACCCACATCATCGTGGTGCCGGGGCCTTCCACTTCCTTCGTTTCCAGGCCCAGCGATTCGCAGGCCGCCAGCGCTTCCGCGGGGCTGATGGACCGCCCCTGCCACGTGTCCATATAGCGCACGCGGAAAAATGGAATCCGCGTAAGCCCCGATTTCAGCAGCCGCTCCTTGCTTGAGAATCCCGCTTCGAGCGCCACGCGACCGATGCTTGCCGACCATAGCCCCTTCATGTGCAGCCGGAAGATTCCGCCGTGGCGCAGCACGCGCGCTGTTTCCGCAAAATAGTTGAAGATGGCGGCCTTGTCCGGCACGTGCTGGAACACCGCGAACGAAAAGACGAAGTCCACGCTTCCCGTCGCGATGCCTTTCAAGTCGGCGCCGGAGACGGCGTGAAACGTCGCGCGCGGAATCGCATACAAGTTCGCCTTGCGGACCATTTCCGGCGACACGTCCACACCGGTGTAGCTGTCGAAATCGGCGGCCATCCAGCGGGCGATGCGGCCGATGCCGCAGCCGATCTCAAGCGCGGATTTGCCGCGTGGGTCAAACTCCATTCTTTGCAAGAACGGCTTGACGAAGCGCTCATAGTCGCACCGGCCGGAGGCGAAAAAAGCGCCCTCCTCATTGGGAATGTCCGGCCAGTTGATATAGGCGCGCGGATTTTCGCGGGCGCGAGTGTCCCAGTCGCGCCGGATCGCGGCCAGCCAGTCGTTGGTCGAATTAGGCGATTCCTTACCCATTGTTACGTGTCGCGACTCGGGCAGCTGTTGCCGCTCTTTGCGGACAATAATTCTTCGCACGCGGCGCGCACTTCTTCCACGCCGATGTCCTCGATACGGCGCGGCGCGCTCTCCACGATCGTCTTATCTCCGCGGACGGCGCGGAACTTCCCGCCTGTCTCCACAACGCGGTGCTCGGTTCCCCACGGCCGCCACTGCGCCGGATTCGTCGAACCATAGATAACCACGGCCGGGCGGCCAGTTGCGGCAGCCAGGTGAGCAGGACCGGAATCATTCCCCACAAAAAGGGACGAGCCCGCGACCAGCGCAATCAACTCGCGCAACTCGAGCGCCTCCGGCACAACAGCAGACCCGAGCATCTCATCGCGCACCTGCGCGGCGATCGCCTCTTCCTGCGCCGACAAATTCACCACGCTCGCAATCCCGTGGGTGTCTCGAAGCCAGCGGGATATCTCCGCAAACTTCGCGACGGGCCAGCGCATGGTTGCCAGCCGGGCGCCGGGCTGCAACACCGCATAACGAGCGTCATTCGGAATGCCGTTCTGCTCCAGCAATGCGCGGACTCGCTCGGCCGCATCCGGTCGAGGAAAAACCTGCGCCTTGGGAATAGGCCCGCGCGGCAGGCCCGTCCAATAGAATTGCGATATCCGGTGTTCGACGGTATGCACGACCGGCCTTCCGTAGAACTCGCGCGCATCGGGCACCTGGACGTTGTATACGAATGAAAATTGAAAGCCCTTCCACCCGACGCGCACCGGACATCCCGACGCCGCAAGCAACAGTGCGCTTCGTGGGCCGCCGTGCTGGTTGAACGCAACCGGAAATCGCCGGCGGCGCAGGGCTGCAGCAGTCGCCGGGAAATCGCCCGAAAAAATCATTTCCGCAATTGCCGGATTCCCTTCCAGCGCCGGCGCGAAGCGAGGCTCGATCAAAATACAAATCCGCAGATCGGGCCTCCAGGCATGAAGGGCCGCTATAGCCGGTGTTTCCAGAACGATGTCGCCCAGCGATCGCAGCCGCGCGACCAGAACATCGGCGCCCCGCGGCAGATGGAGGAGCAAAGAGGATGATTCACTCGGCTTCAATGCGCGCTTCGTCGATCAGCATGATCGGGATATCGCCCCGAATGGGATAAACGCGCCGGCAAGTTCCGCATTTCAACCCCTGTTCATCGGCCGTCAACTTCACGGGCGTCTTGCACAAAGGGCAAACCAGAATTTCGAGCAACTCCTTCGAAACGGCCATCCAATCCTCCGTGTCTCTTTTCGATCTTCCCGGGCTATTTTTCTGAACTATTCTTACACGTTCCGTTGCCGCTTTCGTAACGCGAATGCACATCCGGCTGCGGCCATACTACGGGCAACCCTCCATACTTCGCAACGGGTGTCATGCGGATTTCGACAAATGCTCGACGCGAAGCGCCATTCGCCCCTTCCATTCGGCGCCCGCCGCAAGCTCCACCGGCCACACGGCAATCACTTGGGAACCTTGATAAATCCGCTCGAATCCTTCCTCCGATTCAGAAACCGTCTCGATAGGAAGAATCCAAAACTCTCGCGCGCCGGGAGCTTCGATCTTCGCCCTGACCTGCTGCCATTCGTCGACCACGCTCAAATCCGCGGCCGGCGCCGTGGCTGCCATCCTCAGGGGAAAGCGTTTGCTATCCGACTGGAAGTAGCGGTCCGGCGCAGAAGGCGCCAGAAAATTGATGACCACTTCGACTCCTATGTTTATGGATGCGGCTTCCGGCGCGTTTCGCCGGAGGACCAGCTCGCACTCCAGGTCGAATCCTTTCTGCGTGGAATGGAACGTCAACACCTTCTTCGCCGGCCAACCCGCGCTGTCGCAGGACTCCAGCGTCACTCCGCGATCGGAGATATTTTTCGCCTGATACTTCCCGCCCGCCAGCGCCGCGTCTTCTCCCAATTGAATCAGGCTGCAATCCTCGTACGTTTTGTTCTGCCCGAAGATCAGCAGACGAAAGCAGTGGCGGGGCCAGCGATCGTACTGCAGCCAGCGCTCCAGGCCTTCCTCCTTCGTGCGCTTCTGGTCGTGGATGGACTGCACTTCGCCCGCGCCGTTCTTGCCCAGATCCTTCAGGGTGCTGTGATAGGCCTCCGGGCGGCGCTTCAGGGAATTGATCAAGGTCGCGCCGGACGGCCTGAAATCGAGCGCGCTGACCGTGCCGCCGTCGTCGGGAGCGACCAGGGCGGCATATTTCTCCGACGTGAAATAAACCTCATCGCGCCCATCCGCATCGAAATCGAAGAACACCACGTCCGCATAATCCCGTTTTCGATGCTTCAGGCGGTCCGCGATGGCTTCCGCTTGCACCAGAGGGCGCCAGACCGCCGTGCGCAAATGAGGCGAGTAGAGCCCGCCGAAGATGCCGTGCCAATAGGCGTCGTTGCATTGCGCGCGCAGCAGAAGATTCGCCGCTTCCGCCCGCTCCATCGCAAACTTCTCGCCGCGCCTTCCGCTCTGGGCCAGGGTTTTGAGCTTCTCCGAGACGTGGAGCATTTTCTTGTGCATCAAATTCGACTCGGAATACTTGCAGAAAAAATTCCGCCATACGCCGCCGCGGAGGAACGGCAGCGCCTCCGGGCGCGACGCGAGTTCTTCCACCAGCGCGTGAAAACGGCGCCGCCCGTCTGTGGGAAGCGCCCATTCCATCATTTCGGTATAAGACGCCGTAGGCAAATCCGCGCGGCCCAGCGGCTGGCGCGAAGCCACCGCGGCTCCCGGCGTTGCGACTTCCAGCCAGTCGGCGCAGCCTTCGAGGGCATCAAAAAAACGGTCCAGCCAGCCATCGCGGTAACACAGGTCGTGCGTCCCCGGCCATACTCCGAATTTTTCGAGGTCGTCACCCATCGCGGCAAGTCCGCCCGGATGCTCGCTCGACGCCGCGCGCAGCAATTCAATCGTGTCGCCAACATCGCGGAACGGAATCATGTATCGCAGCGTTTTCAAGCCGGGCAGCACCTTGATCGTCTGGCAAAGGTCCTCGGCCGTGTAGTGGCCGTAAAGCTGGCCGGGCTCGAATCCGGCGCCGAGAAAATGATTGTCGTCGAGCAGCGTGTATTCCACCCCCGCCGGCGCCAGCGACGACGGGATCTGCGGCTCCCAGACCCTTTCCGTAAGCCACGCGCCGCGGGGTCGCGCGCTGAAATGCTTCTCGATGTAATCGGCGAGGCGAGTGATTTGCTCCAGCCGGTCCTGCGGAGGAATCGCGATCAGAACGGGCTCGTAGAACCCGCCGCCCACCATTTCCACTTGCCTGCTTTTTACCAGCGCGGCGAGCCGCTCGAAGTATTCCGGATGGGCGCGCTCGATCCACTCAAGCAGCGGCCCGGAATAGTGCAACCCCATGTGGATGGCGGGATGCCGATCGAGGGCTTCGATGAATGGCAAATAGGAGCTGGCGTAGGACCGCTCGAATACGTCGTCGAAATTTCCCACCGGTTGATGCGCGTGTATCAGGAGAACGAGCTGGAATTTGGGCACCGAGGACCTCGCCGCAGCGCTACAGAATAACCCGATACCCGACGAGGCACAAACAGAAGCGAGCCGGTTCTTGCGTCAACTGCAAATCTGCTTGCGAGATTCGCTTGCCTCGGCAAATCGCGAGAGGCGCTCGGCGACCTGATCCATCGCCGCATCCATGGAAGAATCGGCTGCACCGGAAGGGGCGTAGATCACCATGAGAATTTCGTGAGCGGATTCCGTGATCATGCTGCGCGTGGAATCGCTGATGGGGCTGCCAAAAGGGCCGTCCGGATCGGCAAGCACCGGCCTCCCCTCCAGATGCCACGTGCGCTTTCCGATGCCTTCGTATTGCTCGCCCGCGGCACCGTGCCGAAACACAACGGGTTCCTTGATTTTCTCGCGGTCGTAGCAGCCAAACGGCCAGCCGGTTTCAATCGAGCACACATTTCCCACGTCGACCACGTTGGAAACGCGATACAGGCCTTTCCCCTGCACGACTCTTCGCAGCAAGGCCTCGGAAGACGGGCGATACTTCGAAGGATCCATATCCCACTCGCGAAACATCGCCCGCACCGTCCGAACCGGCTGAGCTTCCGCCAGGGTCTCGACGGTGAACTCGGCGCGCTTCCGATCGCAGATCTCCTGCATCAAGCGCGCGAGGGCTTCGTCGCCAGGGGTAACCCGCACGCCGTCCCCTTCGATGACGCCCAGCTTGACGCCCGGCAGTGCAACTTGAATCTGCATGATTTGCATAATTGTAAGCGGATCGGCGATGCAAAGGATGAGAAATGCAGTGTGAAATAGAAATTCTTGGTTCCGCACAAAAAAAGCGCGGCAGATTTTCTTCTGCCGCGCTTCAAATCCGGGAATCGATTACGCTGCCCGCGAGAACAGTCTCGCCCCGCGCTACTTTTTCTTGTACCAGTCCGCGTTGACCGGCGTGAAGCTCGCCCACTTTTCCGGGAGGTCTTCGAGGGCGAAAATCGCGGTCACCGGGCACACCGGAACGCAGGCTCCGCAATCGATGCACTCATCGGGATTGATGTAAAGCTGCTTTTCGGTCTCGTAGCCTGGCTCATCCTTCCGAGGATGAATGCAATCCACCGGACACACGTCCACGCAGGCAGTGTCCTTGGTTCCTATGCACGGCTCGGCAATCACATACGCCATCGAACGATCTCCTCGTAAAAAGGCTGGTATGCAGGCTTGTTCTGCAAGCTTCTATCGTATTGCGGCGAAGCTATTTTGTATAGCCCAAATTGCGGTTAAACCAACCGCTCCGGGTTGCCGTGATCGCCGCCGAACCGATAGAATGGCTCGGGGATATTGCGCCGCGCCGTGGAGGTGCCGATGCGTTTCTATTCAGCTGCTTTCGCATTCATTGGACTGCTTTGTGCCGCCACAGTGCCGCCGTTGCCGGCGCAGAACCCACCTCCCAAGCCGGCAGCTAAAGCGGATGCGGCCGCAAGCCTTCCGCTCATCGATCTCGCCGGATACCACAGGATCGTCGAAAAATATAAGGGCAAACCCTTGCTCGTAACTTTCTGGGCCACCTGGTGCGAGCCGTGCCGCGACGAGTTCCCCACCCTGGTGGCGCTGGCGGAGCAGTACAAGCCGCAAGGGCTATCGGTGTTCGGCGTGAGCCTGGACTCGAACGCGGACATGCACGTCGTCCGGCATTTCCTTGCGGAATTCCGCCCCAGCTTTCCCAACTATCGCCAGGACCCGCAAATCGACGTCGACGAGTTCTATCATGGCGTGAATCCGCAATGGGAGGGAAGCATGCCGGAGACGATTCTCTACACACGCGACGGGCGCATCGCCGTGCATTACACCGCCGAACAGACGCGCCAGACTTTCGAGCAGGCCATCCGCGCGATTCTCGGGACGAAACTTTCCGGCAATCGCGCTAGGTCGTCCTCGTCCGCAGGCAACTGACGGCCGCCTCGCGCGCCATGCCTCATCGCTGCCGGCCGTACACCGCTACAGCTTGTTTTCGGCGAGGAATTTCTCGGCGTCCATGGCCGCCATGCAGCCGGAGCCCGCGGCGGTGATAGCCTGCCGGTAGTGATGATCCTGCACGTCCCCGGCGGCAAACACGCCGGCGATATTCGTTTTCGGCCCATCGTGCGTGCGGATGTAGCCGGCTTCGTCCATGTCGATCTGTCCCCGGTAGACCGCGGAGTTGGGATCGTGCCCGATGGCCACGAACACCCCCTCGACTTCGACTTTCACCAGGGCGTTGGTTTCCACATTCCGCAGCTGCACGGACTCCACCGACTTGTTGTCCACGTTGTGGACTTCCTCCACAATGTACGGCGTCATGAACTTGATCTTTTCGTTGGCCCGCGCGCGGTCGAGCATGATTCTGGTGGCGCGAAACTCATTGCGGCGATGCACCAGAGTCACGCTCTTGGCAAACTTCGTCAGAAACGTCGCTTCCTCCATGGCCGTATCGCCGCCCCCGACGACCATGATCTCGCGGTTCCGGAAAAAGTATCCGTCGCAGGTGGCGCAGGTGGAAACGCCATGCCCCAGCAGGTGTTTCTCCGACTCGATCCCAAGCATCCGGGCGGACGCGCCCGCCGCGATAATCAGCGACTCGGTCTCGAAGGTTTCTTTTCCCGCGACGATCTGGAACGGGCGCTTGCTCAGATCCACCGACGACACCGCGCCCGACCGGAACTCCGTGCCGAATCGCTGCGCTTGCTTGCGCGTCTGCTCGACGAATTCCGGGCCCAGAATCCCGTCCGGAAAGCCGGGAAAGTTTTCCACGAGAGTGGTAAGCGCGAGCTGTCCGCCTGGCTCGTATCCGTCGAGCACGAGAGGATTTAGGTCCGCCCGAGCCGAGTATATGGCTGCCGTCAATCCCGCACACCCGCTGCCGATGATAATGACTTTGCGCACCCGATTCTCCTCGACGATTGGATGACTGCCGCGTGCCTCGCGACGCAGCACATTGTGGCCGCTATTGTAGCATTTCAGCCAAGCTGCGCCATTATCTCTCGTCACCTCTAATTACCCTGATTACCCCTGATTGCTCCGCCGCGTTTCAGCCACGCGCGGGTTTCGTGCACCGATTCTCCCGGGAACTATCCTCCTGTTTGCTTAGAAGAGGCGGCTGCGCGATGATGTGTTTCTCATGTCGACGAGCCGCGCCCGCCCGATGGCCACGCCCGCGAACCTGTTTCGCCTTCTGAGCGAGTTCATTCTTTTGTTGCTTGGCGCGCTCCTGCTCCTTCTGGCTCTGACGCGGCGCGTGGGCCTGCCCGCGCGACCGGCGGCCTTGATCTTCCTGGGAGTTCTTTTCGTTTACTGGGGCATCCGCGCATGGATGCGCCGCGAGCAGGACGTCGCCCGGGCGCAAACGCACCTTCGCGGCGGCTCGCTCGTAGTCGTGGGACTGCTCGTCCTGGCAATTCCGCTGCTCCCTCTGCGGCACGCGAATCTTCTGCTGGGAATGGCGGGAGGAGTGCTTGTGTTGAGAGGAATCGCCAGCGCGCTGCTATCGTTTCAAAAATCCGATCGCTCTTGAGAGCTTATGTGACGGCGCGCACCAATCGTGACTGACGCCTTTGTTGCCTGGTGTTGTCGCATGACTTTGTTCCCTGCCTTTTTGTCTTGCCAGCCTGACGGGTTCCCGCTAATCTCCTCCCGCAACGATGGAAACGCGGTCCGGGCAAGCGTCTGTTCGCTTGGCTCCCCAACTCAACCCTTCACAACCAACTTTTTCAGGAGAGCGCGATGCTAAAGGAATTCAAGGAATTTGCGATGAAGGGCAATGTGGTCGACATGGCCGTCGGCATCATCATCGGCGCGGCCTTCGGGCGCATCATCACGTCGCTTGTAGCCGACATCCTCATGCCGCCCATCGGGCTTATGCTCGGCAAGGTGGACTTCTCCACCCTTTTCCTGAATATTTCCGGCACTTCCTACCCAACCCTCGCGGCGGCCAAAGCGGCCAACGCGGCCACCATCAATTACGGATCGTTTCTCAACACGGTGATCGACTTCATCATCGTGGCATTCGTGATTTTCCTGATGATTCGCCAGGTGAACCGCTGGAAGCCGGCGCCCGTCGCAGCCGCACCCACGACGAAAGAGTGCCCCTACTGCGCCTCGCAGATTCCGCTCAAGGCCTCGCGCTGCCCGAACTGCACGTCCGAGCTTCGCGCATAGTTATAGTTTGTTTATTTGCGAGACACCGGTGACGCGGAGCAGCCGTCACCGGAATTTCGCGAGCTACTTTGCGGCACTTACCGCCGCTCCGCCGAATTCCCGCCGGCATTCATCGCAGGGACAAATTTCGCGCAGGTACACGAAGCTGTAGATTCCGGTCGCGTGCCCGTCGGAATAATCGATCTGCACGGCGTAATTGCCCACGGCTTTCGCCGACTTCGCCGTCACGCGCGGCTTGAACATCGGCAGCACGGCGGCGCCGGTTCCCGCCGAGGACTTTTTTTCGCGCTCGTCGTTACACATCGCGCAGGGGCAATTGTCTCGAAGGTAGGGAAATGTGTAGCGGCTGCTATGGCCGTCCGCCCAGGTTACTTCCACGCCTTCACCCGTGGTGACGTTTACCTTGATGCCCGTCGGCTTCTTGCGTTCGTCCAGAGGTATCGGCACGATTTAGTTGGCCACGGCGGGGCTTGACGAAGAGGTGCCGGGCTGTCCGCCGTCTTTGCAGCGGCTGGTGCGTCTGCGCTGGGAACTTGATTCGCGGAACACGAAGTCAGTTTTTCGGCGCCGCCCCAATCCTGGAGCAACTTCGCCGCCTCGTCCGAGATTTCCTCGACGGTTCGCGGCTGCCGGTTGCCCGAACCGGGAAACACCAGGTATAGAATTCCGCCTCGCCTGCCCCCCTGGCGGGCATCCGACCAGATTCCAAGATTATCGGCAAGCGCGATTGATCCCTCTCCCATCGTTCCGACGTCCGCGAAAATCGCGTAAGAAGATTTGCCGTTGCGCAGGTTCACCACCACGGCGAAATCGCCCAATTGCGCGCCGCCCTGTTGCGCGACGTCGCGCGGCAGCACGATGTAAGGGATTTTCGACGCGTCCACGTATCGCGCGGGATCGGTACGGGCTTTCGTCCGGTCGGAAAGCGACGTGCAGGAGACGTAGTAACCGGGGAATGGATCGTCGGGCCCCTGAACCAGGGGCTCGCCTGAGCGGTCGGTGATAATTCCATCCCAGTGGCCGGGCGCGCCGGCGTTGGCAATGTCGTCCAAGCCCGAGTTGTCGGGGTGGTACGCGTTCGGAGCCCCGTCGGCGTCAATCGTCATCCCGGACACAAAGAAAAACGCGTCGCTGCCCGGCGCCTGCCAGATAGGTACATTCTGCGCAACCTGGCCGTCGCGGGCGAAAATGGGGAAATTGAGCAAAACCGAGCGCCCGCAGGAGTCCGGGAGGGCCGAGTTCTGGCCCAATTCCGGAGCTGCCTGACCCAGATTCTGGCCGATGGCGACTCCCCCGGCCAGAAACAAAAGAGCGAGAAAAGCAGGCGCGCTCGCACGCGCTAAGAGTGTCGAGTCAGCGGCATGCCGATTGTTTGTTTTCAATGGCTTAGATGTGTTTCCGTTCGTCCATGTGTGTCGAGTGAATGCGACGTCCTTTTGTGCCCTCAAGCGGCCCCAGCGCGCCCTGAGCGCTGCTCGCAGGGACATCAGAACTTTGGGGTCCGTTCGCATCATCGTCGATCCTCACTCCAACCACCATAGCCACCCGAAACGAGAATTTCAACCGTACGTTGTCGTGGTAAAAGCCGGCGAATCCCGGGTCAAACTGAGAAGGGGCAGCAGGTCAGGAGCCGTGGAAAAGCGTTCAACGGAGGCTGCGTTGTCAGGCTTGGACCCTTCTTGAACGCTCAGCGGGTTACTAGGTTGAAATCTCGACGGGTCACGTTTGTAGATCCGACAGTTGAGCGAACTCTGGCGGATATCCGCGATCCCAGCGAGATGAAGGGATGCTCGAGGGCGTGAAACATCACAATGGGCGAGAGAATGGAGCCGATCACCAAAACGCAAATACGCTGCCATAAATGGAAATCGTGCATCGCATAGATTGCCAGCCAGAAAACCACCGTATGGCTCAGATAGATGCCATAGGAATACTTTGCCACTAAGTGAGAAGCCCGATTCAGTTTTGGGGATTTCATCAAATCGACGTGCGGAATCGCAATACCGATTAGAAGGGACAAGACATATGCTTTGTACATCTTGGTTGGGACATAAAGGCTCAGGTTATCTATTGGGCCAAAAAGACAGATCGATCCAAGGATAACAATGGGCCATACCCACGATGGCAGTTTCCACTTTGCTGTCCGAGAGAGATCGAATCCGACGATCCCCGCAGTGAAACACGGCGCAAAAGTCAGAACCGATAACCTGGCTATGTGATGGGGTACGGTGGTGGCGAGAATGATGGAGATAAACCACAGAGCCAGCGAGCGATACTTGGTTCGACGGATCACGAAGTATAGAAACGGGAGGAAGCAATACATCTGCACCTCAAGGGGAAGGCTCCACAGGACAACCTGCACCGGGTTACTAAACGTCAAATTTTGTGCGATTGCAAGGTTAGCAAGATATGCTCCGATCCCCGGCCAGGAATAGTGCGCGCCTGGGAAAACAGGGATATGAAAAATAGGAACGATCAATATAACGCTTATGGCCAATGGATAGATACGAAAGAACCGCCGAATCCAGAACGATTTTGCAAGGAGGGTACCGTGTTCCAGTCCAGAGACGTCCATCCTCTCGAGAGACGCCATGAGCACAAAACTAGTGTGAACGAAAAAAAGGACGACTCCAAAACGCCCCAGGCTTCCGGGATTGTATGAAGTAGCCGAAGCACTGAGGTGGGAAAAGTAGACGCAAAGAACCGCGATAGCCCTCAGGAAGTCCAAGTTGGGAGAATCGCGATTGATAATCTGACTCCGTCCACGAAAAACATCGTGATTCTCATACCTTTGTCATTCAGGTGAATGGCCTGGCAGCTTAGTCTTAGAGCCGTTGTCCTGTATGGGGCTTATAACAAGACTACGCCCTGCTTCTTACCGCAAGTACCCGCCCGACTTAGTCCTTTTGGGTAGCGGGCCGGTATCCCCCCGTGAGGTCGCCTGCGGGGAGGCCGAAAAATAAAGAAGTCCCGGTGTTCAATCGACGGAAATGACGGCTTTGTGCGCTGGCGGAATGCACGGACTTCCTAGAGGGCGGCGAACTTAACTTCGCAGTCGGTTCGCTGCGGGAATTCAGTGCGATGGGCAGCAGGCGCCGGGGGGAATGGGATTGCCGTGCGGGCAGGTTTTTGGATGGCCGAGGAAGGTGCAGATGCGCTGGTCGAGCTCGGTGCTGATGATGTGCTCGAACTTGCAGGCGTGCGAATCGGCTTCGTCCGCGGCGACGGAAAAGGTATCGGTGAGCAGGCGCTCGGCGAGGCGGCGGCGGCGAATGATGTCGCGGGCGCGATTTTCGCCGCGCGGGGTGAGCGTCACCTGGCTTTTTTGAACTTCGAGGAGGCCGAGGTCTTTCAGCCGCGAAATCAGGCGCTCGGGGTCGTGCGCGAGGCTGTTGCGGATAGCCTTCGATCTCCGGCGTGGCGCCCTTTTCGGAGAACAGCCAGACCTGCTCGAGCAGGTGGTCGAACTTGATTTCCTGCTCGGCCGAAAATTCCGTGATTTGCGCCAGGCGCCCGTGGGCCAGATCGATGCGGCGGTCGGCGAGCTGGCCGATGGACGGGTCATGCGTGACCATGAGAATCGTGTGGCCTTCATCGTGCAACTCGCGCAGCAGACGGATCACCGTTTCCTGATTGCTTTCGTCGAGGTTTCCCGTGGGCTCGTCGGCGAGAATCAGCTTGGGATGATTGATCAGCGCCCGCGCCACCGCGACGCGCTGCTGTTCGCCACCCGATAATTGCGAAGGCAGGTGCTCGACGCGGTCTTCGAGGCCCACCCTTTTCAGCGCGGCACGGGCTTCGGTCTCATCCGTCGTGCTGTGAAAATACTGCGCCAGCATCACGTTTTCCAGAGCGGTGAGATAGGGCACCAGATGAAACTGCTGAAACACGAAGCCGATTTTTTCGGCGCGGAAGCGGGTGAGCCCTTTTTCATCGAGCCGCGCCACGTCGATTCCGCCCACCACGGCCTTGCCAGAGGTGGGCGTGTCGAGCCCGCCGAGAATGTTGATCAGCGTGGTCTTCCCCGAACCCGAGGGGCCCATGATGGCGATCCATTCGCCTTCTTCGACGCTGAACGAAACGCCGTCGAGCGCGCGCACGTTGCCGAATTCTTTTTTCAGGTTCTCGATTTGTACGACGGCCGCCATCTTTGCGTTCGCTATTCCCCTCGCAGAATCACTGCGGGCTTTACTTTGCCGAGCAGCCGCAGCGGCAGCGCGCCGGCCATCGCCACCAGCACCATCAACGCGATCGTCAGCGGGAAAATTTCCCATCGCGGAGCGATCGACGCTCCGAACACCCGCTGGCCCATCCACTGCGAAAGAGCCACGCCCGCCACGCAGCCGATCAATCCGCCCACCGCGCCGAGCACGCCTACCTCGGATAAAAACAACGCCACGATGCGCGAAATCGAGCCGCCGAGCGCCTTCATCAGGCCCACATCTTCGCGGCGCTCCATCGCGAGCGCGGCCATCGTCGCGAGCACGCAGAGCGCGGTGAGCACCAGAATCAGCACCACCATCGAGACGATCAGCAAGCGCGTCCGGCTGAGAAGATTTCCCTCGGCTTCGGTTACCTGGCGGATCGGCCGGACATCATATCCCGGAATGGCTCGCGCGAGTTGCCCCGCGTAGGCGGCGATGCTCGCCGAAGTGCCGCTGACGCTCAATTGCACGAGTTCAATTTTCCCGTGCAGGGCCGCCAGATTCTGCGCTACCGCGAGATTCACGAACACCTGATTGTCCTCAGTGCCGCCTGCGTCCACGATTCCGGCGACGGTGAGCTGCACGCTGCGACCGAGGTAGTCGAGCTTCACCTGATCGCCGGGAGCGAGATGGAACTGCCGAGCCACGTTTCGGCCCACGAGGCAGCGCGTTCCGTCCTCGCGCGAGGCGATCCATTCCCCGTTGAGCTTCCAGGTGGGTTCGAGCTTGCGCGCTTCGTCGAGCCAAGTTCCAGCTACGACCACGGGCCTGCCCGCATCGCGCGCCACCACGTAGATGTAGGGCGCAGCGGCGACAACTTCCTTTGTCCGCGAGCGTTCAACTTGCGCCAGCACCGGCTGCTCGTCCATAAGGGCGGGGGACGAAGAGGACGCGGGAGCCTCCGGCAGATTCGCTGCCATTTTTCGCGACGCCCGAATCGGCGGCGCGGGAGGAGATCACCAGGTTGGCGCCCAGGAGGCGAAATTCCTGGGTGAGCTTGCGCCCGATATCGAGATCGAGGTTCAGCAGCGCGGAAATAACCGCGGCGCCGCTTATCACCGCGATCAGCGCCACCACGAGGCGTCCGCGGCTTCCGCGCAATAATTTCCAGAGAAGGCGCGCGAACATCACTCGCCCCGCAGGATGGGGGCGGGATTGAAATGAGCCGCGCGCCGCAAGGGGATCAGGCTTCCCACAACCGCCACGATGGCGGCCAATCCGAGAACGACGGGCAGCAGAACCAGCCGCGGCGAAGCCGGCGAGCCGAATACACTCGCTCCCAGGACCCGCGCGAGCAGCGCTCCAAAGACAAATCCAACCGCTCCGCCCGCGAACGCGAGCATCAACTGCTCCGCCAGAAAAATGCCGCCGACGAGGGCGTTCGTCGCGCCGATCGCTTTCATGATTCCGATTTCCGCGCGGCGCTGAAGTACCGTTGTCGCCGAAGTGGCCGCGACCGCAAGCGCGGCTGCGATCAGCGCCGCGAGCGTGACGATCCACAGCAGCGTGCTGACGTGCGAAAGAATGCGGCCTTCGGTATCCGCCACGCGGCGGATCGCCCGCACGTCGGTACCCGGCAACACCTGCTCGATCTGATAGCTGATCGACGAAATGTAGGGCGAGCAGAACCAGCGGTCATATTCAGTCGGCGTCAGCGACTTCGGGTCGCGCTCGGAAAGGCCGTCGGCGGGCTTGGTCAGGGCGCTTACGAAAAGCTGCCGGAATCTTCCGGCGTGGCCCGACATCGTCTGCGCCACGGACAGCGGAACGAGCATGGCGTTATCCTCGGCATCGCCGGTGGAGACGATGCCGGTTACTACGAGAGAAATTGCCCGCGCCGCGCCGCCCTCTGCATTCTGCGCGGTCACATAAATTATTTTCCCGGGCTCCGCGCCGGGATACTGCGCGGCGAAGGCTGCGCCCAGAACGCATTCGCTCTCGCCCTCGCGAAACCACGTTCCCTGAATTTTCCACCACGGATGCGTCACGCTGAGGCCGGTCTTGAAATTCGTGCCGTCGGGGACTGGCACGTTGTGCTGATACCACGTGCCGATCATCGTGGCCGAAGAGTTGTTCGCGTTCGGCGAGCCCTGCGCCGAAATACGAAACGAGACGGGTACATCGAGAAACGGCGTAAATCCCAGAATATTGTGCCGCCAGAAGATTGTTTTCAGTTTGCCGAGGTCGGCTTCCGGCAGGTAGGCCCCCTCATCCACGGGACGGTAGTCCACGCCGCCAATCTCGAGCGGAAGCGAATCCGATTGCGGCGTCACCAGAAGATTCGCGCCGAGGCTGCGAAATTCGCGCGCGAGGCGGTCGCCCACTTCGAGCGCCACCGTTAGCGTAGCGGTCGCCACAGCCATACCCACGACCAGCGCGGCGGCCGTCAGCATCTTCCGGCGCGGGTTCCGAACGAAGGATTCTCCTACGAGGCGAGTGAACATGGTTTCAGGGGCTGAATCATTTTCATTGGCAAATCGTGTTCATGGACGAATCGTGTTCATGGATGAATCATTTTCACGGATGAATCGTGGACATGGCGTTTGCAAGCGCTGAGAGATCGACAATCACCTCTCCGTTTTCCACTTGCGACTTCACCGGAATCGGATTGCAGCCGCCGCTCTCGCCGATCGACGGAATATAAATCGTCGCTCCGCAATTGCGGCAGATCACGTTCTGCCCTTCCTGGCGATACCCGGTGGTGCCACAGATCTGGCAGGCATCGAGCGCCGTCGCATAATCTCCGTTGCCGCGGTGAATTACCAGGAAGCGGATCACCGTGCTGTTGACGTCCGCCGTATAGAAATGGACGCTGGAATCCTGCAGGTCGCCCAGCGGAATGCGCACCTGATTGTTCTGCGCGACAAGCTCCCGCGCCGGCTCCTGAGCATTCGTGGCGCGAGTGTAGACAAACTCCGCCGCCAGCGATAACACAACCAGGATGCACAGAATCGCCGCCGCGAAGCTCCAGCGGCGCTGCCGCCGGAATTCCCATTCGCGCATGCGCCGCTCCGCCGGATTCAGCGAGGCATCTTCGACGGGGCGCTTGCCGCTGAACCATTCGCGCAGCACCACCAGCGCCGCCGCGCCCAATATCACCACGAAGAAGAACAGCTCGTTGCGCACGATCGGCCCGATCGTGGCCATCTCCATCTTGCTGGACCAGATCCACATCGCCTCGCTCAGCTCATGAACGCCAGTCAGCGCCAACTGGAACGCGACCACCATCAGAATTACGCTGGTCGCCGAGAAAAAGCGGTGCAACGGAATCCGCAGCGTTCCCTGGAAGAAGAAAAGCCCCACCGCAACGGCGATGGCGATTCCCAGCGCCGTGCCGATCCACACCTGCACGCCCTCGGTGGAAAGCTCCACGGCGCGCAGGATCAGCACCAACTCCGCGCCCTCGCGGACCACCATCATGAATACGAAAGCGCCCACGCCCCACCCGGCAGCGGCCGTGGACTTCTGCGCGTAGGCCTCGACGCGATCCTCGATCTCGCGTTTCAAATGGCGCGCCACGCGGTTCATCCAGACGACCATCGTGACCACGAGCGCCGACGCCACCAGCATCAGCACGCCCTCGAAACCATCCTCGCTGACGCGCCAGTGCTGGAGCGCCACGGCGGCTGCCACGCTCGCGCCAACCGCAAGGGCCACGCCCGCCCAGGCGTATTTCGCCAAAGCGGCGCGCCCCGTGCGGTTCAAATACACGAGTACAATGCCAACGACGAGCGCGGCTTCCACACCTTCGCGTAAAGCAACCAGCAGAGCTGAGAGCATGCGTTCCCAATGAAGAGCTAGACGAAAAGCCAGTTGCAACTCAGTTACAACTGACTACCTAAGTGTAGTCTTACCGCCGCGTTAAGATCAAGAAATTTTCCTTCCAGGCGGAGGGTTCCGGCTCACCGATCCTTGTACAATATGCATCTCACTGTCCTTATGTTCCGTTCGTCTCGCTTACATTCGGCGCACTCGGTGGCTACCCTGGCTCTCTGCCTGATTGCGGCTGCCATCCAAGTGCCGTTGGCCCACACTCAAGCTCCCGTTCCTGCGGCCACAAGCCAGGCTCCACCTCCAACAGCTACCCCCGCAAAGGCTGCTATAAAGCCTGAACCAAAGAAGGCTAAAGAAGCCTACAAACGGGGCCTGCGCGCAGAGAAAACACAGGATTGGGAGGCCGCCCACGACGCTTTCTCGGATGCGGTCGACTGGGACCCCACCGATCGCGAGTATCTGCTCCACCGCGAAATCGCGCGGAGCCAGCTCGTGCAGGCCAAGATGGACCTCGCCGAACGCGACGCGGTTTCCGGCCGCCTCAAAGAGGCCCGCAGCGAACTCATCGCAGCAGCCTACCTGGACCCGGCGAACCGGGTGGTGCGCGAACGCCTCACCGAACTGACCGCCCTTGAGCCCGATACAGCGTCATCGCAGCCCAAGGAGGTAGAACTCGCCGGAGAGACTCATCTGCAGCATCAGGCGGGAACCAGAACCTTCGACTACCGCGGCGATACCCAGGGTGCTTACGACCAGGTGGCGCAGCAATTCGGCGTGGAGGTTGCATTCGACGTCGACCTGCGCCCGCGCACCGTCCGGTTCCAGGTGAGCGATGTCGATTTCCCCACAGCGATGCGCCTGCTGGGCGACATGACCGGCACGTTCTGGCGTCCGCTCGCGTCCCACCTGTTTTTCGTCAGCGAAAACACGCCCCAAAAACGCAAAGACTACGAGCCTTCGGTAGTGCGCAGCATTCTGCTTCCGGCCTCGGAAACTCTCGAGCAGATGACGGAAACGCTGCGCCTCGTCCGCGACATCACCGGCATCACGCGCTCGAATCTCGATACGGCTTCGCGAACCATCACGCTGCGCGCTTCCCCGCAGGCCATCGCCGTGGCGAGCGGCTTGATCGACGATCTGCAGAAACCCACCGGAGAACTCATCCTGGAGATGGAGGTGCTCGAAGTCGACCGGAATACTGCCCGGGAGCTCGGGATCACTCCGCCGCAAACCAGCCAGATCCTCTCGCTGAACACGCAGGAAGTTCAGGAGGCCCAGCAATCTCTGCAAGGACTTGTCAGCGTGATCACCGCGCTGTTCGGCCAGCCCGCCTCGCTTTCCGGGCTGACCACGAGCCAGATCACTTCCCTGCTCAGTTCCGGGCAGGTGAACCTGAATTCCCTGATTCCTCCAGTGATAGCTTTCGGCGGAGGCAAGAGCACCTTCGTAGCGACGGTGCCAGGGGCAGCCGCCAATTTCTCCCAGATGCTTTCCCTCGTGCAGCATGGCCGGCGCATCCTGCTGCGCGCGCAGGATGGGCAGCCTGCTACGTTCTTCGTGGGAGATCGCGTCCCCGTGGAGCTTTCGAGCTTTACCGCCAGCCTCTCGGGCACCGGCACGAGCGTCGCCGGCTTGTCCGCTTCGGATTTTCCGACGACAAATTACAGCGCGGGCAACGGGCCTACGTTTGTTTCTACGGCGAGCCTCCGCGACAACAGCATCGACGACTTGATCGTGTCGAACTTTACCGACAACACGGTTTCCGTCCTACTGGGCGCCAGCGATGGAACTTTCGGCGCACAGACGACGTTTCCCACCGGAGCCGGGCCCGTGTGGATCGCGACGGGCAGTTTTCAGACCAGTCTCAACAACCAAAACATTGACCTTGCCGTTGCCAATCAAACCGCGAATACGATTTCCATCCTTCTCGGAAACGGAGACGGAACCTTTCAAGCGAAGACGGATATTGCAGCGGGCAGCGGCCCCGTGACCGTTGTCGCGCAGAACTTTCACGACCTGAACGGCCTGGCCGCTCTGGACCTGGCCGTCGCCAACCACAACGACAACACAATTTTTATTTATCAAGGGAATGGCGACGGCACCTTCAAACCGCCTTCCGTGATCCAGTTGCCTTCCGGATACAGCCCCGCCGCGCTCGCAGCCGCAGATTTTAACGGCGACGGCCATCTCGATCTGGTGGTTGCGGACGAAGGGAACGCCTCGGTTTCCGTATTTCTCGGCAATGGCGACGGCACCTTCCAGCCGCGCGTCGATTATGCGGTTGGGAACACGCCGGTGTGGGTTTCCACGGGCGATTTCAACGGCGACTCGGTGCTCGATCTGGCGGTGGCGAATAAGCAGGACAACACGGTCTCGATCCTTTTGGGGAACTCGAACACCGTTGCCGCCGGAGCCACAGCTACCGGTAACGGCACATTCGCCGCGCAAGCAGTTTATCCGGCAGGTGCAAGCCCCACTTCGATTGCGGTCGCCGATTACAACATCGACGGCCGGCCCGATCTTGCGGTCACGGCTCAGGGCGACAATGCCATCTCGCTGCTTTTGAATCTGGGCAGCGGCACGTTCGGTCCCAATTTCGAATTGCCCGTGGGGACCAGCCCGGTTTCGATCGTCACTGCGGACTTCAATGGCGACAGCCGCCCGGACGTCGCGATAGCCAATAACGGGTCGGCGAACGTTTCCGTGATTTTGAATTCGGCGAACTTCTCGCCCAGCTCCTCCAACGCCTTCACGGGCACGGGCTTTCCGGGCGTTCAATATATCGACATCGGCTTGAAAGTGAAGGCCACGCCGCGCATTCATCTGAACAATGAAGTGACGCTGCAACTCGAGTTCGATATCAGCAGCCTGAGCGGGCAGAGCTTCAACGCGATTCCGGTGATCAGCAACGACACGATTTCGCAAACCGTGCGCGTGAAGCAGAACGAAACGGCCGTGCTCGCAGGCGTCCTGCAAAAACAAACGTCGGGGGCGATCAATGGGACGCCCGGCATTGCGGACATACCCGAATTGGGCTTATTCGCGAGCGACCAGAACAGGCAGAATCAGGACACCGAGCTACTGATCCTGGTGACGCCTCGCATGGTTCGATATGCGCCCCGCGCCGATCACGTGATCTACGCGGGACAGGGTGAGCCCGAAGGTCCCGGGGCCGTTGGCGCAGGTATCGCCCCGCTTCCTGCGCAAATTCCGGGACAGCCCGCACCCCCAGGCGCGCCGGGACCCGCCGAAACGCCTTCGCAGCCGGCGGCAACTGGACTCGGAGCACCTCTAGGCGGTCCGCCTCAGCCCACAACGGACGTCGGAACGCCCGTCGCTCCTCCGCCGACACCGCAGCAACCACCACAGCAACAGCAGGCCCCGCAACCGGCAGCTCCCGCGCAGCCCGGTGAGCAACCTGCTCAGCAACCTGGCCAACAGCCGCGGGCACCGCAACAGCAACCAACAGCCCAGCCCCCGCCTCAACAATAGTCCTAACTCAACTGCGAAACGCGACGCCCAGAGTCCGGAGCGACATCGACCGGTCCAGGAGACTGAAATTCGCAAAACTCCCGTGGAGTCCCGCAAACGAGAGAGCGTATTTTTATCGTTGGCACCTCGCGGAAAGCTAAGCCCTCGCGTCGCCGCCTCCTGAGCAGGCTAAGGACAAATGGATCACCGCTAAGAAGGCGCTCGCCGACTTAGAACATGTAGAGGGGAACCCGGCTATCAACCACATCTCGATCCGAGCTAATAAGAGTCCTGAACAGGGCAACAGACGACTCCTAGCCTCGCGCCCCGCAATACGCGATTCGCGCCGAGTACAACGAAATATCCAATACCATTACAGTTTGCCGCGACGGATTTCTATGCGTGAGGCCGCACGAGTTCAATCGTTCCCCGATAGCTTCATTTTCGATGCTCAGTTGAGAGAAACCGAAAGGCAAGTTGGTAATGCGGTGCCGCCTGTGTTGGATTAGCACGTCGCCCTGGGGGTGCGGAAATGCTTGGACTGAGCCGCTATTTGAAAAGTTCTTCTGAGGGACACCAGCACTTTGCATAGCCGTCAGCAGGCTCAAGCCACTTCTTGATTCACTGGCCCTTTGGAACTGAGACGCCCCAATATTCGGCGAACAACGCGTCCTCTACCGTAATGATTTTCAATTCTGTGGCGCTGCCCTCGCGAATCGAGAATGCTCGTGCCCGCGCGGGGAAGCGTGGCGAAAGGATAAAGTACGCGACGTCTGAGTAGTAAGCGCGCTCGATGTCACGCGGCGAAGGAACGTTGTCGCCGTTCGGATGCGAATGATAGATGCCCATGAGCGCCATTCCCGCCGCGCGAATCTCGCGCATGAGCCGGAATAGTTCCTCGGGAGCTATTTCGTAGTTACTCGCAGTATCCGGCGCCTCGTTTTTTGCCGTAAACACATTCGTTATCACGCCATCGCAGCCCGCCAGTAGACCGCAGCACTCCTGCCGCAGCTCTCGCTCCGCGTGCCTCATTACGTTCTCAAGCGCTTCCCGCCGGATGCGAACGTCGCCTTGCACAATGGGAGTCTATATCCGGATAGAGGATGGAGCGAAACAAGATGATAGCTTGAGCGCAGCGAAGAATCTCTCGTCCGCCGCAGCAAATCAAGAGAGATTCTTCGCGCAGAACCGGCGCCCAGAATGACGGCATCCCGCCGCTCCGCCGTCTTACCGATGCGCCCGCTGGCTGCTAAGCCTTTTGCGTGCGGTGGCGGAGGAATGTAGGCACGTCGAGATCGTCGGGAAGCTCGTGAATCGCTTCGCTGACGTTCCGGGCGACCTGCTGGACGATGCTCGGCTGCTGGACCACTGGCGGAGGTGTCTGTACCGCGGGCGGCGGCGCCGACGGCTGCTGCACGAGAACTCGCTGCTGCGACATGTTCGGGGAGGCAGCCTGCTGCGAGCCACCAATCGCCTGCTGGACATTCGTGTGCTGGAGAATGTTCGGCTGCTGAATCAGCGTCTGCTGCTGCGGTTCCTCTTCGGCCTGCTGATCGCGTCCGGCGCGCCACGTCTTCGGCAGATACGACGGCCGCGACTGGCTCTTGCGCGCGGCAATTTCGCGGAAACCGGCGGCGATCACGGTGATCTTCACTGACTCCTTCATGGCGTCGTCCATCACCGCGCCGAAAATAATGTTGGCGTTCTCGTGCGCGGCCTTCTGGATAATCGAAGAGGCCTCATGAACTTCCTGCAGGGAGAGCGAGGACGAGCCGGTGATGTTGATGAGAATTCCCTGGGCGCCCTGGATGCAGTTGTCTTCGAGCAACGGGCTGTTGATGGCGCGATTGGCCGCGTCGACCGCGCGATTGGAACCCGAAGCGACGGCGGTGCCCATCACTGCGTAGCCCTGGCCGGACATGATGGTTTTCACGTCCGCGAAATCGCGGTTGATGATGCCGGGAATGGTGATGATGTCGCTGATGCCCTGCACGGCCTGGCGCAGGATGTCGTCGGCGATGCGAAACGCCTCGAAGAAGCTCGTGCCCTGCTCGACGCATTCCATCAGGCGCTCGTTGGGGATCACGATGACGGTGTCGACGCAGCCGATCAGCTCTGCCAACGCCTGCTCGGCCTGCTCCATGCGGCGCTTGCCTTCGAAGGCGAACGGCTTGGTGACCACCGCGACGGTGAGAGCGCCGAGTTCACTCGCAAGATTGGCCACCACGGGAGCGGCGCCGCTGCCGGTGCCGCCGCCGAGACCGCCGGTGATGAACACCATGTCCGACCCGTCGAGCGCTTCGAGGATTTTTTCGGTGTCCTCGAGAGCGGCTTTGCGTCCGATTTCAGGATTCGCGCCCGCACCGAGCCCCTTGGTGAGCTTTGCGCCGATCTGCAGCTTGACCGAAGCCTGAGACAGCTTCAGCGCCTGCAAATCGGTATTGGCGGCGATGAATTCGACGCCTTCCACCTTGGCGCGGATCATGCGGTTGACGGCGTTGGAACCGCCGCCTCCCACGCCGATCACCTTGATCTTCGCGCCGTTCTGCGCTTCTTCCGCAAACGAAACTCGCATGCTCGATTCTTTTGGTGCCATTCTTCCTCCCCCAGAATTTCCGATCCGGATTCTTTTTTGGTTATGCACCCGCAAACATGCTCTTCAACTTGCCAACCCAGCCGCTGGGCCGGGCGTCCGCCACGCGCCGTGTTCGCGCGGCGTACAGCACCAGACCGACGGCCGTTGAGTATTCGGGCCGGGAAACCTGTTCGCTCATCTCCGCCAGGCCGCGCGGCGACGCCACGCGCACCGGGAGATTGAATACGTGCTCGGAAAGCTCGACGAGTCCATGCAGATGGGCTCCGCCGCCGGTGAGCACGATTCCCGCGGGAATCTGCGAATCGACGCCGCCGCGGCGGAGTTCGTCGCGGATCAGCATCAGCAATTCCTTGGCGCGCGGCTCGGCGATGTCGAACAGGGCGCGCGCGAACACCGTGCGCGGTGGACGGTCGCCCACGCTGGCGATTTCGATGGCAAAATCCTCCGGCAACAACTCGCGAAACACGCAGGCGTACTCGCGCTTGATCTTTTCGGCTTCGGGGATCGGGGTGCGCAATCCAACGGCGAGATCGTTGGTGACGTGGTCGCCGCCCACCGGAATCGCGGCCGTATGCCGCACCACGCCGCCCGTGTAAGCGATGAGTTCGGTGGTGCCGCCGCCTATATCGAGCAGGCAGCAGCCGAGTTCGCGTTCGTCCTGCGTGAGGCAGGCCTCGGCGGACGCGAAGGGCTCAAGAACCGTGTCGTCCACGCGCACACCCGCGCGATTCACCGCCGTCACGATGTTCTGTGTGGCCGCGCCGGACGCGGTGACGATGTGCACGTTCGCTTCGAGGCGGTGCCCCACCATGCCGATCGCGTCGCGAATATTGTCCTGCGCGTCGAGCGAGAACTCCTGCGGCAGGACGTGGAGAACCTCGCGGTCTTCCGGCAAGGTGACGCCGCGGGCCGCTTCGATGGCGCGGCGAACATCCTCGCGCTGCACGTCGCGCGAGCGCGCGCCCAGGTTGATGCCGCCGCGGCTGTTCACGCCGCGCACGTGGCTTCCCGCGACGCCCGTCACAGCCGACTCCACCGGGACACCGACCAGCGTCTCGGCTTCTTCCACCGCGCGGCGGATCGAGCTGACCGCGAGTTCCAGATTGACGATTTGTCCCTTGCGCCAGCCCTTCGATTCCGCAGCGCCCAGAGCGGCGAAGCGCACGCTTCCGTCGTCGTCCATTTCGCCGATCAGCGCGCAGGTTTTCGTGCTGCCGATGTCCAGTGCGACTACGTGCCGGTCTTTCTTTGCCAATGCTCGCTCCTTACGCTGCCAACAGACTTTCTTTCCAGCTAGGTCGTATGCCTGGCCGCTTTCGCCGCATGCTTCTGCGGCGGAACTTGTTTTGTGACCCGCGGCACGGCAGCGGGCATACGCGCAACCGGCACGCGCTGCGCCAGCACGGGATGCGGGCTCACCGGCGTGTCCGAGTTCACTACCGCTTCGCCGTTGAACCGCAAATCCACGGATTCGACTCGGCCCGCCGTCGCGCGCCACTGGGCCATCTTGTCGATGAGCGTTTGATACTTGGCCTCAAAGTCGCTGTCGCCGAAGTGCACCAGGATGGGCGCATCCGCGTCGCCCCAGGACTCAGAAGATGGTTCAGAAGATGACCCAGAAGCGGATCCAGACGACGATTCGGGAGAAGTTGATCCCACTGAATTCGCGGCCGAAGCGGTCCCGTTTTGGAAGCCGGTGAGCGACGCGCGCAGATCATGCGCGTCCGATAAATCCACTTCGCTTACCTGGTCTGCGGCCCCGGCCCGCGCCGAACCCAGCTGCTGCATGAACCCCGCGAAAAGCTGCATGCGCTTCTCGCGCTCGTCGGCGGGCATCTCGGCGTTCATTCCCGTCACAACGGGAAAATGGAATTTCCCCTGCACCGGGCGGTCGAGGATCACGCCGTGAACGTCCACGAGCGACATCTGGGTGCCGTCGCGAAGAAAAGCGATCGGCGTGCGCTCGACGATTTCCACCTGAATCGTGTGTGGCAGAGCGCGGCGGACCACGGCTTGCTCGATCCAGGGAAGGGACTCGAGCTGGCGCCGGCGTTCTTCGAGAGGAATCCGCAAAACGCTGCGGCCGCGGTCGGCCCGGAAAATATCGAGCACGCTGGCGCGCGAAACGTTGCTGTTGCCGGCAAGCTCCACCTGCTCCGGATGGAGCAGCGACATTTCAGGCGAAGTGAGCAGGAAATGCGCGAAGCCGTATGCGAGCCCGGCGCCCGCGATTCCGGCGGCGGCCCACGCCGTGACGCGCAGATAGGTCTTCCACGCCTTGCGGCCGAACTTGCGCCGCTTGATCTCGACCGGCCTCTGCCGGCGGAGATACTTCGGCTCCTCGTCAGCCAGCACTTCCTGAGGGTAGGCCTCGGCGTCGATGGCTTTCAGTTTTGCCAGACGATCACCTCGTTTTCAAGCTCCATTCCGTAGGCCGCGCGCACGCGCTCGCGCACATCGTCGATCAGCTTCAGCATGTCCGAGCAGCTCGCCTGCCCGGCATTGACGAAAAAATTAGCGTGGCGGTCGCTGACCATGGCGTCGCCGACGCGGTGGCCTTTCAGTTTCAGCTCGTCGATCATTTTGCCGGCCGAGGCGCCCGGGGGATTCTTGAAAATGCATCCGGCGCTCTTCTGATTGAGAGGCTGGCTGGCGCGCCGCTTCTCGTTGCACACGCGAATCCCCGCCAGAATCTCCTTGTATGGCTTCGAGGGCAATTCGAGTTTCACGCGCAGCATCACGTCGTCCGGCGCAAATGACGTGTGCCGGTAATCGAAATGAATGTCGTTACCACGAAGCGTCTCGATCTGGCCCGACGCCGCCCGGTAAAGCTCCACCTCGCGAACATGCGTGCCGATCTGCGTGCCGTAAGCCCCGGCGTTCATTCGCAACGCGCCGCCCACGCTCCCGGGTACGCCGATGAGCCCTTCCATGCCGCCGAGATCGCGCTTGGCGCAGAAGGTGACCATGCCTCCAAGATCGGCGGACGCATCGACGTGGGCAATGTTCCCTTCCACGCTCATTCCGGGCTGCGTCGAGGGAAGATGCACGGCGACCCAGGGCACCTCGCCGTCGGCGATCAGCACGTTGGTGCCGCCGCCCAGGAACCTGTGCCGGATATTTTCATTTGCCAGCACGCGCATCACCTCAGCAATCGTCTGGTAGCGGCGCAGCAAAAGCTCATCGGTGGTTCCGCCAATGCCGAGCGACGTCTGTTCCGCAAGCGACACTCCCTGCCGAATCTCCGCGCCAAGTTCTTTGAGCCGCGCCGCGACACGTTCCTCAATCCGCATGTGAAATCGACGTCCGCGAAGCCAGCAGCATGGCCAACTGGTCGAGCACGCGACCCACGCTTCCGGCTCCGATCGTGAGCACGGCGTCGCCGGATCGCGCTTCTTTCAACATGAATTCCAGCCCGCCCTGCATGGTGCTGGAGTGAATCACGTTCTTGTGTCCCGCCGAGGCAATCGCTTCCGCGAGGCGCTCGCCGGTAACCCCTTCGATAGGCGCTTCTCCCGCCGGGTAGATATCGGTGACAACCAGCACCTCCGCTTCGTTGAACGAAAGCAGAAAATCGTCCCACAGGTGGTGCGTGCGCGAGTAGCGATGCGGCTGGAACAGCACCAGCAGCCGCTTGTAGCCGCAGCCGCGCGCCGCTTCAAGCGTGGCGCGAATCTCGGCGGGATGATGGCCGTAATCGTCAACCAAAGTGACGCCCGCATGTTCGCCCTTGATCTCAAAGCGCCGCCCGACTCCGGAGAACTTCGCCAACCCCGCGCGAATCAGGTCCTCGGGGATATTCAATGCAAGTCCGACGGCCGCGGCAGCAGCGGCGTTGCGAACGTTGTGGATTCCCGGAGGCGACGGCAGGCGGAACACGCCCAGCGGCTCGCCGTGATAGGCCAGGCGAAACTCGCTCATCAGGCCCTTGAGCTGCACGTCGCTGATTACCAGATCTGCTTGGCTGGAGGTGCCATAGGTGATTACCGGGCGCTTCACGCGCGGGATGATCGCCTGGACATTCGGTTCATCGAGGCACAGGATCACCGACCCGTAGAAAGGCACCCGGTTCACGAATTGAACGAACGCATCCTGGATTTCTTCGAGCGAAGCGTATTGATCGAGATGCTCGCGGTCGATGGTGGTGACGACTGCGATTACCGGCGCGAGCAGCAGAAACGAGCGGTCGCTCTCGTCCGCTTCGACCACCATGTACTCGCCCTCGCCCACCACCGCGCTCGCCCCGGCATGGTTCACGCGTCCGCCGACGACAAAAGTAGGGTCAAGCTCCGCGGCAGCCAGAACGGAAGCCGTCAACGAGGTAGTGGTGGTCTTGCCGTGGGCCCCGGCGATGGCGATGCCAAACTTCAGCCGCATCAGCTCCGCCAGCATTTCCGCGCGCGGGATCACAGGAATCTTCAGCCGGTGGGCTTCGACTACCTCGGGATTATCCTGCGGCACCGCGGACGAAACCACCAGCACGTGCGCGCCCTCGACGTTCGCGGCGCGATGCCCTTCATGAATCGTCGCGCCGAGCCCGATCAGCCGCTCGGTAACCGGCGACAGCTTCAAATCGGAGCCGGAAACGGCGTAGCCGATGGAAAGCAGCACCTCGGCAATGCCGTTCATGCCGCTGCCGCCGATTCCCACGAGGTGAATGCGCTTGAAATTGCGGAACGTCACATTCATGGCCGCGCCACCCCTTCGAGCAGGTCGACGATGTCCTCGACCGCCCGCGGCCGGGCGAGCTTTCGGGCGCGCTCTTCCATCTCTGTGATTTTCTCGGGCTGGTCCAACAGTGAAAAAATTCTCGTGGTGAGGCGCTCGGGAGTCAGTTCGCTCTGCGGGAGCAGGCGGGCCGCCCCGGCATCCTGCATGGTGGCGGCGTTGCGGGCCTGGTGAGCGTCGGTTGCGGCGCCGAAGGGGATAAAGATGGCGGCGCGTCCGGCGGCGGATACTTCCGCCACGGTGATCGCACCCGAGCGGCAGACGATCAAATCTGCCTGGGCAAAGCGCTCCGCCATGTTCTCGATAAAGGGAAGGACCTCCGCGTTAAGTTCACGCTGCGCATAAGCGTCTCGCACCGCATTATAGTCGCGTTCCCCAGTTTGATGCACGATGAAAAGCTGATTTTTTCTCACAACGAGACGATCGAGCGATTGAATTACGGCCTGATTGATCGGAAAAGCTCCCCGGCTGCCTCCCGTGATCAGGATACGGAACGGCGCGGCGTGCTCCTTGCGCGGAATCTGGAAAAACTCAGGGCGGATGGGTACGCCGGTGACGACGGACTTGCTGCCGAAGCGCTTGGCCGTCTCCTCGTGGGCTACCGCGACCCGCGTGGCCATGCCGACCAGCGCCCGATTCGTAAAGCCGGGCTCGACGTTGGGCTCGAACACCACCGTGGGTATCCGGTGCGCGACAGCGAGCAGCATCATCGGCCCCGAAGCGTAGCCGCCAACCCCGAGTGCCACATTGACACGGTGGCGATGTAAAATTTTCTCGGAGTCCCACAAGCCAGCGGGCAGCAGCGCAGCGTTCCGCAGCAACTTCATTCCGCCAATGCCCTTCAGGCCTGCCGCGCGAATCAACTCCAGCGGCATGCCGGCCTGCGGCACGAGCTTTGCTTCGATCCCGCGCTCGGTTCCTACAAACACAACGCGCCTTTCTCCCTGCGGCCCGCTTTCCGAAGCCTCCTGCCGCCGCAGCCACTCTCTGGCCACCGCCAGCGCCGGGAAAACGTGGCCCCCGGTGCCGCCACCCGCGATTAGCAAAGTCTTGACGGCAACCCTCTCAGCTTTCGCGGGACCCTTGGCGTCAGCATTCACGCCGGATTCACGTCGCGTCCGCGTGCTGGCTGATATTCAGAAGCACGCCCGTTGCCAGAAGCATTCCGAGCAAACTCGATCCGCCATAGCTCACGAAGGGCAGCGGAATCCCCTTGGTCGGGAGCAGGCCGAGCACGACGCTCAGGTTGATGAGCGCCTGGCCCACGACCATCGTGGTGATGCCTATCGCGAGCAGCCTTCCGAATTGATCGGGAGCCTTCATCGCCGACGTGAAGCCGCGCCAGCCGTATACCGCAAAGAGCCCCAGCACGAGGATTGCGCCAATGAAGCCGAATTCTTCGCAGATCACCGCGAAGATGAAATCGGTGTGCGCTTCCGGCAGAAAGAACAGCTTCTGGTGGCTCTCCATCAGGCCGACGCCGTTGAAGCCGCCCGAGCCCACCGAAATCAGCGATTGCAGCAGCTGAAAGCCGTGCCCCTGAGGGTCGGAACCGGGCGAAAAGAACGTCTGCACGCGCTGCAGCCGGTAGGGCACGCGCACGATCAGCAGATAGACGACAGGCATCGCCACCGCAATCGCGCCCGCCACGTACCGCAGCGAGAGACCGGAAACAAACAGCATCACGAAGGCGATTAGCGAAATCATGCAGGCGGTGCCCATGTCCGGCTCGGCGACCACGAGGCCCACCACCAGGAGCAGCGTTCCGATTGCCGGGGCGAGCGAGTGCAGCGGGTCGTTGATGCCGATGCCGCGGGGGCGGCAGCGAATCTCGATAAACCACGCCAGATAGAAAATCACGGCGAGCTTGGCGATTTCGGAGGGCTGCATGCTCAGGGGGCCCAGGCGTATCCAGCGATGGGTGGCGTGCGAGCGGTCGAGGAAGAACACCGCAATCAGCAGCACCAGCGTGACGGAGAGCGCCGTGAAGATCACCCCCGGCTGCCGCAGCTTGCGGTAGTCCATATTCATCAGCCCGAACATTCCCGCGATTCCCAGGGCGAGCCACAGCGCCTGCCGCAGCAGGAACGTGTAGCCATTGCCGTATTCCTCGCGGGCGGTCACGGCGGACGCGCTGAACACCATCACCGCGCCGATCAGGCACAGCGCCAGTGTGACTCCGAACATCTTGCGGTCAGGCTGCAAGCTAAGCGGCATCCATCATCCTTTCCGGGCGGAAGCGCCCGCGGCGGATTGGTTTTCAAGGCGGGCGACGAGTTCCTTGAACACACGCCCGCGGTGCTCGTAATTCTCGAACTGATCGAAGCTGGAGCAGGCCGGCGCGAGCAGCACGACGTCTCCCGGCCGGGCTAGTTCGGTGGCGCGTTTCACCGCGCGCTCGAGAGTTCCCACCGTCTCGACGAGAAGCGCATCGCCCAGGTCCGCGGCGATTTTATCGGTGGCTGCGCCGATCAGGAGCGCGAGGCGCGCGCGCTGCCGTAACGGCTCAACCAGCGGCGTGTAGGGGCTACCCTTGTCTTTGCCGCCAAGAATCACGATCAGCGGCCCGGGGAACGCCTCGATGGCCTTGAGCGTGGCGTCCACGTTGGTGGCTTTCGAATCGTTGTAGAACTCGACGCCAGCGGCTTCGGCCACAAACTCGAGGCGGTGCTCGACCGCCCTAAACGTCTTTACGCCGCTGGCAATCGCCGCGGCCGGAGCACCCGCCAGGTAGGCCGCCGCGCATGCCGCCAGAACATTCTCCAGATTATGGTCGCCGCGCAGAGGGATCTCGCTTTGCCGCGCCACGACCGTCTCGACGCCGTCCGCGCGGAAGACAATTTCGCCGTCTCGCAGGAAGGCGCCTTCGGCAACCCGCTTCTGGCGGCTGAACCAGTAAATATGAGAGCGCGACGGCATCCGTTTGGTGATTTCCGGGTCGTCGGCGTTGAGCACGGCGGCGTCGCGCTCGAGTTGGTTTTCAAAGAGCCGCATTTTGGCGGCGGCGTAGGCCTCAAACGATTCGTGGCGGTCCAGATGATCGGGCGTCAGGTTGAGCAGCACGCCGATCTTCGGGCCGGAAATCCTGGATGGTTTCGAGCTGGAAGCTGCTGATCTCGGCCACCGTGACGCTCGAATCGGTCGACGATTCCACCAGCGCGAGAAGCGGCGTGCCGATATTCCCGCCGACGAGCGTGGGGACACCCGCGGTTTTCAAAATGTGGGCCACGAGCGAAGTGGTGGTGGTTTTGCCGTTCGAGCCGGTGATCGCCACTAGTTTTCCGCGAAGGAAGCGCCATGCCAGCTCGATCTCGCTCCAGACCGGAATGCCCTTCGCGCGCGCCAGTTCGAGCGCGGGGAGATTGGCCGGCACGCCCGGGCTCACGACGATCAAATCCTGCGCGAGAAAACTTGCTGGCGCGTGAGCGCCCAGTTCCAGTTTCACTCCCGCCGCGCGCAGGCGAGCGGCCGTCTCGGCCAGCTCCGCTTCCGGCTTTTCGTCGACGGCGGTTACCGTGGCGCCATAACCCGCGCTGAAAGAGGGACACCGTCACGCCCGTGCGCGCCAGCCCCACCACCAGCACGCGCTTGCCCTGCAGATCGAATCCGGGTCTCACTTGCCTGTCACCCTGGCCCTTACCGCAATTTCAAAGTTGTCAGAGAAAAAAGCGCGAACACCAGCGCCAGAATCCAGAACCGCACGATGATCTTGGACTCGCTCCAGCCCAGCAGCTCGAAATGGTGGTGCAGCGGCGCCATGCGAAACACGCGCTTGCCGGTCAGCTTGAACGAACCGACCTGAATGATCACCGACAGCAGCTCGATAATGAAAATTCCGCCGATGGAAAGCAGCAGAATCTCCTGCTTCAGGATCACCGCCACCGTTCCGATCGCGCCGCCGAGTGCGAGCGAGCCCACGTCTCCCATGAACATCTCCGCCGGATGCGCGTTATACCAAAGGAAACCGAGCGAGGCCCCGGCGAGCGACCCGCAAAAGATGGTGAGCTCGGCCGCGTCGGGAATGCGCTGGATCTCCAGGTAATCGGCGAAGCGCGCGTTGCTCGAAAGATAGGTCAGCACCGTGAGCGCGGTGGCGCACACCAGCACGCAGCCGATAGCGAGGCCGTCGAGCCCGTCGGTGAGATTCACGCCGTTGGAAATGCCTGCAATCACCAGCACGAGAAAAAGGACGAAGGGAACGAACGCCAGTGGCCAGATAAAGCGATGCGGCAGCAACGAGTCGATCACGAGATCGGGATGCACGCGCTTCAGGAACGGCACGCTCAGCTGCGTGGAATAGCGTCCCGAGACCTGCAACCCCAGCAGCACTCCCCCGACGCCCACGCACGTCAGCACTTGCAGGAGAAATTTCCCTCGCGCGGTCAGCCCCTGATTGTGCTTGCGCACCACCTTGTTGTAATCGTCGACGAAACCGATGGCTCCGAACGCCAGCGTGGCGCCCACGGCGAGCAGCACGTAGGGATTGCGAAGGTCGGCCCACAGCAGCGTCGGGAAAACGATCGAGGCAACGATCAGCACGCCGCCCATTGTCGGCGTACCCGATTTCTTCTGGTGCGCCTTCGGGCCTTCTTCGCGGATGTACTGCTTCACCTGCAGTTGACGCAGCCGGGCAATGACCCACGGCCCCAAGAGCAGCGTGGTGAAAAGAGCCGTGAGGCTCGCCACCGCCGTCCGCACGGTGATGTAGCGGAACACGTTGAGCGCGTTCAGGTGCGGGCGCAGGCCGTAAAAGAAAAGGTAGTAGAGCATTTCAGGCGCGGCCTTTCGGCGATGCTTCCACGGGCTGCCCGGCCGGTTTTGCGCCGGCACGCGCGTGGCGCGCGTCGATTGCCTCGAGGATTTTCTCCATCTTCACGCCGCGTGAGCCTTTCAAAAGCAGCAGGTCGCCGCGCTGCAGGAAACCCGCGAGAAACTGGCCGGCCTCCTGTGAATTCGCAAAAAACTGCGATTGGTCGGCTGCATGGCCGCCGGCTATGGCAGACCGCACAAAATCCTCCGCGTTGCCCTGCACGCCGAAGATCCAGTCGATATTCCCCAGTCCAGCGGCGAGGCGGCCGCACTCGCGATGCAGGTCCGCCGAAGACGTCCCCAGCTCGCGCATTTCGCCCGCAGCGAGGATCCTTCGTCGATACCCCGGCGTGGCGGCTAGGAGGCGGGTGAGTTCGTTCAGCGCCGCGGGGCTCGAATTGTAGGAGTCGTTGATCACCGTAAATCCTTCTTCGAAGCGGACAATCTCGCCGCGCTTGTCCGCCGGCTTCAATCCGGGGAACACCGAGCGCGCCTCTTCAGCGCCAATTCCCCAAACGCTCGCGGCCGCCAGCGCCGCAACAGCGTTCATCACGTTGTGGCGGCCGATCAACGGCAGGGACAGCCGCGCCCGCCCACCCGGCCACACAAAATCGAATTCCGAGCCTTCGATGCCATGCTCTTCGATGGCCTCGGCTCGGAAACCCGCGGCTGGGCTCGTGCCAAAGAAAATCGCCCGGCCGTGCGCTACATCGGCGAAGCGCGCCACGCGCTCGTCATCCGCATTCAGTACTGCTGTCGCGCGAGGCCACGGCAGATTCTCGATCAGTTCCCGCTCGGCCAGCGCAATCTCGTCAATCGAAGCAAAAAATTCCAGGTGCTCGACAGCCACGCGCGTCACCAAGCCCACGTCCGGCGACGCGATGCGCGTCAGGTGAGCCAGTTCGCCGCGATGAGACATTCCCAGTTCCACAACGGCCGCTTCGTAATCGTCATCGAGTTTCAGCAGCGTCAGCGGCAATCCGTATTCGTTGTTCAGGTTTCCCAGCGTTTTCAGTACGCGGAACCGCGCGCCCACGAGCGCCGCAAGAATTTCCTTTGTGGTGGTTTTCCCAACCGACCCGGCAACACCGGCGATAAGCCGCCCCGGCCGCTGCTTCCGCCAGATTTCGCACGCCCGCGACGCCAGGCGCTGCAAAGCGGCCAGCGTGTCGTCGACGGCGAACACGCGGCCCTGTATCTCCTTTGAATATTCCGGGAGACGCTCGCGCGCCACCAACCCGGCTGCAGCGCCCTTTTCCAGCGCGCCGGCCACATGATGGTGTCCGTCGTGATTGGGTCCGTGGATGGCGACGAACAGCTCTCCAGGCTGAATGGTGCGAGAATCAATCGAGACACCGGCCAGCCCGGCCAGGGGGTCGAGCCCGGAAGGTGCCGCGACACCCAATGCTTCAGCCGCTTGAACCACGGTCCACCGCATCGCGTCTCCAATGGGCTGGGCTTCCCTCGCAAACGTAAGTTCTCGGCCGCCGCCGGGTCCTCGCGAATTCCGCTACTGCCCTGCCGGCTTCTTCGAAAATCCCTTGCGGCGCAAAATCGCCCGCGCCTTTTCACGGTCGTCAAACTCGATGGTGCGATCTTTCAGCACCTGCGAAGTTTCGTGCCCTTTCCCGGCAAGCAGCACGATGTCACCCGCCCGCGCCTCATCGAGAGCGATCTCGAGCGCCCGCTCGCGGTCCGGTTCGACGCGATACTTCGCGTTGACTCTCTGCAGCCCCACGGCCACGTCGTTGATCACACGCAGAGGGTCTTCGCTGCGCGGATTATCGCTCGTGAGCACCACGAGGTCGCTCAACGATCCCGCCGCTTCGCCCATCAGCGGGCGCTTGGTGCGGTCGCGATCGCCGCCCGCGCCAAAAAGCGTGATGATGCGGCCTGTGGGCGTCAGCTCCCGCGCGGTCGAGATCAGGTTCCGCAGCGCGTCGTCGGTATGCGCGTAGTCCACCACCACAAGAAAGGGCTGGCCCTCGTCGATTCGCTGGAAGCGGCCGGGAACAAGTTCGAGGTTAGCGATTCCCAGCGCGATCTGATCGGCGGGAATATCGAGCCCGATCGCGGCACCGATGGCCGCGAGAATATTGTAAACGTTGATGCGACCCACCAGCGGCGAGCGGATTTCGATCTTCCCGATGGGCGTGTGCGCGATAAACTCAAGTCCGTTAAAAGTCAGGGCGGATTTTTTCGCCATTATATCGGGTGAGCCTGTCAGGCCATAGGTAAGAGTGCGCCGGGCCAATCCTTCCAGGCGCGAGCCATAGGAATCGTCGGCGTTGATCACAGCCACATCCGGCGCGCCCGCCCCCGTGCCTTCGAACAAATGCCGCTTCGCGTCAAAGTAGTTTTCAAATGTCTTGTGATAATCGAGGTGATCGCGCGTCAGGTTTGTGAACACCGCCACCGCGAAGTGGCAGCCCCATAGCCGATCCATGGCGAGGGCGTGGGAACTCGTCTCAAGCACCGCGTGCGTGCCGCCGGCGTCGCGTACCTCGGCGAACATCTGGTGCAGATCGAGCGATTCGGGCGTGGTGTTCGCACCGGACCGCGCGCCTGCAGGGGTGCGATATCCGGTGGTGCCCACGAGACCCGTGGTAAATCCCGCGTTCCGCAGGATCGAATCGACCAAGAACGCCGTCGTGGTTTTTCCGTTCGTGCCGGTAATCCCGACGAGCTTCAGCGAATCGGCGGGCCGCCCGTAAAAATTTGCTCCCGCAGTCGCCAGCGCACGCCGTTCCTTCCCCGGCGCGACCTGCACCCAGGTGACGTCTTTCTGGATTCCCGCGGGCCGCGCCTGAGAACTGGCTACCGCAATCGCTCCGCGCGCAATCGCATCGCCGGCAAACTCCGCTCCATTGGCTTTTTCACCGGGAAGCGCAAAGAAGAGCGCGCCGGGCGTAACCTTGCGGCTATCGTACGCTACCGACAAAACCTGCGGATCGGTGCGCCCGCTGAGGCGAACCACGTCAATCCCTTGAATCACCTCGCACAAATCCATGTTTGGGCCCGCCTGCCTTCGGTTCCCGCTAGGGGAACGAACATCCGGCCTGCCATCTGCAACCAGCCTCAATTCTCGTCCCCTCGCGACAGCTTCGACAACACCATCCCCGGCCGGCCGAACCGAACCATTACCTGGCTTCCGGGCTGCACTTGCCTACCAGCGTCCGGGTACTGTTCGAGCGCAATTCCCGAGCCTACCAGCGACGGGACAAGCCCGAGCCTCCCACACTCTTCGGTGACAGCGCGAACGCTCTGCCCGATCAGCCTCGGCACAGCGACGGCATCCTCTCCCGAAAACGCCACCGTCGGCGCGCTGGTCTGATTCTTTCTCGCGACAGCCGCCTCGAAGTTCGCTTTCGCCGTATCCGGGACAGCCGCGGGTTGCGGCGCAGCCCTTAACTTTTTCGCAGTTTCCACGTCGGAAGGAGCGGGAACGTCATGCGGCACCGCCAGATAAGCCAGCACCTGCTCTGCCACCCGCTTGAATACCGGCCCGCCCACCTCGCCGCCATGGTGCGCCCCCACCGGAGAATCGAGCACCACCAGAATCGAGATGGCCGGATCGTTCACCGGCGCGAAGCCGACAAACGAAGAATTGTACTGGGTCGCCGAATATCGGCCCGTGGCGGGATCGATCTTCTGCGCTGTGCCGGACTTGCCGGCCGCCGTGTATCCGCTCAATTGAGCAGGCTTTCCGGTGCCTTCGAGGACCACGTCTTCCATCATCCCGCGCATTTCGGCGGCGGTCTTCTGGTCGGTCGCCTGGCGAGGAGCGGTGTCCACATGCCGCACTGGCATCAGGTCTCCGCGCATGTCGCGCAGGATGTGCGGGCGGTAAAGAGTTCCCCCGTTCGCGACTGCCGAAATCGCGGAAATAATCTGGATCGGGGTAACGCTTACCTCCTGCCCCATCGCGAGCGATCCGATCGAATTGGCCGACCAGTTCTCCAGCGGCCTCAGCAACCCGTGATTTTCTCCGGGGAGTTCGATGCCGGTCGGCTGGCCTATTCCGAAGGTGCGAATCGTATCGTAGAAGCGGGGCGCGCCGAGCTGCAGCGCCACTTTGATCGCCCCCACGTCGCTCGAGTGCGTCAGAATTTTTTCGACGGTGAGGACTCCAAACGGGTGCCAGTCGTGAATCACCCGCCCCGGAAGCTGGATCTTGCCCATCTGGCAATCGACCAGCGCATTGGGGTTCGTCACGCCGTTTTCAATCGCGCCGGTCAGCGTGAGCACCTTGAACGTCGATCCGGGCTCGTACGCGGCGCTTACCGCGCGATTCATTCGCGCCTCATCGGGGTAGGAACCGGCTTCGTTGGGATCGAACGTGGGCCAGTTCGCCAAGGCAAGAAGCTCGCCCGAGTTGGGATCCTGCACCAGCACCGTGCCGGCCTTGGCATGGGTATCGTCGATGGCCCGGGCGAGCTCCTTTTCCGCGATGTACTGGATCGTCTCGTCGATCGTCAGCGTGACGCTCTCGCCCGGATCGGCCGTCGATTCCTGGCGGTCGTACCAGCGCCGCCGCCCGTCCGCCGTCACCATCATCTTTCCGGGACGCCCACGGATCTGCTTATCGAGCGCGTATTCGATTCCGCCAATACCCTTCTCATCTACATCGGTATAGCCCAGCACGTGCGCGGCGAGCTTGCGCTGCGGGTAGACGCGGCGGCTCTCCTGCTGGAAGAAGATCCCCCGCAGGTTCATCTCCTCGATGCGCTGCACGGTTTCCGGCGAAAGCTTGCGGGCGAGGCGGATGGGAGAATGCGCCTCGCGGATTTTCGTTTCGATTTCTTCGGGGGACGAAGGATCGCTCAGGATGCGCGAAAGGAGCCGCCCCACCATTTCCGCGTCGGCGATCTCGGCGGGATCGGCGAACACCGAATCCATCGGGAGGCTGACGGCAAGCTCCCGCCCCTTGCGGTCATAGATGGTCCCGCGCTTGGGGCTGATTTCGAAGATGCGCTGCTGCTGATGCTGGGCTTTTGCGAAGTATTCGCTATAGCAGAAGAGCTGGAGGTAACTCAGGCGGGCCAGCACTGCCACCATCCAAACCAACGCCACGATCCAGACAAACAGCCAGCGGAGACGCGGGTTGCGCTGCTCCATGGACTCCGGCCTATCCCATCGGAAGCTTCACGCGCTGGCGTTAAAAAGATTCGCCGGCGCGGGCCCGGCAATCCGGGCCATCATTTTTGTCAGAGACTGTAAGGCTCGAATCAGGGTCTGGGTATCTCGGAAGCGGATTGAGCCTGTGCCACCACGGCGTCATTGGGAGCGTCGGCCGGCGCCACCTGCCCGGGCACGGGAACCGTCAACCCGAGCTGGTCCCGCGCAATCGTATCGACGCGCATCGGCGAGCGCAGCGAAGCCACTTCCAGATGCAGCTGCTGGTTGAGCTGCACCGCACTGGCGCGCTGCGATTCCAGCTGCGAAATCTGATAACGAATCTGGATGCACTCAAAGTGCTGCCAGGCGTAGAAGAGCAGGCACGCGGCGATAGCGCCGCCGGCCGCGCAAAGCCGCCAGAGATCGCGGAGGCGCGCGGGCGCGGCGTGGCGCACGAGGCGCGTGTTATCGATCCGCTTGACCGTGTGGTAGTCCATCATGACGCGCTTCCCATTTCCTCCCCTGCGGAACCTCCCAGCTTCTCGGCAACGCGCATTTTCGCGCTGCGCGCGCGGGGATTGTCTCGAATCTCGTCAAAATCCGGCTGGATCACCTTCTTGGTCAGGATCTTGAATGTTTTCTCGCGCTCCAACCGCTGAAACGCGTGCTTCACCAGCCGGTCTTCCAGCGAGTGATAGCTGAGGACGATCCAGCGTCCTCCCGAAGAAATAGTGGCAGGGGCCCACGAAAGAAACTGCTCGAGTTCCTCCTCTTCTCGATTCACCGCAGTCCGCAGCGCCAGAAACGTTTTTGTCGCGGGATGCAGTTTCTGCCTTCCCCTTACCTTTTGAGCCCCTGCCACAACCGTTGCCAGGTGTTCGGTGTCCCGGATGGGACGCGCGCGAACGATCGCCCTGGCGATTCTGCGTGAGTTCCTCTCCTCCGCCCGCAGGTAGAGAAGGTCGGCCAGTTCTTTCTCCGGCCAGTGGTTCACAATGTCTGCCGCCGTCAGCGGCGAATCGGGATTCATGCGCATGTCGAGCGGCGCGGGCCAGCGAAACGAAAAGCCGCGCTCCGGACTATCCAGCTCGAGCGTGGAAATCCCCAGATCGGCGACGACGCCGTCGAACGGCGGCAGGTTCAGATTCGCCGCCACTTCGCCGATCCTCGAAAATTCTGCGTGCACCAGAGTCACCCTGTCCCCGAATTCCCTTAATCGTTCCCGCGCAATTTCAATCGCCTGGGGGTCCCGGTCCAGCCCGATCAACCGCCCCGTCGTCAGCCGCCGCGCGATCTCGATCGCATGGCCGCCGGTCCCGAGCGTCGCATCGACGTACGTCCCCTCAGGCCGGATGCGAAGCCACTCCAAAACGGCTCCCAGCAATACCGGCGTATGCAAAACGCTCAAAATCTAGATGCCTAATTGTTCCAGTTCTTCCGCCGTGATCTGGTTATGGTTGATGTACTGATCCAGGAATCGCGCGTGGTTCCAGACTTCCAGATACGTCAGGCGCCCCGCTACGTCCACTTCGCCCTTCATCTGTGCCGATTCCCGCAGTACGGGTGGAATTAGAATGCGCCCTTGCCCATCCACCTCTACGACCTGGCCGAAGTAATTCGTACGCGCCAGAAATTTTTGCCTGGCGCTGTTGTGTGAGGAAAGATTCGCGAGTTTCTTTTCGATCTCCTCCCATGCCTTCATGGGATAGATCCGGGCATACTCGCCGGTGTCGCTGGTCACGTAGAACTTCCCGCCGCCCTTCCGGAGTTCGGCCAGGAAGTCGGAGGGGATTTTCACCCGCCCCTTCTCGTCGACCGTCGCCAGATAGTTGCCCCGCAACATTGTGAAGAACCTTCTCCGGCGTCTTCGCCCTGTGAATCACGCGCTTTTCGCCTTTACCACTGCCCTACATTTATTACCACTTCGCGCCACTTTCTCCCACTAGTGGCCCCGATTGTAGTTAGGTTTAAAACGTTGTCAAGAACAATTCGACAAGGAATGAAAAAAAATTGCGGAAGAGCGATGCGGCATGCGGTGCGAACGTGCAACGACACCGCAATTAGTAGGGGGAGTCTACTACAAGCTTCACGAGGCGTAGCGAATTCGTTGCCGCGTTCCGAGAAATTGTTCTCTAAAGGTAAACATCGCGCGGCGGACCGAAGATTGAACGCTTCAAGTTTCGGCGCGGCACACGATCGGTTCAACGCACCGGCAAGATGACTGCCCCGAGGCCGAAATGCGGCCGTTACTGAGCGGGATTGCGGAAGGAATTCAGCTGCCGGAGCATGGACTGTTCGTCGGGACTGAGGCCTTGCATGAACTTGGGATCCTCCAGTGCGGCCTGCTGCGCGCCGGGGCCCATCGTCTGAAGGATGCGCAAGCGGCCATTGATAGCCTGGCGGCGCTCCTGCGGCATCTCCTGCCATTTGGGAAGAAGCGTGTTGCGCAGATATTGCCTCTGCTCCGGCGTCATGCGCTCGAGAATTTGCGCGCGCTCGCGAATCTCACCGCGCTCTTCGGGCGAAAGCTGGTTCCACTTTTCGAGGTTCTTGCGGATCTGATCCTGCCGCTGGGGCGGGAGGTTCTGGAACACGCGGTTATTCTGCATGAACCGCTCCTGCTGCTCGGGCGGCATTTCCCGCAGATTCTCGACCCATTTCGGAGGCAGACCGGCCATGCCGCGCAGGTTCGCCTGGCCTCTTACAGCGCCGCTATTGGGCTTGGCGTCGCCGTTAAAATCATTCCGCTCGTTCGGAGCTTGCTTCTGCGCCACCCGCTGAAGACGGGGGAATTGACGAAACTGCGCCGAGGCGCGCTCCGCCGCGGGCCCCATCAGCAGCCCGATTGCCAGAGCGAACGCGAGCCGGTGACGCTTCAACTATGCGCCCCCATTGGTATCCCCGCGCCGGTGGCTGGGGGGGAGCTTTTCGGCGGGTGTGGCCGGGGCGTCCAATTCGGAAAGCGCGTCAAACTTAGTGAGCACCTCGTAATTATCGAGGACGCCCAGATCCTTGATGGCCTGGAATTGTTCGCTTTCCGCAGACGTGGTCGCCGACGCCGGAATCGTATTCGAGGGCGGAAGCTTCGCCATCCAGACGCTCAGCGCGAACAGCAGCGCCATCGAGAATGCCAGCCGCGGCTGCGGCACAAACCCGAACCATCGCGGGCGCGGCTCGGCGGCCACGCGCTGGCGCACCCGGGCGTCGAAGCCGAACGACGGCTCAACCGCCGGCACCTCCTCCAGCACCGACCAAAGCTCGCGGAATTCTTCCGCGCGCGTCCGGCAGGCCGCGCATTCGGTGAAGTGCTCTTCCACCTGGCGGCGCTCGGCGGAGTTGGCCCGCCGGTCCAGATATCCAATCAGTTCTTTCGAGACCTCTTCACACTTCATGACAACCTTCCTTCCCCCGCGCGTTGCTGCACTCGCTGCCCGACCAGAGGAGCCAGTTGCACCCGCAGGGTTTCGTAAGCCCGGAACAGCAGCGATTTCAGCGCGCTTTCCGAGCACTCCAGAATCCTGGCGATTTCGCCGTAATCCATCTCTTCATATTTATGCAGCAATACGGCCACGCGTTGCTTTTCGGGAAGCGTTTCGATGGCCCGCCGGATGAAATCGCAACGATCCCGGTCGAGCAGGTGTTCGTCGATGCGCATCTCGCGCGCCGGCAACTCCCGCGGAGCGGCGTTCTCTTCGTTAGACTGCGGTGCGTCGATCGACGTTTCCATTTTCCGGTACCGGTTATCCCGCAGCGAATTCAGCGCCAGATTGGTGGCGATCCGGAACATCCAGGTGGTGAACTTCGCGCTGGGAGAATACTGCTTGCGCGCGCGGTAAACCCTTAAAAAGACTTCCTGCGCCAGGTCCTCCGCCGTCGCCGTATCCCGCACCATGCGGTAGAGGAAATTCACCAGCGGCGACCGATACTTCTGCAGCAGGAAGTCAAAGGACGCGTCGTCCCCTGCCTTCACGTCCAGCATCAGTTGGACGTCGGATCTGGCCATAGCCTCCACAGTCTATCTAACACACGAAGGGTCATAAAGTTGTGAAGGGGTCAGCTATTCCATGGGCTATATTGGACCAGAGTCGGCAACAGCTATGACTATGATTATAATAGAATTACCTTCCCTAAGCCTGAGTTAGGATAAGATAAATGGTGGGGATTTTCCGCTGTCGCAGGCGGGGCGGGGGTTATCCAGGCCGGCCCACGGTGCGCGGCGGCCGGCGACAGCTCCGCGCGGTGCGGTTTGTGGTCGCGGGCGTGGTGAGCCGTCATAACGCCGATTTTGCAGCATTTCATCAGCCCCTCAGCGCCGCAGGCAAGACTAAAAAAGTGATTCGCATCGCGCTGTCTCACAAGCTTCTGGTTCGGCTCAATGCCAAAGCCCGCGAGGTGCGGATTCAATTCGAGGCTGAGAACGCCGGTCAAACATTCCGGCGCGCCGCTTGACACTCTGCCGACTCAGCCCTTAGCATCAACGATTGTGTCCACGCCGGCGTAGCTCAGTGGTAGAGCGAGGGTCTCATAATCCCTAGGCCGAGAGTTCGATTCTCTCCGCCGGCACCAAATTACCAATAGGCAATCTACACCTTACCCGCCCTCTCCGCCCACACCGAAGAATGATGGCCAACAATGAAGAAAACGGGATACTTGCTGCCGTGCATCGGCTTATTGATCGTCTGTCAATGGGCCGTGGCCGGTCATTCTCCACCATCGAAATTTGCCGTCGGAAAACTTGAACATGTGCTTGCAGGTGTGAATGTCAACATCGCGGCGGTGGCTGGTACGGTGGCTACGGCAGTTTGGTGGCTGAAATTTCCATTTCGAGGCAGAGGCCGTTGGGGCGTGCGACACAGGAGTATTCGCCGGGGTTGAATCGCGCTTCGCGTAAAATTGTCCGCAGGCTCTCGCGGGAGAACATTGTGTAGTGGAAATTGCCCGGGTAGTCCTGCCCGCCGTAGGTGACCGTTCGCAGATTCTCGAAAGGATAGGTTCCCTGGCTGAAGGCGCGGATCATCCCTTCGGCATCGGGTACGACGATGCGAAGAGTGCCGGAAGGCTTCAGAAGGCGATGCCACGCGGGCAAGAGCGTGGACTTGAGATAGGCTTCCGTGAAGTGCTCCGTAAGGTGAGCGGCATAAATCTCCGTCAGCGTTTCGGGCTGGAAGGGGAGCGAGCGAACGTCGGCGATCAGATCGACGCCGGGGAGTTCCCGCTCATCCACGTTCAGGTATTCGGGAATGGGTATGAGGCCGCAGCCCAGGTTGACGCGGAGATTGGCGCCCATTGACAACATCTTCTCCGGGGAGAGCAGGCGCGGAACAATCGTGGGAACTGTGGTCGTGGAATCCTGCGCTGCGCTTGCGGGTTGTCTTGCGTGGAGCAGCTCGGCGCGGGTTAGCTCGATGACTCGGGCAATGCCGCAGCTCAGATTTCGGTTCTGGAGTTGGAGCGTTTCCATATCTCGCTTTAGCGAGCTGACTTCGTCGCGCAACCGCAGGAGGTGGTCGGTTAACCGGCGATGGACTTGCGTGTGTAAGAGCGCGTTTTGCCCGACCGCCTGGCGAAGCTCCTCGTCAGCAACTTGTTGGCCAAGGACTTCTTGGCGAAGGGCTTGCTGGCGAGCGGCTTGTTGGCGATAAGGGTGCTCGCCAGAGGCATCCTGCAGCATTCCACGGGCGTCGATCTCGGTCACAACTTCGTTCATTCCAACCTCCCTGCCGATAGCGGCAGTTGCCGCAGGATCATTCGCGCTCGGGCCGCGTCTCGAAAGGTGTGCACATCGTGTGCCACAAGAATGTGCCTCGACTAGCGGGGATCGCTAACTCTGCAATCCTCAGAGAGGCGGCGCACGCGCGGCGCAAATTTCACGACAACTTGGCGTTCATCGTGAGCGCTCGCATGAGCGGTTCCCGATCCTCCGTGCTCAACCCGGCATAATGCACGATGATGGGGTCAAAAACTTCTCCCGAGTGCCCCACCTCATTCATTCGCCCGAGGCACGGAAGCGAATTCCATTCGAGCGGAAGCCAATCGACCTTTTCAAGTACGTGCGCTTCCGGCTTGTTATCAGCCATGTTCCCGGTGAGCTCAAAACGATAGCCCAGCAAATCCAGCACAGCCGCGTTTTCCCACCAGGGGTGGCTTATATATTTGGTCATCTGCCAGACAGTGTTGAGAAACTTCTGCGACCATTCCGATCTGCGGATCAGAAAGACGCCCATGTTGGGCCGCTCGACGTACGTCACGATGCCGGGACTGGGCCGCGCCTTCGGTAGCTGGTGCGACACCAGGTAGAAATCCTTTCCATCCTTGATGGCGTCGGCAATATTGCGGTCCGTGCGAACAAAACACGCATCGGCATCCACCCAGAGCAGGAAGTCAGCAGGGGAGTTCGCAAACTGATTGGCGATGATGGCGATTTTCCCCCAGGACGCAGGCCGGTCGAGGGCAGGCATGGGCAGAATCTCAAAATCAAGCCCATTCGCCGCGGCGTAAATCGCGATGGACTTGGCGGCGATGTCGCCTACGCTCGCAAACTGCCGGTCATAGGCGGTAATGACTTTAATCCTGGTCACCAGCGCTTCTCCGCAATTTGCACTATGCCGGCGACGCCTTCCCGTGAATCCGAAAGATTCCCAGCGTTTCACTCTGGCTGATGAATTCCGCCGTGCCGGCGATGCTCTCGATGACCTGTTTGTTGGCATCGTTCAGATCGTGAACGACCAGGATTCCATCGGGCGAAAGCTTGCGCAGTATGGCGGGTAGGTTCTTCCGAATCTCCACCGGTTCGTGCATGACGTCGGCAAACACGAGATCGAATTCCCCCGGCAGATCCTTGAAATCGCCCGATTCAAACGTCACATATTGCGACAGGCGGTGTTTCCGGATCTGATATTCCGCGTATTCCGTGGTCGAAAAGCCGAGTTCAAACGCTTCCTTGAACTGTTCGCCGACGGGTATGTCGTCGATGCCATGAATCTCGCCGAACACTTTTTTGGCTTGCTCTTCGGAGCGGAAATCCAGATCGATGGTGATGAAATCCACGCACGTGCCGAGGCTTTTGATGGCGGTGCAGATGGTTGCCGTGCTCCGGCCGTAAAAGGTGCCAATCTCCAGGATTCTCCGGGGGCGCGTCAATTTGATGGCCGTGTACAGGTGAAGCGCGTCCGCGCGCGAAAACCATCCGGTGATATCGGGGAACCAGAATTCGCTTCCGGCCTCCTCGGCCGCAGCCGGCGAAGCTGGCCGCTCCAGTTTGTTGCGAACATCGCGAAAGACCGCTTTCGTCTCGCGCAGGGTGATCGCCGCTGATTGGATGCGGCAATGGTTCAGCACCTGCATCACCGCGGCGCGCTGGCTGTCCCCAACACGGGCCGCGACTTCTTCAAGAAGGCGGATTGCTTCCTCGGGACGCCTTCGGCTCGCCAGCAAGATGCCCAGGTTCGTCGCAGCCTCCACGTTGTCCGCGTCGAGCGCGAGGGCTTGTGTGAGACCGTGTTTGGCATTGGCAGAGTGGCCGCGGGCCAGCTCAGCAACCGCCCAATCATTTGCCAAATCCGATGAAGGACATTCGTCCAGCACTTCTTTGAGGATCGTCGAAGCCTCTTCGGCGCGCCCTGCAGCAAGGAGCCGGACTCCAAGGGCGTGCTTTTCTTCTCTGGACAGATTCTTCTTCGTCTCTGTTGCGGCTAAAGGAGTCATAGATATTTATCCTGATCCAAGGCACACGCTCCGCTACCCCTGATGCTCACGAAAGGGTGTACAGCCTCTGTAGTGCAAGTTGTCTGCCACGTAAACAGCTTCTAACGACTATTGATCGCAGGAATTTCCGCTTCCCGTTTTGTGCGCCTTTGGCAGCAATCCGTCGAAAGAAGAGCGAGAGCGGCGTGCATCCGACAGCCTCCGGCGGCGTCCTTGCATTTCAGGAACTCTCGGTTTCGTCTTCCACGCGCTTCCATGTTTTTGGCGACGGATTTGCTCCGCGCCCCAGGGGAACTTTCCCAAGGGTCATCCAAGGCGCTTTTGTTCTTCGCGGAATGTGGCAAGCGTTAGAGCCGATTAAAAGGACACCGAGCGCCGCTGTAGGTGATCCGCAGGTTAGGATTCTCTAATTCTATTCGCACGTCCCATTTCGCGCAGGAGCGTGTAGCAACATGCCGGAACTGGCAACGCAAGCAACAGCCACAACCCGCCCGCAGAATCCCACACCCTGGCGTCACACCGCCCAGTCGTCCTGTGCGGACCGGGGAGTTCTCTTCCGGGGGATCGTGTATGGCGGCACGGGCTATGCGGAAGAGGCCTGGGTGGCCGCCGCCGCGTTGGCGGAGTCCGGAATCCCCGTGCAGCTCGATCCGATTGGGGCGCAGTCCGATTTTGAGAGGCTGTTGCCGTCATACGCACGGCAGACCCTCGAACGCCTTTCGAAGCAGAGCGTGGACATGCAGCGCAGCGTGATCTATCAGCACGCCATGACTCCCCTCTGGAATATGGGCATCTACGGCTCGGTTCGCGTCGGCCGCACGATGTTTGAGACGGACCGGATTCCCGATGGCTGGCTGGAGCGTTGCAATGCGCTGGACGAAGTATGGGTGCCCACGGAATTCAACCGCGAAACATTTGCGGGAGCAGGAGTGAAAGCCAGCAAATTGCGCGTCGTGGGAGCAGGCGTGGACACCGAACTCTTCAGGCCGGGTGCCCAGCCGTTGAACATCCCGCACTTGCGATCGTTCAATTTCCTATCGGTTTTCGATATACAGCCCCGCAAGGGCAGCGATCTTCTTTTGAAGGCTTTTCTAAGCGAGTTCAAGCCCGATGAGGACGTGGCCCTGATCCTCAAGCTCTCCCGCCACAGCGACCGTTCGATAAATCCCGAAGAGCAACTCAGCTACTTCATCGAGAGAGAAGTGGGCGTGAAGCTCGAAGAGTGCCCGCCCATAATCGTGCTGGATGGCTTTCTGCCCCAGCAGGATATCGCCCGCCTGTACGCCTGCGCCCAGGCCTTTGTTCTCCCGACCCACGGCGAAGGGTATGGACGGCCGTTAATGGAGGCGCTCTCGAGCCAGCTCCCGGTGATCGCCACGCGCTGGAGCGGCCAACTCTCTTTTCTGCGGGATGAAAACAGCTACCTGATCGATATCGAAGGCCTGGTGCCCGCATCGGTGGAGGAAGAAATATTCGCCGGACACCTGTGGGCGCAACCCAGCGTGGAGCACCTCCGCCAGTTGATGCGGGAAGTTTTCTCTCATCCCGGCGAGGCGAAGAAGCGCGCGCAACAAGGACGTCAGGACATGGTCGAGCATTGGGATTGGGGCGTCCGCGCAGCACTCTGGGTGGATGAATTCCGCAGGATCGTCGAGTGAGACCGGGAGAACGGTATGCCGCTCTATAGCGTCGACAACCTGGGCAGGTCGCAAACGAAGCGCTATGAACGCAGTCCCGCGATCGTGTTGCAAACAGATGCGGACTCGCCGGAAGGGGTGCCTCCGGGTATCCTCGCCGCCGGGGACTCGGTAACGTGGGAGTGTCTGGATGCGCTGCGCACCGGCAAGCTTCCGCGCGGCGCTGATGCGGTAATCTCCTGGTTCTCGGGAAACCTCTTGCGGCAAGGATCGGCGGCAGCGATCCGCCAGGAACTCCGCACCGCGGGCCGGCGTTGCTTCGTGCCCCTCCATCTAGCGTGCCTCCCCGAATTGGACCTGCTGTGTGTTGCGCCGCTCGGGCTCAGCGCGGGTTCCCCGCAGGACTATTGGAGTTCGGCGGCCAGGATCAACGGTTCGGCGCCGGCCTCGGCGCTCGCCACCGCCGCGTTGCAGGCGATCGACGCGCCCTGGGCGCAACTCCTGCGCATGTTGCTGGCGGAAGGGACCAAGCCCGGTTCTTCCATCGAAGGTCTTGCCCGATTTGCAAACAATGCAAAGAATCCGCAGCAACTCGCCGCGCTGGCGCTTCGCAATCTGATCGTCTTGCTGCTCCGCCTCAAGGAATTCGCCAAGGCCGAGCAGGTGCTCGACGCCGCCATGAGCGTCTACCCGGGCTATGCGGAAATTCTCTACGTGGGCGCGCTTCTGTGCATCGACCAGAAAAAAAATCCCAAAGCGTTAAACCTTTTGGAGCGCGCGCGAACCCTTCCCGCGAACTTCGTGGGCAGCGGAGGCGAGAACTCCTATCGCGCCGCATGGCTGCAGGGCCGGTTTGCCGCGCAAGTGGGTAATCAGGAAGTGGCTTTTGAGCAGTTCTTTCTGGGCCTGCTGAGCAGGCCGGTGTTCGCTCCCGCGGTGGACGAACTGCTCGACCTGCGGCTCTCGCCCGCGCTGGTAGAGAAGCATCAATTCGATTTTTCCCGGCTGGTGCGGCGCGAACCGCGCTTCCTGACACCGGTCTTCGAGTACCTGTTGCTCCATCGAGCCTTTCCCGCCGCGCAACGGATCGTGGAGACCATGCCTCTCAGCAAAGCTACGAAAGAACTGCTGCGAGACAAGCTCCAGGCGGCGGCCCGGCCCTTTTCCCCCAGCTGTCGTGGCGCGGGCAAGCCCGGCGTCCTTATGACGGGTCCGTTCTTCGAGCACTCCAGTTTCGCGCGCATCAACCGCGAAATCGCGACTTCATTGCTCTCATCGGCAGATCTCGATTCCTGCGTGGAGCCGTGCTGCCATCCGCGTCTGCCGATTCGCATGACTCCCGGCGGAGAGCTCGTGGCCAGGGGACTTCTGCGGCATCCCGGCCGCCTGGATCTTACGATTCGCCACCATTGGCCTCCCGATTTCCGCCGGCCGTCGCGCGGGAAACTCGCCGTGATCGTGCCGTGGGAATACGGCGCCGTGCCGCAAGTGTGGGTGCGGGAGATTGAGGAAAATGTAGATGAGTTGTGGGTGCCCTCCCGGTTTGTCCGGGATGTTTTCGTCCGCGCGGGCGTCAGCACGGAGCGCATCGCGGTGCTACCGAATGGTATCGACCCCGCGATATTTCGCCCGGAGGGAAACACATCGCGGCCCCTGGGGTGCCGCAGATTTATGTTCCTGTTTGTGGGCGGCGCGATCCGGCGAAAAGGAATCGATGTACTGCTCCAAGCATATCAGCGAGCCTTCGAACCGGGGGAAGAGGTCACCCTGGCCGTATGCAGCGGTTCCAACCGGGCTTATGCGCACAACTCCATGCAGGCGAAGCTCTATGAATTCATGAACGACGCCCGGGCCCCGCACGTCCTGTTTGTGGAAGAACAGCTCGACGACGCGAACCTCGCTAATTTGTACCGCGGCTGTGACGCTTTTGTGCTGCCCTACCGCGGCGAGGGATTTGGAATGCCGATCGCCGAAACAATGGCATGCGGCAAGCCGGTGGTAGTGACAAAGGCGGGCCCTGCACCCGAGTTCTGCCCACCCGATTGCGGCTACTTCGTGCCGGCCAGCGAGGCCGAGGTTCCGGAGCCGCCTCCGCCGCTTGGCCAGCTTTCTGGCGAATGGACCTGGTTCGAGCCGGACGTCGCCGCACTGGCGGACACCATGCGGCGCATCTACGAAGACCGCGAGGATGCCGTCCAACGCGGCCGGCGTGCCGCTGCCGCCATTCGGCGAACGCACGCCTGGGAGAAAATCCTACCCGCGTACAGGGAAAGAATCGCAGGGTTGACGCGAGAACAGCCCGTCGAGAATGTGGTATTGGAGCCGATGGCTGAGAACAGGGCGGAGCTACTCGAGAGCCAAAGGCCTGTGAATTGCCTTTAGCAACTGCCGGAGCTCGCGCGACCGGTTGTGCGGTAGCAACAAATTGAGCGGAGAGCGGAGGGAAGACGGATGGCCTTATCTCTGGCAACCACGGAATTGGCAGCACCACGCGACGAACAACCTGTAGTCGACCCGTTGGCCCGGGACGTCGCGGCCCTCAAGGATCAGATGTCCAAGGTTGCAGTGGTTCTGACGCAACTCTCGCAAGCCAGCCAGGAACAGCGCAAGCAACCTGCGGGATCCGAGACGCAACTTTCCCAAATCAATCAGCTGCTGCAAACCATGAAGGTCCACGTGGATTCGTTTCCCCACGCGCTGCGCGAGGCGCGGCGATCGGATGTCGCCACGCAGAAGGCCGTGGAAGCACTTGCCGCACGGCTGCGAGAGGTCGAGTCGCGGCTGGGCATTCCGGCCGTCCCGTCCAAGCCCTAGTGCGCGGCGCGCGCCGCGAGGAAGCAGTCATCCTGCCGTTCTTCAAAAAAAGAGGAGCTTCTGAGTGAACACCGAACAACTCTCCCAGAAAGTTTTTGGCCGGCCCTGGTTTCACCGCATTGACCTGGGTGGCGGAATCGTCACCCCGGGGGTCGACAACTCTCCATCGAAATTGCAGTACATGCATCTGCCCGAGGATCTCACCGGCAAGTCGGTCCTGGATATCGGCGCTTACGACGGCTTTTTCTCGTTCGAGGCGGAGCGGCGGGGAGCCCGGCGTGTTGTGGCGACGGATCAGTACTGCTGGAAATCCACGGGGATGGGGGACGGGGAAGGTTTCAGGATCGCCCACGACGCTCTCGGTTCCCGCGTGGAAGCGAAACTCATCCCCGTCGAAGAGATATCGCCGCAGACCGTGGGAGTGTTCGATGTGGTTCTGTTCCTCGGAGTGCTCTACCACGCGCCGGACCCTCTTCGCTACCTGCGCGCCGTGAGATCCGTTTGCAGCGAGATGGCGATTCTGGAGACGCATCTCGACGCCATGGATTATGGGCGCCCGGCGATGGTTTTCTACCCCGGGACAACGCTGAACAATGACCCCTCGAATTTCTGGGGGCCCAACATGCTCTGCGTGGCGGAGATGCTGAAGGAGGTCGGTTTCAACCGGCTCAAGTTCTTCCCTCCGTGGCACCCGAATCGGGTCGTGGTTCATGCCTTCGTCTAACCCCGGATCGAGCGGCGGGAATCTGACGGCGATGCCCACTCACGATCTGACGGTATCCGTCGTCATCAACACGTACAACCGGGCCGCCAGCCTCGATGCGACCTTGCGGTCTCTCCGCAGGCTCAACTATCCGCGCTTCGAAGTGATTGTCGTGAACGGACCGTCGACCGACAACACTATGGAAGTGCTGCGGGCTCATGCCGCCTCCATCCGCGTGGGAACCTGCTCGGACCGCAACCTGTCCGTTTCCAGAAATGTCGGCATCGACATGGCTCGCGGCGATCTGGTGGCCTTTCTCGACGACGATGCCGTGCCGGACGAAAACTGGCTGAACGAAGCGGTAGACGCTTTCGATAGCGAGGAAGTGGGGGGCGTCGGCGGATTCGTTTACGACCATACCGGTTACAACCTCCAATATCGCTACTCCGTTTCGAACCGCCTGGGCACGGCCCGCTGGGATGTCGCGGAGCCAAAAACGGAATTCTGCTATCCCGGCTGCCTGGAATTTCCCTACCTGCAAGGCACCAACGCTATTTTCCGCCGCAGCGCTTTACTCGAAATCGGAGGCTTTGACGAGGAGTTCAATTATTACCTGGATGAAACTGACGTTTGCCTGCGTCTCGTGGATGCCGGGTATCTTCTGAAGCAGTTGTCGAATGCCTTCGTCTATCACCGCTTTCTTCCGAGCCACATTCGCAGCGAGAACCGCGTTGTGACGAGCTGGCACCCCATCATCAAGAACAAGGTCTACTTCTCACTCGTGAATGGACCGACCGAACTCCCGGCGCGAGACCTGCTGAAGGATTGGGACCACTTCTGCGCCGAGGCCGAGGCCGGTCTGAAATTTCATCTCGGCCGCGGTGCCGCCACCCAGCAGAACCTCGATGAGTTCTACACCGACGTAAATTCCGCCCTTCGCGAGGGCATGCGGGCTGGGCACGCGAGTCCGCGGCGGTTCCTGTACTCCGAGAGGGCCGGCGAGTTGCGCGGGAGTGTAAGAACAGATGTGCTGGACGAAGGGCATTCAGGGCAAGGGCAATTCAAGCTGTATCCCACGGTGATGCCGCAGTCCGAAAAACTCACCATCTGCCTGCTGAGCCAGGAATATCCTCCCGCGATCGTGGGCGGCATCGGCCGGCTGACCTATGAACTGGCTTGCGGGCTTGCGGAGCGCGGGCACAGCGTCCACGTGCTGACAAAAAGTCTCAGCGGCCACAATACCGTCGATTTCGAAGAGGACGTTTGGGTACATAGGCTGATGGAAGATCGCGAAGAGCCGCCCGCTCCCCAAGGATTGAGTCCTCAAGGCTTGAAGTTCCCGGAGGCGCTGTGGAGGAGGTCGGCGCGCCTGCTCCGCGAGGTCCGCCGAATAAACGAGACCCATCCCGTCGATATCGTCGAAGGCCCCATCTGGGATGCGGAAGGGCTGGCTACTGTTCTCGACGGCTCGTTCGTCAGCGTCACGAGTCTCGAAACGCCGCTCAAAATGGCGCTGGAAACAAATCCCGGATGGGTCGACGGCTCGGCGGCGCAGCGACAGGTCTATGACGCCATCATTGCCGGCGAGAAGGCGGTGATGGAGCGCGCCACCGCGGTGCGCGCGATCAGCGGAGCTATCGTCGATACCATGCGCAGCCTCTACGGCATGGAATTTGCGCCCGACCGTTTGTCCATCACGCCCATCGGCATGCACGACCGCTCGACGGGAAAGAGTTTCAAAACGCAAAGTCGGTTTATCGATGTTCTGTTTACCGGCCGCTTCGAAGACCGCAAGGGCATCGACGTCCTGCTGCAGGTGATTCCCTCCCTGTGCCAGGAGTTCAAACGCGCCCGGTTCATCCTGGTGGGCGAAGACAGGCCCCGCGCGGATGGCAGCACTCTTTCGAGCCGTTTTTGTGCCCGTCATGCGCGCGCGCCGTTTCGTGACCGCATCATTTTTCCTGGTAAGGTTTCCGACTCCGAGATCGAACGACATCTTGCCCAGTGCGAAATTTTTGTGGGCCCCTCCCGGTATGAGTCCTTCGGATTGGTGTTCGTGGAAGCCATGATGTTCGGCAAGCCGGTGGTGGGTTGCCGCGTGGGCGGAATGAAAGAAGTGATCGCGGATGGCGTCACGGGACTGCTGGCGGAGCCCGGAGATCCTGAAAGCCTGCGAGTGGCTCTCGCGAGCCTGCTGGCCGATCCGGCGAAGCGGGAAACGTTTGGGAAGGCCGGCAGAGCGAGGTTTCTCGAGCACTACACGCGCGAGAAACTGACGGATCGGACTTTGGATTTCTATCACAAGGTGCTGGCAAGCCAATCGCCTGATCAATTGCCCGATCAAGTGCCCGATCAAGCCGAAACACAGATGGTAACGACGTAGGCCGGCTGATGGGCCTTGCCGTCGTCGTTGGCAAGCTGCCGAAAAAAGCGCACACATTTTTTGGTTTTCCAAGGAGCAGGCCCGAATGAGTGGAATTTCCACACCGCAGATCGATGCCGGAAAAATCTTGTGCGATGCGCGGGGCGAAGTCGCCAAGAGCCAAAAAGCGATTGACGAGGACCTCCGGCAAGCCGTCGGCCAAAACGCGCTTTTGAACACGGAGATACATCGCCGCTTGACCGACCACATTCTGCGGCTGCGAGATGAGGTCGGCTCGCTCCGGCGCGACATGGAAGCGCTGCAGCGCCAAAACTCTCCTCTGAATACTGGTGCTCTTGTCCGCGACGAGGTGAAACAGCTGCCCGCACAGGCGCCTGTCCAGACAATTGCACAGACTTCCGCGCCAGAGCCGAAGGCGGACGTTCCGCCCGACCAGATCTACGCGGGATACAAGCCGGAAGAACTCGCGATTATCAAAAAGCATTTTCGTGTTACTCCCCCACCTGCCGCGGGATTCATTACCGATTCATTGGGCGTGAAGACGCGCGGGACTTCTCTTTGGGACCAGGTGCAATTTCTCGTCGGCACGGTGATCCCGCCGCCCATCCCCAATGACTTCCATGCCGAGGCCATCGAGTGGATCGGACTGCTAAAGAGTGTCGATAGCGCTCGCGGCAAGTTCACCGCGATGGAGCTCGGCGCAGGCTGGGGCCCCTGGGTGGTCGCGGGTGCGGTCGCGGCGCGAAACGCCGGCATACGAGACATCTCGCTGCTGGCCGTGGAAGGAGATCCCGGTCACTTTGCGTTCCTGCGGCAGCATTTCCTCGACAATGGCTTGCATCCCGATCAGCACCTTCTCTTCCAGGCAGCTGTCGGAGTCCAACCGGGGCACGCGCGTTGGCCGCGCGTCGACCCACGCAACAGCTACGGCACCCGCCCGATCACGGGAGTCGCTGCGGCCCTATCGGAAACTTTGGACGTGGAAGTTCTCGGAATCGCGGATCTCCTTGCCACTCAAAAACGATGGGATCTCGTACACGTCGACGTGCAGGGAGGAGAAGTTCCGATCTGTGAGGCCGGCCTCGCGCTCCTGAACGAACGCGCGCATTGGCTGATTGTCGGAACGCATTCGCGGCTCATCGATGGACAGCTGGTATCGATGTTCGTTCGCGCCGGGTGGGTGCTCGAAAACGAAAAGCCGGCCATTTTCACATTCCAGCCGGATGCTACATCCCTGGAAGCAATGACGCGCATTGACGGCACCCAGGTCTGGCGCAACCCGCGTCTCGACTAAGCCTGCATTCAATTTCTGGTTTCAGTCACTAGCAGGCTCACTCCCGTTGCGTGTGTAGCCGCGGCTCACGATGCAAATGTGAAGTTCACCGTGATCGTCATCCGGATCGGATACGGAACGCCGTTCAGATACGTTGGCTCGTACTTCCACAGCATGACGGTGCGCATCGCTTCCGGCACAAGCAACGGGTGGCCTTCCACCACCTTCGCATTCACGATGTTCCCTTGCTCGTCGATCACGGCATCGATCAGCACCGTGCCCTGAACATGCGCCGCCTTCGCCAGCGCCGGGTATCTCGGCGGGGGAGCGAATATTTTCTGTGGCAGCTTCACGTCGCCGCCGGGACGCAGAATCTCTTTCGCCTTCTTCTCCTGAACCGGAGCAGCGACCGGCGGCGGCAGCGGTGTTCCACCGATAATCCCGCCCAGAACTCCACCGGTCGCCCCGCCCGGGATTCCGCCAATTACTCCGCCGCTCATATCGGGGGCTGCCGGCGGCTCGTGCAGCATGGCGATCTGCCTCGGAATCATGGACGGCGCCACAAGCCTGGAAGGCACTAACGGGGCTGCCTTCCGCGGCACCAATTTCTGCACCGCCGGCGCGGCTGGCGGCGGGGAAGGAGGCGCCGGGGGAGACGGCGTCACCAGATACGTCAGCTGCAGGTCGCGCACATCGATCACCTGCGTAAACAACAAGGGAGCAACGATCAAAGCCGCCAGCACCAAGGCGTGTACGAGAAGCGAAACCAGCCAATCGAAAGGGTTGCGGTGCTCTTCGCGCAGAGGTGTCTCAAGCAGCGCATGGAGAACAGTATCCTGCGCTTCTGTGCGGGTCGGTACGCGAATCGCGCTTCCGCTTCCCTGCCAGGCCACCCCGCCGAACAAATCCATCTTCGCACTCAGCATGGCGTCGCCTCCCTGCCACGTTCCGTCGTAACGCAAAAATTATGGCTTGGAGCGACGGGCAAATCTGTAGCAGGTGTCACGCGGAGACGTGATAGCCGTCACCAGAGTGGAATTTCAGCGGAAGCAACTGAGTTGATGCGGGTTGCAGCTACTTCAGGGTGACAAAAAGCTGACTGTCGGAGGAGAGCGGCGGCACGGCTTCGCCTTTGGCAGGCTTCTTGTTTCGCAATTCAATCTTCAGCGTCTTGCGCTTCTTGGCCTTGAACTCCGTGCTCACGATGTTCGACGCAACCTCGGCGCCGTCGCTTCGCCCGGTCACGCGAAACTCCTGCACGCCCGGCGGCACAAATAGATTCTGATACTCGGACTTATTTCCCGCGCCGCTCCACTCGTAATACTTCTTTCCGTTCATCTCCACCGTGAATTGCACGGTATCCGGCACGTGGGGTGGATCGATTTTGAGCTTGGCGTTCGTATTGGTGTCGAGCGATTTCGGATCGAAGTCCACGGCCGTCGCCGCGGGCTCCCCGGCGGCAGCCGCTGCGGCATGTGAGGAAGCTTTCGCCAGGTTCGGCTGCGCGGCTGTCGCGGACGCGGGCTTCGGTGCTGCGGCTGCCGCCGGCTTAGGCGGTGTACTTGGCGCCACTGAAACAGGCGCCGGCGGCTGTGCCACGCTCGGCGCGACGGAGGAGACTGGCGAAGCCGGCGAAGTTGAAGCAGTCGACGGCTCGTTCGCCGTCTGATGGCGTCCGCGCACGAAGTACCAGCCGCCTGCGAGCAGCGCGATCGCTACAAGCACCAGCAGCGCGCTCCGATTAGGCGTCTTCGCCGCAGCCACTGGTGTCGCGGTCTGCTGCGCCGGCAGCACCACCGTACCAACGGCCGTGCTGCGTACCGCGCTGTACGGAGCAGCCCCTGGGTGAGAGTCCATCGTCGCGTCCGTCTCGCCAGGCAACGGCACGCGCATCGCGGTTCGCTGCAGGGAACCTGAGTTCGTTCCGCCGCGCAAACTACCCAGCTCCCGCGCCAGCTCTTCGCCGGTCTGGTATCTCGCCGCGGGAGCTTTTGCCAGGCATTTCAGGATTACAGCCTCGAGAGCGGGCGGCACCGAAGGATTCATCTTCGAAGGAGGCACCGGCTCGGTGTGCACCACTTTGTAAGAAACCGCGGTGAGCGACTCGCCCGGAAACGGCTGCTCTCCCGTGGCCAGCCAGTACAGAATCACGCCGAGCGAAAAAATGTCGGCCCGCCCGTCCACGGCCGCGCCCGTAAATTGCTCGGGAGGCATGAACGCGGGCGTTCCCAGCATCTGCCCGGACATGGTCGTCGAACCCGCCGCCAGCTTGGCTACGCCGAAATCGGTGATCTTCGGCCGTTCGATCCCGTATTTCGCAACAGAAGTAAGCAGAATGTTGGCCGGCTTGATGTCGCGATGCACCACCCCGTTGCGGTGCGCATAGCCCAGCGCCTCGGCGGTCTGCTGCCCGATTTCGCAGACGCGTTCGAGCGTGAGCCGCTCGCCCGATTTGGCCGCGTCATCGAGCGTGCGCCCGTCGATGAATTCCATCACCAGAAACGGCAGGCCTTCGTGCTCGCCCACGTCGAACACCGGAACAATTCCCGGATGAGCCAGTTTTCCCGCCGCCCTTGCTTCGCGGTAGAAGCGTTCCCGGAACTCGGTTCCCTGCTGGCTGGAAAGCGCCACGGCGATGATCGTCTTCAGCGCGACCACGCGATCCATGGCCGGGTCTTTCGCGCGATATACCGTGCCCATCGCGCCATGACCCAGCTCTTCGATAATCTCGTAACGCCCAATGCCTTTAGGGGTGCCCATTGCCGGGAGCCTACTTTAACACAGCGTTTAAGCGTCCGGCGTGGCTCGCCGCCCGCGTTGTCCTAAAGCAGAATGACGAGCCGGGAACCGTTCAACACCAGGCAAAATGACCGTATACCCAAGATATGTCGTTCTCGAACTAGAGGGGGGTACCTTTGGCTGCTTGATGCCTCAGTAGAAAAGTCTTCGGGAATCTGCCTTCCCCGCAAATTTTGAACGAGCCAAAATCCTTGTACCAGAGACCTTCCGGCGCCTCCGGTTCCGATTCACGCCATGCTTTGAGCTTGAATAAATCCGGTGCCGTGATCTGGCGCTCGGCAAGCCTGTCAAAAAGGTGATCGCGAAGAGCAGAAGGAAGATCCATCCACTGAATCTTCGGCATCAATCACCAAAGGTCATGCGGGCGAGTTTCTTTTTCAACTGCCGCCGTTCCTTTGGATCCGTGGATTCGCTTAGCCTGTTGGCGAGATCAAAGAAGCGGGCCTTTTCGGCTTCTTTAGATTCGAGGCCGGCCTCGATCAGTTCGACGAGCGCCCGATTCGCGCTGGTGCGCCGGTTTTTCGCAAGCGCTCGAACGCGTTTGGCGATTCCGGTAGGGATAGAAACGCTGAGACGAGTTGCTTTTTCTGATTGCGCCATAATTGCCATCTTACACCACTCTGCACCGTATTGCAGCACAGTAGCGCATCATTGCCCAAGCCGCCCAGCCCACGGTTGCTGGACGCCTTCGCCGCCTGAGTCTAAAATGGTGAGTGCGACCTGGGATCTATCGGAACCGAAATGGCCGTCACGTTGCCCGTCTACTTCGATAATCACGCCACCACGCCGGTCGATCCGCGCGTGCTGGAGGCGATGCTTCCCTACTTCACCGGGAAGTTCGGGAACGCCGCGAGCCGCAACCACGAATTCGGCTGGCGCGCCGAGGAAGCGGTTGAAAACGCGCGCGCGCAAATCGCGCGGCTGATCAACGCCCATCCCAAGGAAATCGTTTTCACCAGCGGCGCCACGGAATCGGACAACCTCGCCATCAAGGGCGTCGCGGAAACGCACCGGCCCAGGGGCAACCACATCATCACGCAGGTTACCGAGCACAAAGCCGTGCTCGACTCCTGCAAGCGCCTGGAAAGCTCCGGCTACGAAATCACCTACCTGCCGGTGGATGGCGATGGACTGATCGATCCCGACGATCTCGCCAAGGCCATCACGCCAAAAACAATCCTCATCTCAATCATGTATGCCAACAACGAAATCGGCGTCATCCAGCCCATCGGGCAAATCGGCAAGGTCGCAAAAAAGCATAACGTGCTCTTCCACGTCGACGCGGTGCAGGCCATCGGAAAAATTCCCGTGGACGTGCAAAAGGACGGCATCGACCTTCTCTCGATTTCCGCCCACAAGCTCTACGGCCCCAAGGGCATCGGCGCGCTCTACGTCAGACGCAAAAACCCTCGCGTGCAGATTGCCCCGATGATCGATGGCGGCGGCCACGAACGCGGCATGCGCTCCGGCACGCTCAACGTTCCGGGAATCGTCGGTTTCGGCAAGGCATGCGAGCTTTGCCAGAAAGAAATGGCGGCGGAAGCTGCGCGGCTGGGTCATATGCGCGACAAGCTGAAAAACGCCCTCGAGAGCGGCCTCGACAACACCGCAATCAACGGTTCGCTCACCCATCGCCTCCCGAACAATTTGAATATCAGCTTCGCGCATGTCGAAGGCGAATCGCTGCTGATGGGAATCAACGACGTGGCCGTCTCCAGCGGATCGGCCTGCACATCGGCGGCGATCGAACCAAGCTACGTGCTTCGCTCCCTCGGTGTCAGCGACGACCTCGCGCACAGTTCCATCCGCTTCGGCCTCGGCCGCTTCAACACCGAGGAAGAAGTCGATTATGTTGCCGCCCGCGTGATCGAAACGGTCAAGCGCCTGCGCGAGCTGTCGCCGCTTTACGAAACCGCGAAAGCAACTGCCCCGTTCTCCAAGCCAAGCACAACGAGCGATTGAGTTTTCAGGAATTTTCTCGCAACGAGGTGAATCGTGGAAACCGACCTGCGCTATCCCATCGGACGCTTCAAACGCCCCGAGCGTTTAACCGAAGAGGAGCGCGCGACACATATCGAAGCGATTGCCGAGACGCCGGCTCGCCTCAGCGCCGCCGTTGCTGGCCTGAACGCCGCGCAACTGGATACGCCATATCGTCCGGGCGGCTGGACGGTCCGGCAGCTCGTGCATCACCTGCCGGACAGCCACATGAATTCGTACATGCGCTGCAGGCTAGCCCTTACCGAAGAAGAGCCCACCATCAAGCCCTACGATGAAGCGCGCTGGGCTGAACTTGCGGATGCGAAGAGTTCGCCCATCGAGCCTTCGCTCGCGCTCCTCGACAATCTGCACAAGCGCTGGGTTCTGCTGCTCCGTTCCCTCGCGCCTTCGGACTGGGAGCGCACCTTCCGCCATCCCGAACTCGGCCTGATGCGGCTCGATCAGAACCTCGCGCTCTATGGATGGCACGGACGCCACCACGTCGCCCACATCACCGCGTTGCGCGAACGCCAGGGCTGGGTTTAAGGAGTAACGGTTTTTCGTTGTCATGCCGAGCGAGCGAAGCAACGAGGTGGTCTTCGCTTTTGCTCTTTCAGGGTGCCCCACCCTTGCGGTTTGACAAGGGTGGGTTTCCCGGGAACGCCAATCTCCCGATTGGCGCAGTACAAACGCTCAGCCGCGTAATCCCCGAAAGCTATTCCCCGCTCTGTTCGATCAGCTTCGCCACTAGCGCGGTCCACCCCGTCTGATGACTTGCGCCAAGCCCCGCGCCCGTCTCTCCGTGAAAATACTCATAGAACAAAATCAGATCGCGCCAGTGCGGATCGTCCTGAAACAAGGCCGTGTCGCCATACACCGGCCGTTTCCCGTCGCGCCGCAGAAAAATATGGCTCAGCCGGCGCGAAACTTCCCGCGCCGCTTCCCACAGCGTCAGCTGTTTCCCCGACCCCACCGGGCACTCCACCTTGAACTCATCGCCGTAGTAGTGATGAATCCTCTGCAGGGACTCGATCAGTAAAATATTCATCGGGAACCAAACCGGCCCGCGCCAGTTGGAGTTGCCGCCGAACAAGTCGCTGGTGGATTCGCCCGGCTCGTAATCCACCGAGTGCGTTTGCCCGTCCACATGCAGCATGAACGGATTCGCGGCATGGAACTTTGAAAGCGCACGCACGCCGTGCGGCGACAGAAACTCCTTCTCGTCGAGCAAGTAGCGGTAGATTCGCTCGAGTTTCTTGCGGTTGGCGATGGTCAGCAGCAGGCGCGTGCCGTGCTCCGACTTCCGGCTCATATCGACGTGGTTGGGCACGTCGGGATTGTGATCGAGGAACCATTGCATGCGCTTGCAGAAGCCGGTGAGCTTTCCGTAATCTTCCGGTTCGAACGACTCGGCGGCGAACAGGGGAACCAGACCCACCATCGAGCGCACCCGCATGGGAATATGCTGCGCGTCCGGCGTGTGGAGCACGTCGTAGTAAAAGCCGTCCTTTTCGCTCCACAAGCCGATTCCTTCGCCGCCCATATCGTTCATCGCCCGCGAGATGTTGACGAAATGCTCGAAGAATTTGCTGGCCACGTCTTCGTAAGCGCTGTCTTCCCGGGCAAGTTCGATGGCGATCGAAAGCATGTCCAGGCAGTACATGGCCATCCAGCTGGTGCCGTCGGACTGCTCGATGAAATTGCCGGGACTCAGCGGAGTCGAGCGGTCGAACACGCCGATATTGTCGAGACCCAGGAAGCCGCCCTGGAAGACGTTTTTTCCCTGGACGTCTTTTCGGTTCACCCACCACGTAAAATTGATCAACAGCTTGTGAAACACGCGCACAAGGAATTTGCGGTCCGCTTGGCCGGTAACGCGCGCCGCGATCTTATAGACGCGCCAAGCCGCCCACGCGTGCACCGGCGGATTCACATCCGACAAATTCCACTCGTAGGCGGGCAATTCCCCGTTCGAGTGCATGTACCACTCGCGTAAAAAGAGAACCAGCTGCTCTTTCGCGTAATCTGGATCGATGAGCGCCATCGCCACGCAGTGGAACGCGAGATCCCATGCGGCGTACCACGGGTACTCCCATTTGTCCGGCATGGAGATTACGTCGGAGTTGTACAGGCTGTTCCAGTCGTGATTTCGTCCGAGCTTCCTGTTCGGATCGGGCTTCGGCTGGGTCGAATCGCCATCGAGCCAGCGCTGCACCTCATAGTGATAGCTCTGCTTGCCCCAGAGCAGCCCCGCGAACGCCTGCCTCTGCACTAGGCGCGCATCGTCGGTCACTCCCTCGCCGGCGCGCACCGCGTAAAATTCGTCGGCTTCCTGCAGACGCTTCGCAAAAACGTCTTCGAAATCCGCGCCGAAAAATGTTTTCGCCGAGGCCTGGTTATTGTCCGCGGGATTCTGATCCGTAAACCTGCACCGCAGCGTCCAACTCTGCCCGGGAGCCACTTGCGCCACATAATGCGCCGCCGCCTTGGTCCCTAGGAGCGCCGGATTCACCGCATCGCGCTCGCCGTTCACAATGTAGCGATGAAACGAGTCCTTTACGTAGGGTGCAGAGTTCGGCGTCCCGTAGAGGCGCTCGGCATTCGTCTTATTCTCGGTAAAAAGCAGCGCCGGCGAGCCTTCGAACAGCAGCCAGCGCTTCCCGTAGCGATAATCGGTCGCCCCCAGCATCGCCGTACCCGCGGGACCTTCGATGTGGAAGGCTTGCGGCATGTCATACGGGTCGCCCCAGTCCCAGCGGTTGCGGAACCACAGCGTCGGCAGCAGGTGCAGCGTTGCCGGCTCGGGTCCGCGGTTCCACGCTGTAATCCGGATGGCGATGTCTTCGCAGGAGAACTTCGCGTATTCCACGAACACGTCGAAATAGCGGTTTTCGTTGAACACTCCGGCATCGATCAACTCGTATTCGGGATCGAGACGCGTGCGTCTCTTGTTCTCGTCGACGAGCTGCGCGTAGGGGAATGCCGCGTGCGGATACTTGTAGAGGAATTTCAGATAGGAGCTCGTCGGCGTCGCGTCGAGGTAGTAGTAATACTCCTTCACATCCTCGCCGTGATTTCCCTCGGGGTTCGTCAGGCCAAAGAGGCGCTCCTTCAGGATGGTGTCTTTGCCGTTCCACATCGCCAGGGCAAAACAGATGTGCTGGTGGCGGTCGCAGATTCCACCGATGCCGTCTTCGCCCCAGCGATAGGCGCGCGATCGCGCGTGGTCGTGCGGAAAATAATTCCACACGTCGCCGTTGGCGCTGTAGTCCTCACGCACCGTGCCCCACTGGCGCTCCGAAAGGTACGGTCCCCAGCGCTTCCAATGGACCTCGCGTTCCGCGCTGGCCTTGAGTCTCTGATCCTCGATCGTCATCCTGAGGCCTTTCTAATTGCGTCCACCATCGCCAAAGGGGCACAAACCTGCCTGATTCAACATTCGACTCGCCGTCCAAGCACTTTAGCGGCAAACCTCCGCAGGTGACAAGCAACCATCAATATATTCATCGGAATGTCCCGCCGCATTCATCTGCCTTTCTTAATGGGAACAGGTCCAGCGCCCACTAGCGGATTGACCGCGGCATTCTGTATCCTTATCCATGCCCTCGCCGACGGAATCCCTGCCTTGACCGTTCCCGCGGCAACCCCGCCCGATACGCCTCCCCCGGCGACGCGCGCGCTATTCTCGTGGGCTCTCACGCTGCTGTTCGTCGCGCTCGCAGCAACCGCCGTCGTCACTCCCTTGGTACTGATCAGCAACGCCTCGGGCCACGATATCCAGTTTCATCTTGCCTCCTGGATGGACGTTGCCGGCCAGTGGCGCGAAGGGATCCTCTTCCCGCGCTGGGCGGAATGGGCCAATTGGGGCTTTGGCGAACCTCGCTTCATCTTCTATCCTCCCGCATCGTGGGTCATCGGCGCCGCCCTCGGCTCCGTGCTGCCGTGGCCTGCCGTTCCCGGCGCCTACATCTGGCTCGCGCTGGTGGTCGCGGGAATGTCGATGTGGAAGCTTGCCCGCGAATGGCTGCCGAGCCCGCAGGCGGCTGCCGCGGCGGTACTGTTTGCCGTCAATCCCTACAATCTCGCGATTGTTTATTACCGCAGCGATTTTGCCGAGCTCCTGGCCGCCGCGCTTCTTCCCCTGCTGCTCTGGTCCGCGCTCGGAATCGTCCGCGGAGAGCGCGGCCGCTTCGCTTCCCTCGCAATCGTATTCGCCGCTATCTGGCTGTGCAACGCTCCCGAAGCCGTGATCGCCACCTATTCGCTGGCGCTTCTTCTCTTCGTCCTTTCCGCAGTAAAGCGCAGCCCGCGGCCTTTGATTGCAGGCGGCGCGGCTATGGCTGCAGGCTTCGGCCTCGCCGCCTTCTACATCCTTCCCGCGATCCGGGAGCAGCACTGGGTGCAGATTTCCCAGGCGCTCACCGAAAATCTTCGCCCAGAGCGCAATTTCATCTTCACCAACTCCAACGACCCCGAATTTCTCGTCTTCAACTGGAAGATCTCGGGCATCGCGCTGGGGATGATGCTCTTCATCGGCGAGGCCTCCGTATTTGTAGCGCGGCGCCGCCGCGAACTCGCCGAGGCCTGGTGGGCGCTGCTCTCACTCGCGGTCGCTTCATCCTTCCTGATGTTCCGCCCGAGCGCGCCGCTGTGGCGTTATCTGCCCAAGCTCGCGTTCATGCAATTTCCGTGGAGGTGGCTCGAGCCGCTGGCCGTGGTGTTCGCCTTTTTCATCGCTGCGGCGATTGGCTTGCTGCGCGACCGGTGGGTAGCGGCGCTCGCGCTGGCCGTGGTTCTCGCTGCGATTGCCGCCACCGGCTGCCTGATCGCCAAAGATACCTGGTGGGACGATGGCGACGTTCCCCTTCTCGCGGGCGAGATCGCCGCAGGCCACGGTTACGAGGGCACCGACGAATACGCGCCCGTCGGCAGCGATCGCTATCAACTGCCTGAAGCCACTCCGGACGCCGAAGACATCCCCGACGTACCGCCTACGCCGCCGGTCGCTGAAATGGACCCTTCGACCGGCAAAATCGCCGCTGCGGCCAACGCACACATCGCCATCGAGCAATGGACGGGTGAACGCAAACGATTCTCCGAGTCCGCCGCGACTCCGGTCACCCTGGCGCTACGGCTCGTGAATTATCCAGCTTGGGAAATCACCGTGGACGGCAGGAAAGTGCCCCCGGGATCGGCGCCCATGACTGCCGAGATGCTTCTACCCCTGCTCTCGGGAAGCCACCAGGTGGACGTTCGTTTTCGCCGCACGTGGGACCGCACGGCCGGCGACGCGATCTCGGTTCTCTCAGCGATCGGCTTGATTGGGTATGCGATGGGATGCGCGGGGTATTCCCGGAAGCGTGCGAGCGCCGCGCCAGTCGCTTCGCCTGCCTCGCAACATTCGTAACGTAAGGCGTCCGCGTTACGTGATCGGCTTGTGCGTGAACTTCTTCTCGCCCTTCACGTACTCCGCGACAGTGTGGCCCTTGCCAAACAGTTTGAACTTGTAGCTCGTCAACCCCTCAAGGCCCATGGGGCCGCGTGCGTGCAGCTTGCTGTTGCTTACGCCCAACTCCGCGCCAAAGCCATAACGGTAGCCGTCCGCAAAGCGCGTGGACGCATTCTGGTACACGCCCGCCGCATCCACTTCATTCATGAACTTCGCTGCCGCTGCCGCATCCTCGGTAAGAATCGCCTCGGTGTGCCGGGAGCCGTATCGGTTGATGTGATCGATCGCTTCGTCGAGGCTCGCGACGATCCGGATCGAAAGAATCAGGTCCGAATACTCCGTCGACCAGTCCTGCTCGGTGGCCGGAATGATTCCTTCCCCCGGCAGCAGCGCCATCGTCTTCGCGCAGCCCCGGATTTCCACGCCCGCCTTGTTTAACTTGCTCACAATCTGCGGCAGAAATTCCCGCGCGATCCCTTCGTGTACCAGCAGTGTTTCCGTCGCGTTGCAAATGGCAGGCCCCTGCACCTTCGCGTCATAAGTCACGTCGAGCGCCTTCTTCATGTCCGCGGCGCGGTCCACGTACACGTGGCAGATCCCCTCGCCATGCCCCAGAACGGGAATGCGGCTGTTCCCGCCGACAAATTCCACTAGCGACCGCGAGCCTCGCGGAATGATCAGGTCCACATCGTGATCGAGCGAGAGAAGCTCTAGCACATCCGCGCGCGTCTGCAGCAGATTCACGGCGTCCACCGGCACGGCCGGAAATTGCGCCAGGCAATCGCGCCAGATTTCCACCAGCGCTTCGTTCGAGTGCAGCGCCTCCGACCCGCCCTTCAGAATCAAGGCATTCCCGGATTTCAGGGCGAGCGAGGCCACCTGCGGCACCACCTCGGGGCGCGCCTCGAACACGATGCCGATCACGCCCAGCGGGCAAGTCTCTTTGTAAAGCTCCAAGCCGTCGTCAAGTTCAGTCGCCGAAAGCCGCCGCCCAAGCGGATCGGGGAGTCCCGTCACCTCGCGAACTTGTTTCGCCATCTGCGCGACGCCGCGTTCGGTCGTGCGCAACCGCGCAAACATTGCGGACGACATCGAACCCACCGCCACGGCCGCTTCGGCGGCGCGGCAATCGGTTTCGTTAGCGGCAAGAATCCTGGTGGTCTTGTCCTCAATGGCCTTCGCCGCCGCAAGAAGCACTTCATTGCGAACATCCACCGAAAGCCTGGCGAGAGCGCGAGCCGCCGCCCGGGCGCGCTGTGCCACCTGCGCGACGCTGCCTTCCGAAATGGCGTGAGCCGTCTGCGTCATGCCTGCTCCAGGAGCACGATGTTATCGCGCGTCACCAGAACGCGTGACGCCGCCGCGCCCTTCCCTCCATCTTGTGAAGATTTCTTGCCGGAAAACCGTTCCGCGTCGCCGCTCGCGCAATTCGCAATGCCGCGCGCAAACTCGCGCCCCGCCGCGTCCACGATGCTCACCACATCCATCGGAGAAAAATGGCTTTCCACGCGCACAATTCCCGAAGAGAGCAGGCTCGCCTTCCCTTGCGTGATCGCGCGATGCGCCCCGGCGTCCACGACGACCCGGCCCCGCACGTCCGCCGCGTACGCGATCCAGCGCCTCTTTCCCCGCATGCGCTTCGACGGCAGAAACGCCGTGCCCACATCTTCTCCCGCGAAAATCCGCTCGATGGTGTTCCCGCCGCCGTTCGCGATCACCGCCGTGCCGCCGCAGTTCATCGCGATTTCGGCCGCTTCGAGCTTCGTGCGCATCCCGCCGCGCCCGCTCGCCGAGGGACCGGCCGCCAGTGCCTTCAGCTCCGGCGTCACTTCTTCCACCAGCGATATCACCTCTTGCGCGTGACCATTCGTCGAACGCGCCGCATCCGGGCGGGTCGTCTCGCGCGGCGACTCCCGCAGCAGGCCATCCACGTTGGTCAAAAGCACCAGCGCATCGGCCTCGAGTCCGCTCATCACTAGCGCGGCCAGCCGGTCGTTGTCGCTGAACACCGGCGTCCGCGCGCCCTTGCTGACCGGCTCGAGTTCCGCCGTGGACACCGTGTCGTTTTCGTTCACGATCGGCAGCACGCCAAAGCCCAGCAGCTTTTCCATCGTGCGCCGCAGGTTCGAGTAGCGATGCCAGTTCGTAAAGTCTTCTTCGGTGAGCAGCACCTGCGCGATTTTGATCTTCGAAGTGGAAAACAAATCGCGATACGCGTCCATCAGCAGGCTCTGCCCCACGGCGGCGCACGCCTGCATCGTCACCATGTCGTTCAGGCGCGAAGGGTGCAACCCAAGCCAGCCCCGGCCCAGTCCCACCGCGCCGGAGGAGACCAGCACCACCTGCCGGCCCTCCTGCATCAACTTCGCGATCGATTGCACGATCGGCCCCACGCGTTCGGCGCACACTTCGCCGTCCGCTCCGGTGACGGTGGTCGTGCCCACCTTGATCACCAGCCGCCGCGCCGACTTCAGCCGCTTTTCGCGCTCCGATTCCATGCCCTCTCGTGCCCTCTCGCCTGCCGCGCCAATCTCACAGGCAGCCCAAAGCCGCCCCGTGTTATCCGCTCTGTTATCAGTTGGCTTGATCTCCGATTGTACCATTGCAGGGAAACGGTCTGTCGATTGTGGCGGGAAACGGGCGCTAAGCCTGGGGCGCGAGCAGCGCAAACGGCAATTCGGAAAGAATCTGTCGAGGCGAAGCCTGAAGCCTTCTTCAGCAGTTATACATCCCGCCTGATACTGAAACCATTTTGGTGGACTTATCGATGCGCAAACAAATCCAGCAGGGCGCCGCATGAAAAGCAGACCGAACTAAAAAGGAGAAGAAGGGAGAATCGGCCCAGCCCTCGCGCTTGGTTTTCTCCCAAGGCACCCGCCTCCGCTTCTTCTCCTATTCGTTGCGGATACTACGGTTCCGCGCTCAGATTATCCGCAAGCCCGGGGCTTCCGCGAAATACGCCAAATTACTTACAAGGGCTCGGGGGATTGCTGTACCGATATCGCTGGCCGCCCACGTCGGCCGTTACGGCTCGATGATCTGATTCCGCACGGCGTAGCGCACAAGCTCGCTCACCGAATGGATCTCCAGCTTCCGCATGATGTTCGCGCGGTGCGTTTCCGCCGTTTTCACGCTAATGCTGAGCACCGACGCCACTTCCTTGCTGCTCTTCCCTTCCGACAGCAACTGCACGATCTCCCGCTCGCGGGACGTGAGCCGGTCGCCGATGGGCCCGGAGATATCCGCCCCGGCTCCAGCCGGGCTGTTGAAGTTGGTGAGGATGAGTTCCGTGGCGCGCGGAGTGAAAAAAGGTTTGTGATTGGAAAGCGCCTCCACCGCAACGATCAGGTCGCGGTCCGAATCCGATTTCACGATGTATCCCCGCACCCCCGCATCCAGAATGTCGCGGATCAGCTGGTCGGAATAGTGGACCGAAAGCACCAGGATCTCGGTGTTGGGCGACGCCTTCAGAATCCGCCGCGCGGCCTCCACCCCGTTCAGTTCCGGCATCGTGATATCCAGCACCACGATGTCGGGCTTCAGCTCCTCGGCTTTCGTCACCGCTTCCCGCCCAGTGTGAGCCTCGGCGCACACCGTCCACCCGGGACGCGACTCCAGGAGCGACTTCAGGCCCCTGCGCAGAAGGTCATGGTCGTCGGCGATCAAAATCCTTAGTGTCTTCATTGCTGCCTCCCGTGTTTTGTCGCGACAACCGTCAGACGTCCTTTGCATTCTTGCCACAGACCGCAACAATGCATTTCTACAACCACATTGAAGCGCACCATTAGCGCGAATATCAAGTGCATGATATCAGATGCACTTAGGAGAACGACGGAGTCTTCCCCGTCGGCCGATACTGAGATTTCTCAACGGTAGAAACGAAAGACTTCGGAAACTTTTTCAAGACTCCGGATACCCGAGAAAAGAAAGACGGGGTCTCGCCGTTCAGGCTCGCACCCCGTCCCCACGCACTACGTCTTCAGAATCGGATAACCGGCCCGAACGACAACCGCAGGTTGTTGTGGCCGCCGTTGTTGAAATAGACCTCATCGCCTACATCAAAACGCAGGCCGATCGGTCCGAGGAAAGCTTCCATCCCGCCACCCGGGTAAAACACACCATAAACGTTGCTGCCGCGAAGCCCCTCGAAGTTATTACCCACCGTCCCGAAAGTCACCGGTCCGTTGTTGATGTTGAAGTTGACGAACCCGCCCTTGGCGGTCACAAACAACCGCACTGGCCCCTTGTTGGTCATGAGCTTCGGCCCGAACAGGCCATCGAGCGCCCGCACATCGGCTCTGCCGATGGAAAAGCTGCCCGTCCCGTTGTTGGTGAATCCTTGCGTAAACGCCTGGTCGAAGTCATAGGCTGATTCCGCTTCGAGCTGGACGAACGGAAGCACGTTGACAGAAACGCGCGCCCCCACTCCTGCGAGATTCAAGCCGCCGTCGTTCAGCCGGACGTAGTTGCCGAATACTCCTACGTTCACGTGATCCGGCACTTCCTGCGCAAAAGCTCCCGGAACGAACAAAAATGCCAGCGCCATCAAACAGACCGTTATATATGCAAAACGCTTCATCTCTTTCATCTCCTGACTGAATGGAATGGCAAAACGGTTGTGAATCATCTTCTGTGCCCGTACAGCTGACACCCGCCCCGTTTATGATGGTGGACTTTCAACGGGAACAGCGGGGCGGGTGCCGGATAAATCAAACGATGAACGAAACGATGAAGGAATTTAGATAAAATCAATCTGCTCCCTCGGTGCTTCCAGCAAAGTACGCGATGGCTTGACAACGGTCTATCCAAGGCATTCTGTAAGTTCCCCGGTAGCTTGCTGTACTCGCTCAATCCCATCCTTTTTGCCCCTAAACTTCGGATTTCAGGACAGATGCAGGCACACCTCTGCGTCAGCTTCCTGCTAGGTGCCCCTCCTCCGGAAAATACGCGGGACTATGTATTGTTCAGTGCAAGTAGATGACGCAGACTGCGGCCATCGAAACAGCCGGTGTCAGGCGATTTCGACGGAGGGCTTTCCAATGCTTCGATGGGCGCTTGCGTTTTTCGTAATCGCGATTATCGCCGCGGTTTTCGGTTTCGGAGGCATTGCTCTCGCGGCCGCAGGAATCGCAAAGATTCTGTTTTTCATTTTTCTGGTTCTGTTTCTGGTGGCCCTCTTAGGAGGGCTGCTCAGACGCGCCTAGGGCGCGCAGGAGCGAACATCTGATTTCCTCGTAACGGCCCCCGAAAAATCCGCCCATATCCCCCTGGTAACACCCCGAAACAGGGGAGAGGATGCACGACATCCACTCCCCTCCCTTCCTTCCCTTATTTGCTGGATGCGGTAAACACGATCTACCTAAATCACGCTTGAGGTTCGAGGCTTTTGTAGGCGGCGTCGAGAACGCCGTTGAGGAAAGCGGAAGCGTCTTCAGAGGAAAATTTCTTGGCGAGTTCGAGGGCCTCGTCTATCACCACTTTCGCCGGCGCCGTACCCGAGCGGAGTTCGTAAATAGCCAGGCGCAATATATTCCGGTCCACCGCAGCCAGCCGGTCCAGCCGCCAGTTTTCCGAAAGCTTACCCACCAGCTGGTCGTTCACATCGGACTGCGCCACGGCTCCCTCGAACAACTGATTGGCGAATCTCCGGGTTTCCTCGGCCGCATGCGCCGATTTCCAGAAGAATTCCTCCACCCGGGAGGTCGCCTGGCGCGTCATGTCCCACTCGAACAGCATCTGCAGCGCAAACTCGCGCGATTTCCGCCGGAGTGTCATCGCCGCCGGGTCTTTCGCGCCGCGCTGCCCGGTTTCGCGGCAAGCTTCTTCGAGAGCTGCGCCATTTCCACGGCGCCCATGCCCGCCTCGAAGCCCTTATTCCCGCCCTTCAGACCCGCGCGGTCAATGGCCTGTTCGAGAGTGTCGCAAGTAAGCACGCAGAACATCATCGGCACGCCCGAGTCGAGCTGCGCCAGCTGAATCCCGCGCGAGGTTTCCCCGGCCACGTAATCGTAATGCGACGTTTCCCCGCGCAGCACGCAGCCGATGCAGATAATCGAATCGCACCGCCCCGTGCCCGCCAGTTTTTTCGCCGCAATGGGTATTTCGAGCGACCCGGGCACGCGGATAATTTCGATCTGCTTGTCTTCCGCTCCCGCTCGCGACAACGCATCGAGCGCTCCCGCAAGCAGCCGGTCGGTAATGAAGCTGTTGAATTCGCTGACCACAATTCCAAAATGCAATCCCGCCGCATTCCATCCGCCCTGCAGCGTGGCAGGCTTTCCGCTCTCTGGCATCCGTTATCGCCCCTGAAACTTCGCCGGCCGCTTTTCCAGAAACGCGCGCGTTCCCTCGCGCATGTCCTCGGTCGCGCAGCACAGCCCGAAAAGCGTCGCTTCCAGAAACAGCCCCTCTTCCTGCGGCATCTCCATCCCTTTTCCGATCGCTTCCATCGAGTATTTCACGGCCAGCGGCGCGTTGGCGATGATCTTCCGCGCGATGGACTCGGCCGTTGCCAGCAAATCCGCCGCATCGGTAACGTGATTCACCAGCCCGATGCGCAACGCCTCCTCCGCGCTGATCATATCCCCGGTCAGAATCAATTCCTGCGCGATTCCCTTCCCGCACAATCGCGCCAGCCGCTGCGAGCCTCCGTACCCGGGAAGAATCCCCAGCTTCACCTCCGGCTGCCCGAGCTTCGCGTTGCGGCTCGCGATCCTCATCGTACACGCTAACGCCAATTCGCATCCTCCGCCCAGCGCGAATCCGTTGATCGCGGCAATAGACGGCTTGCCGAGCGTCTCCAGCCGCCCGAAAACGCCTTGTCCGCGCAGCGCCGTGTCTTTTCCTTCGAGCGGCGTTTGCCGCGCCAGCTCGTTGATGTCCGCCCCCGCCACGAAAGCCTTTTCGCCCGCGCCCGTCAGGATCAGCACGCGGATCGCATCGTCGCGCCGGACGCTTTCCAGGCACTCGGCCAGCTCGTCCAGTGTCTGGAGGTTCAGCGCGTTTAGAACGTTCGGCCGGTTGAACGTAATCCGTGCAATCTGGTCTTTCACATCGAACAGCAGATTCTCGTATCCCATCGCCATCCTCGTCAGGGCGTTGCCAGCGCCATCACCACGTTTCCGCCCTGCTGCCGCGCCTCTTCCAATCCGAACTCCGCGCGGTTGATCCACTCGGTCACGCGATCTTCGTTATCGTCCGCCGGCCGCGAAGAGGACTGCGCCACCACCGCGCTGATCGTCAATTCCGGCGCTCCCCACGGCGGCTGGATTTTCGCGGCGATCTGCCTCAGCTTTTCGCTGAGCATCCGGGCGTTCTCCACCGGCGTATCGGGCAGAATAAACACGAGCGACCACGCCGTGTACTTGACCGCCACATCCGTCTGCCGGATCGACGAACAAAGCGCCCGCGCCAGTTCCTCCATATAGGAGTCCACCGCCGCATCGCCGTGCAACCTCAAAAGCTCGGCCCCGTTATCCACCTCGAGAATGATCAGCGAGAGAGGAGAATTATGCGCCCGCGCCCTATTCGTCTCCGATACCAGGCAGTCGATGTAGGCGCCCCGGCTGAGCAATCCGGTCTTTTCGTCCGTCACCGCCAATGTGCGCACCAGGGATCGCAGGCGCGTGTGGCTCACCGCCAGCACCAACTGGTCGCCCACCGCCTGCAGAAAAAAGCTGTCGTTCGGCCGCCACCTTCGCGGCAGAGCGTCTCCCACCAGCAGCGCCCCGCTCGAAACCTGCGCGTCCTTATCTGTGAGCACCACTCCCAGCGCCGATTCCAACCCCAGCTCGCGAATCCCCGGAACCGCCGCGGCATCCAGCGGCACTGCGCCCATCGAATCGGGGACAGCCTGCGCCACGAGTCCCACAATCGACGAAATCTTCGGCGGCCCCGCTGCCGCCACGCCCGGAGCGGAATATTCCGCCACCAACTGCGCTGCTTCGGCCGTGCCGCCGACGGCTACCAGGCACCGCGTCACTCCCAAATGCTTGCCGATCTGCGCGGCTGTCGTCGCCAGCACTTCGCGCGGCGTCGCCTGCCGGTGCATCAACCGGTTGATTTCCGCGATGGCCGCCAGATCGCGATTCGTTTCTTCCGCCGTGGGACCAGCCACAACCGGGGCAGCAGGCGGAGCCGGAGGCGTATCTTCAATATGTGGCGCCGCAACGGTACTCGACACAACCGGCGCGGGCGCCGCTTTCACAGGCGCGCCCTTCGGCCACCAGTTGGCGCGTTCATAGAGCGCCCGCAGCCGCTCGTTTCGTTCCTCTTCGCCGGGGAAAAGTTGCGCCAGCCGCTCAAGGCGTTCGAGCGCCTTGGCCTGCAGCGAATATTGCAGGAAAATTTCCACCTGCACGATCAGGTCTTCGAGCGCCTGCTGCGCTCGCGACTCTTCGGTCGCCGGCGCGGCAGTCTCTCCCGATCCCGCCCCGGAAAAACCATCCGTCCGCGTGGACACTGTGGCGGCCTTCGCCGCACGCGCCAGAATGTTCTGCAGGAAAGAAGGGTCCACCTTTCCTTCGAGCTTCGAGATGCGCTCCTGGTTCCGGTAATCGTAGGGGTCGATGTCCACCAGGCGGTCGAGCGCGGTGCAGGCTTCCTTCATTTGCTCCGCCGCAAGGTACAGGTCGAAGAGCCGCATCAGCGCGTCAAAATACTTCGCTTCCCGGTTCAATTCCTCGTAGATGCTCGCCACGGTCTCGGCCAGCGGGATTGACGCGGGATAAGCGGCGGCCAGCTTGTCCAACTGCACGGACAGCTCTCCTTCTTTTCTTGCCGCCCGCATGAGGTCTTTGAGATGCCGCAGTAGAGCGACCGCTTTTTGATCTTCGCCGCCCTTGATGTACCCGCCTGCGACCTCGAAGAGCTTTCCGAAGCCATCGGGCTTCTTCTTGTAGTAAGCCTCGAAAATCTCCTGGGCCCGGTCGAGCCTCTCCGTTCGCAGAAGCGCTTCCCCGAAAAGGGCCAGGAATGCCATGTCGCCTTCGCCCGGCGGAAGGGGTTCGAGCAGCGCGACGGCTCCCTCCGCGTCACCCTTGCGTAGCATGGCCTCCGCGAAAAGGAGCGCAGAGCTCCTGTCTTCCGGGGATATCTTATGGGCGCGCCCGAAATATTCGAGCGCCAGGTCGAGTCCTCCGGAAGCGAGGGTAAGCTGTCCCGCGCGCAGAAAGCTCCGCGTGGCCAGGTCGGCGTGGCGCAACTCTTCGGCAAGTTCGCCCAGCGTGGCGTGCCGGTCGGGATTCTCGGGATCGAGGAACGCGATGCTCTCGCAGCAGGCCAGCGCTTCGATATCCCGCCGGTGCTGGTGAAAAAGATCGACGGCCGCCCCGAACTGCTCGATGGCCTCCGAGATGCGATTCTGCTTTTGCAGCAGCGTCGCATACCGCATCAGCCGGTCGGGCGGCTGCGGAAAAGGGCGGAGAAAACGCAGGAAGATCGCGGACGCCTTCGCGGCGTCCCCCGTCTCAATCAGCCGGTCGAACTGCGCTCCGTAATACTGCGCGGCCATGGCCGGCTCATTCAGCCGCGTGTAAATATCCGCAAGCGCCTGCAGCGCTTCCGGGTGCGCAGGCACTTCTTCGAGCGCGGCTTGATACTCCGAAACCGCCTCGCGCAACTTATTCTTCTCCAGACTTCGTCGCGCTCGCTCGAGGTGCTTGTTGACGTCCTGGGACATAGAATTTGACTTGCCCTTGGCGCTGCAGATAGCTCGGGAAAAACCGTCCGCCGGTCCGCTGCTAGAGCCCAAACCTACACTATATACCGGCGACTTTCCCGCCCTCAAAAGCAAATCAACGTAGGTTTCAAACCATGCGGCTTCACAGGTCGCCGAAAAATTCAAGTCTTTGCGGGTGCCCGACCCTTCGGTTTTAAGGGTCGGTCTTGTGCCTTTGCCTGTCGCAGTCGCTTTTTGTGTCATCCTGAGCCCATACGCGCGAAGCGCGAATGGGTGAGGGACCTGCTTCTTCTTTCTTTCCCCGTTCTTTGCCCGTCATCCTGAGGAGCGCAGTGACGAAGTACGGTTCTCCATCGCTCGCTTTTCGAGCGATGAATCCCCCTTCGCGCACAATTCCCAGCAACCGCCCGCCGCCAGTAAACGCCTCTTAGGGAGTCGGCACTCAGGTCTGCATCGCGGACTTCTGGGGCCGCCCCGGCACACGGCCCACTTTTTCCCGCATCGACCGCATCGAAAGCCCGCTCCTCACCAGCGCCGCAAAGCCCAGAAACACGAACGGGAACGTCAGCGCGAGGAACGCAAAAATGGAAAACGCCGTCGCCGTCGTTTTTTCCACCTCGAACACGCTCAGCCCCAGCACGCAGAAAAACTGGTAGGAGCCCACATTCGCCGGCGCGTTCGGCAGCGAAACCCCCAGGTTGATCACCAGCAGCACCACCAGCGCCGCCAGGAACGGAAGATGCAGCCCGAACGAATGCATCATGGCCCACAACCCCAGCACCTGACAGAAAGGCATCACCAGCGACGTAAGCAGCGCCGGGTAGAAACTCGGCGCCGTCCCGATCGCATGCAGCACCGACAGCGCCCCCATCACCTTCGCCCCAAAACCCTTTGGCGCCTGATCCGGCGGCGGCTCGTCGCCCAGTTTCATCTCGATATAAAAAATCATCGCCACGATGACCGCCAGCACCACCAGCGTAACCACCCCCAGTATGTCCGCGATGCGGTTGAAACGCCTCGGCAGATCCACAAACAGCGAAGCGATCGCCAGCGACGCCGTCGCGATCACCAGGTCGATCAGCCTTTCGACCCCCAGTGACCCCAGTACCCGCCCCAGCGAAATGTTTTCCGACGTCGAAAGCAGGTAGCTGCGCAGGAATTCGCCCGGTCTCAGCGGAAACACCAGGTTCGCGAACAGCCCTGCAAACACCGCCCGGATCGTCTTCGTCAGCCGCACCTTCCCGAACGGTCTCAGCAGGCATTCCCAGCGCAGCGCCTGCACGCCGTAGCTCAGCACGTCGAAGCACATGCCCAGCAGCACCCATTTCCAGTCCACGTTCGATAACTGGTGCATCGCCTGCACCACGTGGAAATCGCGCAGCACCCACACCAGGCAGACGAGCGCCAACCCATAGCCGAGAATCCGCGGGACTCTCGATTCGGGCTGTTCTGAGGTTGGGAAAAGGGTGTTCAACGCTGCGCTTTCAGCAGGCCAATCGTTCCGCGCCGCAATCCTTGGGACTTCGATCTTTGCGACACCCAAGACCACATCTCGGATCGCATTTCATTTCCTTCTCTTCGGAACGGACCTGCACTCGATAGGGGCTCTGCACCCTGCGGGATGCCGCCTCGGGGAAACGGGCTACCAAACCCGCTACAGCCTACGATATCACCTCTAGCCTAAGCAATGCTGAAACGCGTCTCCTGCCCCGGGCCGGAGGCCCCCCAAATCAAACCTCAGGCGGATCATCCACCGGTATGCTCCACGCACTTTTTGGCGTATATTCGACGCGCTCAATCCAGCAAGAAATAGCAATCGATAGCGATTCGTGGAGGCGATGATGGCGGTTATGAAGAACGTATGTGCCCTGGCGGCGGCCCTGCTTCTCTGTTGCGCTCTCTCGGCTGAACCAGCACCTAAACCAGCGGCAAAACCAGCAGCGGCGTCGAAGAACCTCAACATTTACTGGATCGATATGGAAGGTGGCGCCTCCACGCTAATCGTGGCGCCGTCCGGCGAATCCCTGCTTGTGGACACCGGTATTCCGGTGCAGGAGGAAGTCCAGCGCATCTACGATATGGCGACCAAAGTCGCCCACCTCAAAAAGCTCGATTACGTCCTCATTACGCATTATCACGGCGATCACGTCGGCGGACTCCCAGCCCTCTCGAAAATGATCCAGATCGACCATTTCCTGGACCACGGCGACCTCACCTTCGAGACCGAAAAGCCCAACATGATGAAGGGTTGGAATGCCTATAAGGTCGTCGCCGATGACCACCGCACCACCATGCATCCCGGCGATAACCTTCCGCTCAAAGGCGTCAACATCACCGTGGTTTCCGCAGCCGGTGAAACCATCACCAAGCCCATCAATGGCGGCGGCCCCAACAAAGCCCTCTGCAAGGACGCCCCGCTAAAACCCGCCGATCGCGATCCTGAAAACAGCGCGAGCGTGGGCATTCTGCTAAAGTACGGCAAGTTCCGCTTCGTCGATCTGGGCGATTTTCCCTGGTACCAGGAACAATTGCTGGCCTGCCCCACCAACATGCTCGGCCACGTGGACGTCTACCAGACCACCCATCACGGCACGGACCGCTCCGGCTCTCCACAGCTCGTCTATGCGCTCCACCCAACTGTCGCCGTAATGAACAACGGCCCCACCCGCGGCGATCAATCCACCTTCGAGATCGTCAAAAAATCGCCCGGCCTCGAAGACCTCTGGCAGGGACACCTCGCCCTGAAGGTCGACAAGAGCTACCAGGCCAACGAAAAGTTCATAGCCAGCCTCGACGACACCGAGCATTGCAAGGGCAACTGGATTCAGCTAACGGTAAAGCCCAACGGCCGCTACACCGTAACCAACACCCGAAACAACTTCAGCAAGACCTATATGTCGAAGTAGCTTCATCCAGACTAAGGGTGGGCTTACACAGCGCCGGCTCTCATCGGGACTTCATGCTACTTTAAAATCGGCCTCCCACCGCTGCCGCGGTGGGCTATCTTGTTCCGCCCTGGTGGGGCTGGGGAGCGCGGTTGCTGTCACCTCTGTCTCGGTTTGCTGAAGCCCTTGAACGGCCCTCCAATCGATCCCGCAAACAAACACGTTGGAGATTCACGAACTCCTGGCCACTGCGGGAGCCACGATCTCAGTCCCGTCAGGGACGGAACAACGTAGCCCACCGCGTGAGCGGTGGGAATCAGGACGTGAGATGGTATCGAGCCCCAGAAGGGGCGACACAACTTCGTGAAAATGAATGGGCCATTGTGCCGCCCCTCCGCCGCGCTTCTGATGCACCCACCCATCTCCGCCTCGCTCCCAACACCCGTGTCATCCTGAACGAAGTGAAGGATCTGCTTTTGTTCTCACTCGCCCACTCCGCCATCGAACTCGTCCACATCGAGTGGGCCGGCACCCGAGGAGTCACATTCTCCCCGCCGCAACAAATGTCGTGATAAATTGAGCTTCGCTCGCTCGTCTGAGAAAGCGTAGCCCGGCAAATGCCCGACAACTCGAGAAAGCCTCACAAATTGGCGCCGTTTTGGAGGGCGATGATCGAGGTCGGCTTCATCATCTTCCTGTTCTATTCCAATCTCCTGATGGGCGAGTTCACCCGCACGAATCGCGGCGGCAAAACCTTCCTTTTCGCCATCAAAGATATTTTCACCTCCACCAATTTCGACGTCGCGGTCGTTTCCGGCCTGATCGGTTACGTGGTCTTCGAATATCTGCGAAAGAAAATCTAGCCCGCGTCGCTATGTCCGTCGCTCCCCGGCTAACTCGCGCACCGGGGGGTTATTCGGCGTATAATAGCCTCGTTCATGAACGCATCCCCTCGACCGACCTCCCGGCCAGCTCCCCACTCGGATGAAGACTTCGCAGCCTTTGGATCGGCGCGAGCGCGTCTTGCTGGTGGGCGTAAGCCTGAAGAAGCATTCTCGCGGACAGAGCCCCGAGCCTCCCGTCGCAGCGCGCGAGTCGCTCGCGGAGCTCGAAGAATTAGCGTACAGCGCGGGCGCCGCCATCGGCGGCACGCTCCTCCAGGTGCGCGACGCGCTCGACCCCGCCACACTGGTCGGCCGCGGCAAGCTCGAAGAAATTCGCGCCGAAGCGCATGCGCGGAAAGTGCCGCTCGTCATCGTCGACCACGATCTCACTCCCGTCCAGCTACGCAACATGGAAAAAGGAACGGACTGCCGCGTAATCGACCGCACCCAGCTCATCCTGGATATTTTCGCCACCCACGCGCGCACGCGCGAAGGCCAGCTCCAGGTGGAGCTCGCGCAACTGAATTACCTTCTGCCCCGGCTCACCGGCCGCGGACAGGAACTCTCCCGGCTCGGCGGCGGCATCGGCACCCGCGGACCCGGCGAGCAGAAACTCGAAACCGACCGCCGGCGCATCCGCGACCGCGTGCGCAAAATTCAGCACGCCATCGAGACGGTACGCCGCCAGCGCACCACCCGCCGCCGCGCCCGCCAGGCTGTCCCGCTCGGCATGGTCGCGCTCGTGGGTTACACCAACGCGGGAAAGTCCACGCTTTTCAACGCGCTCACCCACGCCGCCGTTCTCACGTCCTCCAAAATGTTTGCGACGCTCGACCCCACCATCCGCGCCATCCGTCTGCCCTCGCGCCGCCGCGTGCTGCTTTCCGACACCGTGGGATTCGTCCGCGATCTGCCACCCGATTTGATCGCCGCCTTCCGCGCCACTCTCGAAGAAGTGCAGGAAGCCGCGCTCATCCTTCAGGTCGCGGACATCTCCAGCCCCTTCCACGCCGAGCAGGACGCCGAAGTCGTCAAGGTGCTCAAAGACCTGGGCGTCGCAGATCGACCGCGCCTGCACGTCCTCAACAAGACCGACCGCCTCAGCGAAGAGGATCTCGCCATCCTGAAAAAATCCAACGGCGGCCACCACACGGTCTTCACGTCGGCCGTCACCGGCGCCGGCCTGGACGAATTGCTGGCCAAGATCGACGCCGCCGTGCCCATCGACCCCATCACGCGCCTCCAATTGCGCTTGCCCCTCTCCGACGGCCGCAACCTGTCCCTGCTCCACGCCGGCGGACGCGTGCTGCATTCCGCAATCTCCGACGGCCACGTCCTGCTCGACGCCGAAATTCCCGAATCGCTCGCCCGCAGACTGGAAGCCTTCATCTGGCGCGACGCCGCCTCCCCCGAAACAAACCTCGACGCCGGCGCCTGACACGCGTGGTCATCAGCGCAGAGTCGCTTAGGTTTCTCTCAGGTGAGTTTCAGTACTTACAGTACGTGATTTTCAGCGTTTTTAGCGTTGACGCAAACTATTTTCCCATGCAAACTCTGCGCTCACTTGATTCGAAGTAGCGGAGGACGAGATGCGCAAGATTGCCGTGATTCTGCCTTTAATTCTCGGAGCTGCCGCGGTTGCAATGGCTGGTGGTCCTTATCCGCCTCCCGTTTGTACCCCGGTCACTCCAGAGATCAATGTCGCAAGCGGGGCGGCTGCTTTGGTGCTGGTGGCAGGCGCGGTGCTGGTCATTCGAGGCCGCCGCAAGGCATAGCCTGTTAGTCTCGGAAGCCTCATGAAGACGCAATGGGGACTCCTCTGGTGGTACGTGCTGGTGCTGGCCTTCGCGGCCACGGCTCTGGCCGAAACGTTCCTGCCTTTTCGTGCCTTGACCAGTTCCACCCCGCGACGGTGGATCAATAACACAATCCTGCTCGCAGTTTCGAATGTTGCGTTGATCTGCATCTACCGGTCCAGCGGCATCGCGCTCGCACTCTTGATGCGAGGGGAATCTCACGGTTTGCTGAATCGGATAAGGATGCCGTATTGGGCGCAGTTCGCGATTGGCTTTGCGGCGCTGGATCTCACCGCGTACGTCTCGCACCGCTTGCAGCATGCAATTGCACTCATGTGGCGCATGCACCGGGTCCACCACTCCGAAAATGATCTCGATTTGACCACAGGTTTTCGCTTCCACCCGCTCGAAACGTTGTTTGCGGAAGGCTTGGCGCTGGCGTCGCTTGCATTGATCGGAACGCCGCCCGCAGCGGTCGCCTTCGCTGGTCTCGCCGTCATCGTCCAGGATTTCTTCACCCACGGGAATGTTCGCATTCCGGAAGGCGCCGATCGCATCCTGCGCTGGCTGATCATCACTCCCTCCATGCATCGCGTCCATCATTCCGAGGAGTTTGCTGATCAAAATACAAACTTCGGCACAATGTTTTCCCTCTGGGACAGACTGTTCGGAACCTATCGCGGCGGGCATCCCCCGATCTCGGCTCGTTACGGCCTGGCAGATCTGGCCGGCGGAAGCGAAGCGAACTTCGCTCGATTGCTTCTACTCCCGTTCCGGCGCGCATCGAAGGAAATCTCTCAGTAGACACTCCCCCTGCCGGCGAAAGGTCGTCGGATTGTGAGATATGCGCAGTTGTCTTAGCGGCGGACTTCCTGGCGGTCGAAAGGGTAATCCGCAATCCAATGGAACTTGCGGTTGGCCAGCGGGAACTTGTTGGTTTCCATTCGCTCGAGTTTCATGTGGATGGTGTGAGCGTCCATCGTGCCATCCAGAGTCAATAGACTCGGAGCGGTCTGGTCGTAAACGAAATTCGCTTTCCAGTCCTTGTCGCTCTCCTTTGTCAGCGTGATCGTTTTGCCCTGCGAGTTGATTGACGCGCCATAGCCCGCGAAAGAATCATCCATGCCTTGAACAGTGACGCTGGCAGGAAAGTCGAAGATCACTCGTCGCCAGCGGTCCTGATCGGTGAGAAGTGGCGGGCGGAGGTGTCCGTCAATGGAGAGCTCGTTCACAGTCCAGATGCCGTAGAACGGCGATTTCTGTCTTCCGCCCCCATAAGCGTACCAAGCGGCTGCGTTGCCATAAGCATAGATTCCCAGCAGATAAATACACGCGATGATCTGCACATCCGCCATGATCCGGCTGGCCCTGCCGGAACGGAATAATTCGGGCTGACTGGAAGGACCAACACCTCGATTCAAAAAGAAGTCAGCCAGACGCGGAAGCTCGGGAGCCAGCAGATACAGAGCGATTAGAATCAAATGGAAAGACAAAAGTTTTCGAGAGACATCGTAGGCCATATTCATTGCGAAGATCTCTGCCAGGTAGGCCAGGCAAATGAGCGCGCCGAGTAAAGTGGTCCGCGGAATCAACAAAAATATTCCACCCAGCGTTTCGGCACAGCCAGTGAAGATCTCATAGGCCGGAGACGCACCGATGGAATTCCACAGCACGCCCATTGGCGTGAAGTTGCCAAAGGGCTCAACCCATCTCGTGAGAAAGGGGAAAGGCATCTGGTTCGGAATGATTTTAGCGAGGCCATAAAGGAACATTTCGGAAGCCAGAGCCACGCGAAGGAAGAACCTGAACCACCTATCCAAAAGAAAGTAATTCTCACGTTTATCGAAGAAAGACCAGACAACAGTAGCTAGCGCGGCAAGAACCAATAGACAAAAGGCCTGAACCCAATCGAAGGTTCTGTCCCCAGTGCCACTCATGTAAACCAGCGGATGGCTGATCCGGAAGATGTGCGCGGCCGTCCAGAAAGTGATCTGCCGGAGCGGCCATAGCGCTCCGAGGATTGGAACTGGGAGCTTTGAAAATGCGGGCAGGCGGAGCCCTGCGATGATCTGCGTCGTGAGGCAGTATAGCCCCAAATACGCGAAGAGGAACCGGAATGCCAGGCGCTTGGGAAGGCTCCAGTGCGGATGGTGCGCCGTGAGCTGCGCTTGCTCGATAGGAGCCTGGGTGCTCATTGGGGACCTCCGCGGCCGGACCGGCATTTACGATGCGGTCGGTCGAGTAGTCTACCTCACAACCGAACCCCGCAATTCTTCTCCGTTGAAATCCTCCGCAACTCTTTCCTGAGGTGCCTGATGAGAGTCTCAATCACACGGGAGTAGAAGGCGGCCATCCGCATTTTCTCCAAACAATTTCACGGGGACATACAGCCGGATTAGCGGCCAGATACCCGTCTGCCGCCCTCACGCGGATTAAATACTGAGGAAGTTTTCGAGCAGTTTGAATCCGGCGCCCGTGAGCACCGATTCCGGATGGAATTGCACGCCCTCGACGCGCAGCTTGCGATGCCGCAGGCCCATGATGATGCCGTCGGTCTCGGCGGAAATTTCCAGCGATTCCGGCAGTGATTCTCCGTTCCACGATGAGCGAGTGGTACCGCGTGGCCTCGAAATCCTGCGGCAGGTCGCGGAAGATGGTCTTCGAGTCGTGGTGAATGTGGCTCGTCTTGCCGTGCATGATTTCCGGCGCGCGGATCACTTTGCCCCCGAAAGCCGCGCTGATCGCCTGGTGCTCCAGGCAGACTCCCTGGGCATTTCTCTTTCCCGTTTGATTATGGTCGGCGGCCCTTTTCGGGCATTAATCTGACCAAATCCCCAACGACTAATAAAACGCACTCGACCACTTTTCTGTGGCAAAGTCCCGCGTAATCGGATTGGTTAAAGTGATGATTTATTTCTCCGGTTAGGGCGTTACACAGGACCTACACGCCGAGTCGCCGTTCTGCGGCGGCATCCGCGAAGGCTCAGCCCCGACTCGCTAGGTTGCAGACCCACCCAGAATGACTAAACGCAATGGGTACTTGCGGTGAAGACATTTAAGGGGCAGCCTACGGACGCTACAGGGCTCGCCTTAGACGCCACACGCCACAAGTTAGTGCATCGCTCTACAAGAAGGATTCGTGTCGTTGGCCTAAGTGCCGACACACACCGCCACTGCGGGGAGGATTTGGAAGATGCGAAAATCATTGTGGATCATGGCCATACTTTTGACGACGATTATGGCGCCCAAGGCACACGCACAAGCAGAATGTGGTGGTGAGTGCCAACCCGATTGTCCCGTAGCCACCCCTGAAATCGATCCATCATACGGTATAGCCGCACTGGCTCTGCTTGGGGGTGCCGTTGTGGTGATTCGAGGGTGGCACAAGAAGTAGCCGATCCATCAATTATCGTCTGCACTGCTGGGGAGAGTGCCTGCCCAGCGGATACCTGAAAACCCCCAATAAGACCTTCTCACCGCCAAACACTGTCCTGGGCGGCATCTGGGAAAAAGCAATTTCCTTTGATCTCCCACCGAGGCATACCGAAATGCGGCGGCTATTGAATCGACAGGATTTTGGTGAACGGACGTTGCTTGCCTCGATTGCGATCTTGCTGATGCTCGCAATGGCTGAACACTTCAGGTTATTTCATCGCTGACAGCGGCTTTTGGCTTTTGCTTAATCCGCCGTGCGATTCCTTCTGCGGAAAATCAACGTTTCCCCGAGCAAATTCGACTTGGATGTATAGTCGGATTACCGGACAGATACCTGGCTAGTACTCTCACGCCGACTAAATGCTGAGGAAGTTTTCGAGGAGATTGAATCCGGCGCCCGTCAGCACCGACTCGGGATGGAATTGCACGCCTTCGACGCGCAGCTTGCGATGTCGCAGGCCCATGATGATGCCGTCGGCGGTCTCGGCGGAAATTTCGAGCGATTCCGGCAGCGATTCCCGTTCCACGATGAGCGAGTGGTACCGGGTGGCCTCGAAATCCTGCGGCAGGTCCCGGAAGATGGTCTTCGAGTCGTGGTGAATGTGGCTCGTCTTGCCGTGCATGATTTCGGGCGCGCGGATCACCTTCCCCCCGAAAGCCGCGCCGATCGCCTGGTGCCCCAGGCACACTCCCAGGATGGGTATCTCGCCCGCAAATCGCTGGATCAGCGCAATGCTGATGCCCGCTTCGTGCGGCGTGCACGGCCCCGGCGATATCAGGATGCGCTCGGGCCGCTGCCGCTCGATCTCTTCGAGCGTGATCTGATCGTTGCGGCGCACATCGAGTTCCTGCCCCATCTGGCCAAGATACTGCGCCAGGTTATAGGTGAACGAATCGTAGTTGTCGAGAAGCAGAATCATCGTCGTTTACTTTGTGCGGCACAACCGCTTCCGCTTTTAGTGTCCCAGGCACTCCTGCCTGTGCGGTCTAAGAGCACAGCCAAGAGTCGCTGTGCAGCGGCGAACGGATCGCAGTCACAGAGCAGCAGAATATTGGTGCCACAGCCTCTCGCCCTGGGCACGCCGAATCTCCCGATCGGCGATTTTTGTCTCCGCTTTGCTCCGCGATCCACCCGCCTCGCGCGTCATCCTGAGCGCAGCGAAGGATCCCTCTTCGCGCCCAGCAATTCTACCACCGTATGCACAAAACGGGCAACGGTTTTTGGGGGCCGGAGCTCCGCTCCGACATAGCCTGACGGCGCGCAGCGCATTCCTTCGAGGTGTAAGTTTACCGCGAGACTCTCATCCTCTACCTCCTGGCCCACGCGAGGCATCCCACATCGGTCAAACCCCGCGCGCCACAGCCGTGCCTGGGAACGCCAATCTCCCGATTAGCGTTTTTGTCTCACCTTTGGCGGCGCGATCCGCCACGCCCATGGCACGGTAATCCTAAGCGCAGCGAAGGGTCTCTCTTAGCGCCCCAATTCCAGCACCGTATCCACAAAACCGGCAACGGTTTTTAGGGGGTCGGAGCTTCAGCTCCGACACAACCGACGGCGCGAAGCGCCTCCCGCTCGCGGCGCCTTTTCCGCGAGCCTTCCTCCTCTACCTCCTCAACCCTCCGCCCGTTTGCCTATTCCCCGCGACTCCCGCCGCCGCGGTGCGCGATTTCCAGCGCCTTGATCACGGCGCGCGCCTTATTCCCCGACTCCTGGTACTCGCGTTCCGGCACCGAATCGGCCACCAGCCCTGCGCCCGCCTGCACGTAGGCCCGGCCTCCCTTGGCCACGAGCGTACGCAGCCCGATGCACGAATCGAGGTTCCCGGAGAAATCCAGATAGAGGATCGCTCCGCCGTAGATGCCCCGCCGCGTAGGCTCGAGTTCGTCGATGATTTCCATGGCGCGAACTTTCGGCGCGCCCGAAAGCGTCCCCGCAGGAAAGCAGGCCATCAGCGCATCGAAGCAGTCGGCCCCCGCGCGCAACTTTCCGCGCAGGCTGGACGCGATATGCATCACGTGCGAATACCGCTCGACGAACATCAGCCGCTCCACCTTCACCGACCCGTATTCGCACACGCGCCCCAGATCGTTCCGCCCCAGGTCGACCAGCATCACATGCTCGGCGCGTTCCTTCGGATCGGCCAGCAGCCTCGCTTCCAGCTCGATGTCTTCCTTTTCGTTCGCCCCGCGCGGCATCGTTCCGGCCAACGGCCTGTAGGTCGCGTCTCGCCCCTGCACCTTCACCAGCATTTCCGGCGAGCTGCCCACCACCGACACATCATTTAGATGCAGGAAGTAAAGATACGGAGACGGATTCACCACCCGCAGCGCGCGGTAGATTTCAAACGGGTCGGCGGAAGTCTTCGCGGAGAAACGCATGCTGCCGACCACCTGAAAAATGTCCCCGGCGCGGATGTAGCTCTTCGCCTTGCGCACCGCCGCGGTGAACTCCTCTTTCGTCATGTTCGCTTCGATGTGCAGAGGGCCCGCTTTGCGGGCGCGCCGCTGCGCTGGCAAAGGCTGTTCGAGCGTCTTGCGCGTGCGGCGAATTTCGCGGACGGCCGCGTCGTATTTTTCGCGCAGGCTCCCTTTGCCCTCGGTGAACACGTTGCGGACGATCCACACGCGGTGCCGCACGTGGTCGAACACGACGAGGCCGAGATAGAACATCATCACGCAATCGTCCAGACCCATGTCGTCGCGGCCCGTCTCCGGGATGCGTTCGATCAGCCGCACCATGTCGTAAGCGAAATAGCCGATGGCCCCGGCCACCAGCGGCGGAAGCCCCGGAACGCGCACCGAGTGGTAGCGCTGGGTGAGCTGCCGCAGCTTTTCTACCGGATTCGCTTCAAACTCGACGCGTTTCCCGCCGCTCTCGAGCGTGCACTTGCGGCCGCGCGCGCGGAAAACCTCGGAGGGATTGGCTCCCGTGAACGTGTAACGCGCAATGTTTTCGCCGCCCTCGACGCTTTCGAGAAGAAAGGAATATTTCGCGTCACGCGCGAGGCGCAGGTGGGCGCCCACCGGCGTCAGCAGATCGGCCGTGTAGGTTTCATACACCGGCACGAGGTTGCCGTGTTTCGCCAGCCGCTTGAATTCCTCAAAGGTAGGTCGAATCATTCTCTCGCCCGTCGCGTGGTCCGTGGCCTCTTGGGTTGTGTGTCCGCTCGCCCGGTTCGCTGCTCGCGTCATCGCTTGGTGCCGCTTTTTTCTTCTTTTTCCAGCGCGCGCAGCACCGCGCGGCGCATCGTGTCGTAAGGCGCCCGCTGGCCCGTCCAGATTTCCCACTGCGCCGTCCCCTGCGCCACGAACATGTCGAGTCCTGAAACCGTCTGGATGCCGCGCCGTGCGGCCAGTTGCAACAGGCGCGTCTCGCGCGGGCGATAAATCGTGTCAAATACGAGCCGGCAATTCAATTCGTTTGCATCGAGTGGCGATTGCCGCACGTTGGGATGCATCCCTACCGGGGTGGCGTTCACGATGGCGTCGAAGAACTCGCCGCGCAGTTGTTTACGCGCGATTGCTTCGCCGCCCGCCACCCGTGCCAGCGATTTGGCCTTCTCGATCCGCCGCGCGGACACGCACACCGACGCCCCTGCCTCCGCCAGCGCGAATGCCACCGCGCGCGCAGCCCCGCCCGCTCCCAGGATCAGCACCCGGCTGTTTTGCAGAGGGATGCGCGTTTGAAGGGTGCGCAGGACGCCCACGTAATCCGTATTGTAACCGTAGAGCTTGCCATTTCCTCGTACAACTACGGTGTTCACCGCGCCGATCTTTTCGGCCAGCGGATCGCAGCCGTCGAGATGCCGCAGGATGCGTTCCTTGTGCGGAATCGTGATGCTGAAGCCTTTGATCCCGAGCGGGCCGATCGCGCCCAGAAAATCCTTTAAGTCGTGTACCAGGAACGGCAAATAGATGGCGTTCATCCGCCGCGCCGCGAATCCGGCGTTCTGCAAAACCGGCGAAAGGGAATGCCCGATGGGATCCCCAATCACGCCGTAGACGGCGGTGCGCCGGTCGATCCGATCCGCGCGGTAGACCTTTATCGCTTCATCGAGCGACGTCTGGCCGGGCGCCGTGGCATGCTCCACCGGAGCATAGGTAAACAGAGTGCCCATGCGTACCGAAAGAATACGGACGGGAGCCGCAATTTCCCCCATGGGAATCGCGACAATATCCTCCTGAGATGCTGCAAACTTCAATAATTTCAGACTCTCTGCGAGCGAGCCGCATTGCGCCGCAATTTTGATCGCGTCGGGCTTCCCGAGGCGCAGTGCCGCCGCTACGCGCTTTAAGTCTCGTGGAATGTGCTTGAAAAAGTGCGCCGACCGCAGCTGGCGCCCTTCGCCCAGCATCACCTCCAGAAGTTCAGGAGGACATTTCTGCGTAGTTTCCACCTCCAAATCGTACCAATTGCACCCAGCACGGAGGGCATTCCATAGGTGAGCGAGCTGTTTTGCGACGCTCCCTCGGTACTTTCCGCCGCCTTCGCGCCGCCGGCATGTGGCAATTACGGTCGTTTTGGGGTGCTTTTGGCTCCCTAACCACTTCAAAAAACCCTCAATTGCATCGTCTTCGACCAGCCAATCAAGGCGAATTTCTACAAACTTGGCGATTTTTAGGGCGGTGCGGAGCTGTTGGCGCATGCCCTCGGCGTGCGGGGAGGCTACTACTGCGCAGATTTTGCCTGTTCCTGGCATTCGGGTTCCGGCTGGATCGAATCGGTGGGAAAACTCACCGAAGATATTGGAAATAAAGCTTCTACCACGTAGGTACCCAATATGTAAAGTGCCCGGGACCATTGTCTTGACGCTCCCGGAGGCGTTTGTTACGGTCGATTGAGTTGGATACCTTTGCAGCGCCTGGGTTTACTTCGTCATTGCGTCCATTGTTGCGTTTATTGCGTCCAAGGAGCGGAATCATGCGTGGGAAAACGATCGTAGCGGGTCTGGTGCTGGGTTTGTGCGGAATTTCCGCTTCGGCGCAGGAGAATCGGGTATACCCGAACGACGTGTACTGCTCCGGCGTGATAACGACGGAGGCAGTGCCGCGCGATACCGTGGTGATCACAGGGCAGGACTCCGAATACAATGTGGTGTACAGCGACCACGACTCCATATTCATCAACAAGGGCACGTCGAAGGGCGTGAGGGTTGGAGACCAATTTTCGGTGATCCGGCCCGTCGAAGACACGATCAAGGTGGACTGGACCAAGTGGCAATCCGCAATTTTGCGCAAGATGGGAACGATGTGGGAGGACGAGGCGCGCGTGAAAGTGGTCGACGCCCGGCCGGATGTTTCGATCGCGCAAGTGGTACGGGGATGCGGCTATGTGCAACGCGGAGATATCGTGCTTCCCCTTGTACAGCGCCCCGAGCCGCCGATTAAGGCGGTGGCGAATTTTGACCGTTTCGCTCCAGCAGACGGCAAGGCCCTGGCAATGGTGGTTACGGTGCAGAAATTCTCGCCCGCGGCCGGAAAGAACGACGTCGTGTACGTGAACCTGGGAAATGGCCAGGGAGTGAAGGTGGGCGACTACTTCCGCGTTTTCCGCTATACCGGCACACAGAATGAAACGGCCTTCCAGACGCGAGACTATGCCTTCAATATGGACGGCGACCTGGGGCCGAGCTACGGGTATGGCGGCGTCTCGAAGAAATATAACTGGACCAATGTTCCGCGAGAAGTTCTGGGAGAAGGGGTCGTGCTGCGGACCGCCCCTAACTCTTCGACCGTGCTGATTACTTTCAGTGGAAAAGAAATCTTTGCGGGAGATTACGTAGAAATCGAGTAGTACTGCGGATGCGTTTGCTCCCGATCACATCGCGTTCGATTTCACCGCTTGCAGCCCCGCTTCGCTGAAAACATCCGCTGTAAAAACCTGCACTTTCGTGGCGGGGTCTTTCCAGGCAGACGGCTCCATTCCAGCTTTGGCACAAGTCTCTTCCAGAAAGCGGTGAGCGCTCCAGCGAAATTCCGACGCCACCTGAGGCAGCAAGAGGCCTCGTTGCGCGCCACGGCTGACGATCAGGCCGTGCCGTCCCGGCTCGACCAGATCGGGGGCAATTTCAACCGGCTCAGAAAGTATCGAGAGTTCGATATCGATTTGCGGGACTTCTTCAGGGCGAACGGGCTCGAAACGGGGGTCTTCGAGCGCGGAAGCTCGCGCGCAGTAGGCAACCACGCGAACCAGGGGGATGCCGGAAGCGAGTTGGCCGATGCAGCCGCGGAGCCGGCCGCGAATCCTCAGGGTGACGAAAGCGCCGCCGGGCTGCGAGAGAACTTCATCGGGCGGAAGAGAGCTTTCCGGGAGAGGTTCGCCGTTTTGGACGGCCAGCGCGAGAGAGCGCCGGGCCACGTCGAGGAGAAGCGTTTTCTCGCGATCAGCGAGTGAGGACATCCTGCGGTTTTTCTTTCGGATCCGCGAGTACCATCGTGCGGCGGCGCTGCTGCACCCGGAAATTGATCTGGCCCCAGAACATCTGGAAATAGTGGACGGCCGAGATTACAGCGCTCAGGACCACGAGCCACATGAGGGTGGTGCCGAGCGATTTCAGGGCGGCGTGTTTCGCGGTGAGAATCACGGCGCAGCCGGCCACGACCTGCAAAATCATTTTCGTCTTGCCGAGAGCGGAGGCCGGAATGATGAGCCCCTCGACCGAGGCGATTTCCCGCAGGCCCACGACCATGAACTCGCGGCCGATAATAATCACGACCATCCAGGCCGGAACAAGCCCCATCTGGACCAGCGAAATGAATGCCGCGGAGATCAGAAGCTTATCGGCAATGGGATCGAGAAGAATACCGAGGGTGGTGACCTCGCCGCGCTTGCGCGCGATGTAGCCGTCCATGGCATCGGTGGAGGCGGCCACGATCAGGATGAGCACGCCCCAGACTTCGAAATGAATCGGCAGGCCCCAGAAATCCCAGTTGGGCTGGCGGGTCAACAGAACCACGACCAGCAGCGGAACGAAAAAGATCCGGAGGATCGTGAGACTGTTCGGCAGGTTCATTTGGTTCCCAGGGAAGGGCTCTCGCGGCGGATGTTGATAATCTCACGCACCGCTCGGTTCACTATAGTCTGCCGCCGTTACCTGAGTCAATGAATCGCCGGGGAAGCGCCGGATTAGGATGCCGGGGCGAGCGGAGATATCTCGTTGCAGGGGAAAGACAAATCTTTTTGCTAGTATCGCTTAGGAGCCACCGCTGCCCCAGGTCTGTGCAAATCGCTGCACCGAATTGAAAGGGCTGGTTGAAGGTCCACGGGGCGTGAACAGCGTGCGGGGGCTTGCAATGCTCTGAATATAAACAGGTTATAAATATTAACCGCATGTTTCTTGGGAAAATCGCCAGAAAAACCTGGCGGCTGGCTTTGGGCGGCTGGTCTTTTCCACAAGGATTTCCACAGAAAGGAATGGTTTGAGAGTGCCAGAATGGATGAATTTTGCCCCGGTATTCGCAGCGTCCGCTTGGCGCTGCGATCAGGCACGGTCGAAGTCCACGCGGATGACAAGCGAGTCAGGTTCGGCGGAGGGATTCGCCGGGATACAGGCGAGGAGTTTTCCATCGACTTTGAGCGCCGGCATTCCGTAGGCTGTGCTGTCCTCCACGCGGGGGAATGCGAGTCCTATATTCCGCACGGTGTCAAAGTTGGCTGTGCTTCTGGTCATTGGTTAGCTCAATAGTTAGCACGATTCGGCATCGTGATCAGAATGCGGCAAATCGTTCTCGCATTCCTCCGCTCGACGCTATTGCGGTGTCGCCGAAGCGCGCCGCGCCCGCAATGCGGCGAATAGCACCAACCCGCCTACGCACTGCCAGGCGACAATCCTGGCTATCGACGCCCATCCCATGCTCACCAACAGGAACAGGCTTGTCGCGATCCCGAGCGGCGCAATCACCTGCCAAAGCGGCACGCGGAACGGCCGCTCCTGGCTGGGCATAGTCAGCCGCAGTTGGATCACGGCGGCACAGACCGTAGCAAACGCAATCAACGTACCGGTTGAGATCAGTTCGCCTATCAAGCTAATCGGAAGGAAGCCCGCAACTAGCATGCCCATGCCGCCCGTGACCAGGACACCGGTTTGCGGTATGCGCCGCCCGGCGACGATCTCTCCGAGTGCCCGAGGCAGCATTCCGTCATGCGACAGGCACATGAGAAGCCGCGAAAGTCCGAACACGGCCGGCCACAGACTCGCCCAGAGTCCTATCATCACGGCCATGCCGAGATAGGTTTTGAGCCATGCCAGCGACGGGCCGGCAGCAGCCAGAGCGGTTGTGAGCGGCGCTTCACTGTTAAGCAGCCGGTAATTGGTCAGCCCGGTCATCGTGGCCGCCACGGCGATGTAGAGAATCGTTGTGACGCCCAGGGTGGCGAGAATGGCAAGGGGCAGCGTCCGCTGCGGATTGCGCGACTCCTGCGCCGCCGTCGCCAGCGCGTCAAAGCCCAGATAAGCAAAAAAGATGACTCCCGCAGCCTTGAAGACGCCGCGGAGGCCATAGGTCAAGTCGCCACTCGGGCCGACCCCGCGTTCGGGCAGGAACGGTATCCAGTTGCCGTGGTTGGCATGCACGAGGCCAAATACGATGAATAACCCGACTGCCGATAGCTTGATCCAGACCAGGGTCACGTTGAACCTTGCGGAACTTCGAGTACCGAGCAGATTCGCCCCTGTGGTTAGTGCTACGATCGCAACCGCAGGCAAGTTCACCAGCGACCCCGTGCGGCGGAATCCTTCCGCACCCAGCACCAGCGGGGATTTCGCCCACCAAGCGGGAAGATGCATCCCGAAATCGCCGATCACTCCCTGCATGTAGGCGGACCAACCGATCCCAATGGCGCCTATCGCGAACAGATATTCGGCGACGATCGCCCAGCCGATCACCCAGCCTGTGCCTTGCCCGAAAGCTGTCCTCGCATAGCTGTATGCCGAGCCGGAAACCGGGATCATGGCCGCCATCTCGGCATAGCAAAGCCCGGCGAAGGCGCACACGATGGCTGCGATCACGAAGCTGAAGAGGATTGCAGGACCTGCGTAAAGCGCTGCTGCCTGCCCGGTGATGACAAAAATGCCCGCGCCGATCACCATGCCGACGCCGGTAAGCGTCAGCATCAAGGGACCAAAGGCGCGGTCCAGTTCGCAAGCCGCGACCGCCGCGGCGCGATCACCTGCCAAAGCCTGATCTCTTACTCATCCGCATCAATGTGACAAGAGCTGCGGACATTGTCAACGAATGGGATATTTGACGACTTGGACTTGCGGACCTAGCTCGCACAGAAAAGATTCCCTTCGAGTGATGGGCGGAGCTTTCTGCGAGGCAGAGAAGGGCATGGAGGACGTCAAATGTCCGATAAGGGCGGCGGTCTCAATGGGTCGTCGCAACACCAGGACGGAGTTCTAAGTCGAGGAATTCCAAAGGCTAAGAACCATCCGCGAGCCAAAAGCAAAGAAAAGGCGTCCTGTTTAGGTAAAAGCGAACTGCAACCCCAAAGCTCGGTCCACTTGAAACGTATAGCCAGATCAAATGACCAGCGGGGTGTTGCATCGACCGTCTGAACCGGCAGCCGATACCCTGAACCGGGTATGGTGAATCGGATGCTACTGTTGTTACTCTGCGAGGAGCGTTGACGAGATACCATTGAAAGAACGACGGCAAGCAAGACCTGTGAGCGGCCGAATCGCGGCATGTTTGTTGTGCCTGATGATTCTTTGTTCGTCCGTTGACACCCTACCCGATCCGCCTGCACTCAAGCCGCAGAAGAATCAGAGCAGTCTTGTTTGCCCGCTTGACCACCATGTAGTCAGTCCTACGGACAATCATGCGCTGAGTTGCCGCGCATGGATTCCTCGCTTGCAAGCGAGATTGTCTTCGTTTCAGCAGCCCTTCAGAAAGGCTGGCCCTTCTTACGATCGCGACTTTGTACGGCAAGCGACGGATACCTCCCCTCCTCGTTTTTCCTAAAGCGTATTTTCCCTAGCTATCTAGAAACTCTCCAAGTTTTCACCCCGCCAATCCAATGGTGTGGGTCGATGTACCCATGGAAAGAGGAAAAACATGAAGACCTTAATCAGAACAGGACTGCTTGCCGTCATGCTGCTGGCGAGCGGATCGATAATTGACGCGCAAGTCTCCTTCGGAATCAGGATCGGACCGCCACCCCAACCCCGGGTGGTTCGAGTTCTGCCGAGACAGCCAGGGCCTGAATTTGTGTGGGTAGACGGTTACTGGTACCCCTCGGGAAGGCATTACAGATGGCACGACGGCTACTGGACTCGACCCCCGTACGAGGGATCTCGTTGGGTTGCACCCCACCATGATGGTCAGCAGTTTTTTGAGGGTTACTGGGAGGGAAATCGCGGAAACGTAGAACATGATCATCGGTGGGACCGCGACCGAGGCAACCGCGATTACGGCCGCTATCGCGGGGATGATCGGAATCAAGGCAATAACCAAGGCCGCGACGACGATCATCGCTCCGATCATGATCGGCAATAACCTGGGACTTGCGTAAAAGAAGCAATCGCCGTTCCATGGGTGCGTCAGCACAGAGTTTAAGTGACCCGATGACGCACCCTTGGGACTCCTTTGAGTCCAGCGATAACCTCAAAGGCGTGCTCCAATTTTCGCGATAGAGGTTCCCTCCATCGATGCAATGCTGGGTCTCTGATTTGCTGAACTAGACCACCGGGCCGTCCTGGCTATAGAATGGCGGTGTTAGGTGCCGGTTGATTGGCAGGGGTTGGAACTTTGGCGCTGCAACGAATCGCTGCCCGCTGTGGGCGGAAATGCAGAAGATTCCTTCTGGTGTGCTGCGCTGTATGCGTAGCCTTGTCTGTACTCCCCCCGCCGATTCTGAGCCACCCGGTTCACACGCGAATTGTTCCTATCGATGACGTCATGTTCTCGGATGGGAAACTGTGCGTGCCGCTGACGGTTGCCATGATTTCAGGCGACTTCTTCAATGGTCTAAAAGTGATTGAGACACGGCTGGGAACCAGGTTTTACAGACATTCGCAACAGATCACCGAATTCCCCGATGAAGTAACCGTTTTCGCGCGGGCCAGCATGCTCCCCTGTTCCCTTTTTCCTTACATCCCGGTGAGCCCCGAAGACGCAAAGCGGTTCATGGACACTTTGAGTTTTTCGTTTGAGTGGAAGTCGCAGTTTGCACGGAGACCCGTCGAAGCATATTCGTCCCGATTGATTTCGCCGGGCCCCAGTGTGTGGCCCGAAAATGAAAAACCGGTGCCGGTATGGTCTTACATCTTTACCGTCAAGACGGGGGGAGTTCCTTTGACGGACGACCTTGTCATCGTCGTGCGTTCAGAGACGAGCAACCAGCTGTCGCGAATGGCCATTCGTCTGTAAACCGATTGTGAGGGGATGGCCCGTGCCAAGGAATTAGGATTCCATATCTTGCTTCTGCTTATTGGCGTATGCTCGCAGGAACAGTCGAAGCCGCTTTTCCTGAGAGGCCAACTATGAACCGATTGCCTTCTCGTTTTTGCCTGTTGGTATTCCTCGGTCTATTGGTAGCCTGGCCGTCGGCGGGGCAGAAGTCCGGGTCGGGATCGTCCGGATCTGGATCATCCGGGTCATCGGGATCGACCACGGCACCCACGGGAACAGCTCCCGGCGTACAACAGCCTGGCGCCGGTCCAGGCCAGACGCAATTTGAAACTCCCGTTTTTGTGAACGGACGAATCCTGATGGACAGCGGCCAGCCTGTTCCGGAACCCGTCTCTGTTGCGCTGGCATGCGGGATAAAGGCGTTGCAGGTGATCCACACGGATTTGAAGGGATATTTCCAATTCACATTGGGAGCGGGCGCTCAAAGCAATATGGACTTCAGCGCCAGCAACGATAGCTCCGCGTCAGCGACTATGAATGGCATGCCATCGGTGAACGGTCCTTCGGGCGGCCAGTCGGGCGCCGATCCCCAGAATATGCTGATCGGTTGTGACGTGCGAGTCAGCATTCCGGGCTACCTGCCCCTGAACAAGACCATCACCGAGCGCGCCGACATCGGCGGAATCGATATGGGGACTTTGCACCTTACGCGGGTGGCCGGAGCGACGGGGTCTTCGATCAGCGTTACATCCCTGCAGGTGCCGAATGGCGCGCGCAAGGAATTCGAGAAGGGCGACAAGGACCTCCGCACCAGCCACCTCGATTCGGCGACACAACATCTGGTGAAAGCCACCGCCGAATACGACAAATATGCGGCTGCCTGGAACGAATTGGGGGGCCTGTATGCCAACGCCAAGGAGAATGAAAAGTCCCAACAGGCTTTTGAAAAGGCCATCGCCGCCGACCCGTATTACATTCCCCCCTATATGGGCCTCGCCCAACTCGAACTGCAGGACCAGAAATTCGAGATGGCCGTGGAAACCGCGGGAAAAGTCCTGGCGCTGGACGCGAGCGTCGGTGATGCCAATTTCATCCAGGCCATCGGAAATTTGAAATTGAACCGGCTGGATGCCGCGGAGATCAGCGCACAGAAGGCCGAAAAGGGCCCCCACCAGAACATGTCGGATTTGCACGCCTTGCATGCATCCATCCTTTTGCAAAAGCAGGACTATGCGAATGCGGCGGCGCAGATGCGGGCCTACCTCAAAGAGTTCCCTCAAGGACGATTCGCCGATCAGATGAGGAAACAGTTGCAGGAGATCGGGCAGCCCGAGGCGAACGCCGCCGGCAAGGCCGACTCGGCACAGCTACAGATTGCCCCCTAGCCAGAATGTTTTAGAACAGAAGCCCTTGTAGACCGGACTTCTAATAACGGGCAAAAGGTGCTTTAACGGACAGTATCGGGAATCCGATGCGCCGATAGTGGGTCTCGCAGATATACAAGGAGACTCACCGTGAAGATTTCAGCAGTGATCCTGGCAGTACTCGCAGGTTTGAGCGCACCGACATTCGCTCAGGCTCAAATCGCACCTTCCACCGAAACCGTTCAGACTTCCACGTATCGCGAAAGCGTCGTCAGCCGGACGACCCGGGCAGTCAAATACGAGCACCGCAATGGCTCGACACGTATCGGATTCCGAGGCACCGACCTGATGGCAGCAGCGGCGGGCGAAGCGAAAGTCGAAAGCAAGCGCGGCGCCGTAAAGATCGATGCGGAATTCAGCGGACTCGACAGGCCGACCGCCTTTGGCAACGAGTACCTCACTTATGTTCTGTGGGCGATTTCGCCGGAAGGCCGCTCGGTGAATCTCGGCGAAGTGCTGGTTGGCGGCAACCACCGCAGCAAGCTCGATGTTACGACGGACCTGCAATCCTTTGCGCTGATCGTGACGGCCGAGCCGTATTACGCCGTGAGGCGCCCGAGCAACGTCGTGATCCTCGAAAATGAGATCCGGCCGGACACCGTCGGAACCAGCGAAGCGGTGGACGCAAAGTACGAGCTCATCGACCGCGGCGGCTACATTCCCACGGGCTACAAGTTCGACCCCGTGGTGTTGAATTCGAAATTGCCGCTCGAATTCTTCGAAGCGCGCAATGCGGTGCGTATCGCGAAATCGGCCGGAGCCGAAGAGAATGCCGGCCCCAGCTACGAGAAGGCCGTCATGCAGATGAAAAACGTGGACGCGATGGCAACTTCGCGCCATATCGACAAGAAGACGCTGATTGCCTCATCGCGCGAAGTGGTGCAAACAGCGGACGACTCCCGCGAAATCTCGGTGAAGCGAATCGACGCCGATCGCCTGGACGCCGAGAAGAACGCCGCGGCACAACGGGTGGCGGACGCCGATGCGAAGTCACAACAAGCGATGATGGCTCGCATGAATGCGGAAGCGGCCAGCGCCGACGCGGATCGCCGGCGCGCGGAAGCAGATAAGGATGCCGCTGCTGCGAAACAGAAGCAACTTGACGCGCAGGCGGAATCCGACCGGAACCGCGCGGCGACTGCCGATGCCAACCAGGCCACAGCGAACGCTCAGCAAGCCCAACGGGACGCCGAGGCGGAATCGGAGCGAAACAAGGCTGCCGCCGCCAACTCGGACCAGCAACTCCAGCAAGCCGTGCGTGACCGTGAAGAACTCCGCGCCAAACTGCTGCAACAATTCAACGCCATCCTGGCGACTCGCGATACGGCCCGCGGCCTGGTTGTGAACCTTTCGGACGTGCTTTTTGACTCCGGCAAGTACACGCTGCGCCCGCTGGCACGCGAGAAGCTGGCCAAAATATCGGGAATCGTTCTGGCCTACCCGGACCTGAAGCTGGCGATCGAAGGCAACACGGACAGCGTCGGCAGCGATGCCATGAATCAGACCCTCTCGGAAAAGCGAGCGGGTTCGGTGATGGATTATCTGGCGAAGGAAAATATTCCGGCGGCGTCGATGACTTCGCAGGGATTCGGGAAGACCCAGCCAATTGCGTCTAACGACACGGCGGAAGGAAGACAGCAGAATCGCCGCGTGGAAATGATCGTGTCGGGCGATGTGATCGGCACCTCGGTGGGCGTCGTTCCGAGTGCGTCGGAAAGACTGCCCATGACGTTCCGTCAATAGTGCGCGAGTGGCGGCAGAGGTAGCAAAGGTGGTGGAGGTAACAGAGGTAGTCGAGCAGCCCCGGCTTGCCGCTTGCAGGCCGGGGCTTTGCCGCGCCACTGAGGAAACGGAGGCAGAAGTGAACGTGGATCCCACTTACGAAATCTTTAAGCAGTCCTCCGGGGAAAAGCTCGTCTTTGTCGAGAGGTTTCGCAGCCTGACCCAGGCGGAACAACACGTGGTGAGCCTAGGACCGTCTTCGGCAGACGAGAGATACCTTATTTACGATGTGCGTCAGGGAGCTTTTCTACGGTCCCTGGCAGGTTGATGGCCATGTGGAGCCTTCGATTGGCGCGGGGCCGCGCACAAGCAGCCGAAAACAGGGGCAGACACTGGTACGTGAAGAGGAATTACGACTGGCTGTGGCTGATCGTGTATTCCGTGGTGGGCATGGCCATTCTTTCCGCGGCGCTGTTTCTGTTGGGAACCACAGGTAAATGATCTACGCCGCTCTCGCATTTCATCCCTGACGATTCACAGGTGTGTGCCTAACGTGACAGTTTGTCTGCTCCCGGTGGATTTACAATCCATATGTGTAACGAATCGGTCTTCGAACGGCCAGCACTTCTGATCATGGAGGTCAGTGATGATACACAATTCAAAGATAGGCAAGTCAATTCTCGGTTTCTGTCTGGCGGTGGTTGCAATCCCAACTCTTCACGCGGCTAACAAGGAACAAAAGCGCCTGGAAAACTCGGGCGTGGTGATGCAGGAAATCATGGGCACGCCTGAGAATATTCCCCAGCAAGTATTGGAAAAGGCGGAGTGCGTAATCGTGTTCCCGTCCGTCCTGAAGGCGGCTTTTGTGGTGGGCGGAAGCTACGGACGCGGAGCGATGGTCTGCCGCACCGGAAAGAACTTCCGCGGACCGTGGGGCGCTCCCGCAATGTATGCGCTCGAAGGCGGCAGCATTGGATTTCAAATCGGCGGGCAAGCCACCGATCTCGTTCTGCTGGTGATGAACGAGCGCGGCGCGAGCTCGATTCTCAGCAGCAAAGTAAAGCTGGGAGCCGATGCCTCGATTGCGGCAGGACCCGTTGGGCGTGACGCGTCTGCGGACACCGACGCTTACCTGCGTTCGGAAGTTCTCAGCTACTCGCGTTCGCGCGGCCTTTTCGCCGGGATTTCACTCGAGGGCTCCACGCTTCGCCCCGACGACGATGCCACCGCAGACGTGTATGGCCGCAAACTGACGGCGCGGGAAATCGTGCTGGGCGGGAAGATACGGGTTCCCATGTCCGGCCGTCACTTGGTTTCCGTACTACAGAAGAACGCACCGCGGAATGAGTCGAAGGAATCCGCAAGCCAGTAGCAGAAATGGCAGAGGCCCCAGCCGTCGGTTGGAGCTGGGGCCTGAGCCAGGGCGCCTGAGAATTGGCGGGGATAAGGCCGGCTTCGCTATTCGTGCAGGACGACGCTAAGGAGAGAGCTGTTGATCTGAAGGCCGCCGTTGTACTTGATGAAGCCCATCTTTTTGAACTTATTCATGAAAAGATTCACTCGCGACCGCGTGGTGCCGATGGTATCGGCCAGCATTTCCTGCGAGACCTTGGGAAGAACCCTTTGAGGCTGGTCGTCTTTTCCATAGCGAGCCAGCAGCAGAAGGGCACGGGCCAGCCGCTTTTCCGTGGAATTGAACAGTTGATCGACCAGGTCCGCTTCGATGCGGATGTTTCGGGTAAGCATGTAAGAGATAAAGCGATCCGAGAATTCGTGTTCCGCGTGCAGAACGCGAACCATCTCGTCCTTCTCAATGACCAGCACACTCGTCGCCGCAATGGAAGTCGCCGCGCCGATGCGGATGGGCTGCGCCGCCAAACAGCCTTCTCCAAAAAAATCGCCCGCCTTCAAAACCGCGACCACCGCTTCTTTGCCAGCCCCATTGACGACGGATAACCTCACCCCGCCCTGTCGAATGTACATCACCGTCCTCGCAGGATCACCCTGCGCGTAGATGGTGGCCTTCTTGGGAAACTCGACGATCTTCCGAGCCACGCCGACGGAATCGAGGAAGACCTGGGCGTCGAAGCAGGCCTTTTTCCCCTTTTTGAGCCGACTGGGCATTGTAGCCATAACCGAAAGCGTAGCACTGCCGTCTCCCCATGCAAGTCAAAAGGATAGTAGTGTCCACAATGGGACAGATATGGGCGTGACCCTCTCCTATGATGGCGCCGGTTAGTCAAAAAAGCGACGATTCTGGTCGCCCGAAAAAGGGAGGAGGCAAACAGGTCATGCCCTTGCTCCAGGTATTGATGGTGTTAGTGGTGGTGGGTGTCCTGCTGTGGCTGGTGAACAGTTTTATACCAATGGCTGGTTCGATCAAATCGATTCTGAAGGGGGGTACGCCGTGGTGTTGTGGCTCATGAATATCTTCGGGCTGATGCATTCTCTCTCTCGAATCCACATCGGGGCCTAGCGCGGCCTGGTTGTGTGGCCGCGAGGCGGCGCGGAATGAGGAGTGACAGCCAGGAGACGGATTATATGATTTTGCATAATCCGATGTGATATATTTGCGGCGCTGTCGAGACGCTTGCAGGAGGTTGGCTATGAGCGACCGCTCCAGACGGACCTTTCTCAGGAATTCCGTTGCGGGCCTCGGCGCCGCCTGGTTGGCCTCAAATTGGCCGGGCATCCTGGCCGCCCAGGAACACGCGCAGCAGATGGCTGCGCAGAACTTTCCCACACAGTTCGCATTCTTCACTCCGGAACAGGCAGCCGAGGTTGCCGCGATGGCGTCGGCGATCATTCCCACCGACGACACGCCGGGCGCACGCGAAGCCGGCTGCGTCTACTTCATCGACAGCGGGCTGACCAGTTTCCTCCACGATAGTCAGGCGCTTTACACGCAGGGAATCAAAGACCTGCAAGCAAAGACGCAGGAGCTTTTTCCGAGCGCCGGCAAGTTCTCGGAGCTAACCTCTGCGCAACAGATACAGGCGCTCACGGCTATCGAGAAAACCCCCTTCTTCACGGCGGTCCGCAATCACACGGTCATCGGAATGTTTGCCAGCCCGAAACACGGCGGCAATCAGGACGCAATCGGCTGGAAGCTGATCGGATTCGAAGACACCATGAATTTCAAAGCCCCGTTCGGTTACTACGACGCCGCCAGCAACTCGCGCGGATAGTCTCAGCACTGAAGGAGACGCCCATGAAACAGTATGAGCCGACAACGGAAGTGGATTTCGTCGTGATTGGGGCGGGAGCCGCCGGCGGGATCATGGCCAAGGAACTGTCGGTCGCCGGCTTTTCGGTCGTGGTCCTGGAGCAAGGCGGCTGGGGAACTTACGGCCACGAACAGGATTCGAACAAGGACGAGCTGCAGAACCGCTTCCCCACCGACGCGGACCGCCTGATGAGTGATCCCAAGCGGCAGCGGAACACCTTCCGCCGGAACCAGGATGAGAAAGCCGCGCCGGGCAATCACTCCTACGGAATGGTGGTGGGAGGCGGCACCGTGGTTTACGGCGGCAGCAGCTGGCGGCATCTGCCGTGGGAGTTCCAGGAAGCGAGCCACGTGGGCACGATTGCCGGCAGCGGCCTGGCGGACTGGCCCATCACGTATGAAGAGCTGGAGCCCTATTACACGAAGGCCGAATGGGAGATGGGGATTTCGGGGGTGCGCGTCGACTCTCCGCTGTTTGCGCCGATGTCAAAGCCCTATCCGCTGCCTCCGCTGCCGATCAAGAGTTCCGGCGCGCTGTTCCAGGTGGCGGCTGCCAAGCTGGGATTGACGGTGATCCCAAGTCCCATGGCGATTATTTCCGAGGCGTATCGAGGACGCTCGGGCTGCATCAGCTGCGGGATGTGCTCGGGCTTCAGTTGCCAAGTGAAAGCGAGATCGAGTTCGGCGGTGGCGATGTTCCCGATTGCCGAACAAACCGGGCGGTGCGAGATCCGGCCCAACAGCTACGTGCGCGAAATCTCGTTGGATAAAAACGGAAGGGTGACCGGCGCCATCTATTTCGACGCCCAGAAACGCGAAATCTTTCAAAAGGCCAAGGCGGTGGTGCTATCGGCGAACGGCACCGAGTCCTCGCGGCTGCTCCTGCTTTCGAAGTCGTCGCAATTCCCCGATGGTCTCGCGAATTCGAGCGGCGTTGTCGGAAAATACCTGATGTCGGGGAACAATGCCGGCGCGAGCGCGATCTTTGAGCACCCGCTCAATGAATACAAGGGCATCATCAGCGGCGCCGGAATCGTGGATTGGGTCGCGAGCGATCCCAAGCGGGGATTCTACGGCGGCGGAAGGCTAACCTCCCGCGGCCAGCAGACGCCGATCGAGTACACGCTCGGCGGCCCGCACGATGGACCGCGCTGGGGCGCGGGGTACAAAAAGGCCCTCCGGGACGAAGCCAACCGCAAGATGATTATCAGCAGTTTTATTACGCAACTGCCGGTTGAGACCAATCGCGTGGATCTGGATCCGGATGTGAAAGACGAATGGGGCCTCCCGGCAATGCGCATCACCACGACGAGCCATCCGGACGACATCAAGAACATGGAGTTCTTCACGGCCAAGTCGGTGGAGATATTACAGGCCGCCGGAGCGACGAAGGTGTGGGCCGATCAAGTCCACGATTCCCGTGGGGGCCCGCACAGCCGCGGCACCTGCCGGATGGGGAACGATCCGAAGACTTCGGTTGTGGACAAATATCACCGGGCGCACGATGTGCCCGAATCTCTACGTCGTGGACGGAAGCAACTTCGTAACGGGCGGCCGCAATCATCCCACAATGACGATCCAGGCTCTCGCTTTCCGCGCAGCCGACCACATCATTCAGCAGGCAAAAAGCGGGGCGACCGCTTAGCCGGGAGTATGAGCGGGCAATTCGTTCAGGCTAATCACGGCGGGGTTGGTTTGCTTGCCGGAGCAGAATTCGCCCCGCTGGACGGCGCTTCTTAGACGTGAGCCGTCTCGTGCTGCGGCAGTTCGTCGGTGACCACCGTGAATTGCTTCAAATTCGCGGTGCCGAATGACGTGGTGAGCGCTACGTCGGATGCATCTCGACCCACGGCCATCAGCACCCTCCCGATGCGCGGCTGATTGTTGCGCGCATCGAAAGTCCACCAGCGGTCTTCCAGGTACACGTCGAACCACGCGCTGAAATCCATGGGAGCGGGCGAAACCGGCACTCCGATGTCGCCCAGGTATCCGGTCGCGTATCGCGCGGGGATGTTCAACGCCCGGCACATCGTTATCGCCAGGTGCTGAAAATCGCGGCAAACACCGAAGCGATTGGTAAAGACATCGAGCGCCGTTTTCTGGGCGCTTGCGTACTGGTATCCGAAGGTTACCTTCTCATGAACCCATTGGCACACAGCCTGCACCCGGTTCCAGCCGGGAGTGATCCCGCCAAAGAGCTCCGTCGCGATATTCGACATGCGGTCCACTTCGCAGTAGCGGCTGCTCAGCAGGTATTGGAGCGTATCATTCGGCAAACGATGCACGGGTATCTCGCGGGCCCACGGCGCCACCGGATCGGGCTCGCCTGTGTCGTGTATCAGGGTTGAATTGCTCAGCCTGAGCTCTCCCGCGGGAGCGAGAAAGCGGCAGCAGGTGTTTCCGAAACTGTCGGGGTAGCACTCGAAGTGCGTGGCGGAGTTAATCCTCAACTCATCGAGCTCCCGCAGATCGTTCACCCGGGAAGAGTGCACCTTCAGTAGCGCTACAAACGGCACGGGAGCGGGCGTCTCGAAAACAATGTTGTATCCCAGGCGAATCAGCATATTCGAAACGCAGGCTCTCTTATTGGCACAGTGAGTTCGTATTTACCGGCGAGTGCGAGTTCCTCATGGGAAGCCGAGCCTAGAGTACCCGCACGAGCCAGACGATCAAGCAGATAAACAATATAGTCCCAAGCAATCCGTATCCAAACATGGTGCCTCCTTTACTTTTACGAGCGGCTATCTCTATCTCCGCCAGCATATCTATTGGAAGGCTCGCCTTGGAATCTGTCTCGTACGACACACGAGGCCAATTCATAAGTGGGTCGTTATCGGATTCCCGGGGATATAGCTGCGGCTGCCCGGTTGCTCAAAGAGAATAGAGTTTTAGGGCCGTTCAGCTTCTAGGAAAGAGGAGGCTTGACGATTCTGCGGGCTTGTGAGCATATCGTGCCTATTCGCGCTATCGATGTGGAGTTATCGAGCCGCGTTACCCGGTGAGGAGGTTATCCATGATTCCGATCAGGGCGCTTTCGCTGATTCTGTGTTTCGCGTTTGCTGTGTTCGCGCAAGACCAAAGACCTGCGGCGGCCAATCCCACGAATCCCACGTTTCCGCCCCCGCCTGCTTCCAGCGTCTCAGGAGTTGTGGAGCAGGAACTCTCGCTGGTGGAAAAGAATGTGATCGCACTCGCCAATGCGATGCCCGAGGACAAGTACAATTTCACGCCGGACAGCCTTTCTATCGAAGGGAGTAATTACAAAGGCGTCCGGCCGTTCGGGATGCAGGTGATCCACATTGCCGGGGCCAATTATCTCTATTGGTCGGGCGTGCTCGGCGAACCGATGCCCGCGGGCGTTCTGGGCCCGAACCCATCGAAATCGTTCGAGTCCAAGGACGCCAGTATCAAACTGCTGGCCGATTCGTTTGCGCTGGGACATCGTGCCGTCGCCACGCTAACCGCCGAAAACCTGCTCGACTTGTTGCCGGTGCGCCAAACCAGGCAAACGCGCCTGTTTTTGACGACCTTTCCGCTCATCCACGCATACGATATTTACGGCCAGATGGTGGAATATCTGCGCATGAACGGCAAGATCCCTCCTGCCAGCGCTCCCCGGACCGCTGAGCCACCGCGCCAGTAACCCGATTGGCGGTATTGGCCGCTGAAATATGGCCTCGGAGAAGATTGAGTTGGATACGTTTCCCGTTTATGCAGAAGGCAATGCCCTTAGCTTGCAAATACCCCGCATCCAAAACTTCTATTGGACTTGGGGATTGAGCGCCGCTATCGTCTTGCCCACGCTTCGGGGCCGAACGAGCCTCAAAATAATTACGCCAATTCTGTTCAGGAGAACATGACTTCTATCTCGGAGATAGAACGCGTCGTTCAGCGCATCCACGAAAAATACAAGAACTGCGACGACGGGGAAGTGGCGAGCTACATCCCCGAGCTGGCTAAGGCAAATCCCGGCCATTTCGGCATCTGCCTCGCGACCGTCGATGGACAAGTGTTTCGCGCGGGCGACTGGGAGCATGAGTTCACGATCCAGTCGATCTGCAAGCCGTTTGCGTTTCAGATGGCGCTGGAAAAACTCGGGCGGGACGAAACCCTGCGGCATGTGGGCGTGGAGCCCAGCGGGGACGCCTTCAATGCGATCGAGCTCGACCCAAAGACCATGCGGCCGTTCAATCCGATGATCAACGCGGGAGCGATCGCGGTTTCGTCGCTGATCAAAGAGACTCCCGTGGAGGCCGGCATCACTGGATTTGTGGGGAAAATGGAGCTGGCGGCGGGACGGAAGCTTCGCATCGATGCGGATGTGCTGGCGTCGGAGAGCCTGACTGGAAACCGAAATCGCGCCATCGCCTATCTGATGCTGAACTGCGGGATCATCGACAGCGAGGTGGATCAGACGCTTCAGCAATATTTCTCGCAGTGCTCCCTGCTCGTCAATTGCCAGGACCTGGCGCTGATGGCCGTGACGCTGGCCAATATGGGCATAAACCCTGCCAGCGGCGAGCATGTTTTCGATTTTCAGTTCATCAAGGATGTGCTGGCGGTGATGTTCACCTGCGGGTTGTACGACCATGCGGGCGAATGGGCTTATCGCGTCGGCCTGCCCGCCAAGAGCGGTGTGGCCGGCGGAATCCTCGCGGTGGTCAACCGGCAGCTGGGCATTGCAGTGTATTCGCCGAAGCTCGATGCGAAGGGAAACAGCGTCCGGGGAATTCTGGCCTGCAAGGAGCTCGCGAACGAGCTCGGGCTGCACGCGTTTGAATTCACGAACGTCGGATCGAACTTCATGCAGGCGATGATGCAACCTCGGACGTAGAAGGCGGAGGCCAGGCGGCTCGCGGGCGATTTGCGGGGAGCCGGCCATAAGGAGATCGGAAAACTATGCCGTCCAATGGCTCTTTGCAGTATGAAATCAAGGTGTCGGAGAGTACTCCGCAAGAGAGCAAGGTGACGACGATCAGCGTGATCGGAAGGCTAGTGAGCGAGAATGTCGGCGAGATGAAGCAACTGGTGCGGCCGCTGGTCCCTCTGGGAGGGCGCATCGTGATCGACCTGGGCGATTTGAATTACCTCGACAGCGCCGGACTGGGAGAGCTGCTTGCGTTGAAGGTGTCGTCCATCAAGGGCGGTTGCAAAATGCAGTTCGTCAATGCGACTCCGCGTATAGTGAAACTGTTCCGCATGACTAACCTCGAGCAGATTTTTTCTTCGTAGGGAAGCCTGCGACCTCGTAACCCCCGACGGCAGCCCAACAATCGACGCTACGCCCATAGGCTGCGCCTACTTGCGAGGCGCGCATCTCATTCATTTGCCTCATTTACTTCATCCACTTCCTCGGCTTCATCGTTTAATTTGCGGCCAGGCCGTGGGCTTTTTCGGATTGGGAGAAGGCGATGAGGGCTTCGAGTTTGGCGCGGGCGGCGCCGGAATCGATGGAATGGGCGGCGAGGCGCACGCCTTCGAGCAGATCGGCGGCGCGGCCGGAGGCGACCAGCGCGGCGGCTGCGTTGGCGAGGACGATATCGCGATGGGGGCTATGCTCGCGGGAGGCCGACGAACGTCCCAGGACCTTGTGGATGATTTTGGCGTTTTGGGCGGCATCGCCTCCGCGGATCGCTTCGAGCGGCGCGCGGCGGAGGCCGAAGTCCTCGGGCGTCACCGTGTAGCTTCGCACGACGCCATCGCGGAGTTCGGCAATGTAGGTGACGCCGGAGATGGAAATCTCGTCGAGGTGATCGGCGCCGTGGACGACGAAAGCGCGGCGCACGCGAAGCTCGCCGAGGGCGCGCGCCATGAGCTCCGTGAGGCTGGCTTCGTACACGCCGACTACCTGCGCGGATGCGCCAGCGGGATTTGTGAGCGGGCCGAGCAGATTGAACACGGTGCGCATGCGCAGGGATTTGCGCGCCGGCGTCGCGTACTTGGTGGCAGCGTGGATCGCCGGCGCGAACAGGAAGCCGATGCCCACTTCTTCGATGGATTTCGCCACGCGCTCCGGGGGAAGGTCGATGCGCACGCCGAGATGCTCGAGCACGTCCGCGGAGCCGCAGCGCGAGCTGATCGAGCGGTTACCGTGCTTGGCCACGTGGACGCCCGCGCCGGCTACGACAAATCCCGCTGCGGTGGAAACATTGAAGGTGCCGGAGGCGTCGCCACCGGTGCCGCACGTATCGACGAGAGCTTCGATCGCCAGCGGCAGATTGCCGGGGAAAATCGGGGTGGCGTGGCGGCGCATGGCGGTGGCAAAGCCGACCAGTTCGTCCACCGTTTCGCCCTTCATCCGCAAACCGGTGAGGAGGGCGGCGATCTGCGCGTCGTTGGCGCGGCCGGAGAGGATTTCTTCCATCGCGGCTTCGGCTTCGACGCGCGAGAGGTCCTCTTCAGCGACAATTTTCTGAAGCGCTTCGTGGATCATTTATTTCCGCCGCTTGCAGTTCCGCTGCTTTCCGCTGAAATGACGAGCGCGTGTGGACGATGCCGCCTTGCCCGATCCGCGCGTTCCAAGTAAACTGGTTCGCTTTGTGCGTCCGCAAATTTTATCACTGATTACCGTTCCGGGCGTTTCAAAACGGCCCGCGTGAACGGGCCGACGGAGAGAGAATGAAGATCCACGAATATCAGGCGAAGGCGATCCTTGCCAGGTTTGGCGTGCCGGTTCCGCGCGGCGAAGTGGTGTTCAAGAAGGATGAAGCGCGCGCGGTGGCGCAGCGCCTGGGGACGCCGGTCGTCGTCGTGAAGGCTCAGATTCACGCGGGCGGCCGTGGCAAGGCTGGAGGCGTGAAGCTGGCGCGATCCGCGGACGAAGCGGCGTCGCACGCCGAACATATTCTGGGGATGAAGCTCGTGACCCCGCAGACGGGCGAAGAAGGGCGGATCGTTCACCGGCTGCTGATTGAGGAGGGCCTGGACATCAAGCGCGAGCTTTATTTGAGCGTGCTGGTGGACCGCGCGACGGGCACTCCGATTGTCATGGCCAGCACCGCGGGCGGGATGGAGATCGAGGAGGTCGCGAAAGAGCATCCGGAAAAAATTCTGCGGCAGGCGATCGATCCCGCGACGGGCTTGCAGCCGTTTCACGCGCGAAAGCTGGCGTTTGGACTGGGGCTTTCGCCGGAGCTGGTGAGCGCGGCGGTGCCGTTTCTGCAATCGCTCTATCGCGCGTTCGTGGAGTCGGATGCATCGCTCGTGGAGATCAATCCCCTGGTCGCTACCGGCGACGGGCGGCTGGTGGCACTCGATGCCAAGGTGACGATTGACGACAACGCGCTCTACCGGCATCCGGAATTCAAGGAACTGCGCGACCTCGACGAGGAATCGCCGCTCGAGGTGGAAGCGTCGAAATTCAAGCTGAACTACATCAAGCTCGATGGCACGATCGGCTGCATGGTGAACGGCGCGGGGCTGGCGATGGCGACCATGGACATCATCAAGCTCAGCGGCGGCAGCCCGGCGAACTTCCTCGATGTGGGCGGCGGCGCGTCGGAGGATCAGGTGAAGAACGCGTTTCGCATTCTTTTGAGCGATCCCAACGTGCGCGGAGTGTTCGTCAACATTTTCGGCGGCATCCTGCGCTGCGACGTGCTGGCGAGCGGCGTGGTGAATGCGGCGAAGGAACTGAAATTCAAGGTGCCCGTGGTTGTTCGCATGGAAGGCACCAACGTGCAGCAGGGGCAAGAGATTCTGCGCACCTCGGGGCTCAATTTTACCGTCGCAAGCGGAATGAAAGACGGGGCGGAGAAAATTGTGGCTCTTGCAGGGAGGGTGCAATGAGCGTTCTAGTCGATAAGAACACTCGCCTGATCGTGCAGGGGCTTACCGGGCGCGAAGGCAGCTTCCACGCGCAGCAGATGATTCAATATGGCACGAAGGTGGTGGGGGGCGTAACGCCAGGGAAAGGCGGGACGAAGCATCTCGACGTGCCGGTGTTCGACACCGTGTCCGACGCGGTGCGTAAGACGGGCGCGAATGCTTCGGTGATTTTTGTGCCGCCGCCGTTTGCCGCGGATGCGATCCTCGAGGCGTTCGACGCGGGGTTGCCGCTGGTCATCTGCATCACGGAAGGTATTCCGACGCTGGACATGGTGCGCGTGGCCGCGGTGATGAAGGAATCCAAGACGCGGCTGATTGGTCCGAATTGCCCGGGCGTCATTTCGCCCGGGAAATGCAAGATCGGCATCATGCCTGGGGCGATCCACAAACAAGGAAACGTGGGGCTGGTGAGCCGCAGCGGAACGCTGACGTATGAAGCGGTCGATCAGTTGACGCGGCTTGGGATCGGCCAGTCCACCTGCATCGGCATCGGCGGTGATCCCATTATTGGCACTACGTTTCTGGATGCGATCAAGTTGTTCAACGAGGATCCCGACACGTATGCGATTGCGATGATCGGCGAAATCGGCGGGAACGCCGAGGAAGTGGCCGCAGAGTACATCAAGAAGCATGTGAAGAAGCCGGTGGTGGGATTTATCGCTGGGCAGACGGCCCCTCCGGGACGCCGCATGGGACACGCCGGCGCCATCATCAGCGGAGGACAAGGCACCGCGGCGGACAAATACAAGGCGATGCGCGCCGCGGGCATCCTGACCGTGCAAAGCCCCGCGGATATCGGCGAGACGCTGGCCGCCGCGCTGGGCAAGGTGAAACGCAAATCGAACCTGATGGTGATGCCCAAGCCGAAAAAATCGGCCGCGGCAAAAGCGAAATCGAAGGCAAAACCGAAAAGCAAGAAACGCTAACGCGCCGAGACGTCGCGCGAATCGCACTGGCGGCTCGGTTCGACGGCTCGCGACGAAATTTCACAGACAAATTTAAACTCACAGGGGAGAAACTCACTTGGCAATTGAACGCACGCTGGCAATCATCAAGCCCGACGCGGTTGGACGCGGGCTCGCAGCCGACATCCTGAGCCGGATCCACGCCGCAAAATTCAAGATTGTGGCGATCAAGTCGCAGCGCCTGACGAAGACGGAAGCCGAGGGCTTCTATGCCGTACACCGCGAGCGCCCTTTCTTCAAGGATCTCACCGAGTTCATGAGTTCGGGAAAAGTGGTGGTGATCGTTCTCGAAGCCGAAGGCGCCATTGCGAAGTGGCGCGAGACGATGGGCGCCACCGACCCCGCCAAAGCCGCGCCGGGCTGCATCCGCAAGGATCTGGGCACGAGCATTCAGAATAATTGCACGCACGGCTCCGACGCGCCGGAAACAGCCGCGTTTGAAACCGGGTATTTCTTCGCGGGCTACGAACTGGTTTAAGCGACGGGCTCGCGGTCTGGCACCCGATGACCCAACGCTCCACCGCTGACGAAGGCTCGCGGGAAATTCGCCGCGAGCGGAAGGCGCTGCGCGCCGAATCTTTTTGTCGGAGCTGAAGCTCCGACCCCCTAAGAGGCTTGCTTCGCTGGGAGCGGTTGCCAGATTGAGATGCGAAGAGAGATCCCTCGTCGCTTCGCTCGCTCGGGATGACAGCGAAAAGCGAAGGCACGCGATGAGTGAAAACTTTTTCGGGTACTGCGAGCCGGCTTAAAATCGGCATGGCAACGAACGGCAAAGGGACAAACCGAGTATTACCCGCAGACCGATGTCCCGGGCAGACATTGAACTGAAGACGTTGCTACTTGGTCCGCGGGACAAGGCGTGCGGGCGGGGCGCCGGGAGGGCGATGTGCTCGAGATATTCAAGAGCACGATTCTTTTCTTCAGCACGCTGTTCCCGGTGGTGAACCCGCTGGGAGACGCCCCGATTTTTCTGATCCTCTCGCACGATTACTCGAGCGAGGCGCGAACGGCGCTGGCGCGCCGCATCGCGATGAACAGCTTCTTCCTGCTCGCCGGGTCGTTCCTGATCGGCACACACGTTCTGGCGTTTTTCGGGATTTCCATTCCCGTGGTGCAAGTGGGCGGCGGGCTGGTGGTGATGGCCACCGGCTGGACGATGCTGAATCAGAAGCAGGAAGACGAGAAGCCGCGTGCCGGGGCGCACCAGATGACGCCCGGCGACATCTTCCGGAACGCGTTTTACCCGCTGACGATGCCGCTGACGGTTGGCCCGGGGTCCATTTCGATAGCCATCACCCTCGGAGCGAATTCGCCGCGCCATCACGGGCTGAATCTGCTGCCGTTCGTACCGGCGATCATTGCGTCGGTGCTGATCGCGCTGAGCGTGTTCCTTTCCTATGCGTCGGCGGAGCGACTGGCAAGGCTTCTCGGGCAAACGGGAATGGCCGTGATCGTGCGGCTGTCATCATTTCTACTGGTGTGCATCGGCGTGCAGATTCTATGGAACGGCGTGAAAGCGCTGCTGGCGACGCTGCCCGCGGGCGTCCATTAGCGAAGCGGGCGTTCCGGCGCAGATCTTCGGCGGATGCCGGAACATCACCGGAAATTTATCAGGGGAGATGATGGTGCCGACACTGATTGCGCAGCCGACGAGAATCGAAGCTGCGGGGAACAAGCCAAAAATCATCGAGGAATTTGTGGGCCGCGTGAACTCGAAGACCCAGGCGGTGAGTGTGGCACGCATGCAAAGTCCCGCGGGATGGGTGGAACCGGGGCAGACACCGGAATTCGAGGAGTACACAGTGGTGCTGAAGGGCATGTTGCGCGTCACGCACAAGGGCGGGTCGCTCGACGTGGCCTCGGGGCAGGGCGTGATTACGCATGCCGGTGAATGGGTCCAATATTCCACACCGGACGGAGCCGAGTACATCGCCATCTGTCTGCCGGCGTTCTCGCCGGGAACCGTGCATCGCGACGCGTAGGGCGCCGACTTCGAGGCAGTCAGTTGACGTCGAGAATTTCCAGGGGGAACCGGGGACCCGCGGCGAGCGTCTTGGCGCCAGGTGTGTCGTTTGCGCGACTTGATTGTGCGACGCGCTCTTTTCGCGCGAAGTAGGTGATTTCTCCGCGCTGCCACCGGTACGGAAAATTCTTCGCTGCCAGCCGGACGCTTTCGCTGCATCCGCTGCGCATCCAGTCGTGCAACTCGACACCGATGGCTCCCACGCGATCGATCCACGGGGCGTGCTCGAAGATTTCTTTCTCAGCGCCCTCTACATCCATTTTCAGATAATCGATATAAGCGATGCCGAACTGATCCATCAGCTTTTCTAGCGTCATGGCTTGCACGACTGCGCGTTCCTCTGTCGCAGACAGTTGATTTGTTTCACCGACCTGGAATGCCGTGTTCCCTCCCCGTGTGTCAAAGAGGCGAAGCGCGGCGGCCTCCTTCCACAGCGCCGCTTGGACGGGCGTAACGCTGGGATAGGGCGCAGTATTCTTCTTCAGCATTTCGTAGTTGGAAGGCTCGGGCTCGATGGCGACGATTCTGGCTTTCGGGAAGCGATTCGCGTAGAAGACGGCGGAGAGGCCGACATTGGCGCCCGCGTCGATTATGACCGGCGACATGCCTGCGGGCGCGACTGGCGGCGTACCCTGCGGCGACTCGAAAAAATCCGAGTCGTAAGCGTTATTCAAGAAGATCTCCCGGCACAGAGAAACATCGGTTGTTCTGGCGCGGAGATAAACAGGATAAAGCACGCCGGGCACGGCAACGCTCATGACGATCGGCGCCGAGGACAGCCTCGCTCGGGCGCCCACAAGCAAACCGCGGGGACCGAAGAGCGAATAGTACATGCGCGGGCCGTACAAGCTGTCCATTCGTGAGGTTCCGTATTGCGCCGGTAAATTCTACTCCCGAAACCGGGCGCGGTTGGGCGATCCTTCATTCAAGCGTTCAAGCGGAAAAGGGTGAGGCTTCGGAACACTGGCCGGCGAATCGATGCGCGAAATGCAAGGCGTATGCCAGAATACGATTATGATTCGTCCCCCTGCGGTAGCTGGACGCTTCTATACGGCTGACGCGCGCGAACTTGCGCGGCAGATCAAGGATTTCTGCGCCGAGTTGCCCGGGAATGGCAAAGAAAAAATTGCGGCACGCGGCTGCGTGGTGCCGCACGCGGGCTACATGTACTCCGGCGCAGTAGCGGGCGCGGTCTATTCCGCGATGGAGATCCCCGCGAAATGCATCCTGATCGGGCCGCGGCACTTCCCTCGCGGCGAGTCGATGGCGATTCTCACCGAAGGAAGCTGGCAGACGCCGTTTGGCGAGGCGCAGATCGATTCCGCGCTCGCGACCGCGCTGGCAAAGGCCTGTCTCCTGCTTCGCGAAGATGCCATCGCCCACGAGCGCGAGCATTCCCTGGAAGTGCAGCTTCCCTTCCTGCAACGGCTCGGAGGGGATGTTCGCTTCGTCCCGGTGCTGCTGGGGACCGACCGCTACGCCGATCTCGAAAAGCTGGGAAACGCCATCGCGCAGGTGGTGGTAGCCGAGTCCGAACCCGTGCTGCTCATCGCCAGTTCGGACATGAATCACTATGAGAACGACGTTGTGACCCGGACAAAAGACAAGCTGGCGATCGAAAAGATATCTGGCTCTCGACGCGCGCGGACTTTACGATACCGTGCGCGCCGAAGGGCATTACCATGTGCGGATATGCCGCCACAGTCGCCATGCTCGTGGCGCTGAAAAAGCTGGGAGCGCAGGAAGCGAAGCTGATTCGCTACGCGACTTCCGGCGACGTTACCGGCGATCGCGAGGAAGTAGTCGGCTACGCCGGGATCATCCTCCGTTAGCCCGTTATTCCCCCGTTTATTCCTGCGGTTGCTGCCTGCCTACTGAACCGTCACGGTAAAAGTCATGTTCGAAACAAGAGAGCCACTCGTGCCGGTAAGTATCGAACTGAAGTTTCCGGTGACTCCGTTGTTGGAACTGCTGGAAGTCGGGGTCGTTGTGCTGCTACCTCCACCGCAAGCCGCGAGCGCCGTAACGACAGACAACACGAGCAGCAAGCCTGCCAGGCTCCAGCCAAACTGCCTGCGCCGCGGGTTGCCAACGCCGAGCAGAAGCGTCAGTAAGATCACGGAGGCGAATGAAACTATCCCGGCGGCTGCCCAGTTCGGCATATTCCACGGGCGACCGAAGGGGATGAGCCTGCTCGCGGTGGTGGTATTAACCGTGACCGTGACGGGTATTCCCGTAGTAGAAGACGTGGAGGAGGTGAACACTACGCTGGCAGGGCTGAAGCTGCACGTTGCGGCTGGCGGCAAATTCGAGCAGGCCAGGGTCACCGTGCCGGTATATCCGTTCACCGGATAAGCGGTAGCAGTCATGGTTCCGGACGCTCCGGGAGTCGATATCGTTACCACCGGAGAGGAAGAAGAGAGGTAGAAATTGGGGCCCGCGAATTGTTGACCAGATTGCCGATGTTTATCGAACCAAGCCCGGTAGCCAGATCATAGCCGGTGCCGGCTGAATATCCGCTGAGTATTCCGATCGTGTCGGAAGAAGAGTTTACCGTGCAGTTGGGGCTGCCTTTGGCGCAGGGCATGGCAATGGTGCCGGAGGTCACGTCGTTGAAAATGCAAGTGGTCGCCGGCGTTCCCGAGGCATTGCAGTTGGCGTCATTCTGCTCGGCCGCAAGCGCGTAGAGAGTCGGGTTGAGATTTCCGCTGCCCTTGGTGGCGCCATTTTTCTGGTTGATCAGCGCCACCACGCCGGCAAACGCCTCGGCGGAAACCGAGGTGCCGCCCACGCCGACGAAATCCTGAAAAGGACTATTCAGATTGCATCCCGCGTTTCTAACCTGATCCGACTGGCAGATGATGTAGAAATTCTGGATCGTGCCGTCGCCCGCAAAAAGAGAAACATCCGGGGTATCGCGCTTTCCGTCCGCAGGGACGCCGGGTCCGGTTTGCCAAGTGGGCTTCGCGTAGCCGCCGCCGCAACTGCTGACGGGCCCGAGCGTCGTCGCCGTCGTGGACGAGGTGGTGCAGTTGCTCGGTCCGCCGCCTCCGCCGAACGAAACGATGAAATTCTGCCCGCCGAAGTCGATTAACGACGCGTTATTGCAGTTGGTTTCGGCGACGGAGCTGAGCCCGGAGACGCTGGCAAGTACCGGGGTAGTGCAGGAGTCGTTGTAAGCGATCTCGGGGATGTAGGAGATGACCGATGCTCCTGCACCCGAATTTGTCGAACTCCAATAGGTGGCAGGATTGAAAGCGTCATTGAAATCGGTGCCGCCGACGGCAATGTCATAGGGCGTGGAACTGATGCCATTCACAGCCAGGCCGGTGGTAGCGGGTTGAGCGGTGACCAGATTGTTGGGGTTGGGATTCTCGCAAGCGGCGGAGCCGTTGTCACCCGTAGCGACAACAACCGTAATACCCTGGCCGGCTGCCTGGCTCCAAAGCTGCTGATAGAAAGTGTTGCCGGCCGTTCCCAGATCGAGTTCGCACGCGCCGTAGCTGTAACCGAGAATGGTGGCTCCCAAAGTATTGCTGTTGTTGATGATGTACTGAGCGGATGTATCGCCACCGAACGTTGTGTTTGTGCTCGGGGAGACGACGAGGTCGATTTTTGCAGCGGGAGCCACAGCGCCCGACCATTGGACGTCCAGAACCGCTTCGCCTTCGTCTCCCGAGGCTTGAATCCCGGGATCTGAGGCAGGCGCAGTCTCGATCTGCTGGAAGTTGGCCGTGGGCAGACCGAAGATGCTGCGGAAGTTCGCGACGTCTGTCGCGTTGATGTCGCTGTCGCTCACGATCGCGATCACCTGGCCGGTGCCGGTGACGCTCGACGGCACATTGTAAATCTTGGCGAAATCGCCGGGGGTAACGGCGTAGCAATTCCCATTCGAGTTGCAACCCCCACCAGGCGGCGCGTAAGTGAATTGCGGGCTTATCCGCGTGACCTTCCCGTCCGCCTCTGTGCGGCGAAAGACGCCGGTGGAATGGCTCATCGGGCGCCTGCGGAAATTGTTCATGGAGTTCACGCCAGCGACGACGGGAGCGAGCGCCACGGGAATCTGCGGATCGCTCGAATTCGCCCAATGCTGCTCGCCATTAGCGAGGACGTAGCTGTGAATCGCGGTGTGAAACGCCTGCTGCACCGCGCCGGCGGTACCGGAGAAATCAATCGTGGTGCGGCCGTTCGCTACGCTATTGATCTGGAAGCCGTTCGACTGGAGCCACGACGTGATGGTCTGGATATCCTGATCCGAGGGGCCGAACTGCTGGCCGAATTGCTCGGGCGTGAGCCACTTATGGTAGTTCGGCGAGGCGCTGTCCTGCTGCTGGGCGAGCAGACTTTCCAGCGTCGCCTGCTGCGCCGGGCTGCGCGTCAGAACAAGCAGCATGTGGTCCATCGGCAGGCTGGCGGGAGCGGGACCGCGGTCAAATTCCGCGCGGGCCATCGGATGGATATTGCCGCGCAGCATCGTGGTTTTGGTGTTGTCCACCGCCGCGCTGATTCGGGATGGCACGCTGCCCGTTTGTCCCGAAACTCGGGCGGAAAGAAATGGAAGAAGAGCAAAAACAAGTACGATAAGGGCAAAAATAAGATACTTGGGTCGCATGTGTATTATTTCCCTCTATAAGAGATAAAAGTTCCGGAATTCTGTCACCGCGTTTATTTAGCTCAAACCCTCAGATGCTTCCAAAGTTGCAAATGGATGGACGGAGTTCAGACAGCGCCTCGTGACAAGTTCCATAAAGATAATGCTGTAAGCGAGAGGGCGAAGGAACGGAGAAGCGAAACAACGGAGCGGAAGAATCAATGCGAGGTACGGATGCGGCCGGCCAGGGTACGGGCACGGTCGCGGGCGATATCGATGAATTTCTGGTCCGCGGCGAGCTGGTCGAGAAGAGGGAGGAAGCGGTCGGGTTCGGGAAGCTGCTTGTTGTCGTAGTCCGCCTGAATTTGAAGCACGACGTCGTTCACGCCTAGGCGGTCATAGCGCATGGCGCGCTGAAGATCCGCGAGATCGGTTTCCTGGCGGGTGAGGCTTTCGAAGATGGCGAGCAGCTGGCTGGCGGTCATGTCGAGGGTGTAATTGAAAGTCGTTTCGTGTGTCTCGCCGCCCTTCTCGTAGCGGAAGGTCTTGTCGCCCAGGTTGGCGAGGCGGCGGTGGACTTCGAGATCCACACCCTGAAAGTCGTGTAGCTTATCGGCGAGATCGAAAATTTTCTGCACCAGCGGCGCGCCGACTTCGAAGGGCTGCGGGCTGGCGTCATCGTCGAGCTGGCGAATGTCAAAAGTTCCCGAGCCGCTCTGGCTGATTTTGATCTCGACAAACTCGGGGTAGCTCGACTTGAAGATTTTCCGGAACGTGATGGTCGCTTCACCCGGCGGATGCGGTTTCCCCGCGACGCGCGGCGCCAGTAAAACAGACAGGCTCAAAAGCACCACCGTCAGGCACGCGGGGGCAAGGCGCGAGAAGTGGCTTCTGAGCGAGATCAACTTGCGCTCCACGGGCTGTGTTGCGATCTTCGACGCATAGGAGCGGTTCAGGGAACACGCACGCGTACGGCGCGCGACAGGGCATTTTCCGTCAGCAATGGCGGGCGTTTCGAGGTGGCCGCGGCAATGCGCTCGCGCGCGCGCGATACATACGCGTGGCAGAGTGCCACGGCCAGCGCGTCGGAAGCGTCGAAAGGCTCGGGAAACTCTTTCAAGCCGAGCAAGGAACTTACCATCTGCTGCATCTGCTGCTTGGAAGCGCCGCCGAAGCCCGAAACGCTGGATTTGATTTCGCGCGGGGAGTAGCTGTGCGCCGGAATCTGCGCCTGGGCCGCGGCCAGCAGCACCACGCCGCGCATTTCGGCGAGGCGCAGCGCGGTCTTCACGTTGAGCGCGGCGAAGACGGATTCCACGGCGACGGCGTCCGGCGCGAACTCCTCCACCAGGGCCGAAATCAGCTGATGAATCTCGCGCAGGCGCGCGGCAAACGTGGCGCGCTGTGGCAGTTTCAACGCGCCGAAACGCAGAAGGTGTGAGCCGGCACCTTCGAACTCAACGATGCCGTAACCGGTGGCGCCCGCCACGGCGGGGTCGACGCCGAGCACTCGGAAACGTTGCCGGGTAACAGCGGAACGGATTGGGGCCTTCAGGGACATGCTGGCGGCACAAGTGTACGTGGGGCGCTCAGGCGGCGGTAGTGTTTTTTCTGGCGGACGGCGTGAGAACGAAACTATGCCAGGTGGGGGCGGGACTCACGGCCGGCGGAGGATCAAGAGAGATCGCTCGTCGCTTGGCTCTGTCGGGATGACAACGAACGGCAAAAACGCGGCACGATTGAACTAGGTGATGATTGCTAAAACGAGGGATTCTTCGCTTCGCTCAGAATGACACCGAAAAGAAAAAGTCCACCCTTGAAGAAACAGAAACATCAAGGGTGGGGCGCCCGTAAAACCAAAGGCACAGGTTAACTGGCGACGGCGGCCTGGATTTCCTTTTCGTCGATGTCGAAGTTGGCGTAGACGTGCTGCACGTCGTCGTGATCTTCGAGCGCTTCCACCATGCGAAGCATCTGCTGGGCCTGCGGGCCGCTGAGCTTCACGTAGTTCTGCGGGATCCAGGCCACTTCGGCAGAAGCCGGTGTGATGCCGGCAGCGACGAGCGACTCGCGCACCTTTTCCATCAGCTCGGGCGGAGTGATCGCTTCCCAAGCGGAGCCGTCGTCGCGGAGATCGTCGGCGCCGGCGTCGAGCACGATGCCCATCATTTTATCTTCGTCCGCGAGATCCTTGGGGACGACGATATCGCCCTTGCGGTGGAACATCCAGCCGACCGCGCCGGTCTCCGCCATGTTCCCGCCGTTCTTCGAGAACATGTGGCGAATTTCGCTGACGATACGGTTGCGGTTGTTGGTGACCACCTGCACGAGAACGCCTACGCCGCCGGGGCCATATCCCTCGAAAGTGACTTCGTCGAGCGTCTCGCCTTCGAGGGTGCCGCTGCCGCGCTGGATGGCGCGCTCGATGTTGTCGTTGGGCATATTCTCGCCCTTGGCCGTGAGGATGGCCGTGCGCAGGCGGGGATTGGTGTCGGGATCAGCTCCGCCGACGCGGGTGGCGATGGTCAATTCTCGAATGAGCTTGGTGAAGATTTTTCCGCGGCGTGCGTCCGTCGCCGCCTTCTTGTGCTTGATTGTGGCCCATTTCGAGTGTCCAGACATGAATAAACCCTCTACGCCTTCTCAAGGAATTGTGGCAGGAGTGTGTACCCCGCTCTTGCGGCGATAGTTTAGCAGCAGCATTTAGTACAGGCAAGGATTCTGGAAGCGGCGGGACCTGCGGGGAACGTTCATGTTGCGAACGCTGGTCTTACTTGGAGGGTCTTCCGTCGATACGAAGCGCGACGGTCTGGCCTTGCTGGCGGAGGATCCTGATTTTGTCGCCGTACTGATAGCCGCCGCCCGCATCCACGATCTTCTGTATCGCCGCCTGGAGCGCGGGCGAATAGGTAAAAGTGTGGACCATCATGGAGTTGGCTTGTTCGCGAACGACCATGGAGTTCGAATCCGCGTGGATCACTTCGACTTTCAGCCAACCCGGCTTTGCCGGAGCCGTCGAGGATTTGACGACGATGGGCGCGGACATGTTCTGCGCACGTGAGGCCGGCGCCACCGATGCGGCGGCCAGCGCGAGAACCCCGAGGCCCACAGCCTTGTACGTTTGGAGCCTAGATGTCTTCATCGAAGGAAATTTTCAGCGACTTGAGAAACTTGATGTCCTGCGGGGTAATTTCAATCTTTGTGTCGGCTTCCTCTTCCTCGAGGATTTCCTCGTCGACGCGGATGTGCAGGGATTCAAGAAAACGGCGGTCCTGCGAGGTCATCTTCGCATCGGTTGATGTGCGGCGAGCGAGGCCGATGGTGGCATCGAGCTTGAGCACGATGTCAAAACCGGCGGCGCGCACGCTGGAGATCGCCTCGGCGATGCGTTCGGATTCCGACACGGTGTCGTTGATCGCGTGTCCCAGCTCCCGCAGCAACTGCTTCATACGGTCGTCGAGTTGCAAAGGCTGCCTCCGGTCAAAACCTCTTCGGACACTAATTCTAGGACTAAGAGCAAGCTGCAAACAAGCCCCCCGGTGACCGAAGGCTCCCCGGCGGTTACCTGCCCCTTCGCACGGGTGCCGCGGGAGCGGTTCCACCCGGAGTTCTATGTCTCCACTGCAACAGCAAAAGCTGTGCGGGTTTCCCTGTATTTGCAAAGGTCCGGCGGAGTGGTCTCCTAAGAACGCCGGTCATCGACTCCGGCAAACGGATTGAACAACGGATTAAACAAGGGATTCAAGAAAGGGAGAAAACCATGAACTGGGATCAAGTGGAAGGAAAGTGGAAGCAGACCAAGGGAACATTCCGCGAGAAGTGGGGAAAACTGACCGATGACGACCTGGAAGTGATCGCGGGCAAGCGCGACCAGCTGGTCGGCCGGCTACAGGAGCGTTATGGATTCGCCCGCGAGGAAGCGGAAAAGCAGGCGGACTCGTTTGTGAAGGGATTGTCCGAGCAGGTAAAAGCCGCGAAAGCGCACCATTAAAGACGGGAGTCTCAGCCGTTTCACACCTCCGACGAAAAAGCGGCGCCGGGGAGCAGGCAACCCCGGCGCCGCTTTTCATTTTAAGAAGTGATGTATTTAGTCGGCAGCGAGGCCGTTTCCGCGCGAGGCACGCTCGGCGCAGCGGACGCAGACCCGCGCCCACGGCAAGGCCTTGAGACGCGCGTCTGGAATAGGCTCCTCGCACGACGCGCAGATCCCGTACTCGCCCTTCTTGATGCGCGCAAGAGCGGCTTCGATCTGCTCGAGGGTGCGGCGTTCGCGCTCGAGGGTGGCTACCGCCATGTCCTTGCTGGCGGAATCGCTGGCGAGGGCCGCTTCGTCGTCCGGCTCACGGTCGATGTACACATCGCCGAGACGGCTGTTGATGCGGGCGCTGAGCTCATCGCGCTGGGCGATGAGCGCTTTCTCAACGGCTTCATATTTCTTATTGCGGCCTTTTGATTGTGTGGACATTTTCTGGGTACCTCATTCTTTCCGTTAAGATGCTCTCCCGGCCTTCTCAGGTGCAACGCGGCCGGTAAAAACCCGGTAAAGTTTCTGTTACATACTCAAGACAATCAGCTGGCCGCCCGGCGGTGATTCGCCGCGGCGGCCTTGCCCCGGGCCGGCCTTTTCGCGCCGGCGCCGGATTTCTCGAGACTCTTCTTCAAGGCCGCCATCATGTCGATCACCGGAGCGCGGCGCGGCTGCGGCGCGGCGGCCACTTCCCTGCCCTTGCTCTTCGACTCGATCAGCTTCTTTAGACGTTCCTGAAACTCATCGTGGTACTTCTCGAGATGAAATTCCTCAGAGAGGGTGCTCACGAGTTGCTCGGCCAGTTTCACTTCCTGGGGCCGCAGCTTGATGTCTTCCGTCTTTCCGTAGCCGGGAGCCTCGCGGATCTCGTTGGCGAAATACATGGTGTGGAGCGCCAGGCCGCGATCGTAAGGACGTATGAAGGCTGTGTATTCTCGCTGGTGCATGGCAATCTTTGCAATAGCCACGCGCCCGGACTCTTCCAGAGTTTTCAACAGCAGCTGATAGGCCTTGCGCCCCTCGGTTTCCGGCACGATGAAGTAGGACGAGTCGAAAAAGAGCGGATCGACCTCCGAGGCCTTTACGAAGCTCAGGATGTCCATGGCCCGGCTCGAAGCGGGCGCGATCTTCTTGATTTCTTCGGGGTCGACGACCACGTAGGAGCCATCCTCTTGTTCGTAACCCTTCACCACTTCCGAGCGCTCCACGATCCGGTTGCAGCGCGGACAGAACAACGGCTGGTGCAGGCGCGTCTTGCAGACGCTATGGAGCTGGTGAAGGTTGATCCGGACCGGCCGGGCAGCAGGGTACAGGCGAATCGGGATCGTCACGAGCCCGAAAGAGATCGACCCTTTCCATGCCGAAGCCGCCATACCGCTTTTACCCCTTCATCGGGCGAGAAGTGTACGGCCCGAAGAGAAAGCTACGATATCCAGTTATTCCCCTACGGGGATGAATAAAAAGTTGTAGCGTGATTTACTCGTCAACTCACCGGCTCATCTCGCGACTCCCGGCTCTATAATCGGCCCGTGGCTCCCCTCAACGAGTACCGCCGGAAGCGGCAGTTCCATTCGACGCCGGAACCCCGGGGAAAGACTCAGAAGGGCAGTGGAAATCGCTTCGTGGTGCAGGAACACCATGCCCGGCGGCTGCATTACGACTTCCGGCTGGAGGTTAAAGGCGTGCTGGCGTCCTGGGCGGTGCCCAAGGGGCCCTCGCTCAATCCCGCCGATAAGCGGCTGGCCATCCAGACCGAGGATCACCCGCTTGAATACCGCAAATTTGAAGGCACGATCCCCGCCGGGCACTACGGAGCCGGGCAGGTGACGATCTGGGACGAAGGCACCTTCGAGCCGGAAGGGCCGCTTTCGGCTGCGGAGCAGATCGAGAGGGGAGAGCTGAAGTTCAAGCTATTCGGGCGGCGGCTACAGGGCAGCTTTGTGCTGGTGCGGATACGGAGCCGGGATGCTGCGGCTGGCAAGAAGGAATGGCTGCTGATCAAGCATAAGGACGAGTTCGCTCGGGCGGATTGGAGCTTGGACGAAGCCGACGGTTCCTCAGGTGCTAAAGCCCCCGGCGAGAGCACCGGCGGGAGGTCGGAGCTCGCGTTCCGGTCACCCAAACGGCAGGATGACACTAGAGATAAAGGGGTTAGCTTACGCAGGGAGCACCCGGAGATTCCGCCTGGGGCGCGGAAGGCAACTATGCCCGAGGGGGTTCGCCCGGCGCTGGCGATGCTGGGAGACCACCCGTTCTCGGGGCCGGAATGGCTGTTCGAGATCAAATGGGACGGGGTGCGAACCCTCGCTCAGGTGAAAAACGGCAAGACGCGACTCTGGTCGCGCTCGAATCGGGAAATGACCAGCGAGTATCCGGAGGTGTCCGATCTGGCAGCCCATGTGGGCTTGCGGGAGGCCTGGCTGGACGGGGAAATCGTGGTCCTGGACGATGCGGGGAAAAGCGACTTCCAGCGGCTGCAATCGCGGTTCTCGGTGCAAAGACCCTCGGCGCAGCTTTTGGCGAGCGCTCCGGCGGTCTTCTACGTGTTCGACATTCTCTATGCGGACGGGTACGACCTGAAAAAGGTGCCGCTGCTCGCAAGGAAGGAGTTTCTCCGGCAGGTGCTGCGCGAAGATGCCCGGATACGTTATTCCGACCACGTGATCGAGAAGGGCGAGGAGCTCTACCAGCTGGCGGTGGCGCGGCAACTGGAAGGGCTGATCGCGAAGAGAATCGACAGCGCCTATCCCGAGGGCAGGAGTTCCGCGTGGGTGAAGATCAAGCTCGCAGAAGACATCGATGCGGTGTTGGGCGGGTGGACCAGCCCGCGCGGGGCTCGCGAGCACTTTGGGGCGCTTCTGGCGGGGCTCTACGACAACGGCAAGCTTCAATTCATCGGCGGCGTCGGCACTGGCTTTTCGGTTGAAACGCAGCGAACGATCTGGAGCAAGCTGCAGAAGCTGAAAACGAGCGAATGCCCGTTTGCCGAGAAGCCATCGACCAGGGAGCAGGCCTTCTGGGTGAAGCCCGAGCTGGTGGCGCGGGTGAAGTTCTCGGAGTGGACGCAGGACCGCCATTTGCGTGCGCCGCGATTTCTCGGATTAGAGGATGGTCGCGATCCGAAGGCCTGCACGTTTGCAGCCGAGGCGAACCCGCCGAGCTACAGGCCGGGGACTGAAACCAAGTCGAAGGCGAAAGCCCAAGCAGAGGCAGAAAGGCAGCCTGCAATGAAGCGAACGAAAGAGGCGAACGCGAAACCGAACGCGCGAGCGTCGCTAAAACCGGCGGCGCGCCCGGCGGCGGGTGCGTCAAGCGAGCCCGAACTCGCGTCGGACGCGGAGATCGCGGAGGAATTGGCGCACGGGTCCGCAACCAACGTGATTGCCTCGGTGGATGGGCGGCGGCTGCGCCTCACCAATCTCAACAAAATCTATTTCCCCGCGGACGGCTACACCAAGAGAGACGTGCTGGCCCACTACTTTCACGTGGCCCCGCTGATCCTTCCCTTTCTAAAGGACCGGCCGCTGGTGCTGCGCCGCTATCCCAACGGGATCGACGAGAAGGCATTTTTTCAGAAGGACGCCGCCAAAGACACGCCGGACTGGGTGAAGAAGGCGACGATCCGCTCCGAAGACAAGAACAAGCCCATTCATTACATGATTGCGAATGACCGCGCGACGCTGCTCTACCTGACCAATCTGGGCTGCATCGACCACAACCCGTGGTCGAGCCGCTACGACAACCAGGAGCATCCCGATTACATTTTCTTCGATCTCGACCCGACTCCCGAAACGCCTTTTGCGACGGTGACGAAAACGGGGCGGCTGCTGCTCGACGCGCTCGAAAAGCTGGGCATGACGGCGTTCACGAAGACATCGGGCGCCACGGGCCTGCACATCTTTCTGCCGGTAGAGCCTCGCTACACCTTCGAACAGGCGCGCATGTTCGTGAGCGCCGTGGCCGCGATGGTCGATAAAGAGCATCCGCGTCTGATCACGTTCGAGCGCAACGTGGCGAAGCGGCCGAACGGCATGATTTATATGGACGCGCACCAGAACTCCCGCGGGCAGTCCCTCGCGAGCGTCTATTCGATTCGCGCCTTCCCGCACGGACCGGTGTCCGCGCCCGTGAAGCCGGCGGAATTGACTCGCGATCTTCAGCCCGAAAAGTGGAACCTGAAATCCATGCCTCAGCGCATCAAAAAGGTGGGCGATCTCTGGGCGGGATTCTGGAAGAAGCGGCAGAAACTCGAATCGCTGCTGGAGCGATAGAGGTTGACTTTTAGGGTCGCGGCTTTAGTCTTCGACTGGCATCACGCCTCGAAGCTCTTTGAGTCCCACGGTGTATACGGTTCGCCGCGGTTAAAACCGAGTTCCTTTGCCCGATCCCAGCACTTGCGACCTTCGCCCCACTTATGTTCAAGTTCAGGATGTCCCATAAAGTACAGCGTCCCCAGGTTATGCCACGCGAGAGGGTTATCCTGTGCAGCGGCTTTGAGCAACCAGCGTTCGGCCTCAAGAATATCTCTTTCCACTCCCCACCCGAGCTCGTAGACCAAAGCAATGGTGCATTGGGCGTCGCAGTTTCCCGAAAGCGCGTGAGGCATCACATTCTTCAAAACAAACTCGTAGTCACCACGTTCAACTGCTTTCGAAACTTCATCCCAGCTGTAATCGGATATTGTCATCTTGATAATAATATCATTATGTTGATTTTTACGGATGCGTTCGTCTCCGTCTTAAGTGGCTCACTCACCGGCAGGTACTTAAACAATTCGACTTTATGCTGGCGTTGACACGCCACTGGGGCACCGACTACGCTCGGAACTGATGGCACTGGCCCCGGCACCTGCTTTGCCCGTCACCCTGCGTCCCCATCCGCACCTCTACGAAATCAACACGTGGGTATGGCTCGAACAGCTTTCGGCGACGCTTGGCCGCACGGTCAGGCTCGGCGACGTGCCGGACGCGGAGTGGGATGCTGCTGGCGAAGCGCGGGTTCGACGTGGTGTGGCTCATGGGGGTGTGGCAGCGGAGCCCGGAGTCGCGGCGGCTTACGCTGGAAAATCCCGCGAACTTTCAGTCGCTACGACATGGCGTTGCCGGGATGGCAGCTCGACGACGTGATCGGCTCGCCGTACGCCGTCGCGGGCTACGTGCCGGACGCGCGCATGGGCGGCTGGGAGGGCCTCGATCTGCGCGCGGCAGAAGCTGCGCGACCGCGGGATCGCGCTGTTTCTCGATTTCGTCGGAAACCACACGGCTCTCGATCATCCGTGGGTGCGCGAGCATCCGGAATATTACGTGCAAGGGACGAAACAGGATTTCGAGCGCGACCCCGGAGGCTTCCGCCTCGTGGAAACTCCGAAAGGAAGCTTTTTCATCGCGCTCGGGAAGGACCCTTATTTCCCTCCGTGGAATGACGTGGCGCAGCTGAATCATTTCAGCCCGCAGATGCGCGCCGCGCAGCTCGCGGACCTCCGCACCATCGCCAGCCACTGCGACGGCGTTCGCTGCGACATGGCCATGCTGCACCTGCGGGACATTTTCGGCGGCATCTGGGGCCGTTTCCTCGGCAATACACCGCCCCCCGCAACCGAGTTCTGGACCGACGCGCACGCAACCGTCCCGCAGCTGATTCTGCTGGCCGAGGCGTACTGGGGAACCGGGCAGCGCCTGCTCGATCTGGGCTTCTCGTTTGTCTACGACAAGGATTTTTACGACGACGTACGCGATATCCGGGTCGATGACGTGCGCAACCGCCTCTCGGTTCCCGTCGAACTTCAGAGCCATTACACGCGCTTCCTGGAGAATCACGACGAACCGCGAAGCGCCGACGTGTTCGGCTCGCAGCGGCTGCCCTCTGCAGGCGCGCTGATGGGCACCGTTCCCGGCATGCGCTTCTACTACCAGGGCGAGCTGGAAGGGTGCATCCCGCATCTGCCGATCACGCTGCGAGCGCCCGCGAATGTTCCGCCGGACGAATTCTGCCTGGAGTTGTACGAGAAGATTCTCGAGATCAGCAAAGACGACGCGTTTCATCACGGCCAATTCCGCCTGCTCGCCATATGGCCGGAGGGCGATCAAACATCGCCGAACCTGGTTACCTATGAATGGCGCTCGCAACAATCCTGGAAGGTGGCTGTGGTGAACCTCACCGGCCAGGCCTCGCAAGGGCGCATCCCCTTCGACGGCAGCGTCGAGGCGGACAAAGATTACATTTTTTATGACGAGCTGCACGATGTCCGCTATCCTCGAAAGGGCGAGGAGTTGCACGCGAGAGGCCTGTTCGTCCGACTGGAGGGATTTCAGGCACAGTTGTTCGACGTGACTCTGGATAACAAGACATCGCAGTAGGGGGGAAGAATGTCCGCACTTCGAAGGATTCGTTTCGCATTCGCCGCCGCAGCCGTCCTGGCGATCATTTGCAACTTTTCACACGCGGCGCTGCGCGCGCAAACGGCGGCCGGGCCGATCCGTCTCGAAGTGGATGCGTCGCACGCGCCGCAGAAAATCCTGCACTCGCATTTGCAGATTCCCGTGCAGCCGGGCGCGCTGACTCTCTACTACCCGGAATGGATTCCAGGCGAGCACATGCCCAGCGGGCCGATCATCAATGTGGCGGGGCTGAAGTTCAGCGCCGGAGGGAAAACGATTCCGTGGCGGCGGGACCTGGTAGAGATGTTTTCCATTCACCTGGACGTGCCGCCCGGCGCCAGCATGCTCGATGTCGATCTCGACTTTCTTCTCTCCGCGCCGGCGTCGGGATTTTCCGCGGGCGCCTCGGCCACCGCTTTTCTCGACGTGCTCAGCTGGAACCAGGTGCTGTTCTATCCGAAGGGCTTCGCGGCGAAGGACCTCACCTTCATCCCGAGCGTAAAGCTGCCGTCGGGGTGGAAATTCGGCACGGCGTTGCCGGGGCCGAAGCAGAACGGCGACACGATCAGCTTCGATCCTGTTCCGCTCACCACGCTGATCGATTCCCCGGTGATCGCCGGGCAGTACTTCCGCGTGATCCAGCTGACGCCGGGCGAAAAGCCTTCGCATGAGATGGATATCGCCGCCGACAGCGAATCGGAACTGGCGATGACTCCCGAGATGGAGATGCACTTTCACCAGTTGGTGGAGGAGACCGGCGCGCTGTACGGATCGCGGCACTATCGCGACTACCATTTTCTGCTGGCGTTGAGCGACGATGTAGCCCATTTCGGCCTCGAGCATCACGAATCGAGCGACGACCAAACCTCCGCCAACAGCCTCACCGACGAAGCCGAACGCGAGTATTTCTCCGATCTGCTCCCGCACGAATTCACGCACTCGTGGAACGGGAAATACCGTCGCCCCGCAGGGCTGGCCACGCCGGATTATCAGCAGCCGATGAAGGACGATCTGCTATGGGTCTACGAAGGCCTCACCGAATACCTGGGCGAGGTGCTCACGGCGCGCAGCGGCCTCGAGAACCCGCAGATGTTCCGCGAATCGGTGGCCTACCTCGCGGCGATGTTCGACCAGCGGCCGGGCCGCGACTGGCGACCCCTGCAGGACACCTCCGATGCCGCTGTGTTTCTCTACGGCTCAGGTATGGACTGGTCCAACTGGCGGCGCAGCGTCGATTTCTATCAGGAAGGCGAACTGCTCTGGCTCGATGTGGATGCGACGCTGCGCCGACTGACGAAGAACAAGAAATCCATAAACGATTTCTGCCGCATTTTTCACGGCGGCCCGGGCGGCGAGCCTGTGCTCAAGACGTATACGTTTGACGATGTGGTATCGACGCTGAACGGCCTCGCTCCCTACGACTGGTCGGGTTTTCTCCGCGAGCGCCTCGATGCTACCCCGGCGAAAACGCCGGTAGAATCCGTGGAGAACAGCGGATGGAAGCTTGTCTACAGCGAGCAGCCCAACGATTCCCAGCAGAACATTGAAACGGTGAGGAAATATCTGAATCTGAACCTTTCGCTCGGGCTGCAGGTGGACCATGACGGGCTCGTGCTCGACGTGATCCACGATGGACCCGCTTACAAAGCGGGGCTGGGACCGGGAATGAAAATCACCGCGGTGGATGGGCGCCAATTCACGCTCGAAGCGCTCAAAGACTCGATCAATGCCGCGAAATCCGGCACGTCACCGATTCAGTTCATCGTTTCAAACGGACCGCAGGTGCAAACGTATTCGATCGACTATCACGGCGGTTTGCGCTATCCGCACATCGAGCAGAACACCGGCGCGCCAGACTACCTGAGCGATATCATTCAGCCCCTCGCGAAGTAAGCACGTCCGGCCGGAGCGCCGCGTGCGGGTGGAACGCGCTCGAATTTGGTAATTGAAAGAGGAAACGGGACGATGAGGCCCAAACTGTTTGTGCTCGGCGGCACGGTGCTGATCCTGCTGGCAGGCTATGCGCTGGCGCGCCCGAACATACTGATGCCCGCGAAGCGGCAGGACTTAATTATCCAGGGGCAGGCGGTAAAGATCGAGACACGCCGCGTGGTGGCAGTTCCGCGGCCCATGAGCGCGCTGCTGCTGGTGTGCGGCGTGGCGTTCATCCTGCTCAGGAACCACGAACGCTAGAAGAGGCCGTACACAAAACCACGCAGCGGCAGGCTCAAAACGCAAATTCCTGCTAGAATTCCCGTCGCGCAAACCTACCAGGGGCGAAGAGACGAATCGATGAAGAAGAACGTGTGGACTTGCACGGGCGCCGGGCGAGCGGCGCTCGCGTTGATCGTGACTGTTTTTCTTGCGGCGGCGCACGCGGCTTCTGCGCGGCCAAAGCAGAATTCCGGTCAGGGAGATCCATCCGGCGTCGAAGATAAAGTGGAGTTGCTGCACGTGCAGGGCAACGTGTACATGATCGCCGGCGCGGGCGGGAACATCACGGTGCAGGTGGGGGACGATTATGTGATCCTCGTGGACTCCGGCGTGGCGCGGAAAAGCGAGGAAGTGCTGTCGGCAATCCGCAGCGTCACGGACAAACACATCCTTTTCATCATCGACACCAGCGTCGACCCGGATCACACCGGCGGCAATGAAGCGCTGTCCAAGGCTGGCTGGGCGCTGCCCGATACCGGCCTGAACCCGCTTTTGAAGGGAGGACTCGAAGGCCTCGAGATGCAGCCAGGCGCGCCGGTGATCGCGCACATCAACGTCCTCGACAGGATGAGCGCTCCGAGCGGCAAAGCATCGGCCTTCCCGCAGGCGATGTGGCCCAGCGACACCTATGAAAATGACGACTGGAAGCTCTACAACGGAGAGGGCGTTTTCATCTATCACCCGCCGAACGCGCACACCGACGGCGACAGCTACGTCCTTTTCCGCAAGTCGGACGTGGTGAGCACCGGCGATATTCTTACCCTGGCGAGCTATCCGGTAATCAAGGCCAGGGAAGGCGGAAGCATCGATGGGATCATCCGCGCGCTGAATCAAATCCTCGTGCTTCTTGAGCCCAAAGAGAATGAAGAGGGCGGCACCTATCTGATTCCCGGGCACGGGCACATCTGCGACCGGCACGACGTGGTCAATTACCGCGACATGGTCACCATCATTCGCGGGCGCATCCAGAGCCTCGTGAACAAGGGCATGACGCTCGATCAGGTGAAAGCGGCGAAGACCACGGTGGACTACGACGGTCTCTACGGCGCAACGAGCGGTCCGTGGACGACCGATATGTTCGTCGAAGCAATTTATCAAGAGCTCAGCAAAAACAAAACTCAACAGAAAGCAGCCGGAGGCAGAGAATGATTTCCCCGATTTTCAGCAAGTGCAGCCTGCAGCGAACAGCCGCTGTCGCAGCCTTTTTGTTGCTGGCCATGAGCGGTGTTCGCACCGGCATCGCCGCCCAGGCAGGCACCCCGGCCGCCCGCAAGGCTCCGCTGACCGCTAAAGAACAATCGCTGATCGATTTGACGGGCTACTGGGTCTCCATCGTGAACGAGGACTGGCGCTGGCGCATGATGACGCCCGCCAAAGGCGACTACGCCAGCGTGCCCATCAACGCCGAAGGCAAGCGCGTTGCGGATACCTGGGACCCGGCAAAGGATGAGCGCGAAGGCAATCAGTGCCGCGCATATGGCGCGGGCAACATTCTGCGCATCCCCGAGCGCCTCCACGTCACCTGGGAGAACTACAATACTTTGCGTATGGATGTCGACGCCGGAATGCAGACGCGCCTGTTCCACTTCGACGGCTCGAAGTGGAATGGCGGCGCGCCGCAATGGCAGGGAGATTCGGTGGCAGCGTGGGAGAAGCAGGTGCAGTCCGGCGGCGCCGCGGGCCGCTTCGGCGGAGCCGAGCCCGGCAAGGGTGGCACTCTGCATGTGGTCACCACGCATATGAAGCCCGGTTACCTACGCAAGAACGGCGTGCCCTATAGCGCTAACGCGGTCCTCACCGAATATTTCGACCGCTTCGACAAAAATGGCGTCTCCTACCTGATCGTCACTTCGGTGATGGACGATCCGCAGTATCTGAACGACCGCTTCATTATCAGCGGCCAGTTCAAGCGCGAGCCGGATGCATCGAAGTGGAACCCCACGCCGTGCCGTCCGCTATGGCCGCGGATGACCGAAGCTGCCCACGGCGACCGGCTCACCGAGTAAGGACGCTCGGGCATTTTGCGGAGTCCCTTCGAAAGGGAAGAACGCCCGGCGCAAAGTGTGCAATCCCTTGCACAACGCCTGCTAACAAGTGGTTTGTTTTCAGTCTGAAGCAATCGGCAGACAAATTGCAAACGTAGTAGCAGAGCATCCGCTTGTCCCTCGGGTGCCGCTGGCAGGCGTCGGAACGCACATATATTGTGCGCGCCTTCGGTTGCTGCTGTAGCGAAGGAACACACTTTCTGCGAGGGACAAATGGATTTTCAGGCCACGGGAAATAAAGCATCGCGCTTTTCATTCGCCGCACTGATTGTTCTGGCTGCGCTGCTGTTCGCTGCACTTCCGCAAGCCGGCGCTACCACCATCACGCTGAATAGCGGCAGTTCGGTTACCTATCTCGATAGCGGCCTCACTTCCAGCGATTTCCCGTCCGCCTTTACATCGGGGAATTTTGCTTCGGCCCGCACCGGATCGGCGGCGTCTGTCCTGAGTTCGGCGCCGTATTACGTCGCCTCGCTGCCGAGCGCCCCGGGCGCCCAGTGGATATCCACGAACAGCACAGCCGGCGTCAACGTCGGCGACACGGCACTGTTTGCCATCAGCTTCACTCTTCCAGCAAACGTTTCGTCGGCTTCTCTCAGCCTGTACTACGCGGTTGACAATGTCCTAGGCCTGACCAATCCCGGCCTCTATATCAACGGCGTGGCGCTGCCCAATTCCACCGCGCTGGCCTGCTCGCTTTGCAGCTCCAGCTACTCGCAGCAGAATCTCTACACCGACTCGAACATAACCTCCCTCCTGACGCCCGGAACCAACTGGCTCTACATCGACGCGGTCAACCAGGGGCGCCAGGCGGGTCTGATTTTTTCCGCCGTCATCACCTACACGACGATCGTGAACACTCCCGAGCCTTCCAGCTTTCTGATGCTGGGCCTGGGACTCGCGGGCCTGCTGGCGTTTGCCGTCCAGCGCAAACGCTTCGCCCCGTCGGACTCCTTCTGAATCTCGAATTCATGGCGGCAGCAAAACGTTTCAGAGAGTTTTAGCTGCCATGATATGATTCGGAATGGCACACCCAGCTCCCGGCCATCTTCCCGTCTCTCCACCCCTGGCTAAAACCGAAAGTATTGCGCCTGAAGCGGAGATTGTCCGCTACATCGATCTCAAGCTGGCCGCCCTGGGCCATGCTACAGCCCGCTATACCGACTCCGATTTTCTCGAGATGGCGCGCCCACTGCTGCGCAACTATCACCAGAAGGACCTGATGCTCGGGAATCTGCTGTGTCCCGCGGACCGGCGCATTCAGGCGTTCCTCGACGACTATTTGAAGGACGTTTGCCCGAATGGCGCCGCGTCAATTCCAGGGAACACATTTCTGTTGGATCGCCCCGGCCTCGCGCGCGTGCTGTCCCTGCCGCTCAGCGGGGACACCTTTTCTTCGCCGTATCTGCGATCCTACCGGCTGCCGCAGGGAATTCTTCACAATCCGAAGAGCGATCGCCGAACAACTCAGGGAATTTTTCACATCGTGGAAGGCGGCCTGGCGGTTCCGGCGGATAAACTTGCCGTTCCCAAGAAAACGTTCGGTGCATTGCTGGCCGCGGCACTGAACCCGCCGGCCGATCTGATGACGCTGCCCTTCTCCGGCGACCGCGACGCAGCGGTCCGTCTTTTTGTCTCGCTGCTGCTGCGGCCGATCGTTTGCCCGGCCACCGAACGCGATCCGCAGAAGTCGATGGAGATTCGTTTCTTCGTGCCGGGAAGCCTGGTGAGCAATCTCGACTTCGTGGAAGGGATCTTCGGCAACGCGGGCGATCCGTATCTTCCGGAGAACGACGCCGCCCTCGACGTAATGCACTGGACCGGGCACACCGGCTGCGTGATTGTGGCGCCGCATCTGGCGGGAATCAGGAAGAAGGATGTCGGGCTGCCGCACGAGAAAGACGCCACCGAGCGCCAGCGCCGCGACGGAATGTTCTGGCGCGATCCCGAGGAGCCCTACAACGGCGGCGGCGCGTTCAAAGTCGCGTGCCGCGACAAGCGCGGCGTGATGGTGACGATCATCGCCGACAACTATTACGGCTACTGCAAAAAAGAAGTGAAGACGCAGATCAGCTACGCCGCCAACCTCTACGGACTGTGCGAAGAGGAGCACGCCGGCGGCGCGATCGCGTTCGCCACCTATGTGCTGGGGCAGGATTTTCGCGCCGCCAACGCGGTGAGCCTGAAAAAAGCGAGTTTCCGCGAAGCGATGCACCTGCTGGGATCGCTCGCGGAGCGCAAGCCGGAAGGCTACGCCGTCGACCGGCGCTACCCGGACATTTTGTACGTGCCCGAGAATTCCGAGTTCAGCGTGCGCCAGGGGACGGTGCAATGGAAGCAGGACGGGGGAAGCGGACAGCTTTCGCTGCGCGCCGATACCACCTACGTGCTTCCCAACGGCTTCCGCCTGCGCATGGAAAAGCAATCGGGCGGCTCGGCGTGGAGGCTGGTCGGGGCGCGCCCCCGCGGGACTCTGTGCCACAAACCCTGCACCGTCTCGGGCGGCGGGAAATCGGAAATTTCCAAATCCATCGCCAACGTGATCCTCGAAGGCCCGGTGTTTGTGGGCGATTTTCATCACGACGTCGAGCAGGTGGCCGAAATATTGAAGAAAGACTTCTCGGCCATTTACAAAGATCGCCCGCGCGACCGGCGCGCGCAGCGCTCGCTGCTGAGCCCCGAGCGTACCATGGGCTCGGTGATCCAGCTTTTTACGCCGTCTCCCGAATACACCGACGAGCACAACGCGTGGATCGGCACAATGCCGTACACCATCCGCGAGCTTCTGTTCACCGTAAAGCGCTACTACCGCCCCGAATGGGGTGAGAGCTGGCGCGAACATTTTGCCGTGGACCTCGTCAACGGCATGCCCGGCCACGAGCTGAAGTTCGATAATCACAAGCTCGTGAATTATTACCTGCGCGTCGGCTACGACCGCGACGGCTCCTGGCGCATTTACAAACTGCGGCCCGACTTTCACCCCGCCGATAAAGTGCAGGTGGAGGACGACATCACCGCCTCGGTGGTGCTGCCGCGCGAGAGCCTCAGCGGCCTCGACCCCGAATTCGACGAACCCAGCGTCAAGCTGTTGGTGAATTGCGAGACACTGCTCTTCCAGCGCCCCGACGACGCCATCCATCGCGGCGCGGACAAACAAGCCGAGCTGGACATCGCCAGCCCGGGGACGTTCCTTTCCAACTACGAGCCGTTCACCGTGGAGCAGGCTGCAAAAATCGCCGGGCACGTCGCCGAATTCGACAGGTTCACCAGCCCCATGAAGAAGCTGCTCGGCAGCTTCGTCGCCAAAATGCCCACGGCGTACGTGGTGTCCTCCGCGCATCCGCGGCTGGTGGACGGCAAGCCGTCGAAGAATCCGCGCTACCTGCAGAGGCGGCCGGACCTCGAGAATCCGCGCGAAACGTATCTCGCTGAAATTGCGGCGCGGCTGGAGCGCGAAATCCCCGAGGGCAAGCCCGTCCACTTCCCGGTGAATGCCGTGCTTGCCGGGCGCCGGAACAGCCCGCCCGACCCGGAAATCGGGCTGCCCCCGCTGGCCGTTTACAATCCCATTCACTACCAGGAACTGCCCGAGCTCTTCATGGAATTCGTTTCGAGCCTCACCGGCAAGTCGCCCTCCACCACAGGATTTGGCAGCGAGGGCGCGCTCACCAAAGCTCCGTTCAACGCGCTGTGGCCGGTGGTCGACCTGAACAACGCGCTGCTGTCGTTCATCCTGACCGGCTATGCAGGGTTCACCACGTCGGCGGGATACGTGGGGCCGGAAGTGCGCGTCGATCACGATGTCAGCATGCTGGTGCCGGAAATCTGGTGCCGCATGCGCGTCCACGAGCGCCACCCCAGGTACATGATCGAGGAAGGGCTGCTCGAGCGCATGGAGGATTTCACCTTCGAGGGGCGCACAATTCTCGCGAGCCGCCTCGGCTACCGCATCACCACGGCGTTCGTGGACCGTTTTCTCGGCCGACTTTTTGAAACGCCCGACGCCGTGTTCCCCGAAGAGATGCTGCGGCCCGAAAAGCAGGGCGTTGCATTATTCGCCGCGGGCGTGGACGCCATCGTGGAAGCCCAGCGCCGCGTGGCGCTGAATTATTTTGAGGACGGCAGCGTTTCCGCCGCGTGCCCGCCGCTCAAAGCGCTGCTGCACATCATGGCGCAGGGATCGTATGAAGGAATGGGGCTAGACGATGCGTGGTTCCGGGAACTCTTCGAGCGCGAGGCTGTGCTGGCAAGCGACTGGTACAAGGAACGCCTTCGCGTAAAGCAGGAGCGGGACACGGCGCTGTGGCATCGCCACGTTGCAGCTCTGGAAAAGTTCCAGCAAGCCGGAGCGTCCGCCGCCGATGGCTGCGATTTCAACGTAGAAGAGCGGCTCCGCGAAGCGCGCTCCCAACTCGCTCGCGTAAGCTCCCCCGCCTACCTGCAGGAATTGCGCGGCACGATCGGCGCGGACCCTTTCACCGGCCAGCTCAGCAACTAGAAGCCGTTAAGCCATCGCGTGAATCGAACTCACCATGGTGCAGCCTCAGAATCTGTTCCGCAACGATGACGCTGCTTCGCCCCAATTACACCTTCCTCACTTATTTTTTTTCGTTGTCATCCTGAGGAGCGCAGCGACGAAGGATCTGCTTTGCCTTGCGGGTGCCCGCCCTTAGCTTTCAAGGATCGGTCCGGCGCCGCGCAGCGCCTGCTGCGCGCGGTACTCTTTCCGCAAGCTTTTCCTCCTCTCCTCCTCTGCCTCCCGTTCTCTCACGCCACCTTCAGCGGCCCGCTTACCGGCGGCAAACCGTACATCTCCTTCAAACGCTCGGATCGATAGGCGAATATCTCTCTCACGTCCCGCCCGACCAGCAGCTTGTTGATGAGCGTGCCGCCGAGGGGCGCGTACTCGACGATGTCCTCGCACGTTGTTCCGCGCGCGTCTTCGGCGAAGCGGTGCTCGTGGATCCACAGGCGGTAAGGGCCGTGCAATTGCTCGTCCACGAAACGGTTGGGCGGGTCCCACACGGTGATCCGGCTCCGCCAGCGCGCCGGAATGCCGTGGATTTTAAGGCGGTACTCGATTTCGACCCCTTCCTGCATTCGAATCGGCGGGGCCGTGACCACGTGGAACTTCAGGAACGGCGGCGTGATCTTCTCCAGATTGAACGCGTCCGAAAAGAATTGAAAGATCGCCGGACGAGGATGCGGCAGCCACAGCTTGTCGTGAAAATGAAAAGTCTTCATGCGACACCTCGCAACAATTCAGCCAGAGATGGATACCACTTCAGCAACATGCTTTTTGCAGTTATCGTGAGCGCAGCGAAAGATCTCCTACCTTTCGCAGGTGCCGTCCGTCGTCAGCCGCTTATCGCACAAACTCAAGTGCCGCCACATTCGGGCAGATATTCCGTTTCCCGGACGCGTACTTCCGCAGATACGCTTTCACATCGAGCTTCCGTGCGGTGTTGGCCGAGCTCATGTAGCGCACCTTGCCGAAAATGGGGCGCTCCGGCCCCCAGGCGCGGTCGTATCGGCCGAGGCACCAGAAAATGCCGCTGTAGGAATTCGGATCGCGCCCGTCGAGCGCGTAGCGATTGTTGAGTTCGATCATCACTTCGAGGGCTTCCCTCGGCGAGCGCGTCCATTCAAGAATCTTTTTTCCCCAGAGCATGCGGACATAATTGTGCATCCGCCCTTCGGTGAGGAGCTGGTTCTGACCGGCGTTCCAGAGCGCATCGTGCGTCTGCGCGCGGTCCAGTTCTTCGAAGCTGTAGACCGAGGTTCGGCGGTCGCCTTCGTGCTCCTGCAGCGTCTTCCGTGCCCAGTCCGGCAGGGATTCATAGCGGTCGTAATCCTTCCGCCAGTGGCAGCCGTTGAATCCCAACTCTCTCCAGGTGACAAACTGATCGACGAAGGCTTCCGCCGCAGGGCTCATGCCCCACCAGCCGGTGCGGCTTCCGTTTGATCGTACGGCAACCTTCTCAGGCACCCAACGCTCTTTCCTGGCAAGGGCGGCGAAGATTTCGTGCGGGGAGATATGTCCAAAATGCAGATACGGCGATAGGCCGCTCGTGCCGTCGTCGGAGGGATCGTTGCGCCGCTCTGGGTAAGAACCCAGCTTGTCGAGAAGAAACCCAATCAAGCGTTTTCTTGCCGCGGCGCTTCCGCCCGGCAGGTCCGACTCGTTCCATCGTGCCGTGCGGGAAGCATCGAGCGAGGCCATCGGCCAGCGCCGTAGAATCGCCGCGGGAAGAGTCTTCAGGCGCGGCACTTTCAACTTGGCCAGCGGATCGGCGCTTGGTGCATTCGGCAGATGCTCGGGCAATTGCTTCTGCAGGAAGCGGCGAAACGAAAAAGCCGTCGGAAATTCCTTGGGGGACGCACGCAGCGGCAAAAGGCCGTTCGAATCGACCTGCTCCATCAGAACGGGCGATTTGCTCCCTGCCGCCGCAACCATTCGCGGAAGAAAAGAGCAGGGGAATTCGTCAGTGACGACTACACAGGCTCGCGACACAAGCGCGGCCAGCAAGCCCTTGCCGTCGCCCCCCGCCTGCTCGAGATAGGGATAGTAGAACGCGTTGGACCCTCGTAGCGACTCCGCGTTGGCCGTCATTCCCTCGGCCACAAAGCGGCGCATTCGCTTGCTGTGCCAGGGGAAATCCCAGCGCAGCGCCTCGAAAATCACCAGCGGCCTGCGCAGCCGCTCGCTCCATTCCACCGCGCGGTCCAAAGCGAAATTCCAGCCCGTCCGCCTCGCCGCGATCATCCAGTAGAGGACGTAATCCCCATCGGCCCGCACCGGGGCTCGATTGCATGCTTGAACGCGAATTTCGGGAACGGAAGTCACGGTTTCTCTCTGAACGCTTGATTGTCGGGTGCCTGATTACTCCGCCTTCGGCACAGCCTGATGGAATTCCTCCACCAGCGACGTCTTTTCGCGAAACACGCCGCGGAGCGCCACGGTGGTCATCTGCGCGTCACGGCTTCGCACTCCCCGCACCGCCACGCAGTCGTGCCGGCCCGTCGCGCGCAGCACGCATCCCAGCGGCTGCACCACGGACATAAACGTGTCCGCGATTTCCGACACGAGATCCTCTTGCACGATCGGGCGCGACGCCATCGCCTGAATCAGGCGCGGAATCTTCGAGAGGCCAACGATTCGTCCGTCCGGCACATAGCCGAAATGCATCTTCCCGCGGTAGATCAGTAGATGATGCGGGCAGAGCGAGTGAAAATTGATGTGCGAGACAACGATCAACTCCTGGTGCTTCGAGCCAAATGTCTTGAGAATCTTCGCCGGGTCCAGCCGCGAGCCATGCGTGAGTTCGCGGTACAGGCGCGCCACGCGAGCCGGAGTGCCCTCGAAGTGTTGATCGGCCATATCGAGCCCAAGCTCCAGCATCAACTCGCGGATAATATGCTCAAGCCGGTCTGACTTTTTATCGCCGGTCAACTGTAATTCGGTTTCGCGCCGCTGCTCCAGGTCTCTTTCCGTTGCTACACCCATCGTTCACCTCGTGCACTTTGTTGGTTCATCTCTATAAAACTGCGGTCCCGCCCGCCAGCGGACAGGACCGCCTTTCTCCTGTGCGTTGTTGAGATGCAATACGGCTACCGCGAATGCTGCGGTACCGCTCCGCCGTGCCACCGGTTTTGAATCGCCTTGAAGCTCACGGCCTGGTAGAGCCCCGCCAGCGCCACGAGTCCGTAGACGATTCCGCTCAGCGTTGACACCTCACCGAACTTCATCCCGAAGATGGCCGCCACCAGGTCAAAATGAGCCACCGCTACCAGGCCCCAGTTGAGGGCGCCGACCACCACGAGAACCGCTGCCAGCACATCGAGTTTCTTCATGTCCTTTTTCCTCCCGCTTTGCGCGTTTCTTGTTGACTGCGCCTTTAACTATAGGGAACAATGTTTTAATCACAAGGATAAAGGTGCGGCGCACTCAAAGTGGAGTGAACCGCAGTCAAATTCCTGCGGGACTTTTGCTTCCTGGTCAAAAACGGAGGAAATCATGCTTTCCGACACGCTGGCGAAGGGGCTCAACGAATACTCGATCGGAGAAAAACTCCACACCCTCCGCCTGCGAAAAAAGATGGGGCTGGTCGAACTCGGCAGACACAGCGGACTTTCCGCGGCCATGCTCTCGAAGGTCGAGCGCGGCAAGCTTTTTCCGACGCTCCCCACGCTCCTGCGCATCGCCATGGTGTTCAGCGTGGGCCTCGAATATTTTTTCTCCGATGATAAGAAGCGTCACGCTATTTCCATCGTGCGCCGGGCCGAGCGCAAGCGCTTTCCGGAACGGCCCGACGGCCGCGATATTTCCTTCCACTTCGAATCGCTCGATTTCACCGCAGTCGAACGCAAGCTCAGCGCATACCACGCCGAGTTTGAGCCGCTGCCTCCGGGAAAAGCGCGCGTGCACCATCACGCGGGCGTGGAATTCTTGTCCGTCCTGCGGGGGAGGATGGAGCTGCGCATAGGAAACGAAGACTACGCCCTCGAATCGGGAGATTCGATCTATTTCGACTCCTCGCTGCCGCACTCCTACCGCAGAACCAGCCAAAAGCCCTGCACCGCGATCGTGGTAACGGTGCCCTGAGCGAGCAGCCCTCCGGGCTGCCGCTCTGCCGAAATATCCATTCTGAAATACTGCGAAGCCCGTATAGACCGTATCGGCGGATACGGTAGGCTGTCGCCCGAGGTGCAAACCGTGATCCGAACCATTCTCCTGATTCTTCTGGTGCTTCTGCTTCTGGGGTCGCTGCCGACATGGCCTTACAGCGCCGGGTGGGGCTATTACCCAAGCGGTGGACTCGGCCTGGTGCTGCTTATCCTGATCATTCTTGCCGTGATGGGTCGGCTGTAGCGGTTTGTGCGGCGGACCCGGAGCGCTCGCATCGGCGGTTGCAGTGAGGGGAGCGGCGTTTTTATGCGTCTGCTAGCGGCGCGCAGCGAAAAATTCTCTGAGCAACTGCGCGGACTCGTCCGCCAGCACCCCGCCAGTCGCCGCGGCGCGATGATTGAGCTGCGGGTGGTCGAATACCGAAAAACAGGAAAGCACCGCGCCCCCTTTCACGTCGTCCGCTCCGTAGACAAGACGCGCAATCCGTGCCTGGATCATCGCTCCCGCGCACATCGCGCACGGTTCGATCGTGACGTACACAGTAGCTTCGGGCAGCCGGTAATTTCCAACGGCGCGCGCGGCCTTGCGAAGCGCGACGATTTCGGCGTGCGCGGTGGGATCGCAATCGGAAATGGTGCGGTTTCCAGCACGGGCGACGATGCGCTCGCCCATTACCACGACCGCGCCCACGGGCACCTCGCCGCGGTCCGCCGCGGCGCGCGCTTCGTCGAGTGCGGCACGCATATAGAACTCGTCGGCGTCGCTTTGCTGGTTCACGGTGAGCCAGAATAGCACGCAGCGCGGCAGGCTTAGTGCATGGCGCACAGCGCCGCATCATTGTCATTAGCTACAAGGAGCGTCCATGGCTGCTATCAAATGTGTCTGGCGTTTAGGGCATCTCGCGCTGCTTGCAGGCGTCATCGGCGCTATCGTCCCCGTCGTCTCGCTTGCCCGGCAGGGTGACGCGCAAAAGCCCCCCGCCACGTCCTCCAAGCCGGCCGCCACGCAACCGCCTGCAAATGCAAACCAGCAGCCCGCGAAATCCCCGAGCGCTCCGGCCGCGAACTCGCCGGCTGACGCCTGGAAGCTCCTAATGCAGGGCGAGTCATCCACAAAGTTTCGCGATCGCTCCGACGCCGTTTCCGCATTGACGATTCTCGACCGCGACCGCAAAGCCATCTCGGCCATCGCCGACGCACTCAAAGACAAAGAGGAAACCATCCGCGTGCTCGCGGCAACCTCCCTGGGCGAGATCAAGGCCCGGTCGGCCATCCCCCAGCTGAAAGACACTATGAACAACGACAAATCGCCGCAGGTGAGCTTCGCCGCCGCCGAAGCGCTCTGGAAAATGGGCGACCGCGAAGGACGCGACATTTTCTATGAAGTGCTCGACGGCGAGCGAAAGGTGAAGCCCGGCCTGCTCAAGAGCAAGATGCACGAAGCGCGCATGGAAATGCACGATCCAAAAGCGCTCGCGCTGATCGGCGTGAACGAGGCGAGCGGCGCGTTTCTCGGCCCCTTCTCGATGGGCGTTTCGATGGTCGAGGAGTACGCCAAGAACAACGGGACATCCATCCAGGCGCTCTGCGCGCAGATGCTGGCACTCGACCAGAGCCACGAAACCGTCGAGGAATTGACCTACGCGCTTGACGACAAGAACTGGACGGTGCGCGCCGCCGCGGCCCGCTCGCTCGCGAAGCTAAATGTCCGCGCGGCCCTGCCCCAACTCAGAGACATGATGGTCAACGACAAGTCGCAGCCGACGCGCTTCGCAGCCGCCGCAGCCGTGATTCGCCTTAGCGGCCAGTCAGCCACCAGGACCCGCACGATGACTCCGAAGACGCCACAGCCATCGTCGGTGCCCTCGCCGCAAAGCGCGGCAGCCTCCGCCACACCTACAACTGCCTCAAACTAGCTCGCGGCCAAAACCGGCGAACGACCGTCTCCGCCGCCGAACGCCCACGGGAGCGAATGGTTCGCAGTGGAAGGGCGCATCCATCGCGGTGCAGCGGGCATCCGATGTTGCTGTACACTTCAGAAGCGAACTTCAAGCGGCTTTTTCCGCAAACAGGGGCGCACCGCGATGACTACGCTGCTCTTCGCTGCCGACCGAATCCCGAAACGATCTCCTGCTGTGGCCACGCAGGAGATGACCAGCATCCCGTGGTACATCTGGGTGCTTTTTGCGGCGGTGGTTTCGGTGGTGGTCGGGGGCTACTGGGACATTTCCTGGCACATGTCGATCGGCCGCGACACCTTCTGGACGCCGGCGCACATCGCCATCCAGATGTGCGGCATCCTCGCGGGATTCTCCTGCGCGTACCTGATCTTCTCCTGCACCTTCGGGAACGATCCGGCGCTGCGCGCGGCGTCGGTGGAAGTATGGAAGTTCCGCGGTCCGCTGGGAGCTTTTATTGCCTCCTGGGGCGGCGCGACCATGCTCAGTTCCGCGCCGTTCGACAACTGGTGGCACAACGCCTACGGCCTCGACGTAAAAATCTTCAGCCCGCCGCACGTAGTGCTGGATGGCGGCGTGCTCGCGATTCAGGTGGGCGCGGTGGTGCTCATCGCCAGCACGATGAACCGTTCCAGCGCCGAGCTGCTGAAAAAGCTCGACCGGCTGCTCCTGCTGCTGGGCGGGATGGTCACCATGCTCGCGCTCACGGTAGTGTGGGAATCCACCTATCGAGTGCTGATGCACAGCGCGGAGTGCTACCGCGCCGTGGCGATCGTCCTGCCGGTGGTGCTGATCGGCTTCGCGATTATTTCCAGGCAGCGCTGGGCATGCACGATCGTCGCGGGAATTTACACCGCGTACGCGGCGTTCATGCTGTGGCTTTTTCCATTCTTCCCCGCCACGCCGAAGCTCGGCCCCGTGTACCAGCACATCACCCACATGGTCCCGATGGAATTTCCGCTGCTGGTGATCGTTCCGGCGTTCCTTCTCGATCTGGCGCGCCCGCGCGTGGCAGCGTGGAGTAAATGGAAGCAAGCAGCGGCGCTCGGTGTGATCTTTATCGCCGCATTTTTAGCGGTGCAATGGCCCTTCGCGAGTTTCCTGGTCTCGCCCGCCTCGGCAAACCGCTTCTTCGGGACGAAATATTTCGCCTATTTCGCCAGCCCCAACGGCTTCGACGTCCGGCACCTCTTTTTCCCGGTCGAACGCACCGCCGGCGAATTCTGGCGCGTCATGGCCGAAGCCTTCGTCTTCTCGATTCTGAGCGCCCGCCTGGGAATGGCCTGGGGAGACTGGGTCCGCAAGATCCGCCGCTAGCGTAAAATAACGTTTGAACCGCCCGTTCCTGACAGGCTATTGCGTTACCAATCGCAAGCGTCCTGTCACCGTGCGCGTGTGCCCGCCGGCAAAGGTCAAGTAATTCACGGCGTCGACATTATTGACCACCGAGTCAGGGTTGTTGTGCCCTGTGGCGTTGATAACGGAAGCCCGGATGCCCCATTCATGTTTACGGAAACGAAATCGCTTTTCCAGGCCGAGATCCAGGCTTAAATAGTCCGGAAAGCGCAAGCCATTCGGAGCGCTCACCAGCTGCTGCCGCTCATTGATCGCGCTGAACGGAAAGCCGGTGTGGTACTCGAAAAACCCGCTCAGGAACAACTGCCAAACCGGAAGCGGCGTCCACCCCGTGGCGACCACGCGATTGGGAGAGTCCCAAAGCACCGGCCCCGGCCCTTGCGCGAAAACGATCAGCTGTGCCAGGGTCGGCTCGAGCACCTGGCTCGAGTTGGCGCGCGAGCGGGTATAGTCGATTTTGATCTCTGTTTTTTCGTCGAAGGAATGCTGTACCCACACTTCGCCGGAAACGTAGCGGTCGCTGCGGTTATTTTGCAGCAGGAACGTGCCGGCCGGATTTGCCGGCTGGTACGCAAAGCCGCTCCGGCCCTCGCGCAAAAGAAACGACGCGCCTACATAAGTCTTGCCCGTTATTTTGTCGTCCCACTCCGCCGTGGTGTTATAGGTCCGTGGCTGCACCAGTCTGTTGAGCGGAACAGAAAAAGTGGTAAGGGTAGGCGGCAGTATCGGAACAGTGCCCGTACTGTCGTAGTATTGGTCGTTCCTCTGCTGATCCATTCCCTGGCTCAGGATGGCAAGATTCAGCGGCTGGTAGTGGATCCCCCACGCCAGTGTGAATTTCATGCTCCCGTCCCTCATCGGCAACCAGTTCATTGCCAGGCGAGGCCCTACCAGTGTTCGGTGAATCAGGCGGTCGCCATCCGCGCGCACTCCGGCGGATAGCAACAGGGGTTTAAACGGCCGCCACAAATCTTGTATGTAGCCTCCCACTTGCGTGTCACTCAACCGTACGGTGCCTGAGCCAAGGAACGTAGTCAGATCGGACAGCGTGCCGTCCGCGCGCAGATAATCGATCTGGCCGCGTGTGGCTCTCTGAGAGAATTCCAGCGCGGATACGTTCCATCCAGCGGACACCGTGTGCTCCCCAAACAAATGCAATCCATCTGTGGTCACGTTCCCCAGGCCTTGCAAACGTCGCGAGTCTTGCTTCGTCCTCTGAAAGTAGTTTCCGGATGTATTCGAGGGCGTCACGACATAAACCGCGTTCCCATGCGGTGAGTTAATTTGGTTTCCCGTATCGTAAGCCACTCCCAGAGCGAACACGGTGTGGCCCACGAAGATCTGGTCCTTCAAAGAAACAAAATAGCGAGTGGATTTGGAATGTGTGGTGGTCGATGAGGGAGAATAGGGTCCCAACCCCAGCCGTCCATCGCTCGCCGTGTTGAAGAGAAAGCTGCCTTGCAGCGTGTTCCGGGACGAAAGATTCAGCTGCACCCGGAATAAATTGTCGCCGCGCCACTGGACTTCGGTGTTTTTCCCGGTGGGCAACTCCGTTACCAGGTGAAAAGTTCGTTGCCCGGTCACAGCTTCGGAGAACCAGGCCTTGTTCTTCTTGAAGGGTCCCGAAAAAGTGATTCTCGGGGACCAGTTCCCAAAGTTTACTCCGTCCTGAAAGTTCAGCCCGGGGACGAAATTGGTGGCGCCCAGGCGCCAGTGATCGTCGCCCGCCGCGGTATCGATTGCCATGACGCCCGCTCCGGCGTGCGCATACTCGGCGCCATACCCGCCCGTTTGCACCGCAACATCCTGCACGGCGTCCACGTTGATGCGCGCGTTGAACGCGCCCGTACCCGGATCGTTGATCTCAAAACCGTCCAACAGCACTTCCGTCTGGCCCTGTCGCGCCCCGGCAACGTGCAAAATTCCCCGGGAGTCCGCCAGAACCTGCGGCATGGTGGTAAGGCTCTGTTGCAGGTCGCGGTCTGTGGGGACGGGAGTATTCAGGATTTCACGCTGAACCAGCGATTCCTGATGGCTGGTCGTTTCGGGATCGATCTGACTGGATGCGGAATGCACTTCGACCGATTGCTGGAGTTCCGTCTCATGATTCAGGACGATGGATACGTCGTTGATTCCCGACACGACGTCGACTTGTCTGCTGTCGATGCGAAAAAATCCGGGCTTTGACAAAGTTAAAAGCACGGACCGGGGCGTCGCGAAGGAAATTTCGAACCGTCCCGCGGCATCCGTGTAAATAGGCTCAGCCTGCGACTCCGCATTCACTTCGACGATTTCGACCCGCGCTACCGGCTGGGAGTCCTCATCCAACACCTGCCCGTGCAATTCAGCGACGGGAGATTGGGCGCGTGCGGTGAAGCAGCAGACCATAACGCCCGTAACGATCGCAGCGGCTACGAGGCGCCGCCTCCAAATGTTGTGTTCCAAGGGATTTCACCACCCCTCCGCAGCGTCTCGCTAAATACGCGCCGGTGCGAAGTCCTGAGAGCAAGAACCTGCGATACCGATCACACCTTCTTGTAACTTGGGACCGGAAGCATTGCGCCACTCTCGCCGCACGACTGTACAGTTACCGATGCACGTTTGTCCCCGTTCATTTCGCCCTGAAAATAAAAGACTTGCGGGCTCGAACATCCCGAACAACCGCAGCATCTTGCCAGAATCCTTCCTCTCAAAAGGAATGGAGAGGAACACCGACCCGTGACGCTCGGCACAGCCGGTCGCGCTGGCCGGGTTCAGCCAGGCCGCCCTGTCTTATCCAATTCGCTGTAGAAGCCGAGAGACTCGCCTCGCACCAGTTTCGTGATGAAGAGAATCTGTCCGTAGTGCATTCCGAAATGTTCCACTACCTGGTAAACGGCATACAGGCCGGTGACGGTCGCCCCTTGAATGTGGAAGGTGGCGAACGACAGAGGCAGCAATTTCTGCGGCAGGATCGCCAGTCGCAATTGCTCCCAAGCCAACCGATTGGCCGCCGAAAAAGCATCCGTCCACGGACGATCGGACACGCGCGAGAGCGCTTTCCGCGCATCCAGAATTTCGCCCAGGAAAATCGGGACCAGGGGCCTGAGCATCCATTTCAACGGAGTCATGACCCGCAATCATGCCCCATTTCTGCCGGGACTTCCCCGATTTTCTGCGCAGCGAACATGTCGTTTCCCACTCGGGAGTTCGGCTCCCTGCCACGACAACAACCGTTTGCAATTCGCTTTTCACCTCTGCAAAGTAGAGTTGGATGTCAGAGGAGTCGCTTTGAGGCTGGATTCCAACACGGGGAATGCCGTCGTACGCACGGGGCGAGGCAAGGCAAAGTATTTTGCTCCGTCCTCCGACTCCTATGCTTCCTCTGCGTCCTTTGCCTCCTCCACATCCTGTGTTTCCTCGCCTTTCCCACTCGACACACATGGACGAACGGAAACACATGTAACTCACAGAAAAGAAACAACCGGCACTGCGCTCACTCGACACTCTTATGAAGCTCTGCACATCGCCTTTTTTGTCCTGATCTTCTGCCTTCCGGCGAGCGCACATGTGGGGAGCCCTGATGTGTTCCTCGACGCCAACGCGGGGCCCTACCGGTTGTTCGTCACCGTGCGCGTGCCGCAGGTGATCCCGGGAATCGCGCAGATCGAGATTCGCAGCGTTTCGAACGACGTGCGCGAAATCAGGATTGCCCCGATGCAGCTCACCGGCCCCGGCTCGCAATACGCGCCCACCCCGGACGTCGCCGAGAGGTCGAAGACCGACCCGCAATTTTTCACCGGCAGCCTCTGGCTGATGGAGTTGGGATCGCTCCAGGTTCGCGTGGATGTGGACGGAGCGAAGGGCAAGGGTAAGCTGTCGGTTCCCGTCCCCGCAGTCGCGCAGCGCACGCTGCCGATGCAAAAACCCCTGGGAGGTTTGTTATTCGGGCTGATGATCCTGCTCGCCTCCGCCCTGGTTTCGATATCGGCTGCCGCGGTTCGCGAAGGGGATGTCGACCCGGGCACCGCGGCCCCTGCCTCAAAGGTCCGGACCGGGCGCGTCGCAACGGTGATCGCAGCGCTGGTAGTAGGTTCTGTTCTTTTCATCGGAGGGGAATGGTGGAAGTCCGATGCCACCGAGTTCGCGCGCCGCATCTATTCACCACCGCAGTTGGACGCGACGCTCCAGCCGGATGGGCGGCTCACCCTCCGCGAAAATGCGGCCCACCTTCCCATGGGCAATCCGCGCCGCCCCGCTGACGCCATCAATTTCGACAACCTCATTCTTGACCATGGCCACCTGATGCACTTCTTCATGCTGCGAATGCCCGAGATGGACAGCTTCTGGCACCTGCATCCCTCGCCCGCCGGCCATGGAGCTTTTGTCCACGATCTGCCCCCGATTCCCCCAGGCCACTACGAGCTGTTCGCCGACGTCGTACTCAGCAACGGTTTCCCCATCACCATGGTCGGGCAATTGGACGTTCCCGCTTACTCGGCCAAGGCGCTCTCCGGCGACGATAGCGGCATCGTAACCACCCCGATCTCGCAGGATGAGCAGCTGTCGCAGAAGGACGCGAAAGACTCCACCATCTACTCGTTTCCCGACGGCGGAAGGATGATCTGGCAGCGCGATCCGGGCCCGCTGAAAGCCAATGTCCCGCTTTCGTTTCAGTTCTTAGTGCAGGATCAGGACGGAAAACCCGCAAACGATCTCGATCCGTATATGGGCATGGCAGCACACGCCGAAATCATTCGTTCCGACGCTTCCGTTTTCGCGCACGTACACCCCGCGGGCTCGGTAGCCATGGCTGCGCTCGATCTGGCGCAAATGCAAATGCCCGGTTCGGCACCGGCGGCCCAGACGGAGGGCAGGCCTTCGATGCCCGCAATGAACATGCCGGGGATGTCCTCCACAGTGGATCCAACGATCTCGTTCCCTTACGGTTTTCCCAAGCCAGGCTTCTACCGCATCTTCGTGCAGATCAAGCGCGCGGGCCACTTGGAAACCGCGGTCTTCGGCGCGACCGTCAATTGATACGGAATGCTTCGTACAAAACATGCGTGGTTTTCCCCGCGCTTGCGGCCAATTTTTTTGTGCTAATCTACGGCTCGCGTCGCCAAACCCCGTCGCAGCTTTTAGGCTCCCGGGTCGCGCGGCTTGGGTGGACTCTTGGTTGAGAATTCCGCAGTGAGTGCTCGCATCCCCGGTGCGAAGAGTGAGGAAATGTCCTCGCGCGACCGGGCAAAGCTCACGCTCTTCATTGCTCTCCTGCTTCTCGCGCTCAGCGGCCTGGGCGCTTCCGTCGCAATGGTCCGGCTCTACTTATCGGAAGGCTGGGTGCACCATACCTACTCGGTGGAAGTAGCGCTGGGGGACGTTGAGTCCGCGCTCGCCGCAGCCGGAACGAGCCGCATTCATTACATCGATTCGCCAAGTCCTGCCTCCTTGCAAGCGTTCACGGATGCCACGCAGAAAGTGCCGCTGGCGATAGCCCGGGTACGCTCGCTGACGAGCGATAATCCGGGTGCGGCCCATTTGTGCGACCGTTTGCAGGAAGTCGCCGACCGCCGGCTGGCTGCTTCGCTTCGATCGGTGGAGTTGGTGCAGCGCAATGAAAGCGACTCCGTCAAACAAATGCAGCTAACCACCCAGGTGGGAGCGGCGGCCATCGAGACCGCGGCGATCGAGCAGGAGATGCGCGACAACGAAGACGAACTCCTGGCGCAGCGGAGCCACGTTACTAAGCTTATTTTCGCCAGCATCGTGGGCATTCTCGCTGTTTCGTTTACTCTGTCCGCGGTAATGTTTCTGATTCACAACCGGATGCTCCAGCGCGAACTCCGCGAGCGGGAGTCCGCCGAAAATCAATTGAGACAGCTGAGCGTCCATCTGCTGCGGGTGCGCGATGCCGAGGCCCGGCGTTTCGCGCGCGAGCTGCACGACGGGCTCGGGCAGACGATGGTCGCCGCGAAGATGATGGCGGAATCGCTGGCCTCGCAGAATACCGGGAATCCGAAGTTCGACGATCTCGCCACGCTGATACAAGAGGCTGCGGCGCAAACACGCACGATTTCCTACCTGCTGCACCCGCCGATGCTCGATGAACTCGGCTTCAGGTCGGCTGCCGAGTGGTTCATGGAAGGCTTCACGAAACGAACAGGAGTCCCCGTGACGGCGAGCGTCTCCCCGGGGATCGAACATCTGCCGAAAGATCTGGAGCTGGCCCTATTCCGGATCCTGCAGGAAGCGCTCACCAACATTCACCGGCACTCGAACAGCGCTAGGGCGGAAGTCTCCATCGCGATGCAAGCGCAGGAAGTGACAATGATCGTCAGCGACCACGGGAAGGGCATCCCGCCCGAAACGCTTTCCAATTTCAAAAGCAACGGCACCCGCGTGGGTGTGGGCCTGGCTGGGATGAAAGAGCGAGTGATGGAGTTCAAAGGCTCTTTAGAGATACAGTCGGATCGAGCGGGGACGAAAATCACCGTGCGCATGCCGGTCCACCGGCGGGACCTTTCCCTTCCGTCGCTCGCGTAACTTTGCCGCACGAAAATCGCCACAAGTTTTGCACGCCTGAAATCTCCGGTATAAGATGACGTGCTTGAATTTTTCCCTGGAGAACAATGGAGCTTCGTAAAGATCCGATCACGCGAAGCTGGGTGGTCGTCGGGCACCCGGAACGCCAGAAGCCGCGGGCCGATGCGTGCCCGCTTTGCCCCGGCAACCGCATCGAGTCGCGATCCCTTCTGGATCTGCCGCGCCAAGGCGCCTGGCAGGTTCGGGCTTACCCCCATTTCCGCCCGCTTTATCATGTGGAAGGAGAGACGGCGCGGACAGCCGAGGGAATCTACGACCGCATGGCGCCGATCGGCGCGCACGAGATCATCGTCGAGACGCCCGACCACACACGCTCGCTTCCGTCTCTCAGCGATGAGGAAATCGAGTGCGTGCTGGAGGCCTACGCCCTGCGGATCGCCGACCTGAAGCGCGACGGGCGCTTCAAATACGTGACGGTATACAAGAATCAGGGGGCGCAGTCCGGAGAGGAATGGACGCACGCGCATTCGCAGTTGACGGCCACCACGTTCGTTCCGCGGCGCATCCTCTATGAACTCCGCTCGGGGCGGGAGTGGTTCCGCGAGCGCGAGCGCTGCGTCTTTTGCGACATCCTACGGCAGGAAATCCGCCAGGAGAAGCGCATTGTCGACAGCGTCGGCGATTATTACGCTTTCTGCCCGTACGCCGGACGGGTACCTTACGAGATCTGGATCATGCCCCGCACGCACAACCACCAGTTTGAAGCGCCTCACCCGGGCGAGAATCGTCGCCATCTCGCGAGCCTGCTGGGCCGCACGCTCCGGCGCCTGTTACAGGTGAGCGGCAGCTATCATCTGGTGCTGCACACCGCTCCCAATACGCTGCAGACCAAGGGCGAACTCAGCGAATACTGGCGGACCATCGACGGTGACTACCACTGGCATTTCGAAATACTGCCGATCCTCGAGCAGCAGAAAAAATCCTACGACCTCAAGGAAGTGTATTTTAACGGTACGCTGCCGGAAAAGGCTGCTGAGCGATTGCGCCAGCTGGACAGCGGGAAGTGACCACGATCCCAAACAGCCGCAGCCCACGCCGCGATTCCCAGCGAGGCGGCATTTTCTTTCGTCTGTTGTTCCTGCTTTTTTTAATCGCGCTGCTGGTAGGAGTGTACTTCGCACGGCATCCCCTGCTTCGGCTGGCGGGGAGCTTCTGGGTGGTGGACGAATCGCCCGAGAATTCCGATGTGATCGTGATGCTGGGGGACGACAACTACAATGGAGACCGCGCGGCCCGCGCGGCGGAGCTTTTCAAATCCGGGCTGGCGCCGCACGTGGTTGCCAGCGGACGATATCTGCGTCCCTACGCGAGCATCGCGGAACTCGAGCAGCACGACCTCGCGGACCGCGGCGTTCCCGCCGGGGCGATCGTTAAACTGGCGCAGCATGCGGCCGATACCCGCGAAGAGGCCGTGGCGATCAGCCAGCTGCTTGCCGCGCGGGGATGGAGGCGTGTGATCCTGGTGACTTCGGATTACCACACGCGGCGGTCGCGCTATATCTGCGAACGCGTCTTCCCGGCCGGCACGATTCTCCGCGTGGTGGCCGCGCGCGATTCCGAATACGACCCCGAACAATGGTGGCAGACGCGCGGGGGTATCAAGATCTTCGTCCACGAACTCGTGGGGATGCCCCTGGCGATGTGGGAACTGCGCCACAACTCGGTGCAGACCTCCGAGCCCGGCTTATTCGACACTTTCAGGCGCTCCGTGAGCATTTTGCTCGCACAACCGGGGCCTGCGGGGTTACACTCGTTTTTCGCTAACGCTGTAGTTTTCACGGCTTGAGGACCCCTGCCCCCCGGCACAGGAAGTCCCCAAAAACTGAGGGGGAGAATCCCATGTGGCGTAAACAGAACGAAGTGAAGCCGTCTCCGCAACCGGCTTCCAAAGCTCCCGAGCAACCCGTAACTCCTGTCCCGGTGAAGCCGCAGCTGGCACCCGCGCCGGTGGCTGCAGTGCCCGTTCCGGCACCCGCGAAGCCTCCTGCCGCGCCCGCGGCACCGGCTTTTCCTGCGCCGGTGACAAAAAATGTTGTCACGCACGACACTTCCGGTCCATCTTCGATTGCCTCGGGATTGAAGATTCGTGGAGAATTGTCCGGAAGTTCCGATTTGTACATCGACGGTGAGGCCCAGGGCAAAATCGCCCTGCCGGACTCCCTGGTGACTATCGGCCCCAACGGCCGGGTACAAGCGGATATCGAAGCACGGGAAATTATCATCGAAGGCGCGGTACAGGGAAACCTGAAGGCCCGGGAAAGCGTGCGGTTGGGATCGTCGAGCAAAGTCCAAGGCAGCGTGCTGACGCCCCGCATTGGCATTGACGACGGAGCGACGCTTCGCGGAAAAGTAGAGATGACGCGAGCCGGCGAATCCAAGGGACCTGCGACGGCCGAGAGGCCCGCTCCTCCTGCTGCGGTGTACAAAGCCGCGGCGGCCAGCTCCGAAAGCGAGTCGAGCAAACGATGAACTGGATGGCCAAGACGCGTCCTGGCGCCGCAGCACCCGCAATCGCGCCCACCTCCAAGCCCGGCCCTGCTTCCGCTTCGGCGAACACCAATCTGAAAGTCCGCACATCGAATGGACTAAAAGAATTCCTGTGGCTCATGAGCGACGTGCCGCACGCGCGCGTACTGGATCTGGGGCCGGTGTGGCAGGCTACCGTCAACTTTTTCCTGGAAAAGGGCTATCGCATTTCGACTGACGATCTGCTCGGCACGTGGAAAGAGTTTGTGTCCGCGGAAGAGGAAAGGCTGCGAGCGGCGCCTTTGACTTCGGAGGGCTACAGCGCGCGTCTCACGGCTTCCGTGCTGGCCGATAAATTTCTGGAAAACGCGTTGCAGTATCCCGGGGATAGCTTTCACGGGGTGCTGGGGTGGGATCTGTTCGACTACTTCGATCCAGCGGTAAGCTCGCGAATCATGGACCGGCTATTCGGCATTCTGCATCCGGGAGGCGCGGTGCTGGCGCTCTTCCACAGCCGCGCGCCGGAGCGCTTCCACCGGTATCGCATCATCGACACGCAGACCGTGGAGCTGGTGGCCGCTCCGACGCTGGCGGTGCATGCGCGCGTGTTTCAGAACCGGGAAATTCTGGAATTATTCGCGAAATTCCGCTCGTCAAAAACCTTCGTCGGCCGCGACCAAGTTCGCGAAGGCCTTTTCCTCAAGTAACAGCGACTTACGAGATAATGCTCCGGCGAAAGCAGCCCGCAAACGGAGAACCGAAAACCTTAACAACTGAAGTGCCCAAGATTGTCCCTCCGCGCTCAATTTTTCGTCTTATTCAAAGCGATGCCAACACACCTGGATGGAAAGCAGATATCGGCCGCATTTTCCGTATCGGCTACTATAGTCAGCAGGACGGTCTCGACGTAGTGTGGCTTGTCAATGAGCAAGGCAAATATGAACAAACGACGGACCGAGAGTTTCTTGTCAAGTATTTCGAGCCAGTAAAAATTAGCGATGAGACGGATCTTTACGGTTACGACAAACCGCCATTCGAGACTTTGTAGTCGTTGCTGGCTCCGAGGGCGAGAAATCTCGACTCCCGATCTCGACTCCCGATTTAGCACTCGGGAGGGAACTTGAACGCAGGGTTCTCCATGCTCTGCGTGAACAGCACGATTCTCAATATCGTAAACCAGCATCTTCGATTTTCACGATCTGGCCCGGTTGAATTGATTCGAGTTGCGCAAGGCAAGTGGGCGCGTGCGGCAAAAGATTTCTTAAACGGTTCGATTTCGTACGGAAGATGATGATTGCGATATTTCGCCCGGTTAAATTTTGCTGGTATTCGATGCCTTGATCTACTGTGAGGAAAACGTCAAATCGGGCGGTTTCTGCCGCCGTAAGAAGCTCGCCGTTTTTCAGTCCCGCCAGTCCAGCGTAACGCGCCGTTTGGCAATCATGGCCGGGCAAATAGTTCCGGAATCGCTCATCGATACATTCGTCGATCAGAATGCGCATCTAGGAACGGGCGAGCAGAAGTCCCTTCGCTTCTTCGAGAGCGGCCACCGCCGATTCGCGCGTCACGGTAGGGAATCCTTGCAGGAAATCATCGAGTGTTTCGCCGCCTTCCAGGTAGTCGAATAGAGTCTGGATCGGCACTCGCGTCCCGCGAAAGACAGGAGTTCCTCCGAGGATATCCCTGTTCTTGACGATCACATTCACGTTTTCATTGTACCACGGGCCCAAAAGGGGAATTCGGTCGCTCGCTAGTGCACAAACGGCATATCGCTCTTCTTGACTGACGCGGGTCGAGAGATCGTCAGCTCGCGATAACACTGGCGGGCCGGTCGGTGGGGAGCACGGGTCACGGCTCGGATTTCGCTGTTTGTTTAGGCGGGAGGGACGCGGTGAGCGCCGCGAGGCCTTGACCGAGCCTCGTGCGCTCCTCGGGAGTCATGCCCGTTTCGTTGCCTAGGGGCATGTTATTGGACTTTACGGCTTGCTCTTCGATCTGGGCGGCGTGCAGCTTAATTTCGTCCATGGTGTCGAACATGATGCCCAGGGGCGCGCGAGGAATGCCGGCGTGCACGGGCTGGTCGCTGTGGCAGGGGCTGCAGTGAGTGCGCACGAGGCGCCGGACTTCGATGGGGGACACAGTTTTTGCCGCAACGGGCGCGGGGGAAAAGGAGCGCGAGGCGGCGATCATCACGAAGATATATCCCGCGACGCCCGCCGCTAGCGTAGCCGTAATTCACCTTGCCTTGGTCCTTGAGGTTGAAGAACTCGCGGATGGGCCACGATGCGGCGCAGAGGCCTGAAAGGATCAGCCAGTTGTACGGGACGCTGTAGAGCATCGGGTAATGGTTGCTGATCATGATGAGCAGCACGGGCAGCGTCATGTAATTGTTGTGCATGGAGCGCTGCTTGGCCTTCTGCCCCAGGCGGGGATCGGGCTTCTCGCCCTTGAGCAGCGCGGCGACGGTCTTCTTCTGATTCGGGATGATGACGGCAAAAACGTTGGCGGCCATCGCCGTGCCGATCATCGCGCCCACATGGATGAAGGCGCCGCGTCCAGTGAAAATGCGGCAAAGCACATAGGCTGACCCCACCAGCACACCACCCCAGGCGACGCCCAGCACGCGGCTGTCGCGGCCCAGCGGAGACCTGCAAAGCGCGTCGTAAACGATCCAGCCGCCGGCGATGAAGCCCAGGCCGATCAGAATCGCGTGCGCGGGAGTGAGGTGCAGCTTCGTCTCATCGATCAGGTAGAGCTTGGGGTTCAGATAGTAGACAACGCAGAGCAGCAAGAAGCCGCTGAGGAAGGTGAGGTAGGCTTCCCACTTGAACCAGTGCAGGTCCGCGGGGAGTTCCGCGGGCGCCACCATGTATTTTTTGTTGTGGTAGAACCCGCCGCCGTGAACGGCCCAGAGTTCCCCGCCCACGCCTGCCTGCTGGTCCTCTTTGCGCGCAGGAGGACGCAGGGAAAGGTCGAGCCAGACGAAATAAATCGACGCGCCAATCCACATGATGCCAACCATTACATGGAACCAGCGCAGGGCGAGGCCAATCCAGGCAGCGAAATCGAGTTCCATCTTTATCCCAACCTGCAAGACACGAAACGAACCGCGGCAGATAAAGAGAAAACTATAGCAGGCGAAAGGGATGGCCTGCCAACCATTCCGGAGGAAGCGGAGGACCCGTCGGCATCACGGCACAGCCCTGGGGAGAGGCGATTCGAGGCTATTCTTCTTCGGCCGGGGCGCCCTTCAAGGGAATGGAAGCGCTTCGTTCGCGCGACTTCCACGCGTGGTAGGCGGCAGGCATTAGCGAGACCACGATTACGACTGCGATCACGTAGTGAATGCGCTTATCGATGTTGGGGACGGTGCGGCCAAGCGTGTAGCCGAGCAGCGTCATGCCCCAGACCCAGGCGAATCCGCCAACGATGTCGTAGAGAAGGTAGCGCGTGTAACTCATCTTCGCGGCCCCCGCGACGGGCGGGCAGAAGGTACGAATAATGGGGACAAAGCGGGCCATGATGATTGTCTTGCCGCCATTTTTTTCGTAGAACTCGTGGGCGGCCTGAAGATGGCGTTTCTTGAAGAAGCGCGAGTCGGGGCGCTCGTAGAGGGTCTTGCCGGCGCGCCATCCGATAAAATATCCCAACTGGTCGCCGGCAATGGCGCACAGAGTCACCAGAATGAGCAGCGAAGCCAGCTTCATCTGGCCGGCTCCGGCGAACACGCCCGCTGTGACCAGCAAGGAATCGCCCGGAAGAAAGAATCCGACGAACATGCCGGTCTCGACAAATACGATCAGGCAGACGAGAGCCGTGCCGCCCCATTCGATGAGGCCTCGGACATCGTACAGCTGCGCAAGGATGTGGCGTAGGGTTTCAACCATGGGGCGGAGTTCCTCTTCGAGCTAATTCGGTCTGACTATTGCCGGTGCATCTCTCAATTTAACGATAGCAGAAAAGCCCAGAGCCGCGACATCCTCCGCCAGCCCCATTTCCGACTAGTACTTTGGCACCAGCCGGAATAGCCCCCTGTACCATTGGCCCATTCGAGGGCGTCCCGCACAATCGCCTTGTTCGAAACTGGTTCGAAACTGGCGCTTCCGAAAGGGACAACACAATGGAAGGTGGTTATGCAGTGTGGATGGGGCAACCGGTAATCCTTCGAGTGGTGACGGGAAACCTTCGCGTGCCCCTGCGCGGGCGTCTGCTTTCGGAAACCGATAAATCGCTCCGGCTGCGCGTATCCGACAGCTGGGACATCGATATCTTCAAATCCATGGTGGCGGCGGTCGAGCACGATTTGCCCGTATACGTCTTGAACTAGAGGGCGGCATGAGCGCGCTGGCAAGCAATCCTGGGCGGCCGTTTCGAGATGCCGCAGCCGCTGAAATGCCCTTCCCCGCGAACTGCGAGGAAATCCCGATGCGGCGAAAGTTACTCATAGTCCGCGACACGCTGATGGTGCTGGCGCTCCAGGCGGTGTTCCGGGCGACCCAGGCGCTGCGCAGTCTGAATTACTAAAGGCGGCGCGCTCGAGATCGCGGTAGCAGTCAAAAGTTTGTTGGCCCAGTTCCCCTCTCAGCCCCCCAACCCGGGTCTGTCCCCCCACAGACCCGGGGTTTTCCCCTCCATCAATCAGTGTCACTAATATTCCCAGCCACTATTCCCTTTGACTCTGAGCGTGTCCTCTATGAGACTAAGCCGCGGTTCACGCGGACATGAGACTCTCCATTGCGGATTGGGTTGTTATTGCTGCGTACCTGCTGCTGACGCTGATTCAGGGGCTGTATTTTCGGCGGCAATCGAGCAGGAGCACGGCGGACTATTTCGTTTCCGGGCGCCGCGCGGCCTGGTGGCTGATCGGCACTTCGATGGTGGCGACGACGTTTGCGGCCGACACGCCGCTGGTGGTGACGGGCCTCGTCTACCGCAACGGAATCGCGGGCAACTGGATCTGGTGGAGCATGCTGCCCGCCGGGATGATGACGGTATTTCTGTTCGCGCGATTGTGGGTTCGCGCGGGGCTCCTGACCGACGTGGAATTCGCAGAGTTGCGCTATGCGGGAAAACCGGCGGCATTTCTGCGCGGATTTCGCGCGATTTACCTGGGGCTGCTGGTGAATTGCGTGATTCTGGGCTGGGTTACCAAGGCTATGACGACAATCGTGGGCGTGGTGCTGGGCGTAAATGAACGCACGGCGCTGGCGCTTTGCGTCTTCGCTGCTGATTCCCTTCACCGGAATCTACGTGTCCCTGGGCGGTCTGTGGGGAGTGCTCTGGACGGACCTTTTTCAGTTCGTTCTGAAAATGGGGGTGGTGATTGGGGTCGCCTGGTATGGGGTAGGCGCCGCAGGCGGAATGAGGCAAATGATCACGAGGCTCGGGGCGATGCAGAGCGAAGCGGGACCCGGCGCGGCCAGCATCACTTCGTTTTTTCCCGACTTTTCGCGCGGCTTCGCGAGCGAAGCGCTGTGGACCATCCCTGTGATCACATTCTGCGTCTACCTCGGCGTGCAATGGTGGGCGTTCTGGTATCCCGGCGCGGAGCCGGGTGGCGGCGGATACGTGGCGCAGCGGATCCTAAGCGCCCGCAGCGAGCGCGACGGATTGCTCTCGGTTTTGTGGTTCAACTTCGCGCATTACGCGCTGCGTTCCTGGCCGTGGATACTGGCGGCCCTCGCCGTGGCGGTGCTCTACCCGAATCTCGCGCAACCGGAATCGGGATACGTGCGGCTGGCGGTGGATCATTTGCCACGCGCGGCGCGCGGCCTGCTGGTGGCGGGATTTCTGGCGGCTTTCATGTCCACAATCGCCACGCACCTCAACTGGGGCAGCTCTTATCTTGTTTCGGACTTCTACCGCCGCTTCGTGCGCCGGGATGCGTCGGAACGGCATTACGTCGGCGTATCGCGATGGGTGACGATTCTGCTTGTGGTCCTGGGTGCGTGGGTTTCCTGGGAGCTGGTGACGATTCGCGCAGGCTGGGAGGCGCTGCTCGAAGTGGGCGCGGGAACCGGAAGCGTGTATCTTCTTCGCTGGTACTGGTGGCGGATCAATGCCTGGAGCGAAATTGCGGCTATGACCACTGCGCTGATAGCGACGATTGCGATTCGCTGGACGACTCCGTTTCATGGCTCCGAACCGTCGGTCTTCGCGAAACAAGCTTTGCTGACGACGGCACTTACGACTGCGGCCTGGATCGTCGTGACAATCCTCACTCCGGCAGAGCCGCGCGAGACACTCGTCAACTTTTATCGCCGGGTTCGGCCGGATGCGTCCGGGTGGAAACCGGTCGCCCAAGCCGTGACGGACATCCCCCCGGAGCGGAACCTTGCACGCAACCTCTGTAATTGGGCCGCAGGCTGTGCGATGATCTATTCGGCCCTTTTTGGGGTAGGAAAGATCTGCCTGCTTGCATGGCGAACCGGAAGTCTGCTCCTCGTTTTTTCCGCCATCTGCGCCGCATATATTTACAGAGGGCTTTCAGCGTCTGAACGGACCGGGTACGGGCACCATCCCGAAAGCGGCGGCATCATTGGAAGCGAAAGTTATGAAGCTCGATAACGAGATCAGCTAGAAACTTGCGGCAAACTGCCGTATTGTATGCCCGGCCATGCGCGGCACGGCCGTTTTCTGGAAGCGGAAGAGATTGGGATTGAACGACCTTTTTAACGTCTTGAACAGCGCCATGGAAGACCCGGCCAGGTCACCATACCTTGCCATGTTCCCTGCAGCCCAACTTAAGGAGCCTTCATGAGGATTGCCAGCGTCGCGAGCGCTTTTCCGAAACATTATTACGACCAGGGGCTTGTGGTGGAAGCGCTTAAAAATTACTGGCGCGGGCGCCTGCCGAGCCCGGGAATACTCGACCGGCTGGACGAGAGCATGAAGGTGGGCGGGCGCTACCTGGTTCGTCCGCTGGATTTCTACGAAAATGAGATGGCGACCTGGGGACAAGCGAACGACGTCTGGATCGAAGCGGGCCTCGAACTCGGCGAAAAAGCACTGTGCCATGCGCTCACGAAGGCGGGCTTGCAGCCGCGCGAGTTGAGCGCGATTTTCGTAACGTCGGTGACCGGGATCGCGGCGCCTTCCCTCGACGCGCGCCTCGCCAACCGCATGGGTCTTTCGCCCAACATCAAGCGCATTCCGATATTCGGGCTGGGCTGCGTCGCGGGAGCGGCGGGAATCGCGCGCGCCGCCGATTACGTGCGAGGTTTTCCGGATCAGGCTGCCGCGCTGCTATCGATCGAGCTGTGTTCGCTCACGCTACAGCGCGACGATCTGTCGATGGCCCATGTGATCTCGGCGATGCTGTTCGGCGACGGAGCGGCGGCGACGATCGTGGTGGGGTCGGAAGTGGAATCCGACGGCCCGGAAATTCTCGCCACCAAATCCATTCTGTATCCCAACTCCGAGAGAACGATGGGATGGGACATCTCCGAAAAGGGCTTCCGCATCGTATTGTCGCCGGAAGTTCCCGATACGGTGCTGCGTCACCTTGGGGGGGATGTGGACACGTTTCTCGCGGAGCAGGGTTACACCCGCGGCGACATCAAGAGCTGGGTGATGCACACGGGCGGTCCGAAGGTGCTGGAAGCGACGGCGACAGCGCTCGGGATCACCGAAAAGGATCTTGCGGCGTCGTGGGAGTGCCTGCGCAAGGTGGGGAATCTGTCTTCCACGTCCGTCCTGCTGGTTTTAGAGGACGTTTACTCGCACCGCCGTCCGGAGCCTGGGTCGCTGAGCATTCTGGCCGCGATGGGTCCTGGTTTCTGCTCCGAGCTTGTTCTTCTCCGGTGGTGACGCCGTGAGGGCACGGAAACATGACATCGGATGTGGTGATCGTCGGAGCGGGGCCGGCGGGAATCGCCACCGCTATTGCCGCGTCGCTCAAGGGACTTCGCGTTACCATCCTCGATTCGCGCAAACCACCGATCGATAAGCCGTGCGGCGAGGGGCTGCTTCCCCAGGCTGTTATCGCGCTCCGCAAGATTGGAATCGAGCTCGATTCCAGCAACGCCTTCCCTTTTTGCGGCATCCGCTTCTGCGACGAAAGCTCCTCTGCGACCGCCCGGATTCCGAACGGACATGCGTTCGGTGCGCGCCGCACCACTCTTCACCGGCTTCTGATGGACCGTGCGCTCGAACTGGGCGTCGCGTTCCGGTGGGGCGCCCGCGTTTCGGATTTGAGCTGTGGCGGCGTCACTACTGACGGGGCGTTCTTCCCGTGCAAATGGATTGTAGGAGCCGATGGACAGAATTCCATTGTGCGCCAGTGGTCGGGACTGGGGCCGCGGCGCTACAGGCGTACGCGGTTCGGATTCCGCCGGCACTATCGCGTGTCGCCGTGGACCGACGCCGTGGAAGTCCACTGGGGCAAGCGCTGCCAGATGTTCATTACGCCCACCGGCGCGAACGAAGTTTGCATTGTGCTTTTGTCGAGCGATCCGCACCTGCGTATCGAGCCGGCGCTCGAAATGTTTCCGAGGGTGGCACGGCGGCTGCGCGGCGTGGCGGCGGAGGGAGCCGAAGGCGGTGCGATCACGGCTCTCGGACGAGCGCGCGCGGCCACACGCGGGAACGTCGCGCTGGTGGGAGACGCCTCCTGCGCGATCGATGGAATCGCGGGCCAGGGATTGAGTCTCGCGTTTCAGGAAGGTGTTTGCCTGAGCGAAGCGCTTGCAGCGAACAATTTGCCAGCTTACGACAACGCGCACCGGAAAATTACCACGCTGGCCATTCGCATGACGCGTCTTTTACTGCTGATGGAGCGAAGTACGTTGATCCGGTCAAAAACCCTGCGGCTGTTTGAAACGCAGCCTGGATTGTTTTCGAAGATGATGTCGATTCATACCGGGGAGTCTTCGACGGAATCCTTGCGCGCCCGGGAAATCGTGGGCCTGGGATGGCGCGTTCTGTTTGAGTGACCCAAAGAAAAAGCAGACCCCTCACTCCGTTCGGCATGACAACAAAAAGTCGAAGACGCGCCATGAATACGCGGACTAGCGGCTTTCGTCGGTCAGCAATAATTCCTTGGCGCGCTGCGCGGCCTTTACTACGGCTTTGATCAGAGTGACGCGAAGGCCGCCTTCTTCGAGTTCGAGGATGCCATCGATCGTGCAGCCCGCGGGCGTGGTTACCGTGTCCTTCAGCAGCGCGGGATGATCGCCGGTTTCGATCACCATTTTGGCGGCGCCCAGGGTCATCTGCGACGCGAGCAGCGTGGCGAGGTCGCGAGGCAAGCCGACCTTCACGCCGCCCTCCGCGAGCGATTCGAGGATGATGTAGATAAACGCGGGTCCGCTGGCAGAGAGGCCGGTGATCGCGTCCATGTGCTTCTCGTCGACGACTACCGTTTTCCCGACCGCATCGAAAAGCCTTTGCGTGGTGTCGATATGCTTCTGCATGGCGAACTTACCCTTCGCAATAGCCGTGATTCCCTCGCCCACCATGGACGGAGTATTGGGCATCGCGCGGACCACCGGTACATTCGCGGAGATCCGGCGCTCGATGTAATCGGTGGGGACCGAAGCGGCTACCGATATCACGAGCTTTGTCTCGTCAAGTTCGGGCGCTATCTCGTCGACCACCTGCCCGATCGTTTGAGGCTTCACGCCAAGAATAATTACGTCCGCGGCGCGCGCAGCCGCGCGATTGTCCGTACCCGAAGAGATTGGCACCCGCGACAGATTCTTTCGCTCCTGCCCGGCATGGCCCACGGTCGCGGAGATGTTCTGCGGCGACACCAGTCCCTGCTTCACGAAGGCCTCGATCAATATTCCGCCCATTTTCCCGGCCCCTAGAACAGCGAGCCGCATGGGGGTGGCAGAGTGTGCCATACCGTTGTTCCCCTTTCGCTTGATCCAGCAGGGAGAAGCAGGCGCAGCCAAGAAACAGACTGGATAAGGACAAGCGGAATGATACAGGAGGACACGCAAAAGTTGTAGGCTTCCCCGCCCTTGCGCACAATGATTTGGCGGCCCGGTTTCTTTACTGGTAACCTTTCGTTCTGGCTCTACTGGCCTTTCTGCGCGGCTTCTCCGGCCGCGCAATGTGGAAGCGAGGTAACGAATGCGCCGTGCCGCTCTTATCGGCATCCTGCCGATTCTCATCCTTTTGCTGTCGGCTCGTGGCGACGAGGAACCTTTGCAAGGGTTCGCTTCGCAGAGCTCCGCCGCGGAGCGCGACTGGGAAGCCAAGTTTCGCGCGATTCCCAGCGCACAGAACCAGCACGACTTCATGCAACGGCTGACCGCGCGGCCCCACCACGTCGGCTCGCCTTATGACAAGGACAACGCGGATTGGATCCTCGCGAAATTCAAGGAGTGGGGCTGGGACGCGCACGTCGAAACGTTCCAGGTGCTGTTTCCCACGCCGAAAGAGCGCGCGCTGGAAATGGTGGAGCCCACGAAGTTCACCGCGAAGCTGCAGGAGCCGCCGGTTTCCGTGGACCCGACATCGAGCCAGCAGAACGAACAGCTTCCTTCTTACAACGCCTATTCGATCGATGGCGATGTGACCGCTCCGCTGGTGTTCGTGAATTACGGCCTGCCGAAGGACTACGAAGACCTCGATCGCCTCGGCGTTTCGGTGAAGGGAGCCATCGTCATCGCCAAGTACGGCAATTCCTGGCGCGGGATCAAGCCGAAGGTTGCCGCCGAGCACGGCGCCATTGGCTGCCTGATTTACTCCGATCCGCAGGATGACGGCTACTTCGTCGACAATGTGTTCCCAAAAGGGCCCATGCGCCCGGCGGATGGAGTACAGCGCGGCAGCGTGATGGATTTTCCGTCGAGCAGCCCGGGCGATCCGCTTACTCCCGGAATCGGTGCCACTGCCGATGCGAAACGGCTGGCCGTGAAGGACGCGCCGAGCATCACCAAAATCCCGGTGCTGCCGATCTCCTACGGCGATGCGCAGCCGCTGCTGGCCGCGCTGACCGGGCCCGATGGCTCCCAAGGAATGGCGCGGCGGGCTGGCGATTCCCTACCATGTGGGGCCGGGCGCGGCGAAAGTTCATCTTGAAGGTGAGCTTCAACTGGGACATCAAGCCGGTCTACGACATCATCGCGAAAATCCCAGGTTCCGAGCAGCCGGACGCCTGGGTGATCCGCGGGAACCACCACGACGCATGGGTGAACGGCGCGGAGGATCCGACTTCCGGGCAAGTGACGCTACTCGAAGAGGCGCGCGCGCTCGGTGAATTGTCAAAGCAGGGATGGAAACCCAAGCGCACGATCATTTATTGCGCGTGGGATGGCGAGGAACCGATGCTGCTCGGCTCCACGGAATGGGCCGAGGAGCACGACAAGGAAATTCAGCAGCACGCCGTCGCATACATCAATAGCGACGGGAACAGCCGCGGATATCTCAGCATGAACGGCTCGCACACGCTCGAACATTTCGTAAACGGCGTGGCCCGCGATATTCAGGACCCGGACACAGGACTTCCGGTGACCCAGCGCCTGCGGCTGCGCGAAATCGAGCAGGCCAAGACCGCCGAAGACCGCCAGGAATTGCGGCAGCGCCCCGACCTGCGGGTGGAAGCGCTGGGCTCGGGGTCCGATTACACTGCGTTCATCGACCATCTCGGCATCGCTACGCTCGATCTCAGCTACGTGGGCGAGGTGGATAGCGGGATCTATCACTCGGTGTACGACGATTTCTACTGGTACACACACTTCGCGGACACGGATTTCGTCTATGGCCGCGCGCTTTCGCAGACGATTGGCACCGTGGTAATGCGGCTGGCGGACGCTGACTTGCTGCCGTTTGAATTCACCGATCTGGCGGACACCATTCGCGTGTATACGAAGGAACTGAAGAAGCTGGCGACCGATGAACGCGACGCGATTCTCGAGCGCAACAAGGAAATCGACGAAGGGCTTTTCAGCGCGGTGAACGATCCGCGGCATCCGAAGGTGGCTCCGCCGAGAGAGGATGTGCCGCCGTATTTGAATTTCGCCCCTCTCGATAATGCCACCGACGCGCTGGCTCTGAGTGCCGGCCGTTACCAGGACGCGCTGAACAAAACCAAAGGCATGGAACTGCGGGCCGGAACTCTGAGCGATTTGAACCAGAAACTGGCCGCGAGCGAGCAGGCGCTGACCACGCCAGAGGGGCTGCCGCGACGCCCGTGGTACAAGCACATGATTTATGCACCAGGGGTGTATTCAGGATACGACGCCAAGACAATTCCCGGCGTGCGCGAGGCAATCGAGCAGAAGCACTGGGACGAGGCGAATTCCGAAATTGCGCGCGTATCGAAGGTACTCGACAACGAGCGCGCCCTGATCGATTCGGCCACCCAGGTTCTGGAAGCGGCGAAACGCTAACGAGGACGACCCCAGCGCAAAACTTACGGAACTCCGCGGCCTCCTAACGGGAACAACAGATGTACGAAACGGCCGCATCCAACCGACTCGTACATTCCGAAAAGGCAGGTAAACATCCGATGAGCGAATCGATAAATATCCATCATTTGAAGGCATTCACTTTTAAGCGTCCAGTTCTATGCGCGGCGGTATTTCTTCCGTTGCTGCTTTTCCCGGCCGGAGGGCCGGCTGCGCAGAGCGCAGGTCCGCTGCCCGGAGCTACGCCATCTGACCAGCCATCGACGACGGCCCGGCCCGCGGCGCAGGTTGCCGGCAAACCAAATCTTGCCGGCACCTGGAAATTGAACGCGGACCTGAGCGACAACCCGATGCAGAAAATGCGCCAGGCGCAGCAGGACTCAGGCGACCAGGGCGGAGGCGGGCGACGAGGCGGATATGGCGGCGGTGGTGGCGGCATGGGTGGAGGCGGTGGCATGGGCGGTGGAGGCTGGGGCGGTGGCAACGGCGGCCAGAACGGTGGGCAGAATGGCGGCGGACCGCCGAACGGCGGCGATGGCGATCAACAGGGCGGAGGCGGTGGGCGCCGAGGCGGCGGAATGCGCGGCATGGCCCAGCTGGTGATCGAGCAGACTCCGACATCCGCGAAGGTGTCCGATACATCCGGACGCGTGCTGGCGCTCTACCTGGCGCCTTCCGAGCAAGGAAGCGCGCAATCACCGGCGACGAATTCCTCGAATAACGACGCCAACTCGGGTCCCCCGACGCCCGTGGCGCAGTGGCAGGACAACAAGCTGGTAGCAACGCAGTCAATGCGAAATGGCGGCGCGACCACGCGCACGTATGAGCTGTCCCCCGACAACAAGCAACTGATCGTCACCACAAAGGTGGAGAACAAGCGATTCAAAGAACCGGTGACGTTCCGCCAGGTGTACGACCCCGTTTACGCCAGCACGGGCGGCTACTAGAATCGCGGTCCACCAGCTCATGGCGCGGAGCCACAAAGTCGGCCAGAACCCAGGAAGGCGCGCCGCGTGGCTCCTCGTTGTTGTTGATGATGGCTTTGAGCGCGGGCTTGTGTGCACAAGAGCCACGGAGCATCGCACGGCCAGTCCCCCGCGTCCGGCAGTTCCTCAGAGTTCCACTGGAAGCGCTACCTCCGCTTCCACCACCTCCGGCACAGTGAAGACGGCGGAGGGCGCGCCCGTTCCCTCGGCGACAATTCGCCTCACAAATACCGACACGAATAAGAGCTGGGTGAGCTGGACGGATGAGTCCGGGAAATTCGAATTTCCCAGTCTGCCGGCCGGGCACTATCGCGTCGAAGCGAGCCAGCTTGGATTCGTGAAATCCTCAAGCGAGGTGCAGCTTCCCGTTTCCGCCAATAAAGCGCTGGCGGTCGTGCTGCGCGTGGCCACTCTGGCCGAGTTGACGGCCCCGTCGAATGGCGCAGGCGGAAACTCCCCCGGGCAGGGCCGGCGACAGTTTGGAGGCGCAGGAAATCCCCAAGGCGGGGGCGGAGGCGGCCAAGGCCGCTTCGGCCAAGGCCAAAGTGGCCAGGGAGGCCAAGGCGGACGCGGCGGGTTTGGCGGGCGCGGCCAGCTACCTGCAGGCGTTGCGAACGCCATCAGTCAGGGGATGGCCGGAGGCTTCGCGCAGACCGACTTGACGGGTGAGGCGGACGCAACAGGCGGCGCGCGCAGGGAGAAACCATTGGCCAGGCCGGGGCGGGCGTGCAGGCGGCAGCGGAGCTGTCAGTCGGGAACTGCGGTGGCATCCTCGTCGGATTCGTTTCTGCTACAAGGCACCACGGGCCAGGGACTAGCGGCAACGGGTCCGGTGATGATCGCCGGCGGCCCCGATGGACCGGGGGGTGCCGGAGGCTTTAACCCGGACTCGCTCGCGCCGAGTGCGCCAGGCGGTCCTGTGGGATTTGGCAGCGCAGGAGGGCGAGCGGCTTTGGCGGCGGATTTCGGTGGACCGGGCGGCGGTATCGCGGTAATGGGAGGCGGCCCGGGTGGAGGACGATTCGCTCAAGGCGGCCTGTTTCGCGGCGGAGGAGGCGTTGGCGGTGGTGGCCGAGGTGGTGGCGGAGGGCGGCTCGGACGCCAGGCGGTGAACCGCGTTCGCTTCAGCTTCTCCGAGCGTTACACGAATTCGGCTTTCGATGCGCGGCCATATTCGATTACCGGGAATGAGTTCCCCAAAGTGTCGAACTACGACGAGCGTTCGGCGCCAACATGGGCGGCCCGCTGAAAATTCCGCACATCTACGACGGAAGCAACAAGACTTTCTTCTTCGCCAACTTCCAACATGACACGCAGAAGAGCGGTATCAACACGTTTTCCACCGTGCCGACACTGGCCGAGCGCAGCGGGCAACTTCTGCGGACTGGGCGTAACTCTGTACAATCCGTTCTCCAATCTTGCCGGGCCGCGCACCCCGCTGGGAAACGGGTGCCAGATTCCGTCGATCAATCCGGCGTCGCAGGCACTCCTTCAATACTTTCCGTTGCCGAATGTTCCAGGGCAAACGGCGCAGAATTTTCTGCTGCAGGCGACGACGCCTCACAATACCGACAGCTTTAATATTCACGTGCTGCACACGATCAACGCGAAGTTCAATCTGAACATCGGCTATAACTTCAATTCGTCGCGGCAGGACACGATAACGGCGTTTCCCGATATCCGCGGGCGGCAAACCTCGCGTAGCCAGAACGTCGACCTGGGATTGATCCACAATTGGTCTCCCAAATTAACGGAGAATACGCATTTGAATTGGAGCCGCAGCCGCAATCAAACCCTCAGCGCCAATTCCTTCGTGAATAACATCGCCGGGAATCTCTGCCCACCGCCGAGCCCATCTTGTAACATCACGGGTATCGCAACCGATCCGATCGATTACGGCCTGCCGGGAATTCAGTTCAGCAGCTTCACGGGGTTCAACGACCCGGTTCCTTCGCGCGTGCGCAACCAGACGCTGCGCTTTTCCGACGCGCTGACGTGGGTGAAGACCAAGCACACGCTGACGTTCGGCGGCGAAGTGCGGCGCATCGAACTCAATACCGATTCGAATCCCAACCCGCGCGGGGCGTTCCGGTTCACGGGCGTGATGACCAATCAACTCAACGCGAACGGCGATCCGGCAACGCCGCTTACGCCGGTGACCGAACCCTATTACGAATTCGCCGATTTTCTTCTCGGGCTTCCCTACAACACCGCCGTGCAATTCGGCGATCCCAACACATATTTTCGCGCCTGGGGATTTATCGGCTACGCGCAGGACGATTTCCGCGTCAACAAGCGCTTCACGTTTCAGTACGGCGTGCGTTACCAGGCGCAGACGCCCCCGATCGAGCTGTATAACCACATCGCGAACCTCGATCTGAATTCAGCCGCTACGGCCGTGGCTGTCGTGACGCCCGGGTGAGACGGGTCCGTTCAGCGGCGCATACCCGCGCGCCCTGATCCGCGGCGACTACAACGATTGGGCGCCGCGCATCGGGTTCGCCTGGGACCCGGGGCTAAAAAAGCGAACGATCGTACGCAGCGGTTATTCGATTTTCTACAACCAGTCGATCTACAACTCTCTCGCGCAAAAATATCTCGCGTATCAGCCGCCCTTCGACCAGTCGCAGAATCTCTACACGTCCGCCGCGCAGGTGCTGACGCTGCAGCAGGGCTTTCCGGCGCAGACGGCGGCGAACAAGATCCTCAACACGGCCGGAGTGAGCCCCAATTATCGCCCCGCCTACGCGCAGATCTGGATGCTCGGCACCGAAACTTCCTTCACGCAAAACTGGCTGCTGGATCTCACCTACACCGGCACCAAGGGAACCAATCTCGATCTGCTGCGGGCGCCCAACCGCGCGCCGCTCGGCACGGGCCAGCTGAACACGCAAACGGATCTGCAGATTCCCTACGCCACGAGCTTTTACTACGACCAGTCCGGCGCGAATTCGATCTATAACGCGCTGCAGGTTCGCGTCGTCCATCGCTACACGCACGGCGTTTCGTTCCAGGGCGCCTACACATTTTCAAAATCCATCGACAACGCGAGTTCCATCGGAGGCGCCGGCGGCATCGTGGTGCAGCAGGACGGTAACTATGCGGCCGAGCGCGGGCTGTCGTCTTTCGATATGCGCCATCAGTTCCGCTTTTCCTCCACCTACGAATTGCCGTTCGGCGAGAGGAATCGCTGGGCGAATCATGGCTGGAAAGAGCACGCCCTTGGCAACCTGCGGCTCTTGAACACTGTGACGTGGCATACCGGCACGCCGCTCACGGTGTATCTGGGCGGAAGCGCAGCGAACAATTCGGGAACGGGGTCGAACTTTTCAGAACGCGCCAATCTGATCGGGAATCCCAATCTTCGGAATTTGCGGGGGCGGGACCCTCAATTTCTTCAACACCGCTGCGTTTGCCACGCCGCCTGCGGGAGAATATGGCGACGAGCACCGCGGCTCGGTGGAAGGCCCGTGCCAGTTCAACTGGAACCTGTCGATCGCAAAATCGGTGCGCTTCGGACGCGAACAGCGGCATACGTTCAACGCGAGCTGGGAAATTCAGAACCTCACGAATACGCCGAGTTTCAACGGCGTGGGCTCTACTTTGGGATCCAGCACGTTCGGGCGCGTGACGGGCGCAGGGTCGATGCGAACCATGGACATCATGATCCGGTTTAATCTCTAAGGAAGCGTGCAGGATGGCATTCGATGAAACACAGTTTTATTAAACGGCTCCGGGTAGCTTTTCTGGTTGCGGGGCTTTGTACGCCCTCCGCGCCCACGCAGGCGCGGCAGCAGGCTGCGGGTCAACAGCCTCCCGCACCAACTTCCGGACAGGCATCGCAGCAACCCGCGAATGCGACGCAGCAGATTCCGCCGTCCTCGCAACCCATGCTGCGCAGCTCGTCGGACCTCGTGCGCATCGACGTCGAGGTGACGGATCGTTCCGGCAAACCCATTAAAGGACTCCGGTCCGATCAGTTCACCATCACCGACGACGGACAGGGGCAAAAGGTCTCCATTTTTTCTTACGAAGACATCGAGGCCGTGGAAACCGCGAGCGACACGGACACCAAGCCGATCGTGATCGCGGTCGACAGCCCGAGTGACGCCGCCGCGCAAACCGCCGGCGAGCAGGCCCGCGACCGCCGCATGCTCGTGCTTTTCTTCGACCTCACCTCTCTTGGCAACGACGACCTCGTTCGCGCGCACGACGCCGCCGCGAAATTCGTAAAGCAGCAGATGACCAAAGCCGATCTCGTCTCGGTGGTCGTCTTCAGCTCCAGCCTTCGCGTGCTCTCCGACTTCACGAACGATCATGACAAGCTCAACAAAGCAATCGCGCAGTTGCTTCCCGGCGTATCGTCCCAGCTATCCAATCCGCTCTACGCCGCCGCGCAGAATGGCGAGTACGACGTGCAGCAGGATACCGGCGCAGCCTACACTCCGGACGAGACGGAATTCAACGTCTTCAACACGGACCAGAAGCTCGAAGCGGTGGAAAGCCTGGCCAACGTTCTGGGCGTGATTCCCGGCAGGAAGTCGGTGATCGAATTCACCGGCGGCATTACGCAGACGGGCGAAGAGAATCGCACGCAATTACGCGCCGCCACCGATGCCGCCAACCGGGCCAACGTCTCGATCTATTCCATCGACGCGCGCGGGTTGATGGCCGCCGTGCCGGGCGGCGACGTGACCGCCGACGCAGCCGCCGGGACTTCCATGTTCACGGGTGCGGCCGTTTTCCACCAGACCGATCAGCGCGAGGATTCGCGGGACACCCTCGCCACGCTCTCGACCGACACGGGAGGACGCGCGTTCTACGACCTCGGCGACCTAAGCGACGCGTTCCCGAAGATCGAGCAGGAAAATGGCGGGTACTACCTGGTGGGCTACTACCTCAACGCGAACGTGAAGCGCGACGGCAGCTGGCACGCGGTCCGCGTAAAGGTGAATGCGCCGGGAGTGCAGGTCCGCTACCGCAACGGCTATTACGCGCCGCGCGATTTCCAGCATCTGGAACAGGCGTCGCGCGACGAACAACTGGCGGAAGCGATGCATTCCGATAATCCGGTGGTCGAGCTTCCGATTGCCGTGGAGACGGCGATGTTCCGCCTGAACAACGAGCAGGTCTACGTGCCAATCTCCGCCAAGCTTTCCGCCACCGCGCTCGACTGGGCGCAAAAGCACGATCGCCGCGAGGCGGAATTCGATTTCGCCGCGGAGGTGCGGGCGATACCTTCCGGGCAAATCGTGGCGCAGTTGCGGGACACCATCAACGTCCGCCTGGACCAGCAGCGCTTCGCGCAGGTGCACCAGACCAATCTGGTCTACCAGGGAGGCGTGGTGCTTTCCCCCGGCTCGTACCACCTGAAATTCATTGCACGCGAAAATGAGTCAGGAAAGATCGGCACGTTCGAGCAGAACTTCATCGCGCCGCAGCGGCCGGCACAACGTCTCTCGCTCAGTTCCGTGCTGCTCTCAAGCCAGCTGGTGCCGGTGGAAAAATCGTCCGAGGTGGCCACCAGGACGCAGGGCCTTCACGCCAAGCTCGCAGCTTCTCCGCTCGAAATGGAAGGGCAGCGAATCGTTCCGAGCGTCACGCGATTCTTTACGCAGCAGCAAACGCTCTATGTCTTCTTCCAGGCGTATTATCCCGAAAAGTCCGGCGATTTCGACGCGAGCGGGTTGCGCGCCGGATTGATCTTTTTCCGTGACGGCGTGCAGGTGAACACCACGCCGCTCCTCGCTCCGGTGACGATCGACGAAAAGACTCACACCGCGACTTTCCGCATCAGCCTGCCGCTCGCCAAGCTCCCGACCGGCCGCTACTCCGTGCAGGCCGTGGCGATCGGAGCGGGTAGCCAGCAATCCGCATTCGGACGGGCCTATCTCGCTCTTGAGCAGCCACCCGTCGCTCCCGCGACTCCGGCGCCTTCTTCAAGTGGTCCTGCCGCGCCGGCGCTAGCACCCCCTGTGCCACAAACTCCGGCACAACAACCTTAGCCGGGAGTCACGTCCCGTTCGCTGGCTGCAACGGTTTCGGGCGCAGATCACGTCTAAAGTGATCATACGGCGACCAAGATCAGCCCTGCGATTGCCGGAGGAGCCGCCCGTGAAAATCCCCGCTGGCTTTTTGTACCTCGCCGTCTCCGCCTATGGGATCTACTGGGCGCACCACATGATCACCAGGCGGCACGCCAGTGCTCCCGTTTCGTACTGGTATATGGATTTACTCGCGGGCGCGATCATCCTCGGAATCGGCGCAATTCTCCGGTGGACGCGATGGCAGGAGCGGACGAACTGGCTTCCGGTGCTGGGAAGCGGGATGGTCGCAATTTATTACGTAGGGGCTTCCGTCGTGACGCTAAGGCGCTACCTCGCCGGCAAGATTATGGCGAGCGTTCCTCAACTCGGCTTCGCGCTGCTTCCGGTGTTGCTGGTTCTGGTGCTGCTCACCGTCGCGTTATTCGAAAAATTTCGGCCGGAGCTGCTCGATCCTCCGTCGCAATCCTTCGACTAGAGTCTCGCAATAAAAAGGGGACGCGCACCAAAAGGAAACGGCCCAGAAATTCAGGGCCGTTTGAGAGGAAAGCGAAACAATCGGAATTAGCGGCGACCGCCGGAATGGCCTCCGCCGCCGCTGCGTGATCCACCGCCGCCACCGCCTCCTCGATAACCACCGGAGTTGCCGCCACGATATGCACCAGCGTTCCCGCTAGGCGCGCTGTAGCTGCCCCGCGGCGAGCTGGAACCTCCGCTGTAACCGCCACGAGGAGCGGAGTAACTGCCGTTATTGCCGCCGTAAACTCTGGATTCGTTATAGCCGCCTCGTGGGGTTACGATGGGCTGCCTCATATTAAGAGGGGATCTATTGTATGAAGGCGAGGAGCCCCCGTAACCGCCACGAGTTGCGGAGTTGGGTGAATCAAACTGGCGCTGTGCGTTCGGTGAACTGTATCCGCGCACAGAAGATTGTGGTTGAGACCCGGCGGGCGAAGAAGGGGTGAAGCGGTTCCACCCACCCTGCGCTCCCTGAGAACCCTGTGCGCCACGGCCATTGGAAAAACCCTGCGACGGAGCAGCAGAACTCCGCGCTCCCGATTGCAACGCGGCGGTATTGCCTCCCCGGTAGCCTGTGTTCGCGCCGGTGAAGGAGCCTCCGCGGGAAGCAGAGAAGAAGCGCTGCGAACCCGCAGCCGACGCATTCCGGATGGTGGCCGAATTAGGCTCGCGGTTCGAGGGACTGAAGCTCTCGCGAGAAGGATTCACCGGCATCCTCCCCGTCATCGCACTTGCCTGCCGGAACGATTCCGAGCTGATGCTCTCCTGATGCATGGAGACCGCGCCGCGCCCGAACTCGCTTCCCGCCATCGAGGAAAATCCTCCCCGCACCCGGGCATCGCTATACGCACGATCGAAATTCGAGAAGCGCCCGTTGCCCAAAGGCGAGAATCCTTCGTGAAAGCGGCCAAACTCGCCTACGCCAATGGCGTTGTAACGCGCGCCCCAGCCGCCGTACCAGGGGTGATACCAGTCACCCGGCCCCACCGGCAGCCAGCCAACCCGCCCCCAGCCACCGAATCCGAACCCGAAACTCAAGCCCCAGCCGCCGCCTCCAAAACCGAAGAACGAAACATACGCCGGCGACCAGATGGGGTAATAACCCGGATACGCAGCCACAGGACCCGGCCACCAGACCCAGTTGCCGCCATAAACCATCCAGCGGCCATAGTGGTAGGGCGCCCAGCCCCAGGGTTCGTAGGAAACCCACGTCCAGCCATAGTAGGGCTCATAAACCCAGCGGCCGGCGCGATAGGGCGCCCAGCCGGGATCCACGCCGCTCGGTGCCCACACCGGGCCGTAGTCGGGTATCTCGCTCCACGTGCCGTGGGAATCGAGATCCTCGGTGCCCGTATAGTAGCGGTCGGTGTGCTGCCAGCTCTGCGCGGTCTCGACACGCTTGTCGCGGTCATTGTTCCAGGAATCCCATTCGTCTTTGGCCGAGGCCGGATCGGTCTTGTACTGCGCGTTCTCCGTGCCGGCGACGGTGATCATCTGCCCTTTGTCCACGCGCGTCGTGCCCTGCGGTGTGGAAACCTCGGCGGAGCCGCTGCGAACAATCACCTGCGTCTCCGCATTGGAATTCACGAGAATGCGGAAGTTGCCCTCGCCCAGAGGATGCACTGAGGCGTTGGGCGTATCGATTTCAGAATCCGCTTCGCTGCCTCGCAGCACGGAATAAGTCGTCAGCCCCTGCCCTACCTGGATTTGGATTTTGTTGCGGGTCAGGGTCGTCACGTTGGCAGTGACGTTGTTCGACATGCGGAGAACATTGGCGTAGTCGAGTTGAAGCTCGGCGCGAGCGTCCTGCCCTGTAGAAACGCGGTCGCCCGGTTCCACTGGGGTATTCAAAGTGGCGGCAACCCATTGCGCGTTATCGCCGCGCTGCTGGGAAACATCTCCGTGGACGAAGCTGATTCTCGCGACGTCCGGCGGCTGCTGGCCGGGTTGCGCCTGCGCGGGCGCCTGCTGCCCATCGGGCGGTGGCGGCGGCCCTTGTTCTTGTTCTCCAGGCGGCGGAGGCGCTTGCGAATCCTGCTGAACTTGCTGGTCGGGATACTGTTGGTTGGGATATTGGGCATCCTGGGCGCGAGAGATCATCGCGCCACCGAGGCCGATCATCGCGAACGCCGTAAAGCTTGCCAGTATCTTTTTCATGGCCCACCCCGAATCGAATGCGCTGGCATATCTTGCAGGGCTTGGGCCAAAAGAAGGGCGCCATCCGCAATAAATGTAAGCGTCTTATTTTCTGGCAGGTATATGCGGCGAAGAGACGGTTTATCCTGACGTGCGAGCGGGAAAAGCGGCGGAATCCGGTTGTTTTCGTGCGTCGCTGGTGGTTTTCAACCACCGCGTTTCGAGGGGCTTACTCGCTTTCGGCAGGGTCGGCCACGCCCATCTGCGAAAGCCGATACCGCAGCGCATTCCGCGAAAGTCCCAGCATCCGCGCCGCCTGGCTCTTGTTTCCGTTCGCGCGCTTGAGGGCTTCGCGGATGGTTTCCTGCTCCCACTGATCGAGCGTCATTCCTTCGGGCAACACAAACGAGTTTGCGGAAGAATTGCCGCGGGGAGTTCGGCTGTCGAGATGGATGTCGGACACATCGAGCGTTGTCTTCTCCGACAGGGTTATCGCCCGCTGAATTACATTCTCGAGTTCCCGCACATTGCCGGGCCAGCGAAAATCCATCAGCAGCTTCATTGCGTCCGGAGTGAGGCTTTTGGGCGGGACGTCTGATTCTTTGGCAAACTTCTCGAGAAAGAATTTCACGAGCGCGGGAATGTCCTCTTTGTGGTCCCGCAACGGAGGGATATCGATGGCCACCACGTTCAAGCGGTAATACAGGTCCTCGCGAAAAGTTCCCTCTTCCAGCGCGGCACGCAGATCGCGATTGGTCGCGGCAATCAACCGGACATCCACTTTGTGGGTCTTCGTACCGCCGAGACGCTCGAATTCGCGCTCCTGCAGGACGCGCAGCAACTTCACCTGGATCGACGCGGGAACATCGCCAATCTCGTCGAGGAAAAGGGTGCCGCGGTCCGCGAGTTCGAACTTTCCCGGCTTGCTCGTGGTGGCGCCTGAAAAAGCGCCCTTCTCGTAGCCAAAAAGTTCGCTCTCAAGGAGCGTCTCGGGGATCGCGGTGCTATTGATCTTGATGAATGGGCCGGAGGCGCGCTGCGAATGCTCGTGGATGGCCCGCGCGATCAGATCCTTTCCCACGCCGCTTTCCCCGCCGATCAAAACGGTGACATTCGAAGGCGCGACGCGCTCCACCAGCGCCAGCACCACCTGCATCTTCTCGCTGTTCGCAACGATATTGGCGTACTCATAGCGGCGGCCGAGGGCCTCGCGCAAGCTGCGGTTTTCCTCGCGCAGGCGGTTGGTGTCCAGCTCCTTGCGAATCACCAGCACCAGCTCCGCAAGAGAGAACGGCTTCAGCACGTAGTCGCTAGCGCCGGCCTTCATCGCGTCCACGGCCGATTCGACCGAACCGTATGCCGTCATGATGACGACCGGCATCTGCGCATCAATTCTCTTGGCGGCCTGGAGGAAGTCCAGCCCGTTCATCCCGGGCAATCGGAAGTCCGTAAGCAGAAGGTCAAAGTTCTCTTTGCCGAGAATCTGGAGAGCAGACTCGGCATCCGGCGCACTTTGCACATGAAACCCTTCGTCGGCGAGTTGCAGCTCCACAAGCCGCCGCAGCTTCGCTTCGTCCTCCACGACAAGTATCGATCGCTTTTCCTGGGTCATTTCCGAGTTTCGCCCCGCCAGCCGCCTAAGCTCGCGCCGGCCATTCATCTTATTACACACGCACAGGAGCGCAAGCGCGCACATCCTCCTCAACCCGAGCTTTGCCGCGCACGCGTGGCGATATACGCTTAGACGCCGAAGGATTCATCCTTCGGCTGGAGACTCACTCGCGAGGCGGAATTGACAATGCAACAGTGGAAACTGATCGCAAGCGACACCGTGTACACGGACTCTTGGACCAAGATTATCCGGAAAACCTACGACGCGGGCAACGGCCATGAGGATTTTATCGTCCTCGAAAAGTCTGAATTCGCCTTGATCGCGGCCATCGATGAAGCGCGCAACATTCTGCTCGTCCGGCAGTATCGCCACGGAAGGGATCGCAGCTACTGGGCGCTGCCGGGGGGATTCGTCGATGAAGGAGAAACACCCGCCGACGCGGCGCAGCGCGAACTGCGCGAAGAAACTGGCTATGTCGCAAAGCGCGTTTCCTACGTCGGAGCGCTGCACCCGATTCCCGCGTTTCTCAAAACCATGGCGCACATCGTGCTATGCGAAAGCATCGAGAAAGATCCTGATGCCGTAATCGACGCAGAAATCGAATGCGGCGAGAGTGTGCCGCTCGACGCCGCCATCCAAAAAATTCTTTCCGGTGAAATCCACGAAATGCAGGCGGTTGCCGCAATCCTGCTCGTAAACGAGTTCCTGCGCCAACGAGCGGCATCCCCAAGCGCCCCGCGCTAGCCTACGGCTGTGCGGGCAAGAACACGTGGAACCGGGCGCCGCGACCCGGCTCGCTCTCGAGTTTGATCCAGCCGCGATGCGCGTCCACAATTTTTGCGACGATGGACAGTCCCAAGCCGACGCCATCTTTCTTAGACGTAAAGAACGGATTGAAAATCTGCTCGCGCATTTCCAACGGCACCCCGGGTCCGGTGTCTTCGATGATGATCCCTTCGCCGGCCTCACCGTTGGAGATTTCGGGCGACACCGAAACACGCAAGACCCGTTCGGCATCCGGCAGCGCGGCCATCGCCTGGCATGCGTTCACAATCAAATTCACGAACACGCGCTCGCAGAGCTGCTCGTCGGCAAGAATCTCGGTCTGCCCCGCGGCATAATGCCGCTCCACTTTCACTTTCAGATCCGGCAACTGGTGATGCACCGATTCAAGCGAGCGATCCACGACCTCCGAAATCCGCAGGGACCGCGCCTCCAGGCTCATGGGCCTGGCGAAATCGAGAAAGCGCGACACGAGGGCATTGAGCCGGTTCACCTCGGAGGAAATGTATCCCGCGAGTTCGCTTGCCAGCGGAAGAGTATCGGCCACTTTCTGAGACAGCATCTCGGCGGCACCTTTGATCACACCCAGGGGATTCCGTATCTCGTGGGCCAGCCCGGCGGAGAGTTGCCCAAGCGCAGCCAGCCGCTCCGAACGCCGGGCTTCTTCTTCGGCACGGCGCAGCTGGCGGTTGGTTTCCTCCAGCGTTTCCGAAAGCGCCTGGTATCGCGCTACCTGCCTCTTGTTCTCCATAGCGAACTGGTTCACCAGAATCGCCGAAAGAAAAAAGAAGAGCACGCGGATCGCAAGGATGGTGGCGCCGGCCGCCGTGAGTTCGAATTCTTGTAGCGCGGGGATCAGAAACGAGGCATACGCGAGCGAGGCGAGAGCCGTCCACAACAGCGTGGCGATCGGCCCAAAGTAAATCGCCGCCGTTACGATCGGGAGATAGTAAATCGGGTAGTAGCTGCTGTTGATTCCAATTTCGCCGGTATGGTCAAGCAGCAGGGTGGCGAGCGCGATTTTAATAAATACGCTGTAATAAGGGCCGCGCTTTGGCTGCCACGCAATGACGGGGCGTTCGAAAAACTGAAATACCGCGATGGCCGCGAGCGTCAGCTGCTTGTGGACCTCCGCAATGGGAGGAAGAAGCGCAAGGCCCAGAATAAAAAGCAGCCAGACAATATCGATCCAGCTGACGAGCGATTTTTTGCGGTCAAGCATCGTGCGGGCAGTCTCCCGATTCTGCGGGCAAATCGAGAGACGAATCTAGCATGAAGTCTCTTATTCGGAGGCGAGCATCAGTTCGGCGCAGTCGATGGCGTGCGACACAGCTTCCTCGCGCGATTTCTCTCCCGCGCCTTCCAGCGCCCAGCCCATCAGGAGAATCGAAGGGGATTCGAGTTGAGGAAGCGAATCCAGATTCCCCACGGTGGTGAATTGATGGCGCTGGTCAGGTGTCGTGGCGCGCGAAACGATCACCGCCGGGACGTCCCGGGACAAACCCGCTTCGAGCAACTCCTCGCGCAGGTTACTGAATTCGTGCCCCGGCATATAGACGATCAGGGTCGCGTCTTCGCGTGCGAGGCTCTTCCAGTCGATTTTCTGCTGCTTCTGCCCGGCATACGCCTTGTGCCCCGTGACTATCACCACGCGGGCTGACTTCCGTCGGTCCGTCAACGAGACGCTGAGGGAAGCTGCCGCCGCAATGCCGGCAGTAATTCCCGGCACGACTTCGTACGGTATCCCGGCCGAATCGAGCGCTTCCATCTCTTCCGCCAGACGGCCAAAAATTCCAGGGTCGCCACTTTTCAACCGAACCACACTGAACCCACGCCGTGCCGCGCCGATCATGAGCGTGTTGATCTCATCCTGCGTGATGCGCTTGGCGCCGCAGCGCTTGCCTACGTTGACGACTTCCGCGTCGCTCCCGGCCAGTGCGACAATCGCCGGGGGAACCAGATCGTCATGCAGCACCACTCCCGCTTCCCGAATGAGGCGATGCGCCTTCACGGTAAGCAACTCCGGGTCGCCCGGACCCGCACCCACTAGATAAACTTTCCCACTGGCTGTCATTTTCTCGATCGTCATTCTGATCGTCCCATGCCTCTATTGCTCCCTGAGAATATTCAACATCCTCCGCAGCGGCTCGGCAGCTCCCCACAACAGCTGATCGCCCACGGTGAATGCGCCAACGAACTCCGGCCCAAGGTTCAGTTTGTGGACGCGCCCAATCGGCACATTCAGCGTCCCGGAGACCGCCGCTGGCGTGAGGCAGCGCGCCGACGACTCCTTGTTATTCGGAATTACGCGCACCCATTGATTACTGCCCGCCAGAATCTGTTCGATCTCCGCGAGCGGCACGTCTTTCTTCAGTTTGATGCAGAGGCCCTGGCTGTGGCAGCGCATCGTTCCGACGCGCACGCAGATACCATCAATAGGCACCGCCGGCGATAGCCCCAGAATCTTATTCGTCTCGGCCATGCCCTTCCATTCCTCGCGGGTCTGGCCGCCGGGCATTTCCTTGTCGATCCAGGGGATCAGGCTGCCGGCCAGCGGCACGCCAATTTCCCGCACCGGCAATTTTGGATCGCGCTGCGCCTGGATCACCATGCGGTCCACTTCGAGCGCGTTCTCGGAAGGCGTGGCCCGCGTGGGATCGGTGAGGCATTCCATCTGTTTCACCAGCTCGAGCATTTTCGCCGCGCCCGCTCCGGAAGCGGCCTGGTACGTCATGGTGGTGATCCACTCAACCAGCCCCGCCTTTAACAGACCGCTCACCGCCATCAGCATCAGGCTCACAGTGCAGTTTCCGCCTGCAAACGTGCGCAGGCCGCGCGCCAGCCCTTCGTGAATCACGTCGGCGTTCACCGGATCGAGAATGATCGCCGCATCGTCGCTCATACGCAGCGTGGACGCCGCGTCGATCCAGTAGCCGTTCCAACCGCTTTTGCGCAGCGGCGCGTATACCTCGGTGGTGTATTCCCCGCCCTGGCAGCTGATCAGCACCTCGCACTTCGCGAGTTCGCGCAGGTCCATCGCGTCTTTCAGTCCGCCCCCGTTACTAGCCTCCCTGGGCGCGGCGCCGCCAATGCTCGACGTGGAAAAGAAAGTAGCATCGACGCCCTGAAAATCGTTTTCTTCCCGCATCCTCTGCAGCAGGACGCTGCCGACCATACCTCGCCACCCGATCATCCCCACCCGCAACATGGTTCCCTCCGGAAGCGCTCATTTTACCCTGTTCGCAGCGTTTTCGCAGGGCGAACCCGCGGTTGGATGTAAACCGTTACACCGCCGAAGCCGGCTCAGCCATCGATGCTCTTCAAACAATCAGTGGACATGCACAGAGTTCTATATAGAATGAGGGGCCTTGGACGGAGGTTCGGGGGTTGAACTCATTTTCGTGCGCCGCAATTATATGTAGGCCTTTTAGCGTTTCGGACGAGACACCCACCCCGCGCCGCTGCCAGCAGCTGAACAGCTACGTGAACGAATCCGGTCTCATCGGGCCCTGAGCATTTCGACGCGCGAGCCGTGCAAGCCACACCGTGGTCTTGAGCCATGCGCACCGCGACGCCGAAAGCAATAGAAGCAACACGGGAGAGGACCTCGTGATCGTAGGCGTTCCAAAAGAGAGTTTCCCCGGAGAGCGGCGCGTCGCGCTTGTGCCGCTGGTAATTCCCAACCTCGCCAAAGCGGGCATCGAAGTGGTGATCGAACGGGGGGCAGGCGTGGAAGCCGGCTTTCCCGACTCCGCTTACACTGAAAAAGGCGCCAAGATTCTTCCCGACCGCGCCGCCATCTTCGCCCAGGCCGATATCATCACGCAGGTTCTCTGCTACGGCTCGAATGATCGCACCGGCAAGGCCGACATCCCGCTGATGCGGCGCAACCAGCTGCTCATAGGTTTTCTTCGCCCGTTCGGCTCCAAGGAAATCGTTGAGGAGATCGCCGCCACCGGCGCGAATTCGTTTGCCGTCGAGCTGATGCCGCGCACCACGCGCGCGCAGTCGATGGACGCGCTTTCCTCGATGGCTACAGTGAGCGGCTATAAATCCGTTATCGTCGCCGCCGACACGCTGCCCAAGCTTTACCCCATGATGACCACCGCTGCGGGCACCATCACTCCGGCGCGCGTCCTCATCATCGGCTGCGGCGTCGCCGGACTGCAAGCGATCGCCACCGCCAAGCGGCTCGGCGCGGTAGTTTCGGCTTACGATCTGCGCCCGGCCGTAAAGGAGCAGGTGCAGAGCCTCGGCGGCCGTTTCGTCGAACTACCCATCGAAGCCAAGGACGCGCAGGACGCTCGCGGCTACGCCACCGCCCAGGACGAAACCTTCTACGCCCGCCAGCGCGAACTTCTGGGCCGCGTGGTCGCCGAAAGCGACGTGGTGATCACCGCCGCCGTCGTGCCCGGGAAAAAATCGCCGGTGCTGGTGACCACGCAAATGGTGCAGGGCATGCAGCCGGGCTCGGTGATCGTCGACCTGGCCGCCGAGCGCGGCGGCAATTGCGAACTCACGCGCGCCGAAGAAATCATCAACGCCGACGGCGTCACGATCATCGGCCGCATCAACCTCGCAAGCACCGTGCCCTTTCACGCAAGCCAGATGTATGCGCGCAACCTGACCGCTTTTCTTCTGCTGCTGGTAAAGAAGGGGCAGCTCGACTTGAATCTGCAGGACGACATCATCCGGGAGACTTCGCTCACGCGCGGCGGCGAAATCGTCCAGCCGCGGGTCCGCGAATTTTTCCAGTTGCCAGCGCTCGTGCCTCAGTCCTAAGGAGGAAACTGTGCCGTCGGACTTTCTCTCGAACCTTTACGTTTTCATACTGGCGGGATTTGTCGGCTTCGAATTGATCAAGCGCGTCTCGCCACTGCTGCACACGCCGCTGATGTCGCTCACCAACGCGCTCGACGCCATCGTCGTGATCGCCGCGATCATCATCGCCGGTCGCCACGAGACGCGGCTTTCGACGATCCTCGGCCTCATCGCCGTGGCCGCTTCCTTCAGCAACATGGTGGGCGGCTTCTTCATCACCGACCGCATGCTGCGAATGTTCAAGACCGGCAAGCAGCCCAAAAAACCATGAACCCCGCGCTCGTTCAGCAGCTGATCGATTCGGCGTACATCGTCGCCACGGTCTTCTTCATTTTGTCGATCAAGTGGCTCAGCTCGCCGACTTCGGCGCGCCGCGGCGTGCTCGTCGGCGAGATCGCCGCGGCCCTCGCAGTGATTGCGACGCTTTCCAATCCCGAATTGACGCAATACAAGTGGATCGTCATTTCGCTGATCATCGGCGCCGCCGTCGGCATCCCCCTCGGCATGGTGCAGATGACCGCCGTGCCGCAGCGGACCGCACTGAGCCACGCCTTCGGCGCGCTTTCCGCCGCGATGATCGGCATCGCCGAATATTACGTCGGCGTGGGGCACCTCACCCGATTCGGCATGGGCGAGATCGCTCTCGAAGTGATCATTGGATCGCTCACGTTCACCGGCAGCGTGATCGCCGCCGGAAAACTGCAGGAGATTCTTCCGCAGCGGCCCATCGTTTACAAAGGGCAGAACATCGTCAGCCTCTCGGTGCTGGCCGGGGCGCTTCTGCTGGCCGTCGCGCTGGTGGTGAACCCGTCCAATAGCCTGCTCTTCCCCATCATGGTCGTCGTGGCCCTTCTTTTCGGGGTGCTGCTGGTCACTCCGATCGGCGGCGCGGACATGCCCACGGTAATTTCGCTCTTGAACTCCTACGCGGGCTTCTCCGCCGCACTGCTGGGTTTCGTGCTCAATAGCAAAGTGCTGGTCGTGGCGGGCGCGCTCGATGGCTCCTCCGGATTCATTCTCTCGGTAATCATGTGCAAGGCCATGAACCGGTCGTTCACGAACGTAATGTTCGGGGCATTCGGCCAGGTGCAGACTTCCTCCGCGGCCGCCGAAGAAGCGCGAACGGTGCGCAGCGCCAGCGCCGAAGAAGCGGCGGGCATCCTCGCCGCCGCCAATAAGGTGGCGATCGTCCCGGGCTACGGCATGGCCGTCGCGCAGGCGCAGCACAAAGTCCGCGAACTCTACGACGCGCTCACCAAGCGCGGCGTCGACGTGCGCTTCGGCATTCATCCCGTCGCGGGACGCATGCCCGGGCACATGAACGTCCTGCTCGCGGAAGCCGATATCCCCTACGACCGCCTCATCGAAATGGACGACATGAACTCCGACCTCCCGCAAACGGACGTGGCCCTGATCATCGGCGCGAACGACGTAACCAATCCGGCGGCTCGCAGCGACACGTCCAGCCCCATCTACGGCATGCCGATTCTCGACGTGGACAAGGCGCGCACCGTAATGGTGATCAAGCGCAGCATGAATCCCGGCTTCGCCGGCATCGACAACCCGCTCTACTACTTCGACAAAACCCTCATGCTCTTCGGCGACGCCAAAGGCTTCGTAGGCGACATCGTCCGCGAACTCAGCGGCACCAACTCCCACTGACGACTTCTATTTTTTGCACCCTGCAAGACGATACGGGACGCCTGCCGCAAATCCCGAAGAATCATAAGCTAACGCGTCACTGTCCTGCCGTACTATTGGCGCTTTAACAGGACAGGCATGCTCTTCCGAAGGAGACATTCTCGTGAACCCCATCCCCCGTCGTGAACTTACACGTCGCCTGCGCCGCGAATTTGCGCGCTTTCAGTTTCAGGTGAAAGCGGAGATTCAGTGGCAATCGCGAAAGGTGTGGGCAAGCGTCACAGACGTGAGCCGGGGCGGATTATTCATCGAGATGCCCGAAGCCGCCTGCGTGGGCGCCCGTTTTACCGCGCAACTTGCGCTCAACGAGCCGCTGCGGCTGAGCTGTATTGTGCGACGCGTGGTTCCGGGGCTTGGGGTGGGGGTGTCGATCACAGTGCCCGAAGAAAGCAGGAACCGCTTCGAGGCGCTTCTGCTGGCGCTGTCGGCGGGAGCCGACCCGGCAATGACGGCCGCGAAGATGCCCCCGCCGGACCTACCGAAACGAAGAGCGGCCACGGCAAGAGCCTGATTCTCCGAAGAGAAGCCGGATCAAACGCTAACTCTAGCGCTGGCGCACAGCCTGCGGTGAAGCAGCCTTCTGCGCCTCGGCATGGACGAGGTATTCCGCGTAGGGACCCTTGAAGTCCTCCACGTGCCCATCCTTGAAGTGCCATATGCGCGTGGCCACTTCGTCGATCACATCGTAGTCGTGCGTCACCAGCAGCACCGTGCCATCGTACTTTTGCAGAGCAATGTTCAGCGCGTTGATCGATTCCAGGTCCAGGTGGTTGGTCGGTTCGTCGAGCACCAGCACATTGGGCTTTTGCATCATGAGGCGGCAGAAGATCAGCCGCGCCGACTCGCCGCCGGACAAAGCCTTCGTGGGTTTCAAGGCGTCGTCGCCGCTGAAGAGCATCTGGCCGAGCAGCCCGCGCAGTTCCTGCTGCGACGCGGCGGGATTGAACTGATGCAGCCAATCGATCACCGTGGTTCCCTTCACAATCGAATCGGCGTGATCCTGCGCGAAGTAGCCGACGGCAACGTTGTGCCCCCAGCCGACGGTGCCGCCATCGATCGGGAACTTCTTGTCGACGTCGTCGATGAACCCCGGCGCGTTGCGGACCAGCGATTTAAGCAGCGTGGTTTTCCCGGCGCCGTTGCGCCCCGCCAGTGCCACTTTCTCTCCGCGTGACACCGCCGCCGAGAACTTATGCAGCACTTCCACGCCGTCGTACGACTTGTGGATGCTTTTGATTTCCAGCGGGTGCTTTCCGGAATGCTGCTCCATCGGGAAGCGAATGTGGGGCCGCGCGATGTTGGACCTGGCGAGGTCCGATGTCTGCAGCCGCTCCACTTCCTTTTTGCGGGAGGTCGCCTGCGCGGAACGCGTACCAGCCGAGAAGCGGGCGATGAATTCGTTCAATTGCGCGATCTTCTTCTCGCGCTGCGCGTTCTCGTTTTCGATGCGCGAGCGAATAGCCGTCTTGGCCAGCACCATATCGTCGTAACCGCCGTTGTACATAATCACGGTCTGGTAATCGATGTCGGCGGTGTGCGTGCAGACGCTGTTCAGAAAGTGCCGGTCGTGCGAGATCACGATCAGCACGCCTTCATATTCGCAAAGATAATCCTGCAGCCAGTGGACCGAATCGAGGTCCAGGTGGTTCGTGGGCTCGTCCAGCAGCAGCGCCGAGGGGTTTCCAAAGAGGGCCTGCGCCAGCAGCACGCGCACCTTCTGGCCGCCCTGCAGCTCGCTCATTTTGCGCTCGTGGAGCGAACTTTCCACGTCCAGGCCGTCGAGCAGCAGGCCCGGCGTCGGCTTCGGCGGAGTAGCCGCCCTCTTCCCCGACGATCCCCTCCAGCTCGCCCAGGCGCATGCCGTCAGCGTCCGTGAGCGATTCGTGGGGCTTGGCATACAGCGCGTCGCGTTCCTGCAGTGCCTTCCATAGGGACTTATTGCCCATGATGACGGTATCGATCACCCGAAATTCGTCGAACGCGAACTGGTCCTGGCTCAAGACACCCAGCTTCTTCGGGCGCGTAACCGATCCCTTGGAGGGTTCGAGGTCCCCCGTCAGTATCTTCATGAGCGTCGACTTGCCCGCGCCATTGGGCCCGGTGATCGCGTAGCGGCGGCCGGCGAAAAACGTACACGTGACCTCGTCGAACAGAATTCGAGGCCCAAAACGCATGGAAACGTTGTTAATGGAGAGCAATGGAGTCTAATTTACCCCTATATCAGGTCTATGAGCTTTCTGACCAAGGCGGCTCGGTTACCGCAACCCGGGCTGACGCAAACCCGAGTCAACCGATGCTACTGCGTGGCACAGAATTGAAGATCACCCAAACAAGCGGGGATTCCAAGCATTAGAATAACACGGAGACGACAGTTCCGCCGAAAAGCCATTCGCTGGTGTGTAAGGGTGCCGGGAACAGCAAGCTTCCAAGGGAGTTAGGCAAAGTTCTTTGGCGGAATCAGTCTTACTGCTTTACGGAGCCTTCGGCGTAAACGGTGGCCGTCAGCAGGAAAAAGTTGGCGTTCATTCCCTCCACCACCCAGCCCACCATCGCCGCTGGATGCGAACGGTCGGGGCCCACGTAGGTTCTCTCGCCGGTCGGCTTGGTCCGCGGTTCGGTCCAGCTGATCCATGCGGCCGGCGCTACGGAACGAAGCTCTTTCGCGTACTTGGCGTACTTGGCGAGCAGGAGCGCGCGGTTCTTGCTTTCCGCCACGTCGCAGCTATCCGCATACCGTGGTTTCATTTCCACGCGGATGTAGCATTCCGTAGCCGCCGGGATCGCGACGGTGGACTTGTAAGCGATCTCTCCGTACGCGTCCTGCGGGTCCTTCCGGATCGCCGCAAAATCATCGGATCGATGATCGATGATCTGTTTCATGGTGCGGGAAATCTCGTCGGCGGCGAATGAGGGGGGCCCCGGGAAGGAAATCAGCAGCAAAGCAGCCGCCGTGCAGAAGAGGGTTAGCCTGCGCATAGGTGTCTCTGCTCGGTCTGACGCATCATTTCTCCGAGGACAGGTCCGTTCCCTTTCTAAACGAGCCGCGCGGCAACGGCAATCGGATTAATTGCCCGGCGCTAAGATGATTCGGATCCTTCATCTCGGGATTCAGCGCGCGAATTTGCTGCAACAGCTGGGCATCGAATCTGCCGGCATAGGTACGGCTGATGTCCTCGATCGTCTGCCCGGCCATCGCGGCCACCGTGATGATCTGCGTGGCGCCCGTTTCCAGCGGGTCGGCGCTGTAATCCATTTCCGCAGGTGCCTCTTCGTCGGCAGGCGAGACAGGCGACGTCGCAGTCGGGGCCGGCTGAGGCGGCGCAACGCTCGGAGACGGAGAAACGGCCGGAGGCGGAGGCGCGCTTACAAGTGCCGCGGCGAGGACTGGCTTCGCCGCTTCCGGTGGTTCTGTGAGCCGGAGCATGAAAGCCGTAAGAGAAATTCCCGCCAGAAAAAGAATCCCGGTGACCACAGATGCGCGAAGCGCCCAGCGGGGCAAACGGAAGCTTCTGGCCGGTTCGTAGGTGAGCCTCAAAACGGGCTGCACGGGCGCGGTTTCTTCTGCGGGGTCTCCGGGCACTTCAGTTGCTTCGAGTGCGATTGCATCTGCCGCTGGGCCTCTGTGGTTGCAGCATCAAGCGAGGCTGTCGCTGGTGCCGGTTCCGCGGCAATTTCAGCAACTTCGGAGGAAATGGGAGCCGGTGCCGCCGTCGGCGAAATCGATTTCCCGTTCGGCGAACAGCTCGCCATCCAGTTTCGCTATCACGCTTTGCACAATCTCGACTGGCACGGCTTTGCATCCAGCCTCGTGGGCCGCGCAAAGCGCGCTGTAGCAGAGATTATTGATCGTGCGAGGAATACCCCGGCTGTGTTCCGCGATCAAGGCGATGGCTCCGGGCGTGAACAAGGGTTCCCCCGAATGCCCCGCGATCTTCAGCCGGTGCTCGATGTAGCTGGCCGTTTCCTCGGCCGAGAGCGGTTCGAGCCGCGCGAGCACCGCCAACCGCTGGCGAAGCTGCGCAAGCTGCGGCTGCGCCAATTTGTCCGACAACTGTGGCTGGCCCGCCAGGACGATCTGGAGCATCTTGGCGTAAGAAGTCTCGAAGTTCGAAAGCAGGCGCACCGTCTCCAGCACGGAATCCTCGAGGTTTTGCGCCTCGTCCACGATCAGCACGAAGCGCCGGCCCGCAATCATCTCCGCGAACAATACTTCGTTCAGCTTGCTGTGCATCGACACGAGGTCCATGCCGCGCGTATCGACGCCCAGTTCATTCAGAAGATATTGGAAGAATTCGCGCGAACTGCATTGCGTCTGGAACAGAAACACGGTTCGGGCGCAATCATGGAGTTCATCGAGCAGTTGATAGAGAAGAGTGGTCTTGCCCATGCCCGGCTCGGCGATGAGGGCAAAAAATCCGCGCCCGTCCTTAATACCGGACAAAAGCGAGCTGAGAGCCTCGCGGTGCGTTCGCGTGCGGTAAAGGTAGGCGGGATCCGGAGTGACGCCGAACGGTTGCTGGCGCAGATTGTAGAACTCCAGAAACATAGTCACCGCTCCAAACAGGGCTGCGTCAAAGCAATGCTCTGAGCATACTCAGGATCGCATCAGCGTTACACCAAGCCGCCGAAAAGGGAGGGAATGCGCCGCAAAACGGATCGAACGAGCGCACCCGGCCCGAATGAGTCACTCGATACGTCCCGAAGACCGCAGTGTGCTACAACCGGCACGCCGGATGCAAGATAGTTGCAAGTCCGCCAACCCACGGCGTCGGGCCGAAGTGACCAGCCCACACCGGCAAATTCCATTTCCGCATCCGCTCTCAATGCCGTATGCTGCGCCTTATCGGCACGTAAGGGGCTCGCCACCGGTTTTGAGACCACAAAGTCTTCCAACGGAACCTCTCGCCGAGCTGTCCCCCGCCAAGAAGCGCATTGCGAATCTGACGCTCTGGCCCCTCGTCGCCGCGACCTTCTTCATGGTTTCAGGCGGCGCCTATGGCACCGAAGACATCATTCACGGCGCAGGATACGGTCGCGGCATCGTCATCCTGCTGCTCACGCCAATTCTTTGGAGCGTTCCTACGGCCTTCATGGTCGGCGAACTCGCCAGCGCCCTTCCCCACGAAGGCGGCTACTACGCCTGGGTGCGCCGCGGGATGGGAAATTTCTGGGGCTTTCAGGAGGCGTGGCTGTCGCTGGTCGCGAGCGTCTTCGATATGGCGATCTACCCCACGCTTTTCGTCGCCTATCTCGAACGCCTCTTCCCATGGGTGGCGGCAGGCCATCGCGCGCTGATCATCGGTCTCGCAGTCATCGCGGTCAGCGCCGCGTGGAATATTCTCGGCGTCCGCGCGATCGGCGTTTCTTCGTTTTGGCTGTTCCTGCTGCTCTCCGCCCCGTTCGCATTGATCGTGATTCTGGCCCCGCTGAAGGCAGGCGCCCTTTCCGGCGCCGTAACCTCGCCCGTCACGTCTACGATCGGCATGGTGGGAGGAATCCTGATCGCCATGTGGAATTACATGGGTTGGGACAGCGCTTCGACGATCGCCGCCGAAGTGAAAGATCCGCAGCGAACATACCCGCGCGCGATGCTGCTCTCGGTAATCATTGTGGCCGCCACGTACATTCTCCCGGTCTCCGCGATGTGGCTCACCGGCGTTTCGTCATCCGCCTTCGAAACAGGCTCCTGGGCCGATCTCGCCGCACTGGTCGGAGGGCCGTGGCTTCGGGTGGCGCTGGTACTAGGCGGGCTGATCAGCGCATTCGGAATGCTCAATGCTCTCGTGATGAGCTACTCGCGGCTGCCCCTCGCAATGGCGCAGGATCACATGCTGCCCCGCGCGTTCGCAAAGTTGAACGCCAGGACAGGCGCGCCGTGGGTCGCCATTCTCGTGTGCGCCGCGGGCTGGGCGCTCTGCTTAGGCTTGGGATTCGAACGCCTCATCACGCTCGACGTGCTGCTCTCCGGCGCGAGCGTCGTTCTGGAATTTGCCGCGCTTTACGCCCTGCGAGTGAAGGAACCCGAGCTGAAGCGCCCGTTCCGCGTGCCAGGGGGCACAACCGGGGCCGCACTGATCGGCGTCTGCCCGCTGCTACTTCTGGGCATTTCCGTGTTTCATAGCGAGAGTGAACGCATCCTCGGCATCAACGGTTTGCTTTTTGGCGTGCTGTTGATTCTGGCGGGCTTTGTAGCCTACTGGGCGCAGAGCGCAGCAAGCGGGGGCGCTCGGGTTACTGCGGCGCCGTCTGACACTCCTAAGTTCTGATCGGTTCCGTAATTCTACCGATTCGCGGCGGAGATCTGCGTATTCCCCGTAACCGGCGCCAGCGCTTGCATCGCCTGCGCGCGAACCTCCCGCACTTTTTCATCCAGGGGACCGACGATGCCCAGGGCCAGATAAGCATCGAGGTCAGCCACCACTGCGGAAAAGTTCTTTTGCTGAAGATGTATTTGCGCAAGCAGGAGTCGCGCGGCGGACGCGTTTGGATTCGACGTAATCGCTTCCCGCGCGTTTTCCTCGGCTTCCTGCAACCGGGAAGTGGAGTAGAGCACCCAGGCCAGCACAAAGTGCCCGGTAACGTCCGTGGGAGACTTCTCCAGCCCAGCCCGCACCACCTCCTCGGCTGCGGCAAACTGCTTCGTCACGGTGGCCAGCACGAGCCCCAGGCCAAAGTCTGCCGGGGCATACTGCCCGCCGCTCAAATCGATAGCTTTGCGGAATGCCGACTCGGCATCGCCCCAACGCTCAAGATCCAGCTCGGCGGCCCCGAGCTTTGCGTAAGCCTCGTAATAATCCGGATACGCTTTGATGGCCTTCTGAAACTCGGGAATACTGCCAGCGGCATCCTTCGCGGCAAAGCGCCTGGTTCCCTTCTCGCAGGCGTTGCGCGCCTTCTCGGGAATTTGGAGTTGGTGGACGGAGACGACGGAAGAAGACGGATTCGGCGACGCTACACCCGCACCAGAAGGATTGCCAGAAGGTATTTGACTGGGCCGAGCAGACGAGCGGCGAAGCCAGGAACACCAGCAACAAAACAGGAACCAGTACTGACCGGCTCATCGCACACCTCCCGAGCCCTTGCTCACTTGCCTTCATTGTGAAGAGGAACGCGCCGCAGCGAATGCATCGAATGCAAGCGAGTTGTAGCTTTAGGAACCTGACCGAACGTACAGGTTGCCGACCTGTACGAACGGGCACCCGCGAACGCAGCAACGACGCCCGTGGAGAATTGGTTATTCCACGAAGCGCGGCGTCACGCCGCGAGGCATTTCTGCTAAACTTTTTGCCGTGCGGAACTCTGTTTGGCTGCTCTTTTTTTTCCTGCTGGCATTTGGAAGTGGATGGACGAGTCAGGTGCTGGCGCACCAGGCGCCCTCGGCCCCGTCGCCTTCAACGGGAGTTTCGCAATCCGCGCCCATCCAGCAGCCTTCCAGCACACAATCACCTGCACAGGCGCTTCCGGCTCAATCCGGCTACACAGGCCCGGTGATCGTGCTCGATCCGGCGCACGGCGGCACAGACCCCGGCGCGCGCGGGCAAAACGGCCCGATCGAGAAGGACGTGGTGCTGCAATTCGCGCGGGTAACGCGCGTGGAACTGGTTCGGCAGGGCTATCGCGTAGTCATGACCCGCGATGACGATTCCAATCCCTCCTACGACGACCGCGCGGCGTTCGCCAATTCGTACCACGACGCCATCTTCATCACCCTGCACATTTCCTCCACCGGAACCGCCGGCACCGCTCGCACGTATTTTTATCAGTTCTGGAGCCCATTCCCGCCGCAGAGCAAATCATCTGCGTCTGGCGCGGATGAGACAAATCCTCCCGCGCCCGCAAATCCAGCTCCGGCCTCAAGTCTGATCCCCTGGAACGAAGCGCAGCGAAATTACGCGGATGCAAGCCACCGCCTCGCGGACCAGTTGCAGATCCAGCTGGCGCAGCCGTTCACGGGATCGCCCGCAATGTCGAAAGCTGCGGCCGTCAGGGGACTTCGCTCGGTAGCCGCGCCCGCGGTAGCCGTCGAAATTTCCAGCGTCGCGGATTCCAACGCAGCTTCCTTCACCGCCATGGCTACACCGCTGGCCGTTTCCATCTCCAAGGGTATTCAGGCCTTCCGGCCGGCGAACTCCGCGGGAGCGAAATAGTGGCCCGCAAGTGGAAAATCGTTGTGGCGGCGCTGGCGATTGCCGTCGTGGTGGGACTGCTAAGCTTTCACAGCCTCCGCGAGCGGGTTCAGCGCCTCTCTCAGGCGCAATCTGCGGAGGAGCAGGCGCGCCGCGAAGTGCTCGCTCCGGCAATCACCACGCCTACCGACGTAACGGTCGCGGCAAAACTCTTTTGGGCGGCGGCCCCGGACCAACTCGCGCCAGTCACGATTCAGCTGCCGCTCTCGGCCGACCCGGCGCAGCGCTCGAAACAGATTCTCCACGCGCTGATCGCTTCGGCCCCTACGGCCGAACAGCGCACCCTCCCCTCGGACGCGGAACTTCTCGGCTTCTACGTTCTCCCGGACGGAACCGCCATCGCGGATTTCTCCGACGCTCTCGTCTCCGAAATTCCCTCGGGAATTTTAAGCGAGCAGATGACGGTGGACTCCATCGTCCAAACGCTTGAGAACAATGTCCCCACGCTGCGCCGTCTGAAGATCCTGATTCACGGGCAGGAGGCCGAAACGCTCGCCGGCCACCTGGACCTTACCGGTTACTTCGAGCTGAATCCGCCCGCGGACCAGGCGCCTGCGGCCTCCGCAGAAAGTTCCTCGCAAACACCGCCCGCAGCGTCTTCGGCGGCGAAATACATTCCCGCGCCCCAGTCCACTCCAAAGCCCTGACGCTTTCTCTGCTGCCTCTGTTGACACTTCCCGCCACTGTGGTCACACTGAGCATCCACATTCGGGCACAGCCCGAGGGAAATAGTCACGAAAACCACGGAGATACATTTGCGATCTGATGGACGCGCCCGCGACGAGTTACGACCGGTAAAAATTATTCCCGATTTCATCAAGAGCGCGGAAGGCAGCGTGCTGATCGAAACGGGCAATACACGCGTGATTGTCACCGCAACGGTGGACGATGGCGTACCCTCGTTCCTCAAAGGCACTGGCAAAGGTTGGGTCACGGGCGAATACGGAATGCTCCCGCGCTCGACGGAAGAGCGCACCCCGCGGGAATCCACGCGCGGACGCCAGTCCGGGCGTACGCTCGAAATTCAGCGCATGATCGGCCGCACTCTTCGCGCCGTCACGGACCTGAAGGCGCTCGGAGAGCGAACGGTATGGCTTGATTGCGACGTGATTCAGGCCGACGGCGGCACGCGAACCGCGTCCGTGACCGGCGCCTTCGTGGCTCTCGCGCTGGCCCTCGAACGCATGGTCGCAGCTGGCATGCTCCGGTCGGTCCCGCTGATCGACTCCTTAGCGGCCACCAGTGTCGGCATCGTCGACGATCAGCTTTTGCTCGATCTTGCCTATGAAGAAGATTCGCGGGCGCAGGTGGACATGAACGTAGTGATGACCGGCGGCGGAAAGTTTGTAGAGGTCCAGGCCAGCGCGGAAGGCCGGCCCTACACGAATGAGGAGCTTCAGGGACTGATCGACCTGGCCGCCGGGGGAATTCGGCATCTCTGCAAGGTGCAGAAGGAATTAGTGCAGATGACCTTCAGCGGGCGCTCGCGCTAATCGCACGGAAGCCCGCATGGCGCCGCCTCGATTGTTCCTGGCATCGTCGAACCCCGGCAAGCTCCGCGAGTATCGCGAACTCGTCCGGTGAGTCTCCCGTGCAGCTCGACCTCCTTCCGGGTTTCAGCGGATTTCCAGCCTTCGACGAAAACGCGCCCACGTTCGCTGAAAATAGCGCCGGAAAAGCCCTGCATTACAGCCAGTTCACGCCGGAGATGGTTGTAGCCGACGATTCGGGTCTGGTAGTACCGGCTCTAGGTGGCGCTCCTGGGATTCATTCGGCGCGATACGCCGGCCCCGGCGCCAGCGACGCCGACCGGGTCCACAAGCTGCTGTGCGAGATGCAGGGGAAAGAAGGCGACGACCGGCGCGCCCGATTCGTCTGTGTCACGACGCTGGCTCGCGGCGGGCGCGTTGTCGCCATCACATCCGATTACGTCGAAGGCACTCTGACCCACGAACCACGCGGAGCACAAGGATTTGGCTACGATCCGATATTCTTCTGCCCCACCCTTGGCCACACCTTCGCGGAAGCGTCTCAGTCTGAGAAGAACAACTACAGTCATCGCGGTAGGGCCTTCCGCAAAGCTCTGGGGCTGCTCTTATCCGAGCAGATTCCCTGACGCTTTCCCGCATCTACAGCATCCAACCTATGTCGCCGAAAGTGCTTGCGCCGGTAGACTAATCGGGCATATGAAATAGATGCCTTTTGAGGTGTTCCGTGGCTAGCTCACAGACAGCCCCGAAGATCCAGTCCCCTTTGCTTTCGCGGCTGGAAGAAGCTCGCACGCGCACGGACGAGCTGTTCAAGGTTCTCGCGCCCAATTCGTTTTACGACCGGCCGATCCCTGAGCGCCATCGCCTGATTTTTTACCTCGGGCATCTGGAAGCGTTCGACTGGAACCTGCTCGGTCCGGTGCTGGGCCTCGCGCCCGTCAACGAAACCCTGAACCGGCTTTTCGCATTCGGGATTGATCCGGTCGGCGGCGGTCTGCCCACCGATGTGCCCTCCGATTGGCCCACGATCGCCGAAGTGGAAAAATACAACCGGGGCATCCGCGAGCAACTGGACGAGCGCCTGAATGATCCGGGCTCCGCGACGATTCTGGAAGGACCGCTGCTCAACGTCGCGATCGAGCATCGCCTGATGCACGCCGAAACCCTCGCGTATCTCTTCCACAATTTGCCCGTACAGCACAAGCTTCCCTATGACGTTACCTCCGGCGATCCCGGACCGGCTCCGCGCCAGCGCCAGGTTACGATTCCCACCGGTTCAGCCACGCTGGGGCAGGTTCGCGGATTGGCAAATGCTTTTGGCTGGGACAATGAATTCAACCAGCAGGTGGTGCAGGTACCCAGTTTCTCGATCGACGTCTTCCCAACGACCAACCACGAGTTCCTGAAGTTTGTGCAGGCCGGGGGTTACGAAAACGCGGCCTACTGGCGGCCGGAAGACTGGGAATGGAAGAGGCAGCAGGGGCTGGAGCATCCCCACTTTTGGGCGCGGCAATCCAGCGCGCCCGCCACACGATCCGGAAACTCGCTGGGAATATCAAGGGATGTTTGGGCGCGTTCCGCTTCCCGCGCGCGTGGCCCGTGTACGTGAGCTACGCCGAAGCGAATGCCTTCGCCCAATGGGCCGGCAGGAAACTCCCTACCGAAGCGCAATGGCAACGAGCCGCGTACGCCAGACAGGATGGGACGGAATCGAGCTTCCCGTGGGGCGACGCGCATCCTGACCCGACCCGCGGGAATTTCCATCACATGTCCTGGGAACCCACCCGCGTGGACGCGCATCCCAAGGGCGCGAGCGCGTTCGGCGTCTTCGATCTGCTCGGCAACGGCTGGGAGTGGACCTCCACTCCGTTCGGGCCGCTCCCGGGATTCGAGCCGTTTCCTTTCTACAAAGGCTATTCGGCGGACTTTTTCGATGGAAAGCACTTCGTGATGAAGGGCGGCTCGGCCCGCACCGATTCCTGCATGTTGCGGCGCTCTTACCGCAACTGGTTTCAGCCGCACTATCCCTACATTTATTCGACATTCCGCTGCGTGGAGGAATAAGTCATGGCAACCGCTTCGCGAATGGCTGTTGCCATTCCGTCCAATGAATTTCTGACCGAATTTTCCTCCGACGTTGTGGTCGGATTGAGTCACCCGGGTCAGAAGGAATTGCCTTCGAAATATCTGTATGACGAAGTGGGCTCCGCCCTCTTCGATGTCATCTGCGTTCTCCCGGAATACGGCTTGAGCCGCGCCGGGATGCGCACGCTGCAGCAGCACTCTGACGCGATTGTCGAGCGTATCCCGAGCCCGGTGATTGTGGCCGAACTCGGCAGCGGCAGCGGGCAGAAGACGCGCTGGCTGCTCGAAGCGCTGGCCCGCCGGCAAAGGGTGAATTACTACCCGATTGACATTTCGCGCAGCGCTCTTTGCCGCTGCGAACAGGAACTCGGTCAGCTCGATATGGTGAGTCTGGTTGGTTTCGAGAGCGCCTACCTCGACGGGCTGCACAAAGTTGCCGCACGCCGCAGGGAAGGCGAAAACCTGCTGGTGCTTTTCCTCGGCAGCACCATTGGAAATTTTGACCGGCCCGCGGGGGACCAGTTCTTGCGCGAAGTGCGAACGATTCTTCAGGAGGGCGACTCTCTCCTGCTAACCACCGATCTGGAGAAGCCCGCTCCGGTGATGAAGCTTGCTTACGACGATCCGGCCGGAGTCACGGCGGCGTTCAACAAAAATATTCTCGCCCGGATCAACCGCGAGCTCGACGCGGATTTCGACCTGGGCCGGTTTGAACACGTAGCGCGCTACGACGAAACGGAGCGCCGCGTGGAGATGCACCTCCGCTCCACGGAGTTTCAGTGGGTGACCATCCGCAAGGCGGGTTTCAGAATCCATCTGCGCAAGGGCGAGACCATCTGGACGGAGAGTTCGCATAAGTACAATCCCGCCGAAGTCGTTCAAATGGGGGAGCGCACCGGGTTTCGCTGCGAGGGCCAGTGGATCGACGCCGAATGGCCATTCGCGCAGAATCTGTTTTTCGCCGTGTAGTCATCCTCGCAAATCAGCACAAGGGAAAAATGCCGAGAGCTACCTGGAAAGGCTCCGTTCTGGCGGAGAGCGATCGCACCATCGTCGTCGAAGGCAATCACTATTTTCCGCCGGATTCGGTGCGGAGCGAATTTTTCTCCCCGAGCGACACTCACACGCATTGCCCGTGGAAAGGCGAAGCGAGTTATCGCAACGTCGAAGTGAACGGCGAGCGCAACCCGGACGCTGCCTGGTATTACCCCGATCCTTCTCCTGCCGCGAAACAAATCAAGGATTACGTCGCCTTCTGGAAGGGCATACGCGTCGAGCCTTGATCCCCTGGCTCTGATCTTCGAGTTCCTGATCGCTGTGTTATAGTTTTTTCGGTTATGCCCCCCAAAAAGCGAAAGCTTGCGCGAAAGCCCGCCAAAGGTAAGACGCGAAGCTCGGGCCTCGGTCGCGGCACGAACCCGGCACGAGTGCAGGCGATCCTGAAGAAGCTGGACGAAGCCTACCCGGAAGTAACCTGCGCGCTCGTCCACGAGAATCCATTCCAATTGCTGATTTCAACGATCCTCTCGGCCCAGTGTACCGATGTGCGCGTAAACGAGGTGACCGCCAAGCTGTATCCGAAATACCCGAGCCCCGAAGCGTTCGCCTACGCCAATCCCAGCGAACTTGAAAACGACATCCGCCCCACGGGCTTCTTCCGGAACAAAACGAAATCGATCATGGGCGCCAGCAAAAGGATCATCGACGACTTCAAAGGGGAAGTTCCCAGGACGATGGAGGAACTACTGACGTTGCCCGGCGTCGCCCGTAAAACTGCGAATGTGGTGCTCGGCACGGCTTTCGGGATCGCGGCGGGAGTCGTGGTAGATACGCACGTACAAAGACTGAGTGGCCGCCTCGATCTCAGTAAGAATACCGATCCAAAGAAAATCGAGCAGGACCTGATGAAGGTGATCCCCAAGTCCAAGTGGATCCTCTTTTCCCACCAGTTGATCTGGCACGGGCGCCGCATTTGCCAGGCACGCAAGCCACGATGCATCGAGTGCAACCTCGAGCCGCTATGTTATTCAAAAGACAAGACAATCTGACCATCCTTCAGCCCGAAAACTCTTAGAGCACAGCGTTAATCGAAGCTAAATAGCCCGTTCCTCCCGCCGATATACACTTAAGTCCAGGAACCCGTCGCCATGACGCTGACCCAGGAAGTCTCCAAACCCGCCGCATCCGACCTGCAACTACGCATGTCGGACTTGATTTCGGCTCTATCCCTCGCCCTCGACCTCACCGAAGGCCAGCCCATGGGGCACGCCGTGAAATCCTGCGTGCTTGGAATGCGCATGGCGGAAATACTGAAGCTCTCCGTAGAAACACGGTCGGATCTTTACTATGCCCTGCTGCTGAAAGACGCGGGCTGCAGCAGCAACGCAGCGCGGATGTACGAAATCTTCGGCGGCGATGAACGCGCGGCAAAAAAGGAAGTAAAAACCACCGACTGGAGCCGCGTCACCTTCGACGGCCTCGAATACCTGATGCGCAACGTGATGCCCGGCCGCTCGCGCCTCGACCGCGTGATCGCCATCGCGCACATCGCCATCAACCGCAAAGACCAGTCCACCGAACTCTTCCAGCTGCGCTGCGAGCGCGGCGGGCAGATCGCCAAGAAGATCGGGCTCTCGGAAGCGACCGCCAAAGCCATCTACTCGCTCGACGAGCACTGGGACGGCAAGGGATTCCCGCACGGGATCAAAGAAGCCGAAATTCCCCTGCTCTCGCGCATCATGAATCTGTGCCAGACGCTCGAAGTGTTCGCGGCGGTCAGCGGGCCGCAGGACGCGTTCCAGGTGATCGAAGAACGGTCCGGCACGTGGTTCGATCCGGAGTTGGTCGCAGCCTGCCGGGAGCTGGAAAAAGATGCGGCGCTCTGGGAATTGCTCGAGACCGAAGACGTGCGCGCAAAAGTGATCGAGATCGAGCCGTTCGGCGTTTTTCAGTACGCCGACGATCCGCGTATTGACAGCATCTGCGAAGCCTTCGCGGATGTGATCGACGTGAAGTCTCCCTACACCCACGCTCATTCCAAGGGTGTCACCGCTGCCGCGGTGGCGATCGCATCCCGGCTCGGCCTGGACAACGAAATTCCCGTCATCCGGCGCGCCGCCCTGCTGCATGACATCGGAAAATTGAGCGTGCCCAACAAGATTCTCGACAAGAACGGGAAGCTCACCGCGCAGGAGTGGGAAGCCATGCGCCTGCATCCTTACTACACGCAGAGAATTCTCGAGAGAATTTCAGGATTCAAGCATCTGGCGTTCATCGCCAGCACGCACCACGAAAAACTCGACGGCTCCGGCTACTACCGGAACCTGCGGGCCACCCAGTTGCCGCTCGCGGCGCGTTCGATCACGATGGCGGATATCTACGACGCGCTCTCGGCCAAGCGCCCCTATCGCGACGCGCTGCCCACCGAGAAGGTGCTCGATATTATTTCCAAGGAAGTTCCGCACGCGCTCGACGAGTCCTGTTTCGAGGCGCTAAAGGCCATCGCCCAATCGGCAGAATCGCCCGCTGGCATTCCGTAGATTCCTCGAAACACATCTGTACCCTTACGGAAGAGTGTGCGCTGAGAGGCTGTGACTTTTTGATTTTCTGCGGGTGCCCCACCCTTGGGTTTTTCAAGGGTGGGTCTTTCTCTCGACGTGCGCTTTTCTTAGTCACCCTGAAGGAAGCCGCTTTTACTTCGAGGTTATCAGGCGAGATTCAACACTAGTATGCGGGGTTCGGTCATCTCTTCGATAGCGTAGCGCACGCCTTCGCGGCCCATGCCGGATTCCTTCACGCCGCCGTACGGCATGTGATCGATGCGGAAGGAGGACATGTCGCCGGCAATCACTCCGCCGACTTCGAGTTCTTCGAAGGCTCTGAAAAGGAGCCTCGCGTCGCGTGTGAACAAGCCCGCCTGCAGGCCAAACGGCGAATCGTTGATGCGCCGGATCGCGTCGTCAAAATCGTCGTACGGCTCGACGGTCACCACCGGCGCGAAAACTTCCTGGCAGCTGACCTTCATATCCGGGCGCGTGTGCGTTAGCACAGTAGGTTCCAGGAACGAACCCGTTCGCTTGCCGCCGGTGACGATCTTTGCCCCGGCGCGAGCGGCTTCGTCAATCCACGAGGCGGCCCGGCGCGCGGCATCTTCGTTGATCATTGGCCCCACGTCGGTGGATTCATCGAGGGGATCGCCCATTTTCAGCTTTCGCACGCCGTCCACAAGCCTCGCGAGAAACTTTTCCTCCACGTCGCGGTGAACGAAAATCCGCTGCACCGAGACGCAGGTCTGCCCCGCATACGCGTAGCCGCCCGCTACGCAACGGTCGGCCGCATCCTCGGCAGGCCAATCCGAATGCACGATCACGGCGGCATTGCCTCCAAGTTCCAGCGCGACCTTTTTCTTTCCCGACTTGGCCTTCAGCGCCCATCCCACCGGGCCGCTCCCGGTGAAGGAGAGCATCTTCAGCCGGTCGTCCGTAACCAGGCGTTCGGCGTCGGGATTCGCGAGATTCAGCACGTTGAAAGCGCCCTTCGGCCAGCCGGATTTCGCAATCACCTCCGCGAGCAGGAGCGAAGTAAGCGGAGTCTTCGGCGCCGGCTTCAGGATAATCGTGCAGCCTGCGGCAATCGCGGGAGCCACTTTATGGGCCACCAGGTTCAACGGAAAATTAAACGGGGAGATGGCGAGGATCGGGCCCAGCGCAAAGCGCCGGACAATGGCTCCCCGCCCCGCTGCAGACGCCTGCCAATCGAGGGGCAGCCATTCGCCGCCAATACGCGTCGCTTCCTCGGCAGCTATAGCAAACGTGAAAACGGCGCGATTCACTTCCTCGCGGGCCGTGCGGATCGGCTTGCTAGCCTCCGAAGCAATCAGGCGCGCGAACTCCTCCTGGCGAACTCGAATGCCTTCGGAAATTTCGCGCAGAATGCGCTGCCGCTCGAAACCCGGCATCTTGCGGGTCGTCTCAAACGCCCGCTGGGCGGCTTTTACCGCAGTTTCCGCATGCTCTGCCGTAGCCCAAAAAGTCGTCCCGACGACCGCTCCATCGTAGGGAGACACTACTTCAAAGGGCTCGCCCTCCGTAAGCCATTCACCATCCAGGAGAAAGCCCCAATTCGTAGCCGTGGTTGTCGTGGTTGACAAGGATCCCAATCCCTCGCTGCCGCTTGATTAGATCAACATCCAGCGTATTCGGGTTCAAACTCATTTTCAACGTCCAAACGTCACCCCTGCCGCCTCAATATCATGGCAGATGCCTGGCTTTAGTTGATGGCAAAGGCTTTCTGGCGGGGACGCGCCTAACTGGGTTACTGCACGTGGGCACGAGTGCTTAGAACTTGCCCAAATGCCCCTATTGTTACCGAGCGTCCGTAATTGGTATGATTCTGACTTCTGGGCGCCCTCCCTAAGAACGGGCATGCGGATATCTTGGAGTAAAGGGTGTGCCCCCATGACGCGAGAATTACAAGAATTGCTGAATGCGGCAAAGAAAGTCGTAGTCACTCCTGAGCAAAAAGAGGAACAAAGGAGAAGTTTTGCCTTTGGAAATACAAATATTGAAAACCCTCGCATCACCCGTGAAACTATCGACAAAGAAGCTGAGGCGCTGACAAAGAAATAGCTTTCTATGAGCTCTGATGACAGGCACAGTGAGGCACTCGAAGTTGAGCTAACAACCGATCCAGATGAGCAGGCGCGCCGGGAGGCCAGAAATGGCCTCCGGCAGTTTGACCACGCAATAGAGCAAATCGAATACTGGCTTCAACCTGAACGCCCCTTCAAGCTCCGCCCTTCTGCCATAATGTCTCTGAATCGCTTAGCCCTTGATGGGCTTAGCAGTTACGCTGGCATTTACCGTCCGACCGGAATTGTTATAAAGGGCAGCAAGCACGAGCCACCGCCCGCCTATCAAGTGCCCGAGTTTGTCGAAGAGATTTGTGATTACGTCAACACAAACTGGAGTAGTCGTTCACCCATCCATTTAGCCTCGTACATATTGTGGAGATTGAACTGGGTCCATGCTTTTGTCGACGGGAATGGACGGACGACCCGCGTGACTTCATTCGTCGTGCTTTGCGTAAGACTCGGTTATCGCGTGCCTGGGTCGCCCACAATACCCGAGCAGATATCCCACGACAAACAGCCATACTACAAAGCATTAGAGATGGCCGACGCGGTCTACGAAAAAGAACATCGGATCGACGTTAGCGCGATGGAAGACTTGGTCGCTTCGGACTTGGCAATACAATTAGCTTCGGTCATACATGCCGCACGAGCAGACGGACACGTGATCAGTCCTGCGTCCCCGCAAGCGTAACTGAAAGATTTTAACATTCAGACCCGCCACGTTTGGCCAGCGACGCTCACAGTCCCTAGCTTGCTAAAAGACTCCGAAGACGGAGCCAACCAAAATGGGCAGGGTATGAGTGCAATGGTATAAATCTAAAGCCTCACTGAAATCTCACGATCAGGAACGCGGAGAACACACGATTGAAACCGGCCCTTATCGACTTCCAGAATATTCGCGTCATGCGGGGAGAGAAATTCGCCCTGGATGACTTCAGCCTGCGCATCATGCCTCAGGAGCACATCGCCATACTCGGCCCGAACGGCTGCGGCAAATCGACCCTGATCAAGACGATCACGCGCGAGTGCTATCCCGTGCCGCGCGACAATTCACGGATTACCATTCTGGGGAACGAACGCTGGAACGTATTCGAGCTGCGTTTGCTGCTCGGCATCGTTTCAAACGATCTGATGGAACGGGTGAAGGGCCACGCCACCGGCCGCGAAATCGTGCTCTCCGGATTTTTCAGCAGCACGCAGGTATTCGCCAACCACCACGTGGAGCCGGAACATCTACAGAAAGCCGAAGCGGCGCTGATTCGATTGGACGCAATGCATCTGGCCGACCGGCCCGTGGCGCAGATGTCGTCGGGAGAAGCGCAACGAATCCTGATCGCCCGCGCCCTGGTGCATGAACCACTGGCCCTTATCTTCGACGAGCCCTCCACGAGTCTGGACATCCTGATGCAGCACAATCTGCGCGAAGCGATGCGAGGCCTGGCGCAGTCGGGCGTGGGAATTGTGCTGGTAACGCATCACGCCGCGGACATCATCCCGGAGGTCGAGCGCGTCGTCCTGATGCGCGAGGGGCGCGTGCTGGCGGACGGGCGCAAGGATGAACTCCTCGTCGAAGACCGCATGTCCAAACTATTCGGGTATCCGGTGGAAATCATCCGCCGCGACGGCTATTACCACATCTGGTAGCGGCTTTCCGCAGCAACATCCATAGCAACATCCACGAAAGACGAAGAGGCGGCGTAAAACCGAAACGCCCGGAAGGAAAGGGTCCGGTTCGATTGGCGACAGGCTATCGAAGGGGAAAAATGCCGTGAACCGTTATGGCCGGTTCGCGACGCGGAGATTATGCGCGCCGGAAAACAGGAACATTCCCGTGCTGATGGTCTGCGGCACCCACCAACTCCGCCGGATGAAATTGTTGTCGCTGCGCTGCATGTGGCGAGCGGCAAAGTCGAGCGCCACCGGGCAGGCTTGGATCGCCGCGTAGATGCCCGATGAATTGGCGAAGGGCCGCAGGAGGGGATCCTGCTCCACCGCCCCGCGCGAGACGGCATCGCGCGTTGTGTAAGCGTCGAACGCGGCAGCGGCATGCTGCGCGATCGACAGCGCGATCCACTGACGCCGCGATGGAAAGGATTCAACCGAAATGATGCGCAGCGGCGCCGAGTTAGACTCCGGCACGCGAATCGTCGCCAGCGCCGGCGAGTTTTGCACCGCAGTATGAAGGGAAGCCGGATTCGAAGCGCCGGAGGACGATTCGTTCGAAGCGCTGCTCGCAGTGGCGCTATCGAGAGGCTTCGCAACGGCAGAACCAGACCCCGTCGAAACGGATGCGAAGCTCGCTGGGCTGGGGCCCGCGTCGGGAAGATTTGCGGCGTATAGCTTCGGGGCCGATTCGGTGTAATCGGTAGCAGTATCCGAGACGCTCGGGAGCGGCGTCTGCACGGCGGGGGAAATTTGGAACAACAATGCGGCAATTGCAAGAACCATGGAAGGGGTCTCCTTGGTCGAACACTGGAGGGAAGGGCACGGGTAGTACCAAGCCTAAAATCAGGTAAACCCTGTATTTGCAATCGCGATACGGGGATGACTCCGGGAGAGCGATGGAAAGGGGCTTCCGGTTAGCGGCTCGTTACTACCGTTGCCTTGGGGCCGCCTCAGGAGGACTGTCCTGGGCCGCCACTGCCCCGGAACTGGCATTTCGCGGCGAGGCTGGGGCCAGCGCCTTAACCTTCACCCGCGCCACGCGACGCCGGTCCATCTCCGTCACCGTGAAGCGGTACCCCTCGGCCTCAAAACTCTCGCCGCCCTTCGGCACAAATCCAAGCCGGTTCAGGATAAATCCCCCCACCGTCTCATACGAGGAATCGTCGGGAAGCACAATGCCGTGCTGCGCCTCCAGATCACGAACCGTCATCGAACCCTCAAAGATCATTCCCCCGTCGGGCAGCAGGTGAGGCTTTTCCACCACGTCAAATTCGTCATGAATCTCGCCGACCATCTGCTCGAGGATATCTTCAAGCGTAACGAGCCCCAGAATACTTCCAAACTCGTCGACCACCATCGCAAGGCCCGTCCGCCGGGCGCGGAACTCGAGCAGCAATTCACTCGCGGGCTTGGTCTCCGGAACGATCAGGACGTCGCGCAACATGCTCTTCAGATGAAATTGAGAAGGGCCGTCCTCGGGAGAGGAGCGCGAGGGATCGAGCAGCGTCCAGAGCGCATCCTTGATGTGAACGAAGCCGAGGATGTGGTCGAGCGTCCCTTCGTAGACGGGAATGCGGGAACGCTGCGTGGTGGCGAACAGCTTCATGGTCTCTTCGAGAGTGGCATCGGCGGGCAGGGCGTGCATGTCCGGCCGCGGAACCATGATTTCGCGTGCCTGGATTTGCCCCAGCTCGATGGCGCTCTGGATGAATTTCACTTCTGCTTCGGGAATCAGGCCGCGGTCCCGCGCTTGCTGGATCATCACCTGCAATTCCTCTGTTGAACGGACGAGGGTGTGGCTGTGGGGCGCGACGACGCCCAGCGCAAGCACCAACTTCTCGGCGACACCGTCGAGCAAGTCGATCGCCGGGCGAAACGTCTGAAGAAACCAATGAAACGGGCGAGCGACGAGAAGGGCCACGCGCTCAGCCCGGGCGAGGCTGAGGCTCTTTGGAACAAGCTCTCCGAGCACTACCTGAAAAAACGTAAGCAGGCCGAAGGCCAGCACGAGCGCCACCGTGTGCGCCACTAGAGCGCCCCACGGGCGCCGAATGCCCTCAACAAGAGGATTGAGCACGCGCGAAAGCGTCACTTCGCCGAGATACCCCAGAAGCAGGCTGGCAATCGTGATGCCCACCTGCACACCCGAAACCACGCGGCCGATGTCACTCAGCAACTGCTCGACGATCTTCGCGCGGAGATCGCCCTTCTCGCTCAGTTGCCGGACGCGCGAAACGCGGACGGCTACAAGCGAAAATTCCGTCGCGGCGAAAAATGCGTTGATCCCGATGAGCAGAAGCACGCCGAACAGTTGAAGCGCGCTCATCGCGAGGGCACGCCCGGTCTTTGATGGAACGGGGTGTAGGGCGAGTGGTTCACAGCAGATGGCATCGAGTGTCCCGATCTATGGCTAGCGCTGGGACGCCTTCCCCGAACCGATGGCGGAATTGAAATCAGCGGATTTCCCCTTGGCAATGGACAGCGTCTTCCACCGGCCGCCGGCAAAATGTTTCGCGATATAAACAATCTGGCCAACGTGGTAGGCAGTGTGCGCGGTGCCGCGATTGATCGCCTGCATTACCGAATGGGCCTCGCCGCGAATGGTCACTTTTCGCGCCAGGTCCGCATCGGTGAGTCCCGCGAGAGCGCCGAAAAATTCCGACCAACCCGCATTCCACGCCGCCATCATTTCGGCGCGCGTCTGAAAGGGATGCTCGAACTCGGCGTCGCGATTGCGCCCGGGCTTTTCGCCGTCGGTGACGAGAAAATCCTTCCACCGCGACTGCATGTTGCCCGATAAATGCTTGACGATCGTTGCGATGGCATTCGATTCTCCATCGGGAGCCGTCGCGAGCATCTCGTCCGGCACCTGCTCGATGGCGCCTTCGGCCAGGCGCTTATAGTAGCGAAGGATATCCAGCGAGTCCTTTACATACGAAGCCGTGAACTCCAGCGCCATGAGCGGATTGTGCATGGTCCGCCTCCGATACGCAAGAGGGTGGGGCATCGCTCGGATGGGCCGCACGGGAAGACAAATCCGTATTCGTCCAGCCAGTGTTCCGTGCTCTTTGCGTTGTTATTCCCACGCCCATAGGTTACAGTTACCGGCTTTCACCAAGGGGCCCGAGACACATGCCAGCCGCCGGAAAAGAAAAGCTGAAAGTTTTGATCCGCCGAGCCGCGATCAACAAGCGCGTTCGCGAAGTGGCCAAGGAGATTTCGCGCGATTTCAAGGGCGAGCGCGTCCACTTGATCGGCGTGCTGAAAGGCGCGTGCATCTTCCTTTCCGACCTCGTGCGCGAGATCAATCTGGAATGCTCGATTGATTTCATTGCGGTGTCGAGTTACGGAAAAGGGAAAGAATCCTCCGGGCAGGTGCGCGTGCTTAAAGACCTCGACAGCAGCATCGAGGGGCTGAACGTCGTTCTCGTCGAGGATATTCTCGATACCGGACTGACGCTGAGCTATCTGTTGCGGGTCTTGCAGCAGCGCAAGCCCAAGGCGCTTCGCGTGGCGGCGCTGCTCGATAAACCTTCGCGCAGGCTCAAACAAGTGGAGGGCAATTACATCGGCTTCAGCATCCCCAATGAGTTCGTGGTCGGCTACGGGCTCGATTATTCGGAACGATATCGCAACCTGAAGGATGTGTGCGTCCTGAAGCTTCCCGGCGATGGGCCGAGTCATTAGAATCGCCGGCACCTAAGACACGATTGATCGAGCGTGTGATCCGACCGCTGTAGTTGATATTTATCTGCGCGAGAGCACATCTTTTACGGACGGCTATTCTCCGGCTGTTATAATAATCTCCTTCATAACTTTCGCTTGTACTGCAAGGTTTGGGGACCCGGCTTGCCCGCTCTGGAATACTGCCTTCGGACGGGATTTGGACGAGCTTGTGAACTGTAAATGGACTCGATCGAACTCAACTCGATGGTGGAGATTCCCGCCGAAACGCTGGCGGTGCTGACGGAGATCGGCCGGGAAATCAACTCCTCGCTGAATCTTGACGAGGTGCTGGCCAGCGCCGCGTCTCAGGTGAAGCGCCTCATCGATTTTGAGATTTTCTCGCTGCTGCTGATCGACGAAAGCGCGAACAACCTCTATTTCCGATTCGCCATCGGGCACCGCCTGGATGTCGTCGAGCACTGGCGCATCCCCATCGGCGACGGCATCATCGGCTCGGCCGCCGCCACGGGCCAGGCGATCCGCGTGGGAGACGTTTCCAAGGACTCGCGCTACCTGCCCGCCGTCGAAGCCGTCCACTCCGAACTTGCCGTGCCCATCGTCGCCCGCGGGAAAGTGGTGGGCGTGATGGACATCGAGAGCCGCCAACTCGATTACTTCACTCCCGCGCAGCAAAACATCCTGACGCTGGTGGCCAGCCGCATCGGCACGGCCATCGTAAACGCGCAGCTCTACGAAAATGCCCAGAAGCAGGCGGAAACCCTGCTGATGCTCAATGAAATCGGGCGGGAGGCGAATTCGACGCTGCAGGTGGAAGAGGTCCTGCGCCGCGCCGCTGAACTCACCAAGCGATTGATCGACTACCAGATTTTCAGCATCCTGCTCATCGACGAAGTCGAGGGAGTGTTCCGCCACCGCGTGACCGTGAAATTCGGCCAGCGTATCCAGGAAAAATCAACGGTTCCGGTCTATGAGGGCATCATCGGAGCGGCGGCCTCGCTCCGCCGGCCCGTGTTTGTTCCGGATGTCTCGCTCGATCCGCGCTACCGGATGGCCAATCCGGAAACGCGCTCCGAACTTGCCGTGCCGATGATCTTCAAGAATCGCGTGGTCGGCGTGATGGACCTCGAAAGCCCCCAGGTGAACTATTTCACCCCGGATCACGTGCAGGTGCTTTCGATTCTCGCCGCGCACCTGGCCGTCTCCATCGAAAACGCGCGCCTCTACGAGCAGGTGATTCGCGACGAAGCGCGCATGGAGCGCGACCTCAACGCCGCGCGGCGAATCCAGGGCGCGCTGCTCCCCCGCCTGCCTGGCCCCGAGTTCGGGCTGGATATCGCCGCGCGCGTGGTCTCCTCACGCGAGCTCAGTGGAGACGTCTACGACTTTCTCCGCTACGGCCCGCAGGACCTGGGCATCGCTCTGGGCGACGTGAGCGGCAAGGGAAGCGCGGCGGCGCTCTATGGAGCAGTGGCGATCGGCACGCTGCGCAGCCTGGGCTCGCAAAAGCCGCGGCCCGCGAACATGCTCCGCGCCATCAATGGTTTTCTTGGAGAGCGCCTGATCGAAGGCCGGTTCATGACGCTGTGCTTCTCGACGTGGCACCGGCGCAAGCGGAGATTGCGCATCGCCAACGCAGGACAGGAGCAGCCTCTGCTCTTTCACGGCGGGCGCTGCGAGCAAATCCAGCTGGCGGGCTTTCCTCTCGGGATGTTTGAAGAGGTCACCTACGACGAGCGCAGCTACATTCTGGATCCGGGCGATATCGTGGTGTTTTTCTCCGACGGCATCGGCGACGCGCAGAGTCCTACGTTGGAATTCTTCGGTCACGCGGGCCTCAACCGCCTCATCACGGAAAATCAGCACGCAACCGCCGACGGCATCGCCGACCGTATTCTTGAGGAAGTGGACCGCTTCTCGGGGGGAAAGCACCCTACCGATGATCGTACGGTGCTGGTGCTGAAGGTGGTCTAGAGTCACTCGTCCGAAGACATCTCACCTTTCACCCCATCGCAATTTGCTTCTCAGCACTTCGAAATAGGTTTTCTGTGGCGACTGTACGAAAGCCACTCTATTCGGGGATTTGGTGATGGCGACGCGGTCGCGCGGCTCGAGCTTGAATCCCACCTGACCGTCGAGAGTAAGATAGACCGGCTCTTCGGCCGCGGCGATGTCGATCTCCACGCACGACGTATCGGGAATCACGAGCGGGCGGTTGGTCAGCATGTGCGGGCAAATCGGCGTGATGACGAATGCATCGAGATGAGGATGGACGACCGGTCCGCCCGCCGCGAGCGAATAGGCAGTGGAACCGGTGGGAGTAGCGACGATCAGCCCATCGGCGCGATAGCGGCCCACCTGGGCGCCGTCCACGTACACGTCGAAATCCAGCATGCGCGCAAGCGCCGCCTTGTTGATGACGGCGTCATTCAGCGCCACTTGCTTTTCAGCGCTTTTGCCGTCGCGAAAAATCTGGGCGGTCAGCATCATGCGCTCGCTGAGCTGGTGGTCGCCGGCCAGCACGCGCTCGAGTACCGGGTAGAGTTCTTCTCGCGTGACGCTCGTAAGAAATCCCAGGCCGCCCAGGTTCACCGCGAGGATCGGAACCTTGTGCCCGCCGAGCGCGCGGGTTGCCGAAAGCAGCGTGCCGTCGCCTCCGAGCACGATCAGCAGATCGATTTTCTCAGCGAGTTCCTCCCGCGCGAAAACCGGAACGCCCGTATCCACGCATTGGGCCGTCTCCTTATCCACAAACACGGCGATTTTCCGCTCGCCCAGCCATTGAATCAGCGGCGGTACCATCGAGCACACCACTTCCGCCATGGGTTTGCATACGATGCCGACGGAGCGAATCATAACGGTGAGTGTCGCATTTTATTCCATGCGGCGCGTCTTCGCGTGAAGAAAAAACTCCTGGTTTCCTTCCGCGCCCGGCAGTTTGCTGGGCTTCACGCCCGCAACTTCAAGGCCCAGGCGGTTCGCGGCCTCGACGACACCTTGCACGGCCCTCTCATGCAACGCAGGGTCGCGGACAATGCCGCCCTTTCCAACGTCACGCTTCTCCAACTCAAATTGCGGCTTGATCAGAATCAGCAAATCGGCCCCGGGCGCCGCCATCGACGAGAGCGCTGGCAGCACCTTGGTCACCGAGATGAACGACAGGTCGGCCGTGATCAGCGCGACCGGATCGGCGATATCACCGGCCTGCAGGTGGCGCGCATTCTTCTCGATCCGCACCACGCGAGCATCCTGCTGGAGTTTCCAATCCAGTTGCGCGATGGTCACATCCACCGCATACACTTTGCTGGCCCCATGCTGCAGGAGGCAGTCGGTGAAGCCGCCCGTCGAACTGCCCGCATCGAGACAGATTTTCCCCTGGGGCGTAACGCCAAAATCCTCGAGCGCGCCTTCGAGCTTCAACCCGCCGCGGCTCGCATAGCGCAACGGCTGGCCAACAATTTCAATCTGTGAGTCTGCGGCGATCCGCGTGCCGGGCTTGTCGATTCTCTGCCCCGCCACCTGCACCTGCCCGGCCATGATCATGGATTGCGCCCGCTCGCGCGACGGCGCAAGGCCGCGCTCGACCATCAGCACGTCGATGCGCGATTTTTCCGCCTTGGGAATCGTCATGGATGCGTGCGCTGAAGACAACGCGGCATTCGCGTGTCGCAAACTCACAAGTTGCTTGTTTATGATCGTCGCGCGACGAGGAACTGTGCGAGCTGGCGCAACTGCGAAGCCTTTTCGCCGTAGTAATCGAGTTCCTTCAGCGCATTCGCTTCAAGTTCGGCCGCGATCGAGCGCGACTTCTCGATCCCGTAAAGCGCCGGATACGTGGCCTTCTGCTGCGCCTGATCTTTCCCGGCGGTCTTGCCGAGCGAAGCGGAGGATTCCTCGACATCCAAAATGTCGTCGACCACCTGGAAGGCCCAGCCGATCTGCCCGCCGAAGCGCCGCAACCGCTCGACGTCTCTCGTGATTCGCACCGCCCGCGATGGCCCCCGCCACAATCGAGGCGCAAATAAGCGCCGCCGTCTTCGACCGGTGAATGTATTCCAGCGTCGCAGCGTCCACCGGCTTGCCACCCGCCTCCACATCGGCGACTTGCCCGCCGACCATCCCATCAACAGTGCCGGCGGCCGCGCTGATTTCGGCGATGACCTGGACCCGTCGGGAAGCTTCGAAAGGAGCGCCCGCGAGCGCCTGAAAAGCCCGCGTCAGCAAAGCGTCCCCCGCGAGAATAGCCATCGCTTCCCCGAATACCTTATGACACGTCGGCTTGCCGCGGCGCAGATCGTCGTTATCGAGCGCCGGCAAGTCGTCATGGATCAAAGAATAGGTATGTATGAACTCGATCGCGCAACCAACCTGAATCGCGCCCGCCAGCTCGTCCGTAAACATCCGCGCCGATGCAAGGCACAGAATGGGCCGAATGCGCTTGCCGCCGGCAAAAACGCTGTAGCGCATGGCGCGGTGGATCGAGGACGGCGGCGTCTGCTCGGCAGGCAAAAGCTTCTGCAGCTGCGCCTCGATGGCGGCGTGGTCCGCCTCAAAAAAATCGGGGAGCTTCATGCGGTGCGGGAAGTCCAGAAAATGTGGTTCGGGGCCCGGAAAATATTCGACGGATTGTAAAACATCAGATTCGTACTAGGAGGATTCATCTTCCGGCTCGAACGGCTCCGCGGTAATTTTTCCGTCCGCTTTCTTCAGGAGAATCTCGACGCGGCCTTCGGCCTCTTCGAGCTGCTTCTGGCAGTCGCGCGAAAGTTTGACGCCTTCCTCGAAAAGCTTCATGGCTTCGTCAAGCGAAAGCTCCGTGCTTTCCAGGCGCTTGACCACTTCTTCGAGCCGCGCCAGCGACTTTTCAAAGTCGCCCTTGCGCTGCGGCTCGACCGCTTTATTCGGAGTGGAACCCATCGGCACTGTCGCTTCCCTTCCCGGCATCAAATCGGTGCGCCGCGCGGCTCAATCAAAGCCGCAAAACGCACTGCCCAATATAGACGCACTGGCAGAGCGGAGCAAGCCGCTTGCGGTCCAGCCAAATGTGCACAAAATGGGTGGCTGGCAAGCAGTTGTCACGACCGGTGAGACCAAGTATAGAATGGAGGCAGCGGGCGTGTGGTCCGAGCAACTCCCCAGCACACTCGATCGAACCCGTGCGTTACAGGTACAGGTACAACTCGCCGTAAGTCAGACAGGAGTCCGCCCCTCAATGGCCATCGCAAACCCAACTCCCCCGACCGCCCTGGAAACTCGCCCCAGCACCAACAAGCTCGCGCTGACCATGTTGACCACGCTCTTTTTCATGTGGGGTTTTCTTACCGCGCTCAACGACATTCTGGTGCCGCACCTGAAATCGATTTTTGACCTCACGTATGCCGAGGTGATGCTGATCCAATTCAGTTTCTTCTCCGCCTACTTCATCTTCGCTATCCCATCTGGCAAAGTGGTCGAATGGATCGGTTATAAGAGAACCATCGTCGTCGGCCTGATCACCATGGGCCTGGGCGCGTTTCTGTTCATTCCCGCCGCGAGCGTGCCATCGTTCCCGCTTTTTCTGGGGGCGCTGATCGTGCTCGCCGCAGGAATCACCGCCCTGCAAGTGGCCGCGAATCCCTACGTGGCCGTCCTGGGACCGCCGGAGACCGCCTCCAGCCGTTTGAATCTGACGCAGGCATTCAACTCCCTCGGCACAACCATCGCTCCGTATCTCGGCAGCCTGTTTATCCTGAGCAGCGCCCCCTTGGCCATCGAGCAGATACGCCGCCTTCCGGCGAGCCAGCTTCTAGCCTATCGGCTGCAGCAAGCGTCGTCCGTGAAGCTGCCCTATCTAGGGCTCGCGCTCGCTCTGATCGCGCTCGCGCTCGTGGTGGCGAAATTCAATTTGCCGGCTATATCGGCGGAGAATGCCAGCAAACCCGGCGGCAACGCTTCGGCGATCTGGAAGCAGCGCCGCCTCCTGCTGGGGGCCATCGGCATCTTTGTTTACGTGGGCGCGGAGGTTTCCATCGGAAGCTTCCTGGTGAGCTACATGAGCCAGCCGTACGTCGGCAACATCCCGGTGCAGATTGCGGCGCGGTATGTTTCGTTCTATTGGGGCGGAGCCATGATCGGCAGGTTCATCGGCTCAGGTCTCCTGCAGAAAATCCGCACCGGCACCCTGCTGGGCATTCTCGCGATTGTCGCCGGGAGCCTGGTTTCGCTTTCGATGCTGACCACGGGCCACGTGGCGATGTGGAGCATCCTCGCAGTCGGTCTTTTCAATTCGATCATGTTTCCCAGCATCTTCACGCTGGGAATCGACGGCCTTGGCCCGCTGACAGGCGAAGGTTCGGGAGTGTTGATCTGCGCGATTGTGGGCGGAGCGATTCTCCCGGAACTCCAGGGCATCATCGCGGATCGCATCGGAATTCATCACGCCTTCTTCATTCCGGTGATCTGCTATCTCTACATCATGTACTTCGCGTTCTGGGGATCGCGACAACGCCAGTCCGCGTGATCGGCGGAAGTTCTGTAATCGTCAGAAGCTGAATTGCGCCTGCAGCTGAATCAACCGGACCGCGGAGGCGTTTCCAAACGCGCCTCCGGCAAGAGAATTCGGCACATCGAATTGCCGCGAACCCAAACTGCCCGCCGGTGTTGAATCGTTCACGATATTGAACAGGTCTCGCGCGTTCACGCTAAACGTCAGGCTGTAACGCTGATTGCTGGCCGCCGGGCCGCCGAACGGGCCGCCGCCACCGCCTCCGCCTCCGCGGCCGCCGGGTCCGCCCCCCCGGCCGAATCCGCCCGGTCCCCTGGCAGGTCCGGCTGCGGCGTTCTGTGCGGCAGTTTCCTTTTTCGCGCCAAACCCAAACGTCTTGGAAAGCCGCAGATTGAACGTGAACAGATTCGGCCCCGTGTAGCCATTGATCGGGATGATCGCCTGACCGGGCGATGGCACGGTGTTGAACGTTCCGAGCGGAGTGCACAGAATGTTCGAGTTTGCGGCGCTCGGAGTAACGCTCGGGCACGTCGTGGACGAAACCAACGAGGGCCTGTCGTTGAAAATCGAGTCGCCATTCAAATCGAGAGGAGTCGTTACATTGAAAGGCGTTCCGGAATTGAAGACCATGAACGGGTTCAGGCGGAATCCATACGGCAGCGATATACTCCCGCCGAAAAAGAGGCGGTTGCGCACATCGAAGGACGCCCTTCCGTAGTCCGCGCCGATGTTGTAAGGGTTGGATGGGAAGCTGCCGGCTCCCGCCGAATCGCTGTGGGCGTAATTCAGGGAGTAATATCCTGAAAGCGAGAGCCAGGCCCCGGCGCGAACGTTCACATTTGCGATGAACTGGTTCTGGTTGAAGACGCCCTCCGACTCGTACTGATAGATATTCTCGAGAATTCCATTCGGGCGCACTCCGCTCGTGGGCACCCCCAAAACATAGGTTCCGGGAAGCGGTGCATTCACATTGTCGGTAAGGAGTTCATGCACCCCGCGCGAGTTGATGTAGGAGAGCGTAAGGTTCGCCACCCGGGATACCTGGCGCTCCATGCTGATGGCGGTCTGCATCGTGTACGGCGCGTGAAGATTTGGCGCGATCCGGTAAATCGTCGGGACTCCGCTTTGCGAGGATTGCAGCGCGCTCACCGGCGGAATATTCGGGTAGAACGCCGGATTCGTAACGATGTATTCCTGCTGCGCGATGCCATTCTGGCGTTCCGCCTGCAAAATCAGGCCATTCGTAAACCGGTCGTAGAACATTCCCCACCCGGCCCGCAGCACCGCTTTCGGAGACCCCGACTTGCCCTTTCCGATGCCCCAGGCAATTCCAAAGCGCGGTGCCGGATCGGCGTGATCGGGTATGTCGGTTTGCGTCTCGAATCGCAAGCCGGTACTGATGGTTACATTGGGACGCCAGCGCCAGTCATCCTGGATATAGAGGCCCGCGTCGAACACATTAGAGGAAGCCAGCGGAGTCCCAACCTTCAGAGAGAACTGTGCCGGAGCTTTCGCCAGATAGTCGGCGAGCGTGGGAAAGAGAAAGTTGCCGTTAAAGTTCGCGGTGGAGGTGTTTCCCTCGGTAAGTTCGCGCAGCCGCGCCCCAAACTTCAGCACGTGATTCCCGAACGCAACCGACGTGTAATTCTGGAATTCGTAATGATTCTGCGTGTCGATGATTGCGCCGAGGTTGTTTCCGCCCGAGACGAATTCGTTGGGAACGGTGATGGTCGTCGCCGTGCTCTGCGGCGTCTGATTTTCGCCGTCGTGAAGGTACTGGAAGCGCGTCTCATTGACGACCTTTGTGCCGAAAATCTGCGTATCGCTCAACTGCACGGTCTGCTCGGTATTCAGCAGGTTGTATCCTTGCGACGGAAGAGCGTACTGGCCCACGCCGTCGTTTGTGGCAGTGTCGCGATAATACTGATAGCGCACCGTAAGCGTGTTATTCGCGGCCAGCTGATAATCGAGTCGCGGACCGATGTTGGTGCGGGTGCGAGGGTTGGGAACACCCTGAGTAAAGAGTTGGCCGGGCGTCGTCTCGGCATTTACTACTTCGATGTCGTTGATGTTCCGCCGCTGCGCGTCGATGAAAAACGACGCTTTCTTGTTCAACGGTCCGCCGAAACTGCCGCTGAATTGCGTGGTGTCATAGCCAGGGAGAGCTGAGTTGCCGAGAAACGGACTGCGGCTGTTGAACGCCGAATCGTTGCCCATCACCATAAATTGCCCGTGAAACTGGTCCGTGCCGGGCTTGGTGAAAATCTCAATCCGGCCGTAACCGAGCCTGTCAAATTCCGCCGAAAAAGGGTTCTGATTGATGCGGATCTCGCGAATCGAGGACTTCGGCGGAAGCTGCCCGGCGGTGAACCCGTCGATGTACATCTGCCCGCCATTCGGCCCCACGGACGGGCCGGCCAGAGCCTCCAGATCCGATTGCAGTTCATCGGGATCGTCCGAGAGCTGGTCGAGATCCTTGCCGGACAGGACGATGGCTCCGCCGTTATTTTCGGGGCTCACGCTGAGAGCGGTCCCGGCATCCCCGGTGACCTCCACCTTTTCCTGCTCCGCCGCGATCGTAAGGGGGAGATCGACTTTTTGAGCCTGCCCGGCGGCGACCTGCACCTGCGCGCTTTGATATTCCTCGAAACCCTTGGCGTCGGCCTTCACGGTATAGGCGCCCGGCGCGAGACCTTTCACCTCATAAGTGCCGTCCCGGCCTGACTGAGTCGTCGACGGCTGACCGGTGGCTCCCGTCACTTGCACGCTTGCATTCTGTATGGCCGCCCCGGAAGGATCGGTGACCTGCCCGCGAACACTGCCTGTGCCGGACTGCGCCCGCAGCCCTCCGCCACACAATAGAGCCGCAAACAATCCGAGTACCGAACCCGCGATCTCGACAAACCTGCGCAATTTGCGCAATCCCATCACGTCTCCCGAACGCTCCGCATCCGAAGCCTGAATTTTATTCAATTTTCTTTACTGTGCCGCATCGCCCGCCGGCGCTTCCATGCTCCAGGGCGGAAGAATCATCGACTGCCCGCTTCCATTGGGGGACGCCTGAAGGATCGGCTCCACGCCGCTTACGAGGGTGATCGCCGTGACACCGCCAGACCCGCTCCCAGCCGTTGAAACAATCATGACAGCGTCACCCTTTTGTAGGTCGGATAAACTGGCTTTGGGCACCCGATTGAGTATCTGCTGAAGGTCTCCGCCTCCTCCCCGCCCACCTCGTCCACCCTGGCCATTCGCACTATCTGCCGAAGCGGCGCCAGCGCCCGATCCTGAAGCGCCCGCGGCACCCGCCTGCTTTTCGGCGGGTGCGCCATTCCCAGCTGCACCCGATCCGGCGCCGGCCTGCCCGCCCTTGAGCCTCATCGCCATGAACTGGGCCATCTGCGGAGGCAGCTTCCGCAGCTGCGAATCCTGGGTGATCTTCACGTCCACCGGTTTCTTGGCAATCAGGTCCATGACATTGATGGTGTTTGACGCGGCATCGATCGATGAAATCGTGCCGGCAATATTCCGGAATGCTCCCGAAACAATCTCCTCGGCGGCCAGCTCGCTGCCGTCCGCGCTGCGCGTCCCGCGGGCGAGCACCTGATCGCCCGGCTTGATCTGGTCGAGTGAGCTTGGCTTGGCGTCGTCGAAATTCACCGAATCCGGGGCATAGCGCCGCAGAATCGTGCCCTTCGAAGTGTGGATGGCCACGTCTTTGGAACCAGCCGCCGCCCGCGCGGTAATCGTGATCGTTCCCGTGGCCGGGTCGACCGCACTCACCAGGCCTCCCACTCCCCTTCTCTGCCACTCCTGCCGGTCGTGCTCCTGCTTTGACGCCACATCTGCCTTCTTCATCGCAATCACCGAGGCCGCCGCCACGGAATGCCCATCCTCGGAAATCTTCCCCATCACCAGGATGCGGTCTCCCACCTGCAACTCGGACAGCGTGAGCGGCGAAGCATCCTTCAAATCCTTGGCACCCGGTTCGATGCGGAGAATCCTGGCGGCGTCTCCTACGGAAACACTGTAGCTAACCCCCGCATCGGTCGACAAAGTCAGCGAATTCCCGGAGATGCTCTTGATCGTCCCAATCGGTCTCGCCGGAGCAGCCTGCCCGGCAGGTGGCGCCTGAGGCTCGGCCTTCGCCGCCATCGGGCAAAAAGTCAGTGCAATCGATAATCCCAACCAAATGCGCACAAATGTATTTCTCTTCAGGCCCAACGAAAATTCCATAAAATTCGCCTCGCTACTCTGCTAAGGACATCTTCACACCGAACACTTAACTCTAGCCTTTTTTCTGGCAGTCTTTAGACGTGCCCGCCAATGGGTCGTTTCAGAGCGCCGCCTTTGGCTCTCCAACGGCTAAACTGCTGTTCTTGAAGTAATTACGGGCGATCCATGTGTCCGACCCCCCTTGTGCAGACAGTTACTTCAGTGCTAACAGTACCCTGCTTCTAAGAACTCTCACGTCATTCTACGCACGATTCGGTTTGCGTCGTGCCGCACCCTGCTGAATAATTATCAAAGTCCGTAGTTTCCTGGCGCGTCGCTTCATTGTCGAATGCTTGGGGCCTGATTCAAATTTGGTGGTGCAGTCCGAACTCCGTCCCCTGGGGGGAAATGTGGCAAAAAGCACCTTGGAATTCCTCACCGAGAACGACTGGTCGCTGATCCTGGCGAAGTCGAAGCGCCTGAACTATGGCCCGGGCGAGGAAATCATCAAACAGGGAATCCCCGGGAAAGCCATTTACATCATTCGCAGAGGCACGGCTTCGGTCGAAGTCACAAATCTCGAGGGGAAAACGGAGATCGCGGTCCTCGGCCCGGAAGAAATCTGCGGCGACATTGCCTTCCTTCTCAAGGATGAAATGCTGAAGGACAAAACCTCCGCCTCCGTCCTGGCCAAAGGAAAGGTCGAGGCCGACCTGGTCGAAGCGGAGGAACTCGGCAAGCTGTTCGAATCGTTTCCAAGCGTGGGCGCCCGCTTCTACCGCTCACTCGCCGTCGTTCTTGCCCGCCGCCTGCGCGAGACCTCGCGCACTCTCGCCAAAGCCTACGGTACGAAGCAGTAGACGCGGCTGGTCGTCTCCTCCTGTAGCATCTCCCACGCAGGTTTCCACAAGATCGGATTTCAGCGGTAGCGATAGAGCGTCACGCGCTGAATGCCTGCCTTGGTCGCGCGCCACCGGTACGGAGGCACCCAACTGCCGGGAGCCCAGCGCATCACCACCATGTCGCCCTCTTCGGTGTCGTCGCCTGCCAACCGGCGTTCGGGAACCCAGCGCCCACCGGCAAAAGAGCCTTCTTCAACCGTAGCAATGCCAGCAAGCGGAGGCCCCGGCGTGCTAGGAGAGAAGGTTACAGTTACCCCACTGCCGGCCATGTAGATCTCGTCAGAGCCCGTCGCAATGAAGATCGCCGCGCCGTAGGTGAAAGGCGGAATGGGCGTCGCTTGAGTCATGGGCGCAACGCGGGGCGTCAGGAAAGCAGCATCGAGCGTGTAATTCCCCACCTTGATCTTTTGAGGGGGATCGTTCGGAGCCAGCAGAACAGCGGACATTGTGCCATCGCCCTGATGTTCCAGAATCAGGGGCGCCAGTTGTTCGATCAGACCGTAGCTATCGATCAGAGCGGTGTCGGGATCCGGCGACCTCTCGACCGCTCCCATGGCCGAGAAACCAATCGCATTGTGGCGTCCGAAAGCGTAAAGCACTCTGGCCGCGCCTACGGAGCCCCCGACGTTCTCGGGTACGAACAACGGATTCCCGGACCGGTCGTATCGCGCCGCGAACTCCGCGAAATTGCCGTAAGCGTCGGGCGAGAGCATGTCGATCTGCGGCGCCCCCGCTCGCCAGACGTCCATCAGATCGTCCATGGGTCCGCCAACGGCGGAAAATCTGGTTCGCTGCCCTCTGCGCTCCTCGTCGAGCGTACGCGAAGCCAACGCCGCGTTCAGGAACATGGGAATGGGGTATTCGGCTTTGCCCGCCTGCGCTACTCTTCCGATATATCCCGCATAATTCCACGCCATAAAAATTTCGTCAGTCGCCGGATTTTGACCGAACACCTCCTCCCAAGTCCCGGACGTTTTGAATCCACCCGTTTCCCAGATGGCTCGAAACTCAGGAATCAGGTTGTCCTTGTGCTCCTGGAGATAATCCATCAACTGTTGCGGCACCGGCTCCCCGTAAGCCTTATTCGCCAGGGGCGAGCGGTCGCGGGAATCCAACCGCATTCCGATTTCGTTCTCTACCTGAATCATGATCACGGTGTGCTGCCGTCCATCCACATCCTTCACGTGCCGCATCAGCGCGGCGAAGGCGCGAGCGTCCGCGTCTCGATTTGCGTCGCTTGAGGGCGTCAACAATTCCAGGGTCTTGCCCGACTGAATTTGCGCGCGCGGAAAACGTTCGAACTCCTTCTTCACCCAGTCAGGCGGATAACTCGAGAGGCCGTTCTTCCAGCTGGCGAACCACAAGAGCGCAAGACGCAGATTGTGCTCGCGCGCACCGCGAATGACGCCGTCGAGCACGCTGAAATCGAACTTCCCTTCCTCCGGTTCGATCTGCGCCCAGGAAACCGGCGCAAGCACAGTGTTCAGCTTCGCCTGAACGAGTTTCGGCCATATCGTCTTCATGTAATCGAGACTGCTGGAACTATCGTTGTTCAACTCCCCGGCCAGGACGAGAAACGGCTTGCCGTCGACAACGAGTTGCGTGGCCCCTCCCTGCTTGCGCAAGTGGGGAATTTCCGTGGAGACGGACGGCGTCGAAACGGCCCTCAAAGACGCGCTCGCAGCCGTCTGGCAAAACATGGGGGAAGCCAGTAGCAGGGAGAAGAAAAACGAAGCGCAACAACTCAGCAGCAAAACACGGCGACGATCCTGCTCCTCACGATTTACCAACACGCATACCTCTTCCCGTTCCTTCTTGGCGAATCGCAGCCACCATCGCAACTCAACGCAGCGTCTTGTTGAGAAAATCCACCGTACGCTGCCAGGCCAGCTTCGCGGCAGCGTCGTCATAGCGCGGCGTCGAATCGTTATGGAAACTGTGATGCGTTCCCGGATACGAATACGCAGTGTATTCCACGTGATTCACCTTCAACGCAGCCTCAAAGGCCGGCCGGCCCGGATTTGATGCGTTATCTACCTCCGCATAGTGCAGCTGCAAAGGAACCTTGATTTTTCCCACATCGGCCGTTTCAGGCTCGCGTCCATAATAAGAAACTGCGGACGCCAATCCGCCCGGCATCTGAATCGTAAGTTGGACCGCCACGCCTCCCCCGAAGCAAAAACCGACCATGCCCACTTTCCCCGAGCATCCCGGATCGGCCTTGAGATAGGTGACTCCCGCGCCGAAGTCCTCCGTCATCGTGTTGCGGTCCATGTGCTTTTGCATCTCCAGGCCCTTCTCCTGATCTCCCGGGTATCCCCCCATAGACGTCAGCGCGTCCGGCGCCAGGGCAATAAAATCGAGCAGAGCCAGGCGGCGCGCCACATCCTCCACATACGGATTGAGGCCGCCGGCCTCATGCCCGACGATTACCCCCGGCAATTTTCCCGCCGGTTTTGCCGGACGGGAAAGGTAGGCATGCATGGTTCCCGAACCCTTTGGCGAGGGATAATTCAGGTAGCCGGACTTGATCCGCGGATCATCCTTGGCAACCTGCTGCGCCAGTGCGTAATTCGGGCAGAGGCTCTCCAGCAGAGCGGCCCCGCTGATGCCCAGCGCAAACTTCGCCGCGCGATCGGCGAATTCCCGGCGCGTAATTGCCCCATGCGCATATTCGTCATACAAATTGAATATCTCGTGACTGTATTTCGGTGACTCTTTCGGCTCCATCGGGAAACCCCTCTCTAAGTCCGCACACCTGAGCAACCGGATGATCGCAGGGCGATCATCCGGCAGGGCACGCTACTACAGCCAAAACCGCCAAGGCAACTGGAAAGAGCGTCGAAAAACTGACAGTCTACCAAAAACACAAACTAGAGAAGCTTTTCGCGCGCTTCCTGTGAAAACGAAACCAATTCCTCGAAACGCCCCGCGCGCACTTTGTTAGCCCAAGCCGGGTCCGCCAGCAACCCGCGGCCCACCGCGACAAGATCGAAGTCACCGCGGTTTAGCATCTCCAGCAACCGTCCCATTCCGGCAGCCCGACCCGTTTCGCCGCCCGGCGGACCGGCAACCTTCTCCGGCGATGCTTGCACGGGCAGAAAATCCGATGTGAGTGACACCGCCCCCACGGTAATCGTCGGCTTGCCGGTAAGCTTTTTGGTCCAGCCGGCCAGATTGAGATCGCTGCCTGGAAACTCGGTTTCCCAAAATCGACGCTGCGAACAGTGGAACGCATCAATTCCAGCCGCGGCCAGCGGTTCAAGAAACGCGGCAAGCTCTTCGGGCGTGGCAACGTTGCGCGCGTTATAGTCCTGCACCTTCCATTGCGAGAAGCGCAGCACGATGGGAAAGTCCGCTCCCGTGCGACGCCGGCACTCCTGAATAATCTCGGTGGCAAATCTGGTGCGCGCGACGATGCTCCCTCCATACTTGTCGGTCCGGTAGTTAGTCTCGCTCCAGAAAAACTGATCGATGATGTAGCCATGCGCGCCATGCAATTCAATGCCATGAAATCCGATCGACTGCGCCGTGGCAGCGCCTTGAGCGAATGCCTCGATAACAGCATCGATGTCGGCTTGCGTCATCGGCTCGCCAACCTTTTCTCCCGGCCTTCGAAATCCGGAGGGGCTCACCGGCGGGGCCACCACTCCGGGGAAGAAATCGGGATTGTGATTCGCGCCGAGGTGCCACAGCTGCACCATGATGCGGCCACCGGCCGCCCGGACCTCCTGAACGACGCGCGACCAGCCCGCAAGGGCGGCTTCCCCATAGATCCGGGGTGTCTCCGGCTTGTGGCCCGCCGCAGGATGGCCGATGATCGTCCCCTCGGTGATGATCAGGCCCACTCCCCCTTCCGCCCGCCGGCGATAATACGCCGCCACGTTTTCACCCGGCACGCCGCCGGGTGAAAAGTTTCTCGTCATCGGTGCCATGACGATGCGATTCGGCAGCTGCAATCCGTTCAGCACGAAGGGTTCGAAGAGCTTTTCAGTATTCAACGACACGCAAAAACCCTTTCCTGGCGATGTCTATAGAAGCCCCGGAGGGGCGGCACAATGTAGCCCACCGCGACAGCGGTGGGAGGTCCGTATTGAGGTAGCAGGAAGCCCCGGAGGGGCGGCACAATGGCCCATTCATTTTCTCGAAACCACCTTCAGGTGATTTTCAGTGCCCTGTTCAGCCGCTGAGGGATGATTTTGCCACTCGCCACACAGACTCTATAGCCTATTAGCGTTTCGGTCGCCCTGAGAGTCGCACAAACGGCCATCCGCTTGTAAGAGCGGACGCAGTCGGCTATCGTTTTTGTGTAGCAGATTGCGACCCTCAAGGTCGGCCACGCCTCGCATTCTGCCCCGGAGATGCACCCGATATGATCGTCACAGTTCAACAGCACATCGTTCAAGAGCAGGAAGCCGTTAGCCCAGGCTCGCGCGGCACTTTCTCGTGGCTGCTTTCCGGCATCACACTCGCGACGAAAATGATCCAGGCCCGCGTCCGCCAGGCCGGGCTGCTTGACGCCCTCGGATCCGCCGGCGCAACGAACGTGCAGGGAGAAGTACAGCAGAAGCTCGACGTCTACGCCAATCAGGCCCTCCTGCACTGCCTGGGTGTCCGGGACGCGGTCGCCATCCTCGTCTCGGAAGAAAACGATCATCCGGTCACCTTCGACCGCGCCCCGGAAACCGGCAAGTACGTGGTAATTTTCGATCCGCTGGACGGCTCATCGAACATCGACGTGAACGTAAACGTCGGCACCATCTTTTCGATCTTCCGGCGCCCGGAAAACGTCAAGAGCACGCTCCACGACGCCGTGCTGCAACCGGGATCGAAACAAGTAGCGGCGGGTTACGTCGTCTACGGCTCATCCACCGTATTCGTCTACACGGCGGGACGCGGCGTCTTCGGATTCACCCTCGACCCCAACGTCGGGGCTTTCGTTCTCAGCCATGAAAATATGCGCATGCCGGATTCCGGCAAGTTCTATTCGGTGAACGAAGCCAACGTGCGAAGGTTCCCCGCGGAATACCAGGAATATCTCGAGCGTTTGCGCAGCGGAGCGCTGGGCCGAGAGTATAGCTCGCGCTACATCGGCTCGCTGGTTGCGGATTTTCACCGCACGCTACTCAAAGGCGGCGTCTTTCTGTATCCGCCCACCGAGAGCCATCCGCAGGGCAAACTCCGTCTGCTGTATGAAGCCAATCCTCTCGCCTTCATCGCGGAGCAAGCGGGCGGCGCAGCCACCGACGGACGCCGGCGCATCGTGAACATTCAGCCCACGGATATTCACCAGCGGACGCCGCTGGTCATCGGCAGCCGCGCGGAAATGGCCGAGTTCGAGCGTTGCTGCGATGCCCTTTCGGTTCGCCTGGGTCAGCAAGTTTTCTGATCGAGGGGTAGTGGGTCAGTTTCCGCGTTAACGCGTTAATCAAACACTGGTGGGCAAACAGTTAGTAGACTAATCTCCTCCTCGATGCACCGCTGCGGGTACGCCTATATGAAGAAGCAACTGTGAGGTACTTCGCCACGATACTGCTGTTTGCCTTTGTTTCAGGTTCGGTTTGTGCACAGCAATCTGCGGAGTATCTCGCGTGCAACGATGAAGCTAAAACGCAATTTGCCATGAACGCCTGCGCCAGTGACGAAGCCGCCCGTGCGGACGCGAGGCTCAACGAGGTGTACCGCATGCTGCTGCAAGAGACTGTGGATCCGACCGCCGCAGCGAAGATTAAAGTTGCGGAAAGAGCCTGGATTGCATATCGAGACGCCTACATCGACGCAATGTATCCCGCAGAGAATAAGCAAGCTGAGTATGGCTCGATGTATCCGATGGAAGTTGACTTACTTCGCGCCAAGCTAACGCGAATCCAGATAGCGGCACTGCGAGATGTTTCGCAGTCGAACAGTGAGACGCCGCAATCTTTGCCAGATGGCTTTGATTCCACCGTGCACACAGTCAAGGCGAAGACGCTTGTTCCCATTCTTCTTCCGAGTGCATTGCCGGATCCTATCGGTAAAGCGAAGCATACAGTCGTTCAAAGCGTAGCGAAAGATGCCTATGCCATTTCGCTCTATTACGAATCGGGAGGGGGAGATGCCGCTTTCGCAGCCAACTTCACGGGTCAAGCTAAGCCCAATTACAACCCTGAGGATTTGGCGAACGCTGAGCGGACCTCGCTCGCTCAAGGACTCATCGGTTTTTTCACACCTGTGAGCTGCGGCGGGTCCTGCGCGCCAGCCAACCTCTGGTGGCAACAGAACGGAACTCTGTATGAGATACAACTCAAGCTATCACCCACCCTCAGCGAGCAGGAGCAGCAAAAAGCCTTGACCGCTGCTGCCGATTCGGCAATCACAGCAGGGCCACGCTGAAATTCATGCAAAGTCCTACTTAGTCGCGTTATGGAAACTGACCCACTACCGATCGAGGGGTTGCCTGCCGGTCTTTACGCGGGCAGCGCGACCACTTCACCGATCAGCACGTCCGGCATGCCGTCATAATATTTCGCGATGTCGCCCATCACCTCGCCCATTCGCGGACTCTGCATGGCGGTCTGCAACGCGGCCGGCGAATCGAAGTAGGCGGAGAAAATCACCTGGTAGTAGGGGTTGGAGCCGTCCGGAGTCATATTCACCTTCACCATTTCGGTTTTACGCAAACCGCCGGGAGCCATCACGCTGGTCGCGAGCGGCACATGTTTCGCAAGGTAATAAGCCTCGTCGAAGCGAACACCGTACTTGTAGCAGACTTTCAGTACTGTCATCGAAATACCTCCAGGGGATTTTTTTAAGCCCAGCTATAACCGTGCTTCGACAAAGGGAGTGAGCGAATGCGTTCGCCGTTGACGGCGAAAATCGCATTGGCAACGGCAGGAAGAATGGGCGGCAAAGCCGGCTCGCCCAAGCCGGTCGGCGGGTTGTCCGTGCGAAGGAAATGCACCTCGATTTCCTTCGGCGCCTGCCGCATGCGCGTGGGCTGATATTGATGGAAGTTGCTTTGCACCGCCCGCCCGCGGTCGATGGTGATCTCCCAGTTCATCAGGTGGCTCAATCCTTCGATCACCGCGCCCTGCACGATGTTGACCGCGTTGCTGGTGTTCACGATCTGGCTGCCGATATCGGCGGCGACCCAAACCTTGTTCACCTTGATCTTTTTGTTCGCCTCCACGCTCACTTCCACCACCTCGGCAAAATACCCGCGGTGCGCGGACACGTAGGCCACGCCCATGGCCGTGCCTTTCGGCAGAGCCGCGCTTGCCCCAATTGGATTTTTCCGCCACCAGTTGCAGGACGCCGCGCATCCGATCCACGTCCACCTTGCCATCCACGGGAGGACTGGGCGGATACGCGGGATTTGAAATCTGCGGTCGCGAGAGCAGCCGCAGGCCAAACTCCACCGGGTCGGTTCCCGCGGCATGCGCCATCTCGTCCACAAACGACTGGAACACGAAGCAAAAAGCGTTGCTGCCCGGAGCGCGCAGCGCGTACATCGGAACACCCGATGCGATCAGTGACGATTGAAAATCGAAGTTGGGCACGAACGTCGCCGGGAACTGATTGGGCCCGATGCCCGCCTGGCGCGTCTGGAATTGCTTATTTTCGCCGAAGCTCACGAAATGATTTCGCCACGCCGCGAAGATTTCCGGAAGCGTCGATGGCGCCTTTGAGGTAGTGATAGCCCGCGGGGCGGTAGTGATCGTGGCCAATATCGTCTTCCCGCGTCCAGAGAAGCTTTACCGGCGCGCCCGCCATTTTTGAAATCCACGCGGACTCGAGCATGTAGTCGTTCGTGAGCCGCCGGCCGAATCCCCCGCCGGTGCGCAGCATGTGTACGGTAATATTTTTTTCAGGGATGCCCATCAGCTTCGCAACATCCTCGCGCCCCGTTCCCGGCGTCTGGCTGGGCGACCAGAACGTGAGCTTGCCGTTGTCGTAATGGGCTACGCAGTTCTGCGGCTCCAGCGTGGCATGCGAGAGAAGCGGATACGAATAAGCGCCCTCGACTACTTTTACCGCGGAGCGAAAGGCCGCGTCTACATTGCCCTCGACGCGAATCGGGAATTGCGGCGTCTGCCTGGAAAGCTCGTCGGCGCGCCGCTGGAATCCTTCGCTGCTCTGCTGCGCCGTGGCGCCTTCATCCCAGGTGACCTTCAGCTTTTGCCGCGCCGACTGCGCTTGCCACCAGCTGTCCGCAACAATCGCGACCCCGCTATGCAGGCCGGTATATTCTTTCGTTCCTTCAATGATGAAAGCGTGACGCACGCCCGGCATGGCCTTGATTTCGTCGAGATTGGCGCTCACCGCCTTGCCCATAAACACCGGGCACTTCTGGTACACGGCCCACAGCATGTTGGGCAACGGTGAAGTCGATGCTGTAGATCGGCTTGCCCCGCACGATGGAGGGAACGTCCACTCCATGAATCGGCTGCCCGACGATTTTGTAATCCTGGGGGTCTTTCAGCTTTACCGAGGTGAGCTCGGGCGGCGTCATCGCGGCGACTTTGGACGCCAGGTCACCGTAAGCTGCTGAACGCTTCGAACGCGGATGATTTACCCGGCCGGAGGATGTGGTGCATTCGGCCTCTTCGACGTTCCATTGCTGCGCGGCGGCGGAGACAAACATCGCCCGACAAGCCGCGCCCACCTGCCGGAGCGGATCCCAAAGAGAAGCCGTAGCCTCGCTGCCGCCGGCGCGCTGCCGCCCGTATCTCGCTTCGTCCAGATCAGCTTGCTCGACGGTTACATCCTTCCAGTCGATATCGAGCTCTTCCGCTATGATCATGGAAAGCTCGGTCTTCACACCCTGGCCAACCTCGGGATTCTTCGCCATGATCGTGAATGTGCCGTCCGGCCTCACTTTTACGAACGCGGTGGGCACAAAGGCAGGCGCCGGCTCCGCGGAGTTCTGCGCCATCGCTTGGGAAAACGGCTCGAAATAGGCAGCAATCATCACGCCGCCGGCGGCCAAAACCGAAACGCGGAGGAACGAACGCCGGCCAAGTGTCCTGGCCGCGTTCACTGGGGCCGGATCAAGGACTGGAGCTTCAGCTTTCACGAAATTCCTTTGCCGCAATTCCTACTTGGCGAGCGGGTCGGGCCGAATCTGGAAATGCGCGATGGAGGTGGTGTTCCCCTTCCCTCCTTCGAGATTCCAGATCACTTTTTCCTCGTTCCCGGTCCACAAGCCCCGGCCCTTCCAACCGGCCTTCGGATCGTCGATGCGGCCCTCCATGTTCCGCGTGTAGAAGTCGAGCGGATACGGAACTCGCATCGTGATGAACTTCTTCGTGTCGGGCAGAAACGCGATCAGGGAATCGGCGCCTGTTCCGTCCACGATAGGAACGTTCTTGCCCAAGCCCAGGGTGTCGTAGCGGTCGACCCAGTTGTGATAGAAGTGATCCGCCGAAACCGTGGTGCCCTTGAACTTCGGACTCGGCACCGGGTAGAGCGTCCACCCTTCGGGGCACTGCTGCCCCGTCGCCTTCGGGCCGTTGAGCGGTCCCTTGCACTTGCGGCGGTCGAAGCTGGCAAGATCGGCGCTGCCGGTCAGAGCCGCCCACACGATCCCGTTCGTATCGACAGCGAGTCCCAGCGTGCCAAAAGCCTCCACGCCCGGGCGCTTCGGATTATCGAAGGGCGGCTCATAGACTTCCGTCTTGCAAGTTGCGGGTGGGTTGTCGCCTACGGTCATTCGGATAATTCTGCCGGGAACCGGGGAGCTCAATCCCGCATACCAGATGCTGCCGTCTGCCTGGTCGAAGGAAAATCCGTAGCCATTGCCGCCGTCGACCGCGCGATCGAGTTTCGGATCGATTGGCTCGTCCGGCTTCGTGTACGCGCCGGTTTTTCCGTCCCCGTTGTAATCGATCACGGCGGGGCACCAGCCCATCGATTTCTGCACGTCGTGCGTTTCATCCCAGATGCGCGTATGAATCCAGCCGATCCCTCCCATCCTCGGGGGCACTGCGTTGGTGCCGGTGAAATAGAGCGTCTCGTCCTTGTCATTCCCGAACGCCATGTGCCCCGCCGAAAGACAAAGGTCGATCAGCTCGAACTTACCGGTCTTGGGGTCGTAATTGTCGAGGTCCCGGGGATACCAGTCGTTGGGCATCGGGAAATTCTCGGCAAAGGGATTCCCGGAGCCCTTCTTGCAATAATCGGAAACGCCCGGCCGGGTCTGCGCGTGAAGCCAGAGACGGCCTTTGCTGTCCATGTGCGGCATGCCGATGTAGTTCGTATCGTTCCAGATCAGTTCGTTGCCCCAGACGGGAGATGCGGCCAGCTCGTTCTGCGGCATCGACGGGGTCATGAATTTTCTGTCGGCTTCGTTGCGCACCGGAACGCGGATCATGGTCTTCGAGTTGTCTTTCAGATTCAAAGCCCAGAGTTCGCCCGAGAGAAAGTCCGAGGCATACACCATCCCGTACGCGTTCTCCGTCGGATTCAGTTCATTGGTGCTGACGACGTCGTGAATGAACGATTTTTCTGTGTCGACCTCCCATAGCGTGACGACCACGTTGCGCTCGATTCCCTGCGGACGCGGCGGCGCCGGGGGCAGCTCACCTGCGGCGATGCGATTAGTCCAGTCCGCGAACATCGCCAGGCCGCGGTCATGTCCGAACCTGTCCATCGTGATTTTCATGCGGAAGCCGTCCTGGCCGGACTGAATCCGCCGGTCCCAGGCCAATGATGGAGAGTCGAAGGTGCCCAGGTTCGGCTCGATTTCGCGCATCATCTTGGTTCCCATCTGGTGGCAGACGCTGCAGCCTCTTTTCACGTAATACACATACTCGGCCTGGTTCTTAAGATCGGAGCCCTTCAGGGGAAACGCGCTCTTGGGGGGGATGTTCAACAGCGAATACCAGTAATCGGCCGGGTAGTATTGCGCGGCGGACATGGCGTCGGGCGCAATCACAGCGGTCAGTGCCAGCGTATGGCCGGGCGTCGATTCCACCGGCTTCGAGTCAACCAGTCCGTACCCCCTCACCCAGACCTTGTACGTAGTTTTCGGGAGCTGTGGCAGTAAAAACCGACCCCCGTCATCAGTTGCAACGATTTTGCGGTACTTCGTAGGCAACTCCGTAGTCTCGGCAATCACCCATACGCCCGCTTCCGGGCCCTTCGAGTCGGTTACCACGCCGCCGATATCATCGGCGTCCACGGCCACGCGCTTCGCCGCCTCTTGCGCCGCAGGCGTTGGCCCCGCAGGACTTGCGCCCGTCCGGGTTATCGCCACAGCCAATATAAGTCCGAAAGCCAGAAGCACGATGATGCCTGTGCGCCGCGTCCAATCTCTCTGCACGTGATCCCTCCGGGGCTAAGTTCCGCGTAATCCGATCTGTCAATGGTGGTTAGTAGACTATATTTCCCTCGGTTGCTATATCCCACGGCATTGCTGCATGTCAAGGCGGTCCTTGTGAGTTGTCGTTAGCACACAATATGTCCGTCGAACGCTTATGCCTTATACTGTGGGGCCTTAGCGTTTGGCCTCAGCTTCCCGATCTCGCATTCGGAGGCCAAAGCGGGCGTCGGGGAAATTTCTCGGCTCCCTTAACTGGCACTCGCCCCCGGGAAAAGAATGAAGATTCATTACGAACAGTTGTCGGATGTTCAACGCTATCTGGACAATAACAAAGATATTGGGCTGGACGAAAAGAAGCCCCTTTACAGCAGCATAATGCGCACCGTACGGCGCTTTAAGCCGGTGGATTCAAATACCCGGATGATCGAGGTCGGGACCGGCACCGGATGGTTCCTGCTGCTATGCCAGCTCGATGGTTTGCGGTGTAAGGGTCTGGAGATAAGCCCCCCGTTGATTCAACGGGCGAAAGAAATTGCGGCAAGTTACGGCCTTGTGCCGGATATCCAGCTGGGCAATCTGGAAGACACCGACCTGGGCGAAGATCAGTACGATGTGGCGATCTGTTCCAACGTTTTTGAGCACGTGGAACTTTGGCGGGAAGGCATTCAAAAAATCACGCGGGCTCTCAAGCCAGGCGGGTTGCTTTTCTTTGAATCGACCAACAAATTCAGTTTTACCTCGGGTGAATATTCGGCCTTTCCACTCTACGGTTTTTACGGGTGGTTGCCGGATCGGGTCCGCTACAGGTATCGGATGGCGGTGCAAGGCGCCGACATCATGAAGCTGGGCATCGACTTTCAGCAGTTCCGGCACTCCGTCTTACGGCGGGAATTCGAACGGAATGGGTATAGCACGATCCTGGACCGTATAGAGATGGCAGATGAAAGCCAGGTAAGTTCCGGTTTCCGGAAGGCGGTGTTGAGATGGTCGCGCCGGGTACCTCCGCTCAAGGCACTCGCGCTGACCTTCTGCGAAGCCACCCGGTTTCATCTGCCTGAAGTAGCGACGCGAATTGGTCTCCCTGCCCTCAAATGTCTCGACTTCCGAAAGCCGTTTGCGAGGCGGAAGAGGACATTTCTAAGTTGCTAAAAAATCGGACATTTCTCCTCCGCATTGACAGCAGCGGTGCCACGAAACGGTCTTTTCGGGCTTGTAGGACTCGGCTCGTGTTTCGAGATGATGTATCTAACCCTTGTGCTAAAATCAGGAGCGGCTTCACTGCAATTCATTGCAGTTTGGGAATTAAAGGGAACGGAGAGATCTTGCGCTCACTTTATAGATTGTTGGGGGTTGGGTTACTGCTTTGTGCTGGTTCGGCGTGTCGTGGGGCAGCAATTTCGGGGACGGTAAAGGGTGTGGATGGGGCACCGTTTCAGGGCGCGTTCGTTGAGGCGCAGAATACCAAGACCAGGATCACGGTCGCCGTATTGTCCAACACGCAGGGCCGCTACCAAATCCCGAACCTGCCCGCAGGGGAGTATCGGCTGCTGATCCGAGCAGTGGGTTTCCGCACCGATCCCAAGACGGGCGTGAAGCTGACCGCCGATCAAAAAGCTTCCTACGATTTCGCGCTGCAACAGGGCGTAGTTCACTGGAACGATATCTCCTACTATCAGGGGCGGCAGCTGTTTCCAGCGGGCAGAGGGAAAGATCTTCTGGGCCAGCACTGCGCGACCTGCCACCAGTTTCAGACACGGATGGCGTCGGTCACGCGCGATGCCGATGGCTGGGCGGACCGCATCCACTACATGCGGACGGTTATGCACTTTTCTTTCGATCGGTTCACCGATCAGGATGCTTCCGACCTCGCTTCGTATCTGACGAGTTTGTTCGGTCCCGACTCTGTGCTGCCGAAATCTCCGGCTGACATGGCGGGCTACAAGGACACGGTCCGCCACTTCGGCGACGACTCTCTGAACATCGTCTATGTGGAATACGACATGCCCGGGCCCAGCCGCATGCCCTTCAGCGCGGCTCCGGACAAAGACGGCTACTTATGGATTCCGAATTTCTCGCCGGCCAACAAAATTACCCGGCTCGATCCCAAGACGGGCGAGATGCAGGACTACACCGTTCCGGACACGGAGCCTGCCGCGATCCATTCGGCTGTCCCGGCGCCCGATGGTTCGGTCTGGCTAGCGGAGCAAGCGTCCAACCGATTGGGGCGATGGGATCCCAACACAAAGCAGATCACCGAATACCAGGACGCCTATCTTCCCGGGAAAGAGAACACCGGAGATGGTGGCCAGAAGCACACGGTTCGATTCGACCCCAGCGGAAATGTGTGGGCCAGCGGAGTTCCGCTGACCAAGTACGATCCGGAAACGAGAAAGTTCACGCGGTTTGAGGAAGGGAAATTTATTTACGACGTGAAGCCGGATAAAAACGGCGACGTCTGGTTTACGAGCCCCGGCGCGAACAGCATCGGCAAGGTCGACGGAAAAGCTCTGCAGGTCACGAAATGGGTGCTTCCGGCACCGAAGAGTTTCCCGCGGCGGATGGAGATCGGCCCGGACGGCATGATCTGGGTCAGCGAATTCGAGGGCGGAAAGATGGCGAAGTTCGACCCCGCCACGCAGAAGTTCACGGAGTATCCGCTGCCGGGTCCCGACGCGAGCCCCTACAGCATGGGCTTCGATACCGAAGGGTACCTCTGGTACAACTCCCATCGCATGGACACGCTCAACCGGTTGGATCCCAGGACCGGGAAAGTGATCGAATACCCGGTGCCGCATTCGGAAGTCGATATGCGGGAATTTTTCCGCGATGCGCAGGGGAGATTGTGGTACGGCACGAATCCCAACAATAAGGTCGGATACTTTTACTTGGCGAACACAAATGGAGCGGCGAGTTCCGCCGGCAAGTAGGCGAGATCTATAGCGCGACACCCAGCGCAGCCGTGCTACATCGGTACGGAAGCTTCGGTTGGCTATCGCTTTGACCCTGACTATGCGAGGGCGAAGGCGCGAAAATAGAACTCCGATCGGTTTGGAATTTCGGCGGTCGAAAAGCCTCCCTCCCGCCGAAAAGACCACAACCGTAAAAAATCCAAGAGTTTGAGACGGGGGGTAAGCCACGAGAGCGTTGGCCTCTTATGGAAGAATTAGCAAGTTCGGGGCTACCAATTAGTGCGCCCCACACTGCAGAAGCGGACCCTCCTAAGCTCTTTTAAAACAACAACATCTAATCTTGCCGCTAAAAATCGTGGCCTACCCGGCAGGCGCCGTCCGGACAAAACCACCGTCAAGAAACAAATGGAACTCTGCACGAGAAATACGGGAAGGCGTTATTGTAATTACTGTGATTTTTAAGACCAAAATCTCGCGCACGAAGGCACCGCGTGGAAAAGCCCGCGTTTCGAAACCTGGCCCCGGCTGCTTCATCTCGCTAATTTCGATAATCCTGCTCTGCGGCTTTCCATCTCTCGCTGCGTCTAAGCAGGCCGCACAGGAACCTGCCACAGGGTCCACGACCGGGGATTCCTCCAATCAGCAATTGTCAGGAAACATCGATGGGACAGTTGTCGATCAAACGGGCGCCGTGGTCGCCGGAGCGCGGATTATTCTCACCCGCAGCCAGTTTCCAAAACGGGAGACGCTATCGGGCAGGGATGGGCAATTCTCCTTCGCGAATCTCCCTCCGGGGCCGTTTCAGCTGACGATCACGTCGGATGGCTTCGCAACGCAGTCATCGTCGGGGATATTGAGCCCCGGAGAGGTTCACGTCGTCCCTCCGATCGCATTGCCTGTTGCAGCCAACATCACCGAGGTGCAGGTGATGCCCTCACAGGAAGAAATTGCAGAAGAGCAGATCAAGGATCAGGAGAAACAGCGCGTGATGGGCTTCATCCCGAATTTCTACGTCAGCTACGTGCCCAACGCGGTGCCTCTCAACTCCAGGCAAAAGTTCAGGCTTGCCTTGAAAACGAGCTTCGATCCGGTCACCTTCGGTTTGAATGGAGCTTCGGCCGGAATCCAGCAGGCGACAAATTCCTTCAGCGGGTATGGGCAAGGGGCCCAGGGCTACGCCAAACGCTATGGCGCCTCGTACGCCGACTTCGTGACCGGCACATTCATCGGGAGCGCCATATTGCCATCGCTCCTGAAACAGGATCCGCGCTATTTTTACAAGGGAACCGGCAGCAAGCGATCCAGAATTCTCTACGCAATCGCCAACGCCGTTATCTGCAAAGGCGATAATGGAAATTGGCAACCGAATTATTCAAGCATGCTCGGGAGCTTAGCCTCAGCCGGTATCTCAAATTCCTACTACCCCGCCGGAAATCGTGGAGTGGCATTGACGTTCGAAAACGCCCTCATGGAAACGGGCGAAAATGCCGCAGGCAATCTCCTTCAGGAATTTCTCATCCGGAAGTTGACACCGAACCTTCCAAACCATCAGCACGATAAGTCGTAGATTGTGAGTCGAGGCATCTCACACGGGAGAAGCGCGGTGTTCGAGAAGAGAACTGATCAATCGCACAGAGCAAGTACACAGCTCAATGGCACAAAGGCGCCGTAGCGTCGAACTCACTCAGGTGACTGAGTGGGAGAACGGTAAGGCCGCGCGTGTCGGGGACTGCCTGGCGGCCGAAGAGCCGTTGGAGATGCGGGCGGGACGGTATTCTCTCGGTATCACTCTCCGCACACCGGGCGACGATGAGGACCTCGTGGCTGGCTTTCTCTTTACCGAGGGTATCCTCTCCCGGCGAGAGGACTTGGTGGCCCTCCGAATGCCGGACGATACCGCCCGAAACAGAAATCTCGTGCGGGTAACTCTCGATGCCAGCTTGCGCCTATCGGCGAATAACGCGGCGCGCAGATTTTCCGCGGGATCGGCCTGCGGCGTATGTGGGAAGGGGTCCATCACCCAACTCCGCCGACGAGGCTTGCGCCGGCCAGAAGCTGCATCGCTGTTCGATCCCGAAATTCTCTGCCAGTTGCCGCCAAGATTGCGCGCAGCGCAGGCTATCTTTGGCCGCACCGGCGGGCTGCACGCGGCGGCGCTTTTCACGCCAAGCGGCGAGTTGCTCGTCTTGCGCGAAGACATTGGAAGACATAACGCCGTGGACAAGGTTATCGGATGGGCTCTGCTCAACAGCCGCGTTCCGCTCAGCGATCACGTGCTGATGGTCAGCGGCCGTGGCGGTTTCGAAATCGTGCAAAAGGCGATTACCGCGGGCATTCCGCTGCTGGCGTCGGTTTCCGCGCCGTCGAGTCTCGCGGTGCAACTGGCGCGCGAACTGGGATTGACACTAGTCGGGTTCCTGCGAGGGCGGCGCTTCGTCATCTACGCCGGCGAGGAGCGGATCGCGGTTTCCGCTTCGGCTTCCGCGGGCGCGCCGTGACATGCTCGCTTGCGGGCGGGCGGTTGGCCGCCCACCATTTCTGCGCTTCTTCATAATCCCCGGGTGAGTTCATATTTCTCAAAATCAGCCCGCTCGGATCGATCCCGCGCCACTCGCGCGCGTAGACAAGATCCACGCGACAGTGCTTAATGGCGTCGGAAACCTTCCGTACGCCGCCCGCCAGTGCAGCCGCTACGGGCGCACCGCATTCGCGGCGATATACCGCAGCCAGCGGTTCCATCCCGCGCTCGGTTTGCGGAACGACGGCCTCGCCGCGCGAACGCAGGGCTCGCGAAAGCAGCCAGTCGATCCATTCTGCCGAAAGGTATGGCAGGTCGCAGGCGACAATCAGATTCCAGGGTGAATTCGTTGCTGCCAGAGCAGTGGCGATCCCCGCCAGAGGCCCACACCTGGATTTGTCTCGCCCCTGCGCGTATGCCTCATCCTCTATAGCGGAGAGCCCGAGGGCCGCGTATCGGCGGGGCGACCCGACAATTGTCACATCGGAGAGGAAAGGTTGGAGCAATCGTGCTGTGTGAAGGATCAGAGGGACACCTCCGAGTTCGAGAAGGCCCTTGTCGCGGCCCATGCGCGAGCTGGCGCCGCCTGCAAGAATAAAGCCGGCGATTGCGCGACGGCGCTTCACGTCCATCCAGCGGTTCCTGGGCATCGCTTAGCCCGAATTTCTCACCGGGATTGAGCAAGTTTGATGGAATGAATGTAGGAATCCGCGTCACTGGGGGAATGATTCTCATGCCCCGAATTGGATGGCCGATCCATGATCATCCGGTTACCCAGAGGGACGCAGTCCCCTGAGGAAAGGGATCATATCAGTTTCGGCGGGCATTGGGATACGGAGGGGGGAGGCAGCCCATGGGCGAGATGCCCTGTACCGACCTGTAATATACCCTTGGATACATTTCCGCCACGTGCGCCATGCTTGAAATACGGCAGGGCGTTAACGAACGGGTGAGATGTGAGGCTGCTCACGGGGAGGGTTGAGGAATTGCCCGATGAGATGGATTCACGTGGCCAACAATTTCTTTATTGGGCTTGGCCCCCTCGAATCCTATCGATTTCAGCCGTTCGATGATTCCGCCGATCTTTGCGGCCGAATAGGGGCCGGAGAGGACCACAAAGAAGTCGTCGTCGGATATGGGATTGTGGCGGGGAATGATGTTGACCGGCAAACCTATGTCTTCGACTTTCTTGGCGGCATTCTGGGCGCCGATCTCGCGTGGAAAGCGGTTCACCCAAACATAACCGCCTCCACGCTTTGCTTCCGGGGCGCCGAACGCCGCCGGAGTGACCGCCGGAGAGCCCTGCGAGGATTCGACCGGAGCTGTTTCAGCCGTAGCTGAAATGGTGGAAGCCGTGGGGCTCACAATCGGAGGAACAGAGGAAGAAACCTGCGCGGCTGGATGAGCAGGCGTGGACGAGGCCGATGATGGCTTCAGCGGGATGCGAAGCGTGCAGGCTTGCGAGTCTTGGGCGCCGCGTTCATTTCGAGCTTCGCCGGCTCATTCGCCGTCACAGAACCAGAACTCGGAGATGCTGGAACCACCGCAGCATTTGCCGCGGGCGAAGGCAAATCCTTACTGGCAGGAGCGAGCACTTCAGCGGAATACCTGTTCACACGAGCGTGCCAGATTATCCCAGCACCCACTGCGACGATACCCAATACGACGATAGCGGCGACCCATCCAGCGCGGCTCTTTCTGGGCGATGGCGGCACGTTTGAAACAAGCGGTGGCGTGGTAACCGTATTCCCAATCGTGGGGTTACTCGGAGTAGCCGGGAACACGGTGGTGTCTCGATCCGAGGCGGGTGTGAGCAGCTGGGAACGAAGGGCATTCTCGAGCTCCGCTATGGATTGAAACCGGCTATCCGGAGACTTTTCCAAGCATTTCAATATGGCGCCTTCGAGCGGAACGGAAATCCCCGGCTCAATCTCTCGCGGCGGGCGGGGCGATTCCTGGACGTGCTTCATCGCCAGGGCAACGAGGTTGTCCGCGCGAAAAGGCTGAACGCCGGTGAACATTTCGTACAGCATCAAGCCGAGGGCGTAGACGTCTGCACGATGGTCGACGGACTTCCCTGCGGCCTGCTCGGGAGCCATATAGGCCGGCGTACCCACCATCGCGCCGGTGAGAAGCGTCATCGCCTCCATCGAACGCGCGATGCCAAAATCCATCAGCTTCACGTTGCCTTGCCTATCGATCATCACATTTTCAGGCTTCAAGTCGCGGTGGACGATTCCCTGTGCGTGGGCTTCTTTCAGGCCGGCGCACATTTGCAGGGCCAGATCGATGCCCTTCCGGGGCGTGAGGCTGGCGAAGCGCTTGAGGACGGAGCGAAGGCTTTCCCCGTCGACGAACTCCATCGAGATGTATGCCGTCCCGTCGACGCGGCTGAATTCATATACGCGGCAAACATTCTTGTGGGTGATTTTGCGAGCGAACAGCAATTCGCTCTTGAACCGCTCGAGCATGGCTGGGTCGGAGGCGATCTCGGGTTTGATCAGCTTCAGCGCGACGATCTCTCCGGTTTCGCGATCGCGCGCCTTGTAGACCTGGCCCATGGCGCCACGCCCGGCGTCTTCGAGAATGTCGTAACGCTGGCCGAGCACGGCGAGGATCTGCGAGTTGAGGTTCGCGATATTGGTTGACGAAGCCACAGGGGGCGCCGCGCCAGGCGTGGAAGAATCCGGAAACCAGCGGGGTGCGGTCTTCGCCTGCGTGGCGGAGGAATCCGCGTCGCTGGAGGAATGATTCTCAGGCCCCGAATTGGGTGGCTGATCCATGATCATCCGGTTACCCCAGAGGGACGCAGTCCCCTGAGGACAGGATCATATCAGTTTCGGCGGGCATTGGGGTATGCGGGGGGGCCGGCCGCGGATGCGATGCTTTTGTACCGACCTATAATATGCCTTACGACACACTTCCCGGCAGGTTCTCCATGCTTGAAATACGGCGGTGCTAGAGTCGATCCAGGTGGGGCGTTCGTCCATCTCTCAGCAAGCTGTACCTTCCGCGGGCGAACTCTGAGGCGGGATTCGCATGGGACCAATCCGGCTGCGAACGAAGTTTCTGCTGTCTCTTCTGGCTATTTCGGCCGGACTTACCACCGCCACGCTCCTGATCGTCCGCTACAGAGTACAGAAGCAAGTGCGAACCGGGATTCAGCAGGACCTGCGCAACTCGGTTGGCACCTACGAAAGCTTCGAGAGGCAAAGACAGGAAACGCTCACCCGGTCCGCCGAACTGCTGGCCAATCTTCCGAACGTTCGCGCCCTGATGACCACCGGCGACGAAGCGACGATTCAAGACGGATCCGCCGAAGTCTGGCGGCAAAGCGGAAGCGACCTGCTCGTGATGGCCGGCCGCTCCGGAGACGTGCTCGGTCTGCAGACAAACGGCACCGGCCTCGAACATACGGTCGTTCAGAATCTTTTGCGCGATTCGCTCGGGAAGCAGGAGGCGAAGGACTGGTGGTTCGGCGGCGGCCGTCTGTACGAGGTTTGGATCCAACCCATTTATCTCGGCGCTCCCTCTGCGAATAGCAGCCTCGGATTCCTCGTGGTGGGCCATGAGATCAACGAACGGGCCGCGCGGGACTTGAGCAATATCGCCGCTAGCGAAGTGACATTCTATGCGGGAGAACAGATCGTTGCCAGCACTCTGAACGCCGATCAGCAATCCGAACTGGCCGGCAACATCCATCCCGATCTGGCGGGGTCAGCGGAAACTCCGCGGGAAATACGGATCGGCGATGAACGATACCTTGCTACTACGGTTCGATTGTCTTCTGCCGGCAACCCGGCTGTATCCCTGAGCGTTTTGAAATCACTCGACAAAGCTACGCAGTTTTTGGCGCAGCTCAATCGCGTGCTGCTTGGCCTTGGATTGCTGAGCGTGATTGCGGGCAGCGCGCTCGTCTTTCTGATTTCGCACACGTTCACACGCCCGCTGGCAAGCCTCGTAGCAGGAGTGCGCGCCCTGGAGCGAGGCGACTTCAGCTATCCGCTGGCTTACAGCGGCGGCGATGAAGTGGCGGAGGTGACCGGCGCTTTTGACCGGATGAGGACCAGCCTGCAGAAGACTCAAGCCGAGCAGAAACAGCTGGAAGAACCGGCTTCGCCAGGCGCACAAGATGGAAGCGGTAGGAAGACTGGCGGGCGGGGTGGCCCACGACTTCAACAACCTGCTCACGATCATCCGCGGGCATGGCGATCTGCTGCTCGATCGCATAGGCGGCGTGGATTCGAACCGCCACAGCGTGGAACAGATTCAGAGGGCCGCCGGACGCGCCGTTTCCATGACGCGCCAATTGCTGGCCTTCAGCCGCATGCAGGTGCTGCAGCCTCGCGTGCTCGATTTGAACTCGATCGTCGCCGAGATGGGCAAGATGCTGCCGAGGCTGATCGGCGAGAACATCGAATACACTTTCGAGCCCGCGGCGAAACTATCGCCGGTGAAAGCCGACCCCGGCCAGATCGAACAGGTGATCCTGAATCTGGTGGTTAATTCACGCGACGCCATGCCCAACGGGGGAAAAATATCCGTCTGCACGAAGAATGTCGAATTAAGCGCCGCGGAGGCTTTGAAACGCCCGCCCATGACTCCCGGGCACTACGCGCTTCTTTCGGTCACCGACAGCGGCCACGGAATGGACGAGGAAACCAAGGCACATATCTTCGAGCCGTTCTTTACCACCAAGGAGGTGGGAAAAGGAACCGGCCTCGGTCTGGCGACGGTGTACGGCGTTGTCAAACAGAGCGGCGGCTTTATCTGGGTGGAAAGTGCGATCGGAAAAGGCACGACTTTCGAGATCTATCTTCCGAGTGTTGCGGAAAAAGTGACGCCGGGCGACGAAGAGTCAAAGCCATCCGCCATGCCGCGCGGCAGTGAAACGATTCTTGTGGTCGAGGACGAATCCGGAGTGCGCGAACTGACCAGGGAATTTCTCAAAATCAGCGGATATACCGTGCTCGAAGCCAAAGACGGGATGGAAGCGCTGGAAATCGCATCCGGCCATACCGGCAGGATTCATCTGGTGCTGACCGACATGGTGATGCCGCGGATGAGCGGGTCGGAGATGACCACACGATTGAAAGCCCTCCGTCCGGACGTGAAGGTGCTTTTTATGACCGGCTACTCCGAATATGCGGGCGACGGGGCCAAGTCCGTGGCCGAGTTTCCGATTCTGCAAAAGCCATTTTCGATTTCGTCGCTGGTAGGCAAGGTTCGCGAAGTGCTGGCTGAAAAAGAAGTTGAGCAAACGAGCGAAGTGGATGTCCGCGTTGGCTAAGGTCGCCGCGAACGCTCGCCTGTTCACCGGACCTGAAGTGGCAAGGCGCTCGGGTCGAGCGCGGGAGGCAATCATGCAAGGGATAGGCTGCCGCACCTTTATTTCCAAAGCGTGCATGGCGGCATGCACATTTTTTATCTGTTCGGGAATGCTGCTCGCGCAGAACGCCGCTCCACCGGCATCCGATTCGAGCGCAACCGATCTGGCGAACGTGGTTCGCTCCCTTTCCGAAACGGTCCGGCAGCTCCAGACCCAGGTGCAATCGCTGAATACCGAGCTGAACGAGATGCGCGCGAGGGAAGGGGAGGCTGTGACCAACAAGCCATCGGCTGCTGCTTCGGAAGCAGTGGCCTCGAGCGGAATCACCGACCCCTACGCGACACTGGCGTCGCGGGAAAAAGCGCCCGGCTCGACACCAAGCTCCAGCGCCGCTTTTTCATCGTCCACTCAAAATGAAACCCTGGAGCAGCGCGTGTCGCAGCTGGAGGATAATCAGGAGCTCATCGATTCAAAGCTCACCGATCAGGATCAGACGAAGGTCGAAAGCGGCTCCAAATATCGCCTGCGCATCTCCGGCATCGTGCTCGTGAACATGTTCGAAAATCGCAGCGTGGTGGATAACGCCGATTTCCCCGAGATAGCGCTCGAACCGAACCCTCTGGATTCCGCGGGCACCTTCGGTGGCACCCTGCGGCAATCGCAGATAGGGCTTGAGGCGTTCGGTCCCGATGTGCTGGGAGCGCGCACGAGCGCGGACATCAAATTCGATTTTGCAGGAGGATTTCCGACTGCGCCGAACGGCGCAGTGCTGGGGCTGGTGCGGCTGCGGACCGGAACCATCCGCATGGACTGGGCCAACACGTCTTTGATCGCGGGACAGGATTTCCTGTTTTTCTCGCCTCTTGCTCCCACATCGCTGGCGTCGTTTGCGGTGCCCGCGCTTTCCTACGCGGGAAATCTCTGGGCATGGACTCCGCAGGTGCGCGTGGAACATCGCATCCATTTCTCGGAAAACTCCGGCCTGCTGCTGCAAGCCGGGATCCTCGATTCGCTTTCGGGGGACTTACCCTATTCCCAATATGAGCGCTACCCATCGTGGGGTGAGGAATCCGGTCAGCCCGCCTACGCAGGGCGCGTCGCCTGGAGCGAGCGGGTATTCGGCCAGGATATGACACTGGGAACGGGAGGATATTACGGGCGGCAGTACTGGGGATTCGGCCGCCACGTGAACGGCTGGGCCACCACGGCTGATCTGACGCTGCCTCTCGGAAAATACTTTGGCTTTACGGGGCAGTTTTATCGAGGCAGCGCTCTGGGCGGCCTAGGAGGCGGCGTCGGCCAGGACGTTCTGCTTGCCGGCCCCTTGTTCAGTCCGGCGGTGATTCAGGGACTGGACTCGATGGGAGGCTGGGTGCAGTTGAAGTTCAAGCCCGCGCCTAAGTTCGAGATCAACGGCGCGCTGGGAGACGATAACCCGTTCGCGTCAGAACTTCGCCGGTTTCCATCCAGCGATTCGTATTACGGGGTTTCGCTGTCGAAAAACGTAAGCCCGTTCGTAAATGTCATCTATCGAATGCGGTCAGATGTGATGATGTCGGTGGAATACCGGCGGCTGAAAACCTACGTGGTCAATGACGATGCCTATACGGCGAATCACATCAACTTCAGCCTGGGATATCTCTTCTGATGAAAATCTTCGCAGATCGGAGCTTTCCGCGAATCGGCGCGTTGTTCGCCGGGCTATATATTTGCGGCGCAATCTCGTGCTGGGCGCAAGCTCCTCCGGTCACCGCGCAATTTCAAATCGTCAAGCGTGGCGGTAACCAGGCAACTGCCTCCGGCGCTACCGCGGATGCTTCGAATGTAGTGGTCTGGCTGTCGCCACTTGACCACCCTGCCGCCCCCCAGACAGCCGCGGCCGGCATTCCCCAACTGGTGCAGCGCAATAAGGCATTTGAGCCGCATGTACTCGTGGTTCAGGCCGGCACCACGGTTCAGTTTCCGAACAAAGACCCTTTCTTTCACAACGTGTTTTCGCTGTTTAACGGGAAGCGATTCGATCTGGGACTATACGAGGCCGGGTCCAGCCGCTCGATCCGTTTCGACCGCGCGGGCGTTAGCTTCCTGTTCTGCAACATCCACGAGGAGATGAGCGCCATCATCGTGGCCGTCGACACGCCCTATTTCGCATTGTCGGACCGTTCCGGAAACGCGACAATTTCGAAAGTGCCGGATGGACGGTATGAAATGCACGTGTGGTACGAGCGAAGTCTAGGGGATGATCTGAAGGACCTGGACCGCCCCGTGACGATTTCCGATTTTGGGCGAAGGCTGGGGACAATCCAAGTACCCAACAACCCGGATTTCACACTGGCGCACAAGAACAAGTACGGCGAGGACTACGTTCCTCCCCCGGCCACGGGGTATTCCAAATAGATTTTCTGTAAGAACCTTAGCCGCAGAGACCGCGTGGACCCTAGTCGACTTCCATGATGCGCGAGGACTTGACGACGGGGGATTTCTTTTGCCTTTCGGCAAAGCGCTCGGCGCGCTCCCGGTCGATGTAAACGCGGGCGAACTTTTCACCGTCGTGGTAGTAGACGGTTACCTGCCAGTGCTTGTGCTTGCGCCGGCGGTCTTTCTTGACGCGGCTTATCTTTGGGGCGGGTTTCTTCTTCACGCGAATCCCTCGAAATCTCTGCGACTATCACAAATTTACCGCTCGCGCGCAAGTAGCAATTTCGAGGTTAACCCCCGAGATATGTGGCGATTCCGGTACCCGCCAGTACGCTGGCCTTATTGCGCGAGAGACGAAGCTTCGTAATTCAATGGGTCGTAATCGGGTTTCTTGAGCGTGTAGATGGCCGGATCGCCGCTCACCTGAGCGTAAACAACGTCATTTTCAGGCTTGGTGAGACGCACGGTGACTGTCTTCTTGTCCTTGTAGGTGAGCGTCACTTGAATCTCGGGCTTGGCTACCTTTGAAGCAACGCTCGCGGGCGGATGGTCGACGATCTTATCGGAACGCAGCGCGTTGAGCGGATCGAACAGCATCGACGCCGGCGCATTCTTGCCCTTCAGATTCGCGGGCGATTCGATCACCCACATGTCGCTCCCCTTGCTGTTCACGGCGATATCGCCGTGCTCGTTGTGAAGCTCGAAGCGGGTGATATCGGCGGCATCGACGTGAATCACTTTTTTGTCGCGCAGATCGGCCAGCGATTTGGTCAGCTGCGTATCCAAATCGGAGTTGACGTGAAAGATCATGGGACGCGAGAGATCGCGGGCGAAGTAGTCGTTGCCGTCCTTCTTGCCGATCACGAGCGTGGACTGCTTGCCGGTGTCGTCGGTGGAAGTGAAGGTGACCGCCGGATTCGCGAGTCCGTATTTCGCCAGGTCGTCGGGCTTCTCGCTGGCGACCGCCGTGAATTTGGCATTTTGCACCGCGCTTAGCAGCGAATCGATGGAATCCTGATCGCCGCGCACGTCCATGGGCATCGAGAAATGCCATTGGTCCTTCGCCTTGGCAGCGGCGAGTTCGCTCGAACCGTTCTTGATCGTGAACGATTTCACCTGACCGCTCGTGATATGGAGCACGGCGTGGTCGCGCCAATCGTCGAGGGACTTGTCGGCGCTCGTGAGCACGGAACCCGGCAGCAGCAGCACCGTGTTTGCGCCATCGGCAACAGCGTACACGGAGTCTCCGTCAAACACTTTCTCGCCAACCAAGAGCGAGTGCTTTGCGCCGTTTTTGGTCTGGAAGGTTACCGACACTTTTGCGGGATCTAGTCCGAACGCCTTCAGGCGATCAGGGGTGCCCGGTTCGGTTTGGGTGCTTCGCGCGAAGGCGAGGTTGCTGAGCGAACCGTCGACTACGGTGGAGTCTGCGGCTGTTTCCACAGGCTGAACGATCTTCCAGTTGCCACCGGTTTTCTCCATGCGGACGGGAGGCACGTCCGGTTTCGACGGATGACTCACCGTCACGGAAGTGACGTCGCCCGACGAAAAGGTGAAGGCGGGCTTGGAAGTGTCGAGGAGAGCGGCCACGTCCTTGTCATGCTTCTTGTTGAGAAAGTAGAACACGCCGCCGAGGATGGCCGCGCAAACCAGCACGATTAAGGTAGATTTCTTGATCATTTTTGCTTGTCCGCCGGATGCTTACCGGCGCTTCCACCAGATATAGACTCCGGAAAAAATCACCAGCCCGGGAACGAAGATCAAATCGACCCACCGCAGGCCGGCCGACTGGCTTTCGGTGAGCGTGAGATGGCGATCGGTGGCTTCCTTGGGACGGATGGAAATCAGGTTCTCGTCCTGCGCGAGCCAGTCGACCGTATTGAAGAACAGATCGCCATTGTGCTGCAAGCCGGACCACTGATTCGCGGCGAAGTCGGAATCACCGATCACGACCAGGCGCGCATCCTTTTCACCCTGTTTTTTATCGCCCGCGACTCCGAGCGTAAGGGGTCCGGCCGTGTCCGTCTTGGGATCGAACTTCACTTCCTTCTGCTGCAGATTGGGGATCGTGAAGCTTTGCTGCGAAGTCTTCAGAAGCTCGACGTCCTGGATGTCCGCCTTGCTCTTGTCCGCGACGGACTCGGTGCGGGCCAGGGGGAAGAACGTCATGCCGCCCTTCAGGTTCTTGGTGATGGGGCTGTCGCCATAATCGACAACCAACGGCACCGCCGGACCCGTCCCGAACATGCGGCCTACGCCGCTGGCGTCGACGACAACGTTCGAGCCCTGATTCACGTTCCAGGCTTGCAGGATGTCGTCAAGCTTCGGGTCGGTCTGCGGGTCGATTTCAATGAGAGCTTTCCCGCCGCCATCGAGATACTTGCCGACCATGGCATCTTCCTGCGGGAAGAAGGCCTGCGTGGGACCGGCAATCACCAGGACGTCGCAATCGGAAGGAACATCGTTCTGGGAAACCAGGTTGATCGATTTTGTGGTGTAGCCCTCTTTTTTCAGGCCGGTATCCACTGAGCTGTAGCCGTTCGCTTGCGTATCGGCGAGGCCTTTTTCGCCGTGGCCGGTCACGAAGCAGACCGTCTTCACCTTATCCTGCGTGATTTTCAGCAGCGCGCTGGTGATATCAGACTCGCTCACGGGCGCTTCCGGATTCGGGCGGGATGGTCTGCTTCTTGGCGCCCATGGAGACAATCACGTCGCCGATGTGACTGGCGCCGTAGTCCTTGGCTACTTCAGGCTTCTCCTGCGGATCGACGTTCTGGAAATGGATGTGCGAATTCAGGGTGCGGTATTCCGTCATGATTTCGTCGAAATGCGAGTCCGGGGTCTTGGCGAAACGCACCACGTTGACGTCGTTCTTCAGCCCGCCGACGATCTTCTTGGTCTGGTCGGAAAGCGTGTAGAGCTTCTCGGTGGTCAGATCGAAAAACTTGTGGTGCTGGTAGCCGATCACGTTGGCGATCACGAGAATCACGAGCACACCGAGCGCCAGAACGGACGTGTTGGTGCCCAGCTTGGAAGAGCGCTTCGAGAAAAACGAGGCGATGCCGCTGAAGCCGAGCACGATTGCAGCGAGCACGAACACGCCGCCCGCGATGAGCAGAATCTTGCTCATCGTAAGCAGTTCCGACTGTATGGAATACCGCAGGTACCCGGCCACCAGCATGGCCACGCCGATACTTCCCAAGAACTTCCCGATTTCTACCCGGTCCCACTTCATTCTATAAATCCCCTCCCGAGCCGCACGCTCGTTTACGATCTTCGATCCGTCACCGGATGAATGACTAAGCGCGGCGCCATCGCATGGAATCGACTGCGCGCACCGTCAAGAAAACGAACAAAATCATGAAGCTGGCGTAATAGATCAAACTGGACGAATCGATCACTCCTCGCGTGAAGTCGTCAAAGTGACGGATCACCGAAAGGTACTCGAGCACATTCCCCGCTCCGCCGCCGGCGTTGCGCCCCAGATCGATCACCCACACGCCCAGGAAAGCGGCAAACGTGAGCACGGCGGCGATCAGTTGATTTTCCGTGAGCGAAGAAATAAACGAGCCAAGCGACAGAAGGCAACCGCCCAGCAGCATCACTCCGACATACCCTGCCACGAGCAATCTCCAGGGCGGAACCGGATCGCTGTGAAGGTAGATGAAAACCAGATAGGCGGCGGTGGGAAGCAGCATGATCGCAAACAGCGTGACCGACGCGAGAAACTTGCCGACCACGATCTGGACTTCCGTGATCGGCGAGGTCATCAGCAGCTCCATCGTTCCGCGCTTGCGCTCCTCGGAAAACACGCCCATGGTCAGCATCGGGGTAAGGAAGAGAACCAGCGTGGAGAGCAACCCGAAAAAGGCGCGCATCACCTCCATGGTGACGTCGATATTCGGGTGCATGCCCATTTCCATTTCCTGCATCTGCATTTGCATGGCCTGCTGCATCACGGCCGCCAGGAAATAGTTGAAGAAGAAGGCGCTGAGCGCCAGAAAAACGCCCACGACCACGTAGGCGACCGGCGAAACGAAATAATGGCCCATTTCCTTGCGATAAATAGCGTAGAGACCTTTCATCTTTTCCGTATCGCTCCTTTAGTCCGCTGCTTCTGAATGAGCTGAATCTTCGGTGGTCAACTCCAGGAAAATGTCCTCAAGGCTGAGGCTGACGCCGCGCAGCTCGAAAAGCGGCCAGCCCTTCTGAACAACACCTGCGGCAATCTGGCTGCGGACGTCCTTACCGGCGGCGGCTTCCACGGTGGCCGTTACATGGCCGTTCGCGTGGGTAGCTTCCACCTGCGTCCGGCTGACGCCGGGAATCTGCGCGAGAAGTTCCTGCAAAGACCGCTCCGGGGCCTGCACCTCGACGCGAATCTTCTGGCCGCCCTTGAGCTGGGCGGTGAGGTTTTCGGGCGTGTCCACCGCGGCGACTTTTCCCTTATTGATGATGACGACGCGGTCGCAGGTCATGCTGACTTCGGGCAGGATGTGCGTCGAGAGAATGATGGTGTGGTTGCCCGCGAGACCCTTGATCAAATGCCTCACCTCGATGATCTGCTTGGGGTCGAGGCCGACGGTAGGCTCGTCGAGGATGATCACGTCGGGGTCATGGACGAGCGCCTGGGCCAGCCCTACGCGCTGTTTGTAGCCGCGGGAGAGACGCTTGATGAGCTGGTCGCGCTTGTCTTCGATATTCGTCTTGTGCATCGCATCGGCCACGCGTTCGGCGCGGCGCTCCGAAGGAACGTTCTTGATGCGAGCAACGAAGTCGAGGTAGCTCGCAACCGTCATATCGGGATAGACAGGGGGCGCTTCCGGCAGATAGCCGATATGGCGGCGGACTTCCAGGGAATCGTCGAAGACGTCGAAACCCGCGATGCGCGCCGTGCCGGAGGTCGCCGGCATGTAGCCGGTGAGAATGCGCATCGTGGTGGTCTTGCCGGCGCCGTTCGGGCCCAGAAAACCCAGGATTTCTCCTTTATTTACGGTAAACGATACGTGGTCCACGGCGATTACCGAGCCGTAGGACTTGGTCAGATCCTGTACTTCGATCAATGCACTCTCCTCCGAACAAAAGAAAAGGACGATTCCCGCATAGCCTCAAAGCGGGCGGTCCGTTATACTAAACTTTACTCAAAATTGGTATCGCCGATTCACAAAACACCGGTGCAGAAGGGGTTTGGAAGCCCGCCCAGATTGAAGTTTGCAGGCGCATAGCAATTTTTCGCCTCTCACTCTGCCATTGGATAGACGCACCAGAACTGAAAATGGTTAGGCAACGGGGTTTCCGGGCGCCGCATCCACATGCCTTACCAGCTGCATTCCGATTCCGGGACTGCCGGGCGGGCTCGTAAGTAATGGAGATGAAATGGAGATGTGCGTTGACACACTCCGGCTGTTTTGTTATTCAACTCGTTTGTCTTAATATGGCCAAGGTTTGAACACGGTGATCTAGCCGCCGCCTGGGCTTATCGAAAAGCAATCCAAAGGTGATAATGACGAGTCCGAAGGTTTATGCCCGCACTGGCGGGAAATCCGCGAAGGCTGGTGGCGCGCACGACCAGGGGTTTGGCGGTTGGATGAGGGTGCGGGAATCTCTCTTAGCTCTGCTGATCGTCTGCAGCGGAATCCTTCTGCTGTCGGGATGCCACAGCGGCTCCGCGGGCGTCACGGTACAGATACTTCCCAACAGCACGGTCTCGCTGGACTCGGGGCAAAGCTACAACTTCACGGCGACCGTGGCCAACGACATTCACAACCAGGGTGTTACGTGGAGTCTGGCTCAGGCGACCAGTTGCTCAGGAAGCGGCTGCGGCACGCTGAGCAAGGTGACGAATTCTTCGGTCACCTACACCGCGCCTTCCAACCTTACGGCAGCCTTGTCGGTTACTCTTACCGCGGCATCCGTATCTCAGACCAGCGCCACTACGACCGCAACGATCAGCATTGCTATTCCCGTGACTTTCACAACGACCACCCTGCCGAATGGCGCCAATGGTGTTCCTTACAACCAGTCCATCACGGTGACGGGAGGAGTGACCCCGCTTACGTTCTCGCTTCAGTCCGGCACATTTCTTCCACCGGGGCTGGCGTTGAATTCCACCGGAAGCATCGTGGGAAAGCCGACCGCTCCGACGGTTGGTCAGCAGATGACTACCTCTTCGTTCACTGTGGTGGTCACAGATAACGGCACGCCTCCTCTTGCGGTAACCGAACCGTATACGATCTCTGTTACGCCGCCACCCGTGCTCGCGATTACGTCCACTTCGGTAAAAGCCGCGGTTACCAATACAACGTACGCCGCCCAGGTGGCGACGACTGGGGGCGTCGCTCCATTCACGTGGACCCTGCTGACGGGAACCGGCGCCGCGCCTTTCAATACTTTGCCGCCTGGTCTTGGCCTGGGCACGAATTCCGGACAGATTACGGGCGTGGTGCCGCAAGGTACAGCCGGGGGGACGTACAATTTCAAGGTGCAGGTGCAGGATTCGTCGCTGCCCTCGGGCCAGGTATTGCAACAATCGCTTTCGATCGTTGTCACGACGCCACAGCCCCTGACCGTCTCCACCACGGTGCTGCCTTCCGGCACCACCGCCACCGCGTATAGCACATCCTTGCTGGCGGCGGGCGGGATTACACCGTATACGTGGACAGTGACCAGCGGGCAGCTTCCCTCGGATTTGACGCTCGGGCCGGATGGGACGATTTCAGGGGTCCCTGTGCTGGCCACGACGTCACCGAACAATTTCACAGTCAAAGTGTCGGATTCGGAAGTAACTCCGCAAACTGTATCGCAAGCGCTAAGTATTTCGATTACGGCCGGAAGCACGAGCGGCAACTCACTGATCAATGGCTCTTATTCGTTCCTGTTCAACGGATTCGATTCCAACGGATCGGTGGCCATCGCCGGTTCGATCGCGACCGACGGAAACGGCAACATCACCTCGGGAGAGGAAGATAGCAACCGGTCGGGAACCAATAACCTGATCACCGCAATCCCGCTGGTGGGGTCGTACTCGCTGGGATCGGATGGCCGCGGAACGATGGAACTGGTCGCCTTCAGTCCGATCACGCACGTGGTAACCCTCACCACCGATTACCGGATCGTGCTCGATTCATCCGGCACGATCCATTTCATCCAGAATAACGACATCACCACTCCCAACGTGGGAACCGATACCCTCGGCACGCACGGCGAGGGCATCATGAAGCCCATTGTGGGAAGTTTCTCGGGCGTCAGCTTCAATGGAAACTATTCGTTCCTGTTCACCGGACAGGACACGAGCGCCAAGCCCGCCGCGCTTGCCGGAGCGATCCGCGCAGACGGCAACGGCAACATCAACCCCGCGGCGGGAGGCGTCAGCAGCGATTTCAACGACAATGGCACCATCAGCTCGCAGAATATTTCTGGCACCTTTTCCGTGGGAGCCATGAACAATCGCGGTACCGCTGAATTTCTTTTCCAGATCCCCGGGAAATCGGCGAGCACGCTGCAATTCGCGTTCTATTTCGTGACGCCCCTGGATATTTATTTCGTGGAGACGGACAGCTCGACGACCGCTCTTTCTCCCGTCTATTACCGGCTGAGCGGCGAAATGATCGCCCAGAATTCCAGCTATGCGTTTTCGAACAGCTCCCTTTTGGGAACCAGCGTGGTGAGCGGAAGCGGATTGAACGGCAGCAATGCGAGCGTTCTGGCGGGCTTGCTTACGTCGGCAGCGGGAGCCGGCGGCGCCACCCTGACGTATGACGAAAACAATGGCGGCGCGATCACGTCTCCCTCGCCGAGCTTCAGCGGAACATATTCAGTGGCGGGAAATGGCCGCACGCCGTTCACCAGTCTCGGGTCGCGGGCCGCGGTAGCTTACCTTACCGGGCCTGGCCAGGGTTTTCTGCTCGGCAGCGATACCGCGGTAACCACAGGCCTGCTCGAACAGCAATCGGGCGCGCCTTTTGCTACTTCGTCGGTGCAGGGCGGATATACGATCAGCACATCTTTGCCCGTGGAAACCAACGTTCCAAACTTGCTGGGCCAGGTCAGCTCGGACGGCGCAGGCAGCGTGACAGGAATCGTGGATGAAATCGATCCTCCCGTTACAACACCTCCTGTTACGACACCTCCCACGCCTGCAACGCCGGAGGGCAAGGCAAATCTCGAATCAGTCCTTGATCGCGCACATCAACTTCGTCGGAACGAACGGGCGGGGAACAGCCACCACGAATTCACCTACCGGGATGCCGGCCACGATGATCTTCTATTTGGTGTCCCCAGCGCATTTCCGGGCGATCTCGGCGGATTCGAACCCGGGCAATAGCCACCCCGACGTGCTTTTCTTTGACCACTAGATTGGTATGCAGTGCAGCGGGCGGAAGGATGCCGACGTTTATAAGGCTTGGCCGCGCGAACTTCAAATCACGGGCTGCACACTAGGGTCATCCTCAAGGTTATCGCGAAGCCATAGAGAGCGAGTAGATTTATGCTTTTTTCTTGCCTTGGTCTTCGTCTTCTTTCTCGACCAATTGAAGCGCCGCGGAGTTGATGCAGAATCTCAATCCTGTGGGCTGCGGACCGTCCTCAAATACGTGCCCGAGGTGCGCGTCGCAGCGGCTGCATAGAACTTCCGTGCGGGCCATCCCGTGGCTGGCATCGCGCTCCATCTCCACATTTTCCGCCGCGATCGGCTGCCAGTAGCTGGGCCAGCCGGAACCCGAGTGGAATTTTGCTTCGGAGCTGAAAAGCGGCTGTCCGCAGCAGACGCAGACATAAGTACCTGGAGTCTCGGTATCTTCATATTCGCCCGAGTAAGGGGGCTCGGTGCACTTTTTTCGCGTGACGTGAAATTGATCTTCGTTCAGCTGCGATCGCCATTCCGCATCGCTTTTTCGAATTTTGTCGCTCATGCCTCTAGGTTACTATCAGCCGCGGGAGGCGTCCAGATGAGCCTCGATCGGTCGCGTGGTTCTCGCCTCTCGTGTTATTTGCCACGGTGAGGAAAATCTAATGCGTCCTGCCCCGGTATGGTGTTAGATTCCGCGTGGAGGAAGGCTTTGCGTAAACCCGGAATCTTCGCCGTCTGCACGTTCGGCTTGCTACTGGTTCTCCCGGCTGGCGGGGCGCTGGAGGGGGCTCGGTTAATCGCGAATTCCGCGGGTTCGTGGAATTCCCACGCCATCGAAAGCACGCTTCAGGGAGTGCGCGTTCGCGAGATCGATCCCACCCGGGCGGAAATCGTGTTTCTCTACGATCTCGAGAACAAAACCGACAACGACTACCAGCTTTCCAAGGGGCCAGCCGTTGTAATTATGAGCCGCCTGAAATCGTCGGGCAGCCTGAGCCCGGGAAAACAAGTCACGCTCAATTCCGGGGCTTTTGTGCCTGCAAGAAACCGCACTCGCATAGAAATCGGGATCACGCAGCCGTTCCGCTGGCCTTCGCGGATGGATGCAGCCGGGCAGATGAGAATAAGGGAATTGGTGGCGGGTGAGGTAGCCGGCCTGGAGGGATTCGCCCTGTTCGACCAGGTGACGCGTTACCAGATCGACCTACCCGGCGCCTGGCCGGAGATCGAAAAAGCTCCGTAGAAGTCCGGGCTGTGTTGTGGGCCAACCGCCGCTCGCGCTCTTGCTTTATAGCGAATATCGGGCGAACATAGGCTCCCGCATCGAAGAAAATGCGGACCCCCTCCCGCACCAAAGGAACCGATTTAGGAAATGTCCCAAGTCTCCGCACACGTCGACGGAAGCAAACAGGGTTTTGACCGCCGTGTGCATGCGCGCCGGTCCGTGCGCTCCCTCGCCTATGTCGAACTGGGCGAAGGGAACGGGGGCATCGTACTCAACGTCAGCGAGGGCGGAATCGCCGTGCAAGCCGTCATGAGCCTGCTCGGCGATGAATTGCCTGCCGTGCGCGTCCAGCTCTCGCATTCGAAGAAAAGCATTGAAGGAAGGGGGCGGATCAGCTGGACGAGCGGGCTGCGCAAGACCGCGGGACTCGAATTTGTCGGGCTTTCGCCGGAGGCTCGCAGCCTTTTGCGCGAATGGGTGGCGATGGAAACTCCCGCGGGCGAGTTCATCGAGGAGATAACCTCGCCCATCGAGAAGAGCTCCCTGGAAAGCGCGCCGCAGCAGCCTTCCAGTCAGTCACCGAAATTGGACTTGAAACGCGGATTCGTTTTGTCACCGGCTGAAAAGCCAAGGAAGCCTGCAGAATCGCTGTCGGCAGCGAAGGAAGAAGTCGCCGGACCTTTTCTCCCGCACCGGATGTCTCGCACCTTGCCTGATATCGACGCCATTCCTGCTCCCACCGGTTTGTCAGCTCCGGCCGCGTCGGCCGAAACTGCGGTGAATGTACCGGTGGCGGCGGCAGGGCCGTCCGCACCGCCAATCGATGAGGCTGTCTCACCTGGCTTGCCGCATCCTTCCGCGTCCTTGCCCGACGACCGTTTTGGATTCAAGCAACTTCGCGCGGTGCCGGAATCGCCGGTGGCTACGCCTCCGGAGGACCGCTGGAAAATGGCAAAGCTGGTGGCCATTTTTGCGGGAGTGTCCCTGGCCGCGGGATGGTTTGCCGGACACGGCGCCCTCCATGGCAAGTTCGGTAAACCCGCGAAGGAAAAACCCAATGACGCTGTTGCGGCCGGAAATCCCCAAGCGGCGCCTCCGGCGGATCCAAATATTTCCAACATCGAAGTAGTCGATTTGAATAACCAGCATTGGCTGATCCCGATGCAAGGCCCACTGGGACCGTCGCGGCCTCCAACCGGGCAAGGATCGAGCGGCGCCTCGGAGCAAGTTCAAAAGAGCCAATTGAAATCGGACGTCGCGCTGCCCGCGGCGGAGCATCCTACAAGCCAAGTCGTCGTCGGCAGCCAGGATAGGGCGGGCAAAGGCTTGCCGAATCCCTCCGGCGGCCCGGAAAGTGTCTTGCGCGGGAGCGCCGCATCCAATTCGCAACCCGGAGGTGCACTTCCGGCCCCGGCAGCGGCTGCTGATGATCCGGAAGCCAAGAACCTGCGATCCGGGGAATTAATCCACCGCGTTGACCCTATCTATCCCCCCAGCGCGCTGGCACAGGGCATCGAAGGCACGGTCACGCTGTATGCGGTGATAGCCTCTGACGGCGCGGTGAAAAATTTGCAATCGCTCGACGGTCCCCCCGCGTTGGTTCCCGCGGCATTGGCTGCGGTTCGGCAGTGGCGTTACAGCCCAAGCCTTCTCAATGGACGTCCGATCCAAACGGAGAGGCAGATCAAGATCCACTTCGAGATCTCTCCACCCCCGCAGTAGCTTCCATTCCTCGTCAGAACGGGTGCCTTAACTCACACTCTGTTTCTACCGGTAGTCGATAGTTTCCATGAGTTCCTCTATGTCAATCGTCCGTTATCTCGATACACCGGATGGCAAGAAGCAGGATTCCAGCGGAAAAGCGCGCGCCCCTTCAAATCGGCACGGACCACCATTTGATCCGGTAGCTTCGCAATTTTAGAACAGCGAAAACCCTCGTTCATTTGGCCTTAACGGGTGGCTGGTAGCTTCGTCTGGCGGGGTTCGGCCTAGCCGAACGACGGCGCGAATTGAGATTCTGCTAGGATGAGCGTGTGAGCCCCGATGTGCCAGGCCGCGACGGCGCCCGAATACTCACGATGAATCGCGGCTCTTCAAGCTTGAAAGCTGCGATCTACCGGGCCGCCGCGGACGAGAAATTGGAGCTGTCCATTCAAGTGGACCGCGCGGACTCCTCCGGCAGCCATGTGACCATCACCGATGCCGGCGGGAAATCGTTGCTGGATACGGTGGTTGGGCATGGTGATTCTGGCGCGGCCTTAAACGTCGTGTTCGACTGGTTGGAAAAACAAGGCTACCTCGGGGACATGGCCGCGGCGGGGCACAGAATCGTGCATGGCGGCACACGGTTCACGGAGCCTCAGCGCGTGACGCCTGATTTTCTCGCGGCGCTTGAGACGCTGGTGCCGCTCGATCCCGATCACCTGCCAGAAGCAATCGCGGGAATCCGGTTTATCGCGCGAAAGCTTCCGCAGCTTCCTCAAATCGCGTGCTTCGACACTGCGTTCCACAGCGGGCTTCCCACCGTAGCCCGCATGTACGCAATTCCGCGTAGCCTTTATGAGGAAGGCATCCGGCGCTACGGCTTCCACGGGCTTTCCTACGAATACGTCCTGCAGCAACTGCGCGCGATGGACGGCGGCTTGGCCGAGGGACGGGTGATCATCGCGCATCTGGGCAATGGCGCCAGCATGGTGGCACTTCGCGGAGGCAAGAGCGTGGACACCTCGATGGGCTTTACTCCACTCGAAGGGCTGGTAATGGGCACGCGCTCGGGCGACGTGGATCCCGGGGCGCTCATTTATCTGCTGCAGCAGGGGAAAATGCCTTCCGGGGAGCTGGGCGAGCAGCTAAACAAGCGCTCGGGACTGCTGGGCGTTTCCGGCTCCAGCGAAGACATGCGCGATCTGCTGGAGAAATCGCCTGGCGATGCTCACGCGGCCGAAGCCGTCGAACTGTTTTGCTACCGCGCAAAAAAATATATTGGGGCTTACGCCGCAGCGCTTGGCGGACTCGATCTGCTCGTTTTCACCGGAGGCATCGGCGAACACGCAGCTCCGGTGCGCGACAAGATCTGCGCAGGCCTGGAATTTCTCGGCATTCAACTCGACCCTTCACGCAACCACTCCAATGCACCGCTCATTTCGCGCACGGACGCCGCAGTAAAGGTGCGCGTGATCGCAACCAACGAAGACCTGATGATCGTCCGGCACGTTCGCGCCGCTCTTGGCTGGGCCTGACCGAATTCCCGAGGTGGCCATGTTCCTATTCGATCCGAAGTTATCTTCAGCCGTAGAAGTATCGCAAGCGCCTCCGAAGGAGGCCGAGCCACAGATCGCGGGACCGCTCTCGCCGGAACTGCTCGATAAAATGCACCGCTACTGGCAGGCGGCGAATTTCCTGACGGTGGGGCAAATCTACCTGCAGGAAAATCCCCTGCTCCGCGAGCCGCTTCTCAAAGAACACATCAAGCCGCGCCTGCTCGGACATTGGGGAACTTCCACAGGCTTGAGCTTCATCTACGTGCATCTCAACCGGCTGATCAACGAGAAGCAGGCCAGCGTCCTCTATATCGCCGGCCCGGGGCACGGAGGGCCCGCCCTCAACGCAAATTCCTACCTGGAGGGAACGTACTCGGCCGTCCATCAGGAAATCACCCAGGACGCTGCCGGCATTCGGCGCTTTTTTCGCGAATTTTCCACTCCCGGCGGCGTGCCCAGCCACTGCGGCCCGCATCTTCCGAATTCGATTCACGAAGGCGGAGAACTCGGCTACGCGCTGCTGCACGCCTTCGGAGCTGCGTTCGATAATCCGGACCTGCTCGTCGCTTGCGTAGTCGGCGACGGCGAAGCGGAAACCTGCCCGCTCGAAGGAAGCTGGAAATCGAACCGCTTCCTGAATCCCGCGCGCGACGGCGCCGTGCTCCCGATCCTTCATCTCAATGGCTACAAGATTTCCGGCCCTACGGTCGAAGCTCGCACCCAAGACGCAGAACTCACCCAGCTCTATTTCGGCCATGGATACAAGCCCTACATTGTCGCGGGGGAGGATCCGCCTTCGATGCACCAGAAATTTGCCGCCGCGCTGGACACGGCGTACGGCGAAATCCGCGCGATACAGGAGGCAGCGCGCAAGGGCGGCACGATCAAGACCCCGCTGTGGCCGATGATCATCCTGCGCTCGCCGAAAGGCTGGACGGGACCGAAGGAGGTCGACGGACTCCCCATCGAGGGCACTTTCCGCGCGCACCAGGTTCCGCTCGCGACCGTGCGCGAGAGCCCGGCGCACCTTAAGCTTCTCGAAGAGTGGATGAGAAGCTACCAGCCGGAGAAACTCTTCGACGCGGAAGGGAATTTCGACCCCGGCTTGCAGGCGATCGCGCCGCAGGGAGCGTTACGCATGGGAGCGAATCCCGTGGCGAACGGTGGCCGCCTCCTGAATGCGCTGTCGCTGCCCGACTTCGTGAATTACGCGCTGGAAGTTCCAGAGTCCGGGTGCGTGATCGCCGAGGCGCCGCGCAAGCTGGGCGAATACTTTCGCGACGTGATCAAATGCAATCCGGATAACTTCCGCCTGTTTTGCCCCGACGAAACCAATTCCAACCGCCTGAATGCGGTCTTTGACGCCACCGACCGATGCAGCATGGCGGAAACCATTTCCATCGACGATCACGTGGGGCCCACCGGCCGCGTAATGGAAGTGCTCAGCGAACACTGCTGCGAAGGCTGGCTGGAAGGCTATCTGCTCACGGGACGCCACGGTGTATGGGCCACCTACGAAGGCTTCGCGCAGGTGGTCGATTCCATGCTTACGCAGCACGGCAAGTGGCTCGAGCAGTGCGAAGAGCTTCCCTGGCGGCGGCCGGTTGCGTCGCTCAATATTTTTCTAACCAGCCATTGCTGGCGCAACGATCACAACGGATTCAGCCATCAGGCACCGGGGTTTGTCGATGGCGCCCTCTCACGGCGGAGCACCGTCATCCGCGTCTATTACCCTCCCGACGCGAACACACTGCTCAGCACGTTCGATCATTGCCTGCGCACGCGGAATTACCTGAATCTGGTCACCTGCGGGAAGCAGCCGCAGCTGCAATGGCTAAATATGCAGGAAGCCATCGAGCACTGCTCGCGCGGCGCGTCACGATGGCAATTCGCCAGCAATGACAGCGCTGGCGATGGCGTTCCCGATGTGATTCTCGCTTGCGTCGGCGACGTTCCCACGCTGGAGACGGTGGCGGCTTCCTGGCTGCTGCAGAAGTACGTTCCGGAGATCAAAGTGCGGTTGGTCAATATCGTTGACCTGACCGTTCTGATGAGCCCCGACGAGCATCCTCACGGGATGGACGCGCTTTCCTTCGAGGCGCTGTTCACGCCGACCGCGCCCGTAATCTTCGCCTACCACGGTTATCGCTGGGCGATTCACAGCATGATCCACGGTCGGCCGAACGAGGCTCGCTTTCACGTGCGAGGCTTCCTCGACAGGGGCTCCACAACCACGCCTTTCGATATGGTGGTCCGCAACAAGATCAGCCGGTATCACCTCGTGCTCGACGCGCTGAAGTATGTGCCGGAGATTCGCGCGAAGCGTATCGACATCGTCGACCTGATGAACAGAAAGCTTTTCGAGCATCATAACTACATCCGCGAGCATTTCGAGGACATGCCCGAAGTCGCCCTCTGGCGCTGGACCAGCAACTTCAGCGAATCGCTCGATCCGCTACCACTCGCCAAGGGCCAGCCCCGCGCCGCCCTCTTCACCGACGGCTAATCGCTTGGGCTACCGCTCGAAAGCGCTTATAAGCTTGCAAGAGGTTTGGGCGGCTGCTAGAATCGATACCAGACTGAATCAGTACTATATAGGATGCAGCGAGCAGGGGAATGGTAAAGCTTGGTAAATTAACGGATTACGGGCTGGTGCTGATGACGTACATCGCCCGTAGCGAGTCTTCCCTGCCCCAGCGCACCGCCCGCGATTTGGCGGTTGAGTCCAAACTGCCTCCCTCGACGGTGAGCAAGCTTCTGAAGGAACTGTCGCAAAGCGGGCTGCTTATCTCGCATCGCGGCACTAAGGGCGGCTACATGCTGGCCAGGGCGGCCCACCAGATTTCCGTGATCGATATCATTGCGGCCATCGAGGGCCCCATGGCCCTCACGGAGTGCAGTACCGACGTTTTGGGGGCGTGCAATCTGGAGTTGAGCTGCCCCATCAAGAGCAACCAGCGAATCATCAACCAGGCTGTGCGAGGCGTGCTCGAAAAAATCACGCTTTCCGACCTGGTGCAACCGTTGCACCTTACCAGCATCAAAGACGCGCGGGGCAGGCTGGTGCCCATGATCGCATCAGGGAGTATCCAATGAGCTCGAATACCGACACAATTCGTGAGTTGGCGCAGCAGGAGTACAAATGGGGCTTCGTTACCGACATCAACGAAGACCGCGCGCCCAAGGGCCTGAATGAAGACATCATCCGCTTCATCTCGGCCAAAAAGAACGAGCCCGACTTCATGCTGCAGTGGCGGCTGAAGGCGTACCGGCATTGGGTGACGCTGCAGCAGTCCGACGCGGAACCGAAGTGGGCTAACATCAAGTATCCGCCGATCGATTATCAGAACATCGTGTACTACTCCGCGCCCAAGCAGAAGCCCAACCTGAAGAACCTCGACGAACTCGATCCCGAGATTCGCCGCACCTACGAAAAACTGGGCATCCCGCTCGAGGAACAGAAAATGCTGGCGGGTGTTGCGGTGGACGCGGTGTTCGACAGCGTTTCGGTGGCCACCACGTTCAAAGCGAAGCTTGGCGAAGCGGGCGTGATCTTCTGTTCGTTCAGCGAAGCGGTGCAGAAGCATCCCGATCTGGTGAAAAAGTATCTCGGCTCCGTGGTGCCCTACACGGACAACTTCTTCGCCACGTTGAACGCCGCCGTGTTCACCGACGGCTCGTTCGTATACGTGCCGAAGGGCGTCCGCTGCCCGATGGAGCTTTCCACCTACTTCCGCATCAACGCGGCGGAAACGGGGCAGTTCGAGCGCACCCTGATCGTGGCCGACGAAGGCGCCTCCGTGAGCTATCTCGAAGGCTGCACGGCGCCGATTCGCGACGAGAACCAGCTGCACGCGGCGGTGGTCGAACTGATCGCGCTCGACGACGCGCAGATCAAATATTCCACGGTGCAGAACTGGTATCCCGGCGACAAGAACGGCAAGGGCGGAATCTACAATTTCGTCACCAAGCGCGGCAAGTGCCTCGGCAGGAATTCCAAGATTTCCTGGACGCAGGTGGAGACCGGCTCCGCGATCACCTGGAAATATCCCAGCTGCATTCTGCAGGGCGACAATTCGATCGGGGAGTTCTATTCCGTCGCGCTCACCAATAATTACCAGCAGGCCGACACCGGCACGAAGATGATCCACCTCGGCAAGAACACGCGCAGCACGATTGTTTCCAAGGGAATTTCCGCCGGCCACGGGCAAAACACCTACCGCGGCGAGGTGAAAATCCTGAAAGACGCCGTCGACGCGCGGAATTATACCCAGTGCGATTCGCTGCTGATCGGAGATAAATGCGGCGCGCATACGTTCCCGTATATCGAAGTGAAGAATTCGACGGCGCGCATGGAGCACGAGGCTTCCACGTCGAAAATCGGCGAGGACCAGCTGTTCTATCTGCGCCAGCGCGGGACTGAAGGCCGAAGACGCCGTCTCGATGATCGTCAACGGCTTCTGCAAGCGCGTCTTCCGCGAACTTCCCATGGAATTCGCGGTCGAGGCGCAAAAGCTGCTGAGCGTGAGCCTGGAAGGCAGCGTCGGATAGCCTGCGCTTCATTCACAATAACGGAAAGATAGGGCGGACGGAGAAACGATGAGCTTGCTCGAAATCAAGGATTTGAGAGTCCGCGTGGACGATCGCGAGATTCTCAAGGGAATCAATCTGTCGATCAACGCCGGCGAAATCCACTCGATCATGGGGCCCAATGGGTCGGGCAAAAGCACCCTTTCGCAGGTGCTGGCGCGCCGCGAGACCTACGAGGTTACCGGCGGCGAGGTGCTGTTCAATGGGAAAAACCTGCTGGAGATGAAAGCCGAAGAGGCGGCGTGCGAAGGCATTTTTCTCGCCTTCCAGTATCCCGTCGAGATTCCGGGCATCAGCAACGCCTATTTCCTGCGCTCGGCGCTCAACGCGATCCGCAAGTATCGCGGCGAAGACGAAATGGACGCGATGGATTTTCTCCCGCTCATGCGCGAGAAGCTGAAGCTGCTCGACATGGACGAAAAGCTGATGAACCGCTCGGTGAACGAGTCGTTTTCGGGCGGCGAGAAAAAGCGCAACGAGATTCTGCAGATGGCCGTGCTCCAGCCGAAGCTCGCGATCCTCGATGAGACCGATTCCGGCCTCGACATCGACGCGCTGCGGATCGTCGCGCAGGGCGTGAACACCATGCGCAGCCCGGACCGCGCGATTCTCGTGGTCACGCACTACCAGCGCCTGCTCGATTACATCGTGCCCGACCGCGTTCACGTGCTTGTCGATGGACGGATCGTGCGTTCCGGGCGGCCCGGAACTGGCGCTCGAACTCGAAGACAAGGGCTACGGGACCGAAACCGGCGCGCGCAGCGCCAGCGCAACTCCCGCCTGACGACGGCGCGCAACGGCGCATACATTTGCTTTTAGTGAGGACAGAAAGTGGCGACAGCAAGCCAGGCACTTCAAAACTACGCGGAAACTTTCGCCCACATCGTGAAATCCGGTGCGGGCCGCGAACCCGCGTGGCTGCGGACGCTTCGGCAAAGCGGTTTCGATCGCTTCAACGAGACGGGCTTCCCCACGACGCACGATGAGGACTGGCGCTTTACGAATATATCCGCCATCGCCCAGACAAATTTCCAGCTGAACGGCGCCGGGAACCGCGTTCCCACGAGCCGCCAGATCGAAACCTTCGGTGTCGCAGGTGCGGCGTGCCAGCTTGTTTTTGTGGACGGGCGATTCTCTCCCGCTCTTTCGTCCCTGGCGAAACTGCCGGAAGGCGTGGCGGTATCGAGCCTCGCCGCCGCGATCGCCGAACATCCTGAAGCGGTGGAACCGTATCTTGGAAAATATCTCAACATCCAGCGCGACGCATTTTCGGCGCTCAACACCGCGTTTATCGAGGACGGCGCTTTCATTCACGTCGGCAAAGGCGCGGTGCTCGAAGCGCCCGTTCACCTGCTGTTTGTCTCCACCGCGCACGATGCGCCTTCGATGATTCATCCGCGGAACCTGATCGTCGCGGAAGAAGGCAGCCAGGCCACTATCATCGAGGAGTACGTCTCGCTCGGCGGTGCGCCGGCGCTCTGCAACACGGCGACGGAGTTGATCGCGGGCGACAATGCCGTCGTCTCACATTACATGATCGAGCGCGAAGACATGCAGGCGTTCAACATTTCCACGCTGCGCATCGAACAGGGCCGCAGCGCGAATATTTCGTCGCACTCCGTGCTGATCGGCGGAGCGCTCGTGCGCAACAACGTTCACCCGGTTCTCGCGGGCGAAGGCGGCGAATGCCTGATCAACGGCCTTTTCATCGGCACGGGACGCCAGCATCTCGATAATTACATGCTGGTGGAGCACGCCAAGGCTCATTGCGGCAGCCGCCAGTTCTACAACGGAATTCTCGACGGCAAAGCCCACGGCGTATTCCACGGCCGGATCGTGGTGCACAAAGATGCCCAGAAGACCGACGCGAAGCAGACCAATCGCAACCTGCTCCTCTCCGATCAGGCGCAGATCGATACCAAGCCGCAGCTGGAAATTTACGCGGACGACGTGAAGTGCACGCACGGCGCTACCATCGGGCAGATGGAAGAGAATGCGCTTTTCTACCTGCGCTCCCGCGGGATTGACGAAGTTTCCGCGCGCCGCCTGCTGCTCATGGCCTTCGCGAGCGAATGCCTGGACCGCATGCAGGAAGGGCCCGCGCGGACGCACGTCGAGAAGCTGATCCACGCGCATCTCGTGCATATCGCGCAATCTTCGGCTGGTTTTGCCCGCGCCACGCATGCAACACGAGGCGGAGCGCAATTTGGAGGAAGTGGGATGACCACCGCCGCCAAGAAGAGCGCCGCAAAATCGCGGCCGGTGGCCGCCCGGCAGGCTTCGGCTCCGTCGCCGGCCCGCGAAGCCGCGCCCGCGTATGACGTGGAAAAGATTCGCGGCGACTTCCCCATCCTCCGGCAGAAGATTCGCGGCAAGCGCTCGTTTATCTCGACAACGCCGCCACATCGCAGAAGCCGCAGTCGGTGATCAACGCGATCACGCGCTATTACGAGCGCGACAACGCGAACATCCATCGCGGCGTGCATTTTCTCTCCGAGCACGCCACCGAGGAACACGAAGCGGCCCGCTCGGCGATTCAGGGCTTTCTCAACGCCGCCCACTCGAAGGAAATCATCTTTGTCCGCGGGGCCACCGAGGCCATCAATCTGGTGGCGCAAACCTACGGGCGCGTCCACGTGGGCGCGGGCGATGAAGTGCTCATCACCGCGATGGAGCACCATTCGAACATCGTGCCGTGGCAGCTCCTGTGCGAGGAAAAAGGCGCGAAGCTGCGCGTCGCGCCCATCAACGATCGCGGCGAGCTGCTGCTCGACGAATTTGCGAACCTGCTCGGCCCGCGGACGAAAATCGCCGCCGTCACGCATGTTTCCAACGCGCTCGGCTCGATCACGCCGATCCGCAAGATGATCGAACTGGCGCACGCGCGGAACATTCCGGTGCTTGTCGACGGCGCGCAAGCCGTGCCGCACCTGAAAGTCGACGTGCAGGCGCTCGATTGCGATTTTTACGCCTTCTCAGGGCACAAGGTTTACGGTCCCACCGGCATCGGCGTTCTCTACGGCAAAGCGGCGCTGCTCGAAGCGATGCCTCCCTACCAGGGCGGCGGCGACATGATCAGCTCGGTCACCTTCGAGAAAACGATTTTCAACAAGCTGCCGTTCAAGTTCGAGGCTGGCACGCCCGATATTTCCGGCGCCATCGGGCTGGGAGCGGCCATCCGCTACCTCGACGGGATCGGAATCGAAAACGCCGCCGCTCATGAACACGATCTGCTGGAATACGCCACCCGAAAAGTGGGAGCGATTCCGGGGATCCGCCTCGTGGGAACGGCGAAGGAAAAAGCGGGCGTGCTTTCGTTCGTGATGGAAGGCATTCACCCCCACGACATCGGGACGATTCTCGACCAGGAAAGCATCGCCATTCGCACCGGGCATCACTGCTCGCAACCGGTGATGGAGCGCTTCGGCATTCCCGCCACGGCCCGCGCTTCGTTCGCGCTTTATAACACGCGCGAAGAAGTCGACGCGCTGGTTGCCGGCATCGAAAAGGTGCGGGAGGTATTCGCGTAATGGCCGACCTGCGCGATCTCTATCAGGACGTGATCCTCGAGCACAGCAAGGCCCCGCGGAATTTCCGCGAGATGGCGGGCGCGAATCACAAAGCGGAGGGATTCAATCCCCTGTGCGGAGACCGCTTCACCATCTATCTCGATCTTGAGGGCGATTCGATCCGCGATATCAGCTTTCAGGGCTCAGGCTGTGCCATTTCCAAGGCTTCCGCTTCGATGATGACGCAAAGCCTGAAAGGCAAGACAAAAGCCGACGCCGAGAAGCTCTTCGGCCGCTTCCACGATATGGTCACCGGGCACGAGCCTTCGAATGGCGACGCCGGTGGAACTCGGCAAGCTGACGGTTTTCTCCGGAGTGTCGGAATTTCCCGTGCGTGTGAAGTGCGCAACACTTGCCTGGCACACGCTGCAGGCCGCGCTCGAAGGGAAACAGGACGCCATTTCGACAGAGTAGTTTCTGCGCTGGAGCCGGCGGTAAGGCTCAAAGCAACGAGGTAAGTTTCCTATGCCGGTCACAAACCAACCCATCACGCTAAGCCGCGAAACGGACGTGGTCGAAGTCCCCAGCGGCATCAACAACAAGCTGCCTGCCGGCACCGTGGTGCGGGTGATGCAGAATCTCGGCACCACCTACACGGTCTACAGCGACTACGGCCTGATGTATCGCGTCGATGCGAAGGATGCGGATGCCCTGGGACTCTCGAACGCGCCCGCTGCGCCGGAAGCCTCTTCCGAAAGCGAGCCCTTCAGCGAAAAGATGGTCTGGGACCAGCTCAAGACCGTCTTCGATCCCGAGATTCCCGTGAACATCGCCGATCTCGGCCTCATCTATTCCTGCCAGGTGAAGCCGCTCGATCAGGGCGCTCATCGCATCGACATCGAGATGACGCTCACGGCGCCCGGCTGCGGCATGGGCAACGTGCTCAAGTCCGACGTCGAAACCAAGCTCGCGAAACTACCCACGGTTCGCGAAGTGCACGTCGAGGTCGTCCTCGACCCTCCCTGGGGCCCTGCCCGCATGTCCGAGGCCGCCAAGCTGCAGCTCGGCCTCGATCTCTGATCCGCCAGGAAGTTACAGCAGAGCAGTTCTAGCGCCTGCCGCCGCCCGAAGACGACCGCTCCGGCTTGAAGGACTGCCACTCACGGATTTGTTCGGATACTTCCGCCTTCACGCGCTCGTCGGTGGTTGCTTCCCAGCGGCGCCGAAGCTCTTCGAGGCGGGCATCCACGAATCCCGCGCGTCCTGACTTGTTTTTTTCCGGCTTGTCGCGTCTACCGTATGCCATGTTCCTGTTGCTCCTGTCTGTCGAAATTCGCGATTCGTTCCACGAGGGCGAAAATGGGCAATTGTGCCTTTTCTATTGTACCTTGATCTGCCACCCCAGGTCGCGTGAGAACGCAATTCCGTTTCCTGCGCGGCTCTTCACGCAAAGCCGCCTTGTTTTTCATCTCCGCTGAGAACCGTTCCCGCGCCGCTGTCGCCGGCAGGAGACGTTTGCCACTGGTTTACCTCTAAAAGCACGGCGCACGAGGAGGGGTCGTTCCAAATCGTGCTGCTCAATCCCCAGTAGAACGAATATGCCGTTGCGCCGTCCGGGAGCCTCGCGAGCGAATTCGCGCCGGGACCGGTGTAAAGCGTCACGGTATCCCCTGGCATCACCGCCTGCGGCTGGAACCAGTAGGTGTGGGCCGAAAACCGCGAAATAAGCCCGCCGCCGATCCGCGCCGTGTCGAAAACGGCGTAAAAATTCAGGTCCACGGCCGCTTGCACGGCGAGGTGCAGGCATTCTTCGCCCGGTACGCCACGATTCGCAATCTCGACTATCTTGAGCCTCATTCCTGCCTGAACGTGTAGCCTATCAGCGGCTAAACCCGATCCAGAAAATTTTCGTCCCCGAATGGATGCAAACGGCCCGATGGCGTGAATCCTGGGGTTTCCGACGACGAGGCGCCCTGAAGTGCTAGTAACCGTCTATTAAAATACATGTTTTGCCAGCGGATCACAACGGCACACCTAGGGTTCCAACTCGATTGCCCCGTAGCTTTGGCCTGTGCTACCCTACGGATTCGGAACATCCGATTTCCGAATTGAACTCCACACCGTCGCCCGCTATGCTTACTTGAACCTCAGATGAACGAGAATAAACAGCCTCGAATGAGCCGTTGCAAGGTGGGCAGCAGTTGCGGGCAATGCAATCTTGTTGTTTCTCCGGAGTTGACCAGATGGCATACAAATTAAATGTGAATGGCCAGACAGCTACCGTCGATGTTCCGGCGGACATGCCTCTGCTGTGGGTGTTGCGCGATGTGCTCAATCTCAAGGGCACGAAATTTGGCTGCGGCATCGGCCAGTGCGGTGCTTGCACGGTACACCTTCGCGGAAGGGCGGTTCGTTCCTGCCTGACGCCGGTTTCGGCTGCGGCCGATGCGCCGATCGTCACGCTGGAGGGTCTCTCCGCGGATGGCACGCATCCGGTGCAGATCGCGTGGCAGGAAATTGACGTTCCGCAATGCGGCTACTGCCAGGCGGGCCAGATGATGTCGGCTTCCGCTCTGCTGGCGCGCACTCCGAATCCCACCGATCAGGAGATCGATGCGGCTATGACCGGCAACATCTGCCGCTGCGGCACCTACATTCGCATCCGCGAGGCGATCCATAAGGCGGCGTCCTACGCTTCGAAGTCAACTGCGCAAAACATCCAACCGGGCCGTAACGGGTCCTTCGAACAGAAGGAGGCCCTGTGAAAAATTCCCTGCTGGAACCGGTAAAGTCCGTCTCACTCGACCGCCGCTCGTTCCTGCGCGTTTCCGCGATCGGCGGCGGAGGCTTGCTCTTCGCCGTTTACGCCGATCCGATCACGCAAGTGCTCGCGCAGGCACCAGCGGCTGGGGCGACGAATCCCACGTTCGTGGCGACGGCGTTCATCAAATTGGGTGCGGACGGTATTGTCACAATTCTCAACAAGAATCCGGAAATCGGCCAGGGCGTAAAGACCGAGCTTCCCATGATCATCGCGGAAGAACTCGATATCGACTGGAAGAATGTAAGAGTCGAGCAAGCCGATCTCGACGAGTCAAAATACGGCCGCCAGCGCGCCGGCGGCAGCGGCACCACTCCCTTCAACTGGGATCCGCTGCGGCAAGTGGGCGCGGCGTGCCGATCGATGTTCATTTCAGCCGCGGCGCAGGAATGGAACGTCGAAGAGGCCGAATTGTCCACTTCCTCCGGCCGTGTAAAGCACGAGCGAACGAATCGTTCCGCATCCTACAGCGATCTCGCTTCCAAGGTCGCGGCGATGACTCCGCCCGAACTCAGCTCCGTAAAGCTGAAGGATCCTGCGGACTACAAGATCATCGGCCAGCCCATTCCCGGCGTGGACGTGCCCTCGATCGTCCGCGGCAAGCCCATCTATAGCATCGACTTCACTGTGCCCAACATGCTCTGGGCGGTTCACGAGAAATGCCCGGTCTTCATGGGCAAAGCGTTGAGCGCGAACCTCGACGAGATCAAGGCCCAGCCCGGCGTGCGCCATGCCTTCATCATCGAAGGTACGAGAGACTACACAGGCTTGCACAGCGGCGTGGCCATCGTCGCGGACAGTTGGTGGCAAGCCCAGTCGGCGCGTCAGAAGCTGAAAGTTACCTGGGACGAAGGCCCCACCGCGCAGCAGAGCAGCGAAGGCTTCCAGCGCCAGGCCGATGAGTTTTCGAAAAAGGCCCCGCAGTTCCCTCTCCGCGTGGATGGCGATTCGGAAGCCGGGCTTGGCTCGGCGGCCAAAGTGGTCGAGGCTGCTTACTCCTATCCTTTGCTTTCGCACGCCACGATGGAGCCCCAGAACTGCGTGGCGCATTACGATAACGGCAAGCTCGTCTTCTGGTCTCCTACTCAGACTCCCGGGGCAGGCCGCCAGGAAGTCGCGACGGTGCTGGGAATCCCTGAAGCAAACATCACCGTGCATATGCTCCGCTCCGGCGGCGGCTTCGGACGGCGCCTCACGAACGACTACATGCTTGAATCCGCGTGGATTTCAAGAGAGGTTGGCGCACCGGTAAAAGTGCTTTGGACGCGCGAAGACGATATGCGCCACGACCACTACCGCCCCGCCGGCTTTCACTACCTCAAGGGCGGGATCGATAGCTCGCAAAAGCTCACTACCTGGCGGAACCACTTCGTCAGCTTCGGCGAAAATAAGAAGTTCCAGACGCCTCCCGCCGGCATGGAAGCGAATCAGTTCCCGGCGACTTTCCTGCCCAACTTCGATTTCCAGGTGTCGCTGATACCGTCCGGCGTTCCGATGCACTCGCTGCGCGCTCCTGGCACCAACGCTTTCTGTTTCGTGGTGCAATCGTTCATCGACGAGCTGGCGCACGCCGCCGGAAAAGATCCCCTGCAGTTCCGCCTCGAACTGCTGGCGCATCCCAGGGTGAAGATTGCCAATCCTCCTCTTGCCATGGAGCCGGAGATCGACTCCGCGCGGATGCGTAATTTACTGCTGCTCCTGGCTGAAAAATCCAACTGGGGCAAACGGACGCTTCCCAAAGGCACCGCTATGGGCGTGGCATTCCAGTTTGCCCTTCGTGGATATTTCGCCGAGGTGGCCGAAGTCAGCGTGGACGCAAACAAGAAAGGTGAAAGTGAACAAGGTTTGGGTCGCGGGCGATATCGGCAACCAGATCATCAATTCCAGCAACGCCCTCAATATGGCGCAGGGCGCGGTGATCGAAGGCATGAGCCATCTGATGAACTGGGCAATTACCATCGACGCGGGCCGCGCTTCGCAAGGGAATTTCCAGGATTATCAGCCGACCCGCATGCGGCAGGCCCCTCCGGAGATCGAGGTGCATTTCCTGCGCTCGGACAACCCGCCGACTGGATTGGGCGAGCCAGCGTTGCCGCCGGTGATCCCGGCGATTACGAACGCCATCTTCGCGATTAACGGCGACCGTGTTCGCTCGCTTCCGATCGCTAAGCACGGCTACAGCTGGGCGTAGAACTTTCGCTTCCGGCCTTGAGCCGGGAGACCCTGGAAAGAAAAAGCTCGCAGGTTCCTCCTGCGAGCTCTTTTCATTTTCAGACTCCGTAGGAGCAGATTGGGAGCGGGCGAGCGGAGCTATTGGCGCAAGGTGTTCGCGATATCCTTGGCGACTTTGCGCGCGCGCATCAGGTCTCCCGGCCCCAAAGAGATCGCCGCCACGCGCGGGTGCCCTCCCCCTCCGTATTTCTCGCAAAGGGAGGCGAGGTTCACTTCGGCCGAGGCTTCCTTCCAGGGGTTGGTTCCCACGGACACTTTCGAGCGCGTGGGCGAAGCGCTCACACCCACCGTGTAGAGAGCATCCGGGTACAGGTAATAGGGAATGAACTTGTTGTAGCCTTCCAGGTCCAGATCGCTCACGTCGAAATAGACCACCCCGCCGCGTGGGTCGGCGCGCTCTCGTAATATTTCCATGGAATTCCGGTGGCGCTCTAGCAGCGGGTCCAAGATGCCTCTTCACGATCGGCAGGTCGATCATCTCGCTGAGAGGTATCTCGGCCAGCTCGGGAATCAACTGCTGCACCAGATTCGGCTCCGGGGCGGCTTCGATCACAAGCGCGAGCTGCATGGCAGGTTCGGCCAGGCCCACGGCCTCTTGAGGCGAGGCGAATTGGGCGCCATCGATGATGTCTCCCCACTTGATGAGGTCCGCAATCGGCCGCGCGTCAAATCCGAATTTTTCGGAAGCGATGGTAGCGAGAAACTTGGTGCAGGACTTGTAGGTAGGATCGTAAAACTTCTTGCCCGAGTGGTCGTTCCGGAAATGCTCGGCGTCTTGCGGCTTCAGGAACGCGCTCTGATGGTGGTCGAACCACCAGGTCAGCAGCGGGGAGCTGGAATACTTGAAATCGACGATGGCGTTTTCGTCACCGTCGAAAGTGCCGTCCTCAAAAGGCTGCGAGGCCTTGTGGGTCATGCCGGTATAGAGGAATTCCGCGTTGGGATCGATGCGCTCCCGGTAGAAGCGGGAAAAGATCGCCGCCGAAGACGCCCCGTCGAAGCATTTATCGTGAAAGCAGATTCGAACCGTCACTCGCTCCCCCCACTCGCGCTGGGCCACTCTCGGCGATGTACCATCAACGAAAGTCAATCAGGATGAACGTATTGCCCTACGAGTGTCAATAGGCATGGCGTTTTAATGGGATTTGTTGCCTCTGGAGCAAGCCGATGGCAACGGCGCCAAAAATAGCAGAAGGGCTTTTTCGCGGAATCATCTAGAATACTCGGCCGATGGCAAAAATCACTTTTCTAGGCGCGGCAGGGACGGTAACCGGCTCGAAGTATCTGGTGGAAGCGGAAGGCAAGCGGTTGCTGGTTGACTGCGGCCTTTTCGAGGGCTCCAAGGAACTCAAACAGCGCAATTGGGATCGCCTGCCGGTGGATCCCGCCACGATCGACTGGGTCGTGCTCACGCACGCGCACATCGACCACACCGGCTATCTCCCCCGGCTGGTGCACTCCGGCTACCACGGGCCGATCTATGCGAACCCGGCCACGCGCGAGCTGTGTGGCCTGCTCCTCCCGGATTCGGCGCATCTCCAGGAAGAAGACGCACAGTACGCAGCAAAAAAGGGCTACGCCAGCCACAAGCCGCCGCTGCCCCTCTACACCGTCGTCGAAGCGCAATCCGCGCTGAAGCAGTTCCGGGATATACCCCGCGCGGATTCCTTCAAAATCAGCCCGCAATTCTCCGTAAAAGGGCACGACGCCGGCCACATTCTCGGCTCCTCGTGGATCGAGCTGACCATCACGGAAAACAACAAGCAGATGCTGGTGGTCTTCTCGGGCGACATCGGGCGCTACGGCGAGCCGATTTTGAAAGACCCGGAACCGCCCACGCGCGCGGACTTTTTGCTCTGCGAATCCACCTATGGCGATCGCGACCATCCCAGCGGTTCGGTGGAGGACGAGCTCGCGGACGTGATCAACCGCGTCAACAAGCGCGGCGGGGCGGTGGTGATTCCCGCATTCGCCGTGGGACGCACGCAAATGCTCATGTACTTTCTGCGGAAGCTCGAAGATGAAAAACGAATTCCGCACCTTCCGGTGTTCGTCGACAGCCCGATGGCGATCAACGTGACCGGTTTATACGCCAACCACACTGAAGACCACGACCTCGAATTCACCAAGGAAGAGCTCGAAGGCAATCACGATCCGCTGAACATGCACGAAGTCCATATGACGCGCACTGTGGAGGAGTCGAAGAAAATCAACGATGTCGTCTCGCCCTGCATCATCATTTCGGCCAGCGGCATGGCGACGGGAGGTCGAATTCTGCATCACCTTGAGCGGCGGCTCCCCGATTCTCGCAGTGCCGTTCTGCTGGTGGGCTACCAGGCGGAGGCGTCGCGCGGCCGCGCTTTGCAGGACGGCGCGAAATACGTCCGCATCTTCGGAGAACAGGTGCCGGTGCGGGCGGAAGTCGTCAACATAGGCCAGCTATCCGCACATGCCGGAAGAAGCGAATTGCTGCGATGGCTCTCCGGCTTTCAGGCACCGCCGCAGCAGACGTTTCTGGTGCACGGCGAACCGGTGGCCCTCGACGCGCTTCGCGGCGCGATCACAAGCCAGTTCCACTGGCCGGTAACGATTCCGGCGTACCGGCAATCGTTCGATCTGAATTTGTAAGCGGCGCGCTGTAACCGGCGCACACGACCGGCGCGGTCTTGCCTATTTCACCTTCAGCTTCGCCAGCTTTTCGGCTGCCAGCTGCATCGTCTTTTCCGTTTTGCAGAATGTGAAGCGCAGCTGCGTGCGTCCATCGGCGGGATTGCGATAGAAGCTCGATCCCGGCACCGCAGCCACGCCGATATCCTTCACCATGTGTCGCGCGAAAGACACATCGTCCGGAAAACCGAACGCCGAGATGTCCGCCATGATGTAATAGGCGCCTTTCGGCCTGCCGCACCGGAAGCCAGCCTCGGTCAGCATATTGAGCATGCGCTCCCGGCGCTCTGCGTACTCGCGTGCCATCGTTTGGTAGTAGCTCGTCGGAAAACGCAGCGCGACTGCTCCTGCCGCCTGCAGCGGCGCGGCGGCGCCCACCGTGAGGAAGTCGTGGACTTTGCGGATGGGGGCGGTCACCTCCGGCGGCGCAATGGCCCATCCGACGCGCCATCCCGTGACGCTGTAGGTTTTCGAAAGCGCATTCAGGGTAATCGCACGGTCGCGCATTCCTTCGAGCGACGCGATCGAAATGTGCTCGGCGCCGTCGTAGAGCATGTGCTCGTAGATTTCGTCGGAGATCGAAAACGTATCCCAGCGGACGCACAGGTCGCGGATGCACTCGAGTTCCGCGCGCGTAAACACCTTCCCGGTGGGATTGTTCGGCGAATTGATGATGATGGCCTTTGTCGAATTGTTGAAGGCCGCCGCAAGTTCCTGGGGATCGAACGTCCAGTCGGGAGGGCGAAGCTTGACGAACCGCGGCGTCGCGCCGGAAAGAATCGAATCCGGCCCGTAATTCTCATAGAACGGCTCGAACACCACCACTTCATCGCCGGGATTGATGATGGCCATCAGCGACGCGATCATCGCCTCGGTCGCCCCGCAGCAGACGGTAATTTCGCGCTCCGGGTCCACGGTGACGCCCTGGGTACGCGCGAATTTCTCGGCGATGGCGTCGCGCAGCGGCTTGGTTCCCCAAGTGACGGCGTATTGATTGACGTCCGCCTCGATCGCTTCCTGGGCGGCGCGCTTGATTTCGGCGGGAGCGGGAAAATCGGGAAAGCCCTGCGACAGGTTGACGGCGCCGTAATGCAGCGCGAGGCGCGTCATTTCGCGGATCACGGATTCGGTAAACTGCTCGGCTTTCAGGGAGAGTTTCGAGCTAACGGGCGGCCCGGCTGCGGCTTTTGCGGGATTCATTGTCGGCACCATACAATCTGCGGTAGATATCCGCGTTTCGCGTCACGATTTGAACGTATTGGCGCGTCTCGGTGAACGGAATCGATTCTACAAACTCCGCGGGTTCGCGGTAGTTCTGCCCCGCCGTCCAGGACGCCACACGGTCTTCGCCCGCATTATACGCAGCCAGCGCCGATTCCACATTCCCAAACTGCTTCTGCAAACCCGCAACATATATCGTGCCCAGCCTCACGTTGTAATCCGGATCCACGAGCCGCGCGTGCGCGTAGCGTATGTTCGCCTGCTTGGCCAGGCGACGCGCCGTCGTGGGAAGCAGCTGCATCAGCCCGAACGCGTTTGCCGAGGAATGCGCCTCGGGCTCAAAAGCCGACTCCTGCCGGATCAGCCCAGCCACCAGCATCGGATCGATCGCCGCGCTTTGGGACCACTTCCGGATCGACGACTGGAACGGCATGGCATACGCCGCAAGCCACACCGGCCGCGGCACCTCGAGCAGCGGATGCGCCTCCAGCTGGGGGAAAATCTGCCGCACCGTCACAATCGCCGCGCCGCAGTGCCCCGCATCTACCGCCGCCTGCGCGGCTTCGAGCAGGAGGCGCGGCTCGCCCGTCGCCACATACGCGGCGCGCAGCTCGAGTTCGGCGGAAGCGTCGAACGCGATCGAGCGCAAAGCATCCGCGCGGGCCTTGCGTTCGCTCTGCGGCAACGGGAATCGTCTCACCCATTTTCTGGGAAGGCGGCACCGGGGGAATCGCCGCCAGCACATCGGACACTTGCTTCGGAGCCGGATCGAGGCCGCGCACACGCGCAACCGCCAGGCCTTCAAAATAATTCTGCGGGAAACGTTCAATCAGCTTGTCGTAGTAGCCGCGGGCCAACCCGGCAACACCAGCGTCTTCGGCGAGCCGTCCCAGCCAGTACAGCGCATCCGGCGTGTAAATCGATCCCGGAAAGCGCCGCAGATGCTCCTGCAGCAGTTCCGCCCCTTCCGGCGCGCGTTTCAGCACGGCGGTCCAGGCCACTCGCCATTGCGCATTCGTGGCATCAGGGGAAGCCGGAAATTGCTCCGCGACCCGCTTGTAATAGTCCGAAGCGCGGTCGCGATCCAGCCGCACCCAATAATAATTTCCGGCCAGAAAGAGAGCGGACGCAGTCCACTTGCTTGACGGCGCGCGCGAGGCGGCGTTCTCGACGGAGGCTGTCATGTCCGTCTCAAGCTGGTGGCCGCGATAGTAATCGGCCAGCGTATAGGAGCGCTCCGCGCCCACGTCAGGGTCGGTCACTTTCAACGCAATCACCTGCGAAGGCGAGCCGCCCAGACCCATTCCGCATTCGAGAATTCGGAGCTGAGCTCGCTCGAATTCAGCGCCGGAAACCTGCTGCAGGATCGCGGAATATTCCGTGCGGGCAGGTCCCCACTCCTTTGCATTAAAGAGCGTGTCCGCGTGGGCGAGCCGCTGATCGAGAGGGATCGCAGGGATTTGTGCCGACGCGCTACGCAGGAATTCAATTCTCATCGCCGCTTCGCGCGCCTGTTCGCTGAGAGCAAAGCGGGTGTAGACAGCCTGGTAATCGACCGCCGCATCGACGACTTGCCCCGCCTTTTCGCGCGCTTCGCCTCGAAGAAGCAGCAGGCCGGGCCGTTGCGCCGTCAGCGAATAAGCGTCGAGCGCGCGCACCGCCTCGGCTGGCTGGTTCAGCGCGATGGCCGCCAAACCAATCGACTGCAGCACCTGCTCGGTGATAACCGCATCGGGATATCCCTGGCGAATCTGTTTCAGTTCCGCCAGAGCGGCTGCGTCCTCGTGCTGCGCCCGGTGTGTTTCGGCCGACCAATACAGCGCGTAATCGCGCAAGCAGCGGATCTTTTTTCGCGCGTTCGAGCCAATTCGACGCCTCTGGATAACGTCCCTTGGAGTAATCGTAGAATCCGAGGGCAGAGCGCGGCGCGCGTCGCCAGCGCCGATTTCTTCTGGTTCGCAAGCGAACTCAGCGCCGCATAGGCTGCCGCGGCGTTCTTTTGCTTCAGCTGGGCGGAGAGTTTTTCGAGTTGGTTTATGGCGGATGCAGCGGGTGTCGCCGGAGTTGCTGGAGATGCACAGGAGCTTGATCCGCGCGGCAGGCTTCGCTGCTGCCGCATGACGGGCTTTCTTCTGCGCGGGCAATGCCTGGGCACACAACGCCAGCAGGATGCCCGGCTGCGCAAACCAGCCGGACCCATGGCGCCATCGCAACTTTCCTAGTGACGCAGTACAGGCGAGGGGTAGGGATATTCCCCGAGGGCTTCCACGTTCCCCTCGGCGAGGATTTCCACCATCCAGCGATGGAAGTAGTCCACCGGATGATCCTGAATCGCGCGAAAGCGGCGGTCGTATTCTTTGCGTGCTTTGTCGAGTTCACTGCGTAACCGTTCGCAAATGTCTTTGTTGTCACGTCCCATTTGGACGTCCTTGGGACGCAATAGTTTGATGTCCTGCATCGCCACTTTGGCTACCCGGTTGGCGCGGCGGTGCAATTCCTGAATGTCCGCCGGAAAGCTCGTCAAGTCAAATGCGGGCTCGGACGCAGAGGTGGGCTCGTGAACGGCCTCAGGCATCGCGGGCGGCTCGAAGGCTTCCGCTGAAGCTTGATGAACCTCCGCCTCGGGCTCCAGCGCAAGCTCTTCGTAGGAACCGGCCTTGCTCTCGACCGGCACATCGACGGGTTGGACGGGAGCCTGCGGAGGTTCTTCAGCCCATTTCGACGGCGCTTCCTGCGTATTTATCGCATCGTAGGCCGGCGCGGCCTCCGCCGCAACAGGAACCTTTTCGCCTGCATCCGCGACGGCCGTGGCCTGAGCTAAAGAGGCCGGGCGCTCGGCCGGCTTGATGGCAACCACGAGAAAATTGGAAAGAACAGAAAGGGACGAAGCAAGCGAAGAGGCCGCAGTCTGCGCGCGGAGCAGCGATGGAAGCGCGTTGCTGGGCCTAGAGGAGCCGCAGGCAGCGACGAAATCGGCGCAAGCCTGGTGCAGATCGTCGGCAGTCCGCTGGAGCGGAGTCAGATTATCGCGCAGAGCCCGGGAAACAACGTCTTCCAGGCCGCGCTCGGGGGCTTCCCCAGCGTCTTTCACGGTTTCTTCGCCTCTTCTCGATTATGAAAACCGCCTCCGGGGGTGTCAACTGGCATTCCGGAAGGCGTTTCGCATTCGACAGGGGTACCTGCGGTCGTATCGAGGTCAGATTCGGCTAAGATGACTTCCTTGTGAAAAAGGAGAATGGCGCCATGCTGACGGCGGACCAGATTCGCGCGCTCTTGAAGCTGGAGCCTCACCCGATCGAGGGCGGCTATTTCGTCGAGACTTACCAGTCCGCTCTCCGTATTCCTAAGGCTTTGCTGCCGGAAGACTATCCCGAGCGACCGGGCCGCAGGCACCGCAATCTATTACCTGCTCACGCCGGAGACGTTTTCCGCTCTGCACAAGCTGCCCGGCGATGAAATTTTCCATTTCTACCTGGGCGACCCGGTTGAAACACTGCAACTGCATCCCGACGGACGGGGAGAAATCACGGTGCTCGGGCAGGACATCGCCATGGGCATGCGGCCGCAGCACGTCGTCCGAGGAGGCGTGTGGCAAGGTTCCCGGCTTCGTCCCGGTGGAAGCTACGCGCTTCTGGGGACTACGATGTCTCCCGGCTTCGATTACAAGGATTACGAAACGGGATCGCGCGAGACACTCGCGAAGCTTTACCCGGCGTACTCCACGCTGATTGCGTCGCTCACACGATAGCTTGCCTGGCGACAACTTCCGGCGTGCTCCGGGCATCTGATGGGAGCATTCGGAATCGCGCTCTGATTTCAGCCCGCTCAAGGATGTTTGTGCCAATCCTGACCTCCCAGCAATTGCGTAAGCCGCCGTGCAGACTCTGCGCCGGAATCATCTTCCTTTTCCTTGTCGCGCTGCTTGCGTCGCCGCGCGTGTCCGCGCAGGAAACGGTGGTAACGCTGGATCCGGCGCAAACCCGCATTGAATACACGCTCGGAGCCACGCTGCACGAGGTCCACGGAACGTTCAGGCTGAAGAGCGGCGTGGTCCATTTCGATCCCGCGACGGGCAAGGCTGGCGGAGCCATCGTCGTCGACGCTACCAGCGGCGACAGCGGCAACGACGGCCGCGATTCGAAGATGCATCGCGAAATTCTGGAAAGCCCGAAATACCCCGAAATTGTATTCATGCCCGCGCAGGTGAAGGGCGTAGTCAACGCGCAGGGTACTTCGCAGGTCGAGGTCTCCGGCATATTCCGCCTCCACGGGCAGGACCACGACCTCGCGCTCCCTCTCTCCATTCAGATTGCAGCTTCGCAAGTGACTGCCACCGTGCACTTCGCCGTCCCCTACCAGAGGTGGGGGCTGAAGAATCCCAGCACGTTCATCCTGCGCGTTAAAGACACCGTGGAAATCGATGTGGAAGCAACCGGGCACCTCGCCGCAGCCCCGGCAAAATAGCGCGTCGAAAAGGCTCCCGTCGTTTGACGTTCGAGAACCGCAGTCCCGGGCAATTAGGCTGCGCGGAAACGCGGTGGTATCCTATAGGCATCCAGCGGGGGCGAAACGGTCTCGACGGAAACTGTAGCGGCTCCGAAGGCATGCCGGGCGCCACCTGCCCGCAATCGGGTGGAACAATACAACTGCCAATACGCAGTTGCCTCTCGCAGCTTAGTTAAAACCTAAGCAGCGCGTCTCCTCAGGCGTCGCCTGCGCGCTTGAGATGAGGCGTCACACAGTAGGCTGGCTGGTGCGTTTCGGTCCGTAACGCATCGGCGAGATCATCGGACTAGCCGGCGGCGCGTCTTGCCCGCTCTGAGCGCTTCCGGCGAAACCAACGGAACGGGATAAGCATGTAGTCTTCGAGTTGCAAGGTTTCTCGGACGGGGGTTCGACTCCCCCCGCCTCCACCATCTGGAGTTTTCTCGACACTGACAGCCTCGTTCGAGCTGGTCGTCGAGGCTCTCGGAGAACCGGGCTGTCCCTGAAGCTAGTCTTGCCGTGATACCATCCTGATGGCCCAAAACGGAGTAAAAGGCAGAGATGACCGGCAATAATCTGATGATAGTCGATCGAAAGCTACGAAAAGTGCTGGGCCGGTCGAACGCCCTGATGACCGTGTACGAATGCGATTCCTGCCTCTGGATCGTGAACGTCCCTTACGAGAAGAAGCTCGCCGAAACGCAATCGAGATTCGACACTCACGACTGCAACGAGAAGCCTTTCCGGCAGAAAAGAGTCGAGCGCTAGCGCCCGGCGGTTTCAACTCCAACGCTCTACTTCTTCCGCCGGCCGCCCTTTCTCATCTTCTTCTTGTATTCTTCCAGCCCCTGTTCGATCAGCGGGTACGCCATCTTTGCCGGCTCGATCTTTTCCACCTGCACGGATTTCCCTTCGAGCTTCTTGTAGTCCAGGAAAAAGCGCCGGACCATGGCCAGCTTGTGCGGCGGCAATTCATTCGCCTCCCAGTAGTGATCGAATTCAGGATCGCCGGTGGCGATGGCGATGATTTTGTGGTCCTCTTCGCCGGAGTCGATCATGGTCATCAGTCCGATGGCCCGCGCGGGGACGATCGTGAGCGGCACCACCGACTCCTGGCACAGCACCAAGACATCGAGCGGATCGTTGTCCGCACCGAGCGTCTGGGGGATGAACCCGTAATTCGCCGGGTAGTAGACCGCCGAATAGAGAACGCGGTCCATGCGGATCATGCCGCTTTCTTTGTCGAGCTCGTATTTCACGCTCGATCCCAGCGGAATCTCGATCACCGCGTTGAATTCCTTCGGCAGATACTTGCCGGGACTCAGATCGTGCCAAGGATGAATCATCGTCGCCCCCGAATGATTGCGGCCAACTGGTATCCATCTTAACGGAGGGCAAACTGCCAGCCTAGCCTGAGCTGACGCTGCGGGGCGGTTCCGGTGCGCCTTGAGGCAAGGGGGCATCATTCGAAAGGAGCGATGGAGAACGTTTCTTCGCTGCGCTCAGAATGACCGCGCAAGGCGAGACGGGCTGCGGCGTAGCGGTGAGAGACAACGGTGAGACAAAACCGCCAATCGGGAGATTGGCGTTCCCGGGGGACGATGCCCGGGCGAGCTGAAGCTTTGACGATCGGGAATGCCTGACGCGAAAGAAGGAGCAGGTCCCTCACCCATCCGCGCTTCGCGCGGGTGGGCTTGATGACACCGAAAAGGCAAAGGCAGCGGTAAGAAGGGCAGAAGACCGACCCTTAACACCGAAGGGTCGGACACTCGAAAAAGCAAAAAAGTCACAGACTCTCAGTATGAAGACGAACGGTGGCGAGGGCTGTCTCTAATTGCCTGTGCCGCATTGTGCGGTTACCTGCGCCTGCATGGCCGCATCGAGCAAGAGGCCCTTGCGCGATTTGGCGGAGCAGATCTGATTCACGCCAAAACCGACGGCGCTTCGGAAATCGGCGCCATCGAGCAACGCACCCGTGAGATCGGCTCCCGTGAGGACGGTGCCGGGAAGCTGCGCCCAGCGAAGATCGGCGCCGCGCAGGTCGGCATCCACGAAAATCGCCGTGCCGAGCTGCGCGTTATTCAGATACGCGCCCGGCAGCTTGGCGGACCACAGGTACGCCCCCTGCATGTCCACGTGCTCGAGGTTGGCGCCATTGAGATGCGATTCGCGAAGGTCGGCTTTCTCGAAGTTGGTGCGGATCAGCATGGCGGAAGCGAGCTTCGCGCCGTAGAGCGTCGCGCCATCCACACGGGCGTCCACAAGCGTCGCTCCAGTGAGCGAGGCGTAGGAAAGATTCGCCGCGCGCAAATCCGATCGCGAGAGATTCGCCCCGTCAAGAACGGCGCGATCCAGGTTCGCGTGGTTCATCTGCGCCTGGTCCAGAGTGGCGTAACGCAGATCGCTCTGCCCGAGGTCCGCGCTGCGCAGATCCGCCTGCGACAAAAACGCGCCCTGAAATTTCGCGCGCAGCAGGTGGGCGTTGGCCAGAAACACACGGTACCCCTGCGCGTAGCGGAAGTTCGAATCGTTCAGGCGCGCACCTTTTACGGAGGAGACCTGCTCATCCGAGCCGTTCCAGTTCACCGGTTTGGTCGAGATCACCGCCTCGGTCAAATCGGCGTAAGGATCGATGCCGAACGACCACAGGACCGTCGGCGCCCAGCGGCGAATGCTGCCCGCCCCGAACTCGGGTGCGCGGTCCTTGCCGTGCGGAACACCCAGGATCGTACCCGCCGAAATAAAGGTGAGCCCGCCCAGCAGCACAAGTGCGGTCGTTACTGGATTGATCCCGCGCAGCTTGACGAGGGCCCGCTCGACCACGTTCTGGACGAGGGTCCAATTGGCCGCCGGCTTTCCTACCTTTGTGGTGGAGTAAAGCGCCGCGCCGGAGGCGCCGACCACGAGAAACTCCTGCAAAACCGTGCCGTGAATTTCCTGCAGGGTCAGGTAGCGCAGCCAGTAGAAAAGCAGGGTGGCAGGCACAATCCAGTACGCCAGCAGAATCGAAATGGCCTTCTCGATGACGCGCGTGGAAGGCGCATCCTGATTCATCCACCGGAAATGAACGCGCAGCAGCCCGACGACAATGCGCCGCTCATTTTCGCCGAGGGCGCGGCCATCCGGAAAGACGGCGGGCAGCTCCAGCACGGTGTCCCACAAGTGCTGCAGGTGAAAATGGAACACGAGATAGACAATGAACAGCGCGAACGGCGCGATCAGGTAAAACTGCACGGTCGGCAACGCAGCAGACGCTTCGGGTGAATGCAGGAAGCGAAGAATCGAGGAGTTCGTTAAGAGCTGAAAGTCTTTCGTCGCCCAGATCATGATCCACGACAGCACGCTCAGCGACATCATCGCCGCGAAATAACCGTAAACAGTGCGCGAGGCTCGCTTGAACTCCGCGAGCGCCTCGAATTGGAGAATATGCGCGGGAAGAGCAGCTTCGTGGAGATTGGCGCCGGCGAGTTGATGCGGCACCAGGCCCATGGAGGTTTCAAGCGACGCGCCTTCCAGATTGGCACCTTCCAGGTTCGCGCCCACCAGGCAGGCATCCCGGAAGTTCGCGCGGACCAGGCACGCGTCCCGCAAGTCCGCCATCAGCAGGTCGGCCGCCCGCAGATTCGCGTCGCGCAGATCCATATAACGGAGGTTGGCGCCGATCAGATCGTTTCCTTCGAGGTCGGCGGCGGCGAAATCGATTCTCTTGCCGGTCGCGCCCTTCGATTCGATCCATTCGTGATGGCTGGCCAGCTTTTCTTCAAAGGACCAGTCGCGCGAAGATCGCGCCGGGGCCGGCGGCACCGCCACGCTTTCCGATGCTGCCGGCGCCGAAATCTCTCGCGGCACCTCCGACGCCACAACTTCCGCGCCAACTTCCGCATCCACCGGCGATGTGAAAGGAATGCCTGGAACGGGCGATTCGCCGCCCTCTTCGATTTGCGTCGAGGAAAACGAAGAGCTAGGAGATGGAACCGCTGGCTCCTCGTCGCGGGGAATGCCAAGAATCGCGTTGAGATCCTCTTTTTCAGCCACCGGCTCCTGAGACTGCAGTTCGACTGCGGCGTTTTCCGCAGGTTTGAGCCGGCCCGCACGCGCCGGGTCACTGAGATTGGCATAGCGCTCAATCGCCGAGGCAATGGCGAGGTCGTCATCGCTGGTGTCAACGATTTCGTCCTCGGCAAACTCGTCCTCGTTTTGGAACACCGGTTCCGCTACCGCAGATTCGCTGAAGGCAGCGTGATGCTCGGCTGGCTCCTCACGGACCGGGCGGCGAGATGAGCCGTCTTCCCGTAGTTTAGCCTCCAGCTGCCGAATCCAGGGTTCTTCGCTTTCAGGCGCGGAAGCTTCCGCGCCAGCGCCGGCTCCCGCAATTTCCGGACTGCAAGAGCGGTCCGCAGCCGAGGAGCCGCCAGCCGGTGCTTCGGCAGACACATCGCGGGACTCTGCCGCAGCGCGCTCTTCAGCAGTTGGAACCCCTACGCTGGCGGACTGATCGAACCGCGTGGATGGTTCCGCTGGCGCGTCAGCTTCCGCCGCTTCCGGTTCAGCCGCGGCGGACGCACGCGAGACGCTTGGTTTCGATTTTCCGGCAAATGCCGCCGTGACGTTGTGGAGCAATCGCGAAAAGATCGATTTCCTCGGTTGGTTTCCATCCCTTGCGGCGGCATTCAGATTCGGATCAGCCTGCTGCGAAACCACCACTTCACCGGAAGACTGCGATCCATTCTTTTCCACTGGCAGCGCGGATAGTGCGGACGTCATCTCGTCCTGGCCCGTGACCTCGCTCAGCTGGCTCGGCGAAGCATCTCGAAGCTCGGCCTGAGGAACCGTCGAATCAGCTACTTCATTGGAAGGATTGGAAGGCGGCTGGCTCGATGTCGGTTCGTCCACGGTATTCGGCGTGGGGACACTTGCAACAGCTGCAGAATCCTGTGTGGTGCTAGGAATCGTGTCTGTAGGCGCAGGGCTTACAGAAGGAGGAGTCGGGATGTCGTCCGGAGGAAACAGTTCCGCCAGAACCCCGGCTGCCGAGGGCAGCTGATCGGCGGGCACCAAACCTTCCCTGCCCCGTGCCAGGACGGCCTGCAAAGGCTCGCTCTGCGCAGGCAACGGCGAGTCGGCGGTTTCCACGTTCGACGATGGGATCCGGGATGTTGTCGACATAGCCTGTTTCTTGTTCCTCTTCATAGGACCTGAAATACACGGGTGCTTCTTTGCTCAGCGCCAGCGTTGCTGGTACCTGCCCTATTTGCCTGTATTTTACCCTTGCGAAGCGTAGCGTGAACGAGCGCGAATTTGCCCTGTACACAAGTGCCAACGATGGACAGGTGTTCCTGTTCCGGGCTGTCTGGGGAAGCCAGAAACTCCGCCGGTTAGAGGGGCAGCTACGGGTGTCCAGCGAGTGGCGAGCGAGTGACCAACGGGTTATTTGTTACGGTCCTGACTAAAGCTCGAAGGGGCCCAGGGGCACTCGCTGGGAGGCGATATGCAGCGTGCCGCGAAAGGCGAAATCATCGGCGCGGCGGCCCAAGGCCTCTTCGGCGGAAAGGCGGGCGAGGTCGGGATTGTTGTTCTGCTCGGAGAGGTGCGCGAGCACCAAGTGGCGCGCGTGGCCGTCAAAAACCTCCGTGTCGCTCAGAAATTCGCTGACCACGGTGTTGGAAAGATGCCCGGTGCGGCTCATCACGCGCTGCTTGATAAACCACGGATAGGGCCCGACCTTGAGCATATCGAGGTCGTGGTTCGATTCGAGAATCAGAAAATCCGCTTCGCGCAGGTGATGCTTCACGAGTTCCGGCATATAGCCGAGATCGGTGACGATGGCCACTTTCGTGCCGTTGCAGCGGAAGGCATAGCCCACCGGATCGGCCGCATCGTGTGGGATGGCGAACGGATTGATTTCGATGTCGCCGATCTCGAAGCGCTCGCCGGCATGAATATGCTCGACGCGCTCCATCTTCTGCACCGGGCCTTCGGGATACATCTTCAGGATTTCGCAATGAGTAGGCTCGGTGAGATAGGCCGGGCAATTGAACAGGCGCGCCAGTTGCGCGATGCCGCTGGAATGATCGGAGTGCTCGTGGGTAACCAGGATGCCGTCGACGCGATCGGGCTGAGCCCGGCCCAGCGCTTCCAGGCGGCGGAGCAATTCCTTCTTGCCAAGTCCTGCGTCAATGAGGAGGGTGGTGTGCTCTGTTTCGAGCAACGTGCAGTTGCCCGTGCTGCCAGAAGTCAGGATGGATATGCGGAACGAGATGCGTGTTCCCTCAGGTGTGACGCCGCGCTCGCTTACAGCTCGCGGGCGGCATCGCGAAGGATCATGGCAAAACTGCCGGTCCGCGTCAATTCAAAACCGGGCAATCGCACGTTTTTTAGCGAAATTTCGGGCCCCTTTACCAGTCGGGACGGTCCGCGGCGAAGAACCAGCCCTTGAGGACCGACACCTGGCCCGGCTCGAGCGCTCGGAATCGAACGCCCATGCCCTTGCCCGGTTCGGAACGAACCACGTCACCAAACAAAGTGATCGAGGTTTCGTTGAAGAGGAGTTTCAGGCGAATCGCGGTTCGCAGAGGCAAGGGATTCGGTGTCTCGAGGTAGCAGCCGGCAACGCTCAAATCCAGCGTTTGTGCGCTCTGCGATTTTCCCGACTGTACATCCACCACCTCGGCAGAGGCCGTAAGGAGAATGCGAGGAGATCGAGGTTTTTTGGCTTCCATGAGAATCGCCATGCCGATGAAGTCCGCGGTAGTGTAACCACCGCAAACTGGATTCGACATACAGACTTACCCATCCAACTTCGGTGATTATAATGCAGTTGCGGCGCGAGTTTTCAGCGTTGTGTTCGGTTCACAACGGCAGGGCTGCGAACAAGGATCGGAGCAGAAACTAGAAAACGAGTTGCGCGGGGGTGAGTTCGAAGCCATCGAGCGCGCCAACCACGGAGGCGGCCACGCGCCCCGGCTGGAAAAATTCCCGGGCGATCTGCTGCACTTCTTCGGCCGTGACGCTCTCGAGCATGGCGATCAGCTCCTGCGCGGTGAAGTGCCGGTTGAAGTACATGTGATAGCGCGCCAGGCTGTTCATCCGCGAGCCGGTGCCCTCAAGAGCCAGCAGCGTGGCGCCTTTCAAATGATCCTTCGCGCGCTGCAATTCCTCGTCGCCGAGAGGCTCGTCCTTGAGCTGCCGGAATTCATCGAGAACGCAATGGATCAGCTTCCCGGCGGTCTCGAGCGAAGTGCCCGCGTACACCGAGAGCATCCCGGCATCGCGATAGGAGTTCATTTCGCTGAAGATCGCGTAGGCCAGCCCCAGGCGCTCGCGGATGTTCTGGAAGAGCCGCGAGGACATGCCTCCGCCCAGAACATTATTGAGAACGGAGACGGCGAAGCGCCGCCGGTCGGTGAGCGGAAGGGCCGGTACACCGATGCAGATGTGCACCTGCTCGAGTTCGTGCTTGGTACGCAGCGTGATGTGCGGGGCGGGTTTCGGAGGCGGCTGCTCTCCGTTTTTCGTGGAGGGCGACAAATGCGAAAAGCGCTCCGCCACCAGATCCACCAGCTGCGCGTGCGTCAGATGGCCTGCCGCCGTAATCACCAGATTGTTCGGGGCGTAGGAATCCCGGAACCAGTCGCGCAGGGTGTCTTGAGTGAGCGCCGAAACCGTTTCGGGAGTGCCTAGAATCGGCTTGCCCAGCGAGTGCGGGTTCCAGAAATTCTGCGTGAAAAGCTCGTGGACCAGGTCTTCTGGATTGTCCTGGGTCATGCGGATTTCTTCGAGGACTACCGATTTTTCGCGGTCGATATCGTCTCCCGCGAATTTCGGCTCGAGAACCATGTCGGCAAGCACGTCGAAGGCTTTGGGAAGGTGCTCGGCAAGAACGCGCGTATTGAAGCACACCATTTCCTTGGCGGTGAAGGCGTCGAGCATCCCGCCGACGCGATCCACTTCGCGCGCGATATCCTCGGCGCTGCGGCGCTGGGTTCCCTTGAACACCATGTGTTCGATAAAGTGCGAGATCCCGTTGATCTCGGCCGGCTCGCGACGCGATCCGTTGCGCAGCCAGACACCTACCGATACCGAGTGGAAGTACTCCATGGGCTCGGTGATCACCACGAGACCGTTAGGCAGCGTCTCTTTGTAGACTCCGTTCACTGGGTTAGGCATGAGCATTACCATTTTGACATGCGCCCTCCGCAAATGCCATGCGCGAGCGTGCTAAGATTCCTTCAAGATGTCTTCTGCAATCGGCGTTACCAACCTTCTCGGGAAATCGCCCGAAGAGCTGCGCGCCTTTCTCTCGGCGCTGGGCGAGCCCGGCTACCGCGGGGCGCAGATTTATCACGCGCTCTATGCCGAGCGGCGATTCGATCTCGCCGGTATCACGAATCTTCCCAAGGGCTTGCGCGAGCGCCTGGCGCGAGAGGCCGTCGTCGAACTTCCGCGGATCGTGCGGCGGCATGCGTCTTCCGACGGAGCCATTCGTTACGTTTTCGGCCTGAATGCGCGCGAAAGCAGCGGGCGGCGGAGCCGCCGTCAAAGCCGCAACCGTCGAGACGGTGTTCATGCCGTCCGAAAACCGGCAGACGATTTGCGTTTCCACGCAGGCGGGCTGCGCCGTGGACTGCCGGTTCTGCCTTACCGCCACGCTCGGGCTGATCCGCAATCTATCCGCCGGCGAAATTCTGGGGCAGATTCTCGTCGCGCTGGAAGAAAATCGCGCGGCGCTCAAGCCGCAGACCAATATCGTGCTGATGGGCCAGGGCGAGCCGCTGCTGAATTTCGACGCGGTGATGGCCGCGCTGCGCATCGTGCTCGATCCCAACGGCCTGGCTATTTCGCCCAAGCACGTGACGCTTTCCACCAGCGGGATCGTCCCCGGCATCGAGCGGCTCGCGCGGGAAAAAGTAAGGCCCAAGCTGGCAATTTCGCTGAACGCCTCGTCCGACGAGCAGCGCGATGAAATAATGCCCATCAATCGCAAATATCCGCTGGAAAAACTTCTGGCAGCCTGCAAGGAGTACCCGCTGCGTCCGTGGGAGCACCTCACCTTCGAGTACGTTCTGCTCGGCGGATTCAACGATTCGCCCGAGGATGCGCGGCGCGTGGTGAGGCTGCTCGCGAATTTGCGCGCGAAAGTGAATCTGATTCCCTGGAATCCCGGCGAGCTGCCCTACGAAAGGCCGGATCCCGGAGCGCGTCGAGGCGTTTCGAAAGATGCTCTCTGAAAAGGGCGTGCCGGTTTTTGTGCGCGATTCGCGCGGGCAGGACGTAATGGCCGCCTGCGGACAGCTCGCGCTGCTGGAGTCCGACTCCCGCCAGCCGGCGCCGGACATTCACCTGGCACGATAATTGCCGCGGCCGCGCACCCGAAACGCTCAACCCGCCTTCAGCGGATGCCAATAGCCGCCATCAATCGCCCGGTCGTGCCTTCCCGGCGGTAGCTGAAAAACAGGTCGGTGCGGCAGGAAGTGCAGAAGCCCGAGGAGAAAATCTGCGCGGCCGGTACGCCGGCCTTCGCGAGGATCGCGCGATTGGCCGCGATTAAATCCAATTGCACGCGCGGAGGCGGCGGCGGATGGCCGGGCGGCCGCATCGTCAGCCACGGAAGCCAGTTCGGATCGTTGTCGCCCGCCGCGAGCGAATCGAAGGGCCCGTCGAACCATTCACGAGCGTCAGGAAATTGCGATGCAAACTCCCTGGCCACCTCCGAACCTACCTCGTAGCAACAACCGCCGATGGCCGGGCCGATGGCGGCGATCACATCAGCAGGCTGCGTGCCGTAGTCCATTTGCATGCGGCCCAGCGTTTTTTCCGCGATGCGGCGAAGCGTGCCGCGCCAGCCGGAATGGATGGCCGCAACCGCGCGGTTTTTCGTGTCGGCAAGCAGAATCGGGACGCAATCGGCCGTTTGCACGGCGAGCAGCACGCCTCGCTCACGCGTGATGAGCGCATCCGCCTGGGCCGCTTTTTCCTGCGACGCCGCCAGCGAATCCACGCGGTGAACGATATCGGAGTGAACCTGGCGCAGGGTCACGACGCTCATCTTCTCCGCGCCTAACGCATTGACAAATTTCTTGCTGATTCGCCGTCACGCGCTCGCGCGAATCCCAGTCGGTAAAGCCAAGATTCAGCGCCTTCGCGCTCTTCCTGCTGCCTTCGCCAGAAGCGGGAAGCTCGCTTGCGCCTCCCGGACGGGTGCTGAATCCATGCACCAGCCATCTGTGGCGCTCTAACGCGGGGGCTTGCAGAAGCTGAACAGAGCCCGTGCGGCGTAGTGCCCAATTCTTCGCGCGACGGGGCTGATGTCGCTTTGGCGCAGCTTTCGCCGTGGCAGACTTTTTCTTGGTAGTGGTCGGCATCTTGACGTTCGATTGGCGCTGCTCCATCGCGGCGATTCAATTATAGGTATAATCTCGCGGCGGCGCAGCAAGGGTTCTCACGCGGGAAGAAGGCAGAGATGATCGTCGGATTGGGAGTGGACATCGCGGAAACCGACCGGGTGGAGGCTGCCATTCTTCGGCATGGCGCGCACTTTCTGGAGCGCATCTATACGCTCCGCGAAGTCGCTTATTGCGAAAAAAAGAAAAACAAGTTCGAGCGCTATGCCGCCCGGTTCGCCGCAAAGGAAGCCGCGATGAAAGCCCTGGGGACGGGCTGGCGTTTGGGCGTCCGCTGGCGCGATATCGAGGTGACGAATGCGCCGAGCGGCAAGCCTACGCTAAATCTCGCGGGCGCCTCGCGCCAGTTCGCCGACCGCCTCGGCGTGAAACAAATTTCGCTATCGATCACCCACAGCGGCAATCTCGCTTTCGCCCAGGTGATTTTCGAAGACTGATCCGCTCCCGGCAGCAGGGGCCGGCTCGCCCTCCCGCGGCACGCGGATTTCGTGCCATTCATTCGGCGCATATTGTCCCGCCAGGCGAACTTTCAGATAATTTGCCGTCAGTGCTTCAGTCCAGCCGTCGCCGGTACGGGCGAGGGTGAGCGCCCGCAGCGAGCGCCCTTCCTGCAATTTCCGGAAAGCGGCGGCCTTTTGGTCGGAAAGCTTCCTCAACGCACGGGCGCGCTCGCGAATCACCTTCGCAGGCACAGCGTTGCCGATCCTGGACGCTTCCGTGCCCGGCCGCGTCGAGAATGAGAACACGTGCAGGTAGGTGAATGGCAGGCCTTCAATGAAGCCGAACGTTTGCTGAAAATCCTCGTCGGTCTCGCCCGGAAAACCTACGATCACGTCTGCGCCAATAGCGGCATTGGGCAGCCGCCGCCGGATGACGCGAATTCGCTCGGCATAGAGTTCGCTGCGATACCAGCGGTGCATCGCCTTCAGAATGCGGTCCGATCCCGATTGCAGCGGGACGTGAAAGTGCGGCGCCAGTCGCGTGGAGGAGGCTACCAGGGCGACGAAATCCTCGGTAACGTCCTGCGGCTCGATCGAGCTGAAGCGGAGATGCTCCACCTGCGTCTCGCCGAGGATTCTGCGCACCACCGTGGGAAGATCGGATCGCGGCACTAGATCGCGCCCATAGCTGCCGAGATTGATGCCGCTCAAGACGATTTCCCGAGCCCCTGCCGCCACGAGCGCTCGCACTTCTTCGACGACAGCATCGGGCGAAAGGCTGCGGCTGCGTCCCCGAACGAAGGGAATCACGCAATACGAGCAGCGATTATTGCAGCCATCCTGAATCTTCAGGATCGGGCGGGTGTGGCCGCCCGCCATCAGAGAGGCGGGGGCCAGTTGCACCGTGGCTCGCGCAAAAATATCGCTGGTAATCACTTTCGCAGGCCCGTGCGCGAGCGACAATGTCGCGTCCGTCGGCCGCTCTCCCCGGTGAGTCGGGAGTTGAGTTGCGAGCTGACTCACCGGCACAAAATCGTTAGGCCGGTCGGACGCCATGGGCTTCGCTACCCCGGCTCCCGGCTCGATCAATCCGGGAATTTCGTTTTGCCGGTCATTTCCTACTACGTATGCCACACCGTCAAGCGCCGCAAGCTCCTCCGGCGCCCGCTGGGCATAGCAACCGGTGAGAATAATCCGGGCTGCGGGGTTCGCGCGATGGATCTTCCGCACCGCTTCGCGCGCCTGAGAATCGGCCGCCGCCGTCACGGTGCACGTGTTCAACACCACGACATCCGCGCGAGCAGGATCGGCCGAGTAGGCCAGTCCCTTGTCTGAAAGCTGCTGGCGAATGGCGGTGGCGTCCGCCTCCGTGGCACGGCAACCGAAATTCTCAATGAAAAAGGTTTCCATGGGTCCGGGTACCGCTGTGCCTTCCGCCTGATGTGTCAGGGGAGAATCGAGAAATTAAACAGAGACGAGAATTATAACAACGAAAGAAACATCAGGGAGACAGGTAAACGGCAGTTTGATCGGTCGAGCGATCAAAGGTTTTTGATATGTGACAATGCCGAGCAAAAGCTACCTATGTCATGCTGCGATTCGAGTTCAAACGAGTGTCTATACTTTTGCACATGAAAGATTACCTGTTTCTCGTTTCGACTGAACGTGCTCCATTGCGGTGCCAGAAACGCCCAAGGCAGCACGAAGTCAAGCACCTCTCCGCCAGCGTCGCGACAAAGAAGTATCACTGCATCATACTTTTGCCTCTCAGGAACGCCGAGCCACCATTTGCCTTTCCCATCCAAATCGTCGGCACAGCCGATACCAAGAATTTTTAGTTTAGCTGTTTCATAGACAGAGCTGCTCCGACCCCTCACTTTTTTTAGTCGAACGCCAGATTTTGCAACCTTATCAAGCCAAATTGATCGAATCTCTCTGCCCCTCGCCTTCTTATCGTTATGCCGCATGTTGCTCATTCGGCTGACGATTCTCTCGGTGCGAAGTTGATCTTGCTCCTCATCAGCAGATTCGATAAGGCGAGCTACTTCCGTCCAAATTTGAATCTTTTCTAGGTTTTTAGCTTTTGCAGCATCTTCTATCAGCGATAATGTGACAGCAAGCGCCTCAGCTTTTGCATGCGTGAAGTCATGGGTCATTAAGGTCTCCGCAGTGCCATGATACCACGATTACCGTGATTACCACAAAGTTCCATTGCTAAGGAATTTCTGAACAAGGATCGGTTTTCATTCTGCGGTTGTTCGGCTCAATCGCGGCGAACTCCGCTCTGAAGTGCAAAGATTGGGATGCCTAAGTAACGCGGTGACCGGAAACTGACCCACTACCGAGGAGCGATTAAGCGAGGTTTCTGCGCTGGTAGCACAGGAGAATCAGGTCTGCCCTGCGGCGGACGCCGAACTTGGCCAGCAGATTCGATACGTGAAACTTGACGGTACGTTCGGAAATATTCAGCCGGCTGGCTACTTCCTTATTCGCCAGGTTCTCCAGAAGGCTGCTGAGAACTTCTTGCTCCCGGCGGCTCAGCTCGCTCGGCGCATCGGTACGCAACCGGCGCCCCTGGGTGGTGCTCAGTATGGAATCCACGAAGCGCGAGAGCGTTTCGCGAGGCACCCAGAATCCCCCCGCGGCCACCAAAGGCAAAGCCCGGGGTAACTGTTCGCGGGCTTCTACATACGTAAGAATTCCCTTTACTCCCTGGCGGAGCAGCGCGTGGCTGTCGGTCTCCTTCAGTTTGTCTCCGACAACAATCAGGCGTGCGTTTTCGTAACGCTCCAGGATGTTGCCGAGCAAAGCCCCGGTGGCCTGGCGCGCGGCATGCGCGTCGAGCACGTAAACAGCCGCCTTGGGAATTTCCAGATGGCGGAGGTCCGGAGCGAGCATCGATTCGAGCAATTTGGGAGCGATCTGATAGCCGGAACTTTCGAGAAGGCGCTTGAACTCGTCCAGCACCATCGGATGGGGGGAGAGAAGGCAGACCTTCAGGTTCGAGGCGTTCGACTTTTCGGAAGCTTTCCCCATCGTGAATTCAGGCTAACGGAATCGAAGGGGACGGGCAAGACGGATGGCAAAGCGCATTGCCTACCAGATACTAGGCCAGAAGCAGTGGAAACTTCACCGAAGAAGGCGCCGTTCAACTCGCCAGGAAGTTCAATCCCCAGGCGTGGACGTCGGAGTCAACTCGACGCCAGCCTCGGGTTCAGCCTTCCTCCGGGGACGCTTGGCCGGGAGGCCAGCCTGGCGAACCTTATACAGGAGGGCGCGATAGCTGATCTTCAGAACCTGGGCAGCCTTGCGGCGATTCCAGTGGTTCTCCTGAAGCACCTTCAGAATGACGTCGTGTTCCATGCGCCGCGTAACCTGCTGGGCGATGCGCTTGAGGGGGATATTGCCCTCGGGCGTGCGCTCATAGGAAAAGCTGAAGGGCTTCTTTTCAGCGCGCTCGGCGTACAGCGCCTCTTCGGAGCCCAAAACCACGTAGCGCGCGATACAGTTCTCGAGTTCGCGGACGTTACCCGGCCAGTCACGCTGCTGGAGGGTGTGAACGGCCTCTTTGGAGACCTTGGGAGCCTCCCGCTGGAAGCGCCGGTTGAACATCTGCCGGAGGTATTCGATCAGGTAAGGGATATCGTCGCGACGGTCCCGCAGCGAGGGGAGAGTTACACTGATCACATTGATCCGATAAAAAAGGTCGGACCGGAATCCCCCATTTTCGATCTCGTCTTTCAAGACACGGTTCGTGGCGCAAATTACGCGCGAATCCATGCGCTTCTCTTCATGCCCGCCGATGCGGGTGAAATGCCCATCCTGAAGCACATGGAGCAGTTTCGCCTGCAAGCTGCCATCGAGTTCGGCAATTTCGTCCAGGAAGAGCGTGCCGCTTTCGGCCATCTCGATGCGCCCGGGCTTGGCGGCCGTGGCGCCGGTAAATGCGCCCTTTTCAAAACCGAAAAGCTCGCTTTCGAGCAGCGTCCCCGGAATCGCCGGGCAGTTGACTTTAATGAACGGCCCGTTGTTCCAGGGCGAGCGGTTGTGGATAAATCGCGCAAGAACCTCTTTGCCTGTCCCGCTTTCGCCAAGAACCAGAATGGGAACGTTCAGCGCGGCGGCGCGGTCCACGCGCTGTCGCACCGCCTGCATCGCCTCCGAAGGACCGAAGTAAATGTCGTCGGGCGGCAAATCGCCAGCGTGCGTAGGCAGGTCGGGTTTTATTTGCGCGGCAGATACCATGTAAGTTTTGGGTTAAATAATCTACGCGGACTTCTGTTGCATCTGAAACACCAAAAAAGCCGTGGCTTCGGCCCCGTCATCTAAGCCTATTGTTAACAACGATGTCTAGCGATCTCGCTTGCGAAGCGAGGCGAATGCTGACCGCCGGCAGGCATCCCATGGGCACCTGCTGACCAGAAAATAGTTATCCCTTTCGGGAACACCGTTTCCCGCCAGAAGGCTTCGTGCGCGAAGTTCAAAGAAGTTCAGATCTGAAACAGCGGCGCATGTTCTCTCGTCTTGAATGTTTTGAATTACTATAAGAGTCCTGCTGGATTGAAGGCGCGCCGGAGGCCGATAGAAACAATCTCAAGGGAATGGCATGAAGGAGACCAAAGAAGACAAGACGACCGGGGATTTACCGAAGAGAAAACCTGAAAAATAGAACGCGCGCACGATCGGATCGTACGCGCGACATCTGGAAAGTCCTGTTAGGCGCGGGAATGTTCGCCGCGGATGATGTCGTATCGCTCGATCACCGCGGCGACGCCGACATCGGGACCGTCTTCGTCCTCCCGCTTGTCGACGCGAACGACGCGGCCGTGGGCGCGCACGAACACCTCGGTGCCCCGAGTGATTTCGGCGGGCAAAGTAAGCGTGAAGTCGAGTTCCGTGCCCGGAGAGAGATCCCTTTGCATTCGAAAATAAACGCCGCGAGTGGAGATATCCCGGGTCTGACCGTTGTGCGAACCAGGGTCTCGATTGATCGGCAAGCGGATGCTGACCGGCAACGAGAGATCGTACCGGCGAGCCATACGACGTTCAGTCATCCCCACTGCTCCTCCAGGAGTTGAAAAAGGCTCACAGCATCCCCCAAAGAAAGGTCAGCAATCCCTCTACCAAAGGTAACAGAACACTTGCCGCTCACCCGGAGAAGGGCCGGAGCTTTTCCAAATTCAATTAAGTAGACCACTTGACGCGCTTGAAAAGCTTTAAAAAAGGCCATTTCTTGAGTGTTCGGTAGCGCAACCCGAAATCGAAGGCCCCCAAGACCGGTTTCGGTCTATCCGCCTTCGGAGCGAAATACTAGATCAACACGCAACGATTGGGTAGGGATATTTCGCGGAATGTGCCTTACTTATGCAACTTTTTGGAGGACTAGGCGTACCGAGAGCCGTGTTCCCAGGGTCCGCGCGCGGAAATGCTACTCGCCTCGTAGCGCCGGTGCAGTCGGCGGCTCAGCCTTCACCAATTCCTTCTCCGCGAGTTCCTTGGCCGCCTTGGCGCGGGATCCGCGTCCGGAGTCGAGATTGAACTGGCGCATTTTGTAAAGCAGCGCCTTATAGCTGATCCCGAGCATCCGCGCTGCGTCCTTGCGGCACCAGTTGGTCTTTTCGAGCGCGTCAGCGATGGCTTCCATCTCCGCTTCGTCCTTCAAGCCCCGCACGAGGGCCTTCAGACCCTGCTCCTTTGGAGCAGGCGCTTCCTCGCGCGGCGCTGTTCGCTGCTGCTGGCCGGTCATTTCCAAAAGCTCGCGGAAGCTGCCTTCGTCGTCTTCGAGAATCACGTACCGCTTCACGAAGTTCTCGAGTTCCCGCAGGTTTCCGGGCCACGAGTAGCGCAGAGCCGCCTCCATCAGGTGCTTGGAAGGATCGGGCGCCACCTTCTGGTACTTCTCGCTGTACTTCACCAGGAAGTGCCGGAACAGAAGCGGAATTTCGGTAGTGCGCTCGCGCAGCGGCGGAATGTGAATCGAAAGCACGTTGAGGCGATAGTAGAGGTCTTCACGGAAGCGCCCGGAACGCATCGCTTCCTTCACTTCCATGTTCGTCGCGGCTAGCACGCGCACATCCACGTTCACGACAGCGCGCGCCCCAAGACGCGAAAACTGGCCGTCCTGCAGCACGTGCAGAAGCTTGGCCTGAAGATGCGGGCTCATCTCCGCGATTTCGTCGAGGAAGATCGTGCCCTTGTTGGCCAGTTCGAATTTCCCGGGCTTCGAGCGGACCGCTCCCGTAAACGCGCCCTGATCGTAGCCAAACAATTCCGATTCGAGGAGTTCGCCGGGCAGCGCGGCGCAGTTGACCTTCACGAACGCCTGCTGCCGGCGCGTCGACCGGAGATGGATCATGCGCGCCACGACTTCCTTGCCCACGCCGCTCTCTCCGCTGATGAATACCGGCACATCCACCGGCGCGATCTGCAGGATCTGCTGGCGTATCTTGAGCATTTGCGGGCTGGCGGCCAGGAAGGAGATGTCTTCAGTCAGCGCCTCGCAATATTCCCGGAGGGCCTGATTTTCCGAGCGCAACTGCTGCTTCTGGCGGCACTTGAGGAATGCGGCGTCCAGCTCAGGCTTCTCAAAGGGCTTGGTGAGGTAATCGAGCGCGCCCAGCCGGATGGCTTCGACGACGGTGGTGACCTCGTTCGAGCAGGACAGCATGATCACGTTCAGACCGCGGTCCACCTGCATCAACTGGCGCAGGGTTTCGAGGCCATCCATCTCCGGCATCAGGACGTCGAGGATAATAAACTCAGGACGCTCGTTCTTGCCCACGTACTCGAGGGCATCCTTGCCGTTCGAGACCGTTTCTACGTCAAAGCCGTCCACTTCGAGCAGCGTCTGGAGATACTTGCGAATGCTCGGTTCGTCGTCGACTACCAGAATTTTGTCTTTGTGAGCCATCGTCGTCCTATCGAGTCCTCAACTCCACATTACTCCGTATCTTTCGGGAGAAGAAAAGAAAACGAGCTTCCCCTGCCCAGTTCACTATCTACCCAGACCTTCCCGCGATGGGCCTGGATCAGCCGCTTGGTAATCGCGAGCCCCAAACCCATGCCCGATGAAGAAGGGTCCACGCGCACGAATTCCTCGAAAATCTCCTGATGAAACTCCGGCGCGATGCCACTCCCGGTGTCGGAAACAGAGATGAGGATGCTGTTCGTGAACGGCCTGGTCTCCCGCCGTCTCTCTTCGGCAGGGTTGAGCTGGGAAGAGCGACGCTCCCAGAAGTGTGGCTGCGCGCGCAACGTGATCACGCCTCCCGCGGGCGTATGCTTCAGGGCGTTATCGAGCAGGTTCGCCATGCATTGCTGAACCTTCTGATAATCGAACTTGAACAGCGGCAGGTCCGGGTGAATTTTCACTTCCAGCTTCACATTGGCGCGCTGGAAGGCTTCCTGCCAGCGGCAGGTCAGGTCATTCACACAATCTCGAAGGTCGTTCTCGCGCAGCTGGAGAATCAGCTTGCCGCTTTCGAGCGCCGAATAATTCAGGAACATCGAGACCAGACGCACCAGACGGTCGCAGCTCTCTTTCGACTCCTGCAGCATCTCCCGCTGGCGTTCGGAAAGCTTGCCGAGCGAGCCCGAGAGCAGTAAGTCGTAATAACCCTTCATCACGGCCAGCGGCGTCTTCAGTTCGTGAGCCGCCGAAGCCAGAAACACGGTCTTCTGCCGGTTTACTTCCTGAAGCCGCAAGTAGGCCGCCAGCAGATTGCGATAGGTGATTTCGCGCTCTTGCATCAGATCCTGAACGGTCTGGCGCATCTCCGCTTCGTCCCCCGGAGCCTCCGGAAGAGACGGCTCGAGGTAGGCAACGAACCAGTCCGGCTCAGGCAACCAGCGAACGCGCGCGCGGCTTCTCCCCGCAGGCGATTCGACCAGGAGATTCACTTCCTGTTCCCCGCCTTCGAGCTGGCCCAGCAGGCCGGCCCGGTCGGTCTTCAGGATGTCGGAGAAAAGATTGAACTCAAGGGCGGCAAATCCACTGGCCTTCAGAAAGTCCTGGGCATGTAGATTAGTAAAAAGAGCGCGGCCACTCCGGTCGGAAACAAGCAAGGGGCGGTCGAGGGCATCCAACAGGCTGGCGACCAGCTGAAAGGCCGCCTGTCCGCTCGCAGATTGCTCCACGGTCGCGCTTCTGGACACTTCCCCTCCCTTTGAGGTTACTCCCGGGTTGTGGAGGCCATGCCTCGAACCGGCCTGTTGCGGTAATGCTCGCAAAGGGGGCAAATCGTGTCAATGGTAAATAAGTTCTACCTTTGCACAAACGTGGAAATATCTTTCAACTAACAGAACCTGAAAGTTAGGTGGAAAAATATACACAGCACATTACATTCCTTAAGCTAATGATTCTAATACCTATAAAATATAGAAAAAATCGGCCAACTTGCCATTCGAATTGCTACAGATTCAGTAGTACTGATACTATACCCATGCCTAAGGAAAACATTTCGCCCCAGGTCACGGTGCTGCCCCTGGTGACCGAGGGGCGGCGTTCAACCCGCCTCAGGCTCCAGATTCCTCTGTTTATCCGTGCGCGGGATTCCCAGGGAGAACAATTCCTGGAGTTGGGTAAGACCCTCGATATCAGCGCAAACGGGGCGTTCGTTGCCTGTCCCCGCCCGCTGAGTCCGGGATCGCTCCTGACGGTCACAATCCCCGCGCCGTCAATCACCTCTTCAGCCCTCGTACCCGCCGGAATGCCCCCGATTCAATGCAGAGTCACCCGCCAGCAGGAAGCCGGAGATACCTTCCTGATCGCACTCGAGTTTATTAGCCCCCTCGACTGAGTTATCCACAGTTCCCCATCTGGAATCGCATTGCAGTTGAGTATAAAGTGGAACTGTTTTTCATTATTCCCGGAACGGAACCGAGTTATTCCCGGAGCAGGCTGTCGAGGGGCGTTTAAGTATAATCTTCACAATCGATTACGGCCTTATCCAACCGCTGCTTCTTCCGCCGAGAGTGGACGATCCCGTGCAAGAAGCTAAAGAGCCCCGTGTGCGCTCCTCTCGCGTGTGAGGAGAGGCTTACGCAATGCGGACAATAATTTGATGCCCCAGCCCGGCGAAGCTTCCCGGTCGCAACCATCGGCCGAAGACTCCTTTTTGGATTTGCTCGTCGAGACCCTGCAAGGGCTGGACGATTTTGTCCGCGGGCAGTTTCTGCGGCAGTTCTTCCGCACCACCGCGCAAATAGACCTCTCCGAAAGCAAGAGCAACGAATACTGGGAGCAGATCCTTCAGCGCCGCCGGGAACTCAATGAAAGCCTCGGGAAGCGCGTTTCGCTGAAGACCGCGATGGTGGATGTGCTTTCGTCGATGAATTTCCTGCGCGTGCCCATCCTGATGGAGTACGACGAGTTCAAAAAACTCCAGATTAACGCAGCCACGGACGCGCTCACCGGCCTCTACAATCGCCGCCTCTTCGACGAGTATTCCGATAAAGAACTGAATCGCGCCAAACGTTACAGCCACAGCCTCGCGCTGGTCATCCTCGACTTACGCAAACTGAAGGACGTGAACGATCGCCACGGCCACCTGCAGGGCGACCAGGTGATCCAACTCGCCGCCAGCACGTTGCGCAAGACCCTGCGCGCCTCCGACTTCGCGTTTCGCATAGGGGGCGACGAATTTTCGCTGCTCTTGCCGCAAACCGATCCCGAACAAGCGGTGACCCTCTGCCGCCGCGTTCGCGCGCAATATGAAGTCGAGGTGCAACCTTTGAAAGTCGGCACAGGTGTGACGCTCGATTTCGGCATCGCCGTCTATCCGCAGGATGGCGAGCAAAAAAGCGAATTGATGGGCCTTGCCGACAAACGCCTCTATGAACTGAAACATGACGGCGGCGCCACTCCGCGAGTCATTCAACTGGAGAAACCCGCGCAACGCGAAGTTTCTGCCACACCTCCTTCTCCGGCGCCAGCGCCAAGAGCGTCTCCCTCCGGTGCCGCCGCAAGCGCAGCTCCGCGATCCCAGCCCCACTCTGACCAGCGCAAGTGGGAACGCGTGTCTCTGGTCGGAACAAAGGCTCACGCAGTTCTCTCTGACCTCAGCCAGAAGACCGCGAAAGTTCTGGACCTCAGTTATGGAGGAGTGGCGCTGCTGCTCGAAAAGTCAGAGGATGTTCCGGATCAGTTCAACGCCGTACTGCACGTGCCTATCCTGCCGCCCGTGCGCGTGATTTTGCGCAAGACCTACGCCCAGCAACTGGAAGACGGCCGCATTCGCCTCGGCTGTTCCTTCGTTTCGTAGATTCCTCCCGGATAGCCCACAGGTCTCTCACCTTTGTTTCAGGCCGATTCACCGGATCCCCTCAGTAATACTCCGTTAACATGCGGCCTTGCGGCGCTCAGGTAAGATGGCGGCCTTCGTTCCAATAAATTCACGGGGAGCCTGATGGAGAAAAAGAATTTTCTGTTCGTATCGCTCACGGGACTCATCAGCGACATTGCCTGGCAGGTCGCTAAAGAAGGCCACGAGGTCCGCTACTTTATCGGAGACAAGAAGGAACGCGACATCGGAGACGGATTCGTGGCGAAATCGAAGGATTGGGAGAAGGACGCCGACTGGGCCGACATCATCATATTCGACGACACGCTCGGCCAGGGCGAGAAGGCCCAGGCGCTGCGCAGCCAGGGCAAGAAGGTCGTCGGCGGCACAGCGTATTCGGATCGTCTCGAGGACGATCGCTCCTTCGGCCAGGAAGAGCTTAAGAAAGCGGGCGTGAATATTATTCCTTATGGCGAATTCGTGTCGTTCGATGACGCCGTCGAGCACGTGGTGCAGAATCCCGGGCGTTATGTGATCAAGCCCAGCGGCGAAGCACAGAACGTGAAGCGCCGCCTGTTTGTGGGGGAGGAAGACGACGGGCAGGATGTGATCCGCATGCTGGAGGCCTACAAGAAGGCGCTGTCCGAGGAGATCAAGGTCTTCCAGTTGCAGCGCCGCGTGACGGGCGTCGAGGTGGCAGTGGGAGGCTTTTTCAACGGCAAAAATTTCATCTATCCCATCAACGTGAATTTCGAGCACAAGAAGCTTTTCCCCGGCGATATCGGGCCGCCCACCGGCGAAATGGGAACATCAATGTTCTGGAGCGGCCCGAACCAGCTGTTCAATCAAACGCTTCTCAAAATGGAGCCGGTGCTGGCCTCGGAAGGCTACGTCGGATACATCGATCTGAACTGCATTGTGAACAACCATGGAATCTATCCGTTGGAATTCACCTCCCGTTTCGGATATCCCACCATCAGCATCCAGCAGGCGGGCATGATTACTCCGATCGGCCAGTTCTTCCTGGACCTCGCGAACGGCAACGATCCGAAGCTGAAGACGCGAAGCGGATTTCAGATCGGCGTGCGGATCGTCGTCCCGCCCTTCCCGTTTGACGACGACGAGACCTTCGATTCGTTTTCCAAAAATTCCGTCATCGTGTTCAAAAAGCCTCCGCAGGACGAAATCCATATCGAAGACGTAAAACAAGTGAATGGCCAGTGGCTGGTTGCCGGAACCTCCGGAGTCATCCTGATCGTGGTCGGTACCGGTCCCACGATGCGGCAGGCGCAAGCACAGGTCTATTCCCGTATAAAAAATGTGATGCTCCCCAACATGTATTACCGGACCGATATAGGCGATCGCTGGGCGGAAGACAGCGACCGCTTACACACCTGGGGCTATCTGCGCTAAGGACTCTGCTCCGAGGAAGCTGGCTGACAAAGTGCGATTATCGGTAACACGGATCGCCAAAATGTGAAAAACAGGTTCCTCGGGGGCGTCCATAGAATAGACTAACGCTATTATTTTCAATGCCTAACGCCCGGTCTCCAACATGCACTCCTCTTGAACGGCAGCAGGCACCCCCGGCCCTGCAAGAGGACTACATGATCCTGAATATCTCGATTGCCGTCGGAGTCGCTTTGGTGGTCCTGGTTTGTATTCCGTCGCTCATCGCCACCTGCTCGTTGCTGCTGAAGAGCCTCGGCGCCCTCGGCGAGAAACGCCAGCGAAAGGCCCTGTATTATCGCCGCTAGCGCACCCCCAGCTTATGAAACCCGAGCGCGAAATTCTCACGAACCCTCCCATCTAGTCCTTCCCGAATGGCAAAATTCCTATCCACGCGGTAATATCGGAGTTTAGGCCCCACCGAGACGAGCGGATTTCCCATGTCACTTTCGATTTCATTGCCTTCCGGTATTACTGCGAAATGTACCGGGCTCGAAGTCTGGATGGGCCGCGCCCTCGAACTTTCTTCGAAGATTGGACCCGATTGGGATGTCGATATCATTCACGATTTGCGAGTGGCACTCCGGCGAAGTCGCACGATGGCCGAGGCGCTCAATGACGTGAATCCCTCCCGCGGCTGGAAAAAGATCAAGAAATCCAGCGGCGAGCTTTTTCACGCTTTGGGGGCTCTCCGCGACGCCCAGGTCGAGCGGCTTTGGGTCAAGAAGCTCAGTAGACCCGGCGATCCGGTGCGAAGACACATGCTTCGCGTGCTCGCACAGCGAGAGCGGAAACATCGCCAACTCGCCGCGCAGGCCCTGGAAGATTTCGACCGCAAGAACTGGCGCCGCTGGTCACGGAAGCTGTCGCCGAAAGCGCGTTTCTTTCCGCTCGAAAGCGTGGTCTACCAGCGGCTCGCCCTGGCGAGGCTGAACGAAGCTGTCGAACTGTACCAGCGGGCGCGCCGGCGGCCCAGCAGCGTGGCATGGCACCGCCTGCGGATCGGCATCAAACACTTCCGCTACATTGTCGAGAACTTTCTGCCGCAGCGGTATGAAGTGTGGTCGGAAGACCTCAAGCAAATGCAGGATCTGCTGGGAGAAGTGCACGATCTGGAAGTGCTGCGGGCTGAAATTCGTAAGGAATCGCCCGCCCTGGCTCCTGGGAACGTCACGCAATGGCTCGCCAGAATCGGCGACGAGCGCAAGTCCCGCCTCGATGCTTTCACCGCAAAAGTGTCGGCGAAGGATTCACCCTGGATCGTCTGGCGGGCAGGCTTTCAATGGGGGCACTCGCTGGTAGCGGCCCCCTTTCCGCAGAGGCGATCCGCTTAGTCGCCGAGATCGCGGAGAATCTTCGGCGTTACTATCCAGAGAAGATGCCATTTCCCGTGCCCGCTCGCCTGTTCCAGGCAAGCCACCCCCGCCTTTTTCAGCTCCGTGAAAGCGCCGTGCGCGCCCGCCAGATGCTCGATCAGCCGGTCCACGTGCGGAGCGTGGCCGAAGCACATCACTTCCTTTGTCTTCGATTGCGAGATTTCCTTCACAATTTCAGCGGGGTCGGCAGCGGGCTTGAGCGCCTCGCTGACGCGAATCTTGTCGGGAGCGAAGCCCAGCGCTTCGGCGAAGATCTCGGCGGTTTGCGCCGCGCGCACGTAAGGGCTCGTAATCAGCGTGTCCGGTCTAACTTTCAGAGCGCGCAAACCGAGCGCGGCCGCCCGGCTCTTCTGCACGCCCTTGGCGGTCAGCGGACGTTCCGCTTCCGGCGGCGATTTGGGGTCCGTGCGGTCGATGGCAATTCCATGGCGTACGATGTAAAGAATCATGGCGTTTTATGCTACCTTTGCACCCTTTTGAACGCGCCGAAACTCGGCTGTAAGATGAAACTCCCTTTCGAACAGTTCCGCTTTCCGTTGCAAACCGGCAATATCGAGGCGCGTCCCTTCCGAGGCCTGGATCAGAAATACCGCCCGATGCCCGAGAATCTGCACGTCCACGCCGGCGACTTGCTGGGCATGGTCGGATTCCAGCTTCTCCGCAATCCGCAGCAAGGATGTGAGCAGGCGAAGCTGCCGGCGACGCTCGCTGTCGAGAGCCGCATAGGCGATATGGTCAAGATGCGGCTCGGACTTCGTATTGTGATAGCGCACCAGAGCCGCTACCATGTCACGCCGCCAGCCACGCAGCCCCGGAATATCGCTATTGCAAACAAGATATTCGCCGTGCCGGTTGTGGGCCTTGCGGTTCACGAAATGCCCCACATCGTGGAGCAGCGCCCCCATCTCGAGCACCAGCCGGGGTTCCGCTCCCATTTCGTGGAGCGGGCGAAGCTGATCGAAAAGCGAAAGAGCCAAGCGGGAAACCTGGTCTGCATGATGAGGGTCGTAATTCAGCCGTCGCGCGAACCAGCGCACCGCCGCCAGCAATTCATCAGCGCGTCCCTTTTCCTCTTCGGACGTAACCCCGCCCGAATACTGCTCGGCGACAAGGTCCAGCAGCAAGCCTTCGCGCACGCCCACGCCGGGCACCAGCAGGGAGCGCAGTCCCAGCCACTTCGCGAGCGTCGTGATGATGATCGCCGCAACGCCCATCACCTCCGCGCGGTCCTGGCGTACCCGGAAAGCCTGCATGCGCCCGGCCACATCGAGGCGCAGCAGCCGCCAGGTTTGATCCCGCAGCAGCCTCACGTTGATGGTGGGTGCCCGGCCCACGAAAGGGCCGGTCGCAAGGCGCACCAGCGCCTCCGCGTTGCCCCCGCAGGCGACCGCAATCGAACGCGACAACTTCGGGCGCTCCGGCACAGAGCTCTCCAGCAGCGAAATAATATGGTGCCGCAGCCTCTTTACCATGTCTTCGCCAATCGCGCCCTTGATCCCATACGTCTCCATCAGCCGAATCGTGCCAAGGGGTAAACCGACGCGATGTTCCAGCACGCCCCGCTGGAAAAAATTCAGTTCCAGGCTTCCGCCGCCCAGATCGAAAATCAGCCGCGGCTGCACCTGGCTGCCGAGCGCCCAGTGGACGGCCTGGCAAACCAGACGCGCTTCCTCTTCGCTACTGATGACTTCGAGTTCCAGGCCGGCCTTCCGGCGGATTCGCTCCATCAGCCGACGATAATTGCGCACTTCGCGGGCCGCCGCCGTGGCGACGGCGCGGTAGCAGGTTACGTGATGCTGATCCATGCGGTCGCGGAAGTGCCGGAAGGCGCGAGCGGCGCGGGAAATCGTTTCGTCATCCAGCATGCGATGAGTGAAAGCGTTGTGGCCCAGACGGACGGCCACGCGCTCATTTTCGAGGATTTGGATGTGGTGCGGCGACGTGGCCCGCGCGATCACCAGGCGGATCGCGTTCGATCCCGCGTCCACCGCTGCCAGTTGGACGGGAGCGGCCACTTAGCGCCAGAGGTGAGACAGGGCGTGCGAAGGCCTGTATTGCGTCCTCGGTATGCCGAGATGCGAGGCGATCTGCTTCCGCAGCGCGCGGTTCACCTCGGAGACGCTTCCTTCGCCGTCCAATTCGATGAAGCCGTGCCGCTTGGAAAGATACTCGAACTCCCTCTTGATCATCGATTGATAGCGGATGAACGATTGGAACAAATCGTTCGACAGCGACATGTCGCGTCCCGATTCCCAGTAACTGATCGTCTGCGATTTCCGGAACTCACGGTCAAACGCAACCTCCGGCCGCACGTTCAGCCAGAAGGTCAAATCCGGACGCAGCGCCATTTCATAGATTCCGTGGAGATAATCGCGGCTGATCCCCCGCACCGCGGCCCTCGCGATCAGTGTGAAAATATAGCGGTCCGCCAGCACAATCAGTCCGGAGCGCAGCGCGGGAAGCAGACGGCGTTCGAGCTGGTCGAAGAAATCGGTACTGTACATAAGCGCGAGCGTCATGCGGGTCACCGAATTTTCAGCAAGCAGGCCGTCGATGTCCTCCCCCACCAGGGCCGACCTGCGCAAGCCCATCGTCTCCACGGCAAAACCCTGGGATTCCAGCCACTCCGTCAAAAGTGAAATCTGCGTCGACCGTCCCGAGCCGTCGGTTCCTTCCAGAACGATAAGATTGCCGCTCAGCTCCTCGGACTTCACGCCCGGCAGCGCGCTTCCGTAAAAGCGCGCCGGAGCTTCCGTCTGGCCGTTGGTCTTGGATTCCGGGCGACCGTTCTTCCGCTTTGCCGACGCCTTGGAAGCCTTCGCCGGCTTTCCGTTTGCCGCCGCGGCGGACCCGTTCTTGGCAGAAGCCTTCATTTCTTTTTGGGAGCGAACTGCTCAAGCTCCACCCGCTCTTCCAAAATCTCGCGCATAAGCTTTTGCAGTTTGTTCACGCGGTACGTCCCGTCCATGAGGACGAAACGGTCCGTGCTGACCATCTGATCGTAATTGTTCAGAATGCGCTCCTGGAAAATGCGGAAGCTCTCCGCGCGATCCAGGGAAATCCCCAGGTCCATTCCCGCCTCGTAATACTTGAGTTTGGGGCGTCCGGCGACGATGCGGTCGACCGCCACATCCAGCGGGGCGCGGAAGTAAAACGTAATGTCAGGGATGGGCGCAAAGCTGTAGAGGTTCCGCAGCCAGTGCGGCGAGCAGCCGCGCGCCGCATCTCGCGCGAAAGCCGTGTAAATATACCGGTCCGCCAACACCAGGTACCCTCCATGAAGCAAGGGCATGATCTGGCGTTCGCATCGGTCGGCAAAGTCGGCCGCGTGCAGAAGAGAAAACGTGGTGGGAGTCAGCAGCCTCCGCTGCTTGCCTCGGCGCGTCGCGGACTTTACCAGCGGCGACGAATTCCACTCCGTGAAATGAATGCGGTACCCGCGAATTTCCAGCCAGCGCTTCAGCAGGTAGAGCTGGGTACTCTTGCCGGAGCCGTCGATTCCCTCCACCACGATCAGCGCGCCCGGATACTCGCGCTTGGGCGCGGGAATATTCTCAGGAACGGGTTGCGCGGCATCCAGAATTTCGGGAGGTACGGTCGCCATTGGGGTGAGCCACAAGCTCAGTTTTATGATACTTCGGAATGTCGCGCAGGATCAAAAAAAAGCGCGGCTTGTAAGCCTTTTAACAGCGGCCTTACGCAGCAGACGTTACTTCGGCACGGCAACCGCACGCATCCCCGGTGCCGAACGCGGCTCAAAACGCGCTATCCTCGAATTGTCGTGCCAGGCGCCGATTCGACAGGAGGTCTCGCAGCCGATGGCGACAAACTTCAGCAAAGAACTTGCCGTGAAGCCCGGGCAAAAGGTGAAGCTCGCGAAGTATGACCCCCGCGACACCCTGGGATGGAAAAAAGGCCGCGCGATGAAGGTGAGCCTCGATAAAGCTCTCAAAAAGATCGATGACCTGCAGTACGTCCTCTACGCCCAGCGCAAACGCGCCGTGCTGATCGTATTGCAGGGGCTCGACGCCGCGGGAAAAGACGGGACGATCCGCCACGTCATGTCCGGCATCAACCCCCAGGGCTGCCCGGTGACCTCGTTCAAAGCGCCGTCACCCGAAGAAGCCGCGCACGATTTCCTCTGGCGCGTGCATAAAGCCGTGCCGGTATTCGGCGATCTCGGCATCTTCAACCGCTCGCACTACGAAGACGTCCTGATTGTGAGGGTGCACAATCTGGTCCCCAGGGAAATCTGGTCGCAACGTTACGAGCAGATCAATCGCTTCGAGAAAATCCTGTACGAAAACAACGTGAAGATTTTGAAGTTTTTCCTGCACATCAGCAAAGAGGAACAGAAAAAGCGCCTGCTGGAGCGCGTGGACGACCCTAACAAACGATGGAAAGTCTCCCAGGCCGACTTCAACGAAAGACTGTTTTGGGATGCCTATCAGAAAGCCTACGAGGAGGCCCTCACCAGGTGCTGCACTCCCGATGCGCCCTGGTACATCATTCCCGCGGACAAGAAGTGGTTCAGGAACCTGGCCATTTCACACATCATCGCCGAGACGCTCGATAAAATGGACCTGAAATTCCCCGAGCTGTCGATCGACCTAAAAAAACTAAAGGTCCGATAAGAGGGAGGCGAGCGCTCCAGCGCCAGCAAATCGAAAAGTTACCCAACACACGGTCTAAGCCATCATCTGACGGCCGGCGAATCGAATATTGCGCGCCTTGTCGCTTGCCTCGCGCGAAGGGGACTTCACTGGCACCGGACCCAGCTGCCGCCGCTCCGAACTGTCTGCGCCGGGCGGGAACGCGAGTCCTTCGGCGTCTTCCGCACCATCCTTCATAAAGCTGGCGGCGCGCCGCGCCAGTTCCACCCGGTTGTCCACGCCAAACTTGCTCAACAACGACGAGATGTGAAATTTTACCGTGCGCACCGTGATGTTGAGCTTCGAGGCGATTTCCTTGTTGGCCCGGTTACGAATCACCGACAGCAGGATCTCGCTTTGGCGGGGGCTCAGCGTTGCGGGGCGGGACGCTGCGCGCCCCTCCTCCAGAAGTTCCTTCGCGCGCGACAGAAATCGGCCGACGATCGGCCCTTCGGCCGGCACCAGCACCACAAAATCCTCCGGCTCGTGACCTCGGACCAGGCACTGCATGGCTAACTGACCGGCAATGCGTTCGATCGTGCTATTAAGATCGTCGTTCGATTCAGCCCGGAATTTTGCAACCCCCGTCGATTTTTCGCAGAACACAAACGATCCGGAGCCGCTCATCGGCTTTTTCCCTTGCACATCGACAGAGTTCTGCGGCAAGCGCACTTTCTTCACCAGAAGCTCTCCCCCAGCTGCCGAAGAAGGCTTCGGCAAACTCTTTTGGATTGATACTTCGACTTCCAAAGCGAATTGGGTGCTGCCGAAAAAAAGAAAAACTTAACGGGAGGACTAGCCTGCTTCGTCCACGAACCCGAAAAACCCGCGCTGACGCAACGACTTCCGGCAGTCGCAGTTGAATTGCCAAAGCGTGTGACGAAGTTCATCTGGCTCAACTGGCTCAAATTGAGACGGATACTAAGCCTGAACTCTACACGAAACAATGTACCGCCGGTAGAAAATGCCCGGACCCGGAAATTTCTGCGCACAGTTTGGTTTAGTTATAATGAAAACGTTCGAGTTCCGCCGGGTCACGAAAAATAAAAGCGGGTAATGGAACTTCTAGTACGCATCAAAAGAATTCGCACGTCTAAGGGATCTCTCACATATGTGCCTTCCATCTCTAGCCTGAGTCGCACACCGGCCTCGTCGATTATCACGGGACACGTCGCGTATAATGGTCCCAGATGAAAATCCATGCGCGTGCACCGCTGCAAAGAGTGCAAGCCGCATCAACGTCGCAGGGCGGGCCCGGGCGCATCCTCGCCGTCGATTACGGGCGCAAGAAGATCGGATTGGCGCTTTCAGACGACCTTCGCCTGACGGCACAGCCCCTGACGACCCTTATGCGCACAAATCGCGAAAAGGACCTGGCGCGGCTCCGCGACGTCTGCCGCAAAAACTCTGTCAGACTGATCGTCGTCGGCCATCCGCTTCACATCACCGGCGAAGCCGGCGAGATGGCGGACGAAGCTTCGCGATTTGCGACCCGGCTAAACAAGAACCTGGGGATTCCCGTGGAACTCATGGACGAGCGGCTTACAACTTGGGAAGCTCGCGAAACGATGTCCGAAAGCAGGTCTGCGCGTACTCGGAGACCTGTCGATGAGGTCGCCGCCGCCATTTTGCTGCGCGAATACCTCGGGCGAGAACAAGGGCAGCAGGAACCCGTGCCCCCTAGCGAGGCGCGCTGAAGATGCGCCGCCTGGGGCTATTGGCTTTGCTGGCCATCGCGGCATTGGGAGCGGGCGCCGGCTGGCTCGAATCGCAAATCAGCCGCCCCTATCGCGGCCACCGGCCCGAAAGGGTGTTCGTGGACATCCCCCGCGGCACATCGCGATGGGGAGTCGCCGGCCTGCTTCGCAACAACGACGTAATCCGCAACCGCCTCGCCTTTGCGCTGTTCAGCGACTGGCATTTCCGCAGACCTCTTCAGGCGGGAGAATATCTGTTCGACCGTCAGGTCGATTCGCGCGAGGTCTTCTGGAAAATTTCGCACGGGCAGATCTTCGTCCACATCGTGACGATTCCCGAGGGTTGGACGATGTTCGACATCGCCAACCAGCTCCAGCATCAGGGGATCTGCCAGAATGACGATTTTCTAGCCGCGGCTCACGATACCTCGCTCATCTCCGATCTCGCTCCGCACGCGAAGAGCCTGGAAGGATTTCTCTTCCCTTCCACCTACCAGTTCACGCGTCGCACCACCTGCGAGCAAATCGCCGCGACAATGGTCCGGCATTTTCGAAAGGTATGGGAGACGCTGCAGGTTCCCAGGTTTCCGCAGCTGCCTGGCAATATGACGCCCAAGGATGCTGTCACGCTCGCCTCTCTCGTGGAGCGCGAAACACCCAATGCGGACGAGCGCCCGCTGGTGGCCGGGGTGTTCTACAACCGCCTCCGCCATTCGTATCCGCTGCAATGCGACCCGACAGTGCAGTACGCCATGCTGCTCGCCGGGCGCGTGGTGCTGGATGTAAAGCCCGCGGATTTGCGCATCGATTCGCCCTACAACACGTACCAGCATCCCGGCCTGCCTCCGGGGCCTATCGCCAATCCCGGAGAGGCATCGCTCCGCGCGGCGCTTTCCCCTGCCACCACGGATTATCTCTACTTTGTCGCCAACGATCAGGGCGGGCACTTTTTCAGCCGCACGCTGGCCGAACATAACAAGAACGTGGCGCGGCTCCGGCATCTTCTCAACGAGGACGCCGCGCGCGCTGACCCTCCATCCCGCAAGGCCGACCAGTGAGGCGACTTTGATCTCCGATCGATCCAGCGAACATCCCTCCGCCGGCGCCTCCACAAAAAAGGCGCTGATCCTGGACGTGGCGCGCGAATTGGGCAAGCCGCGATTCACTCCCGCCGAAATCGAGCAGATTCGCCGCAAGCTGATGGCTCAGCTGGGAGAGCGGGGCAAGACGTCGCCTGACTACATCGTGAGCGTGCTCGAAGAGGCGGGAATGCGCGTCGCCATGTCCACCCGCTCGGACACGCAGGGAAAATACGAGGAAGAGTTCAGCGACCTCCTGCATTTCTCAACGCTCGAAGAAGCGGAAATGTGCCTGGTGCGTCTGGATGAGCTTCTGCGGAAATTCCTCCATGAGCAGGAACGTGCCGCTGCGGAACGCGTGCGCGAAGTCGCCCGGCTGGGCCGACGCCGCGCCGAGATGATCGCCCGCAACCACAAGGTGGATGCGCACAAGCGCGCCGAGAAACAGGAAGTCGCGCAATGGTTTGCGGTGTGGCTTGAAACTCCGGACGCTTTTTTCGATTGGCTGGAAGTGCGGAAGCAATCGCCCGGCTTCCAGAATCAATTCCCGGCGACGCTGGAAGAAGGAACGGGGTAGTGAACCTCCTCGATATCGAACCGCTCGACCTCGGCCCCGATGTACGCGCCGTCGGCCTCGAATTGGTGGAAGCCGACGAGAACCGCGAGCCGGTGCGCGGAAGCGATGCCGCGCGCATCTGGAGCCGCGTGCTGTGGGCCGTCACCGGGAAAGACCCGTGGAGTCTGGATTTTTTCAGCCACATCGACCGCGTCAAGGAGTATTGCGACCACCATAAACTGGCATACCGCGAGGCCAGCCAACGTTGCATCGTGATTCCAGCCCCGGAAATCCCTCTACTGGAAGCGCTGGTTGATCGGTTTCAGGGCGAGACGTTCGGCGCGCGCGCCGGAGGCCCGCTGGAAAGCGGCGATCCTGACCTCGAATCCGATCTGGCGCGACGCGGGGTGGACGCCTACCACAAGGTGTTCCCGAATTATTTCCTGTGCGCCGTCTGCAGCTTTGAGGATGGCTCGCTTGTTTTGCTGAGCGAGAAACTGTGGGCCAGCGAGGTTATCCGCCGTGTGCGTCCGGTGCTGGAGGGGCTGGACGTGGAAGTGCGCCTTCCCACCTGACTACCGGCGCCAAAAACGGGAAAGGCGGCGCTTCGCAAGAAACGCCGCCGGGAGAGTCCCGCCTGAGTAGTCGTTAGAATTCGAACTTCAACGCAAACTGCATTTCTCTCGGGTCCTGCGCGCTGGAAATCACGCCGAAGTTGGACTGGCCAAAGATGCGGCCGGGCAAATTGAAATTGGGATGGTTGAGCAGATTGTAGACATCCACGCGGAACTGTAAATCCATCGCCTCGCGCAATTTCCATTGCTTCTGCAGGGAAGTGTCCAGGTCCACGTAGCGGGGCCCCAGCACGGAGTTGCGAGGATTGTTTCCAAATGCGAAGGCGGCCGGCAGCGAAAACGCGGCCGTGTTGAACCACTGTTTGGCCGTTTTGGGGCCCGCATTGGGATCCCCCGACACGTTAGGCCGTTCGATGTTGTTCCCCCCGACTAATCCAATGTTCGCCACATCGTTTGAAGTGCTGAGATTTACGGTGAACGGAGCGCCGCTCTGCGCGATCAGAATTCCCCCCGCGCGCCAATCCCCCGCGAGCAGACGCACCCACCCGCTGGTTCCCTTGGCAAAGGGCAGGTCGTACAGAACATTGCCTACAAAGCGGTTGCGGTGATCGAAACTGGAGCTGGCTTTCTCAACTGCTAGATTGTGCGCATAGATGTTCTGGGGCAGATTGAATTCGGCATTCGTAGCTCCGGCATCGGAAGCGTCGTCAATCGAATGGGACCACGTGTAACTTGCATCAAATAACAGCCCGTGTGAAATTCTGTGGTTCGCCTCAATTGTTAAGCCGTTAAAGGCAGCCCAACCGTCCCAGCGAATGGTGGTGAACGAGTTCAGGTTCGGGTAAGGCCGCCGACCCTGCACGGCGCCCGCGCCGGGCATCGGCAAGTTCACGGCCGTGGAACTGTCGGCATGGACGGTGCGCGACCCCACATACTGGATCGAAACGGTTGTATTGTTCGAAACAGACTTCTGCACGGAAGCGTTCCAGACTTCGTTGTATTCGATCTTGAAGCCGTGATTCACGCTGTTGGCGCCAATCGCGCCGTTGGGATTCGCGGACAAGATGCTGTTCGTAGTCAGCGTGGGAGTTGTGGCTGTATTGTTTACCGTTTTAGTCAGGAAAAACGGAATGTTTTCCGCAAGGTTCTGCAGCACGCTGTAAGCCGCCTGGTTCGTGAACACCCCGAATCCGGCCCGCGCCACCATTCCCTTTATGCCTGGTACTTGCCATGCAAGTCCGATGCGAGGAGACAATCGCAACGGCTTCGTATCGAGCAGGCTGTTATTCCAGCCAACGCTGGAATTGGAAACCACGGGGATAGCTGGATTCTGGGCGGCCGCGAAAGACGCAAGAGTGGCAGCGGTCGCCGTCAGGTTTGCGGTGTTTCCGGCCACCACAAACCTCGGTGTTCCCGTGCTGAGATCGATATCCGAAGTCTGATTCGCGTCGGCGACCAGATTCGAGTTGTATTCATAGCGGACGCCTAGGTCGAGCTTCAAATTGGGCGTCAGCTGCCAGCCATCCTGGAAATAAAAATGTGCCCAGTTGGTATGCGCGTTTTCCGCGCCCTCCCCGATACCTACCTGGCCCTGCGAGGGATAGCCGAGCAAAAAGTCGGCGAATGCATTCCCGCTATAGGAACCGTTGTAGGTATACACTCCGCGGGCGTTATTCGGGAATGAAGGGCTGAACGCAAGATGGAAGAAGTAGCCGCCGAACGTAAAGTTGTGTTTCCCCCGGTGAAAAGAGGCGTTGTCGAAAAATTCGAAATCGCGATCGACTCGGGTGTTGAATCCGGCCGCGGTGCCGATGGTGGAGAAAACGCCGCTCAAGTTCGCCTGGGGATATCCCATGTCCGCCGGATTCGCGGTGGTCCCGGTTAATCCGTACGTCGTCGCGAAGGGGTTGCCCGCGTTGGGATCTTTCTGTCCTCCTGAAACGCGCAGCCATCCAAATCGAAACTCGTTGACAACATTGGGAGAGAAAATGTGGGTCTCGCCCACCGAAAAGTTTACCGTATGGGTTTTCAGTATCCTTCCGAAACCCGGCAGCAACGCTTCATTGAGAACGCTGGAACCAAATGGATCCAGCTCGTTGGCATCGAAAACGGAAGCCCGGGCGAACACGCTGTCGGCGGAAGATACCTGCTGGTCGAGGCGTGCATTGTACTGGTTGGTGCCGATCCTCTCTTGCCCGACGCTCAGCAGATTGTTGCTGTTCCCGGCTCCTGTCGGCTGCGGCACCAGCCCCAGCAATCCCAGCGCCGCACGAGTCGCGGGGTTATTGGGATTAAAGTTCGGGTCGTTGGCCAGGTTATTGTTCGCGATCGGGGCTTTTGTGACCGGATCCTTGAGTTGTACGCTCGTAAGACCCGCGAGATTGCCTGCTCGCTCCGCCGCCGTCGGCACGCTGAACAACTGCGAGAGTGAATCCCGGACCCGCTGCCCGTCGTAGTTCACGAAGAAAAATGTCTTGTTCTTCATGATCGGTCCGCCCACGGCTGCCCCGAACTGGTTTTCGCGGAATGGCGCCGGCACATTGGGCGGCGCGAAGTAATTCTGAGCGTCAAAAATGTTGTTGCGCACGAATTCATACACGCTGCCGTGGAAATCGTTCCCGCCCGACTTCGTGATGACGTTGATTACACCACCCGACTTGCCGCCGAACTCCGCGCTGTAATCGGTGAGCTCCATGTTGAATTCCCGCGTGGCGTCCGGGGAAGGATTCAGCGCGACGTTGTTGAAATATTCGTCCGTCACACTCACGCCGTCGACGAGAAACAGGTTGTGACCGGTGCGGTTTCCGAGGACATTGATCAGCTTGCCCGTCTGCTGCAGAGAATCGCCGCGCGTGCCGCCCGGCGGGTTGACCACCCCGGGGCTTAAAACCGCCAATTCAAGAAAATCGCGTCCCTTCAGCGGCAGGTCCACCACCTGCTGGTTCTGAATCACATCCTTGATTTCGGCCGACTCCACCTGCATCAGCCCGGCATTCGCCTCCACCGTTACCGACTGGTTGGAGTCTCCCACCTGCAGCGCGAAATCCTGGCGCAAATGATCCGCCGCGTGTAAAACCACGTGCTCCTGGACACTCTCCTTGAAACCGTTCGCATCCACGGTCAATCGGTACTCACCCAGCGGAAGCTGGGTCAGAAGATACTCGCCCCCATCGGTCGTGGTCGCTGTGTGCTTCTGCTGCGTCGCCACCTGCAAGGCCGTCACCGTGGCTCCCGGGATAATGGCTCCGGTTGGGTCCGTGACACTGCCCGTAATATCGGCTGTGTTCATCTGCCCGAACGCGGCAGTCGCCAGAAAAAAGACCGCGAGCCACGCGACGACCAGAGTTGCCATCTTCACTGATACCTTCAAAAGTTGTCTCATGTATTCTCCCTGGCGAAGCCTCGCTGGCGATTCGTCCGTTTCAATGGACCGCAGATTCCGGTGTTGCACGTTGTGAGACAGATTCCCAGTGTTCCGCGTGCGGCTTATTGAATCGGTAAGTAACACTGAATCCCCCACGACGATGTGCGAGAGCTTACATCAGGGTCAAATTGCGTTGCTGTAAGGAGGTTGTAAAACCTGCTCGGAAACGTTCGCGATTGCCAATCCTGCGAGGGCCTTAGAAACCTGCGTCGCTTTCATTCGAGGAGTAGTGCTGTGTAAGTGCCGGATTCGGCTCCACTTGGACCGACGGAGCCGTATCGGGGACACAGGGCAGATGCAGCGTAAACGTGCTCCCTTTGCCCTGGGCGCTCTTTACCGTCAGCTCGCCATGCATGGCTTCCGCAATGCTCTTCGCCAGCGGCAAACCCAAACCCGTGCCGTGAATCTGCGCCGCCGCCACCGAAGTGCTTCTGTAGAAAGGCTCGAAAATGTGGGGTAAGTCAGCCGAGTCTATGCCGATCCCGCGGTCGGAAACGCTGATCTGTACTTCCCTTCCGCGAATACTGTGTTCGCTCAGGCCGGCCCGGATGCCGATCCACGGCTGCCCGTTTCCATACTTCAGGGCATTGGTGACCAGATTCTGTAGGCATTGCGAGAGCGCCGCCAGGTCACCGGAAACCTGCGGAAGGTTCGGCGCAATGTCCTGCTCCACCGTAACCTGAGCCGTACGGATCAGCCCCTCCGTATTGCCGAGCGCAGCGTCGATAATTTGGGTAACCGGCAACAGGCGGAAATCGTACCGCTGATGGCCATCGCGGGTGGCCGCGAACAGCAGGATCTGCTCCACGAGTCCGGAGAGTTGCCGCGCGTGGTTCCCGATCACCGAACCGTACTGCGCCAGTTGCTGCTTTCCCTCCACCACTCCATGCGCGATGTTATCGGCGGCCGAACTGATCACCGTAAGCGGCGTCCGCAGTTCGTGGGAAATCGTGGTCACAAAATTCATCTGTAACTTGGCGAGCCGCTGGGCCCGGTAGCTCGTCACGATCAGCATCGCCATGCTCAGCACGAGCAGGAACAGCACACCGAAGCTGATCGCCAGATCCCTCCTGCGCAACTCCGCCCCGAACGCGCCGAGCGGCCCTCCCCTGCGGTGCTTCACGATCAGCTGCCAGTCCTGATCGGCGGGAACCTCCGCGAGCAGCGGAAACCAGGAAACTCCCACGGCTGCGGCCGGCCCCCGATTCACCGACGGCTTGTGGAACACGTGCACGGGAGACCCCAGCGCCGGATCGGAGACGCGGCCGAACAAATCCATGTTCCCGTCTGCGTCGCCCACCTGCTTCCGCCCCGAAGTCGGAGTCCGAGGAATACAGCACGCGTCCCGGCTTATCTCCGGCCACCACCGCAATCTGAAAATCGAGACCGTCCGTGCCCTGGAAATAGCGCTGCGCCAGGTCGGGTAGAACCCGCGCCCGTATCACGTCGTCGTTCAGCTCCAGCACAATCCATTCCACCGACTCGCCTTTACCGATCGATCCTCCGGCGGAGTCTTTGCCCGGGAACAGCGGATGCAGAAGCGCGGGTATGCCCGGCTCGAAACGCCAGCCGATCAATGGCCCGCCTGCATAGAACCCCTCCACAAATTGCGGAGGCGAAGGCGAGAGAGGCTTCTTCGTCGGACTCAGATCGGCAGGGTAAGTCGACAACGCAGCTTGCAGCTTCTCCTGCAATCCCGCCAGTTCCGTTGGCTGGCTCGCCGATTCGAGCCGTTTCGTTCCCGCGTCGTAGTGCAGCACCGCGCCATGGGGAATCTTCCCGGACGGCAGAATATAGAAGTCCGAAACGAGGTCCGGATACGCAGCCCCGGCCTTCCATTCCGTAAATGAGCGCGCCAGCTCCTGAATATCCGGGGGCGGATTGCCGTCCGGATCGATCCCAAGGTTGAGGCATACCTGCGAAAACACCCGGAAAAAATCCAGGTGCCAGTTGATCATCGACATTTGCAGGCTGTCCGCCAGCCGCAAGCTGGTGGCATCGCTCACCTGGTTGCTCCAGTTGTACTGCAGCACGCCCAGCACGATCACGATCACCGCTGCCGGAACCACCACGGCCGCCGAGAGCGCCCGTTCCTTGAAAGGTACTTTCACGCCGCTCCTGTTTGCGCGTTCACCCAAAACAACCCTTTATATATACGCCCGAACCCGCAGGCAGCCAAACAAGAGTTCAGGGCGCAGATGTTTCCCTATTCAGCCCGTCATGGATTGCGTAAACGCGCGTGCGAACCGCCTAAGGAAAGGAACCAACCGTGCGGACGCTACGAGGGCTTGAATTTATATCCGAGGCCCTGCACCGTGAGGATCAGCCGCGGCTGCTTCGGGTCGGACTCGAGTTTCTGGCGCAAGCTCGCCACATGCACATCCACAGTGCGCGTAAAGGTATCCGCGCTGTAGCCCCACACTTCTCTCAGAAGCTCATCGCGCGAGAGCGTAGTCCCGGCATGTTCGATGAAGTAGCGCAGCAATTGAAACTCGCGGGCCGAAAGGTTCACGGGCTTGCCGTCCCTCGTAGCTTCGGTTCCGCGAAGATCGATGCGCACCGAACCAAACTGGTGCGCGCCGGCCTGCGCGGCCGCCGGCCGGTTGGGTGCGCGCCGCAAGAGTGCTTCCACGCGGGCCATCAACTCCTGCATGTCGAAAGGCTTGGTCACGTAATCGTCGGCGCCGATCTTCAAACCGCTCACCTTATCCGACGTCTGCCCCCGCGCGGTCAGCATGAGTATCGGAGTGATCAGACCGGCATCGCGGATATCGCGGCAGACCGTAAATCCATCCCGGCGGGGCAACATGATGTCGAGAATGATCAGGTCGAACGGCAGGCGGGCGGCCTTTTCAAAGGCCTCGTCGCCGTTGGTGGCGTACTCCACCACGTAGCCTTCATTGCGCAGGCGGTCGCCGACCGTCATGCGCAGAGCCTCTTCATCTTCCACGAGAAGTACGTTGTCGTGCATGGGGAACTTTCAGACGAACCTATCTTGGCCCGGGTTGCATCGGTGCTTCAAGAAAATACGGCGGGAGGAACAGACGGGAGCCAGCGTTCGGATGGAGCCAGCCGGAGCGGCGAAGAATCTCGAAAAAAAACACGGGGAGGGCCTCCGGTGCCGGGCCTTCTTCGTTATTGGACACAAATAAAAAAGGGCGCCGCATTTTGCGGCGCCCTCTCTGCACTTCGGTTGTGACGCGGGGAATCCCTCGCGCCGGGTTTCTTACGGCAAGTAGTAGCGGAACGAGGTGAACACCATATTCTCGTTCGACTTCGGCTCGCCGCTGGTGCCGGTACCTGTGGCAGCACCGACTCCGCTAAAGGCCTGGCGGACGTAGCTCGAATACTGCATGCCGAATTGAACTCGTCCCCTCGGGCCGTTATAGAAGCGATACCAGAATCCCGCCGTTCCTTCGACCACCCGGCGGATATCCCCCGTGCAGTTTCCGAGAGGACCAGGAATGAAACCGGTCGAGCCGCCCACGCCGCTGGGAACTCCGAGGTTCGTGCTGGTGGAGGGTCCGGTGACCGGCAAAGTCTCCGTCCAGCAACCTGCGTTGCTGAACCCAAGCGCGCCGTAACCTTCGTTCGGGGTCGCTCCCGACTTGATGTATTCGGCGCGGTTTGTGAATTCTCCGCCGACGTTCAGGTTAGATATCGAGCTTGGGAGTCGGATGGAATTGCAGCGTTCCGAGGCATGAAGTTGCGCAGCAACAGCCAGCGTCCCATTCGGGCGGGTCGTCAGATCAGACAAACCGCCAGAGCCGTAACGCCCGGCGCCATCGCCGCCGAAAAAGTGGATGCCGAGATCGACCTTCTTCGCCAGAAGTGCCCAGCGAGCGTTGGCGCCGCCGCCACCGCCAACTCGGGCGTCATTCGTAAGCGCCCTGCGCGGAGGTGATCGAGGTGCAACCCGCAGGCGGTGTCGTGCCCGTTATGGGTATGCACGGGAAGATCCGGTCGTGGAACGAAGCCAGCACGCCAAACACTTCGTAGTGGCCGAAGCCCGGTTCCCAGACGGCCTTCACGACGAAGTCGGGAGCCAGGTTGTAAGCGTAGCTGCCGAGCGGGTTGTCGAGGCCACCGCTGGTGCCGAAGGCTCCGAGAAGGAAGTTATTGAACGTAGGATTCAGGTTGACCGTGGTAGTCGTGGTGCAACCGGCGTTGGTGCACAGATTCGTGGCGGCGGCTTGAGCCGTCGCGTTACCGTGAACCGTGAGCGTGGTCTGAGCTTCTTCCACCGCCCCCACCAGCCAGAAGTTGCTCCCAAAGCTCTTGGCAACGCGGAAGCCATACTGACGCGCCCAGCTGAAGCCCGCATTATATTGCGCGTCGATGGTCTGCGTGGTTGCTTCGGTGCGGTTATCGGCGCCGTTCTTCGTCTCTGTTACCAAGCTCCACATCTGGCCACCGGTGACGGTCCAGCCGCTGTTGAACTTAGCCTGTCCCCAGAACTGACGCTGCCGGAGGGTATAGCTGTTGCTCTGGTTGTCGTTGGAGGTCACACCGGCGGACAAGAAGTCCATTTCGTAGTAGCCGCCGATCGTCACGTCCTTCAACTTGCCTTGTGCCAGCATAGCGATACGCGACTGCCGGCCGGAAGCATTGAACTCTGTCAGATGGCTTTGGCTTTGACCCGGCAGTGGCACACCCTTAAAGTCCGAGTTGATGCCGGAACCGATCGCACGATTGCGCCACACGGTTTCAGCTGCCATGTAGCCGCCGGGCGTGATCGTGATCCCCTTGAAGCGAAGCGACTGGGGCTCGTCGTCCGCCGGCTTTTGGGCGCCCGCGGGTGAGTTCGAAGCCACGTTGGACGAAATGGGATTGGGGGTCAACGCGGGCGATGACGGCGAAAATGCAGTCGCCGCCGGCGCCGCTGCGATGCTGGCATTGGCTGGCGCCGAACTCGAAATCTTCAGCTGGCTCTCCAGCGTCTGCATCTGTTGCTGCTGTTCCTTGAGCGCTTCGCTCTGCACTTGAATCTGCTTGGATTGCGCCTCGATCAGATCCCGGAGTTCCTGGAGCTCGTTTTCCATACTGGATTCCGCAGGCTTCGCGGGAGAGTCGCTCTTTGACGCAGCCGCCGGCTCGACCGGCGTGTTCGCGGCCGACGCACCGCTTGTGGCCGCTGGGGTTGTCGCAGCCTTGTCCCCCGCCCCTGCGGGACGGGCCAGGGCCGGAGATACGACGAAGCCGAGGACCATCGCTCCTACTACGATTGCTCGCATTCATTCCTCCTTGAGATTAGCTCTGCACTACTTCCGTCGTTGCTTCCACTTTGACTTCACACACTCCCGGCAGGAACTGGGGGATCGACCGAGGCTAACTTCTCTCGTCGAAAGTGACACTCCAGTGCTAGCTCGGGAAACTGCCTCCGCCTTCAGGTCGCAAGAACGTGTTTGGGATGATCGATGATCCGATTCCGCCACGATCCACCCGGGGCATGCGAATCAGAGCAGGCAAAGTAATCCATGCCTCTTGAACCACCTATGACTGGAATGTTAATTCTGCGTGACTAGCGGAAATTTACTGCGGGGCAATCGGGCAGCGCGAAACAACAGGCAGACAGATCGACGGCAAAGGATTAGTTTCCGCCACCCACCGTCACGGGGTCTTTGCTCTCTGCTCCTGGTGCCATGGAGGGAAGAATTTTTCGGACTGGCCGGATGCTGAAGAACCGTTCCCGGCAAGGATCGCACCGGTAAGCGGGGAAGCGCAGGAAGCGCTTGGCAAACATCATCGTCCCATCTTCCACCCGGTCGCGGGAAATACGCTCGAGATCGAAATTTCCGCATCGGGGACAGTGGGCGAAACGGGAAAAGCTCAGTGCGACCCGCCAGGAGTAGAACCTTCGGTCGCACGTGTGGCAGCGCCACGGGCGGCACCCCAGGAGCGTGAACGCGAAATCTATCATTCCAGAACGATGCGAGCGGAAGCAATCGGCGCTGCGGCACTGTGGACAGATCATAAAACGCCTCCCCGGCAATGGGCGACAGCATAACCAAAACCGTTGCTGTCGGCAACGCCCGGCATGGGCCTTGTTGCCATGGCGGCCGCACAGAACATCTTGGCACCAAGCCTGCCCAAAAAACGGCTCGCGGGCGGCAGGCGATAGACAACTCGCGCCGCCTCGGCCATAATCCAATCTAACGGCCGTGCATCTCTGAGGGAGGCTCGCATGAGTTTGACTCCGAATCCGAATATTCCCGCTGAACCCCAAATCGTGGAATCATCCTCCTTGCCGCGCTGGGTTCTTCTGCTGTTCGTGGTCGCGTTCGCGCTGGTCGGATATTTGTTTTACACCAACTATAACGACCGCCAGTCCGCCCGCGCCGCTCTGGACGCCGCCGACAAGAAGGCCCAGGCGGTTGACGCGGAATTCGCCAAGACCAATGCGCGCATCGCCGAGTTACAGGCCAAGCTGGACGTGACCAGCCAGAAGCTCGGCCTCACCCAGGACGAACTCGCCCGCGCCCGCGGCCTCGCGCAATCCATCAAGAAAGACCAGCTGCAAAGCGACGAGCAGCTTCGCCAGCAGATCGGCGCCGTGCAGGCCGATACCACCACGAAGTTCGGGCAAGTGACCACCGAAATCAGCACCACCAAGAGCGACGTGGCTGCCACCAAGGCCGATCTCGAATCCACCAAAAGCAAGCTGCAAAGCACCGTCGGCGATCTGGGCGTGCAGAGCGGCCTGATTGCCCGCAATCACGATGAGGTGGAAGAGCTCAAGCGCCTCGGAGAACGCGACATCTTCGAGTTCTCTCTGAAGAAGGAAAAGATCCCGCAGCACGTCGGCCCGATCCAGGTGCTTCTCCGCAAGACCGACACGAAACACTATAAGTACACGGTGGACGTGGTAGCGGACGACAAGAACATCGAGAAGAAAGATAAGACCGTCGGTGAGCCGATCCAGTTCTACGTGCGCGGCGCGCGCGCGCCCTACGAAATCGTCGTCTTCGATCTGGGCAAGGATCAGGCCAAG